>CAVVRO010000005.1:0-599337 GCA_963750645.1 uncultured Microthrixaceae bacterium | reverse complement strand
CGCATCGCGTCGCCATCGTCGGGTACACGAACGCCGGGAAGTCCACGCTCCTGAACTGCCTGACCGATGCCGGGGTGCTCGTGGGGGACCGCTCGCGACGCTCGACGCCACCACCCGCCGGCTCGACCTGCCCGGCGGCGAGAAGGTGCTCCTCACCGACACCGTGGGCTTCATCCGCAAGCTGCCCCACCAGCTCGTCGAGGCGTTCAAGTCCACCCTGTCCGTGGCGGCGGACGCCGACCTGCTGGTGCACGTGGTCGACTCGTCGGCGCTGGACCCCGGAGGGGAACATCGACGCCGTCCGCACCGTCCTGCGCGAGATCGACGCGGACGAGGTGCCGGTGCTCTACGCCTTCAACAAGAGCGACCTTCGCGCCCAGCGACGCCAGCCGGCTGGCGAAGGTGCACGAGGGCTCGGCGGCCTTCAGCGCCATGACCGGCGAGGGCGTGGCGAACAACCTGCTGCTCACCATCGCAGCGCGGCTCCGGGCCCTCACGAACGTGGTGGAGCTGGCCGTCCCCTACGACCGCGGCGACGTGCTCGCCGCCGTCCACCGGGAGGGCGAGGTGCTCAGCGAGCAGGCCGGGGACGACGCCATGCGCCTCCGCGTGCGGCTGGACGAGGCCTCGCTCGGCCAGTTCGTCGACTACGTGGTGGCCTGACGTGCCCGAGCCGTTCGTCCCGCCCCCGTACCCCTATGACCGCCTGGAGGAGCTGAAGGCCCTCGGCGAGGCCCTGCCGGGCGGTCTGGTCAGCCTCTCGATCGGCACCCCGTGCGACCCGCCTCCCGACGTCGTGCTCGAGGCGCTCGCCCACTCGGGAGCGGAGCGGGGCTATCCGCGTCGATCGGCACGGCCGCCTACCGGGAGGGCAGGGCGGCGTGGATGGCCCGCCGTCTCGGCGTGTCGGTCGACCCGGCGAACCTGGCTGCCTGTGTCGGCACCAAGGAGCTGGTGGCGGGCGTCCCGCAGTGGCTCCGGTTGCGCCGGCCCGACCTCGACACGGTGCTGTACCGCACGATCAGCTACCCCACCTATGCCATGGGCGCCACGCTGGCCGGGTGCCGGGCCGTGCCCTACGCCCACCTCGAGGCGATCGACCCGCAGGACGCCGCTCGCGCTCTCTGCCTCTGGGTGAACGTGCCGGGCAACCCGACAGGCGACCTGGTCGACCTGGGGGTGGCGGCCGCGTGGGGTCGCGCCCACGGGGTCCCGGTGCTCTCCGACGAGTGCTACGTCGAGTTCACGTGGGACGGGCCCCCTCGCACCATCCTCGAGCACGGGCTCGAGGGTGTGCTGGCGGTGCACTCGCTGTCGAAGCGCTCCAACCTGGCCGGTCCGCGAGCCGGCTTCTACGCCGGCGACCCGTCGCTCGTCCACTACCTGG
This sequence comes from uncultured Microthrixaceae bacterium, assembly GCA_963750645.1. Taxonomy (GTDB): domain Bacteria; phylum Actinomycetota; class Acidimicrobiia; order Acidimicrobiales; family VFJN01; genus VFJN01. Next base: position 597,950 of record CAVVRO010000005.1, on the reverse strand, counting down.
CTGAGGTGCGCAAGCACGCCGGGTTCATGGTGCCAGGCCCCGTCCAGGCCGCTGGGGTCGCGGCGTGGGCCGACGACGAGCACGTCGACGCCCGCACGCCGCTGATCGCGGCCAGTTGGCGACGATGGCCGAGGCTCTGGGCTTCGCCGGCGTCACGGCCCCGCTCCCGGCCGGCACGTTGTACCTGTGGGCACCGGTCCCCGACGGCGACGCGTGGGCCTTGGCCCACCAGCTCGCCGCGCAGGGCGGCGTGCTCGTGTCGCCCGGGGAGTTCTACGGTCCGGCCGGAGCCGACCACATCCGGGTGGCCGTCGTGCAGCCCGATGATCGTCTCGCCCTCGTGGCCGACCGCCTCCGCGCGCTAGTGGGCTGAGGGTTCGCTCGTACCGACCGAGGCCGCGCTCCACCACGGCGGTCACGCGACCGACCGGCGGCGGTGACGCTCTCCCTCACCGCCGAGGCCGCCCGTCGGAGCTGATCGCCGGTGAGCACCGGTCGGTTGGCCACCGATTCGGTGATGCTGGCGGTGTGCTCGATCAGTGCCGCCATGGCCTGGAGCTGTCGACCGAGGTCGTCGAACTCGGCATCGAGCCGCTGCTCGAGGCGGGTCCAGGCCGCCTGCGTGGCTCCCATTACGGCCCCGGCTTCGAACCCCGCGACGTTGGCCTGACCGCCGCCGACGCCGGAGAGCGTCCCGGAGCGCGACGAGCCGGTGGTCGATCACGCGAAGAGCGCGCCGGCGAGGGCCAGATCCGTGTGGAGCATGAGCCCCTTGCCCAGCTCCTCGATCCGCTCGGTGACCTCAGGGTCCGCGTCGGCCGTCGGCTCAGGCGGCGCCGTCGACTCGTCCTCGGCGCGGCGCTCGAGGTTCTGCACGCTCTCGGCCACCTGGGCCAGGACGTCGAGACCGAGGGCGAGGTCGCTCCGGAGGTTCTCCAGATCGGCCGGGACGGACCGAGCGGGGAACGGGTCGAGTGGGTCGACCGGCGGCGGCGGAGCGTCGGTCGGGAGGGAGAGGACCTGGCGCTCCAGCACGCCCAGGCGCTGGGCCGCCTCGCGGGCGTCATGGCTGCGCCGTGCCTCCGCCTCGGCGACATGGCCGAGCAGGTCCGAGTGCGACCCACGATGGCGGCGAGGGCGCCCGCCACCGTGTCGAGCTTCCGTCCGAGGTCCGCAAGGCGGTCATCTGAGCCTCGTCCGGTGCTCGTCGGTCGTCGTCCACTCTTCCGCTCTCCTGGGCGGCGTCGCGGCGAGCGTACCTGTCGGGTCAGTTCGACCCGTGGAGGGCCGTGTACGGCCTCGACGGCACCACCCTGGCGGTCGCGCACCTGCACCACCCCGGTTGGTATGTCCGGGATGAAGAGCAGGTTGCTCTGCCCGCTGCAAGCCCTTGGCCTTCACGATGGTGCCATCCGGGAGGGTGACCAGGGTGCCGGCGGTGACATACAGCCCGGCCTCCACGCAGTCGTCCACCAGCGAGATGCCGATGCCACCGTTGGCCCCGATCAGGCACGCGCACCGATCCGCACGACCACCGTGCCGCCTCCCGACAGCGTGCCCATGACCGATGCCCCACCGCCCAGGTCGGAGCCCTCGCCCATCACCACGCCCTGGCTGAGCCGGCCTTCCACCAGTACGCGGTGCCGAGGGTCCCGGCGTTGAAGTTCACGTAGCCCTCGTGCATGACGGTCGTGCCCTCGGCCAGGTGCGCACCGAGCCGCACCCGGTTGGCGTCGGCGACCCGGACGCCGCTGGGAACCACGTAGTCGAGCATGCGAGGGAACTTATCGAGCGAGTGCACCAGCAGGGGGGTGCCGGCCGAGCGCGCCCGGACCTGGGCGGCGGGCAGCTCGACCACGGCAACGGGCCGAGCTGCGTCCACGCGACGGTCGGGGAGTGCCGAAGACGCCGTCGAGGTTGATGGAGTTGGGCCGGACCAGCCGGTGCGAGAGCAGGTGCAGGCGCAGGTAGACGTCGCAGGTGTCGAGCGGCGGCGCCTGCAGGTCGGCGATCGTCGTCGCGACCGCACGCACGTGGACGCCACGAACCTCGTCGCTCCCGACCGCCCGGCCGCGCCGCCGCCGAGCAAGGCCTCCTCCATGACGGCGGCCCGCACCGGCTCGGTCCCGGCCTCGCCACCCCCCTCGGTGCGCTCAGGGTGGAGGAACCAGGTGTCGAGCACCCGGTCGTCGGCGGTGAAGGTGGCCAGGCCGACGCCCGCCGCGCGCCGCCGGTGGAGAACGATGTCGGTCACGGCGGCCCACCGGTACCCAGTGCCCTAGCCTGCGGTCATGGCCGACGCCGACCTGCTCGCGCTCACGGCGTCGCTGGTGGCGATCCCGTCGGTGAGCCATGCGGAGGGGGTGCTCACGGACCACCTCGAGGCGGAGCTGCGGGCGTTGCCGCACCTCGAGGTGGAACGCGTCGGCGCCGACCTCGTGGCCCGGACCCGGCTGGGCCGGCCCATCCGGGTGGTGCTGGCCGGCCACACCGACACGGTGCCCGTCAACGGCAACGCTGAAGCCCGCATCGACGGTGACGTGCTCTGGGGGCTCGGCGCCGCCGACATGAAGGGCGGGCTGGCGGTGATGCTGGCCCTGGCTCGCGAGGTGACCGCGCCGGCGGTGGACGTGACCTTCGTGTTCTACGCCGGGGAGGAGGTGGCCGCGGAGCACAACGGCCTCGGGCACCTGCTGCACGACCGGCCCGACCTGCTCGAGGGCGACGTCGCCATCCTCGGCGAGCCGACCGGTGGCGAGCTCGAGGCCGGGTGCCGGGGACGCTGCGGATGGAGGTCACCCTGCGGGGCGAGCGGGCCCACACCGCTCGACCGTGGATGGGCCGCAACGCGATCCACCTGGGTGCCCTGCTCCGACTGGTCGACGCGCTCGAGGAGCGCGAGCCCGTGATCCAGGGATGCCGGTACCGGGAGGCGCTCCAGGCGGTGCGGGTCACCGGCGGCGTGGCCGGCAACGTCGTCCCCGACACCGCCACCGTCACCCTCAACCGCCGGTTCGCGCCGGACCGCACGGAGCAGGAGGCCGCCGACGAGGTGCGCACCCTCCTGTCATCCGTGCTGGAGGACGGCGACGAGGTTGTCGTCGTCGACAGCGCCCCGGCGGCTGCGCCGGGGCTGGACAACCCGATCCTCCGCTCGCTCGTCGACGACCACGGCCTCACGGTCACCGCCAAGCTCGGATGGACCGACGTGGCTCGCTTCGCAGCCATCGGCGTGCCCGCCTGCAACCTCGGGCCGGGCGACGCCTCCCTCGCCCACACCGCCGACGAGCGGGTGGACCGAGGCCTCCCTGGACCGGGCCCATGCCGTCCTCCGCGCCATCCTCACGACGGCACCGTCCGGCTAGGAGCCGGTCGTCGCCGCTCAGGCGAGGGTTGCCGTCAGCGTGATCGTGGTGCCGGTCAGCGCCTGGCTCACCAGGGCAGCCCGTCTTCGCCCCCCTCGGCGGCGGCGGCGAACGCATCCGCTGTCATGCCGGGGACCTCGCCGCGCACGGTCAGGTGGATCCCGGTGATGCCCTCGCCGGGTTGGAAGGTGACGTCGGCCGTGGTCTCCAGCGTGTCCGGCGGAGTACCCGCCTTGGCCAGCGCACTCGACAGGGCCATCGAGAAGCACGACGAGTCCGCGGCGCCGATGAGACTCCTCCGGGCTCGTGCGACCGGCAGGATCCTCGGCCCGCGACGCCCAGGTGACATCGAAGCCGCCGAGTCCGGATGACTCGAGCTCGACCCGGCCAGAACCTTCCAGGAGGGATCCGTGCCAGACGGTGGTGGCGGAACGGGTGGTGGCCAACTGGACCTCGCTTCATCGGGAGACGGGGAGACGGCGACACCGTAGGTCGTCGCCGTCCCGGTGCTGCGCCTGCGGCGAGACTCAGACCACGCCGGAGGACCGTGACGACCTTGCCGTAGATCGTGACGTCGTCCGGCGTCGAGCGCCATCGGTGAGAGCCGGGCGTTGGACGGCAGGAGCGTGATCGTGGCGCCCTTGCGGCGGTACGGTCTTCACCGTCGCCTCGTCATCCGGGATCCCGGCCACGACGATGTCGCCGTTCTCGGCCGTGCCCTGCGCCCGGCAGACGACGTAGTCGCCGTCGACGATCGCGGCCTCGATCATCGAGTCGCCGCGGACCCGCAGCATGAACAGGTCGCCCTCGCCGGTGAAGTCGGCCGGCAGCGGGAGGGTCTCCTCGATGTTCTCCTGGGCGAGCACGTCGGTGCCGGCGGCGACGTCGCCCACGAGCGGCACGTGGCGCACGGGGCGACGCTCGACCGGGGCGCCCGAGGTGGCGTCGAAGCGCACCTCGATGGCGCAGGGCTTCGTGGCGGTCCGCGCCGAAGGAAGCCGAGCTTCTGGAGGGTGCTGAGGTGGGCGTGCACGGTGGATGGCGACGTGAGGCCGACGGCGGTGCCGATCTCCCGCACCGACGGCGGGAAGCCACGCTCGCGCTGGAACTGCTCGATGACCTCGAGGACCTCCCGCTGGCGCGGGGTGAGGTTGACGTCAGGCATGGGTGACCTCCGGAGCCGTACAGATGTTCGGGACCCGTACCGCCATCGCGGCCAGGGCGAGAACACTACGTTCCCGGACGTCCGTTCGATCTGCCCCTTGACGGCGAACGGGCGTTCGTGGCTATCCTGGCGCGAGAAGCGAACAGGCGTTCCCGGAACACCCGTTCACCCGGATCGACTGTCACACCCCCTGAGGAGACTCCTCGACATGGCCTCCACCGCCCTCCAGCTCACCACCCCCCGCCTCCAGCCCACCACGGTGCCGCCTGGTCCGGGGCACCCGACCCGCCCGGCGCTGCGCGTGCTCGACGGCGGTCGGGCCCCGGCCCGGTTGGCGCAGCAGGCCGTCTACCGGCGTCGCCGACTGGTGGTGGGCCTTGCGCTCCTGGCGCTCGTCTCCCTCATGCTCCTCCTGGCCACCTCTGCCGTGGCCAGGATCGCCGGCGGCGCCCCCTCCTCCGCCGCCGGCGGCCCCTCGCCCACCACGGTCGTCGTGCGGCCCGGCGACACCCTCTGGTCGATCGCCGACGCCGTCGCACCGGACACGGACGTGCGCATCACGGTCGACCAGCTCGTCGCCCTCAACGGCGGCTCGCCGATCGTGGTCGGCCAGGAGCTGCGGAGCTCCCCGCCTGACGACCGAGAGCCCTCCCGGGGGGCCGGGTAGCGTGCTCCCGGTGCGGTGTCCCGGGTGCGGCTCCTTCGACGACAAGGTCGTCGACGCACGCCAGGCCGACGATGGCTCGTCGATCCGGCGCCGCCGGGCGTGCATCGACTGCGGCCGACGGTTCACCACCTTCGAGCACGTCGAGGAGACGCCGCTTGTGGTGGTCAAGCGCTGCCGTGACCGCGAGCCCTTCGACCGGGAGAAGGTGGCCGTCGGCATCCGGCTGGCCGCCAAGGGTCGGCCGATCGAGGCCGACGGCGGCGCCGAGCTCGACGAGCTGATCGCGGCCGTCGAGGACAGCGATCCCGGCTCGACGGCGGCACCGAGGTGCCCACCGAGGCGGTCGGCCGGGCTGTGCTGGAGCGCCTGCGCGAGGTCGACCCCGTGGCCGCGGTGCGCTTCGCGAGCGTCTACCTGGGCTTCGACGACCTCAGCGACTTCGACCGCGAGATCACCCTGCTCGCCAAGCGCACCGAGCCCAAGCGCCACTAGGCCCGATGGGGAGCGCCCCGATGATCAGCGGGTGCGGATCCACCGGGTGAGCAGGTGGTGGTCCGCCTCGAGCAGCCGGTCGAGCTGCATGCCGAGCGGCGCCCGGGGGTGGGGACCGCGGCTGGAGCGACCCGGCCTTCCCGCTGACGAGGAGCGGGGACACCGTCAGGTCCCACTCGTCCACCAAGTCCCCGGCCACCAGGTCGCCGTTCAGGCTCGGCCCGCCCTCGCAGGTGACGACCTCGGCCCCCCCGGCCCGGAGGGTCGTCAGGGCGGCCGGCAGGTCGACGGCCTCCTCGCCCACGACGATGAGCTCGGCCACTTCAGCCAGCGCCGCCCGCCGAGCGGCGTCGGCCGACCCGCAGGTGATGACGATGGGCGGCAGATCGGACTCCGTGAACAGGGTGGTGGCCGTGTCCAGGTCCAGTGACCGGGTGACGATGGCGATCCGCGGCACGTCGCCCTGGCCGCGCGCCGGCGAGCGGCACGCGTGGCGTCCGAGGGCCGGGCGGGCCCGTAGCCCTCGGCCCGCACGGTGCCCGCTCCCACGAGGATCACGTCGGATACGCCGCGCAGCGCCGAGAACATGACCTTGTCCGCGGGGCCGCCAAGCCCGCCGGATCGGTCGTCGATCGTGATCGCCCCGTCGAGCGAGGCGATCATGTTGACCAGCACCCACGGCCGGTCGGGCGGGGCGGGCCGGGCCTCGGTCGCGACCAGGGCGGCGACGTCGTCCACCTCGGCGGGGTCCGGCCACAACCGTCGCATGGCTTCGAACCTAGCGGTGGCGGCGTGGCTGCCCGTGGGGTCGGCTCACCAGAGGGACCCGGACACGTCGATGACGATGTTGGCGGTGACGTTGGTGTAGACGCAGACGGTGCCGGTGGGGGCGAGCTTGGTGATGACGGTGTTGGCGAGGGTGACGCCCTTGGTGAAGTTCATGCTGGAGGCGAGAGGTTTGGGGGTGCCGCAGGGGTAGAGGGTGAAGTACCCGTTGGCGCCGGGGGCGACGGCGGCGACGGTGAGGACGACGTTCTGGATGTCGGCGGGCGAGGCCGACGCGTCCGGCGACGGGGATGGTCCGGGTGGTGCCGCCGGGGATGGCCCCGAAGCGCTCCTGTTGCTCGTCGTCGGTGTCCCCGGCGGGGTTGCGGGAGTCGACGATGCGCTGGGGGGAGGGGAGAGCGGCGAAGGCGGCGGGGGTGAGGGACCCGGACACGTCGATGACGATGTTGGCGGTGACGTTGGTGTAGACGCAGACGGTGCCGGTGGGGGCGAGCTTGGTGATGACGGTGTTGGCGAGGGTGACGCCCTTGGTGAAGTTCATGCTGGAGGCGAGAGGTTTGGGGGTGCCGCAGGGGTAGAGGGTGAAGTACCCGTTGGCGCCGGGGGCGACGGCGGCGACGGTGAGGACGACGTTCTCGACGTCCGGGGCGAGGCCGACGCGTCCGGCGACGGGGATGGTCCGGGTGGTGCCGCCGGGGATGGCCCCGAAGCGCTCCTGTTGCTCGTCGTCGGTGTCCCCGGCGGGGTTGCGGGAGTCGACGATGCGCTGGGGGGAGGGGAGAGCGGCGAAGGCGGCGGGGGTGAGGGACCCGGACACGTCGATGACGATGTTGGCGGTGACGTTGGTGTAGACGCAGACGGTGCCGGTGGGGGCGAGCTTGGTGATGACGGTGTTGGCGAGGGTGACGCCCTTGGTGAAGTTCATGCTCGAGGCGAGAGGTTTGGGGGTGCCGCACGGGTAGAGGGTGAAGTACCCGTTGGCGCCGGGGGTGACGGCGGCGACGGTCAGGACGACGTTCTGGGTGTCGGCGGGGAGGCCGACGCGTCCGGCGACGGGGATGGTCCGGGTGGTGCCGCCGGGGATGGCCCCGAAGCGTTCTTGCTGCTCGTCGTCGGTGTCGCCGGCGGGGTTGCGGGAGTCGACGATCCGCTTCGGTGACGACAGCGGCACGAACGCCCCCGCACCGACAGCCGGCGTCACGCTGTTCGACGCCACGCTCGCCGGCCCCGTCCCCAGGCCGTTGGTCGCCGTGACCGTGAACGTGTACGCCTGCCCGTTCGACAGTCCCGACACCACGCAGCCAGTCACCGTCCCCGGCGTCGCGCACGTCGCCCCACCCGGCGACGCCGTCACCGTGAACCCCGTGATCGTCGCCCCACCGTCGCTGGTCGGCGGCACCCAGCTCACCGTGGCCAGCGCATCGCCTCGGGCGGCGCTGACCGCGGTCGGTCGGCCGGGCGGGCCGGGCTCGGTGCTGATCTTGACCAGCTCGGCGTCGATGCCCGGCGTCTCGCCGGGCGGAGTGACGTCGAGACGAGAGGCGAACACGACGCCGTCCGCGGACCCCACCAGCAGGTTCGCGTGGATGTCGGACTGCGTGGACGAGCCCAGGTTGCCCTCGAACGGGTAGGCGGATGTCCGCAGGCCACCCGGCCCCAGGGTCGTGTCCGGCGCCCCACCGGCCGTCAGCCGGATCAGGGTGGTCGTCGAGTCGTCGTCCTGGAGGAACACGGCTCGGTCCCCCTGCATCGACGCACCGACGATGGGATCGCCCGTCGATGTCATCAGCACGGCCACGCCGTCACCCGAGTAGCTCGTGTCCAGCGCGCCGGCGGCGGATACCCGCACCGCCACCGCCCCGACGAATCCGTTGTGGCGCGCGGCCAGGAGGTCCGCGCCCGCCGCCGGTGCGCCGCCGGAGGTGCATCGGGGCGTCGAGTGTGCCGTCCGGCGTCACGCCGGCCGAGCCGGGCAGCAGGCGCATGCCGCCGCTGCCGAAGGCGGAATCGACTGCGCCGCTGGCCAGCAGCTTGCCGAGGGCGAGTCCCTCCCCGGGCCCGGTCGTGATCGCGGGGGCACCCCACACGACGGTCCCGTCCGGGGCGCCGGCGATCGGCCGCTCGTTGAGGACATCGTCCCGCATGGGGAAGTTCACGCCCGCCCACCCGTCGTTCGACCCGTCCGCGGCGCCGTAGGCCTGGTCGATCGTGCCGGCGAGGTTCACCCGTTGCACGAAGATGTCGGCTCCGGACCCCGGCGGACGGCCCCCGACGAAGATCGCCAGCCCGGCCCCGCTCCCAGCCGTGGTGATGGAGGTGACGGGGCGCTCCGACGACGAGATGCCGACGGCCACCGTGCCGTCTCCCCCGAAGCTCGGGTCAGGATCGCCCGACGCGTCGAGCAGCGTCACGTAGGAGCTGAACCCGGGGACGAAGATCTCCTCGTGGTGGAGGACGGCAACCCGACCATCGGGCAGGACGGCGATGTCGTGCACGGTGACGGGGCTGCCGTTGACGGAGGGGATCTCGACCCGCCCGCCGTCACCGAAGCCCGGCGCGGGGAGGCCCGCCGCCGTCACCTTCCCCACGAATGCGTCGCTGATGGGTTCAGAGCCGCCGGCGGTGACCACATCGCCACCGACCACCAGATCGCCGCCGGGACCCTCGGCGAGCGCCGTCGGGCGTCCCAATCGGTGGTGGCGGACGCCGGCCGGCGAGCGGGCGTCGCCGGAGTACGTGAGATCGTCGGCACCGGTCGGCGTGAGCTGCACGAGCTCGGTGGGACGGTCCGGCACGCCGCCGAAGAGGTCGAAGGGCGTGATGAACACTCGTGGATGGCCGGTGGACGTCACGTCGATCGCCCCGCTGCACGCCTCGCCGACGGGAGTCGTCGCGATCGTTCGGACGCCGTCGCCATCGGCTCCCCCCGGCCCGAAGGACGTCCGAAGCGTCGCGCTCGTCAGGTCCACGGCCACAACGACCGCCTCGAGCATCCCGCCGCTGGAGCAGGTCGACAGGTACGCGGTGCTCCCCGTGACCGAGATCGGCTGGCCGACGGCGTTCGGCCCGCTGAGCGTCACGAGACCGCCGGGCCCGTACGACTCGTCAGGAACGCCGGTCGCCGTCAGCCGGGCGATCTCGTAGGCGCTCGGGACGGGAGCGATCACGGTCGGTCGTCCCGACGCATCGATCGCCAGCTCGGCGTCTTGGTACGGCTCGCCTGGGATCCCAGCCACGCCGTTTCCTCCGAAGGCGTCGACGGCGCTGCCGGCGGAGGACACCTTGGCGACGTGCAGCGCCCGGTCGCTGTCGACGCCGAGGGAGTACAGGTTGCCCGACGCATCGACGTCGAGGTCGAGTGCGCTGGCGATCGGGTTGGCGGGCGCGTCGGGGGTTGGCACCTCGAACCGCCCGTCACCGGAGAACGAGGCGTCAGGGGCACCCCCCGCCGTCAGCCGAACCATCATCAGACGGGGCGACGCCGATTCCCTCGTGCCGAGCACGGCCAGGGCCCCGCCGGGCAACGCCTCCACGTCCCGCACCTGGAACCCTTGCGCCGGACGCAGGTCGACTGCGCCATCACCCGAGAAGCCCGGATCCGGCACGCCCGTCGTGGTGTACCGGAAGACGAGCGGGCCCGTCGCCACGACCAGTCGGTCCATGGCGTCGACTGCGATGGTGATGGTCTGCGTGTCCTCGCCCTCCTGCGCCGGATAGACAGGGTTGCCGAGGTTCCAGCCCGGGTCGACGGCCCCGTCGGGGTCGAAGCGGACGACGGCCGGACGGACCCCCAGTCCGAAGGGGAGCTCGGTGAGCAGGAACGTCCCGCCGTCGGCGGAGACCTCGATCTCGTGATCGATCACCGACTCGACGTCGAACCCGGCGCTGACCGACGCGCGCCCGTCCCCGCCGCCGAAGGTGGGGTGGAGATCGCCGGGAGCGGCCGACGCCGCGTGCCAGGGGAGAAACGACGCCAGCAGCCCGATCGCGACGGTCCCGACCGTTGCCCGCCCCCGGTTGCCCACGTCGCCTCCCGCGATGCCCGCCCCCGGCTGTCCGGGTGGCCGAGAGAGTAGTCCCCGTCCTCCGAGGTGCACTCGTCGGAACCGTGCGCGATGGCGGGACCGTGGGTGGCAGGCTGGGGGGGATGGCCTCGTCCCGCGCCCTGCCCAGCGACGATCTGCCCGCCGACCACCACCACCACGTCGAGTCGCACAAGTCCCACCGGTCCGGCTGGCTCCGCGCCGCCGTCCTCGGCGCCAACGACGGCGTCGTGTCGACGGCGGCCCTCATCGTCGGGGTGGCGAGCAGCGGATCGTCGCTGGCCGCCGTGCGCATCGCGGGCATCGCCGGGCTCGTCGCCGGGGCGATGTCGATGGCGGCGGGGGAGTACGTCTCGGTGGCGTCCCAACGCGACACCGAGGAGGCGGACCTGCGCATGGAGGCGCAGGCCCTGCGCGAGCACCCCCGTGCGGAGCTGCAGGAGCTGGCCCAGATCTGGCAGTCGCGTGGCCTCGAACCCGACCTCGCCCAGGAGGTGGCGGCCCAGCTCACCGAGGCCGACGCGCTGGCTGCGCACGCGCGAGACGAGCTCGGGCTCACGGAGATCTCGACGGCGCGGCCGGTGCAGGCCGCGTCCACGTCGGCGGCGTCGTTTGCCCTCGGTGCGGCGATCCCGCTCGTGGCCTACCTGACGGCGCCGAGCGCGCGCTCGGCGGTGACGATCGTCGTGGCCCTTCTCGCACTGGCGGCCCTGGGCGCGATCGGCGCGACCCTGGGTGGGGCTCGCCGACTGCGGGCCACGCTCCGCGTGGCAGTGGGCGGCGCGGCGGCCATGGGCGTCACGATGCTGATCGGGGAGCTGACCGGCGCCACCTTGGGCTGAGCCCTGGCAGGATGGGGCTCTGGCCGCGCCCGAAGCCAGCACGCAGGGGGACCACCGATGACGATCGCCGAACCGGCGCCCACCGAGGCGCTGCCCACCGAGGCGGCCACCCGCACCGCCTACCGCACCTGCCCACTGTGCGAGGCCAGCTGCGGCCTGGAGATCACGCTCCGTCCCACGCCCACCGGCGAGGAGGTGGTGCGGATCCGCGGGGACCGCGACGACGTGTTCAGCAAGGGATACATCTGCCCCAAGGGCTCAACCCTCAAGCAGCTCCACGAGGACCCGGACCGGCTGCGACGGCCGCTGGTCAAGCGCGACGGCACGTTCGTCGAGGTGAGCTGGGACGAGGCCTTCGAGGAGGTCGAGCGCCGGTTGCTGCCCGTCCTCGAGGCGTACGGCCGCAGCGCCTGCGCGGTCTACGTGGGGAACCCGAACGCCCACAACCTCGCGGGCCTGCTCTACAACCGGCCGCTGCTCCGCGCCCTGGGGAGCACCAACGTGTTCTCCGCGTCCACCGTCGACCAGCGTCCCAAGGAGATCTCGGCGGCGTTGATGTTCGGGGGCGGGTTGAACGTCCCCGTCCCGGACGTCGACCGCACCGACCACCTGTTCATGCTCGGCGCCAACCCGTTCGCCTCGAACGGCTCCCTCGCCACCGCTCCCGACTGGCCCGGGCGCATCGAGCGCCTGGTGGAGCGCGGCGGCACGCTGGTGGTGGTCGACCCCCGCCGCTCTCGCACCGCGGAAGCCGCCACGGAGTGGGTGGCGATCCGCCCGGGCGCGGACGCGTACCTGCTCATGGCGATGGTGCAGGTGATCACCTCGGAGGGCCTCGTCGACCTGGGCGCCTGCACCGGGATCGTCACCGGTGTCGACGAGCTCGTGGCGGCCGCCGCTCCCTTCACCCCCGAGCTGGTTGCCCACGCGACCGGGATCGAGGCCGATGACATCCGTCGACTGGCCCGCGAGCTCGCCGCGGCGCCCTCCGCCTGCGTCTACGGCCGCATCGGCACCACCACCGCGGAGTTCGGCACGCTCACGTCCTGGCTGGTGGACGTGCTCAACGTGCTCACCGGCAACCTCGATCGCGCCGGCGGGGCAATGTTCACGACGGCGGCCGCCGGCGCCAGCAACACGCGCGGCAAGCCCCGCGTCGGTCGGGCACCCAACCTCCACCGGCGGTCGAGCCGCGTGCGGGCGCTGCCCGAGACCTTCGGGGAGCTGCCGGCCGTCGCCATGGCCGAGGAGATGGACACGCCCGGCGAAGGTCAGATCCGCGCGCTCCTCACCGTGGCGGGCAACCCCGTGCTCTCGACACCGAACTCCGCTCGTCTCGACGCCGCCATCGCCGGCCTCGAGTGCGTGGTCGCGGTGGACATCTACCTGAACGAGACCACCCGCCACGCCGACGTCATCCTGCCGGCGCCGTCCGCGCTGCAGAAGGGCCACTACGACGTCGCCCTCCTGCAGCTGGCCCTGCGCGACACCTCGAACTACAGCGAGCCGATCCTGCCGCTCGATCCCGGCCAACCGACCGAGTGGGAGGTGTTGGCCCGCCTGGCCCTCGTCGTGCAGGGTGCCGGCGCCGCGGCCGATCCGGCGCTGGTCGACGACCTCGTGATCACGTCGTTGGTGCAGGGGAGCGTGGCCGACGAGACGAGCCCGATCCACGGGCGGGACGTCGATGAGATCCTCGCGGCCCTCGCGCCTCGTCGTGGACCCGAGCGGGTCCTCGACTTCCTGCTCCGCACCGGCCCCTACGGCGAGGGCTTCGGCGCCGACCCTGGCGGCTCGTCGCTCGACAAGCTCCTGGCCAACCCCCATGGCCTCGACCACGGTGCCCTCAAGCCACGGCTCCCTGACGTGCTGCGCACCCCTGACGGCATGATCGCCCTGGCTCCGGAGATGCTCCTGGCCGATGTGGCCCGCCTCCACGAGGGCCTCGACGGTCGACGCGACCACCCGTTCGTCCTGATCGGGCGTCGTGACCTGCGGTCGAACAACTCCTGGATGCACAACGTGTCCGTGCTCGTGAAGGGCAAGCCCCGCTGCACCGCCCACCTGCACCCCGACGACGCCGTCGTCCTGGGGCTCTCGGACGGCGAGGACGCCATCGTGCGGTCACGGGTGGGGGAGGTGCGGCTGCCGGTCGAGGTGACCGAGGCCATCCGTCCCGGCGTGGTGAGCATCCCGCACGGCTGGGGTCACGACCTCGACGGCGTGCAGCTCAGGGTGGCATCGGCGCACGCCGGAGTGAACAGCAACCTCCTGGCCGACGAGACGTTGTTCGACCCGATCTCGGGCAACGCGGTCCTCAACGGCATCCCGGTCGAGGTGCGCCGGGCCTAGGCCTCGGGGCCGAGCCCCCCGACCTCGCTGGCCTGCGCGGCGCACGGGTTGGCCGCGTCCCGCAGGCGGCGCGTGAGCTCGGTGAAGGTGGCGAGCTCCTCGGGCGAGAACACGCGGTCGAGCACCTCGATGACCTGCGTCAGGTGGATGGGGAGGGCGGCCATGATCCGAGCCTCCCCCTCGTCGGTGAGCACGGCGTAGGTGCTGCGACGGTCGGTCGGGCACGCCTGGCGAGCGACCAGCCCCGCCGCCTCGAGCCGGTCGACGGCGCGGGTGAGCCCACTGGCCGAGAGGGTCGTCTGGGCGGCGAGGTCGCTCATCCGCAGGCGCTGGCCGGGCGTGCGGGCGAGCCGGATCAGCACCTCGAACCACTGCACGGAGAGGCCGCTGCCGGCCTCCAGCTCCCGCTCCATCGCTCGCGTCAGGCCGACGTGCGCCTCGGTGAACAGGCCGATCGTCGTCAGGTGGGGATCGTTCAGCAGGTCGGCCATGCCAGGGATCGTACCGAAGACGGTTGCATGCGCAATGGTTGCTGGGTAAAGTGATTGCACAAGCAACCATTGCTTTGTCAACCAACGAACCTCAGGAGCCCCCCGATGACTGCGATCACCACCGCCACCCCCACCCCGCTCACCCGCACGATCGACGGCACGGAGGTGCCCGTCGCCGGCACCTACGGCCTCGACGTCGCCCACTCCAGCGTCGGCTTCAGCGTGCGCCACCTGATGGTGTCGAAGACCAAGGGCCGCTTCGACGACTTCGCCGGCACCATCACCATCGCCGACGACCCGCTCGAGTCCTCGGTCGAGGTCCAGATCCAGGTGGCCTCGGTCGACACCCGGGACGAGGCCCGCGACGGGCACCTGCGCTCGGCTGACTTCTTCGACGCCGAGGCGTTTCCCACCATCACGTACCGCTCGACCAAGGTGACCCCAGCCGGGAAGGGCACGTGGACCGTGGAGGGCCAGCTCACCGTGCGGGGCGTCACCCACGCCGTGCCGCTCACGGTCAGCTTCGAGGGCGGAGCCCGTGACCCGTGGGGGGGCGCACGCGTCGGCTTCACGGCCCACACGGAGCTGGACCGGGAGGCCTTCGGCCTCACCTGGAACCAGGCGCTCGAGACCGGCGGCGTGCTCGTCGGCAAGCAGGTCAAGATCGACATCGAGGCCGAGGCGATCCAGCAGTAGTCCCCAGGGCGAGGCCTCACCTGTGGACCGGGGGTGGAGAAATCCACCTCCAATTCACAGGATGTTCCTCTAGCGGTCCACAAGCCTCGTTCCTTAGGTTGCACAACCGTGCACGGGGCCGCGGCGTGATCGAACCGGAATGGTGGGTAGTCGATTCACGTCTGTGGTGGGCTGGACGACTCCTTTGGGGATCAGTGCTCCCCTCCCTGGGAGACGCGCCGCGGCTCTGCACCGAGGGTCTTGACACGGCCGTAGTTACAGTGCTGTAGTTCGTTCCTACATCTTGTGGCTCGGGGGTCCCGCTTCGGGAATGAGACACAAGACCTTGTGGTCAGACACAGGTTCCTGGTGGGGGTGACACCCTCGCCCCCTCCCCACCATCAGCAGCTTCGACCACCCAGGGAAGGTCCTCCATGGCACTCGCACCCGAGCAGGCCGGCATCGGCATCCGTCGCCACTTCACCACCGAAGGCGTCCACCCGTACGACGAGCTCACGTGGGAGCGACGTGACGCCAGGATCACCAACTTCCGTGACGGCTCCGTCGCCTTCGAGCAGCTCGACGTCGAGTTCCCCGCCTCGTGGTCCCTCAACGCCACCAACATCGTCGCCCAGAAGTACTTCCGCGGCACCCCCGGCACCCCCGAGCGCGAGTCGTCGCTGCGCCAGGTCATCGACCGGGTCGCCGACACGATCACCCAGTGGGGCCTCGAGGGCGGCTACTTCGTCGACGAGCACGAGGCGGACACCTACAACCTCGAGCTGAAGCACCTCCTGGTCACCCAGAAGGCGGCCTTCAACTCACCGGTGTGGTTCAACATCGGGGTGCCGGGCGTCCCCCAGCAGGGCTCCGCCTGCTTCATCCTCGCCGTCGACGACCAGATGGATTCGATCCTCAACTGGTACGTCGAGGAGGGCACGATCTTCAAGGGTGGCTCCGGCTCGGGCATCAACCTGTCGAAGATCCGCTCCTCGGTCGAGCTGCTGAAGGGCGGCGGCACGGCCTCCGGGCCCGTCAGCTTCATGCGCGGCGCCGACGCGTCGGCCGGCACGATCAAGTCGGGCGGCAAGACGCGCCGCGCCGCCAAGATGGTCATCCTCAACGTCGACCACCCCGACGTGGAGGAGTTCATCTGGGTCAAGGCCCGTGAGGAGAAGAAGATCCGGGTCCTCGAGGAGGCCGGCTTCGACATGAGCCTCGACGGCAAGGACATGGCGTCGGTGCAGTACCAGAACGCCAACAACTCCGTCCGCGTCACCGACGAGTTCATGCAGGCGGTCGTCGACGACGCCGACTGGCACCTCCGGGCGGTCACCGACGGGTCCATCGTGCGCACCATCAAGGCGCGCGACGTCATGCGCCAGATCTCCCAGGCCGCGTGGGAGTGCGCGGATCCGGGCATGCAGTTCGACACCACGATCAACCACTGGCACACGGCGGCCAACACGGGTCGGATCAACGGCTCGAACCCGTGCAGCGAGTACATGCACCTCGACAACTCGGCCTGCAACCTGGCCAGCCTCAACCTGCTGAGGTTCCTCGACCTCTCCGACGACGTCGGCGCCGGCACCACCGACTCCTTCGACGTCGATGGCTTCAAGCGGGCCGTCGAGGTCATGTTCACCGGCCAGGAGATCATCGTGGGCCGGGCCGATTACCCCACGCAGGCCATCGGCGACACGTCGCGGGCCTTCCGCCAGCTCGGCATCGGCTACGCCAACCTCGGCGCCATGCTCATGGCCCTCGGCCTGCCCTACGACAGCGACGAGGGGCGGGCCTACGCCGCCGCCGTCACCTCGCTCATGACGGGCCACTCCTACGCCACCTCCGCCCGCACCGCCGACCGGATGGGCGCGTTCGCCGGCTACGAGGAGAACCAGGAGCACATGCTCCGGGTGCTGCGCCAGCACCAGGAGGCTGCGGCGGAGATCGACGAGGAGCTCGTTCCGTCGCACCTGCTCAGCGCCGCCCAGCAGTGCTGGGACGAGGCCAACGAGCTGGCGGCCACCTCGGGCGTGCGCAACTCCCAGGCCTCGGTGCTGGCCCCCACCGGCACGATCGGCCTCATGATGGACTGCGACACCACCGGCATCGAGCCCGACCTCGGCCTGTGCAAGGTCAAGAAGCTCGTCGGCGGCGGCACCATGCAGATCGTCAACCAGACGGTGCCGCGGGCCCTGGCTCGCCTCGGCTACACGCCCGAGCAGTCGGCGGAGATCATCGCCTACATCGATGAGAACAAGTCGATCCTCGGCGCACCCCACCTGGCCGCAGAGCACGTCCCCGTGTTCGCCTGCTCGATGGGCGACAACACGATCCACCACAGCGGCCACGTCCGGATGATGGCGGCCGTCCAGCCGTTCATCTCCGGCGCCATCTCCAAGACGGTCAACCTCCCCCAGGAGGCCACGGTCGAGGAGGTGGAGCAGCTCCACATCGATGCGTGGCAGCTCGGCGTGAAGGCCATCGCGATCTACCGCGACAACTGCAAGGTGGCCCAGCCGCTCTCCACCGCCAAGAAGGAAGGTGCCGTCGAGCCGCTCGCCGAGGCCCTCACCGCCTCCGGGGCCCAGCCGGTGGTCGTGGAGAAGATCGTCGAGAAGGTCGTGGAGAAGGTCATCAAGGTGCCCACCCGGGAGAAGCTCCCCCGGCGGCGCACCTCGCGCACGTTCGACTTCCGGGTCGCTGACTGCAAGGGCTTCGTCACCGTGGGCGAGTTCGCCGACGGCCGACCCGGCGAGATCTTCCTGCGGATCTCGAAGCAGGGCTCGACGCTGGCCGGGATCATGGACGCCTTCGCCATCTCGGTGAGCTACGGCCTCCAGTACGGCGTGCCGCTGCGGGTCTACGTGGAGACGCTCACCAACACCCGCTTCGAGCCGGCCGGCATGACCGACGACCCCGACCTGCGGATCGCCAGCTCCATCCTCGACTACATCTTCCGCCGCCTGGCGGTCGACTACCTGAGCTTCGAGGAGCGCTCGGAGCTGAACATCCTCACGACGGGGGAGCGGACCCAGCCCACCCTGCCGGGGGTCGAGGAGACGGTCACCGAGACACGCCAGGGCTCCGACCTCCCCGCCGACCCGCCCAGCCTCGATGCGAGCAGCCCGCTGCTGTCGGCTGACGACGCGCCCAAGGAGCTCAGCCTCCTCGAGCGGGCCGGCGTCACCGGCGAGGGCGTCGAGGCCGCCAAGCCGAACCCCAACATCGGTGGCAAGGTCAGCCACAGCGACGCCCCCTACTGCATGCAGTGCGGCGTCCAGATGCAGCGGGCCGGCTCCTGCCACGCCTGCCCCAGCTGCGGCAGCACCAGCGGCTGCAGCTGAACCCAACCCGGGCGTGCCGGTCTAGGGGCTCCGAACGCCGAACGCGGCGCTGACGGCGGCTGCGTCGAGGTACTCGAAGATCGCCGTGATCCGGCCGTCGCGGACGTGGAACACGATGCAGACGTTGGCCTCGATCGGGGTGCCGCTAGCATCCCCGCGCACGATGTGGCGCTGCACGATGCCGCCCTCGAAGGGCTGCCGCTCGAGCACCTCGTAGCGGACGTCGCGCACCTTTCCCGTCCAGTAGCGCAGCAGGTCAAGGCTCCGGGGCTTGTCGAGTACTTGGCCCGAGACGTTGTGCCAGACAGCGACGTCGTGGGCGTACATCGGCGCGACCGCATCGATGTCGCCTCGCTCGATGGCGGCGAAGAACGGGTCGAGCAGGTCGTCGTGGTCGGGCACCGCTGCAACCTAGCGATGGTATGAGCCACGTCCTCGAGTGCCGGTCGGCCCTCAGGCCGCCGGCGGAGGTGGTCGATCGCCCTTTTCGAGGTTGTGGAACCGGCAGTGGTCGTGGCCGTTGGCCTGGACGGTGAGACCGCCGTGGCTCCAGGGGACGATGTGGTCGATCTGGCACCGGTCGAGGGGCTCGTCGCACGAGGGGTGGGTGCAGCCCCGGTCGCGGGCGTGGATGGCGGTGCGGGTGCCGCCGGTGAACAAGCGCCGGCGGACCCCGACGTCGATGACCTTGGACGGCCCGTCGAAGATGACCCGCTCGACGTCGGCTCGATCGAGGACGGGGAGGATCTGGCCCGGGGTGAGCACGGTGCCGTTGGAGAGCTCGCAGAGCCGTTCGACCGACTCATGGCCGATGAGTACCTGGAGCAGCACCCGAGCCTCGGTGGCGTCGGGGGCCTTGGCGGCGGAGCGCTCGGCCATGATCCGCAGCGCATCGGCTCGACGCTGCTTCGGCGTCCGAGCGAGATCCTGCGCGGTGGCGGTGTCGCCGAGGCGTTCCCGGGCCTCGGACCAGTCGGCCTCGAAGAGCTCCTGCTCGAGGCGCACCAGCTCGCGAGCGACGATCGCCCCCGTCAAAGGGTCGAGCAGCGCGTCGAGCACGACGGTGCCCTCGAAGGTCTCCGAGCAGTCCACCCGCCGCTCGGCGAACGCGGAGGCGGCGTCGGCTTCGGCGCCGTCGGGATCGTGGTGGTGGATCCAGTAGCGGATGATCGTCTCGAGCTGGGAGAACAGCTGGGTGCAGGCCAGGGCCACCAGCCCCGCCTCGTCACCGGCAAAGGCGTCCGGGGCGGCGCGCTGGGCGTGGGCCAGGAGCCGTACGTGGTCGATGGTGAGCTGCCCGGCCAGGAAGGCCTCTGCGGTGACGGGCAGGGCGCGGAGCTGGCGGCTGCAGCGCTGCAGCGCCTTGGCCCGGGGCAGCGGCAGGTGGCCCTTCCAGGCCACGTGATGGGCCGCCGACCGAGCCCCGGAGGGTGCCCACGCGCCGGACGTGTCGAGCCGGGCCATCGCCGCCACGTGGGCGGCCTCCGCGAGCCGGAGCAGCTCGGCGGTGGCGATGGCGTGCAGCTCGATCTCGGCGTCGGTGAGGCCGGTGAGATCGCGACCGGCCAGGTCGGCCAGCGCGGCCTCGGCCTCCTTGGCCACCACCTCCGGCGACGCGCCGTCTTCCATGCCCACCATTCAACCCAGGGGGTGTGACAGTCCTCGGCGGCAGCTGACCCGTCGTCAGTCGGCGCGGCGTCGAGCCCGCAGCACGACGTCGTCGACGTGGTGCGAGGCGGAGGCGGCGCCGGGCGGACGAGGTCGCCTCTCGTGCACCTCGATCTCCCACTCCGATGAGTCGGCGAGCGCCGTCGCGACGTCGTCGACCCGCACGTAGGCGTCGGGGTCGAACGGGCGGCTGTGCGTCGTGCGTGTCGATCGCCGCCCGCATCGGCTCGAGGTCGTGGCTGACCACGAGGAGCGTGCCACCGGGGGCCACCGCGTCGAGCAGGTTGCGGACGGCGCGGCCATCGGGCGTGCGGGGGATCGACGCGTACTGCGCCGACACGAGGTCGAACGCACCGCGCTCGAACGCGTCGAGTGCGTTGGCGTCGGCCTGCTGGCACTCGATCCGCAGACCGCGTCGCTGGGCCTCGGCGGCGACGCGGTCCAGCGCCCGCTGCGAGATGTCGCTCGCGGTCACGTCCCACCCCTGCTCGGCCAGCCAGACCGCGTCGCCGCCCTCACCGGCGCCGACGTCGAGGGCCCGGCCAGCGGGCGACGCCCGTCGATCTCGTTGACGAGCGTGCCGTTCGGGTTGCCGCTCCACATCTGGTCGCCCTCGTAGCGGTGATCCCAGTCGGCCTCGTTGGCCGACGGTCGCGCCGCGGCTTCGATGTCGTCGTGGGCGAGGCTGAAGCTGATCATGCCGCCGACCCGGCTGCCGTCGGCGGCCGCCTGCAGCACCTGCTGGCTCGGGATCGGTCACGTTGCCGGCGGCGTACAGGCCCGGGCACGGACGTCGCTCCCGGTCGCGTCCGTCTCGACGAAGTCCCCGAGCCCGGTCGGGTGCGCCGCCGGCTCGAGGCCGAGCGACGCGAACGGTTCGGCGCGCACCTTGAACCGGGGGCCGACCACGACCGCGTCGGCGTCGATGCGGTCGCCGCTCGGTCAGCTCGACCGCCGCGACGTGGCCGTCGTCGCCGGTGACGATGCGTCGGACGCGGCCGTCGACGACGGCCACTCCGGCGGCGCGCAGCGCATCGAGCTCGGGGTCGTCGGCCTCGACGCCCTCGTGGAGCACCAGGGTGCAGCCGGGCGCTCAGCTGGCGGAACAACCCGGCGGGGTGGAGGCCCATCGGGTGGGTGACGATCTGGACGATGCGCCGGTCGCGGACCTCGTAGCCGTGGCAGAACGGGCAGTGGATGACGTCGCCGCCCCAGTGCTCGGCGAGGCCGTCGATGTCGGGGAGCTCGTCGACCAGACCGGTGGCGGCGAGGACCCGGCGGGCGACCACGGTGTGGCCGCCGACGAGCTCGACGCGGAAGCGATCGTCGTCGGTGCGGGTCACGTCGACCACGCGGCCGGCGAGCACCTCGCCGCCGTAGCTGCGGACCTCGTCGCGACCGATCGAGGTCAGCTCCGAGGGCGGAAGCCCCTCGTGACCGAGGTAGCTGTGCATGTGGGCGGCCGGGGCGTTCCGCGGCTCGCCGGCGTCGACGACGATCACCGAGCGGCGCTGGCGCCCGAGCTGGAGGGCGGCGGCGAGCCCGGCGGCCGATCCGCCGACGACGGCGACGTCGCAGTGCCGCTCGACCGTGGGGTGCGTGTTGGCTCATGCCTCGACGATACGGTCGCCCCTGGCGTCTGCAAGGTACCTTGCGACATCCGCAAGACCGGACGGAGGAGCCTGGGATGGTGGAGCAGAACGAGATCGAACAGGTCGTGCGCACCCGGCTGCGCAGCCTGCGGCACACGCTGGGCCTGTCGCTCGACGAGCTCGCCGACGCGCCAACCTCAGTCCGTCCACCATCAGTCGGGTCGAGACCGGCAAGCGCACGATCAGCCTCGACGTCCTGCTCCCGCTCGCCGGTGCCCTGCAGGTCGACCTCGACGCACTGCTCGACGTGCGCAGCGACGACGACGTGGTCATCCGCCCGGTGCCGAGCAGCGCGGGCGGGCGCACGACCTGGATGCTGAGCCGGCCGACCGGCAACACGATCGCGGTCAAGATGCGGCTCGAACCGACCGACCGCGCGCCAGAGCAGCGGGTCCACCCCGGTCACGACTGGTTCTTCGTCATCGACGGGCGGGTGCGGTTGCTGCTCGGCGAGCGCGAGATCATCGTCGAGACCGGCGAGGCCGCCGAGTTCGCCACCATGACCCCGCACTCGATCGCCGCGATCGACGGCCCGGCTGAGCTCATCATGATCTTCGACCGCGACGGCCAGCGCGCCCACGTGCACCATCAGCCGCCGGACTAGCTGCGATGGTTCGGGGGTGTCGTCCATCGGGCGGGTGCCGGGCCCACCGCCGCCGACCTCCCACCGCGCTCAGCGAGCTCGCCTGTCAGCGTCAACCTGCGCCGCCACTTGCAACGTAGCGCGAGGGAGGGGGCTTGCCGCAAGCGACCCACACGTGCTGACCATGACTCGCCCGCTGAGCCGATCACGGCCAGAGCCGATGGAGCCAGGAGCAGCGATGACCGAGCACGCGGTGGTGATCGCAGGAGGCGGCCCGACCGGGCTGATGTTGGCGGGCGAGCTGGCGTTGGCGGGGATCGACGTCGTCGTCGTCGAACGACGCGCCAACCAGGAGGTCGACGGATCGCGAGCCGGGGGTCTTCACGCCCGCACCATCGAGGTGCTCGATCAGCGTGGCATCGCCGAGCGATTCATCTCGGCGGGGCAGGAGCATCCGAACCTGGGCTTCGCCGGGATCCTCATGGACTTCAGCGACTTCCCCACCCGTCACAGCTACGTGCTGGCGCTGTGGCAGAGCCAGTTCGAGCCCATCCTGGCTGACTGGATCGGTGAGCTCGGGGTTCCGATCCTTCGTAGCTGCGAGGTGGTGGGCTTCGCTCAGGACGACAGCGGCGTCGATGTCCAGCTGTCCGACGACCGATCACTGCGTGCGGAGTACCTCGTCGGCTGCGACGGAGGACGCAGCCTGATCCGCAAGGCTGCCGGCATCGACTTCACCGGGTTGGACCCCTCGACCAGCTGGATGATCGCCGAGGTCGAGATGGACGACGAGCCGGAGCTCGGCTTCCGTCGCGACAGCGTCGGCAGCCATGCCCTCGGTCTGGCCGGTGACGGGAGGTCGGTTCGGGTCGTGCTCACCGAACGACACGTCGACCACGTCGGCGACCCCAGCATGGACGAGCTCCGCGAGGCCCTCGTCGGCGTGTACGGGACGGACTACGGGCTGCGCCGCGCCAGCTGGATCTCCCGGTTCACCGACATGACGCGACAGGCCACCTCCTACCGCCACGGCCGTGTCCTGCTGGCCGGGGACGCCGCCCACGTGCATCCTCCGCACGGCGGCCAGGGCCTCAACACGGGCGTGCAGGATGCGGTGAACCTGGGATGGAAGCTGGCCCAGGTGGTCAACGAGACATCACCCGACAGGCTCCTCGACACCTACCACGCCGAACGACAACCGGTCGGTGCCCGGGTGTTGCACAACACCATGGTGCAGGTCGCGCTCAGCGGCCCCGACGACCGTCACCAGGCCCTCCGCGACACCATGACCGAGCTGCTTGGCATGGACGAGCCGCGCCGGCGCATCGCCGCGATGCTCTCCGGTCTCGACATCCACTACGACCTCGGAGAGGGACACCCGCTGCTCGGGCGGCGCATGCCCGACCTCGAGGTGCAGACGGCGGACGGCCCCACGCGCGTGTTCACCTTGTTGCACGACGCCCGCGCCGTGCTCCTCAACTTCGGTACACCCGGTGGGTTCGACATCGCTCCGTGGGCGGAGCGAGTCAGCTTGGTCGACGCCAGCCACGATGGCGTGTGCGAGCTCCCGGTCCTCGGCGAGGTCGCGGCGCCCCCGGCCGTGTTGATCCGACCCGACGGGCATGTCGCCTGGGCAGGAGACCTCACGGCGCCTGAGCTGCCTCGAGCGCTCGCGACCTGGTTCGGAGGAGCCGATGGGGGCTAGGCCAGCTGCCCTGGCTCGGCGGACCGCTCGATGCCCTCGCGTGATACTCCTCGCCGTCAGGCGTAGACGGTGCGGGTGATCCAGTCGGCGACCAGGGCTGGCTTCTCCTCACCCTCGATCTCGACGGTGAAGCTGCGGGTGACCTCGACCATGTTGCCCTTCAGCTCGGCGTTCGCCGTCACCGCGCGCGCTCGGATGCGCGACCCGACCTTGACGGGGCTCACGAAGCGCACCTTGTTGAAGCCGTAGTTGATGCCCATCAGGACGCCCTCGTACTTCGCCGGATCGGGCGGGGCCGAGCTGGCGCCGGCGGCGAGGTGCGTGAGCATCGACAGCGTCAGGAAGCCGTGGGCGATCGTGGTGCCGAACGGCGTCGTCGCCGCGCGCTCCGGGTCGACGTGGATGAACTGGTGGTCGTGGGTCACGTCGGCGAACTGGTCGATCTGCTCCTGGGTGACCTCGAACCACTCGCCGGTGCCCTCGTCGTTGCCGATGTCGGCGGTGAACAGGGCCAGCGCCTTCGCTGCTGCTTCGCTCATGGCCCGCACCCTACGAGGTCGCCGCACCGCATAGGAGGTGCGGCGACACGGATGGAGCTGATGTTCAGCGCGTGCCCGTCAGCCGGCTGCGCGCCGACCCTGTTCCGCTTCCGTCACGATCTTGGCGATGCGCGTCGCCCGGGTCTCGGGCTTGGCGGCCGTGATCACCCACCACAGCATCTGCTTGCGGGCCGACGGGGGGAAGGCGTCCCAGGCGGTGCGCGCCGGCGGGGACGCATCGAGTGCCTCGGCGAGGTCCGGGGGCTCGACGAGGTCCTCCACCGCGTCGTAGAGCAGCCACCACCCGTTGGCCTTCGCGATCGCCACTGCCTCCTGACCGGCCTCGGTCATGCGTCCGTCCGCCTCGAGGGCGGCGACTCGCTGGCGGTTCAGGCGGGTCCAGCCGCTCTTCGGCTTGCGGGGTGTCATCAGCTGCAGGCCCCGCTCGTCGTCGAGGGTGTTCGCGGTCGAGTCGATCCATCCGTAGCAGAGCGCTTCCTCGACGAGCTGCTCGTAGGGCACCGCCGGGCGGCCGGTGATCTTCTTCCACGACGCGACCCAGACCCCGCGTGTCGTTCGGTGATGGTGGTCCAGCCACGCTCGCCACGCCGCCGCGTCCTCGGGATGGAAGATCGGGAAGCCGAACTTCCACGTGGCTGGGTGGTCGGAGGCGGTGGCCGGCACGTCGCGCACGTCGGACGATCAGGGTCGTAGCAGCGTCAGCACCATGATCGTGGCCTCCGACGCCACGAGCGAGTGCGGGGTGTCCGGGGGCATGTGGAGCCAGAAGCCAGGACCGGCGTCGAGCGCCTCGCCGTCGACGGTGAACCGCAGCCGGCCCGAGGCGACCTGCACCAGGGCCGCTCGCGCCGCTCGATGCTCGGTGAGCTCCTGGCCGGCGTCGAACCCGAAGACGGTCACGTTCAGGTCCTCGTCGCGGTGGACCACCTTGGACACGATGGCACCGGACTGGATGTCGACTTCAGCGGCGATGTCGGGGATGACGGTGTGGGTCATGCTCAGCGGAGCCTATGGGGAAAGGGCTTCACAGCAGATCGTGCGCGAGCGCGTCGACAGCGACCGTGATCGCCAGGATCAAGACCGTCTCGCTCTCGTCGAACACGTCGACGCCGTACGTGTCACGCACGCGGAACCACTTCTTCGAGATCTCCGCGATCTTGTCACCGTCGCGCTCGATCTCGTACTCGTGATCGGCGATGTTGCCGTGCACCTTCATGTCCTGTCCGCCGTCGACCTCGACGTGGAACCGGTCTCGCAGGCCGACCAGCGCCTTCTTCACCGTGGCTGAGCGTGCCACCGTCGAGCTCGATCTCGATCTTGTCGCGGACGCTCAGCTTCTTCTCCTGGATCTTCGCGACCGTGCGGCCGCCAGCGTCCTCGAGCTCCCAGGTGTCGCGGACGCGCAGCGCCTTGCCGTTGACCTTGAAGGCCTTGCTGCCCGAGTCATCCTCGATCCAGTAGTCGTCGCCGACCGAGATCATCTTCTCGCGCATCTGGAATCGGCGCTTCGGGGCGTGGCCACGTCCTCGCAGGAGGCCCATCGGCTCCTCGCTTCCTCTGATCAGGCGAACCGCCGGAAGGCGCTCGCGGCGATGATCGTACCGGCGCCGGGCGGAGCGTTCTGGTACGGGTGAGAGACTGCGTGCGGCGCTCGGAGCCGTTGCTCACCATGCAGATCCCCTTCACCCACAACCCGTACCCCACCGTCGGCGTCGAGCTCGAGCTCCACGTCATCGACGCCGCGACCGGCGACCTCGTCAACGCCTCGGTGGAGATCCTGCAGGAGCTCGGCGAGGGGCATCCCTCGGGTGAGCACCCCAAGGCCAAGCACGAGCTCTTCCAGTCGACCATCGAGATCATCACCGGCGTGTGCCGTACCCCGGCCGAGGCGACGGCCGACCTCGCCGCCACGCTCGCCGAGGTGCGCGCGGCGGCGGCGCGGCGTGGGCTGACGGTGATCAGCTCCGGCACCCACCCCTTCGCCTTGGCGCGCGACCAGGTGGTGACCCCCAATCCCCGCTACCACGCCCTGGTCGAGGAGATGCAGTGGGCGGCGCGCAGACTGCTGATCTGCGGCACCCACGTGCACGTCGGCGTGCCGAGCGGTGAGCACGCCATCGCCGTCGTCAACGAGGTGCTGCGGCACCTGCCCCTGTTCCTGATCCTCTCCGCGTCGAGCCCCTTCCTCGAGCGGGAGGACACGGGGTTGGCGTCGAGCCGGTCGAAGGTGTTCGAGTCGATGCCGACAGCCGGCCTGCCCCCGAAGCTGGACGACTGGGGCGACTTCGAGGCCTTCATGCAGACGCTCATCGCGTCCGGCAGCATCGAGTCGGTGCGGGAGGTCTGGTGGGACGTGCGGCCGCACCCTGACTTCGGGACCGTCGAGCTGCGGATGTGCGACGCCGTCTCCACGCTGCGGGAGGTGCGGGCGATCGCCGGCCTGGCGCAGACCCTCGTCGCCCACGTGGTCGACGAGATCGACGCTGGGACGCTCCAACCCCCCCTGCGGGAGTGGGCTGTGCGGGAGAACCGGTGGCTGGCGGCCCGCCACGGTGCCGATGCCTCGCTGATCGTGGACGACCACGGCGAGCGGCGCCCGGCGTGCGAGCTGCTCACCGAGCTGGTGGCCGTGCTCCAGCCCACCGCGGAACGGCTTGGCACCACCGAGGACCTCGCCGATGCCCTGCGCCTGTGGGAGATCGGCCCGGGCTACCGACGCCAGCGCCAGATCACGGGCGCGGGGGGCACATTGGCCGACGTGGTGTCGAGCCTCGTGCGCGAGCTCGACACGGGGGAGCCCGAGTGACCGCCGCCGAGCTCACCGGCCCGCGGCTCGACGAGTGGCTGACGGCGCACGGTGAGGAGCTGGTCGCGTTCCGCCGCCATCTGCACACCTACCCCGAGCGGAGCGGCGAGGAGCACGCCACCACCGAGCTGATCGCGGAGCGATTGCGCGTGGCGGGCCTCTCGAGCCGGGTCCTCACGAGCGGCACCGGACTCCTGTGCGACGTCGGCCCGACGCCGATGGTTGCCCTGCGCGCCGACATCGACGCGCTCGCCATGGAGGACGCCAAGGACGTCAGCTACCGGAGCCAGCACCCGGGCGTGGCGCACTCGTGCGGTCACGATGTGCACACCGCGGTGACGCTCGGCGCGGGGCTCTACCTCGCCCACCACTGGCCCGCGGGCGCCCCCGGGCTCCGCCTGATCTTCCAGCCCGCCGAGGAGCAGGTGCCGGGGGGCGCGCTCGACGTGTTGGCAGACGGCGGCCTCGACGGCGTCGAGCGGCTCTTCGGGCTGCACTGCGACCCGAAGCTCGAGCTCGGCCAGGTCGGGTTGCGATCCGGGGCCATCACCTCGGCCGCGGACATGGCCGTGATCGTGCTGTCCGCGCCCGGCGGCCACACGGCCCGGCCCGATGCGACCGTCGACATGGTGGGGCTCGCGGCCCGGGTGGTCTCGGAGCTGTTGGGCCGAGTGCACGCCCGACTCGGGCCCGAAGCGCCCGTGCGGCTGGTGTTCGGGGCGCTCCACGCCGGGGATGCCCCCAACGTGATCCCGGCCCACGCCGAGCTCCGGGCATCGATCCGCACGCCGCTGACCACCGTGTGGGACGAGCTCCCAGCCGTCGTCGAGGCGGAGCTGTTCGACCTGGTCGACGGGTCAGGCGCGACCGTCTCCCTGGACTACACAAGGGGCGTCCCGCCCGTGATCAACGATCCGGTGGCGATCGACGAGGTGCGGCAGGGCGTGGTGGCCGTGCTCGGCGAGCCCGCCGTCGCCGGCACGATCCAGAGCTGGGGTGGGGACGACTTCGCGTGGTTCAGCCGGCGGGTCCCCTCCGCCTACGTTCGCCTGGGCACCCACGACCCCGCTGATCTGGGACCCAGGCTCGACCTCCACGCCGGCCACTTCGACGTCGACGAGCGGGCCATCGCCGTGGGTGTGCGCGTGCTGGTCGCCGCGGTCGAGCAGCACCTGGCGAGCCGCCGGGCCCCCCAGCACTAGGCGTCCGGGTACTCCACCCTACCTACCGGTCGGTAGGCTGGAGGACCGCTCTCCGAGAGGACACGCGTTGCCCCCCACCCCCCGTGCCGACGACGAGAAGATCAACTGGGTCTCCTCGGCGCCGTTCCTGGCGTTCCACCTGATCCCGCTCGCCATCATCTGGACCGGCGTTCCGTTCAGCTCGGTGCTGCTGTGCGTGGCGCTGTACTTCGCGGCGCATGTTCTTCATCACCGCCGGCTACCACCGCTACTTCGCCCACCGCTCCTACCGGCTCGGCCGAGGCGCCCAGCTGGTCATGGCGATCGGCGGCACCACCGCGATGCAGAAGGGACCCCTGTGGTGGGCGGCCCACCACCGCGACCACCACCGTTACTCGGACACGGACCAAGACGTGCACTCGCCGACGCGGGGGTTCTGGTGGAGCCACGTGGGCTGGATCCTCTGCAACAAGTACGGCGCCACGGACGAGAACCGCGTGCGGGACTTCGCCAAGTTCCCCGAGCTGCGCTGGCTGAACCGGCACGACTGGGTCGGCCCTCTCGGGCTGGCGGTCGCGTGCTTCGCCATCGACGGCTGGGCAGGGCTCGTGGTCGGGTTCGGGCTCTCGACGGTGCTGCTGTGGCACGGGACCTTCCTCGTGAACTCCCTCGCCCACGTGGTCGGGACCCGTCGCTACGTCACCTCCGACACCAGCCGGAACTCGTTCCTCATCGCGCTGCTCACGAACGGGGAGGGCTGGCACAACAACCACCACCACTACCAGGCGAGCGCCAGGCAGTCCTTCCGCTGGTACGAGTGGGACCTCAGCTTCTACGTGCTCTGGGTGCTCAGCAAGGTCGGCATCGTGCACGATCTCAAGACGCCCACGCCGGAGATCGCGTCGACCAGCCTCGTCCGCGCCGGCCACTTCGACCTAGGCATGTTCCGCACTCGCTGGGGCGTGGCCGCGCGGCGGCTCTCCGCCGTCGGGGTCCACGCCACGGACGCGCTCAACGAGCGGCGCCAGCTCCTCGAAGCGCGCGTCGAAGCGGCCCGCCATGACCTGGACGCGCACCTCCGAGCCCAGCGGGCGGCCTTCGAGGAGCTCGCCGCAGTGCGTCGCGCGGCGCGGTCCCGCCGGGCGCTTCCCGCACTGACCTGACGGAGCCGCTATCCGAGGGTGGCGACCAGGACTGCCTTGATGGTGTGGAGCCGGTTCTCGGCCTGGTCGAAGACGACGCTGGCCGGCGACTCGAAGACCTCGTCGGTGACCTCGAGGCCGCCGGTCATGCCGGTCTCGTCCATGATCTCCGAGCCCACCACCGTGTTGGTCGCGTGGAAGGCCGGCAGGCAGTGCATGAACCGCACCTTGGGGTTCCCGCTCGCCTCGAGGAGGGCGCGATTGACCTGGTACGGAGTGAGGAGGCGCACCCGCTCGAGCCACACGTCCTTGGCCTCGCCCATCGAGACCCACACATCGGTGTGGACGAAGTCGGCCCCGGCCACCGCCTCGTTCGGGTCCTGCGTGACGGTGACCCGCGCGCCGGTGCGCTCCGCGAGGGCCTTGGCCGACTTCACGACCTCGGCTGGGGGTTGCAGGTCAGGCGGCCCGCTCAGGCGCACGTCAGCCCCCATGAGGGCGCCCATCACGAGGAGGGATCGGCCCATGTTGAACCGGCAGTCGCCGACGAAGGCGTAGGTGAGCTCGTCGTAGGGCTTGTGGGTCGCTTCGTGCATCGTGAGGAAGTCGGCGAGCATCTGCGTGGGGTGCCACTCGTTGGTGAGCCCGTTGTAGACGGGCACCCCGGCATGTCGGGCGAGCTCCTCGACATCCTCCTGGGCGTTGCCGCGGAACTCGATGGCGTCGTACATCCGACCCAGCACCCGGGCGGTGTCGGCGATCGACTCCTTGTGGCCGAGCTGCGAGCCCGTCGGATCGAGGTAGGTGACGTGCGCGCCCTGGTCGTGGGCGGCGACCTCGAACGCCGCCCGGGTGCGGGTGGAGGTCTTCTCGAAGATCAGCGCGATCTCCTTGCCCTCGAGCTGTCGGGTCTCGGTCCCCGCGTACTTGGCGGTCTTGAGGGCGGCCGAGAGCCGGAGCAGGAAGCGCAGCTCGACCGGCTCGAAGTCGATCTCCTTGAGGAAGCTGCGGTTGCGGAGGTTGAACATCAGGCGCTCCTTTGCGGTGGCGGCTCAGAAGGCGGGGTCACGCTCGAGCGGGCAGGTCATGCAGTGCGAGCCGCCACGCCCACGTCCGAGCTCGAAGCCCTCGATGGTGATGACCTCGATGCCCGCCTTGCGCAGCGCGGTGTTGGTGCCTGTGTTGCGCTCGTAGGCGACGACGACGCCTGGCTCGAGCGCGACGACGTTGTTGCCGTCGTCCCACTGCTCGCGTTCGGCTTCGAAGTGGTCGCCGCCGGTGGGGATGACCCGCATCTCGCCGACGCCGAGCGCGTCGGCCATGGCCGCGACCAGCGGTCCCTCGTACTCCTCGACGACGAGATCGTCGGGGGTGTCGCCCGGGCGGACGGTCCAGGTGCGAGCCCCGCCGATCACCTCGGGGAACAGGGTGACGAGGTCCCGGTCGCACATGGTGATCACCGTGTCGAGGTGCATGTAGCTGCGCGACTTGGGCAGGTGGACGGCAAGGACCTGGGCGGCGGAGCCGGCCCGGAAGAGCGAGCGGGCGATGACCAGTACCGCCTGGGGCGTGGTCCGCTCGCCCATGCCGATCATCACGGTGCCGTTGCCGATGGGCTGGACGTCGCCGCCCTCGACGTGGCAGTTGCCCCAGTCCTCGTCGGCGCCGCCGAGCCAGATCGGGAACTCCTCGGCGCCGAACATCGGGTGGAACCGGTAGATGGCCTCGACGATCAACGACTCGGGCTTGCGGGCCGGCTTGGTCATCGGGTTGATGGTGACGCCGTCGAAGATCCAGGAGGACGGGTCGCGCTGGAACAGGAAGTTCGGCAGCGGCGGCAGCAGCATGGCGTTGGGGTCGCTGGACTGCCACACCAGGCCGAAGTCGCGTGTCGACGTCCTCGCGGGCGATCCCGCCGATCAGGTAGTCGGCCACCTGGGCGGGCTCCGCCTCGACCATCCAGGCGCGCGGCCCGATCCGACGGCGCCGATGCCCACCTGTCGCTCGTTGAGGATGTGCTCGGCCACCCAGTCCCGGGTGTCGGGCAGCGCGAGGGCCTCGGCGAGGAGGGTCTCGGCCTCGAACACCTCGACGCCCCGCTCGCGCATGACCTCGCAGAACGCGTCGTGCTCCCGCTTGGCCTGAGCCACCCACAGCACGTCGTCGAACAGCAGCTCCTCCGCGTTCGACGGCGTGAGCCGTGTGTGCTCGAGGCCGGGCCGGTGGACCATCACCTTGCGCAGGGCTCCGACCTCGGAGTGGACGCCGAATGCCATGTCAGTGCTCCTTCGTCTGCGGGGTGGTCGGTGGTGACCACGCCACTGACCTCGGTGGAGATGCGGGTGCCGGCGGTGCCGGTGACGAGCGCTTCGATGTCCGCGAGCTGGCCGATGACCGCGGGCTTCCTCGTCGCCCGGGCGAAGTCACAGGCCGCGGTGACCTTGGGGAGCATCGACCCGGCCGCGAACTCGTCGGCGTGCTCGGCCAGGATGGCGTCAGGGTGGGCTGCGGTGACCGCTCGCTGGTGGTCGGTGCCGAAGCCGAGGTAGACGACCGGCGTGTCGGTGGCCATCACGAACACGTCGGCGTCGAGGTCCCGAGCGAGCAGGCCGCTGGCGTGGTCCTTGTCGATGACCGCCTCGATGCCGTGGAGCCGTCGTCGGTCGTCGTACGCCGTCGGGATGCCACCACCGCCGGCGCAGATGACGACGCAGCCGGCCTCGAGCAGCCAGGCGATCTGGCGCTGCTCGAAGATGCGCTTCGGGGCCGGCGACGGCACCACGCGGCGGAGCTGGTCGCCGTCGGGCCGGAACGTCCAGCCCCGGTCGCGCTCGAGCGGCGCCGCCTCCTCGGCCGAGTAGAGCGGACCGATCGGCTTGCTCGGGTCGGCGAAGGCGGGATCGGCCGGGTCGACCTCGATCATCGTGAGCAGCGTCGCCAGCGGCCGCTCGAACGGAAGCCGGTTCCCGAGCTCCTGCTCGATCGAGGTAGCCGACCATGCCCTGGGTCTCGGCGCCGAGCACGTCGAGCGGGTAGACGGGCACCGCGCTCGTAGGCGGCACCCTCCAGGGCGAGCAGGCCGATCTGGGGACCGTTGCCGTGCGAGATCACCAGCTCGTGGGCGGCGGCGACCGGGGCGAGGTGGTCGCAGGCGACCGCCACGTTGGCGCGCTGGTTCTCGACCGTCATCGGCTGCGCCACGCCGCAGCAAGGCGTTGCCGCCGAGCGCGACGACGACCCTCATCGGACGACCTGGCCAGGATCTGGCGTGACAGGTGCGGGCCTCATCGGTACGGCGGCACCGCCTCGGGCTCTGTCATGCGGCGGTGCTGCGACCGGTAGACGGGGATGCCGAGCAGGAGCGCCCCACCGGCGAGGAAGAACGGCGCCCAGTAGACCCAGAAGCCGTGGCCCGTGTTGCGGGAGTACCAGATGAACAGCACCGAGAACACGACCGACACGACGGCGACGACCATGTCCCGCACGAACCTGGGGGTCTCCAGCTCCTGGTGGTCGGCGAGGCGCCACTTGATCTGGGCCAGGGCGGAGAAGCCGTAGGGGATGGCGGCGGTGATGCCAGTCATCAGGACCAGGGTGGTGAAGACCGTGGCGCCGTTCGAGCCGACGTAGTTGATGATCATCGCCACCGAGGCGAGCACCGTCGACGCGACGATCCCGAAGGCCGGCACACCCCGGGCCGACAATCGCTCGAACCGCTCGGGGAACAACCCGTCCTTCGCCGCCGCCAGCGGCATCTCGGCGCAGATCATGGTCCAGCCGTTCAGTGCCCCGAAGCCCGAGATGATCACGGCGATGGACATCACGTCGCCCGCCCAGGTGCCGCCGAACATGGTGTTGATGGCATCCGAGAAGGGAGCGGTGGCCGATGCCAGCTGCGAGGTCGAGAGGATCCCGAACACCGCGGTGAGCGACAGCATGTAGACCACCGCCGTGGCCAACGTCCCCAGGACGGTCGAGCGGGGGACGTTGCGATCCGGGTCCCGGACCTTGGCGGTCGCGACGGCGGCCGTCTCCACGCCCAGGTAGCTGAACAGCGCGATCGCCATCCCGCCCCCGATCGCGCCCAGTGCGCCCTCGCCGCTCACGTTCCACGGCGTGTAGTTGGCCGTGTCGATGTAGAACAGCCCGACCGTGGACATGAAGGCCACCGCGGCGAACTTCAAGACCGTGGTGACGACCTGCACCGATCCCATGTTCTCGACGCCCGACAGGTTGATGGCCGCTGGGATCCACAACCCGACGAGGACCAGCACCACCGACCCGAGCTTGTTGTGGCCGGTGTTGACGAACTCCTCCACGTAGAGCACCCAGCCCACCGCGATGGCGGCGTTGCCGGCCCAGGCGGTGATCCAGTAGGACCAGGCGTTGGCAAAGCCGAGCCCGTTGCCGAAGGCCACCCGTGCGTAGGCGTACGGCCCGCCGTCCGCC
Organism: uncultured Microthrixaceae bacterium; assembly: GCA_963750645.1. GTDB lineage: Bacteria > Actinomycetota > Acidimicrobiia > Acidimicrobiales > VFJN01 > VFJN01. The sequence continues at coordinate 563,976 of CAVVRO010000005.1, read as the reverse complement.
GGCAAGCGGCGGGACAGCGCCGCGAACAGCAGGGCAAGGGCCAGCGCGCCGAGCGTCGTCAACCCCATCGACACCAGGCTGATCGGACCGTAGGCGGACAACGAGGTGGGCAGGTTGAAGATCCCGACCCCGATGATGCTGCCGACGATGAGCGCCGTCGCGACACTCAGCCCGAACCCGCGTGCCCCCGCCTCCGTGGAGGTGGCTTCGCTGGACTCGTCGCGCTCCGACATGGGCTCTCCTGCCGCGCGTCGTCGGTTCACTCTCCCCGGCCACTTCGAGCGCGGGGTAGGGCCGAAGGTCCTTGCGTGCCTGGACGGCTCGAGTCGTGGTCTCGCGGCGCATCCGGCGTCACGAGCCGAACGGCCGCCGATCAGTGACGTTGGACCCTCCCAACCCAGGGCCAGCACGTCATAGGTTCCGCTCAGGAGGTAGACGATGCAAGAGAAGCGGGCGAAGCACTTCATCTCGTCTTCGTCGTGCGATCGTCATCATGATCGGCACACGGAGGCGCACTGTCAGGACTGCAACAAGCCACTGTGCGGGTCCTGCCGCGTTGAAGTTCCAGGCATCGGCACGCTCTGCTCAGCGTGCGCGATGAGGCGGGGCGGCCTGTACCACGGTCCTCGCTCGGTCTACGTCGAGCAGGGCCCCTCAGGGCCTCGCTCCGACGCAGACCCGAGCGACGCCGAGCTCGCGGTCCGCCGGTTCGAGGCACACGTCAGCGACCGTGAGCCCCACCACCTCATCAGCGGGCTCACCGAACGCTTGGTGGAGTCAGGGGCCGACCCGGAGGACGTCATCGACGACGAAGCGGTCATCGAGGAGATCGACCGACTCCAGGAGCTGGCTCGCGCCGAAGCCGAACGGCGCGGTTGGCGACCGTGGGCCAGACGGCGGGACGAGCGGTCGATCGCGCCCACTTGACACCGCCGATGGCATGAGTGCTCAGCGGCGGGTGACGTCAACCACTCGGACGACGGCGACGCCGGCCTCGTCGGAGGCATCGAGGTCGACCTCGGCGACGATGATCCACTCGTGGTCGCCCTCAGGGTCGACCAACACCTGGCGCACGACCCAGCGGCGACCCCGCTCGTCGATCTCGAAGAAGCTCGCACCCCGGGCGCGGGCATCGGTGCCGATCGACGCGTGCTCGGCGAAGTACTGGTCGAGGGCGGCGGCCCACCGCTCCCAGTCCCAGCCGGCGTCGCCGTCGAGCTCGCCCAGGAGGGTGACGCGGCGGTGCGCGGCCAGCTCGACACGCCGGAACAGCTCGTTGCGCACGAGGATGCGGAATGCCCGCACGTTGGCGGTCACCGGCGGCGGCGTGTGGTCGAGCTCGGTGACGACCTCCTCGAGGTGCTCCGGGTGGGCGAGCGCCTCCCACTCGTCGAGGAGGCTGGAGTCCACCTGGCGCACGAGCTCGCCGAGCCACTCGGTGAGGTCGTAGAGGTCGTCGGTCTTGGCCGCCTCCGGCACGGTCTGCACCAGCGCCTTGTAGGCGTCGCTGAGGTAGCGCAGCAGGGTGCCCTCGACGCGGGTGAGACCGTAGTGCTGCACGTAGTCGGCGAAGGTCATCGCCCGCTCCCACAGGTCGCGCACCACCGACTTGGGTGAGAGCGGGTGGTCCGCCACCCACGGCTGCGACGAGCCGTACATGGCGAAGGCGGCGCCCAGCTCGTCGGCAAGCGGCTTGGGGTAGGTCACCTGGTCGAGGAGCGCCATGCGCTCGTCGTACTCCATCCCCGCCGCCTTGAGCTCGGTCACGAGGTCGCCCCGCGCCTTGTTGAGCTGGGCGGCGAGCACGACGCCGGGGTCGTCGAGGACGGCCTCCACGACAGACAGGATGTCGAGCGCGTAGTCGGGGTCGCCACGATCGAAGAGCTCCACCGCCGCCAGCGCGAACGGGGCCAGCGGCTGGTTGAGGGCGAAGTCCTCCTGCAGGTCGACGGTCACCCGCACCAGCCGGCCCTGGTCGTCGGGCTCCTCGAGCCGTTCCACCACGCCGGCGGCCAGCAGGGAGCGGTAGGTGCCGATGGCCCGCCGGATGTGAGCGCGCTGGCGGACCCGTGGCTCGTGGTTGTCGGTGAGCAGGTGCCGCAGGGCCAGGCAGCCGTCACCCGGGCGGTCGAGCACGTTGAGCAGCATGGAGTGCGACACCGCGAAGCTGGACGTGAGGGGTTCGGGCTCGGCGGCCACGAGGCGCTCGAAGGTCGCCTCGCCCCAGGACACGAAGCCCTCCGGTGGCTTCTTGCGGACGACCTTGCGGCGCTTCTTCGGGTCGTCGCCCGCCTTGGCGAGCGCCTTCTCGTTCTCGGTCACGTGCTCGGGTGCCTGCACGACGACGGATCCCTCGTGGTCGTACCCGGCCCGCCCCGCCCGCCCGGCGATCTGGTGGAACTCCCGCGCGGTGAGCTGGCGAGTGCGGGCGCCGTCGTACTTGGACAGCGCCGTGAACAGCACGGTGCGGATGGGGACATTGATCCCCACGCCGAGCGTGTCGGTCCCGCAGATGACCTTGAGGAGGCCCGCCTGGGCGAGCCGCTCCACCAGCCGCCGGTACTTCGGGAGCATGCCGGCATGGTGGACACCCACCCCACTGCGCACGAACCGTGACAGCGTCTTGCCGAAGCCCGTGGAGAATCGGAAGTCGCCGATCAGCTCGGCGATGCGGTCCTTCTCCTCGCGGGTGCACAGGTTCGTGCTCATCAGCTGCTGGGCTCGCTCGATCGCCGAGGCTTGCGTGAAGTGCACGATGTACACGGGCGCCTGGTCGTGCTCGAGGAGGTGCTCGATGGTCTCCAGGACCGGGGTCAAGCGGAACGACCAGTCGAGGGGGACCGGGCGCGTCGCCGAGCGCACCGTCGCCGTCGGGCGTCCGGTGCGGTGTGTGAGGTCGGCCTCCAGCTCGCTGACGTCGCCCAGCGTGGCCGACATGAGGACGAGCTGCACGTGGGGGAGCGTGAGCAGCGGCACCTGCCACGCCCACCCCCGGTCCGGGTCGGCGTAGAAGTGGAACTCGTCCATCACCGCCTGACCCACGTCGGCTCGATCGCCCGCCCGCAGGGCCAGGTTGGCCAGGATCTCGGCCGTGCAGCAGATGATCGGTGCCCCGGCGTTGACCGCCGCGTCGCCGGTCATCATGCCGACGTGCTCCCGCCCGAAGGTGTGGCAGAGATCGAAGAACTTCTCGCTCACCAGCGCCTTGATCGGCGCGGTGTAGAAGGACCGCCGCCCTTCGGCGAGCGCCGCGAAGTGGGCACCGGCCGCGACCAGGCTCTTGCCGGAGCCCGTCGGCGTGGCCACGATCACGTTCGAGCCCGACACGACCTCGATGAGCGCCTCCTCCTGCGCCGGGTAGAGCTCGAGGCCCCGATCCCGGACCCAGCCCGCGAACGCGTCGAAGAGCGCGTCGGGGGTCGGGTCCGCTGGGAGTCGGTCAGCGAGCAGCAGCACGGCGACCATCCTGACCGCCCACGCCGCGTGCACCCACTCGCGGTCGGGGGGCGGGTGCTCGGTCACACGCCGAAGCGGATGCCCTCCAGGGGCCAGTCGACGGCCAGCCACGCGGGCACGGCCTCGTCGAGCGCGCGCTCGAGCGCGGTGCCCACGGCGTCGTCGACGACCCACCATGACACCACCGCGCCCACGCCCGCCGCCTCTCGCTCGGGCGGGTCGATGTAGACGCAGCCCAGCAGCTCGGTCTCGCCGGCGTCGAACAGGGCGTAGTTGAAGGACTCGTGCGCTTCGATCTCCCGCTCGTGGTGGGCGAGGTCCTCCCGGTCCTGCTCGTGGGTCATGGTGGCCGGCGGCCAGCCCCACGCCTCCCCGTAGATCGACCACAGGCGATCCCGCGAGCCCATCACCGCCGGAAGGTCGAGGTCGACGTCATCCGCCCGGATCGGGCGCAGGTGGTGACCGGTCGCGAGGTCGAGGCGGGTGGGGTGGACGAAGTCGGGCGGGAGCCAAGCCATCGACGGACTGTAGGTCCGCGGACTGGACATCGCCCGGAACGCGACGAGGCCTCGGCAGAGGGCACGGATCGGTCGATCCGCCTCTGCCGAGGCCCAGCCTCGGGTGCCCTGGCCGGCGTGCGATCGAGGCCGCTCACGGGTCCCGCGGAGGCAGCCGTCGGAGCGTGCTGCATGCAGTGGGCGGGCCCGCCAGGTACGTCGCACCGGCGCGGGCTAGCTCAACGATCGGGCGGTGACCGCTCCAACCTCGCAGGACCAGCTTGCATCCGTCGGACCCCCTTCGGTGCGTCGTGGTAGGCGTCCCGAGTGTCGGACGAGCAGTCGTCCGGCACTTCGGATCGCTCACCACGAACCTCGCGCCGGAGCGCGGTCGGGTCAAGGAGAGATCGGTGGCCGCGCCCCTCTCGCGACCTCAGGAACTCGAGGATCCACCGTGCCACCACGCGCTCATCGGTCGGCTGCTCGAGCGACTCGAGGGCCATCGCCGTGTCCGCCTCGCCGATGCGGTCCACCCGGTCCACGAGCAGGGCGCGGACGTAGGGCGCCCCGAACTCCGGGTGGGCCTGGATGCCCATCACGTGGTCATCGACCGCGAGCATGGCGATCGGGCAGTGGGGAGCGGCGCCGAGGACACGCCCACCCGGCGGGATCTCGGTCACCTGGTCCTGGTGGCTGTACAGCAGGGTCGCGGACCCCAGCGGAGGCTTCATCCACGACGCCTCCACGGTGACCTGCATCGGGAGGGCGCCCGCGCCCCAGCCGACCGCGGCCCGCTCCGTCCGCCCGCCGAGGGCGTGGGCGATGAGCTGGTGCCCGAAGCAGATGCCCACGAACGGGACTCGAGCGGCGTGGACGGCGCGGACGAGCTCGGCCACGGCATCGATCCACGGCTCGTCGTCGAAGACAGAGGCGCTCGACCCGGTGCACAGCCAGCCATCGCACTCGTCGGGACGGCTGGGAAGCACGCCGCGCCGCACGTCGTAGAAGGCGATCCTGACGCTGGGGTCGGCCGTTGTCACCATCGCCGTGAACATGTCGGCGTAGTCGCCGGCGATGGGCACGTACCGCTCCGACACGTGGTCGCACTCCAGCACGCCGATGCGCACCCCGGTCACTCCGGCGTCACGTAGGCCGCGGTGATCCCGCCGTCCACGACGAAGTCGGTGCCGGTGATGAACGACGACTCGTCCGACGCGAGGAAGAGGGCTGCCTCTGCGATCTCGTCCGCCTCCCCGAAGCGCCCGACCGGGATGTGCACCAGCCGGCGCTGGCGCTTCTCCTCGGTGTCGAGGAACCTCATCAGCAGCTCAGTGCGCAGAGGGCCGGGGCAGAGCGCGTTGACCCGGATGCCCTCGCGGGCGTGGATGACCGCCAGCTCGCGGCTGAGGGCGAGCACGGCACCCTTGCTCGCGGTGTAGGCCAGCTGTGGGGTGGCGGCCCCCATGAGCGCCACGAAGGAGGCGGTGTTGATGATGGAGCCGCCGCCGGCCCGGCGCAGCGCGGGGATGCCGTGCTTGCAGCCGAGGAACACGCCCTTGGCGTTCACCTCCATGGTGAGGTCCCAGAGGGACTCCTCGGTCGTCACCGCATCGTCGTCGCCCGGGACCATCACACCGGCGTTGTTGAACAGCACGTCGAGTCGTCCGAAGGTGTCCTCGGCGAAGGCGACCATCGCGGCGCACTCGTCCGAGTGGCTGACGTCGGCGGTCATGGCACCGGCGCGCCCGCCGGCCTCCGCGATCATCGCGACGGTCTCCTCGACGGACGCCGCGTCGACGTCCACCGCGACCACCGACGCGCCCTCCGTGGCGAAGCGGCGTGCCGCGGACCGGCCGATCCCGCTCCCGGCACCGGTGATCAGCGCGACCTTGTCCTGCAACCTCATGTGTCCCGCCGTCCTCTCGCCTCGTCAGATCCGCTCGAAGTACCGCTGGCGCTCCCAGTCGGTGACCGCCGCGTCGTAGGCGGCCTGCTCCGTCCGGAACACCTGCGTGTAGTGCTCGACCACGTCGGGGCCGAGGGCCTTCGCGGCGAGCTCGCTCGCCGCGAAGGCGTCCGTCGCCTCCCGCAGCGTCCGCGGGAGCGGGGCCAACGACTCGGCACCGTAGGCATCGCCCACGAAGGGCGGCGGAGGCTCCTCCCGCTGCTCGATCCCGGCCGAGCCGGCCGCCACGAGCGCCGCCAAGGCGAGGTAGGGGTTGCAGTCGGCACCGGGGATGCGGCACTCGATGCGCAGGCTCTGGTCATCACCCACGAGGCGGAACCCGGCCGTGCGGTTGTCGTAGCTCCACGCCACGCGCGTAGGAGCCCAGGACCCGTCCACGAAGCGCTTGTAGGAGTTCACGGTGGGGGCGAGCAGCACGATCAGCTCGGGAACCCATCGCAGGCACCCGCCCAGGAACCAGCGCAGCTCCTGCGATGCCCGGGCGGGCCCGACACCGAGGTCGAGGTCGCCGGCGAAGGCGTTCTGCCCGTCGCGCCACAGGCTGAGGTGCACGTGGCAGCTGGAGCCGGCGCGGTCGGTGTGCGGCTTGGCCATGAAGGTGACGCTGACGCCCTGCCGGTCGGCGGTCTCCTTCAGGCACTGCTTGAACACGGTGTGGCGGTCGGCCGTCTCGAGCACCTCGGCGTAGCGGACGTTGATCTCGTGCTGGCCGAGGCCCCACTCGCCCTTCGAGCTCTCGACGGGGACACCCGAGGCATCCAGGTGGCGGCGCACGGCGGCATGGAAGTCCTCGGTGCGAGCACCCTGCTGGAGCTGGTAGTCCTCGAGGTACCAGCCGGCCGGCTCGAGGTCGTGGTGGCCGCCGCGGGCTGCCTCGCGGTAGGAGGTGCGGAAGAGGTAGTGCTCGAGCTCGGTCGCAGCCATGGCCGCGAAGCCCTGGTCGGCCAGGCGAGCGACCTGGGCCCGGAGGATGGTGCGCGGCGCCACGGTGGTGAGGGCGTGGGAGCTCGCGTGCTGCACGTCGCACAGGACGAGCGCGCTGCGGTCGAGCCAGTCGGCCACACGCAGGGTGGCGAGGTCGGGCACGAGGTGCACGTCGCCGTAGCCGAGGTCCCACCCTGCGAACTGGAACCCCGGGACGGGCTCCATCTCGAGGTCGGTCGTGAGGAGGTAGTCGCACCCGTGGGTGCCCTCGACCGCCACGTGCTCGAGGAAGAAGCCCGCGGCGAACCGCTTCCCGCAGAGCCGGCCGTGGTGGTCGGTGAAGCCGGTGACCACGGTGTCGACCGCGCCTGCCGTGGTCAGCCGGGCGAGGTCGTCGAGGGACAGCATCCCGCTCGGTCCGGCGTTCATCCGCGCACGCTACCGTCCGGCGCCGCGTCGGGTGCCGGGTAGGTTGGCGCGATGGCTGCGGACCCCACCGTCGTCGCCATCCCCTTCTACTTCGGGTCGATGGAGGCGGAGCGGCGCTACCTGAGGCGCCGTGCCGAGCAGATCGGTCCCTCGGCGGCCGACTACACGAAGGAGGACACCACCGCGAGCCTCACCATGGGCGTGGCGTCCCTCGTCGTGCCGCTGGTGTCGCACCTGCTGGTGCAGCACGTCGTGCCCGGCAAGGGCCGCTACGGGCGCCTCCTCGTCGTCACCGCGGCCGGCGCAGCTGCGGTCACGACGATCGCCGACCGCGTGGCCGGGCCCGAACCGGAGGGCGCCGACGTCCTCCCAGGCCGCGGCCGCGAGCTCCGGCGGTGGGCCCGCAAGGTGCGCCGCGTCGCCGGTCCCGTGGCGGTCGGTACCGGGGTGCTGGCCGCCACGTCGTGGCTGTCGAACCGCACCAACCCGATCCGGATGTGGGAGAAGGGGCAGCGCCACGACAGGGGCGGCGGGCCCGTGGCCTGGGCGGCCGCCATCGTCGGATGGGACTTCATCTACTACTGGAACCACCGGATGATGCACGAGGTCCGGGGCATGTGGGCGATCCACGTCGTCCACCACTCCAGCGAGCGCTACAACCTCTCGACCGCACTGCGGCAGCCGGTGGCCGACGTCCTCGGCGTGTGGGTTCCCTACGGCCTGTTGGCGCGAGTGGGGATCCGCCCGGCGCTCATCAGCCAAGCGCGGGGCATCAACCTCCTCTACCAGTACTGGATCCACACGGACGTGATCCGGTCGATCGGCCCCGCGGAGGAGGTGCTGAACACGCCGTCCCACCACCGCGTCCACCACGGCAGCAACCCGAGGTACCTCGACCGCAACCACGGCAGCTTCCTCATCGTGTGGGACCGCCTGTTCGGCACCTTCCAGCGCGAGGAGGAGCCCGTCGTGTACGGCCTGACGAAGAACATCGAGACGTACAACCCGGTGCGGATCGCCGGGCACGAGTACGTCGACATCGTGCGGGACATCGCCGAGTCCACCAGCTGGCACGACCGCCTCTCCTTCGTCCTGCGGGGACCTGGTTGGGCGTATGAGCGTCATCGTCGTCGCTCGCCTGCGGCGAGCTCCTCCGAGCTCGGCCCTGTGCTCGCCTCCGGCTCGCGCTGAACCCCTGCTGCTCAGGGGTCGGCGGAGCCGCCCCTTCGCGGGTGAGGGGCTCCGGCGGAGCCCCCGCCCCCCACGCCCCCCGCCACGTCCAACACCACCGACTCGGGTGACCTCGCTTGGGCGTCCTCGCGCTGGGCCGACGCGTAGAGGGCCAGGGCGGTGGCGGCGACGGACAGGCCGAGGACGGTGATCGACGAGGGCACACCGAAGGCCCCGACCAGCACGCCCGCCAAGGCCACCCCCAGGAGCTCCGCACCGCTCCCGGCGACGTGATCCGCGGCGAGCACCCGTCCGTGGGTGCGCTCGGGGCTCGATCGCTGGAGCAGGGTGCGCGAGGGGCCGGCGATGACCGCGGTCGCCACGCCCCACAGCCCCACACCGAGGAACGCGACGGCCACGAAGGGCGTGCCCAGGTAGACGATGGCCGTGAGCCCGGACCCTGCGACGCCGAGGGCCACCCAGCCGAAGGCGGCGAGCCGGTCGCCCAGGCGCGCGGCCACCAACCCGCCCACGACGAGACAGACGCCGAACGCGGTCTGGAGAGCAGCGAAGACGCTCGGCGACCGCTCGAGCACGTCACGAACGTAGAGCGGCTCGGCGAGGAGGGCGGTGCCGTAGAGGAGGTGCACCGCGAAGGTGCAGGCCACGATGCGGCGCAGCATCCCGGTGCGGGCGACGAGGCGCCACCCCTCGAGGGCATCGCGGAGCCGGGTGGACTCGACGTCGGCGCCGGGCTCCTCCCCTCGCACCGCTCGGAGTCGGACGACCGGCAGCACGGCCAGGCCGAGCGCGTAGGTGGCGGCGTCGAACACGAACGCGCCCCGGAACCCGAAGGCCGCGATGCCGACCCCCGCTGCGACCGGTCCGAGCACGATCGCCATCTCGTCCGTGAGCGACACGAGGGCGTTCGTGCGCGCCAGGTGGGCCTCGTCGACGAGGCGAGGCGGCATCGACTGGAGCGCCGGGTGCGAGAAGGTCGAAGCGACACCGTGGAGCGCGCTGAGAGCGGCCAGGCTGCGGAAGTCGTCCGCGCCGAGCAGCGCCAGCGAGGCCGCTATGCCGATCACCTTCGCGATCGCCAACGTCGCCTTGGGACCGACGCGATCGATCACGGCCCCTGCGAGCGGGCCGAGCAGCACGCCCGGCACCGAGAATGCGATGCCGAAGAGGGCCACCTCCGCGGCGGTGGCGTCGTACTCGTAGGCGGCGTACCCCCAGATCGCGACCACCGTCGCCCACGACCCGATGGCGCTCACGGCCTCCGCGGCGAGGAACCCGGCGACGCGCGGTGACGCGGGGGAACCGCTCACGGCTCGAGGACGGCGGCCTTGAGGTCGGGGAACACCCGCCCGACCTTGCCGAGGAGGTACTCGCCGTAGGTGCCGTCGAAGGCGAACACGTCCTCGCCGTCCCAGCGGGCACGAGCCTCGATCGGATCCTCGCCCTGGAGGGGAACCGGTAGCACCTCGGCGTCCCATGCCGGGTCGAAGAAGAACGGGAACGACAGCCGGTCGACCTCGCTGCGGTTGCGGACGCGATGGGGCGTGGAGCGATAGCGGCCGCCGGTCATGCGCTCGAGCATGTCGCCGAGGTTGCAGACGAAGGTTCCCGGCAGGGGCGGCGCCTCGAGCCATCCAGCGGGCGCGTGCACCTCGAGTCCGCCGTGCTCGTCCTGGCGCAGGATCGTGAGCAGTCCGTAGTCCGTGTGCTCCGCCACACCCCAGTTCGGCGTGATGAGACCGGCTTCCGGCGGGTAGCGGAAGATGCGGAAGAGCACGAGCGGGTCGGCGGTCAGGTTCGCGTGGAACCAGTCGGCGTCGAGCCCGAGGCCCAGCGCCACCCCGCGCAGGACCGCATGGCCCAGGCTCGTCATCGCATCGATGTAGTCGATGACCGCGGAGCGGAGCGCCGGCACGGTGGCGGGGAACAGGTTGGCGCCGTGCAGGGGGATGCCCGCGCGCGCCCGAGGGTCGTCGGCCGCGAGCTCGGCACCGAAGTAGATGCCCTCCTTGCGATCGGGGCGCCCGGAGGTGAGCTCGCCCTCGAAGGGGAACCAGCCGCGCCACGCCTTCCCGCCCCGTTCCATGGCGATGGCGGCCTTCTCGACCTGCGGCCGCGCGAAGAAGGCCAGGGCGGCGTCGTCGAGCCGTTGCTGTAGCTCGTCGGGCACGCCGTGCCCAGAGATGTAGAAGAACCCGTGCACCCGGCACGCGGCGTCGATCGCGGCGGCCACCGCCCGCGTGTCACCGACACCGGTGACGAGCGGAGCCACGTCGATGACCGGCAGCTCCTCCACGCTGGGAGGCTAGGTGTGCTGGACCCCAGCAGCGAAGGGTTTGCCCGGTCAGGTGGGGCGCATCCGTCGCGTCAGCGCGACGTGGGCGGCGAGCACGCCGGCCGCGGCGAGCAGGACGAGCCCCACCCAGCGCGTCCACGGCGTCGACGCGTGCGCATCGACGCCGAGCACGCGGCCCAGGGCCTCGTAGGCCCAGCGGTTGACCAATGCCACGCTGGTCCAGCGCCCGGCGCCCGGCATCGCATCGACCGGGACGACCGCCCCTGCGAACAGCACCTGCGGAAAGCACAGCATCGGGAGGGCGAGGGCGGCCTGGGCCGCGGTGCGCACGGTGGCCGAGGCCGCCAGCCCCAGCGCCAGGGCGGCGGCTGACGCGAGCCACAGCGTCGCGAGGAGCTTCAGCGACTGGTCGATGGTCATGGCGGGCAGCCGATCCAGCCGACCCAGCACGAGGACCAGCGCGGTCGTGACGACCACGAGCAGCGGGGCGAGCACCAGCACCTTGGCGGCCAGGTAGGGCCCGAGCCGAACGCCGAGCAGGTGCTCACGGCGCACGATCGGCACCTCGTCGACGATCTGGAGCAGACCGAACGTGAGGCCGAAGAAGAAGGCGGCGAACGCCATCCAGAACGTGAGCTGGTCGAGCAGGCGCTCCGCGGGGCGCCCGACGCCGAGGTCGGCTGGGAAGAGGGTCGCCATCATGGTGATGACCAGGACCGGAGCGCCGAGCAGCACCGCCAGGGTCAGCCGTCCCCGTGCGAGCACCCGCGCGTTGCGCTGGGCCAGCACCCAGGTCTGGCGGAGGCCCCCCGGGACGGGATGGGCGCTCGCCGCCGGGCGGCGCCGCACGGCGGGGCGCACGAGCGCCTTCGGGTGGCGTCGGACGGTGGCCCCGCCGCGGGTCGGCCCTCGTAGGGTGGCGAGCACTCGGTAGGCGCCGTGCAGATCCTGCGTGCCGAGGGCGGCCGGCCGCGCCGGCCGGCGGACCCTCGTACGCGATGGTTCCGCCACGATCGAGCAGCACGACCCGATCGGCGGTACGCAGGTCGTCGAGGTGATGGCTGGTGAGCGCCACCGCCGCTCCCCGCGCCGCGACCGACCGGAGGGTGGTCATGATCTCGACGGCGGTGAGCGGGTCGAGCCCCGAGGTCGGCTCGTCGAGGAACAGGACGTCCGGGTGGGCGAGCAGCTCGGCGGCGATGCTCGCTCGCTTGCGCTGGCCGCCCGACAGGGACCCGACGGGGACCAGCCGCTGGTCGGTCAGATCGAGGTCGACCAGGACCCGGTCGACCCTCGCCTGGCGGGCGCCGGCACCCTCGACCACGGTGAGTGCCGCCGAAGCGACGAGGCTCTCCTGCAGGGGGAGGTCTGGGTGCACCAGGTCGTCCTGGGGCACGAACCCGATCCGGGGCTGCCCGGCCCCGGATCCACTCACCACCTGACCCCGCGCGGGGGCACGGCGTCCGGACAGGAGCTCGAGCAGCGTGGACTTGCCGGCCCCGCTCAGACCGGCCACGACGACGAGCTCACCAGCCGCCAGCGTGAGGTCGATCGCTCGGAGCACGAGTCGCCCTCCCCGCGCGACGCTCGCGTCGTGGGCCGTGATCAGCGGGGGGCCGGCGTTCGTGGTGGTGGTCGTCATCATGTCCCCAGGGTGCGCCGACCCGGTCGACCCGGGCTTGAAGCCCACGTGGAGATGCTCTGGAGCAAGCGGCGGCACGCTCGCTCCAGACCATCTCCACATCACCTCCAAGCCCCGCCGTCGCTCCTCCCGCATCCTGCTGGGCATGCCTGCTTCCTCTGTTCCCACCAGCCAGCACGATGTCGTGGTGGTCGGCGCCCGCTGCGCCGGCGCTGCGACTGCGATGCTCCTCGCCCGAGCCGGCCACGACGTGGCGCTCGTCGACCGAGCCACCTTCCCCTCCGACACGCTCTCCACCCACGCCATCGCCCGCAGCGGTGTGCTCCAGCTCCACCGGTGGGGCCTCTACGACCGCCTGGTGGCCACCGGGGCGCCTGAGCTGCGCTCGATCGAGTTCCACGCCGGTGAGTCCGTCGTGCGCCGAACGCTCAAGCCGCGTCATGGCGTCGACGCGCTGCTCGCTCCCCGGCGGACGGTGCTCGATGCCCTCCTCGTCGACGCGGCGGTGGAGGCCGGCGTCCAGCTCTCCACCGGCGTCACCGTGGAGGACGTGATCGCCGGAGCCGACGGCCGGGTGGCGGGTGTGCGAGGTCGCTCCGAGGAGGGACCGTGGCAGCGTCGGGCCCGCATCGTGGTCGGCGCCGACGGTCTCCGCTCGCGTGTGGCCCGCCGCGTCGGGGCCCAGATCGTGCTGGAGCGGCCCGCGGGCGGATCGACGCACTACGCCTACGTGTCCGGCGACTGGCCTGCCCTGGAGTACCACCAGGGCGCCGGCGCCCTCGGAGGCGTGTTCCCCACCCACCATGGAGAGGCGTGCATCTGGGTGTGCGTGCCCTCCGACGTGGGGATCGCTGCGCGACGTGCCACGGCCACGGTCGACGGAGCCTTCCAGGGCCTTCTCGCCTCCTTCCTGCCCGCGCTCCACGAACGCATCCAGGGACGACGGGCGAGCCCCGCGCGTGGCGCCACCTCGCTGCCGAACCACCTGCGGGCCTCGTCGGGGCCGGGCTGGGCGTTGGTCGGCGACGCCGGGTACCACCGCGACCCCATCACGGGCCACGGGATCAGTGATGCCTTCCGGGACGCCGATCTGCTGGCCGGTGCCATCGACGCCGTGCTCGATCGGGCGGACGAGCGAGCTGCGCTGGAGCGGTACGAGGCACAGCGTCGAGCGATGCTCGAGCCGATCTTCCGCGTCACGTGCGCCATGAGCGAGTTCCCGTCGCCCGAGCGCATGCAGGAGCTGCAGATCGAGCTCAGCGGCCTGATCGAGGCGGAGGCCGAGCACATCAGCGCATGGACACCAACCGACCGCTCATGGGCGGCCTGAGCCGTGCTGGGCCCAGCCGCCCCGGTCCACGGCCAGGGATACGCTGACCCCGCCATGCGGTACCGCTTCGGCGACCACATCCTCGACACCGGCACGCTGCAGCTGCTCGTGGGCGACACCGAGGTGGAGCTCGAGCCCCAGGTGTTCGGCGTGCTGACCCACCTCGTCGCGCATCGTGACCGGGTGGTCTCCAAGGAGGAGCTGCTGGACGAGGTGTGGGGGAGTCGATTCGTGTCTGAATCCGCCCTCACCACGCGGATCAAGCAGGCCCGGCAGGCGATCGGGGACTCCGGCCGCGACCAGCAGGCGATCCGCACCCTGCACGGGCGGGGCTATCGCTTCGTGGCCGACACGGAGGAGCTCGTCGCGCCGCCGCCGCAGGTCTCCCGGGTCCGTCCGGTGCGCCCGCGCACCCGCTACGCCGAGGGGGACGGGGCGTCGATCGCGTACCAGACCTTCGGCGAGGGCCCGGACCTGGTGTACGTGGGCGGCTTCGCCACCAACGTGGAGGCGCAGTGGGAGCACCCCGGGATGGCCGAATTCCTCACCCGCCTGGGGCGGATCGCCCGGGTGACGATGTTCGACAAGCGAGGCGTCGGGCTGTCGGACCGGCTCCCGCATGATGCGGTGCCGTCGCTGGAGACGCGCGCTGACGACCTGAGGACCGTCCTGGACGCGACCGGGATGACACGCGCCGCGGTCCTGGGCTCGTCTGAGGGTGGCTCGCTCGAGCGCGGTCTTCGCGGCGTCGCACCCCGAACGGGTCGACCGGCTCATCCTCCACAACACCTGGGTCGAGGGGCCGGGTGTCGCGAACGAGCGCGACGAGGACTTCGTGCTCCGACGGTGGGGTTCCGGTCGCGTGTTCTCCGTGCTCGGCCCGACCTTGGCCGAGCACCCGGATGGCCCGGAGCTCCTGGCGCGGTACGAGCGGCAGTCGGCCACTCCTCGAACCGCCCGGCACCTCGTCGAGCTCCTCGGCGAGATCGACATCCAAGGGATCCTCGGCGCGATCGGCGTGCCGACGCTCGTGCTCCACCGCTCGGGGGATCCCATCGTGCCGATCGCCCATGGCCGACGGCTGGCCGCCTCCATCGCCGGCGCCCGCTTCGTCGCCCTCGACGGGCCCGACCACTTCCTGCTCTCGGGCGACCCGTCCGCCACCCTTCAGGCCATCGCCAGGTTCCTGGACGCCGAGCCTGAGGACCCGGCCAGCGCCGGAGATCGCATCCTGGCGACCGTGCTCTTCGTGGACCTGGTCGAGTCGACCCGGCAGGCGCAGGCGCTCGGCGACCAAAGGTGGACGGCACGGCTCGATCGCTTCCACGAGCGGGCGCGCACCATCATCGAGGCGCACCGGGGCCGGCTGGTCAACACCACGGGCGACGGAGTGCTGGCGACCTTCGACGGCCCGGGGCGGGGTGTGCGAGCCGCCGGCGAGCTGCGGGAGGCCATCCGGTCCCTCGAGCTCACGATGCGAGCCGGTCTGCACACGGCCGAGATCCAGTGTCGGGGTGCCGACATCGCGGGGATCGGCGTCCACATCGCGGGTCGGGTGGCCTCGGCGGCCGACGCCGACGAGATCTGGGTGTCGCGCACCGTCACCGACCTGGTGGCTGGGACGGGGCTGGCGTTCGAGCCGCGGGGCGAGCACCAGCTCCGCGGCCTCGACCAGCCGTGGATGCTGTACGCCGCCTCCGTCTAGGAGCTGCGGTCCCGCCTGGGCAGAGCGGCGACGACCGGATCGCGCCACACCACCGCCTCACCGTCCAGCACGATCGCGCCTTCGTGATCCGAGGTGATCGTGGTGCGCAGACGCCAGATCGGCTTGTCCGGGCGGGCCTCCAGCACCTCGACCTCGGCGGTGAGCTCGTCACCCGGGTGCACCGGTGCCAGATAGCGCCAGTGGGTCTCGAGGAACACGCTGCCGGGGCCGGGCAGGTCCTCGGCCACGACGGCGTTCACCAGGCCGGAGGTCACGCCGCCCTGCACGATGATGGCGCCGAAGCGGCTGGCGGCCGCGACTGCCTCGTCGTAGTGGACGGGATTGCGGTCTCCCGTGAGGTCGGTGAAGCGCTCGATGTCGGCATGGGTCACCCGGCGTATCCGGCGGGCGGTTTCGCCGACGAGCGAGACGGGTGCCGTCACGGCGTAGTCCTCTCAAGCGGGCGCGCCCAGGATGGCGGTGGACTCGGATGGGGGAGGGCGGGAGCGCAGGCGCCCACCAGCGAGCGCTCGGCAGCGACGAAGGACTCGACCGACCACCACTCCCGGTACGTGGCGGCACCCACGAGGTCCATGAGGCCGCGGGTCTGGGAGCGGTGCGCCCGCAAGGCGGCCATCTTGCGATCGAGCACAGGCGCGCAGTCGACCTGGAGCGAGAGGTCCGACTCGAGCGTGCACGGGGCGGGGCCCTCGAACAGGTCGACCGCCCCGTTGATCGTGGCCCAGCGGGCATGGAAGGCGGGCGTGGCCGTGGCGTAGAGGAGGGTGCCGGGCCGGCCTCGGGCCTCCCAGGCTGTGGTCACCCAGTGGCTGACGGCTCGGTGGTCGGGGTGGCCCGTGAAGCCATCGGGCCCGAACGTGACGATGGTGTCGGCCCCGACGGCATCGATCCATCCTCCGGCCAGGTCGATGCCGTCCTCGACGGGGATGTCCGCGCAGCCTCCGTCGGGGAGCCCGGCGACCTGGTGGTCGGTGACCCCGACGGCCGCCAGGCTGGTGCGCAGCTCACGGCGGCGCAGGGCCGCGAAGTAGCCGGAGCCGCGGAGGCCCTGATCGCCGGTGCCGTGCTCTCCGGCCGTGGCGGTCCGGACGCTGACCGCGCCGCCGGACGCGGCGACCTGGGCCATGAGCCCGGCGGAGAGGTAGGCCTCGTCGTCGGGGTGGGCCCAGATGCCGAGGAGGGACCGGATCACGGTGTCCCCTCGGCGCGCCGGCGGGCCCAACGCGTCCGTGTGGCGCGACGGGGGCGACCCGTGGGTCGCGGGGATCGCCGGGTGCGCTCGGCGTGGATGGTTCGTGCGACCTCGTAGCTCGCGAGGGACAGCATCTCGGCCTCCGTGGGGTGAAGTGGATGGGTACAGGTCCATCATCTGGAACGCGGGCCCCGGAGCCTTGGAGGCGGGCTGGAGGGTTCGTGGAGAGCGATCGCGGCCGACGCGCGATGCTCGCGGGCCATGCGGGTTGTCTTTGGTGACGTGGCCCTCGACGCGGAGGCGATGGAGCTCGAGCGCGCTGGCGTCCGGGTGCCCGTGGAGCCACAGGTGATGGAGGTCCTGAGCTACCTCGTCGCGCACCGCGAGCGGGTGGTGCCCAAGACGGAGCTGCTCGACGAGATCTGGGGGGATCGCTTCGTCTCCGAGTCGGCCCTGTCGAGCCGGATCAAGTCCGCCCGGCAGGCGATCGGTGACAACGGCCGCGACCAGCGCTTGATCCGCACGGTGCACGGGCGAGGCTTCCGCTTCGTCGGCGAGGTTCGTGAGGTCGCCACCGCGCCCGCGGCGCCGAGCCTGGCTGGGCCGATCTCAGCAGCCGCGGTCGACTGGGCGCCGATGATCGAGGGCCTGCTCGGTGGTCGCGGCGATGCCCTCCAGGTGACCGGACCGAGCCGGCTCCGCCACGACGCCGTCGACGTGCTCCTCCACCTCGCGGACGGCCGCTGGTGTGCTCACGTGCCGATCCACCGGCGGCAGCGAGCTGCGTACCTACGCGAGCGTCCTCGAGGCGCTCGACGAGGCCACCAGGCGTCGTCCGGAGCTCCTCGACGACGTCCCGGAGTCGTGTCGTGTCGAGCTGGGCGCCGTGCTGTCCGGTGCACCGCCGTCTTCGCCGCAGCGGCTGCTCGTCGCGGCTCGGGAGGTGCTGGCGGCGGCGGCCCGTGCTGGAGGTCTCGTCCTGGTCGTCGAGGACGCTCACCTCGTCGATCGCGCCACGCGCGAGCTCCTCCGCCACCTGGCGCGGGGGACCCGCCGGGTGGCGGTGCTGCTGGTGGTCACGGGGCGCCGCGGGGTCCCGCCGGAGCCGTGGTTCGACGTCGTCGAGCTCGCGGGCGAGGAATCGGGCGCCGACGAGGTCCCGGTGGAGGTCCGGACCCTGTTGGAGCGGGTCTCGGTGCTGGGTGACGGAACGAGCTTCGAGGAGGCGCTCGCCGCGACGGGCGCGCCGCTGGCCGAGGCCCGACGAGCCCTCGAGGTGGCGCTGGCGGCGAAGATCCTCGAGCGGGACGGCGCCGGGATCCAGTTCTCCGAGTCGGAGCTGGCCCAGGCGATGCGGTCCCAGGTGCCGCCCGAGGAGCAGACCGAGATCCACCGTCGGGTGGCCGCGCACCTGATCGGGCGGGAGGGTGAGCCAGGGCCCATCGCGGATCGGCTGCTCGCCGCCGGCGATCCCGATGCCGCGGGTCCGTTCCTGGTCGCCGCGGCGCAGTCCGCCGCCGAGCGGCAGGACCATCGCGAGGTGCTGGATCGAACGGTCGTGGGACCGGAGATCGCGGATCCGAGCGTCCGCCGGACGCTCCTCGAGCTGCGAGCTGAAGCGCTCAGCGAGCTCGGGGACGTCGAGGCGGTGCGCTGCTTCCGGGTGCTCGTCGCCCTCGACGGTGCCGATGCGGATCCCTGGTTGCGCGCCCGGCTGGCTCGCGCGCTGCTCCGGGTCAACGATCCTCTCGGCGCCCGCGAGGCCCTGGCCGGCGTGGACCTCTCGGGCTCCGACCACCCGGGCGTGCGCCTGGTCGGGGCCATGGTGCTCTACCTGTGCGGTGAGATCGACGAGGCGGAGCGGCTCGCGGACGGGCTGCGCGACCTGGCCCTCACCCCGGGCGCCCCGGCCCAGCTGTTGGATGTCATCGCCATGCAGGGGATGGTCGCCCACTCCCGAGGCGAGTGGTTCGATCGCCTGCGCATGGAGCTGCGCCTCCTCGCCGGTTCGTCAGAGCTCGCCCGCACGGTCTTCGACGCCCACCTGTGCGTGGGGCAGTACCTCCTCTACGGCCCGACGGGCTACGGCGAGGTGGCGGAGCTGGCGCGCGACCTGCGCAGCAGCGGGGAAGCCATCGGGTCCGAGCAGGCCGTGGCGTTCGCCGACACGCTCCAAGGCGAGGCGCTGCTGCTGTCCGGTGACCTCGAGGGCGCCCGGGTGTGCCTCGAGGCAGCGGTGGTCACCTACCGGTCCATCAACGGCGACACCGGCCTGGCGCACGCGCTCCAGCGCCTCGCCGAGGTCCACCTCCAGGCCGGAGAGCCCGGCGCTGGCGACTCGCCTCCTCCAGCAGTCGTTGCCCCTGGCTCGGTGGTCACCCCTCTCCCAGCACCTCCTCCAGCGCACGTACGGCACCCTGGTGGCGGCCGCCCCCACCCCCGACGACGCGGCGGCCGCGGCCGACGACGCGGTCGTGACGCTCGACGGTCCGGAGGCCTGTGAGTTCTGCCAGATCATGGTTGCGGTGCCGGCGGCCGTTGCCTACGCGAGCGTGGGCCGTCTCGACGACGCCCGCGCCCAGCTCGAGGTGGCCGAGCGGGTGGCGCAGCGCTGGGATGGTCCCGCGTGGCCGGCCGCCGTCGACGAGGCGCGTGCCGTCCTCGCGTGGGTGGAGGGGCGGGAGGACGACGCGGTGATGCTCCTCGAGCGGGCGGCGCGGGGCTTCGAGGAGGCAGGGCAGCCGTTGGACGCGGCGCGGTGCCGGGAGGCCATCTGACCTCCCGGCACCGGGAGCGCCGACGCACGTCTCAGCAGCTGACGCTGACGTCGACCTTCGTGCCGTTGGTGAGCACGTCGAACACCGCCGAGCGGGCTTGCGACTGGGCCACGACGGCTTCGATCTCTTCGGCAGGAGCCGGGCTGTCGATCTGGAAGCTGACGCGGATGCCCTCGTAGCCGTTGCGGACCTCGTCGGAGAGCCCGAGGATGCCCCGCAGGTCGATGTCGCCCTCCACCGTGGAGGTGACGCTGTGGAGCTCCACCCCGCGGGCCGCCGCCACGTTGGCGATGCCGGCCGTGAGGCAGGTGGCGATGGCGTGGAGCAGGTGCTCCACCGGCGCAGGGGCCTCGTCGGTGCCCGTGAGCACGGCTGGGTGGTCGCCCCCGGCGCTGTAGGTGGTCTTGTGCTCGTGGTCGCCCCCGGCCCCGCTGAAGGTGCCGAAGGTCGTGCGGCTGTAGGTGCCGTCCACCCAGGTGTTGGACGCCCGGAAGGTGAACTGGGCCAGCGCCGGCTGACCCTTGACGACGTTGATCGTCCCGAAGAGGGCGTCGACGTCGACGCCGTTGCGGTTGGTGGGCTCTGTCATGGTCATGTCGGGTACTTGCTCCTCGTTGGATGCGGTCCGCCTGCGGGGTCGCAGCCGGTGTTCGCAGCATCAGGCCTGGGGCCGATCCAGACTTGGAGGCGGGCTGGAGAACGCGTGGAGCCGTTGGCTGGCCGAGGCGCGTTAGGTGCGGTCGGGCACCAGCTCGGCAAGGCGCTGCGCACCGACGGCCGCCACGGATGCGTCGAGCGAGGCCAGCAGCACCTGGCCTGCCGTGTGCTGGAGGCGGGCGAGGGTGGCGGCCAGCTCGCGGATCCGGTCGGCGTCGAGGTCACGGCGCCAGTCGGCGGGCAGGAGGTGGCCCTCGAACACGGCGACGAACCGCTCGGCGATGGCATCGGTGTGGCGCGCGAGCAGTTCCCACTCGTCGAGGATCACGTCGGTCGGCACGCCGAGCTCGGCCAGGGTCGTGCCCGCGTCGAGGAACCGCTCGTCCGCCACCCGGAAGCGCCCGTCGTCGGTCGGCTCGACGAGGCCCATCGTCGCCGCTCGCTCCATGAGCTGCGGCGTCAGCGTGGCGACGGGGAAGCGCTGGGACAGCTCGACGGGCGTCAGGACGACGGCTGGGCGACGACCCAGGAGCTGGTCGAGCTGCGCCTCCACGCCGACGAGATCGGTGAGGTCGCGCCCTTGCTCCCACGACTCGAGCAGCTTGCCGATGCCCGCGAGTGAGAAGCCCTCGTCCTGGAGGCGAGCGATGAGGCGGAGGCGGGTGAGGTGGGCCTCGCCGTACCAGCCGGTCCGGCCCTGCAGGCGGGGGGGCGGCAGGAGGCCCCGCTGGCGGTAGAGCCGCACGGTGGTGGTGGCCACACCGGCGGCGGCGGCCAGGTCGTCGAGGCGCATCTCGTCGGTGGGGGCATCTCCCATGGGGACAGAGCCTACCTCATATCTGCGAGTGACTGATGTGCGACCATCTGCTATCGTATTGAGCGTGGAACCGATCGTGCTGCAGCTGTCGCTCATCGATCTCGTCGTCCTGGGGGGCGTGGCCGTGGTGCTGCCCGGCGCCCTGGGTGGCCCGTGGCGCTGGTGGGCGCTGTCGACCATCGCGGTCGCGGCGTCGTTCACCCTCGATCGCGGGGCCGGGGCGGGGCTGCTCGTCATCCCCTGGCTGCTCACCGGCGCGGTGGTGGCGGGGCGAGCGCTCCGGGAGGCCGGCCCGCTCCTGTTCTGGGACCTCGACGTCGTCGCCGGCCTGTCCGCCCACGGCTGGGGGCTCGTGGCCGCGGGCGCGCTGCTGACCTCGCGCCTCGGCCTGGCGCTCCTCGGTGTGCACGAGCCGATCGTCGAGCTCACCGCCGTCCACTACACGTACGCCGGGGTGGGGGCCCTCACGCTCGCCGTCATGGCGCATCGCACCGCCGTCACGCCGGGAGCGCGCCGGGTCGGACGAGCGGCCGTGACGATCACGATGGCGGCGCCGCCCATCGTCGCGTTCGGGTTCGCGACCGGCGTCGCCGTTCCGCAGGTGGGTGGAGCGGTGCTGATGGCGGTGGGCGTGTGGCTCACGGCGTGCCTCGAGCTGGCTCGGGTCGTGGGTCACCGCGCCAGCGGGTGGACCCGCGCCTTCCTCGGGATCTCGGCGCTGGCCATCTGGGTGCCGATGGTGCTCGCGGTGGCCTGGGCGGCCGGCCAGCACTGGGCGATCCCGGTGCTCTCGATCTCCGACATGGCGCGCACCCACGGGCTCGCCAACGCCGTCGGCTTCATCCTCTGCGGGCTGATCGCCCGGTACCTCGACGAACGACAGGAGACGACATGGAGCTGAGTGGGATCCACCTGGGTCACCGTTCGCCCCACCGGCTCGAGGTGCTGCTCGCCGCGGCCGCAGATGCCGGGCTGAGCTATCCCCACGTCGGCTCGACGCTGCGGGAGGGACCGGTGGCCGGCATCCCCGATCGCTCGTTCTCGATCGAGGTGCCGGGGTCACTCGCCGCCGCGTCGGTGACCCTGCGGCGCTGGGCGCCGCACGACGGCATCCGAGCGAACATCCTCCCGGTCGGAGCCGCGCTCGAGGAGGGGACCACGGTCCTCGTCGTGGCACCGCTCGGACCCTTCGAGATGGCTGTGCCCGATCGCGTCGTGGGGCTGGTCGACGAGCCCGACCGGTTCGGCTTCGCCTACGGCACCCTGGCCGGCCACGCCGAGGCGGGGGAGGAGGCCTTCGTCGCCGAGCAGATCGCCGCCGATCGGCTCCGCCTCACGGTCCGCGTGCAGGCCCGAGCCGCGACCTTCCTTGCCCGCCTCGGCACCCCCGTCGTCACGCTCCTGCAGAAGGCGGCGGCCAAGCGCTACCTGGCCGCCTGGGCCGCCGCCATCGCGGAGGAGGCCTCGTGATCGAGACGATGGACGGGACGATCCGCCACCGACTGCTGGTGAACTATGCCGCCGACGCAGCCGTCGTCGCGCCGTGGCTGCCGCCGGGCCTGCGGCCGCAGCTCGTGCGCGGGCTCGCTGTTGTCGGCATCTGCGTGCTGCGCCTCACCCACCTCCGGCCGGCGGGTGTGCCGTCGTGGCTCGGCCTCTCGAGCGACGCCGCCGCCCACCGGATCGCGGTGGAGTGGGACGCACCGACCGGGCCGGAGGCCGGGGTGTACGTGCTGCGCCGCGACGCCGCCCAGCGGGCGCCGGTGCTGGCCGGTGGCCGCCTCTTCCCGGGCGTGCACCGTCGGGCCCGCTTCACGGTGGACGAGCGGCCGGATCGGCTGCACGTCGACATCCACACCGACGATGGCGTCGACGTGGGCGCGCGCGTCGGTCCGCCCCGGGAGTGGTCGAGCCGTCTGTTCGCGGACGCGACCGAGGCGTCGGCGTTCTTCGAGGGCGGCGCGTGCGGTTGGTCACCCGATCGCCGTGGTGGCCTCGAGGGCATCGAGATGGTGACCGACCGATGGGCCGTCGAGCCGGTCAGCGTTGCGGCGCGGTCGTCCTTCTACGACGACTCGACGAGGTTCCCGACCGGCAGCATCCACGTGGACGTCGCGTTGCTGATCCGCGACCTCCCGGTCACCTGGCGCGAGATCCCGGTGCCCGCCCCGCTGAGCGGGTTGGCCTGAGAGCGGGATGGACTCAGTCGAGCAGGGGGATGATCTCGGCCCAGCCGCCGTCCTGGGCCGACGGGATCACCGTCGTCGCCAGCGCGAGGGCGCTCGGGTGGGCGACCGCGGGGACGGCGCGCACGGCGGCGTTGGTGAGCAGCTCGATGTCGTTGGGCCCGTCGGCGACGGCGAGGACGCGGGTCGGGTCGAGCCCGTGCCGGGCGCAGAAGGCGAGCACGCCGTCCCACTTGGACTGCCCTCGGGGCGCCGCGGTCAGCGACGCCATGCCCGGGTAGTCGATCGAGCGGTCGAGGTGGACCTCCACCACCCCCTCCAGCGCGGCGAAGGCGGCCTCGGCGTCCCGGAAGGGCACGCCGATCATGCTGAAGCCGAGCACGGGCGTCTCGGCGACGGCCGCGCGCAGGTCATCGACCATCGTCCGCTCGTCCGGCCCGTAGCGCCGCCCGGCCGTGTCCCCGAGGGCGTCGACGTGGGCCGGGTTGGTGTCGGGGTGGTGGCTGAGGAGCACGTCCCATCGAGGGTGGTCGACGTAGACCACCGGGCTGAGCCCGGCGGCGACGAACCCGTCGTAGGCCGCCAGTGCCTGCGCGCTGGGATAGGGGGCGACGTGGAAGCGCTCGCTGGTCGCAAGGTCGATGCCGATCGCGCCATTGAGCATGATCGCGGGCGGGGCGAGGCCGAACCGCGCGAGCGGATCACGGGTCGAGGCCAGGCGTCGCCCGGTGGCCACGAGCAGCGGCACCCCGCGATGGTCGAGCTCGGCGACGGCATCCAGCACCGCATCGGGCAGGTGATCGTCGGTGTGCCAGAAGGTGCCGTCGAGGTCGGTGACGACGAGCTCGACGGGCGGCATCGGGGGAGTCTGCGAGGTCGTCCCGTCGGGCGGCAAGGCGGTTGCGTCAGAACACGCCGGCGTCGATCCCCGCCGCGAGGGTGGCCGCCTGCTCGCGGACGTGGGTGAGGTGGTCCTCCGTGAGGGTGCCCGCGACCACGACGGGCGGCAGCGCCTCCTTCCAGCGCAGCCCGGTGAGGATGCGCGTGACGTCGCGCACCGCGCCGGTGCCGTCGTTGCCCCCCTTGCTGATCAGCAGGTAGGGCAGGCCGGGTCGGCGGTTCGGCACCTCCTCGAACCAAGGGTAGATGCGCTCGAGGAAGTCCTTCATCAGGCCCGACACCATCCCGAAGTTCTCCGTGGTGATCAGCACCGCCCCGGCCGCCGCCTCCACGTCGCCCACACCGGCGTCGGGCGCCGCCAGCGACCGGACGGGCAGCGGGTCGCCGGCATCGGCCACCCCCGCCAGCACCGCGTCGCGGAGCGCGTGGACCGACGGCGGAACCGGATGCCACACCACCAGCAGCCAACGTCTGCGGTCGATTTCGTTCGGATGGCGGACGCTTTCGACCACAGACGTTGTCAGCCGGGCATCTGGTTGAGGAACATGGCCATGTCGAAGTAGTCGCGCCAGGCGGCGATCTTGCCGTCGCGCACCTCGAAGGTGCCCATGACCGGCAGCTCGATGCGACCGTTCGCGAAGGTGAAGATGTCCAGGCGCTCGGTGAGCACGGTGCCCCCGTCGGCGGCGATGGCGTCGAGCCGGAACTCGATGGACTCCACTCCTCCGCTGAAGCCCTCGATCGTGGCCTTGATCTGGTCCGGGCCGACCACCGGCGCGACGGGGATGTTGTGGTACACGGCATCGTCAGTGAAGAACCCGACGATCGTGTCGAGGTCGTCCTTGCCCCAGGCGGCACAGAAGCGGCGGACGATGTCGATGGGCTGCTCGTCGGTCATGCCGCCGACCGTAGTCAGAACAAGGTGCGCACGAGCACGGCGAGGGCCGCCGCCGTCGAGAGCCCCAGGATGATCGGGCGAGCTGTCCGCCGGTCGAGGTGACCGGCCAGCCACCCGCTGGCGGCGTATCCGGCCAGCGCGCCTGGCAGGAGCGCTGCGATGAACGGGAGCTCGTCACGGCCGAGCCG
Source organism: uncultured Microthrixaceae bacterium (assembly GCA_963750645.1). GTDB lineage: Bacteria > Actinomycetota > Acidimicrobiia > Acidimicrobiales > VFJN01 > VFJN01. The sequence goes on along the minus strand of CAVVRO010000005.1, from coordinate 538,904 downwards.
ACCGGCCACGACGAGCGTGGGGATCGCGACGACGTTCCCCACGGTGAAGAACCGGGCCAGCGTGCTCCGCAGCGTCGGCCCGTCGGCGCGCTGGTACACGAGCGCGATCGGGGGGCCACCGATCCCTGACACCGTGCCCATGAACCCGGAGAGGGCGCCCACGCCGAGCAGGTTGGGTCGGGTCTTGGCCAGGTGCCAGCCGGCCATGCTCAGCGCGACGGCCAGCAGCACGAGCAAGGCGAAGAGCAGCGACAGGGTCTCGTCTGACGCGACGGCCAGGAGCAATCCGGCGCCGAGCACGCCTCCGACCTGGCCGACGATCGCCGTGTCCACGGTGTGGTCGATCCTCCCGGGTCCCTCGCGTCTGATCACCAGGACGTTGAGGAGCCCGGTCGCGACGATGGTGGGGCCAGGGACGAACGTGGGGTCGAGCAGCACCAGGAGCGGGGCGGCGACGAGGTTGGCCCCGAAGCCCACCGCTCCCTGCACCGCGCACCCGGCGAACATCACCAGCGTGGCGGCGACGGCGTCGACGGGGGACATCGGTGCACCCTAGGAGGCCGCGGCATGATGGGAGCCAGCCCACCGCCGGAGGCTCGTGACCACCTCGTTCGGAACGTCGATGCTCGCGCTGCTCGCGGCGGAGGAGCCGTCGTCGCTGCTCGCAGCCCGCTGGCAGATGGCCCTGTCGCTGGGCTGGCACATCGTCCTGGCGTGCTTCGGCGTGGCCTTCCCGATGCTCATCTGGGTCGTGCACCGCCGCGGCATCCGCGACGGAGACGACGTCGCCCTCGGCCTGGCCAAGCGCTGGTCCAAGGTCGCCGCGGTGCTGTTCGCGGTCGGCGCGGTGTCGGGCACGATCCTCAGCTTCGAGATGGGCCTGCTCTGGCCCGAGCTGATGCGCACCTACGGCGACGTGATCGGACTGCCCTTCGCCCTCGAGGGCATCGCGTTCTTCATCGAGGCGATCTTCATCGGGGTGTACCTGTACGGGTGGGGACGCCTCCCGCCGAAGGTGCACCTGTTCATGCTGGTGCCGATCGCGGTGTCGGGGGTCGTGGGCACGTTCTGCATCCTCTCCGTGAACGCCTGGATGAACACGCCGGCTGGGTTCCGACTCGTCGACGGCGTGGTCACGGACGTCGACCCGTGGGCGGCCATGTTCAACCCCGGCGTGTGGGTGCAGTTCGCCCACATGTGGGTGGCGACGGTGATGGTCGTCGGGTTCTCGACGGCGGCGGTGTACGCCGCGGGCCTCCTCCGCGGGCGCGACGACCGGCACCACCGGCTCGGGTTCCGCGTCGCCTTTGCGTTCGCGGCGGTCGCCGCCCTCGTCCAGCCGCTGATCGGGCACCTGGCGGGGGCCCGGCTGGCCGACGCCCAGCCCACGAAGCTGGCCGCCATGGAGCTGGCGCCCCGCACGGAGCAGCCCGCGCCGCTGGTCCTCGGCGGCGTGCTGCTCGGCGGCGAGCGCCGGTTCGCCGTCGAGGTCCCCCGGCTTGGCTCACTGATCGCCCGCGCCGACGTCGACCGACCGGTGCAGGGCCTGGAGGAGTTCCCGGCCGACGAGCGGCCCCGCGACGCCCTGGTGACGATCGTCCACCTCTCCTTCCAGACGATGGTCGCCATCGGCCTGACCCTCGCCCTGCTGGGCGCGGTCTTCTGGTGGCGGACGCGTCGGGGCCGCGACCTCCTGCGATCGCGCACCTTCCTCTGGGTCGCGCTGCTCGCGGGCCCGGCGTCGGTGGCCGCCCTCCAGCTCGGGTGGATGACGACCGAGCTCGGCCGCCAGCCGTGGGTCGTCTACCGGCGGATGCTCGTCGAGGACGCCGTCACCCTCGGCTCGGGCGTGTGGGTGACCCTCCTGGCCGTGGTCGTGGGCTACGCGGTCATGACCGTGATGGCCGTGCTCACCCTGCGGTCGATGGCACGCCGCTGGCGGGACGGCGCCCCGCTGGACCTGCCGACGCCGTACTCGCCCTCGCCGCCCGCAGGCGCAGCGGACGGGACGCCGCCGTGAGCCTGCCCGACGTGGTCGCCGCCATCCTGTTCCTCGGCATCGTCGCCTACGCGGTGTTCGCGGGGGCCGACTTCGGGAGCGGCGTGTGGGACCTGACGGCCGGCGACGCCGAGGCGGGCGCCCCTACGCGCTCGCTCGTCGACCGGGCCATCGGCCCCGTGTGGGAGGCGAACCACGTCTGGCTGATCTTCGTGCTGGTGTACCTCTGGACGGGGTTCCCGGGCGCCTTCGCCTCCATCATGGAGACGCTCTTCATCCCGTTCTGCCTGGCCGGGGCGGGCATCGTCATGCGGGGGGCCGCCTTCGCGTTCCGCAAGATGGCGCCGACGCTCGCGCTGGCGCGGTTCCACGGCGCCATGTTCGCGGTGTCCTCCGTGATCACCCCCTTCCTGTTCGGCGCCATCGCGGGAGCGGTGGCGGCCGGCCGGGTGCCCGCCGAGGGGATCGGCGACCGCTGGACCTCCTGGACCGGTCCGACGTCCCTCATCGGGGGCACCCTCGCCGTCCTCACGTGCGCCTTCCTCGCCTCCGTGTTCCTCACCGCCGAGGCGGAGCGCGCCGGGGACGTCGCGCTGACGGAGGGGTTCCGTCGGCGTGCCCTCGGCGTCGGCATCGTCACCGGTGCCGTGGCGCTGGCGGGAGTGGTGCCGCTCCGCGACGACGCGCCGACGCTCTTCGACGGCCTCACCGGTCGGGCCCTGCCGGTGATCGTCCTCTCGGCGCTGGCGGGCACGGCCACGCTGGCCGCGCTGTGGGGCCGGCGGGTCGCGATCGCCCGCGTGACGGCCGCCGTCGCGGTGTCCTCGGTGGTGGTCGGCTGGGGCGTGGCGCAGTGGCCCTGGATGCTCGTCGACCAGCTCGAGATCGACGCCGCCGCCGGTGCGAGGGCCACGCTCTGGGCCCTGGTCGTCGTCTTCGTCCTGGCGGCGGTCACCGTCGTGCCGGCGCTCGTGTACCTGTACTGGGTCACGCAGCACGAGCCACGCGTCCGTCGGCCCCTGGCGCCCGCGCAGGGGCCTAGCGCGTGACGGTCCAGCCGTCCGGGGGCTCGATGTGCAGGTCGCGCAGCGCCGGCTGCCAGCCAGTGTCGGGGTCGTAGCGACGGACCACCTTCGCCGGCACACCAGCGAGCACCGCATGGTCCGGGTGGTCGCCGCTCACCACCGCACTCGCGCCGACGACGGTGTTCCGTCCCAGGCGCGTCCCCGGCAGGATCACCGCGCCGGCGCCGAGCCACGAACCCGATCCGATCTCGACCGGATCGTCGCTGGGCCACTGGCGGCTGATCGGGACGTCCGGATCGGCGTACACGTGGTTCTGGTCGGTGATGTAGCAGTGGGGACCGGTCATGACGTCGTCGCCGATGACCACCGAGTGGTGCGCCACCACGTGGCTGCCCCGGCCGATCGAGCAGCGGTCGCCGATGCGGAGCACGGGGCTCGTCGCCCCGGGCGGGAGGGGCTGGCCGGGTGACATGCCCACCGACAGGCTCACGTGGGCGGCGATGAGGGTGCCGGCACCGAGGGCGATGTGCTCCTCCCCGAAGATGTCCCCGGGCGGGAAGGCGAGGAGCGTCCCGTCGCCGAACCGGGAGTAGCGGCGCGCCACCCGGTCCTGGGGCCCGACGGCACCCGCCCACACCATCGCGTGCCACACCCGGTGGGCCGCCCCGGCGGCGACGTCGCGGGCCCGGGCGTAGAGCGTCACGGCGGGATGGTTAGTCGACCGGCCTCGACGAGCGCCACCGCTAGGTTTCGCAGATGGACGGACGGCAGCTCATCTCGTCAGGATCGCCCTACGAGCTCACGGTCGGCTACAGCCGGGCGGTCCGGGTGCGCGAGCGGGTCTTCGTCGCCGGCACCGCGCCGCAGTGGCCGGATGGCTCGGTCGACCCGGATCCCGGCGCCCAGGCCCGTCGCTGCTTCGAGATCATCGGCGCCGCCCTCGAGGACGCCGGCGCCTCGTTCGCGGACGTCGTCCGCAGCCGCGTGTACCTGGTCGACGCGGTCGACTTCGCCGCGGTCGGGGGCGTGCACGGCGAGGTGTTCAGCGACGTCCGACCGGCCAACACGACCGTGGTGGTCGCCGCACTGCTCGACCCGAGCTGGAAGGTGGAGATCGAGGTGGAGGCCGTGATCAGCACCGACTCGGCGACGCGGTAGCGCGGTGCCCGGTCCGCTCGACCTGCTCGAGGCGCTGGCCCGGCAGGAGGTCGTCGTGACGCCGACCTACCGCCACCTCGAGGTCTTCACCCTGCGCGGGCTGCTCACCGTGCTCTGGCACGGCGATCCCGACGCGGAGGCCGCGGTCGTGCTGGGCGGCGGCGCGATGGGTGGGTTGCTCGGGCCGGCCGACGGCTTCTACCACTGGCTCGGCGAGGAGCTGTCCTCGGCGGGGAGCGGGATCGGCGTGCTGCGGGTGGGCTGGCGCCGGCCCAACGACATCGACCTGTGCACCCTCGATCTGCTGGCCGCGGCCGACCTCGCCGCGCGGGCGGGCGCGGCGCGGTTCGTGACCGGAGGGCACAGCTTCGGCGGCGCCATCGCCGTGCGCGCCGGCCTGGCGATGGGGGAGTGGACGCGCGGTGTGGTGACCTTCGCCACGCAGTCCGCCGGCTGCGAGGAGGCGCACGGCCTCACCGCGCCACTGCTCGCCTACCACGGGGACCGAGACGAGATCCTCCCGCCCGTCGCCAGCCAGGTCGTCGGCGAGCTGGTCGGCGGCCCAGCGGAGGTCGTCATCTGCGAAGGTGCCGGTCACCTGCTCTCCGAGGCGGGGGATCGGCTGCGTCACGAGGTGGCGCCCTGGATCCGGGAGCAGCTGTCTAGGGGTTGACGTAGATCCGGTTCGGGGTCAGGAGCACGGCCATGCGCCGCTCGGCGGCGACCACCCGGTCGTACTCGGCCCAGTCCTCGTGCTGGCCGCCGCCCGCCGCGGAGTACACCCGCCGCAGCAACGTCGGGAGCTCGTTGCCCGCCACGCCAGCGAGCGGATCGTCCGGGCCGACCAGCTCGACCGTGCCCTCGGCGGCTACCCAGGCCCACCCCGCGCGCCACAGCAGCGTGGCGTGGGGGTTGCGGCGGAGGTGGGCGATCTTGCGGGTCGCCGGCCGGCCGACGAAGGCCGCGACCGGGGTGTCCGCCACGGGATGGTCGACCACCCCCGCGTTGACCACCGTCGACTGCACGGTGCCGTCCGCTCGGAGGGTCGACAGGCCGGCGAGCCCGTGGTCGAGGGCCACGATGCGCCTGATGTCATCGATGGTCGCCACGGCAGCAGGGTACTGGGAGGCGTGGCCGGGGACCTTCGGCTCTGGCCATCTGCCCGCGGGCGGTGCAGGATCGGGATCGAGGTGAGGACGATGCGACGATCGACAGTGGTGCTGCTGGCCGCCGGCGCGGTGGCTGGCTATGTCAAGGCCCGGCAGTGGTTCACCAGCTGGGGCGCCGAGCCGGAGGAGGTCGACGCCTCCCTCCCGGGCGACGAGCTGCTGGCCGACCCCACGATGATCGTCACGCGGGCGATCACGATCGACGCTCCCCCGGATGCCGTCTGGCCGTGGCTCGTGCAGATGGGTCAGGGGCGCGCCGGCTTCTACAGCTACGACTGCCTCGAGAACGTGTTCGGACTCGAGATCCACAACGCCGATCGGATCGAGCCGGAGTGGCAGGCGCTCGCGGTCGGCGACCAGCTGCGGGCCGCGCCGGCGAGCGCCGGCCCGGCCGCCGGGTTCACGGTCGTGGCCATCGACCCTGGTCGCGCGCTGGTGACCGCCGTCGGCGATCCTGCGATCGTGTTGCCGCAGGCCGAGGCCGGCACCCTCCCTGACGGCGCCACCTGGGCGTTCGTGCTGCGCCCGGTGGGAGATCGGCAGACGAGGCTCATCGTTCGCCTGCGGGCGCGGTACCCGCTGCCGCCCGCCGGGTCGTGGGTGGTCGAGCGCCTCCTCGAGCCGGTGCACTTCGTCATGGAGCGCAAGCAGCTGCTGACCATCCGCGAGCTGGCCGGTCGCCAGCCCGCCCCGGCCGCCGCGCCCGTGAGCGGGCCAGGGCCGGTCTCGGCCGCCGGGTGATCGTCAGGTCGACATCTGCTTCCAGCGGTTGAAGTAGGTGATCTCCGCGGCTGGCCGACGGGGCGCGGGGCGGAAGGTGTCGCCCGTGTAGTAGCCGACGGGCAGCAGGGCGACCTGGGTGACGGTGTCCGGGATCCCGAGGAGCTCGGCGATCTTTCGCTCGTACACGAGGTGGAAGGTCGTCCACGCCGATCCCAGGCCCCGGGCACGCGCGGCGAGCTGGAAGCTCCAGATCCCCGGCGCGACCGAGCCGTGGTACCCGGCGATCTCGAAGTTCTTCGCGCCCTCCGAGAGACGATCGAGCCGCATCGCGATGACCATGGCCGGGACCTCGGCGATGTGGTCGACGAGGAAGGTGGCGGAGTCGATCACCCGACGCTGGCGGGCGTCGACCCGGTCGGTCTCGTTGGCGGCGAGGTACGGGCGGCCCACCGCCTGGTAGGGCTCGGCGATGGCGGCCTTCAGCTCGGGGTCGTCGACCACGAGCCAGCGGTTGCGCTCGAGGTTGCCCCCCATCGGTGCGTGGCTGGCGATGTCGATGCACTCGAGGAGGAGGTCCCGCGGCACCGGCCGAGTGAGGTCAAGGCGTTGCCGGACCTGCTTGGTGGTGGTGAGCAGGTGATCAGCGGCGGTCACGTCGATGTCAGACATGTGCTGAGCCTGCCAGAGGATCAGCCGTCGTGGTCGAGGACCCTCGTGTTGCCGAGCCAGCTGTCGTACAGGCGGGCGTAGACGCCCCCGGAGGCGACCAGGTCGGCGTGGGTGCCTCGCTCCACGACCTCGCCGGCGTCCACGACGATCACGAGGTCCGCCCGCTCGGCCGTCGAGAGCCGGTGGGCGATGCTGACGACGGTGCGCCCGGTGGCAAGCCGTTCGAGCGCCTCCGTCAGCGCCTGTTCCGTCTCGGGGTCGACCGAGGAGGTCGCCTCGTCGAGGATCAGCAGGCCCGGATCACCCAGCTGGGCCCGGGCGAGCGCGACGAGCTGACGCTCGCCGACGGAGAGGTTCGTGCCACGTTCGCCGACCGGCGCCTCGAGGCCCCCCGGGAGGTCGTCGAGCCACCGGTCGAGCCCGAGCGTGGTGAAGGCCGCGCGGACGTCCTCGTCCTTGACCTCGGGTCGCCCGACCCGGACGTTGTCTCCCAGGGTGGTGTCGAACAGGAACCCGTCCTGGGGAACCATCCGGACCGCGGCCCGGCGAGATTCGGGCGCCACGTCCCGCAGGTCGACGCCGCCGACGCGGACGACGCCCTCGGTGGGGTCGGCGAGCCGGCAGAGGAGCTTGGCGATCGTGGTCTTGCCGGACCCCGTCTCGCCGACCACGGCGACGGACGCGCCAGCCGGGAGGTGCAGGTCGATGCCGCGCAGCACCTCGTCGCCGGTCCGGTACGCGAACCGCACACCCTCGAGGTCGACGGTGAGCGCACCGCGGGGAAGGGTGCGACCGTCGACGGGCTCCACCACATCGATGGGCGTGGCCAAGACCCCGAGGATCTTGCGCCAGCCGGCGATCGCCGTCTGGGTCTGGTCGAGGATCTCGCTCAGCTCGGCGATGGGGATCAGCAGCAGGTTCACGAGGAAGATGAAGGCGATCAGCTCACCCAGGTTCAGTCCCCAGGCCGGGCCGTTCAGCGCCCCGACGGCCATCACGGCCGCGAGGGACAGTGCGCCGAACAGGTCGGCCAGCGGGAACATGACCGCGAACCACTTGGCAGCGCTCATCTGCGCCTTGTATTGGGTTCGGATGGCGTGGTCGAGACGACCGCGCGTGCGTCGCTGGAGGCCGTACGCCAGCACCACGGGCGCGCCGGTGACGAGCTCCGACACCTCGGAGAGCGTGCCTCCCACCGCCGTGCGGACCTCGTCGTAGGCCGCGAGCTGCCGGCGCTGGAGGTGGCGAAGCGCCGGCAGGAGGGGGAGGAACACCGCCACCGCCACCAGAGCGAGCTGCCACGAGTAGAGGAGCATCACGCCGACCGTGGTGACGATGAGGACCGAGTCCACGATCCACGCGACCGCGCCCCACTCGGTGAACTGGGCCATGGTCTCGACGTCGCTGGTGACCCGGGACACGAGGGCGCCGCGCCGCTGGTCGACGTGGTCCGCCAGCGACAGCCGGTGGATGTGCTGGAAGGTCCGCACCCGCAGGCCGAGGAGGCTGGCCTCTGCCGCCCGCACGAGTCGGAGGAACGTGGCCCGGCTGACGAAGTAGAGGCCGATGGTGAGCAGACCCGTGCCGACGCACGCCACGGCCACGAAGCCCGGGCGGTAGCCGTCTTCGCCGAGGACGCCCCGGTCGAGGATCTGTTGGATGAGGATCGGCACCGCCAGCTTCCCGAGGGCGGTGGCGATCGCCAGCACGGCGGTGAGCGCTAGGCCCTGCCTGAGCTCCGGCGTCACGGCGATGCCGCGACGGAGCACGGCGATGGCGCCCGCATCGCGCAGCGCGTCCTCCTCGTCGGTCATGTCGGGGTGGCGGCGCTCGTGGTCGTGGCTGCCCGGCGGGGCGGCGTCCGTGAGGACGTCGACGACCGCGTCGAGCGGCTCGTCGAACGTCTCGCCGAAGGTCTCGTCCAGCGTCATGCGGCGTCCTGCTCGTAGGCGCGCACGAGGGCGGCGTAGGCCGGCACCGACAGGAGCTCGCGGTGGGTGCCCTCGGCGGAGATGCGGCCGCCGTCGAGCAGCAGCACGCGGTCGGCCAGCGCGATGGTCGAGACGCGGTGGGCGACCACGAGCGTGGTGGCGGCGACGGATGCGCGCAGCCCGTCGAGGATGGCCCGCTCCACGGTGGCGTCGACCGCCGAGGTGGCATCGTCGAGCAGGAGGACGCGGGGGCGCCGGAGGAGCGCCCTGGCGAGAGCGATGCGCTGGCGCTGACCGCCGGAGAGGGTGACGCCCCGTTCGCCGATGACCTCGTCGAGACCGCGCGGCAGCCGCTCGACGAAGGTGTGCGCCCGGGCCGTCTCGAGCGCCTCCCAGATGTCGCCGTCGCTCGCGTCGTCGCCCATCGACAGGTTCTCGCGCACGGTGTCCGCGAACAGGAAGGACTCCTGGAACACGAGGGCGGTCGCGCGTCGGAGCGAGTCCGGATCGAGCTCGTGCAGCGGGCACCCACCGAGGCGGACCTCGCCGCTCGTCGGGTCGAACAGGTGGACGAGCAGGCTGCACAGCGTCGTCTTTCCGGCGCCGGTCGACCCGACGAGGGCGACGACCTCGCCGGGCGACACGCGCGTGGTCACACCGTCGAGCACGACCTCTCCCTCGTAGGAGAACCGCACGTCGTCGAGCACGACCTCGAGCGGCCCGTCCGGGAGGACCGTCGGCATCGCGGGTTGCGCCCGGATGGGGGCGGCGAGCACGCCCTCGATCCGATCGTTGGCCACGACGGCTCGGGGAAGCTCCTCCAGGAGGAAGCCGACGATGCGGAAGGGGAACGCGAGGATCCCGAACAGCGCCATCGCCTGCACCAGCTCGCCCGTGGTGACCGCCCCGCTCGCCACGCGAGACGCGCCCAGCCAGAGGAGCACGATCGTGCCGACGTTCGGGAGGGCGTCGAGGCCTGGCTCGAAGCCGGCGCGGAGTCGACCGACGACGAGCCGTTCGCGCCGCAGGTCCTCGGCTCGAGCGCGCAGCCGCTCGACCTCGCGCTCCTCCAGGCCGAGCGTCTTGACGACGAGCGCGGCCTCGAAGCTCTCGTGGGCGACCGCGGACACGTCACCGACTCGCGCCTGCGCCGCCGACGCTGGCTCCTCGACCTTCTTCGTGTAGGAGTTGTTCAGGAGCGCGAGGCCAGGGAAGAGCGCCAGCGCGACGGCGAGGAGCACCGGGTCGACGAAGGCGAGCTGGGCCATGGCGACGACGATGATCACGACGACCCCGAGGGAGAACGGCAGCGGCTGCATCGCCATCGTCGAGCGCTCACAGTCCGCGTCGGCGTGGGCGAGGAGCTCGCCGGTCGGGTGCTCGTCGAACCAGCGGAGCGGCACCGACAGGTACTGACCGGTCACGCGCCGGAACCACTCGACCTGCATCCGGCGCTGGGCCATCTGCCCGAAGTAGCGGCGCAGCACCACGCCCACCATGCGCAGGAGGGACGCGCAGATGATGGCCGCCGCGCCGAGGGCGACGGCGCGGTGCTCCACGCCCCCCTCCTCGAAGGCCGGCGTGAGGACGTCGTCGGTGACCCGGCCGAGCACGATGGTGCCGCCGACCGCCATGACGGCGAAGAGGGCCGCACCGACCACGGCGAGCGAGAAGGGCCCTGGCTGCGCGCGCACGGAGAGCCACAGCAGGCGCACGCCGCGCCGCATGATCCTCTCGTCCCGAGCCCCCCGTGCCATGGAGGCCGAACCTACCGGCGCCCTCGACGAACCCACCAACGACAAGCGTGGGCCACCCGATGGATGTGTGGGTCGTCGATCAGTGCGAGCCGACGGACCCGTCCGCGAGCGCCGAGCGGAGGAGCGCGCGAGCCGACCAGCGCATGAGCTCGGTCGCATCATCGCGGGACAGACCCGCCACGTCGGTCAGCCATGCCAGCGCTTCGATCCCGGTCGCGCTGCGGATGGCGAGCGCGATCCGGTGTCGCTCGGCCTCGGACATCTGGGTGTGAAGGGGCAGGAGCGCCTCCTCTATCCACCTGATCGCGCGCCCCTGCCGCAGCGGGAGGCGGGCGCGCTCCACCGGATCGGCGTCGAGGGAGAGTCGGAGCATCGTCCGCTGCTGCTCCTCGTTCTCGAGGTTCGAGCGCGTGAAGGCTTCGATGACGAGGTCGAGCCGAGCGGCAACGTCGTCCGGCGCGTCCTCCGGCAGCAGTGACCGGGTGCCGGTCTCAGGGTGCGCGGCGACGAGCAGCGCGTGCTGCGTGGGGAAGTACCGGTAGGCGGTGGCTCGGGACACGGACGCGGCCTCAGCGGTGGCCTCGACGGTGGGTGTCCTGCCCTCGGCGACGAGCTCGCGGGCGGCGGCGACGATCGCGTCGCGGGTGCGGCGCTTCTGGGCGGTGCGGCCGCTGAGCTCGTACTGGTAGGACATCGAACATCATGATACCGTCCTCTCGTGATGAGACTAGTGGTCTCACAAACCAGGGAAGGCGATGAGACATGAACGCTCCATCTCCGATCGTCCGGGCCGCCGGCGAAGGTGACCAGCAGTCGTTCCTCGGTGGGGGGCTCCACACGTGGAAGCTCCTGAGCGAGGAGACGGCCGGCGCCTTCTTCCTCTTCGAGGACGTGATGGCGCAGGGCAAGACCACGCCGCTCCACCGCCATCCCGAGGCGGACGAGACCATCTACCTGCTCGACGGTGAGGTCGAGGTCCACCAGGACGGCAGTGAGAGCCGGGTGTGTGCCGGTGGCGTCGTGTTCACACCGAGGGGGGTACCGCACGCCCTGCTCGTGGTGTCGCCCAGCGCGCGCCTGCTCACCCTGCAGACGCCTGGGATCGGGCAAGGCTTCTACCGTGGCGCGAGCGACCCGGCCACGGACGACCGGGCCGAGCGGGTCGATCTGGCGCGCATCCAGGCGTCGGCGAGGGAGCACCCTCGCGGCATCGAGCTCCTCGGACCGCCACCGTTCGACCCCGTCCAGGCCGGCTGACGTTCACCCGTCCCGCGGCCCCTCCGCCCGATGTGGGTCGGTCATCCCCGCCAGAGCTGGAGCGGCGTGCGGTCACGGGGGCCGGTGAAGGGGAGGCTCACCCACGCGCTCCCCTGGCCCGCGGAGGCGTAGGCGGCACAGACGACGTCGAGGATGCGGCGCCCGAACGCGGCGCCGAGCTCTGGCTGGCGGTCCTGCAGGAGGTCGAGGGCGAACGACTCCATCTGGGCGAGGTAGCCCAGCTCCTCGAGCTGCCGCGGGACGCCTTCCGGGATGCCGGGAGGGGTTACCTCGGTGCCGTTGCGCTCCAGCAGCACGTCCGGCAGCAGCTCGAGCCGGACGACGCCATCGGGCGCGGACACCTGCGCGTCCCATGTCGGCGACTCGCCGCCCCGCCAGCTGGCGGTCACCCGACCGAGGAGGCCCGTGTCGAAGTGCAGCTGCACCTCTGCATGCTCGTCGACCGGGTGGTCGGGCGCGCCGTGCAGCGTGGCGCTCACCTCCAACGGCACGGCGGGTGCGGCGAGCAGCAGCGCCACCGCGAGGGGGTGCACGCCGAGGTCGAACAGCACGCCGCCGCCCCACTCCTCGGTGAGGAAGTCGCCCCACGTCGGACGAGATTGGAGCGCCCGCACGTGCACGAGATCGATGCCGTGCAGCTGGGCGGAGTGTGCGAGGGCGAGCCGGACGATGGGGGCGTGCACCAGGTTCTCCGCGTAGGCGATGCGGGCGCCACCCTCGGCGGCGGCCACGAGCTCGTCCGCCTCAGCCAGCGTGGTGCAGAGGGGCTTCTCGATGAGCACACCAGCCCCGCCGGCGATCGCCCGTCGGGCGTGCCCGAGGTGCTGGGCAGGTGGTGTGCAGACCACGACGCCGGCCGCCCCGCCGGGCAGCTCGTCGTAGGTGCAGGGCTGCGCGCCGACCCGCTCGGCGGCGGCGGCCGCGCGCATCGGGTCGCGCGAGGCGACGCGGCTGATCCGCAGGCCGGGCACGTGGTCGACGGCGTAGCCGTGGACAGCCGCGATCCATCCCGCGCCCGCGAACGCGAGGTCGATGGTCGCGTCGTCGGACATCGGGTGCTCAGGTGCCGCGGAGCTTGGCGACCAGCGGGGCCATCGGCTCCATGGTGTCGCCCTGGAACACGAAGTACGACGCATCCCACCGCTCCCGCCGAACCTGCAGCGACTCGGCGATCTCGTCGATCGTGCCGATGCAGGCGTGTGGGTACGCCTCGAGCTCCTCGGGCGGCAGGCTGAAGAGCGGCGCCATCATCTCGACGGTGCCCGTTCGGTCATCGGTGACGATGGCCGCGAACTGCAGCATGTTGATCTCGAGCTCGGCGTAGCCGTCGCCCGCCGCGTCCTTCACCCACTGCAGCTTCTGGTCGGTCTCCGCGGCGGCGCCGTTCTGGGCGGCGGCCGCGTCGACCTGTCCGCTGTGGATCGACGGGTTGATGCCGACGATCTGTGCCTCGCGAGCCGCGATGGAGAGGACTCGCTTGGCTCCGCCGCCGATCAGGAACGGGGGAGGTGACTGCAACGGCTTGGGCAACCCGTCGTACCTGTCGATCGCGTAGTGCTCGCCGGTGAAGGAGTACGGGCCTGCCGCGAAGCAGCCCTTGAGGACCGCGATGCCCTCCTCCATGCGGGACACCCGCACGCCGGGTCGGTCCATCGGGATGCCCGACTGGTCGTAGTCGCTCGTCAACCAGCCCGCCCCGATGCCCACCTCGAGCCGGCCGCCCGACAGCACGTCGATCGTCGCGAGCTCCTTGGCCAGCACCACCGGGTGCTTGAAGTCGTTGTCGAACACGAGGGCGCCGACCTTCAGCTCGGTCGTCGCGTCGGCCGCGGCCATCAGCGCGGGCACGGGCGCCAGCTGGTCGCCGAAGTGATCGGGCATGAACAGCGTGTCGTACCCGAGGTCCTCGGCCTTGCGAGCCTGTGCGGCCCAATCGGCGCTCGAGGAAGCGCTGCTGAGCTGGATGCCGAAGCGGAACCGTCGATCGTGGGCCATGTCGGCGCACGCTACCCCCGACTCCGGTAGCATCCCCCTCCCCCCGAACACCCCCGTCCAGCGCCGGACGGGGGTGCCTGCGCGCGTCAAGAGGAGCAAGCCATGACCCACCACCCTGAGCTCGCCCTCGAACAGGCCTACCTCGACCGCGCCTATGCGCACCTGGCCCGCATGCGCGAGCGCACGAAGCAGGCCGCCGCCATCACGGAGTCGGCCGCCCAGGCCGTCGACTCGGCCATCGCCAAGGCGCACCTGCACGCACGGCTCCGCACCCTGGACACCCAGGTCGACGGACTCACCTTCGGGCGGCTCGACGCCGAGGACGGCGACACCTGGTATGTCGGCCGGCGGCACGTCGAGGACGAGCGCGGCGACCCCGTCGTCATCGACTGGCGCGCGCCCGTGTCGACCCCCTTCTACCGGGCCACGGCCGCCGACCCGATGGAGCTACGCCGCCGCCGGCGCTTCGTGATGACCGCACGGCGGGTCGACGACCTCTTCGACGAGGTCTTCGACGACCCCGACAGCGTCGACGCGGCCCACCACGGCGGCATCCCCGACCCGCTCCTCGCCGAGCTCGAGCGCTCACGCACCGGGGAGATGCGCGACATCGTCGCGACCATCGCCGCCGAGCAGGACGTGGTGATCCGCGCCCCCATCGACACCTGCCTGGTGGTCCAGGGTGGGCCAGGCACCGGCAAGACCGCCGTCGGGCTGCACCGGGCCGCCTTCCTGCTCTTCGAGCACCGGGCGCAGCTCGACAAGGAGGGCGTGCTCGTGGTGGGGCCGAACCCCCTCTTCCTCCGCTACATCGCCCAGGTCCTGCCGTCGCTGGGCGAGGCCGCCACCCGTCAGACGACCGTCGAGCGACTCGTGGGGGGGCGAGTGGCTCGCGAGGACGAACCCCAGGCGGCGAGGCTCAAGGGCGACCCCCGCATGGCCCGCGTCCTCGCCGCCGCCGCTCGGCACCACATCAAGGTGCCCGACCAGGACCTCGCGATCAGCACGGCCTGGGGACGCCTTCGCATCCCGGCCGTGGCCCTCGCCGAGGCGGTGGAGGAGATCACGGCACGTGACGTCCCGTTCGCCGTCGGCCGGAACGCCTTCCGCACGCGGGTGCGCCGCCTCGCATGGCTCGGGCACCCGGACTCCCGCTGGCAGGACGCCGCGCCCACCGCTGCCTTCGACGCCGAGATGCGCACGAACACGGAGCTGAGCTCGGCCGTCAGCAAGATGTGGCCCTCGCTGTCGGCACCGGTGCTCGTCAAGCGCGTGCTGACCAACAAGCGCGCGCTCGCGGCGGCGGCCAGCGGGATCCTCGACGCCGCTGAGCAGGAGGTCCTGCTGCGGCGCACCGGTGCACGCCGCATCGACGACGAGCCGTGGACGCTCGCCGAGCTCGTGCTCGTCGACGAGGCGGAGGCGCTCCTGAACGGGGTGGGCCGCACCTACGGCCACGCCGTGGTCGACGAGGCGCAGGACCTGTCGGCCATGGCGCTGCGAGCGGTCGCCCGCCGGTGCCCCTCGCGATCGATGACGGTGCTCGGCGACCTCGCGCAGGCCACCGAGCCCGCCGCTCAGACCAGCTGGGAGGACGCCGTCGTCCACCTGGGGTCGCCGGTGGCGGCGTCGATCGAGGAGCTCGAGCTCGGCTACCGCGTGCCGCGACCGATCCTCGACGTGGCCAACCGCCTGCTGCCGGCAGTGGCCCCGGGGGTGCGGGCGGCCCGATCCGTGCGCGTCGAGGGGTCCGCCCCCCGCGTGGTGTCGACGAGCGTCGACGACCTGGCCGATCAGGTGGCGGCGGTGGTGACGGAGCTGGCAGGGCAGTGGGGCTCCGTCGGGGTGATCTCGCCCGCCGTGCTGACGGACGCGGTCGCGGGTGCGCTCGCTCGTGCGTCCGTCGCCTTCGGCACGGGTGCGCGGGGCGGGCTCGGCGAGGTCGTCACGCTGCTCACGCCCCCAGAGGCGAAGGGGCTCGAGTTCGACGCGGTGGTCGTGGTGGAGCCGAGCGACGTGTACGAGGACGAGCGGGGAGGGCGGCTCCTCTACATCGCGCTCACGCGAGCGGTGCAGGAGCTGGCGATCGTGCACGCCCGCCAGCTGCCTCGGGCGCTCGTGACCTGACCGAGAAGATCGGGCGCACGCCAGTACCCTGGACAGGCCCCGCCCCTCCCGACCGTTGGGCACCTCACCGTGCGCCGCCCTCTCATCCTTCGCTTCGCGTCCATCACCGTCGTCGCCGGTGTCGGTCTGGCTGGCGTCGGCCTGGCGCTGGTGCCGGCGTTCGAGGAGCTCGGCGACGCCGGCACCTCCGACGAGGCGGTGATCGACCTCGGGCCGCTCGACCAGCGGTCCTACGTGTACGCCTCCGACGGATCGCTGCTCACGACGCTCCAGGCGGAGATCGATCGCCAGCCCGTCCCGCTCAGCGAGATCCCGCAGCACACGATCGACGCGGTGCTCGCGGTCGAGGACGCGGACTTCTACTCCCACGACGGCGTCAACATCCGCGCCACCCTGCGCGCCCTGATCCGCAACGTGGACGAGGGCGAGACGGTGCAGGGTGGTTCCACCATCACGCAGCAGGTGGTGAAGGAAGAGCTCGTGGGCAACGAGCAGAGCCTGGACCGCAAGGCCCGCGAGGCGGTGCTGGCCCGGCGCCTCGAGGAGCTGATGACCAAGGACGAGATCCTCGAGCGCTACCTCAACACCGTCTACCTCGGCAACGGTGCCTATGGGGTCCAGGCCGGCGCCGAGACCTACTTCGACAAGGGAGTGTCGGACCTCAACATCGGCGAGTCGGCCTTCCTCGCCGGCTTGATCGCCAACCCCACGCGCTTCGACCCTGTCCGCAACCCCGAGGCGGCGCTCGCGCGGCGGGACCTCGCACTGCAGCGCCTGGTGTCGGTCGGGCTGATCACCGCGGACGTGGCGAGCTACATCGGGACGGCGCCGCTCCCGACCAAGATCAACCAGTTCAACCCGGAGACCCAGGACTACTTCGTCGAGGAGGTCAAGCAGGCCCTCTTCGATGACCCGCGCCTCGGCGCCACGCGCGAGGAGCGGCAGAACCGGGTCTTCCGCGGCGGGCTGCGGATCTACACGACCCTCGACCCGAAGGCGCAGCTGCTCGCCACCAGCTCGCGCAACGAGGTGCTGGCGGAGGTCGCTCCAGAGGGCACCCCCACCGCGCTCGTCCCCCTCGCCCCCGATCCGGTCAGCGGTGCACCTCGCAACGCCACCGGCGCCGTGGTCTCCATCGAGCCGGGGACAGGCGCGGTGCGAGCCATGGTCGGCGGCGCGGGATTCGAGAGCGACAAGTTCAACGTCACCACGCAGGGCCTGCGCTCGGGCGGCTCGACCTTCAAGATCTTCGTGCTCATGGCGCTCCTGGAGAACGGCTACCTCCCGACCGACAGCGTGAACGGCGGCGGGCCCTGCACCTTCCGGGACATACCTGGGATGTTCCCAGACCCCTACAAGGTGGAGAACTTCGGCAACAGCGGCGGCGGGGGCGGCACCATCACCTCCCAGACGCTGCGCTCGTCGAACTGTGCCTACGTCCGTCTCGGGCAGATCGTCGGCATCAAGAACGTCATCGAGCAAGCGCGCAAGATGGGCATCACCACCCCGCTCGAGGACGCGGTGTCGATGCCGCTCGGCACCAAGGAGGTGCACCCGATCGACATGGCCGCCGCCGTCGCGTCGATCGCCGCCGAGGGCGTGTACAACGCGCCTTACTACATCGACCGCGTGGAGGACCCAGACGGGCGGGTGATCCTCGCCCACGAGCCCGACCCGCGGCGAGCCGCCTCCATCCAGTCCGCGCGCCTCGCGGCGCAGGTGCTGGAGAAGAACGTCATCAGCGGCACGGGCACCCGGGCGCGGATCCCGGGTCAGCACGCCGCGGGCAAGACCGGCACGGCCCAGAACGCCAGCGACGGTTGGTTCGTGGGGTTCACGCCCTACCTGGCCACGGCCGTGTGGATCGGGTCGACGACCGACAACGAGTCCGTGGAGATCCGCGGCACCGGGATCACGGGCGGCTCGTACCCGGCCGAGATCTGGGGACGGTTCATGCGCGCCTGGCACGAGGGGCTGGAGGAGCGCGAGTACACAGCACCCGAGCCCAGCACGCGGTCCTCGAAGTACCTGCGCCTGGACCGCGAGATCGACTCCGGGGGCGGGGGAGGCACGCGGCGCTCCTCGTCGACCGGTGGGGACACCACCACGACCGTTCCGTCCGTCGAGGGAACCACGACGACCACCGCGGTCACCACCCCACCGACGACCGGCCCCACGACGACCAGCGTCCCGCCGACCGTCCCGCCGTGACATGCCAGGATGGGACGGCATGAGCCGCTGGGACGCCCTTCTCTCCGTCCAAGAGCACGACACCACCGCGGACCAGCTCGTTCACCGGCGCGCCCACCTGGAGAGCCGCGGCGAGCTCGACGAGCTCATGGGGGAGCTGAGCCAGCTCGAGGACACCGTCACGACGGTCGAGACCCGCCGCCAGGAGCTCGCGCGTGGGCAGCAACGACTTGAGGACGAGATCTCGACCTTGACCGACAAGGCCACCCAGCACGACAAGACGCTCTACAGCGGCACGATCGGCAACCCGAGAGAGCTGCAGGCCCTGCAGGACGAGATCGTCGCGCTGAAGCGGCGCATCTCACAGCTCGAGGACCAGGAGCTCGAGCTCATGGAACAGATCGAGCCGCTCGATGCCGAGCTGACCACTGCTGCCGCGCGGCGAACGGATCTCGACGGCCGGGGCACCGCCCTCCGTGCCCAGATCGCGGAGGAGGAGGTGGCGATCGACCGTGAGCTCGAGCGGGTCGGCGCCGAACGAGCGGCGATCGCCGCTGAGGTCGCCCCAGAGCTCCTCGCGGAGTACGAGACGTTGCGACCGCAGTCGGGTGGGATCGCGATCGCCCGCCTCGTCGGCGGATCGTGCGGCGGTTGCCATCTGAGCCTGTCGGCCGTGGAGATCGACCGGATCAAGAAGCTCGCGCCGGAGGCGCCGGCGCACTGTGAGGAGTGCGGCCGACTCCTCGCCCGCTGAGCGTGCCGTGCTGCTCTGGTTCGTCGGCCCGTCGATCCTCATCGTGTGGGGCGTGTTCCGCAGCCCGGCCGCCGACTATCGCCTGGTCGCCGTGGGCAGCCTGATCCCGCTGATCGAGGTCCCCTTCGGCCAGCCCCGGCTGTTCCACAGCCTGACCGGCGCCGCGGTGCTGCTGGCCGCGGTCATGATCGGCGCGAGGGGCCACCGCCTGGTGCAGCGCGCCCTCCTCGCGCTGCCGATCGGTGTGCTCCTCCACCTCGTGCTCGACGGGGCGTGGACCGACACGCAGGCGTTCTGGTGGCCGTTCCTCGGAACGTCGTGGTCGACGGCCGAGCTGCCGGAGCTGGGGCGAGGTGCGCTCAACCTGCTGCTGGAGGTGGGGGCGCGCTCGCGTGCCTGTACGCGTACCGGCGCTTCCGCCTCGACGAGCCCCCGCGTCGCGCGCAGTTCATCCACACCGGTCGTGTCGGGCGCGACATCGTGCCGTGAGGCGGCCATGCTGATCGTCGTCCGCCACGGGCGCACGGACGCCAACGCCTCCGGACTGCTGCTGGGGCGTCGCCTGGACCCGGGCCTCGACGAGCTGGGGGAGCAGCAGGCCGCGGCGCTCGCGGCGGCCCTGCCCCGGCCGGCGCGCGTCATCAGCAGCCCACTGCAGCGCACGCGGCAGACCGCCGCGGCGTTCGGGTGCCCCGTGGAGGTCGACGAGCGGTGGATCGAGCTCGACTACGGCGATCTCGACGGCACCCCGCTGCGTGAGGTGCCGGCCGACGTGTGGGCGGCGTGGCGGGCCGACCTGTCGCTGGCGCCCGGGGGAGGCGAGTCGCTCGTCGAGCTCGGCACCAGGGTTCGCGCTGCGTGCGCCGCCCTCGCCGAGGAGGCGGCCAGCACCGACATCGTCGTGGTGACCCACGTGTCGCCGGTCAAGGCGGCCCTGGCCTGGGCGCTCGGCGTCGGCGACGAGGTGTCGTGGCGCGCCTTCGTGGCCCCCGCCTCCATCACGCGCATCGCCACGGCTGGGCCGCACCCGGCGCTGCACTCCTTCAACGGCTGTGCCCACCTCGACGGGCTGTCATGACCGTCGGCCGATCGAGAGGATCCTGCCCGTGCTTGCCGTCTCGTGTGTGAGCCAGGACGACCGCGACCCGCTCCGTGGCCTGCAGGTCGGGGAAGCGACCCGACCCCGAGGTCCCCGAGGGCTGGGTCGCCGTGACCCTGCGGGCGGCCACGCTGAACCACCACGACCTGTGGTCCCTGCGGGGCGTCGGGCTCTCGGCCGACCGCCTGCCGATGATCCTCGGCTGCGACGGCGCTGGTGTGCTCGACGACGGCACCGAGGTGGTCGTCCACGCGGTCATCGGGGACCCGACCGCGGGCGACGGCGACGAGACGCTCGATCCCCGTCGCACGCTCCTGTCAGAGCTGCACGACGGCACCCTCGCCGAGCGAGTCGTCGTGCCGGAGCGCAACGTGGTGGCCAAGCCGGCCTCGCTGAGCTTCGAGGAGGCCGCGTGCCTGCCGACGGCGTACCTCACCGCCCACCGGATGCTGACGACCCGCTCGGGCCTCGCCGGACCGGCCACCGTGCTCGTGCAGGGTGCCGGCGGCGGCGTCGCCAGCGCCGCGATCCTCCTCGCCAAGGCGCAGGGTCACACCGTGTTCTGCACGTCCCGCGACGCCGAGAAGCGGCGCCGAGCGCTCGAGCTGGGCGCCGACGAGGCCGTGGAGACCGGAGCCCGCCTCCCGGCCAAGTGCGACCTGGTCATCGAGACGGTGGGGGAGGCCACCTGGTCGCACTCCCTCCGCTCGCTGCGCCCCGGTGGGCGCGTCGTCGTGAGCGGCGCGACGAGCGGTCCGAACCCGCCCGCCGACCTCAACCGTGTCTTCTTCCTGCAGCTGTCCGTCGTCGGCTCGACGATGGGCACCCGAGACGAGCTGGTCGACCTGCTCGCCCTCGTCGAGCGCACCCCGGTCCACCCCGTGATCGAGGACGTCCGCCCCCTCGCGGACGCCCGGGCGTCGTTCGAGCGGCTCGCCAGCGGGGACACCTTCGGCAAGCTCGTCCTCACCGTGTAGCGGTCGGGCTGGTGCCGAGACCACGCCGGGCGGCACCGAACGTAGGCTCCCCAGCACGACGCGAGCGCCCGGGGGGACCGAGGGACCATCCGCGAACGGCGGCGTACCCCTCGTTACCGTTGCTTCCAAGCCTGCGGGGCCCTCATGCCCGGGTGCCCCGGGGCCTAGAACGGGGCCCTGCCCGTCCGCCTGGCAGGGCCCCGTTCGCTTCAAACGGGGCCAGCGCGGTGTGGCGGCGGTGGTCAGCGTCAGGCGGACGTCAACCGGAACTCGGCCTCGTGCCCGTCGTGGTCCGCGGCCTGACGCAGATCGGGGATCTGGTCAGCCCGATCGGTGCCGACGCCCGTGGTCGCGTGCTCGCTGGTCGAACCGCACGTCGGACACCACGCCGTCGCTCGCTGGTCGCTTGCGCTCATCTCGGCAACCTCCTTGGGCACTCGCGTCGTCTGGCCCGCCAGCGCGGTCACCCTCCCAAGCCAGTGCGTGGAGGGGGTGACCCGAGGCTGAACCCCCGACCAACGCTGAGCCAACAACTGCCCGTCTCCCTCGGCCCCTCTCAGCCCTCGGTGGGGGCCCGTATCCGCGCGGGCCGATCGGGCGATCGGGACCGGGTGAGGTCGGCGCCGACCCGTCTGGGGGTAGCCTGGCCGGGAGGAGGGGATGCGGCCCATGACGACGTCCATCGTGCTCGCCGATGACGACGATCGGTTCCGGTCCATCGTGCGGTCCGTGCTCGAAGGCGACGGCTACTCGGTGGTCGCCGAGGCCAGCACGGCCAGCGAGGCGCGGGACATGGCGCGTATCCACCAGCCCGATGTCGTGGTCATCGACCTCGTGATGGAGGGCTCCGACGGCCTCAGCACGGCCCGCGAGCTCATGGCCGATGACCCGCAGCGGCCAGTCGTGGTCATCTCCAGCCTCTTCGACGGCCAAGTGGAGCGGGATGCGGCGCGGCTCGGGGCCTGGTACCTGGAGAAGGCCGAGGGCCCGGAAGCGCTCGAGCACCTCATCGACGACGCGGTCGCGGTCACGCACCCTCGCTGACCTGGCCGCCCGGCCCCCTCAACTTCCTCGTCCGATCTGCCGAGGTGATCCGGTGAAGGCCACGAGTGACTGTGCCCTCGGGGCCTGGGCGGGCGGGAGACCCAAGGGGTCGTACCGGCCGGCAGACGCGGCCCCCGGTGCGAGGGTGCCCGGGGGCCGTGTCGCGTGCTGGTGCACGTCGCTCGTGCTCAGAACGGGAAGGTCGCGTGGCGGCCGTCCTCGAGCACCTTCATGACCGTGAAGGTGGCGTCGCTGAAGCCACCGATCGTGTACCGGCCCCGCTCACCCGACGGGAGCGCGGAGGGCCGGTAGCCGGCCAGGTCGAAGGTGTACACGAGCGGCACATGGTCGAGCCGGACGTGGCCCGAGCCGTGCTGCTGGTCGTCGGTGAAGATCACCGCGCGCTGATGGCGGTTCGGGTCGAACCACCGGGCGATGGCGGTGTGGCCGTACGTGGCGTGGCCGACCGAGCCGACGGAGCGGACCACCTCGTCCACGCCGCCAAGCATCGACGTGCCGCGCCGGTTGCGCACGAGCGCACTGGACTGGCCGTAGATGACGACATCGACGTCGGATGCCCGCTTGGCCGTGGCCATCGCCATGACGGCGGCGACCTCGACGCGCTGCATGTTCGAGCGACACCGTCGCCTGCATCGAGCCCGACGTGTCGATCACCACGAGGGTGCCGGGGAGGGCCGGGATGTTGGCGACCGTGAGCTCGAGCGTGCGACCGAGCGCCCGGCGCCAGCTGTCCGACGGCGCGTGCTTGTACGCCGCCCACACCTGGTACGGGAACAGCCGCGCCCGTGCCACCTCGTCGGCATCGGTGACCTTCGCGATGACCATCTCGATGGCGGCCTCCGAGATGCCGGCCTCATCGAAGTTGCGCAGGTTTCGCACGAGCGCCATCACCCCCATCGACGGGATGACCGTCTCCCACGCCTCCGCATCCATGCCGCCCGGGAGCCAACCCGACAGGCGCTCCCACGAGATGCCGGCCTCGACGAGCGCGACCGAACCGCGTACGCGCAGCACCGCACGACGCTCGTCCATCGGGACCGCGTCGAGCGCGGCGGCGGCCGCCAGCACCGGCAGCGTGGCCGGGTCCGCGCTCGCGTCGTCGTGGTGGCGACGGTCCAGCAGGTACTTGAACAGCGCCGACTGACGGTCATCGCGCGGCGACGGGTGGGTCATCTCGATGACGTCGGCCATGCGGACCTGGCGCGACCGGCCGTCGTAGCGGAGCGCAGCCCGCTCGGTGTACAGACGGCGCGCCGCGTCCGCGATGCCGCGCTTGATCGGCATCGGGACGTTGCGAGCGGTCCACGCCCCCGATGGCCGCTGGCTGGTGGTGACGGTGAGCCGGCTTGTAGGCGGGGTTCTGTCCCTCGGCTCTCGCCTCGGGGGTGGCCATCCATCTGTGCGGTCTACCTGGGGAGATCGGCCGGACCGGCCCTCCCGCGTTTGACCTTGCTCCGGGTGGGGGTTGCCTAGCCGCCGGGGTCACCCCCGACGCTGGTGCGCTCTTACCGCACCGTTTCACCCTTGCCTGTGCCCGGTCTCCCGGGCCATCGGCGGTCTGCTCTCTGTTGCCCTGAACCGACAGGTCACCCCGTCCTGGCTCGCACCAGCACCCTGTCCTTCGGAGCCCCGACCTTCCTCGACGTGGTCGAGCCACGCCGCGGCCACCAGGCCGGCTCACCGTCCCCACCAGTGTCCCGAGCCCATGTCCCGGAGCGCAAGACGTCAGGGAGCCGGCGGCACGTTGAACGCGATGCTCGCGGGATCCAGCTCACCTTCGATGTAGGGGAGCGGGCCCTCGGGCAGGTGCCACACGGCGCCGAACGGTCCGGGGATCGGGCGACCGTCCACCACCCGCCAGCTCGAGACGGGAGTGCGCCACTCGGCCCGCACGAGCCCGTGGGGCAGGTCGGCGAACCGATCGGTGGTGCTGAAGTCGTACGGCGCGCCGCTCCCGTCGATGAACAGCCGGCCGGTGACGGTGCGGCCGGCGTCGTGGAGGGCGATCTCGATGCAGTGGTCGTCGACCTCGGTCCAGGTGGTCGCGGGCCCGAGCAGCATCGAGGGTGCGAGCAGGAGGGCGTCGTTGAGGTAGGTGGTGAGCTCGCCGATGTCGAACTCCTCGCCGCTGCCGTCGGCCACCGTGATCCGGTCGAGGAGCCTGCCGGTCATGCGGCCGTGCCCCCGGACGTAGGTGTCGTGACCGACCATCGGGAGGAGGCGGGCGAACCGAAGGCGCATCACGAACACCCGGGCGACCTCGAGCCCGGAGTTGTACTGCCACGCCTCCGCGGGCATCCACCCCAGACGGGGCCGGAGCCGGAACCGACCGACGAACCGGGCGCGGAACGACCAGTCGCGAGGGCGTCCCACCACGCCCATGAAGCCGAGGTAGCGCTGGGCGGCAGGCGGCAGGCCGGCGATCTTGGCGTCGGCCACCGGAGTGGGGTCGCCGGGTCCGGGAAGGATGCGCTCCTCGCGCAGCGCCGTCGCGAGCCGCTCGTACAGGTCGCCGCCGGGCGGTGCGGGCGGGTCAGGCGCCGGCACGTCAGAACGAGAGAGCGGAGAGCTCGGGGAACCATCCGGCGGCCCGATCGCACGCCTTCGCCCAGCGCTCGCGGTCGAGCACGCCGTTGGGCTCGACGACCTCGCGCGGCCGCCAGGTGGCGGCGATGTCGTCCCAGCCGCCCCAGGTGCCGACCGCCAGGCCCGCGAGGAACGCGGCCCCCAGCGTGGTCGCCTCCTTCACGGGCGACACCTCCACCGGGCGCTGGGCGGCGTTGGCGAGGGCCTGCACGAAGGTGGGGTTGTCGGTCATGCCGCCGTCGACGCGGAGCGACGGGATCGTGAGGCCGGTGTCGGCCTCGGCGGCATCGACGAGGTCGGCCCCGCGCTGCGCGACGCCCTCGAGCACCGCCCGCACGATCTGCGGTCGCTCGCTGCCGCGGGTGAGGCCGAGGAGGGTGCCGCGTGCGCCGTAGTCCCAGCGCGGCGTGCCGAGGCCGAGGAGGGCAGGGACGTAGACGACGCCGTCGGCCGTCTCGCACCGGCTGGCCACGTCGTGGCTCTCCGCTGAGGTCGCGATGATCCCGAGGTCGTCGCGGAGCCACTCGACGTTCGTGCCGGCGGAGAGCATGACGGCCTCCACGCCCCACGTCGTCGTTCCCCCTCGGCGCCACGCGACGATCGGGAAGCACCCGCCCTCGCCCTGGCGCTCGAAGCGAGGGCGTTCCTCGCCGAGGTGGAGATCGAGCATGCCGCCCGTGCCGAAGGTGATCTTGGCCAGCCCCCGTCGCACGCCGCCCTGGCCGATCAGGCTCGACTGCTGGTCGCCTACGAGCGCCGCGATCGGCGGAGCCCCGTCGAGCGCGGTGGCCTGGCCGACGATGCCCGAGGAGTCGACCACCGTCGGGAGGAACCGGCGAGGGACGCGGACCGCGTCGAGGATCTTGTCCTCCCAGTCCGTGCCGTCGCCCCGCATCATCGCCGTGACGCCTGCGTTGGTGGCATCGGACACGTGCACCGCCCCCTCGGAGAGGTGCCAGGCGAGCCACGAGTCGACCGTGCCCACGCAGAGGTCGCGGCTGCGGTCGGGATCGGCGGCATCGAGCAGCCATGCCGCCTTGGTGGCCGAGGCGTTGGGGGCGATGTGGATCCCGTCGGCCTGGAGCACGAGGCACGTCCCCACGGTGCGCAGGTCCTGCCAGCCGATCCCCGGCCCGACGGGCTCACCGGTGGCGCGGTCCCACACGATCGTGGAGGCGCGCTGGTTGGTGATCCCGACCGCGTCGACCGGGCCGCCCTCGGCCAGCACGGCGTGGGCCACCTCCAGCGCCACGGTCGCCATCTCCGCGGCATCGAACTCGACGAGGCCGGCTTCGGGCGAGGAGGGGAGCAGCTCGCGGTGCTGGTCGGCGGCGACGGAGGCGTCCGGGCGCACCACGGCCGCTCGTAGGCCGGAGGTGCCGACGTCGATGACGAGGATGCTCATGGTGGCGTCGCCTCAGTATCCGGTGGCACCGAAGGGGGAGGGGAGCCCGAGCTTGCCGGGGTTCAGGATGCCGTTGGGGTCGAGGGCGGCCTTGGTGGCCACGAGGACCTCGAAGGCCTGACCGAGCGCCTCGGCCACGAAGCGGCTCCGGTTGAGCCCGACGCCATGGTGGTGCGAGAGCGCGCCGCCGGCGGCGAGGACGGCCCGGCTGCCGGCGTCCCAGGCCGCCCGGTAGTAGCGGTCGCGGTCGTCGGGCTCGACCTTGGCCGCGAACGTGAAGTAGAGGCAGCCGCCGTCCGTGTAGCTGTGCGACTGGTGGGCTGAGGCCGACACGGTGCCCTCGACGCCGTTCAGCGCCTCGATCGTCGCGGCGTAGATCGCAGGGAGGTCGCGCCAGCGGCCGACCACCTCCATCGTGTCCACCACGTAGCCGCGAGAGATCAGGGCCTCGAGCGCCGCCACGTCGTTGCGGTGCTCGAGCCAGTGCGCCACGTGCTCGACGTCCTCGGGGTGGCCGTCGCGGCAGACCTCGGCCACGAGCTCCATCGTGCGGTCGACGGCGGCGAGGTCACCCTCGTCCAGGACGAGCAGGAGCGCGCGGTCACCCGTCTGGTAAGAGCGGTCGGCCTCGGCGGGGTCGTAGAGGCGCAGGACGGCGGGGGTGCCGCCGCGCTGGAGGATCCGTCGCATGGCGTCGATGCCCTCCGCGAACGACGCGAAGCCGAAGGCGGCGCGGCGCTCGTGGGTCGGCGCCGGGTGCAGGCGCAGCCGGGCTCCGGTGATGATGCCGAGGGTGCCCTCGGAGCCGACGAAGAGCTGGTTCAGGTCTGGACCGACGGCGGCTCGCGGGGCGCCGCCCGTGGAGATCTGGCGGCCGTCGGCCAGCGCCACGTCGAGCCCGAGGACCATGTCCTCGATCTTCCCGTAGCGGGTCGAGAGCTGGCCGGCGGAGCGGCACGCGAGCCAGCCGCCGACGGTCGACAGCGCCACGGACTGCGGCCAGTGCCCGAGCGTGAGGCCATGCTCCGCGCGCAGGGCGTGCTCGAGGTGGTCGCCGAACGTGCCGGGCGCGACGTCGAGCACCAGCGAGGTCGTGTCGACCTCGACGATGCCCGTCAGGCCGCACAGGTCGAGCACCACACCGCCGTGGACGGGCACTGAGGCGCCGCACACCCCGCTGCGGCCGGCGGCGGCGGTGACGGGCACGTGGGCGTCGTTGCACACCGCGAGGACGGCGGCCACCTGATCGGCGCTGGTGGGGGAGACGACGGCCGCGGCCTTGGCGGCGACCTGGCCGTCGAGGGCCCAGATCATCGCCTGCGGCCACCAGTCGCGGCTCGCCTCGCCGAGCACGTCGCCGTCAGTGACGGTGGGGCAGATCGTGGCGAGCTGGGCGAGAACGGGTTCGGGCACGGGCACGACGGCGGTGTCGAGCCGCGCGGTCGCGGCGCGCCCGCCGTCCCGCAGCGCGATCGGCGGGGTCGGTGCGCCGGGTCCGGCGGCGGGGAGGGCGTGGGGCGCCGTCACGCCGGCACCTCGCCGGTGGGCAGCAGGCCAGGGGCGTCGCGCTCGGCCGTGACGAGCGCGACGTACGCCTCGGCCTGGGTGGCGGCCTCGTCGCTCGACCAGCCGAGCTCAGGGGCCATGAGGTCAGCGACGTCGCGGGCGACGAGGGCGGAGGCCGCCCGCGCCTGGAGACGAGCCCGCGTGCGACGGGCCAGTACGTCGTCGACGGTCGAGGCCATCTCGTGGCGGGCGGCGAACACCGCTTCGGCCCGCACGTAGGGAAGACCCGGCACGAGCGGTTCCCCCAGCGAGGGGTCCTCGTCGATGAGGGCTCGGAGCACCCTGGCCTCGGTGCCGTAGCGATCGGCGAGGTGGCGGGTGAGGCCGGTGGCCGTCGGCTCGACGGCCTGGGCGCCGCGCAGCTTGAGGCTGGCGGTACGTGACCGGCGCGCGGAACGCGGCAGACCGTCGAGGTGCTCCACCAGCTCGTCGACGGTGTCCTCGGCCATCTCTCGGTACGTGGTGAGCTTCCCGCCGGTGACGGTGATGACGCCAGAGCCCGATCGGGTGACCCGGTGGCGCCGCGACAGGTCGGCGGTGCGGCCGCTGGACGCGGCCTTCACCAGCGGCCGCAGCCCGGCCCAGGTGCCGACCACGTCCGCCTCCACGAGCGGCTCCCGCACCGAGAAGTTGATGGCGTTGAGGAGGTAGGCCACGTCGTCCGCCGTGCACTGCGGATCGTCGAGCGGCCCGTCGTAGTCCGTGTCCGTGGTGCCGACGTAGGTGAGCTCGAAGCCGCCGTCGTCGGTGGGCAGCCAGGGCACGACGAAGACGCTGCGCTTGTCCTTCGGCACCGGGACCACGACGGCGATGTCGTTGCGGACCTTGTCCCACGGCACCGTGATGTGGATCCCCTTGGCCGGACGGATGCTGTCTGGGTGGTGTCCCTCGTCCAGGGAGCGGACATCGTCGCTCCACACGCCGGCGGCGTTGACGACGGATCGGGCCCGCACCTCGATCCGCTGCCCGTCGGCCTCGACCACCGCCCCCGCCGCGTGTTCGCCGTCGTGGAGCAGCCCGACGACGTTGGCGTGGTTGGCCGCCACGGCCCCGTGGTCGAGGACCGCGGTGCGGACGATGGTGAGCGTGAGGCGGGCATCGTCGGCGGCGGCGTCGTAGTACAGGTACGCGCCCGCCAGCCGGTCCTCCGGCAGGGTCGGCATGTGGGCCACGGCCTCGGCCCTGTCGAGCCGCTTGTGGAGCTTGCCGATGCGGGCCCCGCCGGTGAGGTCGTACATCCACATCGCGCTGCCCAGCGCACGCGCCACCTTCGGGTTGATGAGCCCGTCCTTCGAGAAGATCGGGATCAGGAAGGGGAGCAGCCGCACGAGGTGGGGCGCGTTGTGGCGCAACCGCTGCCGCTCGCGCAGCGCCTCGTACACGAGCCGCACGTCGCCGTTCTGGAGGTAGCGGAGGCCGCCGTGGACGAGCTTCGAGCTCTTCGACGACGTGCCGCTGGCGAAGTCGTCCCGCTCCACCAACGCCGTCCGCAGTCCGCGGGATGCCGCGTCCAGCGCGACGCCGGCTCCGGTGATGCCGCCGCCGATCACGAGGACGTCGAAGTGCGTGTCGCCGAGCTGCTGGAGCGACCGGGTTCGGTCGAAGGTGCCGAGGCTCATCCGGTCAACCGCAGCCGCAGGCGCCGCCGCAGCACCCGCCGCCGCCTCCACCCGGCGTGCTCGGCATCGGACTGCTGCCGCCCGAGGTGCTGGCGAACACGGAGAGGAGCCTCGTCGTGTCGGCGTGGCCCGCCGGACACGTGGCCGGCGAATCCGCCTCGGCCATGGCCCGGCGCTCCTCGAACGTCGCCCCGCAGGCCCGGCACCGGTACTCGTAGGTCGCCACGGCGCCGACGCTATCGCCGCGGACAAGCGCCGATCAGATCCGAGGCGCATGACCGCCTAAGGTTGCCCGGCATGGTGGGGGCATGGGAGCGGATGCACCGGCGCGAGGTGCTGCGGCTGGCGGCGCTCGGAGTCGTGTCGGCGGGCGTCGCGCCGCTGCTGGCGTGCAGCTCGGGACCGGATGCCGCGTCCTCGACGACGTCGCCACCCACGACGGTGCCCTTCGACCCGGACGTCCCCTGGTGGCTGCAGGGTGGGTTCGCCCCCGTCGCGGAGGAGGTGGACGGCACCCGACTCGAGGTCGAGGGGGCGCTGCCGCCCGAGCTCAGCGGCCTGTACGTCCGCAACGGCTCGAACCCGCGCACCGGCGTGTCGCCGCACTGGTTCCTGGGTGACGGCATGGTGCACGGCGTCCGACTCGAGGCCGGTGCGGCCGTGTCCTACGCCAACCGCTACGTGCGCACGCCGCTCTACGAGGCATCCTCAGGCTTCGGCGAGGGCGTGCCGGGCGGCGAGGCATCGCAGAGCAACGTCTCCGCCATCTGGCACGGCGGCAAGCTCCTGACCTCGGGCGAGGTCGGGTACCCCTACGAGCTCTCGCCCGACGACCTCAGCACGAAGGGCGTCTACGACTTCGGGGGCCGGCTCACGACGTCGATGACCGCCCACCCGAAGATCGACCCGGCGACCGGGCAGATGCACTTCTTCGGCTATGGCTTCGTACCGCCCTACCTCACGTACCACGTGGCTGACGCCGACGGCACCCTCGTGAAGAGCACCGAGGTGCCCGTGCCCGGGCCCACCATGATCCACGACTTCGCCATCACCGAGACCGACGCCGTGTTCTGGGATCTGCCGGTGGTGTTCGACCTCGAGGCGGCCGCGGCCATGATCGCCGACCCGTCCGGGGACGTGTTCCCCTTCAGCTGGGACCCGTCCTACGGCGCGCGGATCGGTGTGCTGCCGCTGGGCGCGGACGGGGCGCAGGTGGTGTGGTCGGAGATCGATCCGTGCTACGTCTTCCACGGGGTCAACGCGTTCCGGCAGGGGAGCGAGGTCGTGGTGGACGTGTGCCGCCACGCCACCATGTTCCAGAGCGGCACCCTGGGCAGCGACCTCACTTTGCGGCGGTGGACCGTCGACACCGACACCGGGCGGGCGACCGAGGAGGTCGTCGACGAGCGGTCGGACATGGAGCTCCCGTCGCGTGACCTCCGTCGCACCGGCCGCGCGCATCGCCACGGCTACTTCTCCCAGACCCGGCCGGCCGAGGACACGGTCGACCTCGGCGGCGTCATCAAGCACGACTACCGCACCGGCGAGCGGGCCGTCTGGGACCCGGGTGCCACCGAGCACAGCGGCGAGTGGTTCTTCGTCGGCGACGCCGGCGGTGACGCCGACGACGAGGGGTGGCTCCTCGGCTACGTGACGGACGAGGCCACCATGCGCAGCCGCTTCGTGGTGCTCGACGCGACCGACGTCGAAGCCGGTCCTGTCGCCAGCGTGGCGCTCCCGCAGCGGGTCCCGTACGGCTTCCACGCCACGTGGGTGCCCGCCGACTGATCAGCAATTGTTGTTGAACAGCAACCACTGCATGTTAGGATCCCGGTGGTGAAGTCGGTCGACGAGCTCACGGCGCAGTTCCGGGCCCACGGCCTGAAGGCGACGCCCCAGCGCCAGTCCATCTTCCGGGCGCTGAGCGGCTCGACCGTGCACCCCACCGCCGAGGCGGTGTACGCGGTCGTGAGCGCCGAGATGCCGACCATCTCGCTGCGCACCGTGTACCAGACCCTCAACGACCTGGCCGCGATGGGCGAGCTGCACTCGCTCGACGTCGGCACCGGGTCCACCCGCTTCGACCCCAACCTCGAGCCGCACCACCACCTCGTGTGCACCGGCTGCGGCCGGATCGACGACGTGTACGGCGACCCGCCCGAGCTCGACGTCCCGGACGACTTCGAGGTCGCGGCGGCGGAGATCGTCTTCCGGGGGCTTTGTGCGGCTTGTCGCACCGCTCCCACCCGTTCCCCCCAACACCAAGGAGACCCACAAGCGAATGTCTGAGCTCAAGGGCAGCAAGACCGAGAACAACCTCAAGGAGGCCTTCGCCGGCGAGAGCCAGGCCAACCGCCGCTACCTCTACTTCGCCCAGAAGGCGGACGTGGAGGGCCACCCCGACGTCGCCGCGCTGTTCCGCTCCGTGGCCGAGGGCGAGACGGGCCACGCGTTCGGCCACTTCGACTTCCTCGCCGAGGTCGGCGACCCGGCCACGGGCGAGCCGGTCGGCTCCACCGAGAACAACCTGAAGTCCGCCATCGCGGGCGAGACCTACGAGTACACGGAGATGTACCCCGGCTTCGCGAAGACCGCCCGCGAGGAGGGCTTCGAGGAGGTCGCCGAGTGGCTCGAGACGCTGGCTCGCGCGGAGAAGAGCCACGCGGGCAAGTTCAGCAAGGCGCTCGAGAGCATCTGAGCCCAGTGGGAGGGGGCGCCGTCGCGGCGCCCCCTCCCACCTCACCCCTCCGAAGGCACCCCGTGAAGCTGACCCTGTCCGACATCGCCGACCTGCGCGCCTACGAGCGCGAGCGGGAGGCGTTCCGGTCCCACGTCATCGCGCTGAAGAAGCGCCGACGCGTCCACCTCGGCACGATCCTCACGCTGGTGTTCGAGAACCGCGACACCATCCGCTTCCAGATCCAGGAGATGGCGCGGGTCGAGAAGCTGATCACGGACGAGGCGATCCAGGGCGAGCTCGACACCTACAACCCGCTGATCCCCGCCGCCGGTCAGCTGAGCGCCACGGTCTTCCTGGAGCTCACCTCGGATGACCAGCTCCGGGAGTGGCTCCCCAAGCTCGTCGGAATCGAGCGCTCTCTCCTGCTGCGAGCGGGCAATGGTGCCGACGCCGTCGAGGTGCGGGCCACCACGGAGGAGGCGCACGCCGCGCAGCTCACCCGAGAGGAGATCACTGCCTCGGTCCACTACGTGCGGTGGGACCTGAGCCCGATCGAGGTCGCGGCGGTCGAAGCCGGACCCGTGTGGCTGGTCGTCGACCACCCCGCGTACCGGGAGGAGACCGAGCTCCTGCCGACCACGGTGGCGGAGCTGGTGGCCGACCTCCGCGGTTGAACCCGGTCCGAGATCATCCAGTTGCTGGGCTGCCCGACGTCGGGCACACTCGCCAGCACAGGCGGCCGACGATGCCTCAGGAGGCGCGCGTGGAGCGGGTTCGAGAGCGAGAGGCCCTGGTAGAAGAGCTCGTCGGGAACGGCGTCCTCCCCGATGGGATGCGCGGCCGCCTGCTGCGCACCCGTGAGGTCGCCGTGCTGTTCCAGGTGTCGGAGCGGGCCGTCACGGACTGGGCGCGGCGAGGCCGGATCCCCTCGGTTCGCACCCCCGGGGGGCATCGCCGGTACCCCGCGGACGAGGTCTGGGCCCTCCTTCGCCTCAGCGAATCCGGCGAGTAGCCGCATCGTCCTGCGATCGGCCGATCGGTTTGCATCGGCGCGTCCCCTGCGCGGAGACTGCGCCTGAAGCCCCCGTCCCCGACACGAAGAGCTGCCCCCCGACTCATGGAACTCCTCTGGCGCCGTCACTCGGCCTGCCGCGGCCTCGACCCGGAGATCTTCTATCCGGCGACGGACGAGGAGGCGTTGGAGGCCAAGCTGGTGTGCCGCGAGTGCTCGGTGCAGGAGACCTGCCTCGAGTTCGCGCTCCAGGGCCGGGAGAAGGAGGGCGTGTGGGGTGGCGCGACCGAGAAGGAGCGCCGCCGGATCCTCCGGCAACGCCGGCGGGCCTCCTAGCCCGACCGAAGTAGGTTCCGGTCATGGCTGATCTCGGCTTTGCCGCGCACGGGGGCTGGCCGGTCGTGCTCGGGACCCTCATGGAGGGCGGCGACCTGGACAGCGAGGTCGCGCATGCCGCGATGGCGGAGATCCTCGACGGCGCCGCCAGCCCGGCGCAGATCGCCGCCTTCGTCGTCGCGCTGCGCATGAAGGGGGAGACGGTCGCCGAGCTGGTGGGGATGGTCGACGCGATGTTGGATGCGTCGACCCGTGTCGACATCGACGCGTCCGGGCCGGTCATCGACGTGGTCGGCACGGGTGGCGACCGCGCGCACACGATCAATGTCAGCACGCTGGCCGCCCTCGTCGTGGCCGGGGCCGGCGGGCGGGTGTGCAAGCACGGCAACCGGGCCGCGTCGTCCGCCTGCGGCGCCGCCGACCTGCTGGAGGCACTCGGTGTGGCGATCGAGCTCGGACCGATCGGGGTGGCGGCCTGCGTCCGCGAGGCCGGGATCGGGTTCTGCTTCGCTCCCCGCTACCACCCGGCCATGCGTCACGCAGGCCCGTCTCGACGGGATCTCGGGATCCCGACCGCCTTCAACATCCTCGGGCCGCTGTCCAACCCGGGCCGCGTCCGCCGGTACCTCATCGGGGTGGCCGACCTGCGCATGGCCGAGCGCATGGCCGGCGTGCTGCGGGAGAAGGGGGCGGAACGGGCGCTGATCGTCCACGGCGGCGACGGCCTCGACGAGCTCACGACCACCGGCCCGTCCACCGTCGTGGAGCTGCACGACGGCGCCGTGACCACCTGGGAGGTGCGGCCCCTGGACCTCGGGCTCCCCGTGGTGGACCGCGAGGACCTCGTCGGTGGCGACGCCGCGGTGAACGCCGACCTCGCCCGCCGCGTGCTCGCAGGGGAGCACGGCCCCCATCGCGACATCGTCTGCCTCAACGCCGGGGCCGGCCTCCTCGTCGCCGGCACGGTCGCCGACCTGCCGTCCGGGATCGAGGCCGCCCGGGAGGCGATCGACTCGGGCGCGGCCGTCGCTGCGCTCGCGGCGCTGGTGGAGGTCTCGCAGCGCGAGGCGGCCGCCGAGGCCGGATAGGTGGACATCGGGGGATAACGGTCATTATCCTCCGCTCCGATGACCCACGCGGCGCGCCTGCAGCCCCTCACGCCCGACGAGAGCGTCGACCCCATCCGGGAGAAGCTCGTGGCGGCCGCAGCCGTCGTGTTCGCGGAGAAGGGCTACGACGGTGCCGGCGTCGCGGAGATCGCCCGGCGCGCGGGCTACACCACCGGTGCCATCTACGGCCGCTTCACGGGCAAGGCGGAGCTCCTGCTCGCCGCCATCGAGGCCCGGTCGGACAGCGAGCTCGACCAGCTCTTCAACGAGCACCGGTTCGAGGGCAAGGTGACGGACATCCTCACCACGGTCGGTTCGCACCTCGTCACCGACCAGATGGGCCCCGAGAGCGCACTGCTCCTGGAGGCCTTCGTCGCGGCTCGGCGGGACCCCGAGGTCCGGCGCCTCATGCAGGGCCTCCTCGACCTGCGGGGCGACCGGCTCGCCGACCTCGTCGCGGAAGCGCAGGCCACCGGCGCGATCGACCCCGCGCTCGACGCCGAGGCGGTGGTGCGGTTCTGCCACGCCGTCGGGTTCGGCTTCCTGCTCTTCCGCGCCGTGGAGCTCGAGCTTCCTGCCGCCGGGCCGTGGGAAGACCTGATCGCCCGCCTCGTCGACGCGCTCGACGCCAACCTGTCCACCGACCGAGCAGCTGGCCCGCTCGAACAGTCCCGCAGTGCGCCGTAGGCGCGTCCAATCCGTTCGTCGCCGACGCTTGCCGTCGGCGGCGATGACCCCAGGGGGAACCCCGAGATGACCACCAACGAAGAGATGCTCGGCCGGGCCGACGTCAACGACCTCGAGGCCATCCTCTCGATCACGGCCAAGGACGTGGACGAGATGGTCCACGCCGTGAAGGACAACGCCGACGCGCTGTTCACCTGGAACTACGAGAAGGGCGAGCGCCCGGCCCTCAACAAGCTCTACGAGAAGGCGAAGAACGCACAGTGGAACGGTGAGACCGACCTCCCGTGGCACCTGGACGTGGACATCGAGATGGTCGTGGCCAACGCGCCGCGCGACCAGGACACCGATCCGGTGTTCGTCGCCGCTCAGCGCCCCGGCCAGCCCCTGCACAACTGGGGCGAGAAGGAATGGCACGAGCTGATGATCGAGTCGCAGAACTGGACCATGAGCCAGTTCATGCACGGCGAGCAGGGTGCCTTGATCTGCACGGCCAAGATCGTGGAGACCGTGCCGTGGATCGACGCCAAGTACTACGCCGCCACCCAGGTGATGGACGAGGCTCGCCACGTCGAGGTGTTCGCCAAGTACCTCGACACGAAGATGAACGGGCACTACCCGCTCAACGCCCACCTCGGCATGCTGCTCGACGACATCATCCTCGACAGCCGCTGGGACATGACCTACCTGGGCATGCAGATCATGGTGGAGGGGTTGGCCCTTGCGGCCTTCGGGTTCATGCACATGCTCACCGAGGAGCCGCTGCTCAAGCAGCTGCTGCGCTACGTGATGAGCGACGAGGCCCGCCATGTCGCCTTCGGCGTGCTGTCGCTGAAGGAGTACTACGCGGAGCTCACCGACGCCGAGATGCTCGAGCGCCAGCAGTTCGCCTTCGAGGCCGCCGTGCGCATGCGCGACCGCTTCCTGCAGCAGGAGGTGTGGGAGCGGATGGGCGTCGACGTGCGCACGATGATCAAGCTCCAGCTCGAGAACCAGGGCGACAAGAACGAGGATCCGTTCCA
Source organism: uncultured Microthrixaceae bacterium (assembly GCA_963750645.1). Lineage (GTDB taxonomy): Bacteria > Actinomycetota > Acidimicrobiia > Acidimicrobiales > VFJN01 > VFJN01. The sequence continues at coordinate 502,969 of CAVVRO010000005.1, read as the reverse complement.
GCAGCTGCTGTTCTCCAAGATCGTCCCGAACTGCAAGAAGCTCGGCCTCCTGGACCGCAACAACGGCTGGCTGCGCACCAAGTTCGGCGAGATGGGGGTCATCCAGTTCGAGGATTGGGCCGACACCGGCGAGGAGTACGACACCATGAGCCTCGAGGCCATGGCCAACGAGCAAGCAGGCGGCGCTGAGGTCGCCTAGTCTCTCGACGCCGAACCCTCGGTGATCTTGATCGGGGGGCGAAGAGCCCGGTGCTTCGGGGGGAGCACCGGGCTCTTGCGCGTCAAGGGGGGCTCCGTCCCCCCGTCGCATGACCCCCATCGCGCGACCGGTACCTTGCTGGCGTGCCTTCTGCGACCCGGTATCGCTGTTCTTCCTGTGGGAACCTCACGCGGTTCGATGTCACCACCACCACTCGGGTCCGGGCGTTCCACCACTACTCCGTCGGGGGGGAGCTCACCGTGGAGGACCCGGAGGTGCTGTGGGAGTCCGTCGACGAGGTGGTGTGCCGGTGGTGCGGCACGGGCACGGCCGTGGAGGCTGTCACACCCCCTGCGTAGGGTCGGCGACATGGGATCAGACCTGCGGATCAGCTGCGACGAGTGCGTGATGGAGAGCACCTCGGCCTGTGACGACTGCGTCGTCACGTTCCTCTGCGGCCGGGCGCCTGGTGATGCGATCGTCATCGATGTGGTCGAGGCGCGGGCGCTGCGCCTCCTCGAGCGGGGTGGCCTCGCGCCGGCCCTGCGGCACAGCCGCCGCACCGGATGACGGTGGCGGCCGCCTCGGTGCCGGGCACACCGGCCCTGCGGGCGGCCGGCACCGGCGCGGGGCTCGACGTGCTCGAGGTGGCCTCGGCCGAGCCCTTCGTCGGGGTGCGCCGCACGCTCGAGCGCCGCAAGGCGGAGGGCCTGCACGGCGGGATGGCCTTCACCTACCGACAGCCAGCCCGGTCGACGGATCCCGAGCGGGCCCTGCCGGCCGCGCGCGCCCTGGTGGTGGGGGCCCGGAGCTACCTGGTGGACCTGCCGCAGGCCACGGACGACGGCCCCGTCGGACAGATCGCCCGCTACGCGTGGGACGACCACTATGCCCAGCTCAAGACCGGGCTGAAGGCGGTGGCCGCGCTCCTCAAGGCGCACGGCTGGCGGGCTCGGGTGCTGGCGGACGACAACGCCATGGTCGATCGCGCTGCGGCGCACCGCGCCGGCATCGGGTGGTGGGGCAAGAGCGCCAACCTGCTGCTGCCGGGCCTCGGCAGCTGGTACGTGCTGGGTTGCGTCGTCACCGATGCGCCCCTGGCGGTGTCGAGCCGACCCGTCGAGGACCGCTGTGGTCCCTGCACGCGCTGCTTGGAGGGGTGCCCCACCGGTGCCATCACCGCCCCGGGCGTGGTCGACGCTCGTCGCTGCCTGTCCTGGCTGCTGCAGGCTGAGGGGCCGTTCCCTCCCGACCTGCGGGAAGCGCTCGGCGGTCGCATCTACGGCTGTGACGACTGCCAGGAGGTCTGCCCGCCCAACCGGCGTGCCCCCGCCCGCGCCCCACCGGCTCGGAGCACCCCACGGCGCGCCTGCTCGACCTGCTCGATGCTGATGACGCCACCGTGCTCGAGCAGGCCGGCCGCTGGTACATCCCGCGGCGCGACGTGCGCTATGTCCGACGCAACGCCCTGGTCGTCCTGGGGAACGTCGGCGACGGCCGCGATCCACCCGTCGCCGCCGTGCTCGAACGCCACCTGCACCACCCGGACCCCCTCCTGCGGGGCCACGCCGTCTGGGCCGCGCGTCGGCTCGGACGCGAGGATCTGCTCGCCGCGCTCCAGCACGAGGAGGATCCGTTCGTGCTGGGGGAGCTGACGGCCTCAGCCCCATGACGCACCTCTTCGTGACCAACGACTTCCCGCCCAAGATCGGCGGGATCCAGACCATGCTCTGGGAGCTGTGGCGGAGGCTCGACCCGTCGTCGTTCGCCGTCCTCACGACCCGCCATCCAGACAGCGCGGCGTGGGATGCGGCCCAGCCCTTCCGCGTCGTGCGGGTCCGCGAGCCCGTGCTGCTGCCCACCCCGTCGCTCGCCCGCCGGATCGAGGCGCTGGCCGACGAGATCGCCGCCGACGTCGTCGTGCTCGACCCGGCCCTTCCGGTCGGTCTGCTGGGTCCGCGCCTGCGGCGGCCCTACGCCGTCGTCCTGCACGGGGCCGAGGTCACCGTTCCCGGACGGCTCCCCGGCCCGAACCTGGTGCTCCGCCACGTCCTTCGGGGCGCGTCCCTCGTGATCGCCGCCGGCGGCTACCCCCTCGCCGAGGGCGAGCGGGCGGCGGGACGCTCGCTCCCGAGCGTCATCGTGCCCCCCGGCGTCGACACGGAGCGGTTCCACCCGCTCGCCACCGATGAACGCGCCTCCGTGCGCACCCGGCTCGGGCTTCCCGTCGACGGTCGCCTCGTCGCCAGCCTCAGCCGCCTCGTGCCGCGCAAGGGCATGGACACCCTGATCCGGGCCAGCGCGCTCCTCGCGCGCAGCCGTCCCGACCTGGTCGTGGCCATCGGAGGAGGTGGCCGCGACGCCGCCCGCCTGCAGCGGCTGATCGACTCGACGGGTGCACCGGTCAGGCTCCTCGGTCGTGTGTCGCACGACGACCTCTCCCAGCTCTACGGATGCGCTGACGTCTACGCCATGCTCTGCCGGAACCGGTGGGCGGGCCTCGAACAGGAGGGGTTCGGCATCGTCTTCCTGGAGGCGGCGGCAGCAGGGGTGCCCCAGGTGGCCGGCGACAGCGGGGGAGCCGCGGAGGCCGTGGTGGATGGCGAGACGGGCCTCGTCGTCCACGAGCCGCACGACCCCCACACCGTCGCCGTGGCGCTGGCCGAGCTGCTCGACGATCCCGAGCGACGGCGCCGCATGGGGGAGGCCGGGCGCGCTCGGGCCGTCGCCGGGTACTCGTACGACGTGCTGGCCACTCGGCTCGGCGAGGCCCTCGGGAGGTGGGAGGCTGACGTCGATGGCTGAGGAGGGTCGGGCTGCCGAGCCAGGCGCCACACTGGTCAACGTCGATCTGGTCGGCACCGGGGTGCTGGCCGTGACGAGCGCCGGCGCGGCGGTGGCCCCGGACGCGCTGGCCGTGGTGCACGCGGGCCTGTCGCTCGCGCTCTTCGCGGTCGGCACTGGTGCGCTCCTGTGGGCCTACACGCTCGGGATCTCCCGCAGCCGGACCGATCTCGTCAGCATCCCAGGGCTGTTCCTCCTGACCACCCCGACTGCGCCCGACGCGACGCGTCGCACCTTCTACCTGGCCCTGGTGGTGCAGGCGATGGCGGTCATCGTCGCGGCGTCGATCCGACCGTTCTCCGAGGTCGCCTTCGGGGTTCTCGCACCGATGTACGGGCTCGGGCTCATGGCCTTGTGGGGCGGACGGTACGGCGAGTTCCCGCCCCGACCCATGCGGCAGGCGTCCTGACCGACGCATGTCGGCCAGCCGGGCGGGGTTGGGCCAGAATGCGGCGATGGCTGAGGCGACCGAGACGATGGAGATCGCTGCGCCCGCGGAGACGATCATCGGCGTCCTGCTCGACTTCGACGCCTACCCGTCGTGGGCCCGCGACATCAAGAACGTCACCGTGGACTCGCGCGACGATGAGGGCAGGGCCCGGGAGGTCACCTTCCGCACCGCGGCGATGGGGCGGAGCACCAGCTACACGCTGCGCTACCAGCACGGTGAGAACCGCCTGAGCTGGACGCTCCTGAGGGGCGACATCATGCGGAAGCTCGATGGCAGCTACCACCTCGAGCCCGCGCTCACCCCGGGGCGCACGCTCGTCACCTACCACCTCGCCGTCGACCTGATCGTGCCCCTCCCAGGCTTCGTGAAGCGTCGGGCGGAGCAGAAGATCGTCCACACCGCCCTCCGCGAGCTGCGCGCCCACGTCCAGCAGCAGTGACGCGCATCCTCCTGTTCACCGGCAAGGGTGGGGTGGGCAAGACCACGACAGCCGCGGCCACGGCGGTGCGCTGCGCCGACGCTGGGCTGCGCACCGTGGTGCTGTCGACGGATCCCGCCCACTCCCTGGCAGACGCGTTCGACGTGCCCCTCGGGCCCGTCGCCGTGCCGATCTGCGACGGCCTCTGGGGTCAGCAGCTGGACGCCCAGGAGCGCATGGAGGAGGGCTGGCACGACATCCAGGGCTACCTCCGCGAGGTGTTCAACTGGGCCGGGGTCGATGGCCTCGAGGCCGAGGAGCTGTCGGTGATCCCGGGCCTCGATGAGATCTTCGCCCTTGCCGACATCAAGTCGTTCGCCGAATCGGGTGACTGGGACGTCGTCGTCGTCGACTGTGCCCCCACGGCCGAGACGATTCGCTTCCTGTCGCTGCCCGACATCCTCAGCCGGTACATGGAGCGCTTGTTCCCGGTGGGCCGTCGGGTCAACAGGGTGATCGGCCCCGTGCTGTCGCGGGTGACCTCGCTGCCGATGGCCGACGACAACGTGTTCGCGGCGACGAGCGACTTCTACGACCGCCTGGACGGGGTTCGCGAGATCCTGGTTGACCCGGAGCGCACCAGCGTCCGGTTGGTCGTGAACCCCGAGCGGATCGTGATCGCGGAGGCGCGGCGGACGTACACCTACCTCTCGCTCTTCGGCTACCGCGTGGACGCCGTGGTGGCGAACCGGCTCCTGCCCGACGCGGTGGCCGACCCGTGGTTCGAGCGGTGGAAGGAGCTGCACGTCGAGCACCTCAAGACGATCGAGGACAGCTTTGCGCCGCTACCAGTGCTGACCGTCGAGCTCTTCCCCGAGGAGCTGGTGGGGGTCGAGGCGCTGCGCGGGTTCGCCGCGAGCGTGTACGGCGATCGTGACGCGGCCGGCATCCTCCACAGGGGCCAGCCACTGCAGATCGCCCGCCAGGATGGGCGCACGACCCTGTCGCTCGAGCTGCCCTTCGCGGGCCGCGACGACCTGGAGCTCGGCCGACGCGGCGACGAGCTGCTCGTGAAGGTCGGCCCGTATCGACGCGCGATCACGCTGCCGGACTCCCTGCGCTCGCGACCTGTCGCGGATGCGAGCCTCAAGCAAGGCAGACTTGTGGTCATCTTCGAGGGGAGCGCGACCGATGGCTGACCACGACGACGACAAGGTCCACCAGGGGATCGAGCACCTGCAGGCGGCCGCCCGCGAGGTCATCGAGGCCACACGAAGCCTGCTCGACGCCGCCGAGGAGCTCCTCGACGATCCGCGGGCGGTGCAGGACGTCATCGCGACCGTCACGTCCGTGGCACAGGCGGCGGCTGCCCGTCTCCGCCCGTCGGGCTCCTCGACCGACCGTGACGAGGGCGACGGCCAGGTCCAGCGGATCAAGGTCTCCTGACGCCGATGCGACTGCTGCAGCTGGTGACGGGCCTCGGGGAGCTGGTCGACCTGCACCCGCACGTCACCGTGGTGAGCGGCTTGGACGCCTACGGTCGGCAGCGGCTGGCTGACGCCGTGATCGGGTTGGCCGCGGGCGGTGCGGATGACCAGCGGGGACTGCTCGAGGCCCACGGCGTGCTCTTCGACCTCGCGCCGGGCGAGCTCGCCCTCCTCGACATCGACGCGGACGGTGTGCAGCCTGTCGTCACCGCGAACGACCTGCCCGCGCTGCGCCGTGCCGCACCCACCGCGGAGCGGACATCGGCGGAGCAGGCGCTGGCCACGATCGAGGACCGCTGGGCGGCCGCGCGGGAGCGCGATGCGATCGCCCAGGCCACCGTGCTCGCCGCGGCGGACGCCGTCGAGCGGGCCCGGGCGGCGACCGTGGGGCTCGAGGACCGGCCCGCCAGCCTCCCGACGCACGAGGATCTCGCCGCTCGCCTCCAGGAGCTCGGTGCGCAGCACCGCCAGCTCGCCGACGACCTCGCTGGGGCCATTGCGGAGCTCGAGGAGGCAGTCGCCGTCCGGGCACAGGTGGAGTCCAGCACCGCCGAGGTGCGCGAGCGCCGGCAGGACGCGGCGATGCGGTGCTCAGCGGTCGCCGCCCGGCTCGAAGCGGCCCGCATGGCCATCGACCCGGAGGCCGGCGCCGCGGCCGAGTCGGCCGCGGCAGCGCTGGCGCGGATCGAGGCGGAGGTCGAGGCCGAGCGGGAGGCCGAGCACCTCGCCGCCCAGCGCGACGCGGACGAGCCGCCCGCCTTCCGCCTGGCACGCATCGGGTCGGAGATCGACGCGCTGGAGAAGCGCCTGGCCGCCTACGCTCCCGCCGAGATCGATCGCGTGGCCGATCAGCTCAGGCCGCTGCGCAGGCTCGATGCGGGCGCGCTGGCTCCGATGCCGGAGGCCATGGCCCTCGCGGACGAGCTGACCGCCCTGGAGGCGGCGCTCGCGTCGGCCGACGGGCCGCGCGGCCGACGCGTCGGCGGGCGCATCGAGGCGAAGGCTCGACTCGATGCAGCCAACGAGGCGCTCCTCGAGGCGGAGCAAGCCGTGCGCAGCCCGGAGCTCGACCGCGACGTGGTCCAGCGTCTCGAGCTCGTGCACGCCGACCTCCTCGAGGCGATCGAGAAGTCCGAGGGCCGCTTCGCCGGCGCCCGCGCGCAGCGGCGGGTCGAGGCTCATCGAGCCGCGGAGAACGCGATCCTCGACGAGCTGGGCCTGACCTCCTACTCCGACTTCCTCATGGGCAGCTCGCTCCTCCACGTCGACCACGAGAAGGAGGCGGCCCTCGATGCGGCGCGCGTGGAGCTCTCGGCCGCAGAGGACGCGTGGCGGGCCCTCGACGAGGAGACCGACGCGGAGCTGGCCCGCGCGCAGCAGATGGAACGTCGGCGCGCGCTCCTGGAGGAGGCGCGCGGTCTCCTCGGGCATGCGGTGTCGGTGGGGGCCGCGATCGATGAGCTGCGGGCGCTGCGGGTGGAGGTCGAACCGTCCGCCGAGATCACGGCTGACCTCCGGCAGGCGCTCGACGATGCCGGCGTCGTGTTGGGCGACGAGGACCTCGAACGAACGGATCTCGTCCTCGTCGCCGAGACCTGGCTCACCGAGGCTGGTGAGGCGGGTCGGCGGGAGGAGGTCATGCGGGCAGAGCTCGAACGGCTCCGGGGCGAGCTCGTCGGGGTGATGGCGGCGCTCGAAGCCGCCGAGGCTCGGGCCGATCCCGCAAGCGGCCGCTCGCGCGAGGCGGAACGAACCGAGCGAGCCGCCGCCGCGCGGGCTCGATGCGAGGCCGCCCAGGAGCGTCATCGCGCGCACCTCGAAGCGGAGCAAGAGGTCACAACGCTCGTCGAGGAGCTCGCGTCCGCGGCGGAGATCGAGCGGATCGCGGCGGAAGCGGCCGTGGGCGCGGACGCCGATTCACCCGCGGCCGTCGAACGGGAGGCCGAGGCTTCCGCGAACCGGGAGCGGGTCGAGGCCGAGCTGGCGGTCGTGATGCAGGAGGAGGCCGACCTCGCCGATGCGCTCCGTGCCCAGGAGGACCACGCGGTGGAGGAGCCCGAGGTGCTGAAGGCGGCGCTTGCCTTCGCGGAGGGAACCCACGCCCAGGCCGTCGAGGCCGCGGTCGGGACGGCGAGCGTGCTCTCGGGCCTGGCGGCCGAGCGCCACCGCGCCAAGAAGGACCTGGCGATGCTGCAGGACGGCGCGGCGTCGGTCGTGGTGACCCACCTCGCCGAGGAGGTCGAGTGGTACCTGCTCGCACGGCTCGCGGCGCAGCGGTCGGTCTCCCTCGGTGGTTCGCTGCCGCTGGTGCTCGACGACGCGCTCGACCGGGCTCAGCCCGGAGGACATCGAGCACGTCCTCGGCCGGCTCGAGCGGATGACGGAGGCGGTCCAGGTCATCGTGATCAGCGACGACCCCGCCATCGCTTCGTGGGCGACCCGCGCTGGAGCGGATCGAGCGGCTGTCGTGCGGCCGCAGCCCGTCAGCATCGTGTGAGGTGAGGACCTAGCATCAGCGTTCCCGACGCGATCTGGAGGTGCTGTGGCCGTCCTTAGCGAAGCCGCCATCCGGGAGCTTGCAGGGATCAGGAGCGAGGTCGCTCCGATCACCTCGTGCTACCTGGATGTGGACGGGCGACGGCTGATCCGCCATCAGGACGTCGAGCGCGAGCTCGACACGGTGCTGCGCACCGCTCGCCAGCGCCCGAACGGCGAGCGGTCGGTGCACGACGACCTCCGTCGCATCGAGGCGTTCGTCAAGGGCGGGTTCGACCGTCAGGCGACGCGTGGGTTGGCGATCTTCGCCTGCTCCACCACCGATCTGTGGAAGGTGATCGAGCTCCCGAAGCCGGTGCGCACCTGCGTCGTGATCAACCACGCCCCCGCCGTCGGGCAGCTCGAGTCGATGCTCCAGGAGCACGAGGCGATCGGCGTGCTCCTCGCGGACAAGCAGCGCGCCCAGCTCTACGTGTTCGAGCTGGGGCGCCTCGTCGACCGGTCCGAGCTCCTCGATGAGCTGCCCCGCGACTACGACAGCCGGGGCGAGCGCGAGCGGGGCACCCCGGAGCACCACCGCGAGGAGCTCGCGCACCAGCACCTGCGGAACGCGGCTCGCGCCGCCTTCGACCTGTGGCAGGCGAGGGGCTTCCACCACCTCGCGATCGGGGCGCCGGATGCCATCGCAGGCGAGCTCGAGCAGGCGCTCCACCCGTATCTGAGCGCGCGCCTGTGCGGTCGGGTGCCCGTCGGCGTGGGCGCATCGCCCGCCGAGGTGCTGGCGGCGGCCGAGGTCGTGGAGGCCGATGTCGAGCGAACCCGCGAGGCGGCACTCGTCGATCGGCTCAAGGAGGCCGCCGCGACCGGGCGTCGCGGCGTCGGCGGCCTGCCCGGCACGCTGGCGGCCCTGTCGCAGCACCGCGTCGAGCGCCTCGTGGTGTCCAAGGGGTTCGCCCAAGCGGGGTGGCGGGCGCCCGACGGCGCCCTCGCGGTGGTCGGACCGGTCCAGCCTGATACCGGCGCGACGATGGAGCGCGTGGAGGACGTCGTCGAGGACGCGATCGAGGAGGCGCTCACCCAGGGGATCCCCGTGTCGATCTGCGTGGGCAACGCCGACCTCGACGTGCTCGGGCGGATCGGAGCCCTGCTCCGGTACTAGCGCCGGGGCCGGCTGCGGCATGCTGTCGGCGTGCTGTCGGTCGGGTTGGACGTAGGGGGCACCAAGGTGCTCGGCGTCGCCGTCGACCCGCGCGACCCCAGGACGATCGTCGCCGAGGGGCGGGTGCCAACCCCGGACGGCGGCGACGGGCTGGTCGTCACCCTGCTCGACCTGGCCGCCACCCTCGCGCCGACCGCGGCCGCGATCGGGGTCGGGGTCCCCGGGCTCGTCGATCGATCCGGCACGCTCCGCATGGGCCCTCACCTCCACCGCATGCGCGACGTCCCACTGGCACGCCTGCTCGCGGAGCACGCAGGGGTGCCCACCGCGGTGGACAACGACGCCAACTGCCATGCCATCGGCGAGCAGGCCGCCGGTGCGGCCGCCGGCGCGGTCGATGCGCTGGTCGTCACGCTCGGCACCGGCATCGGTGCCGGGATCATCGCCGGCGGCGGGGTGCTGCGTGGCGCGAACGGCTTCGCCGGCGAGCCGGGTCACATGGTCATCGACCCGAATGGTCCCCCATGCCCGTGCGGCAAGCGGGGCTGTTGGGAGCAGTTCGCATCCGGCTCGGGTCTCGCCCGTCTCGGTCGGGAGGCGGCCATCGACGGGCGCCTGGACGCGGCGGTGGCACTGGCTGGTGGCGACCCCTCGGCGGTGCGCGGCGAGCACGTGACGGCGTCGGCCCGCGCGGGTGACGACGCGTCCCAGGCGGTCCTCGACTCGTTCGCCGGATGGATCGCCCTCGGGCTCGCCAACCTCGTGAACGTGCTCGATCCGGCCATCATCGTCATCGGCGGCGGGCTCGTCGAGGCCGCTGATCTCCTCCTGCCGGCGGTGCGGGCGCGCGTCGCCGCGCTCGTCATGGCCGGCGAGCACCGACCGGACGTGCCGATCGTTCCGGCCGAGCTGGGGGAGCACGCGGGCGCGATCGGTGCCGCTCTGCTCGCCGCCTCGGCTGGTGCACAGGTCCGCTCCGCAGGATGACCGGTCACTGACCTGCGAGCGGGATATCGTGCCGCATCGAACACCGGCGTCACCTTTGGGGCGCCAGCCAGAGCAACGGGGGGAACCGTGTCACGAGCGCTCCGACGGACCGTCGCCGCCTTGACGATCCTGGTACTGGTCGCCACGGGCTGTGGCAACTCTGGTGGCGAGTCGAGCCCGACCACCACCGCCGGCAGCTCAGACGGCTCGGCTCCGACCGGGGGTGAGGGGGATCGCGACACCTTTGTCTCGCTGTCCGGTGTACCGGGCGTCACCGACGACGAGATCGCCTTCGCTGCCATCGGTACCCGCAGCAACAACCCGCTCGGCACCTGCATCCTCGACTGCTACCTCCAGGGGATCGAGGCGTACTTCGCCTTCCGGAACTCGGAGGGCGGCATCTACGGCCGCGACCTCGTCGTCGGTCAGGAGCTCGATGACGCGCTCGGGAACAACCAGGCCAAGTCCCTCGAGGTGACCTCTGGGGACGACGCGTTCGGCGCGTTCCAGGCCACGCTCCTCGCCAGCGGGTGGGGTGATCTGGATTCGGCGGGGGTTCCGACCTACACGTGGGGCATCCACGCCACAGAGGCGGCCAACCGCGCGAACATCTTCCCGAGCACAGCGATCCGCTGCGCAGACTGCCTGGGCCGTGCCGTCCCGTACGCCGTGCAGCAGGCGGGTGCCGCCAAGGTCGCCGCCCTCGGCTACGGCGTGAGCGAGAACTCCAAGGTCTGCACCAACAACATCGCTCATTCCATCGAGCTCTACTCCGATGACATCGGGGCTGAGGCGGTCTACGTGAACGACGAGCTGGCGTACGGGCTGGGCGGAGGCGTCGGCCCCCAGGTGACCGAGATGAAGAACGCGGGCGTCGACTTCATCGCGACCTGCATCGATCTCAACGGCATGAAGACGCTCGCCCAAGAGCTCGAGCGCCAGGGCATGGAGGACGTCATCCTCTATCACCCCAACACCTACAACCAGTCCTTCGTCGCCGAGGCCGGCGACCTGTTCGAGGGTGACTACGTGAGCGTGCAGTTCCTGCCCTTCGAGGCGGACACCAGTGGCACGGCGCTCGCCGACTTCCTGGAGTGGATGGACGAGCTGGGCAACGAGCCCAGCGAGCTGGCGATGGTGGGGTGGATCAACGCCACCCTGGCGTTCGACGGCCTGCTGGCCGCCGGCCCCGACTTCGACCGCGCCAAGGTGACTGCCGCCACCAACGCCATGACGGCCTTCGATGCCGGGGGCCTCATCCAGCCGACCGACTGGACGGTGGCCCATCAGCCGTACACCCAGGACACTCGGGAGGTCGACACCAACGACGAGTGCACCTCGCTCGTGCAGGTGGAGGGCGGTCAGTTCGTGACGGTGGCCCCGCCGGAGACCCCATGGCTGTGCTGGCCCGGGGACGACAGCGCGTGGTCTGAGCCCGAGCACGTCTCCTTCGGCTGACATCGGAACCCTCCTCGCCCATGTTGCTGGCGGCGTCCATCGGTGAGGACATGGTTCGGGCCGTCCTCCAGGGGACGCCGCCCGGCACCGTCTATGCGCTCGTCGCGCTCGGGTTCGTGCTCACCTACAAGACCTCCGGTGTCTTCAACCTTGCCTTCGGCGCCCAGGCCTACGTGTCAGCCGTCATGTTCTTCCAGCTCCAGGAGCGGTGGGGCTGGTCCGTCGCCCCCGCCTTGTTCGTGTCGGTGGTCCTCGTGGCGCCAGCCCTCGGGCTCGTCCTCGAGCGATTGATCTTCAGCCACCTCCGTGCCGGGTCGTCGGTCGCCAAGCTGGTCGTGGCCTTGGGCCTCTCGCTTGCCCTGCCCGCCCTGGTCGACGTGCTGATGGAGTTCCAGGCGGTCGCCGGGCGTACCCCCACGGGCATCGTCCCTGACGGCAACTCCGTCTTCTACGACCCGTTCGGCGTCTACGCCTTCAGTCGCGACGAGCTGGTGGCGGTGGCGGTGGCGGTGGTCGCGATGGTGGCGCTGGCGGCCCTGTTCCGGTACACGGCCATCGGTCTGCGGATGCGGGCGGTGGTCGAGAGCCCGCGGATGACCGAGCTGAACGGCATCTGGGCCGACCGGGTGTCCGCGTTCAGCTGGGCGCGTCTCGAGCCTGTTCGCGGGGCTGGCGGGCGTCCTGATCGCGCCGAGCTTCAACACGTTGGCGGCGCAAGACTTCTTCAACCTCGTCGTGGTGGCGGTGGCCGCCGCAGCCTTCGGCTACCTCGTGAGCCTCCCGCGCGCGCTCATCGGCGGACTGGGGCTCGGCATCTTCATCGCCTTCTTCAACACGTTCATCCCCCGGTGGTCGGACGACTACGGATGGCTCGAACCGATCCAGGACAACCTCACACCGGCCCTGCCCTTCGTCGTGCTCTTCGGCGTGCTCGTCTTCTCACGGAGGATCCGTGAGACGCGCGAGGGCACCGATCCGCTCGCCGGGGTCGACCCGCCGCCGCCGTCGCTCGCCGCCTCGGCCCGCTCGTCGGGACTCACGCGCGCGACTCGGATCTTCGCCCTCACGTTCTTCCTCGTCACCGGCTTCATCGTGTTCACCGAGGCAGACCCGTCGTGGCTCTTCCTCATCACCCAGGCCGTGATCCTCGCCACGATCTTCCTGTCCATCACCGTCATGACCGGCTTCGCAGGGGAGATCTCCCTCTGCCAGGGGACCTTCGCGGCCATCGGGGGCTTCACGGTGTTCCAGCTGGCCGATCGGCACGGCATGTCGGTGATGCTCGCCATGGTGATCGGTGCGGCGATCTCGGCGGTGGTGGGCGCCGCGCTCTCCACGACCTTCCTGCGCCTCGGTGGGATCTGGGTGGCCATCGCCACCCTGGCGTTCGCCTACTTCTTCGATGCGGTGATCGTGAAGCTCCCCTGGGTCGGTGGCGGCGGGACGTCCCTGATGCAAGGCACCCGAGTGCCGAGGCCGGTGATCGGGCCATGGGACTTCGCCGATGACGAGGCCTTCCTCGTCCTCGCCCTCGTCGTGTTCGCGATCGTGGCGTTGGCCGTCATCCAGATCCGCGGCGGCACGGTCGGTCGGACGCTGCGAGCGCTGCAGGGCAGTCGTGTGGCCGCGGAGTCGGTGGGCATCTCGCCGGCTCGGGCCCGGATCACGGTGTTCGCCCTCTCCGCCTTCATCGCCGGGTTGGGCGGGGCGCTCCTCAGCATCCACCAGGAGAACGTCAACTACGCCACCAACTTCTCGCCCTACGCGGCCCTGTTCTGGCTCGTGCTGGTGATCTCGCTCGGCTCGCGAACGGTCGAGGGCGCCGCGCAGGCCGGCGCGGCGTACGCGCTGTTCGAAGCGGTCGTGCTGAGTGGTGCGGTGTTCGGTTGGATCCTGCGCAGCGAGGACCGCATCCCCGGTGTCTTCCCCCTCGACGCCAAGTGGCGGCTCATCCTGTTCGGGCTCGGCACCATCCAGTTCGCCCGCCACCCGGAGGGTCTCGTGGAGAACGGCAAGCGCAAGGCCTCCGGGCGCGTGGACCAGGTCATCGCCTGGTGGGTGAGCCGGCGCGACGCCGAGCCGTCCGTGGGCGAGGCAGCGCCGTGACCGCCGTGCTCGATGCCATCGACATCCGGAAGGCGTTCTCGGGCATCGTCGCCCTTGACGACGTCACCCTCTCCGTCGACGCCGGGGAGCGAGTCGGCCTCATCGGCCCCAATGGCGCAGGCAAGACCACCTTCTTCAACTGTGTGCTCGGGGTGCTCCGGCCCGACTCCGGACGAGTGCGGCTCCAGGGGGAGGACGTCAGCCGCCTTCCCGTGCACGAGCGATCGCGGCGCGGGATCGGCCGGACCTTCCAGCGCATCGAGCTCTTCACCGAGTCGACGGTCCGCGAGCACCTCCTGATCGCGGAGCGGGTCCGTAGGGGCGACGGCCGGCTCTGGAAGGACCTCCTCGGGATGGGACGGCCGCGCCGCGACGAGATCGAGCGTTGCGACGAGGTGCTGGACCTCCTGGGTCTCGGCGGCCTGGCCGACGAACCCATCGAGCACCTCAGCCTCGGCAAGGGCCGGCTCGTGGAGGTCGGCCGGGCGCTCATGACGCAACCGGTGCTTCTCCTGCTCGACGAGCCGTCGTCCGGGCTCGACCGGGCCGAGACGGCCGACCTGGCTCGCACGTTGCGGGCCGTGCAGGACGAGCAGGGCTTCGCGATCCTCCTCGTCGAGCACGACGTCGAGTTCGTGGCCGACTTCACCGAGCGGTCCTACGTGCTCGACTTCGGTCGCATGATCGCCGAGGGCGGCACCGCGGCCGTGCTCGAGAACGACCTCGTGCGGCAGGCCTACCTCGGGAACCTGGGCACGGAGTCGACGGCGTGACCGCCGTCCTCGAGCTGCGGAACGTGTCGGCTGGCTATGGCCCCTTCCACGCCCTCTTCGACGTGTCCCTCGCGGTGGGGGATGGTGAGGCCGTCGCCCTGCTGGGATCGAACGGGGCCGGGAAGACCACCGTCGCCCGCGTGGCGACAGGGCTCGTCACGCCCATGAGCGGCACGGTGCACATCGACGGCGTCGACATGACGGGCGCCCTCACCCACCGCTTCGCCCGCGCGGGCGTGGTGCACGCACCCGAGGGTCGGTCGGTGTTCGCGACGCTCACGGTAGAGGAGAACCTGGTGCTGTCGTTCCGCCGGTCCCGTGGTCGGGCCGGGGTGGGCGACGCGCTCGCGCAGGCCTTCGATCTCTTCCCGGCGCTGGCGGTCCGCAGGCGCCAGCTCGCAGGCACCCTGTCGGGTGGCGAGCAGCGGATGCTGTCGATGGCCAGGGTCCTGGTGGAGACCCCCAGGGTGCTGGTGGCCGACGAGCTGTCGCTCGGGCTCGCGCCGATCGTCGTCGACGAGGTGTACGCCAACCTCCAACGGCTGCGGGGCACCGGCACCGCGCTGCTGATCGTCGAGCAGCATGTCGGCCACGCGCTCGAGCTGTGCGATCGGGTCGTCCTGCTCGATCACGGCGCCGTGTCGTGGGAGGGCACGCCCGCCGACGCGCCCTCACACGTCGTCACCCGGGTCTTCGAGCACTGAGGTCACGGCGGCGATAGGTCGTCGTCGAGGACTGGGGCGTCAGGTGGCTGGCGAGAGGGGGCTGGCGGGGGAGTCGCTCACGGCGATGTCTCCCCTGACGACGCGCTCCTCGAGGTCGTGCAGCACGGCGAGCGTGGCCGGTGACAGGTGGTCGCCGGAGGTGGTGTAGCCGACTGCATCCTCGGCAAGGCCCAACCGGAGCATCGAGGGGACTTCGAGCCTGCCGGACTGGTGGTCGGCGACGACACGCTCCACCCCGAGGTCGAGACGCTTGAACATCGAGGTCAACACGTGGTCGCGCTGCGCCTCGGGGAGCTCGAACAGGTAGTCCGTGTCGACGCCGATCGCCCAGAGGTGGCGACCGAGGTCGTCGCTCAAGTCCGTCGCCGCCTCGATGGCACCCCGGCCGGAACCCCCAGCGGCGGTGAAGATGATGTCGACGTCGGACTCCGAGTACATCCGCTCGGCGATCTCCCGAGCCCTCGCCGCGTCGGCATAGCCGCCTCCCATGTCGCCGGGGTCGAGGACCACCGAGACGACCTCGATGCCTGGGCGCGCCGCCTTCGCGCCCTGCTCGAAGCCGGCGCGGAACGGCTCGATCACGGGGGAGTCGTTGGCGCCGATGAAGCCGACCTTGCCGGTCGTCGACTCCAGCGCGGCTGCGGCACCGACCAGGAACGAGCCCTCCTCGCTCGCGAACCCCACCGTCACCGCGTTCGGCGTCGGCGGGTCGCCGCCGAAGTCGAGGAACACCCAAGTCGTGTCGGGGTGGTCAGGGGCGTTGAGGATCATGCTCTCCATCATGAGGACGGAGCCGAACACGAGATCAGTGAGCTCCCCCAGATCTGCCTGAGCATCATCGATGTTCGAGTAGGGAGGTTCGAGCACGAGAGCCTCGAGGCCGTTGTCCCGGGCGGCGTTCTCGACGCCACGCGCGATGAGCTCGTCGAAACCACTCTCGTCAGGGTCGGACCCGAGGGCGACGCCGATCCGCTCCCGCGGTCCGTCGTCGGTCAGGATCGGATAGGCGACGAGGCCGGCGAGCAGAGCGACGGAAGCGAACAGGGCGGCGAGCTGCCATCGCGTGCGGCGGCGCAGGCGTTGGGATCTCGCCTCACGCTCGCGGTCCTCCTGGCCGGTGGCCTCCCGCAGCAGGATGGATTCCTCCAGGAAGGTCCGCTCCAGGCCAGTGAGCTGCAGGCGGCTTGTCGACGCCCAGGATTCGTAATCCTCCAGGCGCGTCCCGGTGAGCAGGTAGCCCGGGTCACGCCTCGCGGCCTCCCACTCGTTGAGCGCGACCACGAGCCGCGCGTGCGTCGTGAGGTCGTCGCGGCTCTCCTCGATCCAGTCGCGCAGGCGGTGCCACTCGGCCAGCAGCGCCTCGTGGGCGACCTCGACCGTGGGGGAGCCGGTCGTCGGGTCGCGGTCGAGCGCCAGGAGCCGGTACCGGGTGAACGAGTCGATGGCCGTCTGGAGCGCCACGATGTCGACATCGAGCGCGGCCAGCTCCGAGGCAGGCACGCGCCTCCGCCCGACCGCCTCGCCCGACACGGTGGCGATGCGCAGGAAGAGCTGACGCACGGCCTGCTGCTCCGCTCGGTCGAGGTGGGTGTAGATCGACTCCGCCCGGCGGGCCACGGCCTTGCGGACGCCGCCGACCCGTTCGTAGGTGGCGAGATCGAGCACGGGGCCGGACCGCTCGTCGAAGAGCTCGGTCAGCGCGTACTGGAAGAGCGGGAGCGCGTTGGGCTGCCCGGCAACGTCCACGATCAGGCGCCCGAGCAGCCGAGGCTCGATCCTGACGTCGACCTGACGGGCCGGCCCGGTGGCAGCGGCTTCGAGCTCGTCGGGCCCGAGTGGGATCACGTTCACGACGTTGGCCGCGAAGAGCGCGCCGAGCCGCGGATCGGCCAGAGGGCGGTCGTAGAAGTCGGCCCGCATCGTGACGAGCACGTGGACACGCCCTCGTGGGTCCTCTGCCGCGTGCAGGAGGGCACCGAGGAACGCGGCCGCTTCGTCCGGATCGACGAGCGTGAACACCTCTTCGAACTGGTCCACGACGAGAAGCAGCTGGAGAGCGCCATCGTCGAGCAGCAGCACGGCGGCGTCGAGGAACCCCGCCTCGGCCGCGCGCAGCTGCGTGATCGAGGCGTGCTGCGGGTCACCGGCGCATCGGGTGAGGGCTGCCTCGAGCTCGGCGAACGGCTGGGCGCCGGGCTGCATCGTCGCGATGCAAAGGTGGGGTGCATCGCGGCGCAGCCGGGGGATGAGCCCGGCCTGCACCGCGCTCGACTTGCCCGATCCGCTGGGACCCACCACAGCCGTGAAGGCGGCACCCGTGTCCACGCGCTGCGCCAGCGTGCCGACGAGGTGGTCCTGGCCGAAGAAGCGGACGGCGTCCGACTCGCGGAACGCCCGCAGGCCCATGTACGGGTTCTCGATTCGGGTGGTGGAGGTGGCGGGCATGCCCGCCGGCTGCGACGGGTCGAGATCGGGGTCCTGGAGCAGGATCTGCTCCTCCAGGCGGCGCAGCCGGGGCGACGGGTCGATCCCGAGCTCCTCGGCCAGGATCTCCCGTGTGGCCTGGAAGGCGCGCAGCGCATCGGCCTGCCGTCCCGATCGGTAGAGCGAGAGCATCTGGAGCGCCCGCAGCTCCTCGCGGTAGGGGTGCTCCCGGGTCAGCCGTTCGAGGTCGGCGACCACCCGCGCGTGCTCGCCGAGGGCGAGGCGGGCGGTGCACAGGGCCTCGATTGCCGCCAGCCGCAGCTCCTCGAGCCGCACGGCCTCGGCCTGGAGCGACGGCTGGTCGGGGTGGTCCTCGAAGGGCTGGCCCCGCCAGAGGGCCAGGGCCGCGTCGAACTGCGCCCTGGCCGCCGCCGGGTCACGGTCGAGCTGCGCCCGGGCCTCGCTCACCCGATCCTCGAACTCGAGGGTGTCGAGACCGTCGCGATCCACCCGGATCGAGTAGCCGGAGCCGTCGCGCTCGATCACGTCGCCCACGGTCTTGCGCAGCTCGGACACGTACGACTGGAGCGTGTGCCGCGCGCTCTCCGGCGGAGACTCGCCCCAGAGCCCGTCGATCAGCCGCTCGACGGACACCGTCGTGTTCGGCTCCGCGACCAGGAGCGCGATCACGAGCCGCTGCTTCGGCCCGCCCAGCGGTCGCTCTGGTCCTGGTTGCGCACCCCCGCCGGTCCCCACGCGTGCGGTGACCCGAAGCGGTCCGAGCACCTCGAATCGCACGTCGCCATGGTACGAACCCGCAGCGCCGCGCGCCGCGCTGGGAGGCCGGTCGGCCGGCTCACGTCGTCGCAACACCCTCGGATCGTCTCGGAGGACGGTCGGAACCGGGTCGGAAGCCCCCCCCGAGCCCTTGTGTGACGGGGGTTCTCGGCTCCGATCCCGCCGCCACCGTTCCCCGACTGTCCTGCTCGACGCTCCAACCGGACCTCGCCGACGGGGCGGGGCAGGAGCGAGGAGCTCACGATGACCGAAGCCAAGGATCGGCCCACCAAGTTCCGCCGAGTGCTTGCCGTTGCCGTCGCAGGCGCGACGCTCGGGGTGAGCGGTGCGTTCGCCGTCGCCACGGCCCAGGAGGACGCCGCCCCCAGGTCGTGCCCGCCGGCGGCCTCCGACCTCATGCGGGCGGCAGCAGCAGCCCGCCAGCTCGAGATGGCCCGACCGGACCTGTTCGGTGACGACCAGCCGCGGGCCGACTACGACGACCTGCGCCTGGCGGCCGAGTGGGCGCGCCGGATGTCGTACCTGCGTCCGATCGAGGGCTGCTGACCCCCGTCGGTCAGGGGAGCGTGCGGGCCGCCGCGATGGCCGCGTCGGCGGCCCGCTCGGTGGCGAGCCGAGCGCCCTTGCCCATCCTGACCATCCCTGGGACGCGCTGGGGATGGCGCAGGACGTAGCGAGCGACGGCGCGCGGGTTCGGCGTGCCGTCCTGGTGGCTGAGCTGGAACACCTCGTCGTCGACGCTGCCGTCGGTGGCGCGGTCGCTGATGGCACGGTGCACCGACCACGGGATCGCCCGCCGCTCGCACGACGCCGCGATCGCGGCCGTCTCCATGTCGAGGCAGACGACCCCTCGGTCCCGCAGAGCAGGGAGCTCCTCGGGGCGGGTGATGCGGTTCGTGGTCCACATCGTGCCGCTGGGTTCGGGACCGCCGAGCCGGTCGGGGCGGTGCTCGGCGCCCGTCTCGGCGTCGACGACGAGGGCCGGGTGCACGACGGCCCCGATCGGGGTGTCGTCGTCGACGGCGCCGGTGATGCCGAAGACCAGCACCCGGTCGACGTCGGCGGCGTCGAGGAGCCGTTCGGTGGACTGCGTGGCGAGCGCCGTGCCCATCCCGGTGGCCATCGCCACGACCGGCCGGTCGGCCAGCTCGCCCGAACGGATGCGGACCCCCCGCACGGTCACCCAGGTGAGCGCGAGCCGCTTCGAGAGCGGGCGCAGCTCCATCGGCATGGCGCAGACGAACGCCAACCGTTCCATCAGTGGCAGTGGCTCGGTGGCGGGGGCAGGTCGAGGGCGGGGTTGCGGTCGAAGAAGCCAACGGGGGACAGCAGGAAGCCGCAGTACTCCACCGGCATGACCGGCCAGTCCTCGGGACGGGGGACGTGGGTGACCCCGAAGGTGTGCCACACGACGATGTCGGTGTCGAGGAGCGAGCGGTCTGCGGCGGTCCATCGGGGGAGCCCGTCGCCACCGGCGTGCTGGTTGGGGTGGTCGCCGGCGGCGCGCCGCTCGTCGGGCGCGTAGGGGGTGACCCACAGGTTCTGCGTCGCGAACCCGGCCCGTGCGGCGATGCTCGCTCCCTCGCCTGCGAGGAGCGTGGGGGACGCGCCTGGCGTCAGCTTGTAGGCGACTGGCTGCCCGAGGCGGTTGCGAACCCCCGGGTTGCTGATCCTCCACACCCGGCTGCGGGCTGGCTCGATCCGACGCCGCGCCTGCGACTCGCGCTCGAGGCGCGTCGCCACCGGCGTGAAGCCGTTGCCCCACGGGTTGTCGTCGCCCGCCGCCATCGGCTCGACGTCGACCTCGTGGACCTCGTTGACCGGGCCGTCGACGTCGACGTCGAGCCGAGCGCAGAAGAGGTGCTGGTGCACCGGTGCGACGAGACCCGGCGCGATCGCCGGCGCGTGGACCGAAGGCTCGCCGGCCCCCGTGGACATGATCCCCGTGAGCTTCACCTCGAGCTGGAGGGAGCCGTCCAGGTAGAAGTACCAGTAGAAGCCGTACTCGTAGTTGCCCACGGTGGCGATCGACGACACGACCAGCCTCCGTGAGCGACGCACCTCGGCGCGACCGCGGAGCAGGTCGACGTGCTTCCAGAGGATCCCGTAGTCCTCCTCGTGGATGCAGATGGCGTTGGTGGTCGTGGTCGGGTTGCCCTGCTCGTCGGCCATGACGGCGTCGAGGTAGTGGATCTCGCCGAGGCAGTCGCAGCCGAGCGTGAGCGAGTTGGCCATGCGCCCGAGCCCCCACTCGCCCGCATCGAAGGCGTTCTTCCACCCGTGGACCGGACCCGGGTCGCCGTAGGGGACCACCATCTCGCTGATCGACGCGCGGTGCAGGATCGACCGCACGCGGCCACCGTCCTCGTACCCGACGGTGTGGAGGACCAGGCCCTCGAGCGGGTCGAGTGACACGCGCAACGACCAGCGCTGCCATCGCAGCAGGTTGCCCTCGACCGTGAAGCTCACGCCGTCGGGTTGCGCGATCTCGAGCGGTCGCAGGTCCACCCGCAGGGGACCGTTGTCCTCCGGGTAGTAGCTGCCCGCCTCGACGGGCAGGGGCGCGGCGGCGAGGTCGAGCACCTCCAGCACCTCACCGCGCGCCATGTCGACGAGTGCCTGCAGCCCCTCGATCGGCCGGGCGTAGCCGTTCGAGCCGGGCTCCTCCCGATAGAAGCAGATGCAGCGCACGACCCGCCGCCCGTCCTCGGCGGGGATCCCGAAGCTGCCCGTCGGCCAGGGGTCGATCTGCACCCGGTCGAGGTCGGTGATGCCGCGGGCGGCGAGCGCCTCCTTGAACCCGTCGTGCTCGTGCAGGGCGAGGATGGCGTTGAACGATTCCTCGAAGCCGAGCGCCGGCCGCACGTCCTCCCGCTCCACCCACGCGACGATCTCGCCCGAGGGGAGCGCGACGGTCGCTTCGATCAGGGAGCACTCGGCGCCCGGCACGATCACGAGGCGGGCGCGACGTCCGGCGCGATCGAGGTCGTCCTTGGGTGGCTCGTCGAGGGTGACCGTGGAGAAGCGGGCCGCCGCGGTGAGTCGCCCGCTTGCGCGGACCGCGGCGACGGCAGCGGTGATCTCCTCTGCGGTGAGCGGCTCGAGCGGGTGGAGGGTTGGCATGCGTGGCTACCTCGCGGGGTCGATGGCGACCTTGATCGCGCCGCTGTGCTCCTGGTCGGCGATGGCGTAGAAGGCGTCCTGCCACTCGGACAGCCCGAAGGTGTGCGTGAGCATCCCGGTGAGGTCGATGCGACCGTCCAGCACCAGATCGAGGTAGTGCTCGATCCCGTGCTTGCGCACGCCCTCCACCTCCTCGATGCCGAAGGCGTTCGAGCCCACCCAGCTGATCTCCTTGAAGTACAGCGGGCTCCACTCCCAGCGACCGGGCGCGTGGACGCCGCTCTTGACGAGGGTGCCGCGGGCCTTGA
The DNA here is from genome assembly GCA_963750645.1 of uncultured Microthrixaceae bacterium. Taxonomy (GTDB): domain Bacteria; phylum Actinomycetota; class Acidimicrobiia; order Acidimicrobiales; family VFJN01; genus VFJN01. The sequence continues at coordinate 481,213 of CAVVRO010000005.1, read as the reverse complement.
GCACCCGCACCTCGACCTCGAGCGTCTCGGGCTTGGCGATCGTGTCGTAGGCGACGTCGATGCCACCCGGGTGGCACATCGGCAGACCGTCGAGCCCCTCCATGGTGGGGCGCAGCACGCCCCCGGACCATGCGGCCAGCTCCTCCACCAGCTCCAGCGGGGTGCCGAGGCGCACCACTCGATCGGCCCCGAGCTGCCTCGCCAGGCTGGCCTGCGCATCGAAGCGGGCCACCACCGCCACCTCCACGTCCGGGTACAGGGCGCGCAGGATCGCAACCGCGCAGGTGCCGAGGGCTCCAGCGCCCCACACCAGGGCTCGGCCGCCGGCCGGCGGCGGATGCCTCGTGATGCTGTGGAGCGAGACCGCGAACGGGTCAGCGAAGATGGCGTGCTCGTCGTCGATGGCATCGGGCACCGGAAGAGCATCGACGAGTGAGCCGGCATGAGCTCCGCGTAGCCACCCGTGGCGTCACTCGACACCCCCGTGTGGATGCCCGGGGCTGATCGAGCCGGCCGTGAAGCTCCAGCACAGGCTGAAGTCACCCGCCTCGCACGCAGGGCAGAGCGGCTGGATGCCCCGGGGCGAGCACGAGAGCCACGGGTTGAGCACCACTCGCTGGCCCACTGCGAAGCCGGCGGCCTCCGGGCCGAGCTCGGTGACCTCGGCGACGACCTCGTGGCCCATGACCTGGGGGAAGGAGCACAGCCCGCTCATCGCGCTGTCGCTGTCCCCCTCGAAATCGAGCAGGATCTGCTTCGAGTCCGACCCGCAGATGCCGGTGAGAAGCGGCCGCGTGACGAGCCAGTCGGGCCGCAGGGGCCGGGCGTCGGGCAGATCGCGCAGGGCGACCGGGGTCACGGCCAGGTTGCGGGCGAGTCGGTTGGCGCCCTCGGGTGGCGTCCAGGACTGGGTCGAGGTGCCGAACACGAGCGCTCTCATCCTGCGGTCCGATCCTCGGTCAGCGACGGTCCCGATGCATGGTGAGGCGAAGCCTAGGCTGACACGCGTGTCAGATCCCGAGCCGGGGGCCGCCCCCGTCACCGCGGGCATCGACATCGGCACGACCTCGGTGAAGGCCGTCCTGGTCGACGGAGACGGGACGGTCCTCGCGAGGGCTCGCGTTCCGCACGAGGTGCTCACCCCGTTCGCCGGCGCGTTCGAGCACGACCTCGATCAGGCCTGGCGCGCCAACGTCCTCGAGGCGCTCCACCAGGTCGCGGGCGACCGTGCGGTGGCGGCCGTCAACGTGTCAGCGATGGTGCCCTCGCTCGGCGCCGTCACCGCGGCTGGCTCCGCTGCAGGTCCCGGCCTCCTCTACGGCGACGCGCGTGGCGAGCGGGCCGACCATGATCCGACCCGGCCCGGCGACAGCGGCGAGCTCCTCGCGTTCCTCGCCTGGCATGCCGCGAACACGCCGAACGCGAGCGGCTACTGGCCCGCGCAGGCCGTGGCGAACCACGCCCTGTGCGGGCGCGGCGCGATCGACTCCGTCACCGCGATGACGGCGCACCCGCTGTTCGACTTCGAGGGGTGGGATGCTGACCTCGCGGCCGAGGCCGGCACGACGCCCGACGCGCTGCCGGACATCGTCCGCGGCGTCGAGGCGGCCGGGCGCGTACACGACGAGCTCCCCGGGGCGGGCGCGCTCGTGGGCGGCGGGACCATCGACGCCTTGGCCGAGCAGCTCGTGGCCGGCGCCGACGAGGTCGGCGACGTGCTGGTCCTGTGCGGCACCACGTTGATCACATGGGGGGTGATCGAGGAGTGGGCCGAGGCTCCGGGTCTCTGGACCATCCCCCACACCGCGCCCGGCAAGACGATGATCGGTGGACCGAGCAACGCCGGCGGGCTGTTCCTCGAGCGCGTCAAGCGCTGGCTGGGGGGCGCTGCCGCGGAAGGACTTGACGCGGTCCACCCGCACGATCTCCCTGTGTGGCTCCCGTATGTGCGCGGCGAGCGCACGCCGCTGCACCGCCGTGACCTGCGGGCATCGCTGCACGGCGCCGCGCTCCACCACGAGGCGGCGCACCTCCTGCAGGCGGCGTACGAAGCGGCCGGGTTCGTGGTGCGACACCACATGGATCTCGCTCGGGCGGCAGGGTTGGCACCCCGCCGGGTCGTCGCCACCGGCGGAGGCACGCGGGTGCCGCCCTGGTTGCAGGCTCTGGCCGACTGCACCGGGCTCCCCGTCGACGTCGCCGCCGTCCCCGAAGGCGCCGCCCTCGGGGCCGCCTTCATCGCGCGGTGCGTGGCCGGCCGGGAGACCTCGATGACGGACGCTCGCCGCTGGGCCCGCACGAGCCACACCGTCGAACCGAGGCCCTACTGGGTCGAGGCCACCGAGGCCCGCTACGAGCGCTTCCGAGAGCTGAGCGCGGCCGCCCTCGCGGAGTAGCCGCCGTCGCTGACCCACAGGTCGTGGTCAGGAGTTCCGGGTTCCGGTCATGGCGACCACAAGTTGCGGCCACTGGCCCGCGTGGCGCTCGCACTGACGGTCAAGGGCGCGGCGGCGTCGACGCGGTGCGGCTGGAGGCCCTTCGTGCGAGGCAATGGGTCCCGTTGCAGCCAGGACGAGGCAATCGGTCCCGGATGCGGGGCTCATCGCCTCCAGAGTGCCGGCGCGGGACCCATTGCCTCGCCTTCGAGTGTTCAGGCTCGGGGGAACCACGCGTGCGGCATGTGGTGGGGGAGCGGGGGCAGCGGCGAGGATCAGAGGTACTCGAAGTGCTGCGTCTCCAGCATGAGGGGGAGGCCGAAGCGGACGTAGAAGCTGTGAAGACGAAGGGCGCCGACGTACTCCTCGACGGTGGGCTCGATGAGCTCGACGGCGTCCGGTTCCTTGGCCCTCCAGGTGGCGGCGCGCCGGGCGACCTCCTCGAAGTCGGCGAGGCTCGCGACCGACAGCCCGACGTGGTCCATGCGCGGGGCGGCCATCGGGGTGGCGTCGGCCGTCAGGAAGAGGAACTGCTCGTGGCTGTGGGCCCGGAAGACGAGGCGCTGGCGGTCCTGGGTCAGCTCCTTGTACTCCTCGAAGCCGAACACGTCTCCGTAGAAGGCGATCAGGGACGCGCGACCGTCGGCATCGAGCTGGTCCGCGGCGACCGACAGGGCGACGTGGTTGAACCGCGGGGCCTTGCTGAAGGGCGGCCCGGTCACGGGCGCACCAGCACCTTCCCGGCGCGGCGACCTTCGGCCAGGTCGCGCATCGCATCGAGGAGCCCGTCGAGCGGGATCTCACCCGGCTCGAGGAGCGCCTCGACGGGGAGGGCGCCCGAAGCGAGCAGCCTGAGCGCCTCGTCGAAGCCGCCCTGGTCGTAGGTGAAGGCGCCGGTGACGACGAGCTCGTTGAGCAGGATCCGGTTGGGGTCGAACCGGGGCGACTCGATGCCGGCGCCGACCAGGACGAGCCGACCACCCCGCACCAGCTGGGCCAGCCCGGCCTCCATCGCCGTCGCTCTGCCGGAGCACTCGAGCACGACGTCGACGGCGTCGCCGACCACCAGGCCGGGTTCGGCGATGCTCGGCACCACCAGGTCAGCGGGGTGCACGACCGCCGTCGCCCCGACGTCGGCGGCCAGCGCGCGGCGGTGCTCGGCCGGCTCCGCGCACCGCACGTCGGCGACATCGAGCGCCCGCAGCGCCGCGATGCTCAGCGCGCCGATGGGTCCGGCTCCCAGCACGAGCACCCGATCGCCTCGCCGGGCCGCACCCTGGTGGATGGCGTGCAGCGCGACAGCCAGCGGCTCCGCGAGCGCGGCGGCTCGCAGGTCGAGGCCGTCGGGCAGGGGAAGCAGCTCGTCCGCGCCGGTCGCCTTGTAGGCGGCAAACGCACCTTGCTCGGGGCCGGTGCCCGGGGTGTCCCGCTCGGCGCAGAGCGATGGGCGACCGGCCTGGCACATGGGGCAGATCCCACAGCGCAGGGTCGGCCCGCCGACCACGACGTCGCCCGGCTGCCAGCGCGTCACCCCATCGCCGACCGCGGCGACCCGGCCGACCCACTCGTGCCCTTGCCAGCTCCCCGGCGCGCCCCACCCGTCGAGCACCATGTGGAGGTCGCTGCCGCACACCCCGCACAGGTCGACCTGCACGAGCACGTCGTCGACACCGAGCGACGGGACCGGGACATCCTCCACCTCGAGCCGGCCCGGCCCCTTCAGCACCGCCGCTGGCATGGTCTCCGGCACGTCCCCCACGCGGCGGCAGCGTACCTGCCACCTGTGTCAGTGTCCGGGCCCTGTCCGCGAACCGATTGGCGGGGTGTCGCCGACCAGGAGGGACGCAGCGCGGTGCGACAGGGCGGCAAGGGTGAGGGTGGGGTTGTAGCCGGACGCCGTCACGAACACGGATGAGTCGCAGATCACCAGGTTGTCGACGCCCCACAGGCGCTGCTCCGGTGACACGACGGAGGTCGACGGGTCGCCTCCCATGCGGGCCGTGCCCATGACGTGACGGCTGGCGGGCGCGATTCCGAGCGGGCTGCGGTCCGCGTGACGATCGAGGTCGTCCTGCGGTGGCGAGGTGGCCGAGAAGGCGGCCTGGGCGCCCGCGTCGGTCATGACCGCTTCGTGGCGTGGTGCGGCAAACGCCGAGGCCGCCAGCTCGTGCCGATGCGGTGCGTACGTGACCCGCCCGGCGGGGAGGCCCCACGCGTCGCGCACGGACGGGTCGAGGTCCACCCGGTTGGCGGCCTGCGGGAGATCCTCGCCCTGCATCGTGAACACCCACAGGCGGCGACGCAGCGCGCTGTCGGCCATCGCGGGCAGGTGCCTGGCACCGGTGGGGTAGGTGGACGCCTCGTCGATGGGACCGGGCCCCGCCCCGTGCTCCACCACGCCGCCGCGGAGCCAGGGCAGGTCCGCGTCGCGAGCCGCCGCGCGCAGGTCGGGCGCGTCGATCATCAGGTCGTCGTGCAGGTGGGTGACGCTGCGCCCCCGCTCGCCGCCCGTGGGCGCCGGGAAGATCCCGACGGTGAAGGTCTGGAAGTGGAACGTGAGGAACCGGCCCACCAGGTCGCCGCCCAACCCGTTGCGCAGGAGCAGGCGCGGCGTCTCGAAGGCGCCGCCGGCGAGGATCACGGCACGGGTGGCGCACACCTCGCGCACCGGCGGATCCGGGTAGCCCCGCAGGTCGAGGTAGCGGACGCCCGTGGCCCGCCGCCCGCGAGCATCGAGGAGAACCTCCGTGACGTAGGACTCCGGCCGCAGGTCGCAGCGTCCGGTCCGCAGCGCCCGCTGCAGGGCAGCGATCGGATCGCCCTTGGCGTGCACCGGGCAGCCGTACCCACCGCAGAACCCGCAGTCGACGCACGCCGGGCGCCCGTCGTAGGGAACGCTGTTGGCGCCCGTCGGGGCGCGATAGGGGTGCCAGCCCGCCCGCGCAGCCGCGACGGACGACACCACCGCCATCGGCATGTCGTCGCCGGGTGGCATCGGGTACCGCGAGCTGCGCCAGGCGGCGAACGGGTTGGCGCCGTCCTCGCCGGCCACCCCGAACGATCGCTCGACGGCGGCGTAGTGCGGTTCGAGGTCGGCGTACCGCAGCGGCCAGTCCGCCACCGACGCGCCGTCGACCGGGCCACGCGCCGAGTGGAGGTGGAAGTCCTCCTCCCGGAAGCGGGGGAGCTTGGCGTCGGCGTGCACCCCGCCGCCGCCGACGGTCGACGGCAGGTTGTTGACCTCACCGGTGAGCAGGCGCTCGCCGTCGCTGGTCGATCGGCGGTAGGTGCGTGGCTCGAGGCGCGGGTCGGGGCCGAGCAGGTGGCGGCGCGTCAGAGCGATCTCGTCGTTGGCGAAGTGGCGCAGCGGCTCGTGCGGTGCCTCGAGGTCGACCAGGTGGTTGCGGCCCTTCTCCAGGACGACCACCGACCACCCGGCGGACGTGAGCACCTCGGCGGCGGTCGCCCCGCCCGGACCCGAGCCGACGATGACGGCGTCGCAGTCGGTCACGTGTCGCGCGCCGGTGGGAACCGCGGCTCGGGGAAGTCGATGCGCTTCCAGCCCCCGCCGCGCTGGTTGCCGCCGTAGGCAGGGTCGCCGTACGTGGCCTCGCTGGCGTGGGCGTGCACGACGCGACGGTCGGCATCGGTGGCCGTGCCCGCGACGACGCGCTCGTACACGGTGCGCAGCTCCGCGATGCGCTCGGCCCACGCGTGTCGCTCCCACGGCCCCAGGTCGAGCCAGCGGGGTCCGTCGCCCGCCCACGCGCCGGGCGCCGCCCAGATCCGTGGCGGGTCGTGGTCCATCGCGGTCAGGAGCGTCTCGACGTAGTCGACGGCCCCCAGCGCCGTGGCCCCCGGCACCTGCTCGTCGAGGGCGGAAGCGACGGCCGTTCGGGACGACGCGTCGAACATCGTCAGGGGTTGTCCCGGATGAAGCGGTAGACGCCGGCCATGTCGGTGTTCACCTTCGCCGGGAGCGGGTGGACCGCTGCGCCCATCGCTCGCGTGCCCCACACGATCTTCGCGGTGCGCTCGACGAGGGCGGCGTTGTGGAGGGCCTTCTCTGGTGACGAGGCGCACGTCACCAGGCCATGGTTGGCGAGGAGGGCCGCGCCGCGGTCGGCGAGGTGGGCGGCCACCTCTTCGCCCAGCTCAGCGCTGCCCGTGCCCTTGTAGTCACAGCACGACACGTCGCCGCCGAGGTACACCACGACCTCCTCGATCACGGCGGGGATGACGTCGCGCGCGAGGGCGAACATGGTTGCGTAGACGGCATGGGTGTGGATGACCGAGCCCAGCTCGGCATACCGGCGCAGCGTCGAGAGGTGCAGGTCCTTCTCCGTCGTGGGTGAGCGTTCGCCTTCGACCACGGCACCGTCGAGGTCGACCACGACGAGGTCGTCGAGCGTCATCGTGTCGTAGGGGACCGACGACGGGGTCAGGCAGACCAGGCCGCCGGGCAGGCGACCGGAGATGTTCCCGGACGTCCCCTCCACGAGGCCCTCCTCGAGCATCTTCTTGGCCGTCGCGAGCACGGCCTCCCTGGTGGTCGTGGGCGACGTGATCGCGTCAGCCATGGCTGAGCACCTCCGGGTTGGCCAGGTTGGCGGGGCGTTGGCCGCGAAGGAGGGCGGCCAGGCCCTCGGCCATCAGCGTCGTGTGGTTGGTCTCGGTGTCGTAGGTGGCGCCACCGATGTGGGGGGTGAGGACGACGTTCGGCATCGCCACGATCGGGTGGTCCGTGGCGAGGCTCTCGCCTTCGAAGTGATCGAGGCCGGCACCCACCAGGTGCCCGGATGCGAGGGCGGCGGTGAGCGCTTCGAGGTCGTGGAGGCCGGCTCGGGCCGCGTTGATGTACACGGCGCCGTCGCGCATCCGGGCGAACTGGGGCGCTGACATGAGCCCCAGCGAATCGGGTGTGACGGCAGCGTGCATCGACACGACGTCGGAGGTGGCGAGGAGCTCGTCGAGCTCGTGGGTGGCGTCCGTGGCGAACGGGTCGTTGGCGATCACCCGCATCCCGAGTCCCTCGAGCCGCCAGCGCATGGCCCGGCCGACGGCGCCGAGCCCGACGAGGCCGGCTGTCCGGCCCGCGAGCTGCCAGCCACGGAAGCGCTGGTAGGGGATGGTGCCGTCCCGGTACACCTGACCCGCACGCACATCGCGGTCAGCGGCCACCACGTGGCGCGTGACGGCCAGCAGCAGGCCGACAGCCAGCTCGGCGACGGCGTCGGCGTTGCGACCGGGGGCCCGGAGCACGGGGATCCCCTTGGCCGTGGCACCGGGCAGGTCGACGTTCGTGGGATCGCCGCGCGTCGAGCCGATCGCGATCAGCGGGAGGTCCAGCACCGGGCCCGCGCAGCTGTCCGCCTCACAGATGAGGACGGTCGCGCCCTCCTCGACGGCACGCGCCGCCAACGCCTCCGAGTCGTAGAGCCGCAGGGGTTGATGGTCGATCCACGGATCGACCACGAGGTCCCCCAGCTCGCGGAGCGCGTCGACACCAGGCCCACGCAGGGGCGCCGTCGAGAGGATGACCGGTCGCTGGTTCATTCCTTCGGCAGCTCTGCCTCGACCTCGGCCTTGGCCATCACCGCGTCGTCCTGGTTGCGGAGCTCCACCTTCACGCGGACGAGGTGGCGTGCGCCGCCGCTCGACCCGCGTGTCGATCACCTCGCCCGAGAGGAACGTGGCGTCGCCGGTGAAGGCCGGGTTGCGGTACTGGGCGGTGGAGTGGGTGAGGAAGCCCCACTCGCCGGCCCAGGCGGCCACGTAGTCGAGGATCCACGCGCCCATCGACGCGCCGTAGCCGTAGCCGCGCGGCATGCCGACGTGTTGGGCCCAACGGGGCTGGAGGTGGCCCCGGGACGGGCCCGTAGTAGGCGCCGTCGGTGAGCTCCGGGTTCACCCGCTCCATGCGCCGGTCGCCCTCGAAGCCGGCCATCTCCTTCGTGTAGCCGAGCGCCTCGGCGCGCACCGTGGTCGGGCCCCTGGGCCATCGCACCCCACGTCGTCATCGGGATAGGCCCGCCACTCGGTGGTGAAGCTGGCCAGGCTGTGCGGCCCGAGCACGTTGCCGGCCAGCCGGTCGCCGACCGCCACGCTGTCGAACAGGCGCTTGTCGTGGCCGCAGCTGCTGGATCTGGTCGATGAAGTCCAGCTTCTTCGCCTCGAGCTCGGCCAGCTGCTCGTCGGTCCACTCGGGCTCGGCCGGCTCGGCGAAGAGCTTCTTCTCCTTGGCCTCCCGCACCTGGTAGCGGATCGCCGTGGAGCGCTGCAGCGCGACCCGCTCGCCCTGCTGGTTGATGTAGAGGGTGTCGCCGCGCTGGAAGCAGGTGGGGCCGGCGAAGCTTCGTGTCGGTCACCTTGTAGTCGTAGGGCATCCGGTGGCACACGAGGTGATCGCCCGGGACGGATCCGGGGACCGAAGAACCACCAGTCGTCGCCGCCGAAGATGAGGTGCGAGTTCGGGATCTTGCCCACCTGGGCCGGCGAGCAGCCGTGGCTGGTGTCGGTGGCCACGGTGAACGACTGCGGGGCCACGATGCCGCCGAAGCGGCTCTCGGCCGCCCACTGCTCGTCGTAGTGCAGCGGGTTCGGGTAGTGCATGCCCTGCACCCACCGTCGGATGTCGTTGGTGGCCACGGGTTCCTTGAGCTCGCCCGGCTGCCATGGGCACGCCCATGTACTGGTCGAGGTCGGACGCGTCGAGGGTCGGTCATCGGTCTCCACTTGTTCGTAGGACAGGTTCGGTCGTGGCGAGGCGTGCCGCGACCAGGGCGATCAGCTCGGCGTCGCGCACCTTCGTGTCGCTGCCGGTCATGGGGATCTCGCCCTCGTCGAAGAACAGCACGCGCTTGGGCACCTTGTAGCGACGGCGACGCGCTCGCGCGAGGAACGCCTGGATGTCGGCCTCGGTGGCCTCGGCGCCATCCTTCAGCGTGACGCAGGCCACGACGATCTCGTCGAGGCGTGGGTCGGGCACGCCGAGCGACGCGGCTCAGCTTCACGGGCGGGCAGGCGCGGAGCTGCACCTCGAGCTCGGCCGGCGACACGTTGGCGCCGCCGGTCTTGATCATCTCGGTGCGCCGGCCGTGAAGTGCACGTAGCCCGTCCGGCGTCGACGAACCCGGCGTCGCCGGTGTGGAAGAAGCCGTCGGCGTCGAAGCACTCCTCGGCGGTGCGGCCCAGGTAGCGCTCGCATCAGCGTCGGGCCCCGTGATGGCGAGCTCGCCGTCCTGGTCGGCGCCGAGCATCGCGCGCCGGTGTCGGGGTCGACGACGCGCAGCTGGTTGCCCGGCAGGAGCCGGCCCATGCTGTGCTTCAGCCGCTCCCGCGGCGGCGTCCGACCGGTGGCTGACGAAGAACGCGCAGGTCTCCGACAGCCCGTAGCCGACGGGCATGTTCCAGGTCGTGTCGCCCTGCACGGACGGGTGGCGGGCGAACGCCGACTTGCCGAACACGCACCGCAGCGACGACAGGTCGGTCGTCGCCCAGTCGGGGTGCTCCTCGAGCGCGCCGGTCTGGTGGGGGAGCGTGTACGGCTCGGTGACGCGCTCGCGCGCGATGAGCGCGCAGCGCGTCGCCCGGCTCGAAGGTCTCCTGCATCACCCAGCAGCCGCCGGCGGCGAGGGTCGAGCCCATCGCCGTGTTGAGCCCGGCGGTCCAGAACATCGGGCAGGGACGGTCCACATGCGGGTGGCTTCGTGGCGCCCGAAGATCTGCGCCTGGAGCCAGAACTGCAGGGTCGGGCGCGCGGTGGCAGTGCAGCATGCCCTTCGGCTCGCTCGGTGGTGCCCGAGCTGAAGATGACCAGCGCGTCGTCATCGGGGGTGACCTCGGCGGCGCGCCGGTCGAGCGCCGCACGGGGGCAGCTCGCTCGGCGACGCGGAACCGCGCCCACGACGAGGTGCCGACGACCGCGACGTGGCGCAGCGTGGGCAGCTCGTGGGGCCAGCGAGTGGACCTCGGCGCCGAAGCGACGGTCGCGGAGCCGGTCCTGGGTGAGGAGCACTGCGACGTCGGCTCGCTCCAGCATGAACGCGAGCTCCGGTGGCGGTGCGAACGTCGAGAGCGGCACGGTCACCGCGCCGGCCAGGGCCGCGCCGAAGAGCGCCGCCACCGCCTCGGGCCGGTTGCCCATGAGGATGCCCACGGCCTCGCCCGGCTCGAGGCCGAGCTCCGAGGAGGCCGAGGCCGATCCGTCGCGCCTCGGCCAGCAGGTCGGCGTAGGTCCACCGCACGGTGGTGCCGCCGCGCAGCGGATCGTCGAACACCAGCGCCTCGTTCGGTCCGTGGTGCTGGGCCACCTCCTCGAGGAAGCCCCCCATCGTGAGCGCGCCCACGCCCGGGAACGTCTCGAGGGCCGGGCCCTCCCACGTGGTCATGGGCTCCCCCCGCCGTGCGCGAGGCGACCCGCTGGCGCGGTGCCCCCGGCGCGCCGCGCCTGGCGCGCGGCCGCCTCCTCACGGAGGTCCAAGTCCATCCCGTCTCCTCGTCGCAAACCTGACGTGAACGTTAGTCGCACGCTGCGGTGTGGCCTATCGTCGCGATCGATGCCCCGTGACATCCCGAGCTCGGTGGCCCGCGTGCTCGATCGCGTGCTGGCCGAGGACCCGGATCGGGAGGCGCTCGTCACGCGCGGTGCCCGCCTGAGCTACGCGCAGCTCGACCGGCTGGCGAACCGGGCCGCGCACGCGCTGCGCGACTTCGGGGTGAGGTCAGGTGACCGTGTGGCGGCGTCGCTGCCCAACGAGGTCGACGTGGTGGTCGCCTTCCACGGCGCCATGCGCCTCGGGGCGGTGTGGGTGGGCGTCAACCGGGCGCTGGCCGCGCCCGAGAAGGCCTTCATCCTCGCAGGACTGCGGGGCCTCGGTGCTGCTGTGCGAGGACGATCAGCTCGCGATCGCCGGGCTGCCGGCGCTGAAGCTCCGAGGCGTGGCGGGAGGCGGTGGCCGCGGCCGACGCCGGGCCGGTGGACGTCGACGTCGACCCGTTCGCCCCGCGCGGGCATCGCGTACACCAGCGGGACCACCGGCCGCCCGAAGGGCGCCGTGCACAGCCAGTGGAACCTGCTGGTGCCGGGTGCGGTGCTGGTGGAGTCCCGCGGGTACGGCTCGCACCTGCGCAAGGGCGACTGCTTCCCCTTCACGATCCTCAACATGGCGGTGCTGACGACGCTGCTCGTGTCGCAGGCCGGCGGCTGCTCCGTGGTGATGGACCGCATCGACGCCGAGGGGGTGGCCGAGTGGATCCGCACCGAGCACGTCACCACCTGGAACGGCCCGCCGGCGCTGCTGCACACCCTGGCCAACCTCGACGCGGTCGCGCCGGACGATCTGGCGTCGCTCGAGGAGGTGTGGACCGGCGGCGCCGACTGCCCCGAGGCGATCCGGAGCTCGTTCGAGGCCAAGTTCGGTCTTCCGGTGCTGGCCACCTACGGCCTGACCGAGGCCCCGACCGTCGTGGCGATCGACGATCGTGCGGGCCATCACGTCCCGGGCGCCAGCGGTCGCCCGCTCCCGCACCTCGCGGTGCGGATCGCGGACGCCGATGGCACCACCCTGCCTGCCGGTGAGACGGGCGAGATCTGCGTCGGCCCGGCCGACGACCGCTACCGACCGATGCTGGGCTACTGGGAGCGCCCCGAGGCCACCGCCGAGGCACTCGCCGGCGGCGAGCTGCACACGGGTGACCTCGGGTTCGTCGATGGTGACGGCCACCTGCACGTCCGCGACCGCAAGAGCCTGCTGATCATCCGGGGTGGCGCCAACGTCTACCCGGCGGAGGTGGAGCGAGTCCTGCTCGAGGCGCCCGGGGTCGTCGCGTGCGCGGTGGTCGGCGTCCCCGACGAGCGCCTGGGCGAGCGCGTGGTGGCCCTGGTGGAGGGCGAAGCCATCGACGAGGGGGCACTGCGCGACCACTGCGCCGCCGACCTCGCCGCCTACAAGGTCCCGGAGCGCTTCGTGGTGGTGGCGTCGCTCCCCCGGAACGCCATGGGCAAGATCGTTCGCAAGGAGCTCCCCGGTCTGCTGTGAACGTGCGAACGGCCTAATCTGACACTCACGTCAGGTTCTGGGTGCGATCGACCGAGGGGGCCGATGGTGGGAGATGGGAGCGCCGGCGGGCTACGAACCCGAGGCTGTCCACGCCAAGTACCTGGCCGAGCGCGACAAGCGGCTGGTCCCTGGTCGCGCCGACATCCGAGACCTGTCCCGCGACGAGCACTTCGCCGGGTTCCGCGAAGACCCGTTCACGCCCGTCACCGACGCGGGACCCGGTCGCCGACGATGTCGACGTCGTGATCGTCGGCGGTGGGATCGCCGGCGTCCTCGCCGGCGCCCAGCTGCGCAAGGCGGGCATCGAGCGGATCCGCATCCTCGACCAGGCCGGTGGCATCGGTGGCACCTGGTACTGGAACCGCTACCCGGGCGTGATGTGCGACGTCGAGTCGTACATCTACCTCCCGATGCTGGAGGAGCTCGGCTACATCCCGACCCATCGGTACGCGTTCGGGTGAGGAGATCCGGCTGCACCTGCAGGCGATCGCCGAGCGGTTCGACCTCGTGTCCGACGCCCTCTTCCACACCGGCGTGACCCGCTCGGAGTGGGACGAGGAGGCGGCCCGCTGGCGGATCAGCACCGACCGCGGCGACGAGCTCACGCTGCCGCTACTACGTGCTGGCCGTCGGGATCCTCAACCTCCTGAAGCTGCCGGCCATCCCCGGCATGGAGCACTTCGGGGGACGGTCCTTCCACACGGCGCGCTGGGACTACGAGGTACACCGGTGGTGGCCCGGGCGAGCCGCTCACCGAGCTCGGGCGACAAGGTCGTCGGCCTCATCGGCACCGGGGCCACCGGCATCCAGTGCCTGCCGCCGCTGGCGGAGGCGGCCCAGCACGTCTACGTGTTCCAGCGCACGCCGTCCGCCATCGGCGTGCGGGGCAACCGACCGACCGAGCCGGAGTTCGCGGCCGGGTTGCAGCCCGGCTGGCAGCAGGCCCGGATGGACAACTTCCAGGCCGTCATGCTCGGCCAGCCCGTGGACGAGGACCTCGTCGACGACGGGTGGACGCACCACTTCGCGGCCGTCCACAACCCACCCCGGTCGAAGGGCATGACCGTCGAGGAGTACCTCCGGAGCGCCGAGGAGGTCGACTACGGGATCATGGAGGAGCACCGGCGGCGCGTCGAGGAGCTCGTGACCGATCCCGCCACCGCCGAGATCCTCAAGCCGTACTACCGGTACCTGTGCAAGCGCCCCTGCTTCCACGACGAGTACCTCGCAGGCGTTCAACAACCCCAACGTCACCCTCGTCGACTGCCCCGGCGGGCATCGACCGGGTGACCGAGCAGGGCCCGGTGGTGGACGGCCAGCCAGTACGAGGTCGACTGTCCTCGATCTACGGCACGGGCTTCGAGGCCGAGCTCACGCCGCTGTTCCGTCGCGCCGGCCACGACATCGTCGGCCGGGGTGGCATCAGCCTGGCCGAGAAGTGGGCCGACGGCGCCGCCAGCCTCTTCGGGATGATGAGTCGTGGCTTCCCGAACCTGTTCGTGATGCCGGCGCCGGGGCAGCAGGCCGTCGTCACCGTCAACTACACCCAGCTCGCCGTGCTCGGGGCCGAGTTCGTCGGCGGCGCCGTCGAGCATCCTCGAGCGAGCGAGGGCGTGCAGGTGTTCGACGTGAGCGCCGAGGCCGAGGAGCGCTGGAGCCAGAAGATCGTCGACTCCTTCGTCGACGCCAGCCGGGTCATGTCCGCCTGCACGCCGTCCCGCATCAACCACGAGGGCCACCCGGAGTCGTTGAACCCGCGCAACGGCAACTACGGCCGGGGCCTGGGTGACTACTTCGGGTATCGCGACCTGCTGCGGGCAGTGGCTCGAGCGGGGCGACTGCGAGGGCTTGGAGCTCGACGTCCGGTTCGTCGCATCGTGACGGGTGACGCAGTCCCGCGCGACGGTCAACGGGTCGTCGTCGTCACCGGTGGGGGTGGCGGGATCGGGGCTGCGATCGCCGAGGAGCTCGGCCGCGAGGGCGCGTTCGTCGTCACCATGGACCCGCTCGTGTCCCTCGACGGCACCGAGCAGCTCCCGACCCCAGAGGAGACCACCGCCGGGCGCATCGTCGCCGCCGGTGGGTCGGCCCGTGCCTCGTCGGTCTCGGTGACCGACGGCGACGCGGTCCGCGGCCTGTTCGACGGAGCTGGTCGACGAGTCGGCCGACTCGACGCCGTGGTCAACGTCGCCGGCATCAGCCGCCCGACCAGCTTCGCCAAGGGCCGCGAGGAGGACTGGCTCGGCGTGCTCGCGCGTCCACCTCGACGGCTACCTCAACATCCTCGTCGCCGCGCTGCCGATCATGTCCGCCGCCGGACACGGTCGCATCCTCGGTGTCACCTCGGGCTCGGGCTGGCGCGCCGGCCGACACCGGCGCGTACGGGTGCGCCAAGCGGGCGGTGGCCTCGCTCACCTGGCAGCTGGGCCGGCACGCGCCGCCCGGCGTCGTCGTCAACGCCATGTCACCGATCGCCGTGACCCGGATGGTCACCGCGGCGCTCGGTCGCGCCCAACGCGAGGGCGCGGGCGGATCGGGCTCGTCGGCCACGGGCGGGCTCTCGCTCGGCTCGATGCCCGACCCCGACGAGCTCGGACCGTTCGGCGCCCACCTCGTGGGCGAGGACTTCACCTGGTGCCGCGGCCAGGTGCTCTTCGCCGGAGGGTCCGAGGTGGCCGTGATCGACGAACCGCGGCTGCTCGAGGTGGTGCGCACCGACGACGTGGCCTCGCTGGCGCACGTGCTCGAGGCCGTCGCCGCTGGCGCGCTGGCGCCGGCCGAGGCTCAGCAGGCGAGCAGCGGCGGGAGCAACCCCCGGTTCGGCGGCGATCTTCGACGAGCCGATCGGCGGCGACCTCCCGCCGGCGGCCGTGCGCTCGTGCGCCATCGTCGCTGACCGACCCGGAGGTGGCGGCCGCCGTCGACGGCCGCGCTCGAGGCCCGGGCCGTGACATGCCAGCACGATCGCCGTCGCGGACGTCGCCTCCGGCTTCGGCGGTGCCGCCGAAGCGCTGGCGTCGACCGTCGAGCGCGTCGGTCCGCTCGACGCCGTCGTCGTCGCCCTGGACGGGCGTGGGTTCGGCGACCGGATCGACGAGCGACTGGGAGCGGGTGCTCGCCGAGCACGCCGGCATCGTGGAGCACATCCACGCCGACGCCGGCTGGGCCCGGGCCGTGGCCGACCACGCCATCGGGGCCGACCGTCCGGTCCGGCTGGTGACGCTCACCGACGCCACGACGCGCCGGCGGCCGCAGCCGGGCCCAGGCGTCGGCGCAGCTCGCCCGGGCCGGGCGGAGGCGCCACCGGCGAGCGCGTCGCGGCCTTCGCCGTCAGCGTGGAGGCAGCGTACGGCGGCCGCGGGCAGGCGACCGGCGAGCTCGTGGCCCACCTGCTCTGCAGCCCCGAGGCGCCGGCGCTCGTCGGGTGCCGAGCTGGTGGCCGGTGCCGGCTGGGTCGGTCTCCGCAGCCACCCGCGCCCGAGCGGCAGCATCACCTTCGGCGGCCCGGCCGTCCCCGACTGGCTCGACGGCACGCTCCGGAGCATCGTCGGCGCGCCTGGGGAGGCCCCGTGACCCCCCGACCCGCCCGGGTGGTGGACGCCCACGTGCACCTGTGGGATCCAGCCCGCACCGACTGGTACCCGTACCTGTCCGGACGGCACGCAGCTGGACATGGGCGACGTCTCCGGGATGGCGCGCCGCTTCGACGTGCCCATCTACATGGAGGAGGCGGCGGGGTGGAACGTCGAGAAGCTGGTGAACGTGGCCGCCGCCACGGGCAGCCACTCGATCGAGGAGACCCTCGAGCTCGACCACCGGGCCGACGTCGACGGCCACCCGGACGCCATCATCGGTGGCCTCCCGCCGACGGGATCGGTGGCCGAGGCCGTGGCGCTGCTCGACCGGCAGATGGCCGCGTCCCGCTTTCGGGGGGTCCGCCCGATGGGGGCCTCCGACGGTCCCCTCCCGGCGGACGACGTGCTCGGCGCCCTGCAGGAGCGGGGCCTGGTGTTCGAGCTGATGGCCCACCCCGACCAGCTCGGCGCCGGCCGCCGCGGGACTGGCGTCGTTCGACGAGCTGGTCGTCGTCGTCGAGCACACCGGCTGGCCCCGCTCCGGCTCGGACGAGGAGCACGCGCTGTGGAGGGTGGGCATCGACGCCCTCGCCGGGCTCGGTGACCACGTCGTCTGCAAGCTCTCGGGGCTGGCGATGCCGCTCCGGTCGATGCAGGTCGATGCGTTCGCACCCTGGATCGAGCACGCCATCGACACGTTCGGGGTCGACCGGTGCATGTTCGCGAGCAACTTCCCCGTCGACGGCATGCACGGCACCTTCGACGAGCTCTACTCCACGTTCGCCGCCGTCACGGCGGGGCTCGACGACGCGGCACGCGATCAGCTCTTCGCCGCCAACGCCGAGCGCGTCTACCGCTGTTGACCCTGGATCGCGATCCTCGCGTCGGTGGTCAGGCCTCGGGGAGCTCGGTGCGGCCGAGCTCCCGGGCGGCCTCGGGGACGAAGGGCTCCGGCGCGAACGGGCCGCTGTCGACGGAGGACACCTCGATCTCCGGCAGGACGACGTTGCCGGGAAGCGAGTCGAGCCACACGATGGTCTCGGCCACCTCGTCCACCCCGAGGGTGCGCATCGGGAAGTGCACGTCGTCGAGCATGGGGGTGGCCACCGGGCCGGTGGTGACGACGTGCACGCTGATGCCGTCTCGCTCGACCTCCTTGCCCAAGGCGGCGGCGAAGGCGTTCAGACCCGCCTTCGAGGCCGAGTAGGCCGACCGCCCCGGCTGGGGCGCATGGGCCGAGCTGGACGACAGGAACACCAGGCGACCGCCGGCCGCCATGACCGGCAGCACCCCACGTGCGGCCACGAAGGCCGACGTGAGGTTGGCCCGCAGCACGGACTCGAACGTGTCCAACGACTCCTTGCGAACGAAGGTGCCCGCCATCACGCCGGCGGCGTGCACCAGCAGGTCGACGTGACCCGCCTCAGCCACCACGGCCGCGAACGCAGTCGGATCGGCGCTGTCGCCGGCTCGCCATCGAGCCCCGATCGACGCCGCCGCCTCACGGAGCTTCGCCTCGGTGCGAGCCGTGAGGACGACGTCGTAGCCCCACTCCACGAGCAACCGGCCCACGCCGAAGCCGATGCCGCTGCTGCCGCCGGTGACGATCGCAACCCTCGGTCCGCCATCCACGGGTGGAAACCTACGGGGCGCGCCGGCGGGCGGGGTCCGACCTTCGCACCGGGGCCGCTGACCAGACCTGACGCCACTGTCAGAAGCACCGGTCGGCAGGTACGATCCGGCCATGCCAGATCTCGGCTTCCGCCCCTTCGACGCCGACAACCACTACTACGAGGCGGAGGACGCCTTCACCCGGTTCATCGACCCCGCGATGGCCAAGCGGTGCATGCAGTGGGCGGAGATCAACGGCAAGCGGCGGCTCGTGGTGGGGGGCAGGGTCAACAAGTTCATCCCCAACCCGACCTTCGATCCGATCGCGAAGCCGGGGAGCCTCGAGGACTACTTCCGCGGTCGCAACGACGAGGGCATCGATCTCAAGACGATGTTCGGCGAGCTCGAGCCGATCGCTGACCATCCGGGGTACCGCGATCGCGACGCCCGCCTGCAGCTGCTCGACCAGCAGGGCTTGGATGGCGCACTGCTGTTCCCCACGCTCGGGGTCGGCATGCAGGAGGCGCTCAAGCACGACGTGCCGGCGCTGCACGCTGCCTTCGCCGCGTTCAACCGGTGGCTCGACGAGGACTGGGGCTTCGACCGCGGCGACGGTCGTCTGTACGCGGCGCCCATGATCACCCTGGCCGATCCCGACCTGGCCGCGGCCGAAGTCCATCGTGTGCTCGAGGCCGGCGCCCGGATCCTCGTGATGACCCCCGGCCCCGTGCCCGACGGTGACGGCTACGTCTCACCGGGCCACCCGAGGTTCGATCCGCTGTGGGCGCAGATCAACGAGGCCGGCATCCCGCTGGCCCTCCACGCCGGTCTCAGCGGCGTGTCGCAGTACGGCAAGCTCTGGCGCACGGGGAGCGAGGGCGGTGAGGGCGGGTTCACGGCCTTCAAGCACGCGGCGTTCCCGCTGGTCGCCTTCCAGGACCGCAGCATCTCCGACACGTTCGCCGCCCTCATCTGCCACGGCGTGCTCGAGCGGTTCCCGAACCTCCGCCTGGCATCGATCGAGAACGGTGCGATGTGGGTGCCCGACCTCCTCCGCAACCTGAGCGACGCCAGGGGCAAGATGCCCTACTCCTTCCAGGAGCACCCCGTCGACCAGTTCACGCGCCACGTGTGGGTCGCCCCGTACTACGAGGACGACATGGCGATGCTCAAGGACGCGGTCGGCATCGACCGACTGCTGTTCGGCTCCGACTTTCCCCACACCGAGGGGCTCCCAGAGCCGACCCACTTCGTCAAGGACATCCCCACCTTCACCGAGGACGAGACCCGCGCCATCATGCGCGACAACGTCCTCGACCTGCTCACGCCGCACCCCGCCTAGGGCTCGCGCGACGCTCGTTGCTCGTCGGCGAAGGCGACCGTGCCCGCCATGAAGTCGTCGATCGCGCTCGTCTTGTACTCGACGAGCGCCTTCATGTCGGGCAGGTAGGCCTCGAAGGCCGCCCCCTCGATGGCGGCGACGATGCCGGCGGCCACGTCCTCGGTGGGCTCGAGGTCGCCCTGGTAGAGCGGAGCGTCGTTGCCAGGCTGGTCCCAGATCTCGGTGGCGATGGCCCCGGGCAGGATCAACCGGACGTCGACCCCGGTGTGCCAGAGGTCGATGGCCATGGACTCGCTCCAGCCGGACAGCGCGAACTTCGACGCGCAGTACGCCGCCTCGCCGGGGATGCCGACCCGGCCGCCGAAGCTCCCGACGTTGACGATCACCCCGCGGTCCCGCTCGAGCATCCGGGGGAGGACGGCCAACGTCATCCGCACGGGCGACTCGAAGTTCACCCGCATCGTCTCGCGCACCTCGTCGAGCGTGAGCGCCTGCACCAGGCGGCGCTTGGGGATGGCGGCGTTGTTCACGAGGACGTCGAGCCCGCCCATGTCGTCCCACACCTGGAAGACCAGCGCCTCGGCCGCATCCGTGTCTCCCAGGTCGGTCACGTAGAGGCGTGACGCGGGTGCGTGCTGCTGGCATCGCTCGAGCACCTCGGCGAGTCGATCGGCTCGCCGGGCGACGATGGCCACGGTGGCGCCCCGCTCGGCGAGGAGGGGAGCGAGGGCGGCGCCGATGCCCGACGACGCACCGGTGACGAGGACGTTGGCACCGTCGACCTGCATGGCGCGAGACCGTATCTGACGCCCGTGTCACCGTGTTCGGCCACCGACGAGCGCGACACCGAGATCGTCGATCGACCGCAGAGTGCGCTCCGCGTCCACGCGACCGGAGGTGGCGGCAGATGCTGCGGACTCCCCTGTGCGAGCTGCTCGGGATCGACGTGCCCCCGTCCATCTCCTTGAGAGGTCGGCCCACACGTCCGGCGGCCCCGCGGGGCGTGACAGACTGATGGGCGTGCCTGAGCGAGATGCGCTCCTCGAAGCCGCCCGCTCCGCCTACGCCCAGAACGACTGGACCTTGGCTCGGTCGGCGCTGCTCGATGCCGACGCGGGGCAGGCCCTCGAGGCCGACGATCTCGAGCGGCTGGCCTGGTCGTGCCGCTGGACGGCCGACGAGGCCGGGTTCCTGAACGCGCTCGAGCGGGCCGAGGTGGCCTTCGGCGCCGCCGGTGCGCGGGCGGCCGCCGCTCGCATGGCCCTGGAGCAGGCGCGCCAGCACGTGCAGATGCTCGACGAGTCGGTGGCGGTCACCTGCTTCCTGCGCGCCACGGAGCTCCTCGAGGGCGAGCCCGAGTGCCCCGAGCACGCGCAGGCGATGTGGTCGTTCGCCTTCGCCCAGATGGGCGAGGGCGACGGCGAGGGGGCGCGGGCGTCGCTCCTGGAGGCGCGGGCGATCGCTCGCCGGGTCGGCAGCCCCGGCATGGAGGCGATGGCGGTGCAGGGCCTGGCTCACGTGGCGGTCGCCGACGGCGACCCGAGCGAGGTGCTCCCGCTCGTCGACGAGGCCGCCGCGCTGGCGATGCGGCCGGGCGTGGAGCCGATCCACGCCGGCTACGTGTACTGCGCGGTGATCTCGATCTGTCGCGCCCTGTGCGACTGGGGGCGGGCGACGGAGTGGACGACCATGTCGACTCGCTACTGCGAGCGGGAGTCGATCACCGGGTACACGGGGCTCTGTCGCTTCCACCAGGGGGAGATCGACCGCCTCCACGGTCAGCTGGCCCAGGCCGAGGAGCGCGTGCAGCGGGCCTGCGAGGAGCTGCGAGCGGTCAACCGCTGGAGCGCCGGGTGGGGCTATAGCGAGCTGGTGGAGATCAGGGTGCGACGCGGCGACCTGGCCGGCGCCGAGGAGGCGCTCGCGCAGGCCGTGGCCTTCGGTGACGACGGCCAGCCCGGCCGGGGCCGCCTGCTCCTCGCCCAGGGCGACGCGCCGGCCGCGGTGCGCAGCCTCACCCGGGCACTCGCCGACCAGGGCTTCCTCGCGCGGGAGCGCCGGGTCTTTGTGCTGCCGGTGCACGTGCGCGCCTGCCTGGCCGTGGGCGCCGAGGATGCGGCCAGCGAGAGCGTCGCCGAGCTCGAGGAGCTGGCCCGCCGGCTGGGCACCCCCGGACCGGCGGCCGCCGCCGCCGTGGCACGCGGCGAGCTGGCCCTCCACCGCGGCGACACCGAGGCCGCGGTCGCCTCGCTGCAGCAGGGCGTCCGCACCTGGTGCGAGGTCGACGCTCCCTACGAAGCGGCCGAGGCGCGGGTGCGGCTCGCTCGGGCCCTGTTGGCCGACGGCGACGACGCCAGTGCCCGCATCGAGATCAAGGCCGCGGCTCGCTCCGTGGAGGAGATCGGCGCCGTCGTCGACCTCGACATCGCGCCGGCCCGACCCGAGCCCGCCACGCGGACCCTCCGCACGTTCCTCTTCTCCGACATCGTGGAGTCGACCCGTCTGGCCGAGGCGATGGGTGACGTCGCCTGGGAGCAGCTGCTGCATTGGCACGACCGCACCTTGCGCGCCGAGTTCGCGCGCTGGCGGGGCGAGGAGGTGAAGCACGGCGGTGACGGGTTCTTCGTCGCGTTCGGCCAGCCCGACGATGGCATCGCGTGCGCGGCGGCGATCCAACGGGCCCTCGCCCGCCATCGTGCCGAGCACGGCTTCGCCCCCACGGTGCGCATCGGGCTCCACGCCGGCGAGGCCACCGCGCGCGACGAGGACTACTTCGGCTCGGCGGTCAACCGGGCCGCCCGCATCTCCGCGGCGGCCGGCGGCGACGAGGTGCTCGTCAGCGCCGACCTGGTCGCCAGCTGCGGTCAGGCGATTCCCGTGGCCGGCGAGCGCACACTCGAGCTCAAGGGCATCGCCGAGCCCGTGGCCGCGCTCGTCGTCGACTGGGGCGACGACGGCAAGGGGTAGCAGCGCGCTACCGCCTCGCCCCGCGCTGAGCCGGCCACAGGTCAGTCGAGCGGATGTCCGATGAGGTAGAACCCGTTGCCGAACGGGTCCTGCATGAGGGCCGCACTCGGACCACTCGGACCACTCGGACCACTCGAGCCCGAGATCGTGCACCTCCGTGGTCACCGCCGACCGCGAGCTGGCCGATCGGGTCCGGGCGGTCGCCGCCGAGGTCGTCGGGCCGACCTGGCTGCTCGATCGGCTCGTGGAGTGACCGGGCTCGTCGCGGGAGCGGGCCGCGACGAGCGTCGGTGTCACGCGAGAGGCTCGCTCGCGAGCCTCTTGACCATCAGCACCCGGCCGGGGCTGCCGGTGATCGCTTCGTAGCGAGGATGTCGCTTCTCGGCCTCGACACGGAAGCCGGCTCGTTCGTACAGCCTGCGCGCAGGGTTGTCGATGGCTGTCGTCAGCGACACGGTCGTCGCCGCTCGTTCAACCGCGACCCGCTCGACCTCCGCGAGCAACCGGACGCCCAGGCCCTGGCTTCGGTGCTCAGGGTCGACCTGGAGCTCGACGAGGTGGATGCCGTCCTGGGCGGGCTTCATGTCGACGGCCGCCCGGCCCCGCGACCGCCACCCCGCGACAAGCGTGCCGCGAAGGCCCATCGCGTTCACCGCGCACCGTGCCACGACGCCGAGCGAAGGGACGTCGCCGCCCGTCGCGAGCTCGGCGAACCCTACGGGGGTGCCGTCGATCCCGAGGACGATCACCTCAGCCGTGCCGCAAGCAAGGCCCTGCGCCAGCAAGCTGGACTGGAAGCGCTTGGCCGCGGCGACCGACCCGGCCATCGCAACGGCCTCCTTCGAGGGCGACCGGAACTGGATGTCCACGAGCGAGGCCACGTCGTCGACGCGCGCACTCCGGAGCTCGATGCGGTCCGCCACGACAGGAGATCCTTGTCGTGGTGGCCGCGGCCGGCAACGCGTCTGCGTCGCAGGTTTGCGTCCTGTGATGGAGAGGTCAGTCGACGAGGATGCCGTCGAGGACCGCATCGATGGCTTGCTCGACGTAGGCGGCGTCGGCCTCTTCGTCGGAGAAGAGCTTGCGGTAGAAGATCGACCCGGCGATCAGGTCGAGCACGAGATCGGGGTCGATGCTCTTGCGGACGTCCCCGCGCTTGCGGGCCTGGGCGACGACGCCGGCACACAGCGAGCGGCGCTGCTGGATCATGGCCTGGAAGTCCTGGCGCATGGCCGAGTTGCGGGTGGACTCGCCGATCAGGTCGCCGAGGTAGGACGCCGGACCGGCCACTCGGATCTGCTCGGCCAGCGTCGTGAAGATGAGCACCAGGTCCTGGCGCAGGTCGCCCGTGTCGGGGGTGGGGATGTCGGGGAGGTCGGCGGTGGTGACGGCGAGGAGGAGCGCCTCCCGGGTGGGCCACCGGCGGTAGATGGTGGCCTTGCCGACGCCGGCGCGACTGGCGATGGCCTCGACGGTGGTGCCGGCGAAGCCCTTCTCGGCGAGCAGGGATCGCGCGGCCTCCATCACCGCGCCGTCGACCCGAGCGTCACGGGGACGCCCGAGTCGACGATCGTCACTGGCCGCGGTGCTGCTCATGCCGCTTCGAGCATGGCATCCGGGGCGAGGTCGAGAGCCGGATCCAGCTCCGCGGGCTCGGCCACGGTTGCCTTCGCACGGGACGGAAGGAACACGTAGGTGAGGATCGACCCGACCCCGGCCACCGCCGCCGCCACGAGCAGGGCGGTGCTCATGGCGTCGAGGAAGCCGGCCTGGGCGACGGCCGTGAGGCGCTGACCGGCTTCGCCACCGATCTGGTTGGCCACCGAGATGGCCACGCCGAGCGACTCGCCGGCGGCCGCCTTCACCTCGGCGGGGGCCGGTGTGCCGTCGAGGCCGGCGGCCACGTTGGTGGCGTAGGCGGACGACAGGAGGCTGCCGAGCACGGCTACGCCGAGGGCGCCGCCCAGCTCGCGGGTGGTGTCGTTCACGGCCGAACCGACGCCGGCCTTGGCCGGCGGCAGGGAGCCCATGATCGCTTCGGTCGCCGGGGCCATCACCAGGGCCATGCCCATGGCGAGCACGACCATGGCGAAGGCCACGGGGCCGTAGCCATCGACTGGATCGAGGCCACTGGTGAGCACCAGCCCGACGGCGACGATCGCCATCCCGGTGCCCACGACCAGCTTCGTCCCGACCCGCTCGACCAGCTTGGCGCTGGAGGGGGCGACCACCATCATCGTGGCGGCGATCGGCAGCATCCGCACGCCCGCCTGAAGTGCGGTGTAGCCGAACACGAACTGCAGCAGCTGGGTCAGCACGAACAGCGAGCCGAACATGGCGAACATCACCAGGGTGATCGACCCGGTGCCGACGCTGAAGCGCGGGTCGGCGAAGAACCCGAGGTCGAGCATCGGGTGGTCGGTGCGGCGCTCCCAGGTGATGAAGGCGCCGAGCACGGCCGCCGCGGCGGCGAGCCCGCCGAGGGTGACGGCATCGGTCCAGCCGTGGTGCGGTGCTTCGATGAGCGTCCAGACCAGCGCGGTCAGGCCGACGATGGACAGGCCGGCGCCGGCGAAGTCGAGGCGGGGCTGCTCGGGATCGCGTGACTCCGGCAGGAGCCGGTGGCCGGCCACGAGGGCCAGGACGATGAACGGCACGTTCACCAGGAACACCGATCCCCACCAGAAGTGCTCGAGCAACCAGCCGCCCGTGATCGGACCGATGGCGACGCCGAGCCCGGCGACGCCGGCCCAGGCGGCGATGGCCCGCGCCCGCTCCTTGGGATCGGTGAACAGGTTGGTGATGATCGACAGGGTGGCCGGCATCACGAACGCCGCCCCGAGGCCCATGAAGGCCCGGGTGGCGATCAGGGTGGCGGAGCTGCCGGAGAAGGCGGCCAGCACCGAGCCGATGCCGAAGATCGCCATCCCTGCGAAGAGCGAGCGGCGGCGCCCGTAGCGGTCACCGAGGCTCCCGGCGGAGAGGAGCAGCCCGGCGAACACGAGGACGTAGGAGTCGACGATCCACTGCAGGTCGCTGGTCGACGCGTCGAGGTCGTGGACGAGCGTGGGCAGGGCGACGTTGAGGATCGTGTTGTCGAGGACGACCAGCAGCAGGCTCAGGCACAGGACTCCCAGCGCCAGCCACCTCCGATCCTCGGGGTTGCGGGTGGCAGACATGGCACAGCGCTCCTTTCGAAACGGATCGGTTCCGTTTCCAAGAGAGATACTGGACCATCTCGTTCCGAAACGCAAGTGTTTCGTTTATCACGATCACCGCCCCCGCGATCGGGCCGCCGTGTGCCTCCCGTGGCGCGGCCAGACTGCGGCGATGGAGCTCGCCACGCAGCTGCTCAGCTCGATGCTGAGGACGTCCTTCGAGAGGCTGCGGTGGCTCCTCGAGGACGTTGACGAGGAGGACTGCTTCTGGGCACCAGCCGGCCCGGGCTGGTCCGTGCGGCGCCGTGAGGACGCCGGCATGGCGTGGGGCACGGGGGAGTGGGTGTGCGAGGACGCCTGGCCGCCGCCGGACCCGCTGCCGCTCACGACCATCGCCTGGCGGCTGGCCCACCTGGCCGCGTGGACGGACGTCTACCGGAGCTATGCGTTCGACGAGGACCACCTTGACCTCCTCCACTTCGACGTGCCGGGAACCCGCGACGGGCTGGTCGCCTGGCTCTGCGCGGCGCAGGACCGCCTCGGCGCCAAGGTGGACGTCCTCGACGACGCCGAGCTGGCCGAGCTCCGTCCCGCCTACTTCGGCCCTCCTCGTCCGCTGCACCGCTTGATCTCGACGATGGTCGTCGAGCACACGCACCACGGCGCGGAGATCGGCTTGCTGCGCGACCTCCGCCGAGGCCACGCGCGCGTGCAGCCGCCTCCAGCTGACGACGCGCTCTAGGCGGCGCGGGTGCGCGCTTCTCGTGCCGCCGGTGCAGCGGGAGGGTGCGACGCTGTGCCGATGCAGGCATCCGAGCTACCGCGGGCGATCGGTGCGGCCACATCGATCGCCGCCGCGCTCGATCTTGCGGTCGATGACGCCATCGTCCTGCGCGACTCGAACAGGCTCACGCTCCGCCTCCTGCCCTGTGACGTCCTGGCCCGAGTGGCGCAGGCGGGGAACCGCACCGCCCCGTTCGAGGTCGACCTCGAGACGTGTTGTCGGGGGCCGGTCGAGTTCGACCTCGCAACGAGCGGCGCACGACCTCCTCGATGCCATCCGACAAGGGCCACCATGGCCGGCCCTGACCACCGTGATGCCGCCGGCCTGACCGCTGACGGCCGACGCTCAGGAGGTGGAGCCCATCACCTGGTTGGCGACCGCGCACACGCTCGACCAGCCGATGGGGCCGGCGAGGTCGTAGAGCGTGCAGGTGCCGATCGCCAGCCCGTCGGCGGCGACGTGGTCGGCGACCTCGAGGCCGATCCAGTCCGATCCCGGCGGGCGGGCCAGGAAGAGGGTGAGGTCGGCGTTGATGAACGACAAGCCCGCGGCGCCGGCGTTGGCCAGCGGGTTGGGCAGGTCAGCGGACAGCGCGGCCCGCACGAGCGGCGTGAGCGGCTCGCCGGCGACGAGCGGCCGGTTGTCGCGCGACCACACCTGCTTCCGCTCGTCACTCCAGAACCCGCCGGGGTTGACGGGCCGGATCTCCCACTCGCCCGGTGTCGGCTCGCTTCCGTCGGGAGCCGGCAGCGCGGGCAGCTCGTCGGGACCAGGGACGTCCCACTCGGGTGCGCGCCACGCCGTGGTTGCGGGTGGCGGGCCGGGGCGCAGCAGCAGCGCGCTGGCGCGGGCCACCTCGTTGCCACCTGTGGTGACAGACACGTCGAGCACCCCGACCCGGCGGCCCTGGCGCACGACGCGGGCGGTGACCCGGTGGGGCGCCATCGGCGGGAACCGGTACATGTCGACGGTGAGGCGAGCGAGGCGCAGGTCGGGGTCGACATCCGGGTGCTGCTCGACTCCTCGGGCGGCGAGGCCGGCGAGCAGGCGGCCGTGCAGCATGTCGGGTGACCACGGGCTGCTCGCCTCGGGCACGGGCGCGAGCCCCTCGTCGGTCGGGACGAAGTAGCCGCGGTCGTTGCTCGCCATCGGGAGATGGTCGCACGCGGTCTTCCTGCTCGACCGGGTTCGTTCGTGCTGAGAGTTCGCCAACCGCCGGGTCAGGTCTCGAACTCGATCGAGTCGATGATGGCTTGCGCCTCTGCAAGGTCCTCCGAGGGCATTGCAGGCGATGAGTTGATCGAGATCATGAGGCGCGTGCCGTCCACGTCGAGGATCCAGTACTCGTCGTACCGCCCCGGCTCCGCGTTGTACCCGAAGAAGGGCTCATCAGCGCCGGATTGGATCCAGCTGTAGAGGTTCCCGTTGACGCAGTCCGCGTACTCGGCGGTGTCCCCGGAGCCCGCCACCTCCAGGTCGGGCACCGTGATCTTCAGGTGCTTCCCCTGGTAGCCGAGCAGCGTCACGTCGGTCGGCGGCTCGGTCAGCTCGAACGGGGAGAGCTCGCTCAGCGCGGTGGCGAGGTCGGCGACGGTGGGCCCGACGACCGGGTCCTGGGGAGCAGGGCCCTCGCACGCAGCCGCGGCCACGTTGTCCACGGCGACCATGCCCAGCCCGGTGTGGCCCCCGGTGCTGAACTTGGCCGGTCCTCCGATCCCCCCCGACCAGCCTTCGGCGGCGATCTCGAACGTCACCCTGAGCGGTGTGGAGGGGTCGTCGTCGGGGTCGATGAAGTAGGTGCCGGGCTCGAGCTCGTCGTCGAAGCCGAAGTCCCGGATGTCCCACGGCCGAGCGCGCTCGGTCGTCGAGGTCGTCGTCGACGAGGTCGTCGATGAGGGCTCGTCCGCGGAGCTGGTGTCGTCGTCGTCGCTGCAGCCGAAGGCTCCGAACAGGAGCGCGCTGGCGCACAGCAGCGAGATCGGAAGCTGCCGGATCATGGTTCGTCGCATGTCGATGTCCTCCCGGAGTGGTGATGACCGGCTCTCTAGACGCCGCGGCGTTGCGTTCCGTGGCAGAGAACTTCTTGCATCGATGGCGCCACGGAACGGCACACCGCGGCGTCTAAGGAGGCGTGGAAGCACGTCTCGTGCCCGTGGATGGCAGGATCGGTGCTCGGGTGGACGACGACTTCGCGGCCTTCTACCGGGATGCGTACCCGGGCGCAGTACGGCTGGCGTGGTTGCTGACGCACGACCACGCCGCCGCCGAGGACGTCGTGCAGGACGCGTTCATGCGGCTGCGACCCCGCCTCGACACGGTCGCGCATCGCACCGCGTACCTGCGGACCGCCATCGTGAACGGATGCCGCGACCGAGCCCGCTCGGCGGGTCGCGCTGACGCCGGGTGGCGTCGGCTCCGGGTGATCACCGAGGTGTCGTCGACCGACAAGCCCGACGAGCTGCTCGATGCCGTCGGCCGGCTGCCGTACAAGCAGCGCGCAGTCCTCGTGCTGCGCTTCTGGGCCGACCTGCGGGAGGAGGCGATCGCCGAGATCGTCGGCGTGCGGCCCGCGACGGTCAGGTCCATCACCTCCCGGGCACTGGAACGGTTGAGGAAGGAACTCCCCGATGACCACTGACCTCGAGCAGCGCCTGCGCGACGCGCTCCACGAGGACGCCGAGCGCGCCCGGCTGGTCAACCCGAACGGACCACCGGTCCCCCCAACACGCCCACTGGCCGTCGACCAGCACCGTCGGCGCTCGCCGCGGAAGCTCGTTGCCGTGGCGGCCGCGGTCGTCCTGCTCGCGGTCGCGACCGTCGCCGTGATCGAGAACCGTGACGATGACCACGACATGGACACCGCCCCGCTGGTCATCGCTGACCTCCAGCCTGGTTCCACGGTGGAGCTCCCGCCGGGGCCCCTCGGCCCCCGTGACACCCCGGCCCTGGTGTGGTCGGGCCGCGAGATGATCGTGTGGGGCGGCTGGGGGACCACCGGACCACTCGACGACGGCGCCGCGTTCGACCCGACCACGGGCGAGTGGCGGGTCATCGCCCAGGCCCCCATCGACGCGCGCTCCCTGCCGCAGGTCGCATGGACGGGGAGTGAGATGCTCGTGGTGGGCGGCTACCACGAGGGTGCCGTCCTCTCCGAGGAGCCCGTGCAAGACGGCGCCGCCTACAACCCGTCGACCGACACCTGGCGACGGCTGCCCGACGCGCCGATCGTTGTAGCGAGTGGAGCCGAAGCCGTGTGGACGGGCGACGAGCTCGTCGTCGTCGGCGGGATCACCGTCCCCAAGGCAGCCGCGTACAGCCCGGACACGAACGAGTGGCGTCCGCTCGCTGATCCGCCGGACAACTCCCCTGGGAGCCTGATGTGGGCCGGCCAGGCCGCCCTCATGGCCACGCAGGACGCGAACGGCCCCACAGGTCCGTCCTCGCTCGTGCGGTACGACCCGGGCGCCGACGAGTGGCAGACCGTCGACGACAAGCGCTACGCCTACCTGGTCGCTGTCCCTGATGGCGACGGAGAGGTTCGCTCCGTGGTGGCCCTGCCGACGGAGCTCGGTGCGCCGGTGACGATGCTCGACCGCACGGGGACGATCACCGGGACCCTGCCCGGTCACCCGGGCGACCCGGAGATCTACGGCACCGTGATCCAGGCGGGGTTGGGGCGAGCGTACGCGGACCAAGGGATGTGGATTGGTGACGAGGCGCTCTTCTGGATCCAAGGCTCGGACTCGCCGTACGGCCCGTTGCAGCGACCGGCGCCGTGGGCGCTGGACCCCGAGACCGGAACGTGGCGGGAGCTCGGCGAGAGCGCACCACCGCTTGGGGCGCACCTCGAGCTCATCGGCGGCCAGGGCGTCCTCATCGGATGGGGCCCGCTGTCCTCCGCCGACGGCGAGCTGTCCACGGGCATCGCCTACCGACCGCCCGGGCCGGGGGACGCGGTTCGGCCGCTGGAGAGCCGGCTCGGCCTTCCCGAGCCCGGAGAGCAGCCGGCGGATGCAGCCGCGGCGGAGCAGGAGATCCGGGATGCGTTCCTGGCCATCTTCGACACCTCGATCCCGGCCGAGGAGCGTGCCCCGCTCAACGAGCGGCCGGCGGTCTGGCTCAACTCGGCCCACGGCGTCGCGGCGGGCGACTACTGGGACCTCGTCCAGGGCATCCAAGAGGAGATCGACGACGTCGTGTTCGTCAGTCCCACGCACGCCGTCGTCAGGTTCCGGTTCCTCTCACCGGATCCGATCGTGCCGCGCGATCACATCGGAGACGCACTGCTGGTGGACGGACGGTGGGTCATGGCAACGGAGACGAGCTGCGAGCTGTTCGCCCTCACCGGCAACACGTGCGACATGAGCCTCGAGGACTGACTGGCATCGATCGGCCGTCCCCTCAGGTTCCGACCGAGTACCTGCACGATTGGGTCAGCGCACCAGGAATTCCTGGATCGACGTTCGGAATCCGCGTGTGGCAAGCGATGACAGGGTCATGCCGGTCGAGATCGCGATCGCAGTCGACGATGAGCAGCTCCTCGAAGTGTTCGGCTACCTGCTGCATCGGTGCCCGGCGAAGGCCCTCGCCGAGGACCTGACGTCGGAGACGTTCCTTTCGCGCCCTCGACTCGATCCGTCGGCGGCGGTCGTGACGTATCTGCTTGCCTGTCAACTCCGGGACGCGGTTCGGCTCGACTCGAGCGCCGCGAGGTCGCGGTTGGCGAAGAGATGGTGCTCCCACTCCTCGATCACGACCGCCCCGAGGGCGCGGCGGACCGGGAACGACTCCGACTCGGGGTAGCCCACCGGCTCCACTGGCTCGGTGGACTGCGCCAGCTCCTCGTCGGTGAGGTTCTCGACCACGTCGCGGACGATGGCCATGCGGTCGGCGCGCAGCGCCACGACCTCGTCGAGCGACGGGCGGGCCTCGATGTCGTTGGGCACGCCCTCGATCTCGCCCATCTCGCTGAACGGCAGGTCGAGGGCGTCGTACGGGAACGGGTGGCCCTGGATCGCCCGGAGCACCCACGAGTCCGTGGCGAACACGAGGTGCCGCAGCGTCTGGATGAACGACCACTCGCCGTCGACGCGCTCGTGGAGCTTCTCGTCGGGGAGGCGGCGAGCCCGCTCGACGGTCTCCGCCCACACCCGCTCGTCGATCGCCCACGCGGCACGGAACGCATCGGCATCGCCCTCGCGAACGGCGAAGATCGTCTCGCGGCCTGGGTACCGCGCGTTGAGCTCGGCCTCCAGCATGGGCAGCAGGTCGACGCCGTTCACCAAGAGCGAACCCTCGATCTCGGCCTCGATCACCAGGTCCTGGATCCAGGCGCCGGTGATGCGCACGTCGCGCAGGGCGGCGTCGTGGATGTGGGTCTCACTCAGGTCTACGTGCGTGAAGCGGGACCCCTTGAGGTCCTTGTTCTTGAACTCCTCGGCGGTCATCGGATCATCGTGCCACCGACACCTGACAGCCGCTGTCACCGACGCACGAGGCGGACGTGGGTCACCTGGGATTCCGGGGAGGTGACCACCTCGGCGGCGTCGAAGTCCCGCCCGTGGTCGCCGAGGGGCTCGTCGAGCGACTGGTTCGGGCCGGCTGCGCAGCCGTCGAGCGACATGGCCAGGTTGTGCACGCCGAGCTTCGGCATGGCCCTACGACGCCGCGGCCGCGCCGGACTCATCGCCGCCGTCGGGAGGCGTGAAGTGCTTGTCGATCACGCAGAAGCGGTTGCCCTCCGTGTCGGCGAGGACGATGAAGTCGTGGGGACGGTCCGGGTACAGGTCCCAGTCCACCTCGGCGGCGCCGAGCCCGAGCAGGCGCTCGATCTCAGCCGCCTGGTCGTCGGCGTAGAGGTCGAGGTGCACCCGCGGGTGCTCCTGCACCGGGGTCTCGCTGACGTCGAGGGCGAGGTGCGGTCCACCGCCGTCAGGCGGGACCAGCACCACGAAGTCGTCGCCGCCAGCATCCCGCGGCACGTAGCCGAGGGCGTCCATCCAGAAGCGCTTGGCGCGCGGGAAGTCGTCGACGCCGAGCACGGTCGTACCGAGGGTGAGCATGGCGCCATGGTCCCAAAGCCGGCGGTGGCGTGCTCGGTCGGAGGCCAGATCCAGCCGACGGGTAACGTGACGTGGCCGTTGGACGGCCGCGGCAAGGGAGACCGGGCACGTGAGCATCGCCATCGGTGAGGACCATGTCGCGCTGCGGGACGCCGTCCGCCGGTTCGCCGCTGACCGTTGCCCGCCGAACGTCGTGCGCGCGGCGGTGGACGCGGAGGACGAGGCCTTGCCGCCGTTCTGGGACGAGCTGACGGCGCTCGGCTGGCTCGGGCTCCACCTCCCGGCCGCTGTCGGTGGTCAGGGCTACGGCATCGCCGAGCTGGCCGTCGTCCTCGAGGAGCTGGGCCGGGCCCTGGCCCCCGGGCCGTGCGTGCCCACCGTCCTGAGCAGCGCCGCGATCCACGCAGGGGGTGGGGCCGGCAAGCGCCTTCCGGAGCTCGCGTCCGGCGGCGCCACCGGCGCGGTGGCGCTGGGCGCGCCGATCGACGGGGTGACGATGGCTGGCGATGCGGTGGTGGCGACGCGGCACCACCGGGCCGGTGCTGGGCGGCGGCCTGGCCGGCCTCGTCGTCGTGCCGGTGCTGGTCGGCGGCGACGAGCGCTGGTACGTCGTGGAGCGCGCTCGTGTCACGGCGACGCCGCTCGCGTCGCTCGATCCGACACGGCGGCTGGCCGACCTCACCTTCGTCGACGTGGAGCTCACCACCGAGGACCACCTGCCCGAGCTCGATCGCGCCCGGGTGATGGGCTTCGCGGCGGCTTGCATGGCCGCCGATGCCGCGGGCGGGGCCGGGTGGTGCGTCGACACCGCGGCGGCCTACGCCACCGTTCGCCGCCAGTTCGGCCGTCCCATCGGCCAGTTCCAGGCCGTGAAGCACCGCTGCGCCGACATGCTCGTCGCCGCCGAGCAGGCCCGCGGCGTGGCCTGGGACGCCGCGCGGGCCCTCGACGGCGACGACGACGCCGACGAGGTCGGCCTGGCCACGGCGGCCGCTGGTGCCATCGCCCCGGATGCGTTCGCCTCAGTGGCCAAGGACTGCATCCAGGTGCTGGGCGGCATCGGCTTCACGTGGGAGCACGACGCCCACCTGTACCTGCGGCGCGCCATGGCGATGCGCCAGCTGCTCGGCGGTCCGTCGCCGTGGCGCGCCCGGGTGGCCCGTGCCGCGTTCGGCGGCACCCGGCGCCACCTGCGGCTGGCGCTGCCCGCGGAGGCGGAGCGGACGCGTGCCGAGGTCAGGGCGTTCGCTGACGAGGTCGGTGCGCTCCCGAAGGAGGAGCAGCGGGCCAGGGTCGCCGAGGCCGGCTACCTGGTGCCGCACTGGTCGCCGCCGTGGGGCCGCGACGCCGGCGCCGTCGAGCAGCTCGTGATCGACGAGGAGCTCCGACGGGCCCGCATCCGCGT
Source organism: uncultured Microthrixaceae bacterium (assembly GCA_963750645.1). Lineage (GTDB taxonomy): Bacteria > Actinomycetota > Acidimicrobiia > Acidimicrobiales > VFJN01 > VFJN01. The sequence goes on along the minus strand of CAVVRO010000005.1, from coordinate 447,813 downwards.
GCCCCACCTCCAGGTGGGCGCGTGGGTGGCTGCCCACGATCGCCGCGCACGGCACGCCCGAGCAGCAGGAGCGCTGGGTTCGCCCGACGCTGCGGGGCGAGATCTCGTGGTGCCAGCTGTTCAGCGAGCCCGAGGCCGGCTCCGACCTGGCCGCGCTCACCACCACGGCCACCCGCGCCGATGGGCGGTTGGCTGCTCAACGGCCAGAAGGTGTGGACCACGATGGCACGCGAGGCGGACTGGGGCATCTGCCTCGTCCGCACCAACCCGACCGCGCCCAAGCACCTCGGGCATCACCTACTTCGTCGTCGACATGCGAGCACCCGGCATCGACATCCGCCCGCTGCGGGAGCTGACCGGGCTCGAGCATGTTCAACGAGGTCTTCCTCGACGACGTGTTCGTGCCCGACGACTGCGTCATCGGCGAGGTCGACGGTGGCTGGCCGCTGCGCCCGCACCACGCTGGCCAACGAGCGGGTGTCGATGGGCAGCGGGCTCGTCGTTCGGCGGCGGGATCGAGGCGCTGCTCGGCTTGGTGGTCGAGCGGATCGACGCCGGACTGCTCGAAGCTGACGACCCGCTGCTGCTCGACGGGCTCGGTGCCCTCGTCGCGAGGCGCACTCCGTCGCGGTCCTGGGACTGCGGGCCACGCTGCGCGCGCTGTCCGGCGAACGTCCCGGGCCGGAGGCCAGCGTGCGCAAGCTGCTCGGCGTCGAGCACGACCAGCGGACGCAGGAGCTGGGCCTGTCACTGCTCGGTCCCGAGGGTGCGACCACCGTCGGCGCCGCCGCTCAGTGGACGTTCGGCTTCCTCGGCAACCGGTGCCTCATCGATCGCCGGCGGCACCAGCGAGATCCAGCGCAACGTCATCGCCGAGCGCCTCCTCGGCCTCCCCCGGGACCCATGACCAACGTCTGCGGTCGATTTCGTCCGCTATCCGAGCGCTTTCGACCGCAGACGTTGGAGGGTTGATGGCCGAGATCCTCCCGGACCAGCTCCGGCTCATGGCCGAGGCCTACCCCGAGGAGATCGGCTTCTCCGACGTCTCGGCGGGCACCGACCTCACCTTCGCGGCGTGGGAGCGCCGCTCCAACCAGCTCGCCCGCTGGTTGGTGGCGCAGGGGGTCAAGCGGGGCGACCGGGTGGCGATCCACGTGCCGCCGGAGGAGGGGGCCGTCTTCCTCCTCGCGTATGCCGCGGTGCACAAGGCCGGCGCCGTGGCCGTCCCGACGAGCACCCGGCTCGTCGCGCGCGAGCTGGTCCACGTGCTGTCCCACGCGGGTGCCATCGTCGCAGTCAGCGGAGCCACCACCACGCGGACGCTCGTTGCCGCGCAGCAGGGGCTGCCGGAGCTGCGGTCCATCGTCACCACCGGACCGGCGGGGGACGGGCTGGTCCGTTGGGACGACGCCACGGATCCAGACGACTCCGCCATCCAGGTTTCCGTCGATGGGGGCGACATGGCCGACCTCATGTACACCTCGGGCACGACCGGGCGCGCCAAGGGCGTGGTGGTCCGTCACCGGAACGTGGCCATGCTGCCGAACGGACTCCCGCGTTGGACCGGTTCTGGGTGGTTGCACTCGTCGCCGATGTTCACCTTCGCCGGCATCGCCTCCACCTACAACCCGATGAAGCTGGGCATGCGGCTGCTCTACCTCCCGCACTTCGAGGTGGACGAGTGGTTCGACGCCGTGGAGGAGCGCCGCCCGGCCGCCACGTTCCTGGTGCCGGCGATGGCCGAGCTCCTGATCGCCAGTCCTCGCTTCGAGACGGTCGATCTGTCCAGCATCACGATGTGCCCGATCGGCAGCGCCCCCGTGTCACCGGCCACCCTGCAGCGGCTCCAGGCGAAGCTCCCCAACGCGATGGTCTCGAACTCGTGGGGGATGACCGAAGCGGGGCCCGCGTTCTGCTCCATGCCGCCGGAGGAGCAGGCTCGGCGAGTCGGATCGGTCGGCAAGCCGATGCCGCCCACCGAGTTCCGCATCGTCGACCTCGTCGGCACCGATCTGCCGGCGCGGGAGATCGGCGAGCTGATCGTGCGAAACCCGGGCCGCGAGCGCGAGTACTTCAACGACGCCACCGCCACCGCCGGCACCTGGCGCGACGGCTGGTTGCACACCGGCGACCTCGCCTTCCTCGACGAGGACGGCTTCCTCTACATCGTCGGGCGCCAGAAGGACGTCATCATCCGCGGGGGCAACAACGTCCACGCCGCCGACGTCGAGTCGGTGCTGTACGAGCACCCGGCGGTGCAGGAGGCGGCGGTGGCCGGCGTGCCGCACCCCGTGCTCGGTGAGGACGTCGCCGCGTGGGTGGTCCTCACCCCCGGCGCCGAGGTCGGGTCCGACGAGCTGGCTGCCTTCTGTGCGGAGCGCCTGTCCGACTACAAGGTGCCTCGACGGATCACCGTCGTGGACGAGCTGCCTCGGAACGCCACGGGGAAGGTGGTCAAGCACGACCTGCCGGGCCGGTCGTCGATCAAACGGCGAGGCAGTGGTCGATGAAGGCCTCGAAGGCGTTCGGGTCAGATCGGATGACGAGGTGTCCGTCGACGCGCGTGATGTCGAGCGACGGGCAGAACCAGCTGTCCGGTCCGACGAAGAAGTGGGGAGACCCGATCACGCCACGCGCCTGCCCCTCATGCCAGTCGGCCAGCACTCGCGCCCGCGCCTCCTCGCCGGGCATCGGGATCCCGACCGCGGCCGCGATCTCCACGAGGACGGCGAGGTCGTCGAGGTCACGCCCCTGCTCGAAGAGCGCGTCGCGCACCAGGAGGCTCGCTCGCTCACCCGCGGCCAGACCCGTCTCGTAGGCGGCAGCCGCGAGGTCGAGCGCCGGGAGTGACGTGGCCGGGAACCGGACTGGGTCGAATCCCGCGAAGAGGTCGGGCGCGACCTGCTCCCGCAGCTCCGCCACCTCCTCGTCGATGAGGGTGGGATCGAGCGGGGCGCCGTTGACGAGCTCGAGGGGCCACGCCCGCACACGTAGCACGAGGTCGTCACGCCCGTCCGTCGTCCGTCGCTCGACCAGACGCCGCAGGCCCACGTGGGTGAACGGACAGCCGAGCTCGGCGAACACCTCGATGACGGTCACGTGTTGGACAGTACGTGGCGTGCGCTGCGCAACGGCTCAGGCCGTGCGGTAGCTCATCGGGAGGAGCTCGACGAGCTGGCCGTCCGGATCGCGGATCATCACGGCGAGACCGCCCATGTCCGTGTCGGTGAGGACCTTGCCGCCGAGGTCGGCCACCCGGGCGCAGGTGGCAGGGACGTCGTCGACCGAGAACGACAGGTGCGTGAGGCCGGGTTCCGTGAAGGTCCGCTCGCGCCGCGGTGCGTTCCCAGCGCGGTCGAAGTGCAGCAGCTCGAGCACGAAGCCGTCGCGCTCGAGGTAGACGGCGGTCATCCCGACGGGCTCGGGAACGCGCAGCAGCTTCGATGCCGGGCCGTCGGGCACTGGCAGGTCGCGCTGGTGTGTGAACCCGAGGACTTCCTCGTAGAAGCGCCGCGAGCGCTCGAGATCCGTCACGCAGTGGCCCACGTGGTTGAAGGCGCTCATCCGCGGCGACCCTACCGTTCTCCGGTGATCGCCTAGCCCGACGGTCCGAGGACGTACGCGCCGGTGTCCGGGTGCGGATACCAGCCAGCGGCCGCTGAGGTGCCGCCATCGACGTGGACCGCCTGGCCGGTGACGTAGCTGGACAGCGCGGAGGCGAGGAACACGGTGACGCCCGCCATCTCGTCGACGTGGCCGACCCGGCCCATCGGCACCATGGCGGAGGCGTGGTCGAGGGTGGCCTCCGGCATGAGGGCCGCCAGGCCCTCCGTCAGGGTGACGTCCGGCACCAGAGCGTTCACACGGATGCCATGGGGGGCGAGCTCGAGAGCCGCGGTCTTGGTGAAGTTGAGCACGCCGGCCTTGGCCGCGGCGTAGGCGGCGTAGCCCGGCGCGGCGCGGGTGCCCTCGATCGACGTGACGTTGATGATGCTCCCGCCTTGGCCCTGCTCGACCATCGTCCTGGCCACGCGCTGAGTGCAGAGCAGCACATGGCCCAGGTTCGAGCGCAGCAGCGCGTCCCAGCCGTTCTGGCTCGTCTCGAGCAGGGGAGACGAGAACACGCCACCGGCGTTGTTCACGAGGATCGTCACCGGACCCAGTCCGTCCAGCGTGCGGAGGAGGGCGGCGTCGACCTGCTCGGCGTCGCGAACGTCGGTGGCGATCCCCAGGCCTCCGACCTCCTCGGCAGCCGCCGCGCAGGTGTCGTCGTGCTGCTCCCAGATCGCCACCCGAGCCCCGAACGCCGCGAGCCCGTTGGCGATCCCGCGGCCGATCCCCGAGCCACCGCCGGTGACCACCGCCACCCTGCCCTCGAGGGATGCTGCGCGGCGATCGAGCACCATTCGGCGACCGTACAAGACCGCCGGACGCGGCGTTGCGTGCCGCGGTCGCCGGATCCTGATCGGGGGTATCGTGCTGCCATGGCGCTCGGCCTCGAGGACGTCATCAGCCGGTGTCAGGACGCGCTGGCCGAGCCCACGCCAGCGCTGGCCGTCCGCGACGTGCTCCAGGAGCTCATCGCCGATCCCTCCGCCATCGACGGGGCCGTGGGACCGGTCGATCGCGGTGGCATCACCCCGCTGCACAACGCCGAGGACCTCACGATCCTTCGGGTGGCATGGGCCCCGGGGATGTCCCTCAACCCGCACGATCACCGGATGTGGGCGGTCATCGGCATGTACGGCGGGCAGGAGGACAACGCCTTCTACCGGCGCGGCCCGGTTGGGTTGGAGCCGGCCGGGGGCCGTGAGCTCCCTGCGGGTCACGTGCTCGTCCTCGGCGACGACGCGATCCACTCGGTCGCGAACTCGCGCCGCGAGCTCGCGGTCGCGCTGCACGTCTACGGTGGCGACTTCTTCAGGGTCGAGCGCTCGGAGTGGGACGCAGAGACCTTCGAGGAACGGCCCCGCGACCTCGAGGCCACGGGCCGGCTCTTCGAAGAGGCCAATGAGCGGTGGTTCGCCGAGGGCACCTGACCAGGTCTGCGGACGATCTCGTCCGGCATGCGGACGAGATCCTTCACAGACGTCGGATGACCTGTTCGCCGTAGCGCTGAAGGGTGTCGACGGCGTGCTCCACGGAGTCGCCCGGGAGGCCGACCTGGACCCACGTCACGCCGACGGCGGCGAGCGCGGCCAGGCCTTCCAGGTGGGCGTCGGGATCGAAGGCGTCAGACGCCGGGTCACCGCCTGCTGGGGTGGAGAAGGTGATGTCGACCGCTGATGGGTCGCGCCCGGCGACGTCGAGGCGGGTGTGCAGGTCGTCGATCGCCGCTGACAGCTCCTGGGTGGTGTGGAGGGCGACGGTGTGGGCGGTCTTGGCCAGCGACGCCGGCGCCGGGAACGGGCACCAGCCGTCGCCGCGGTCTGCGACGCGCTGGCGCGCTCGCTTGCTGTTGCCACCGATCCAGATCGGCGGGTGCGGTTCGCTGACCGGCCGGGGATGCGACGTGACGCCGCGGGCACTGAAGTGTCGGCCCTCGACGCTCACGTCGTCGCCGGTCCAGATGGCCTTGAGCACGTCGAGGGCTTCGTCGAGGAGCTCGTTGCGCTCGGCGTGATCGACCCCGACAGCGGCGAACTCGGACCTGAGGTAGCCCGCACCGACGGCGAGGGTGAAGCGCCCACCGGAGAGCACGTCGAGCGTGGCCGCCGCCTTCGCCACGATGAAGGGGTTGCGGTAGGGGAGCACGACGATGTTGGGGATCAGCCGGAGCGTCGTGGTGTGGGCAGCCGCGTAGCCGAGCGCGACGAACGGATCGAGGGCGTCGTGGCCGCCTCCGTCGAGCCATCGCTGCGAGGGTGCCGGGTGGTCGGTGAACCCGAAGCCGTGGAAGCCGGCTGCCTCGGCCGCGGTCGCCACCCTCGTGATGCCAGCGCCCGTGACGAGCTGGGGATGGTACGGGTGCGTGACCAGCGGATGGGTGACGGCGAACCTCACGGGTCCGTCCTCCGGTACCGCAAGGACCCGAGCTCAACCACGGGGGAGGCCCAGCACGCGCTCGGCGATGATGTTGCGCTGGATCTCGGACGCGCCGGCGGAGATCGTGTTGGCGAACGACTGGAAGTACTGCTCCAACCAGGTGCCCTGCGGTTCGTCGACCGCCAGGTGCCCGTCCATGGTCACCGAGCCGACCTCGAGGGCGTCGGCGCCCTGGATCTCCGCGGCCACCAGCGCCACGCGCTGCCGGGCCTCGCTGGCGTACAGCTTCATCAGCGCCTGCTCGGGGGCCGTGCCGCCTCGGGCGAGCTTGGCGAAGCCCCGGTAGCCGAGGCAGCGGGCGGCCTGCGTGTCGATGGCCACCTGCACGATCTGGTCGACCGCCAGGGCTCGCTCCGTGGCGGTGAGTCGGCGGAGGAGCGCAGGCGCTTCCTGGAGCAGCCGGTCGAGCGACTCCTCCAGGCCCATCACCGCGCTCACCCACACCATGCCCCGCTCGTGGGCGAGTGAGCCGTTCGCCATCGCCCACCCGTCGTTCAGCTCGCCGACCAGGTTCGCGGCCGGCACGCTGACGTCGCTGAGGAACACCTCGTTGAGGTCGGGGCGCTCCGGGTGCACGATCTCGGGCAGTGGTCGCACGGTGATGCCAGGGGTGTCCATCGGCACGAGCAGGATCGAGATGCCCTTGTGCTTCGGGGCCTCGGGATCGGTGCGGCAGAAGAGGAAGCAGAAGTCGGCGTAGCTGGCGCCGGAGGTCCACACCTTCTGCCCGTTGACCACCCAGTGGTCCCCGTCGAGCTCCGCCCTCGTCGAGAGGGCGGCCAGGTCGCTGCCCGCGCCGGGCTCGCTCATCCCGAGGCACGCGGTGGCCTCCCCCCGCAGGATCGGCATGGCGTAGTCGCGGACCTGGTCCTCGGTGCCGTAGTCCAGGATCGACGGGGCGACGATGCCGAGGCCCTGCACGTTGGTGGTGCGGGGGATCCGGGCCCTGGCCAGCTCCTCGATGTAGACGAGCGTCTCGATGGGACCGGCGTTGCGGCCGCCCCGCTCGGGTGGCCAGCCCGGCACGAGCCAGCCGGCGTCGAACAGCGTGCGCGTCCAGCGGCGGGCCCAGGCGGGCGCGTGACCGGTGGAGACGGAGGGCTCCGCCGCCATCTCCTCGGGGGTCGGGCGGTGGGCGGCCAGCCACTCGATCAGCTCGGCCCGGAAGGACTCGACCGCGCCGTCGTAGCGGAGCCTCATGGGGTGGCCTCCAGCCCGAGCAGCCGAGCGAGGTGGGCCCGGTGGGTGGCGGCGGTGCCGAACAGGAGGTCGCCGGCCTTGGCCCGCTTCAGAAGGAAGTGGAGGTCGTGCTCCCACGTGTACCCGATGCCGCCGTGGAGCTGGAGGCCGTCGCGGGTGAGGAGGCGCTGGCACTCGCCGGCGGCCGCCTTGGCCATGGCGGTCGCGACGGCCCGGCGATCGTCGTCCTCGGCGATCGTGAGCGCGGCGAAGTAGCGCGAGGGACGTGGCTCGCTCCACGGCGAGGTAGCAGTCAGCCAGCCGGTGCTTCAAGGCCTGGAAGGAGCCGATCGGCCTGCCGAACTGCTCCCGGTCCTTGGTGTACTGCAGCGTCAGCTCGAAGATCGCCCGACAGGTGGCCACCGTCGACAGCGCCAGTGCCGTGGTGGCCTCCTCGAGCGCCCGCTCGATCACCCGACCGGCGGCCGGGTCCCCCGGCTCGACGAGCACTCGCTCGTCGCGGACCTCGACGCCGGACAGCGTCATGGTGGCGATCGGCAGGGTCGGGTCGATCACCGCGGTCGGCGCGGCCGCCGCCGACGAGCCCGGCACGACGAACACGCCCAGCCCGGACTCACCGCGGGCGACCACGGCCACCTCGGAGGCCGTCGCGCCGTCGAGCACGTGCGACTTCACGCCGTCGAGCGTCCAGCCGCCGGCCGACGGGCGCGCCGTCGTCCCCACCGTCGCCGGTCGCCACACACCGTCCTCGGCGACGGCCAGCGTGCCGGTGCACGTGCCCGCCGCGACCGCATCGAGCAGGAACGCTGTCCCGGCCTCTCGCAGGACGGGGGCCAGCTGCGTCGCCGTGGCCAGGAAGGGCGACGGCGCGGTGGCTCGGCCGAGCTCCTCCACCACGATGCCGACCTCGAGGTACCCGAGGCCGAGGCCGCCGTGCTCGTCGGGGACGCCGAGGGCCGGCCAGTCGAGGTCCACCAGGGTCGACCACAGCTCGCCGGCGTCGCCCGTGCCCTCGTGCACGGCGCGCACCAGCGATGGCGGGCAAGCAGACGCGAGGACGGACCGGGCGTTCTCCCGCAGCGCGAGCTGGTCGTCGGTGAACTCGAAGTCCATCGGCCGGTCACGCAGCCAGGGCGAGGAAGCCCCGGCGGATCGTGGTGACCATCGAGTCGATGGCGTCGGTCTCGGACGTGAACTTGAGCGTGTACACGCTGTACGGCACACGCTCGATGAGCGCGAGGAGGGTGGTGGCGTCGACGTCCGGGTTGCCGAAGTCGCGCGCCTCGAGGATGCGCACGAGCCGCGTGAACACGGATGCCGCCACCTGTTGGGAGAAGGCGGCCAGCCCGTCGTTGGTCTGCATCTCCTGCCAGGTGCTGATCACGCCGCCGTCCGCTTCGTAGGTGCGGAACCACTCGCGCAACCACGCCCGCAGCTCGTGGACCTCGGCATCGATGCGCAGACGGTCGATCACATCGATCATCCGCGCCGAGGCCGCCTCGGCCATCACGCGGAAGAAGTCGTCCTTGTTGACGAAGTATCGGTAGAAGGTGCCGTGGCTCACCCCCGCCGCGACGACGATGTCGTCGACGCGGGCGTCGTGGTAGCCGCGTGCCGGGAGCACCGACGCGCCGGCCTCGAGGAGCCGCAGCCGCGTCTGCTCACCCCGAGCGCGGAGCGATCGTGCGCCATCCGAGGGCGCCGGCGCCGGGATGGCGACGCGACGCCGACGGCCGGGGGCGGACCGGTTCACGTTCACGCCCTCGATGGGACCGTGGAAGATGCGGTGCAGGAGCTGGGACAGGCCGTCGACCAGCGGCTGGGTGCTCATGTCCCCTGGTGTCTGCTCGGCGTAGAAGCTGCAACGGATCAGCACCGCGACCAGGCTGGTCATGAGCCGGCCGCTGGCGGGGTCGTCCTTGGCCCCGAAGGCACGCAGGAGGGCGAGGCCGGTGCGGTTGCTCACCGCGCTGGATGCCAGGGCCTGAGGCTCGTGGTCACGGCTGGCGGCCTGGAAGGAGGCGAACACCGGGGCCCAGGCCTCGTGCAGCTCCATGAACTCGCCGATCCAGTGGGTGAGGTGGGCGAGCCCCTCTGCGTCGGGCGTGACGCGCTCGAGCCGCTCGGCCAGCGTCACCATCTCGGTGCCGAGCTGCCCGGCGAGGGCCCAGAACACGTCGTCCTTCGACGAGAAGTACTGGTAGAACGCAGGGCGCGAGCAGCCGGCCTTCGCCGTGATGAGCTCGACGCGGGCCTCGGCGAAGCCGGTCTCACCGAACACGTCCAAGGCGGCGTCGAGGATGCGCCGCTGTGTGTCCGTGCCCCGCTCGCCCACCTGCGGGTTGCTGCCGAACGGCGGCCTCCGCACGATGCTGGCGTCCATGGGCGGCACGCTAATCTAACGCCGCCGTCACATCGCGGCCGCCACCGCAGAGCAGGGGGAACGGAATGCAGGCCACTGGCGTCGAGACCTCGGCCGAGCACATGGGTCGGAAGTAGGTGGGCGACGCTCCCTTTCGCGTCCTGCCCCTGCTGGACGACGAGAACCGGTTCTTCTGGACCTCCGGCGAGGATGGTCGGCTCCGGTTCCTGCGCTGCCAGTCATGCGGCTACTACCTCCACCCCCCGATCCCTCGCTGCCCCGGGTGCGGCAGCCGGGACGTCGCCCCCGAGGCGGTGAGCGGGCGCGGCGAGGTGTACTCCGTCACCGTGAACCACCACCCGTGGGACGGTGGCACGGAGCCCTACGCCATCGCGATCGTCGCCTTGTCCGAACAGGCCGACCTGCGCCTGACCAGCAACGTGGTCGGCTGTCCTCCTGAGGACGTGCACATCGGGATGTCGGTGCAGGTCACCTTCGAGCCGCGTGACGACGTCTGGGTCCCGATCTTCGAGCCGGCGCCGTGACGGACTTCGAGCGCAAGTCGATCATCTCCGGCATCGGCCAGTCCGATGTGGGCCGCCGGCTGGGCCGCACGGGCCTCGACCTCACCATCGACGCCTCGCTGGCGGCGGTCGCCGACGCGGGGCTCACGTTGGCGGACATCGATGGCCTGGCCACCTACCCGGGGGCCGGCCTCGGAGGGGCGGGCTTCGCGGGCCCGGGTTCCCCTGAGGTGCACGAGGCCCTGCGGTTGAACCTCAGCTGGCACTCCGGGGGCATCGAGGGTGCCGCCCAGCTGGCCGCCGTCCAGAACGCCGTGCTGGCGGTGGGCGCGGGCCTGGCTCGCCATGTGCTCGTGTACCGCACCGTCACCGAGAGCACGGAGCAGGGGTCGGGCGGACGCCAGGGCGTCGGCATGGGGGGCCTCGGGATGGGCGGAGGCGGCAAGGTGCCCAGGATGGGCGGGCAGTTCCAGTGGAACATCCCGTTCCGCTCGTACTCGGCCGCGAACTGGCTGGCCCTGAACGCCCAGCGCCACTTCCACGAGTTCGGCACCACGTCGGAGCAGATGGCGATGATCGCGATCAACGCTCGGCACAATGCCGGCCTCAACCCGAAGGCGGTGTACCGCGATCCCATGACCCTCGACGACTACTTCGCGTCCCGCATGATCTCGACGCCCTTCCGCCTCTTCGACTGTGACGCTCCGGTCGACGGGTCGACGGCCGTGGTCGTGTCGGCCGCCGAGCACGCGCCCGACGTCGACCACCCCGTGGCCCGGGTCGAGGCGATGGGCACCGCCCTGCGGGGGCGCCCGTCATGGGACCAGTTCGACGACCTCACGACCATGGCGGCGCGCGACGCGGGTGCCCATCTCTGGACCCGCACCGACCTCACGCCCGCAGATGTCGATGTGGCCGAGCTCTACGACGGCTTCAGCTTCCTGACGATGACCTGGCTCGAGGCGCTCGGGTTCTGCGGCAAGGGCGAGTCGGGTCCGTTCGTCGAGGGAGGTGCACGGATCGCGCTCGACGGCGACCTCCCGGTGAACACCCACGGCGGCCAGCTGTCCGCGGGTCGCCTCCACGGCTTCGGCTTCGTCCACGAGGCGGTGCTGCAGCTGCGGGGGGAGGCTGGCGATCGCCAGGTGCCCGGCAGGACCGTGGAGGTGGCGGCGGTGGCGAACGGTGGTGGCCCCATCGCCGGCGCCATGCTCCTCACCCGCGAGCACTGATGGCCTTCGACCTCGACGACCTCGTTGCGTGCCTGGCGCTCACGGAGGTGGAACCCGGTGTGGTGGAGGGCCGGAACCTCGACATCGGCTACCACCGCGTCTTCGGCGGCCAGATCCTCGCCCAGGTGCTGGCGGCGGCGGCCGGGGCGTCGCCCGAGAAGTCGGTGAAGTCGCTCCACATCCTGTTCCCCCGCGAGGGCGACACGGCCAAGCCGATGCGCTACCGGGTCGAGCGGCTGCAGGACGGCCGCACGTTCGGCACCACCGAGGTCGTCGGCAGCCAGGACGGCAAGGTCATCGCGGCCGCCGTGCTGTCGACGCACGCCGACGAGCCGGGCCTCCGGCGCTGCGACGCCCCGCCCGCAGTCGGACCGCCGGAGGACGCCACCGCCACCGACCTCGGCATGGTGCCGTGGGAGACGCGCCTGGTGGGGGGCGTCGACCTCGCCGACACCGGGTCCGCCGAGCCGCGGCTCGACTGGTGGATGCGCACGCCACCGGTGGGTGACGAGCGCCACCTGCACCAGGCGCTCCTGGCGCACGCCACCGACCTCACCCTCATCGGCACCGCGCTGCGCCCCTTCGACGGCGTCTCCCAGGCCGACTCCACGGTGACGCTCCACACTGCCGTGACGAGCCACACGCTCTGGTTCCACCATCCGTTCCGGGTGGACGACTGGCTCCTGGTCACGCAGCACAGCCCGGTCGTGGCCAACAGCCGTTCGTTCGGCCGTGGCGACGTCTACGCCGGCGACGATCTGGTGGCCTCGTTCGCGCAGGAGGCCATGGTCCGCCAGATCGAGGCGCCGACGTGACCGCCTCCGACCGTCCCTCTCGGGCGATCTCTCACGCGGGCGGCGCGACGGATCGCCCCAGAAGGGCGATGCGCGTCAGAACGGCTTGTCGCCCGCCACGGTCACCCGCTCCATGATCCGCCTGGCCGGCAGGAAGTCGTTGGACACGACGTGCTGGGTGGCGCGGTTGTCCCAGAACGCCACAGACCCCGGCTGCCAGCGGAACCGGCACTGGACGTCGACGATCGTCGCCTGCCGGTACAGCCGGTCCAGGAGCGCCTTCCCCTGCTCCGGGTCCATGTCGACGATCGAACGGGTGAAGGACGAGTTCACGTACAGCGTCCTGCGGCCTGTCTCGGGGTGCGTGCGGACGATGGGGTGCTCCACGGTGGGGTGCTCCGCTCGCATCTGCTCCTGCACCTCGAGCGGCTTGCCGCGGCCGAAGGCCGAGGCGAAGTCATGGGTGGCCGAGCGTCCGTCGATCTGCTCCTTGGTGTCGTCGTCGAGGAGGTCGTACGCCTTGGCCATGTCGGCCCAGAGGGTGTCGCCACCGAGCGGCGGGAGCTCGACGGCGCGCAGGATCGAGCCCAGTGAGGGCTCGGGCCGCCACGTGACGTCGGAGTGCCAGCGGTCCGGCGCCCGGAACCTCCCACCGGCAGGGATGACGAAGACCTCGGGCTGGTCCTGGTCCGCGGGAGTGACCGGATGGACCTCGAGCTCGCCGAACCGGCGGCCGAACGCGACGTGGCTGGTTCGATCCAACCGGTGCTGGTCCCGGAAGAACACCACCTTCCACTCCAGGAGCGCAGCCCTGATCGCCTCGATGACGGACTCATCGAGGTCGTCGGCCAGGTCGACGCCGCCGACCTCGGCCCCGAGCGTGGCGGTGAGCGGTGCGACCTCGAGCATGCCCGACAGGCTCCCACGCGGTTGCGGGTTTCGCGTCCGAGACCCGTCTAGCGGGTGGTGACGGGCACCGACTTGGGACCCGCCACGTTGGCCATGTGGACGTACTGCACGCCGTCGAGGTCGACCTGGAGGTCAGGCCAGCGACGGTAGACCTCGAGGAAGGCGGTCTTGCCTTCGAGGCGCGCCAGGTGGGCGCCGATGCAGTAGTGGATGCCGTGGCCGAACGAGATGCCGAGCGGCCCGTCGCGGGTGATGTCGAAGCGGTCGGGGTCGGCGTAGGCCCGCGGGTCGCGGTTGGCGGCGCCCGTGACGATGAGCACCGGACTGCCGGCCGGGATCGTGCGGCCGTTGAACGCCCGATCGCGGAGCGCGTAGCGGCCCTGGTACTGCGACGGCGCCCGCCAGCGCAACACCTCCTCCACGGCCGAGCCGGCGAGCGACGGGTCGGCCTGGAGGCGGGCGAGCTCGCCGGGGTGCTCGGCGAAGGTCATCACCCCGTTGCCCACCAGCTTGGTGACCGTCTCGCTGCCCGCGGCGGTCAGGAGGAAGAGGAACCGGGCGATCTCCTCGTCGCTGAGGTGCTCCACCTCGCCGTCCTCCCGCTCCACCTCCGCGTCGATGAGGTGGCCGATCATGTCGTCGCCGGGGTGGGACCGCTTGTCGGCCACGAGGGCGAGCATGTACTCGCTGATCCTCAGGGCCGCCGCGATGCCCTCGGCGGTGGGATAGGGACTGCCGACCTCGAGCTCCAGCATCGAGTCGGTCCAGTGGCGGATCTGCTGCCGGTCACCATCCGGCACGCCGACGATCGTGGAGATCACCTCGACCGGGAAGGGACCTGACACGTCGACCACCACGTCGAAGGCCACCGCGCCTGCGAGGTCATCGAGCAGCGCGCCGACCACCGACTGCACCACGGGCTCCCATGCCGCGATCCGTCGTGGGGTGAACGCGCGGTTCACGAGCTTGCGCATCCGCTCGTGCATCGGTGGATCCATCATGATCATCATCCCGGCGGCGTCCGCCACCTGTCCGTACTCGGCGTTGCAGAGCTGGGCCAGGTTCAGTCCGCGCGTGGAGGTGTAGGTGGCGACGTCACGGTGCACCTCGACGCAGTCGTCATACCGGGACACGGCCCAGAAGCCGAGCTCCTCGTTGTGGTAGGTCGGCTCCTCGTCTCGCAGCCAGCGGTACATGTCCCACGGGTCCTCGAAGAACTCCACGCTCGACGGGTCGAACTCCATCAGTCCTCCGCGAACCGTTCCTCGAGGATGGCCGCCAGGCGACGGCGGTCGATCTTGCCGGAGTCGAGCCATGGGAGCTCGGTCTGGTCGGCGAAGACGGCGATGTGGCGAGGCACCTTGTAGGAGGCGATCTCCTCCCGCACCCGCTCGCGAGCGTCGTCCGCATCCAGGGTGTCGCCGGGGCGCACGGCGACGGCGGCGACGACGTCCTGGCCGCGGTCACCGGCGGGGATGCCCGTCACGAAGGCCAGCGTCACCTCGGGCAGGGCCTCCAGCGCGACCTCCACGTCGCGCGGGGTGATGTTCATGCCCGCCGACTTGATCAGGTCGCCCAACCGACCGGTGAAGTAGAAGTGCCCGTCCTCGTCGAAGTAGCCGCCGTCGCCCGTGCGGTACCAGCCGTCCGCCGTGAACGTGTCGGACCGCTCCTTCTTGTGGAGGCCGAGCATCAGCGAGTAGCCGCGCAGCCACAGCTCGCCGGTGGCGCCCACGGGCAGGTCTTCGAGCGTGAGCGGGTCGACGATCTTGTGCTCGACACCGGGCACCGACAAGCCGAACGAGCCCTCCTTGTCGGGCGGGAGCACGTTGTCCTTGGTGTCGAAGGTGTGCGGGCCCAGCGTCTCGGTCATCCCGAGCGAGTTGGCCTTGGGCACCTCCGCGTCCGCCTGCTGGTCCTGGGGCAGGAGGGCGGCGTACGAGCCGCCCCGGATCGACGAGAGGTCGCGCGCCGCGAAGCTGGGGTGGTCGACGAGCGCCTTGGCCATGTGCGGCCAGCCGAGCACCTGGGTGACCCGCTCCCGCTCGATCAGCTCGAGGGTGGCCGCCGGCTCGAACTGGTCCTCGAACACGAGGGTGGCGCCGGCGTGCATGGCGGCGATGAGGGTGAAGCTGAACCCGCCGACCCAGAACAAGGGCATCGGCGTGTACAGGACGTCGTCCTCTCGGAGATCGCGCAGCTGCCACAGGTTGTGGGCGTGGCGGACGGCCGGCCCGTGCGCGTGGACCGCGCCCTTGGGGTCCGCCGTGCTGCCGGACGAGTACACGACCACCATCGGGTCGGCCGGCGTGACCTCCGACTCGCAGGCCCGCAGGAGCTCGTCGTCGACGGCGGCGCCCCGGAGGACGAGGTCACCGACCGGCGCCGCCCACGGCCGGCGGACCGCACCCCAGGTCCACACGGTGCGCAGGTAGGGATGCGAGGCCAGGAGGATCTGCTCGTGGGGCTGCTCGGCCAGGCCGGGGACGGCCTGCTCGAGGCGCGCCAGGTAGTCGTGCCCGAGGTGCGAGTCGACCGTGAGCAGCACCTGGGCGTCCGAGTGGCGGAGCACCCAGTCGAGCTCGCGTGCCTTGCTGTAGGTGTTGAGCAGGATGGCCACCGCGCCGACGCGCGTGATCCCGAGCCAGCCGACGATCCACTCGGGGCCGTTCGGTGCCAGGAGCCCGACCCGGGTGCCCTTGCCCGCGCCCGAGGCGAGCAGACCCCGGGCGATCTCTGCGGAGCGCACGTCCGCATCGGCGTAGGTGAGCCGGTCGTCGCCGAGGACGGCGAACGTCTTGTCGCCGAACCGCTCGGCGCACCAACGGATGAGCTGGCCGCTGGTGGGTGGGAACGCGGGGAAGCTGGGCGAGCGGAGGGGCACGACACCCGTTTCTAGGCGACGTTCATCAGCCGGGCGAGGTTGCCGCCCATGACCTTCGCGACCTGCTCGTGGGGCAGGCCTTCGAGCTCGTCGACGAAGCTGATCGGGTCGGCCATCCCCTCGGGGTGGGGGTAGTCGGAGCCGAACAGCACGTTGTCCGCGCCGAGCACGCTGACCAGGCCCTTCGGGTCGTCCTCGTGGAACGGGTGCACGAAGATGTTCCGCTTGAACACCTGTACCGGATCCTCCTCGAAGAAGTGGGGGTTGAAGGCGTAGGCCTGCGCCATGTCGTGCAGGAGCGGGTGCACCCAACCGCTGCCGTTCTCCACCGGGGTGATCTTGAGCCCGGGGAAGCGGGTGCACAGGCCGTGGCCGATGGCCGAGGCGATCGTGTCGATGATCGAACGGTGCCCGATCCCGCTGATGGCGGCGAAGCCCGATCCGCCCTTGAACGGGGTGAACTCGTCGTCCCGGACGCCCTCCCACTCGTTCAGGTAGCGCTGGTAGCCGCTGTCGGAGGCGTGCATGCCGACGACGACGTCCTTCTCCTGCACCAGCTCCCAGAACGGGTCGAACTCCGGCAGCGCGAACGAGCGGGGTCCACGGAACCCCGGCACAGGGGCCGGGCGGATGAGGATGATCTTCGCGCCGCGCTCCGTCACCCACTCCAGCTCGTCGATGGCCTTCTCCACGATCGGCAGCGTGATCACCGGCGTCGGGAAGATGCGGTCCTCGTAGTTGAAGGTCCAGTGCTCGTGCATCCACTCGTTGAGAGCGTGCACGACGGCGTGGATCGCCTCGGGATCGTCGCGCAGCCGTTCCTCGACGAGGCTGGCGAGCGTCGGCCACATGAGGGCCCGATCCAGCCCGAGCTCGTCCATCAGCTCGAGGCGAGGCGCCGGGTCGCGGAAGGCCGGGAGGGCGTCGATCCCCCGACCCATGATCTCCCGTCGGGTCCTGCCCTCCGGGTTGCCGACCTTGAAGTACTCCTCCTGCGCGCCCGGGAGCGGCCACGCGGTCGAACGTCGGGTTCGGGATGTAGTCGCTGATGCGGCCCTTCACGGCGATCTTCGTGCGGCCGTGCACCTCGACGTAGTCGATGACCCCTGCGTACTCGGGTGGGAGGAACCTCGTGAGCGCGTCCTTCGTCTCGTACAGGTGGTTGTCGGCGTCGAACACCGGGAAGTCGAGCTGACGAGACGGCATCCTGCCCCCTTGAGCAATGGTGACGTTGGTGTTAGATGACTATAGGCGCCCCGCCTCGGCGGTGAGAGTCCAGCCAGCTCGGCCGTCGGCCGAGCGTCGGCCTTCCCCGATCGCGAGATCTGGAGGAGGATGCCGTCATGGCCGATCTCGTCACGCTCTTCACGCGGTCCATCGAGCGGTTCGTCGACCGGGTCTCCCAGGTGGACGCCGGGCAGTGGTCCATGCCCACGCCGTGCACGGACTGGGACGTGCGGGCCCTGGTCAACCACGTGACGAACGAGCAGCTCTGGGCGCCCCACCTCGTGGCGGGGGAGACGATCGCGCAGGTGGGGGACCGCTACGACGGCGACGTGCTGGGTGCCGAACCGCTGGCGACGGCCCGCGAGGCGACCGAACGGTCGGTGGCCGCCTTCGCCGGGGCAGACCTCGACGCCATCGTCCACCTGTCCTTCGGTGACATCCCGTGCCGCGACTACCTGCTCCAGATGCTCACGGACGCCGAGGTGCACGGCTGGGACCTGGCCACCGCGACCGGGCAGGACAGGACACTCGACGACGAGGTCGTCGCGGCCGTGCTCCCGGCCATGCTCGAGCAGGAGCCTCTGCTCCGGGCCTCAGGGGTGTTCGGCGAGGCCGTCGCGGTCGCTGACGGTGCCGACGACGGGACCCGGCTCCTGGGCGTGCTCGGCCGCCACACCTGAGCATCTGGGCGCCCCTCCTCGGGGCGCGGGCTCACCCTGGTTCGAAGCGGGGTGGGCGCTTCTCCACGAAGGCCGCCAGGGCCTCCGGCATGTCGGCGGTGTGCGACGCGAGCAGCTGCGTGCGGTTCTCCAGGTCGATGCCGGCCTGCAGGGAGCTCACCTCGAGCTGGCTCCACATCACCTCCTTGGTCTGCGCCACCCCCCACGGGCTGTTGGCGACGATCTCGTCGGCAACCGCCAGGGCGGTGTCGAGGAGCGCACCGTCGTCGACGACGGTGGACACGAGACCGAGCTCGTTCGCTCGCGCCGCGTCGATGATCCGCCCCGTCAGCATGAGCTCCCACGCCCGGGAGGCGCCGATGAGCCGGGGGAGCAGCCAGCTGACGCCGATGTCACAGCCGGACAGCCCGATCCGGACGAACGCGACGTTGAACCTCGCCGAGGCCGCCGCGATGCGGATGTCGCTGCCGAGTGCCAGCGCGAGCCCCCCACCGGACGCGGCCCCGTTCACCGCCGCGATCACCGGTTGGCGCAGGCCCCGGAGCTTCGGGATGAGCGCCGCGATGTGCTTCTGCGTCGCCATCCCAGCCTGCACCCGGCCCAGCCCCTTGCCGCCGGGCGGGGTGCCGTAGCCGGTGAGGTCGAGGCCGGCACAGAAGCCCCTGCCCGCACCGGTGAGCACGACGACCCGGCAGCTCCGATCGTGGTCGGCGTCGTCCAACGCCTCGTGGAGCTCCTCCACCAGCTCGGCGTTCATCGCGTTCAGACGCTCGGGCCGGTTGAGGGTGAGGACCCGGACGCCGCTGCGCGGCTGCTCGATGCTGACGTGTGCCATGGCTGGAGCCTCGCAGATCAGGCGCTACTGGATGCAGAACTCGTTGCCCTCGGGATCGAGCATGGTGATCCAGTGGCCCTCGGGCTCGTCGAACTCGCCGATCAGCTGCGCCCCGAGCGCCACCAGCGCCTCCGCCCGCGCGTGCATCACCTCCGCGCCGACGCGCACGTCCAGGTGGACGCGGTTCTTGGCCGTCTTGCCTTCGGGCACCTTGAGGAAGAACACCCGCGGCCCGGCGCCCTCGGGATCCACGATCGCGAACGCCCGATCTGGGTCCGAACGGTCGATGCCGAGCGCGTCGAGCGCGTCCTCCCACGTGTCGAACCCCGGCGGCGGTGGCTGCTCGACGTAGCCGAGCACCTCGCACCAGAACGCTCCCAGCGCGCGGGGTCCCGCCGAGTCGATCGTCACCTGGAAGGAGTTCGCCATCCTGCCATCCTGCCCCACGCCGAGCCGCGTGCGATCGCTACAGGATCGCGCCGGACTCCTTCATGACCGCCAGGTGCTCCCACCCGTAGCCGGCCTCGATGAGGACGAGCTCGGTGTGCTCGCCGTGCTCGGGGGCGCGCTGGACCTGGATGGGTTCCTCGTCGAACTGGGCCGGGCTGGCGACGAGCGCGACGTCGTCGCCGTTGCCGGTGGTCATCGTCGGGAGGTACCCGTTCGCGATCACCTGGGGGTCCTCGTAGAGCTCGTCGAGCGTCTGGAAGGGGCTCCACACGCCCTCGAACGTCTCGAGCGCCTCCTTCCAGTACGACAGCGGCTGGCTGCCGAAGGCCTCGTCGAGTCGAGCGATGCACTCCTGGGCGTTCTCGGCGCGCACGGCGGCGTCGCAGAACCTCGGGTCGGTCGCCATGTCCGGCACGCCGAGGCGGTCCACGAAGTCGTCCCAGTGCTTGTCGCTCTGCAGCAGGATCAGGCTGATGAAGCGGTCGTCGGCGGTGCGGTAGGTGCCGACGCCGGGGTTGGGCGACTTGGTGCGGTCGCCCTGGGGGATCTTCGAGAACCCGAACAGCTTCGACGCGATGATCATCGGCGAGACCTGCCACATCGCGGTGGCCAGCAGGGAGACGTCGACGACGCTGGACTCGCCGGTGCGCTCCCGCTTGACCAGGGCCGCGGCGATGGCGCCGGCCGTGGCCAGACCGCCCATGACGTCGCCGAAGGCCGGTGTCGGCTGGCTGGGCGGCCAGCCGCCTTCGCGCTCGGGCATGCTGGCCCCCACGCCTCCGCGGGCCCAGAACGAGGCGCCGTCGTAGCCCCCCTTCTCCGCGTCCGGGCCCTTGGGACCGGCACCCGAGCCACGGGCGATGATGATGTTCGGGTTTCGGGCGCGGATGTCGTCGGTGTCGATCCTCAGCTTTCGACGGATCGGCGGCAGGTAGTTGGTGAGGAAGACGTCGGCTGTCTCGACGAGCTTCATGAGCGCCTCGCGCCCGTCGTCATGGGTGAGGTCGAGCGCGACGGAGCGCTTGCCCCGGTTGGGCTGCTCGATCATGAAGTTCACGCCCCCGGCCCCACCGGGCAGGAGGCCGGACGTCACCAGACCCCGCTGCGGGTCGCCTCCGGAGATCGGCTCCACCTTGATGACATCGGCACCCCAGTCGACGAGCACCGAGCCGCCGGATGGGATGAACATCCAGCTGGCGACCTCGATGATGCGGATGCCGTCGAGCGGTCCAGGCACTGCGTCCTCCTTCGCGGTCTGGGTCACCACACGAGCTCGAGGTTGTCGACCGAGCGCAGCCCCTGCGAGTAGCGAAGCACGATGCCCTCCTTCAGCGAGTACTCGGGTACGGCGACGTGCCACTCCTCGAGGGCGACCCGCAGCTCCATGCGAGCGAGGTGCGAGCCCAGGCAGCGATGGGCACCCCCGCCGAAGGCGATGTGCTTGTTGACGGCTCGCGAGAAGTCGACGTCGTCAGGTCGTTCCCACGCGCGCTCGTCGGTGTTGGCCGATCCGAGCATGGCGGACACGCTCTCGTGCGCCCCGATCGGGCAGCCCCCCAGCTCCGTGGCCCGGGTGGTGATGCGGATGACGCCCTGCACGGGCGTCTCCCACCGCAGCATCTCCTCCACGGCATGCGGGATGAGCGCCGGGTCGTCGACCAGCCGCTGCCGCTGCTCGGGGTTCTGGGCGAGGTAGGCGAGCATGCAGTCGAGCGATGCCGTGACGGTGTCGAGGCCGGCCAGGAAGAAGAGGTAGCAGATGTCGATGACGTCGTCGTGGGTGAGGCGGTGCCCGTCGACCTCGGAGTCGAGGAGCCTGGAGATGAGGTCGTCCTCGCGCTGGGCCTCCCGCTGCGCCACGACCTCCTCGAGCACCGCATAGATCGCCTGGCCGGTCTCGGTGACCATCTCCACCCGCTCGCTGGGGGTCCTCGCCGGCGGGCGGATGATGCCGTCCTTGAGGGCGATGAACTCCGTCGTGCGCGACACGGGCAGGCCGAGCAGCTGCAGGAACACCGTGCTGGGGAACGGCTCGGCCACGGCCTGGTGGAAGTTGCAGTGGCCGTCGTCGGCCACGGCGGCGACGAGGCCGTGCACGAGCGCCCGCGTGCGGTCCTCGAGCAGGGCGATCTGCCGGGGGGCGAAGATCGGATCGAGCAGCTTGCGGAAGTTGCGGTGCTCCGGAGGGTCGATCTGCAGCGGGATGAGCGGGCGCACCTGCCCGATGGCGACCGCGTCGGCGCCGGAGGAGAAGACCTCGGTGTCGTGGAGCACCTCACGCACCTCGGCGTCGGTGCCGACGATGTGCATCCCGAGGTCCTCCATGTGCACCACGGGCGACGCGTCGCGCAGCAGGCCGAACAGCGGCTGGGGGTGGGCGAGGGCCTCCAGGTCGACATCGTCCGTCGGGTCGATGAAGGCCATGACCGGAATCTAACAGCCGCGTCAGGAACGGTCGGCGGCCCTGACCGTCGTCTTCTCGGCGGGGACGATCGGAGGTGCTTCCTTCCAGGACGGGATGCCGTCCTCGGGCTTGGCCGCCGGGTACTTGTCGTCGTGGATCTGCGCCCAGTGGGAGTGGTTGAGCTGGTGAAGCGTGAAGCAGGCGTTCAGGCTGTTGTAGAAGCCCTGGTTGTCCTGGGTCTCGTTCACGGACTCCTTGATCAACAGGGCCGTCATCGTCGGGAGGCGCGCGATGCGGCGAGCGAACTCGAGCGTCGAGTCCTCCAGCTCGTCACGCGGGAACACCTTCGACACCATCCCGAGGCGGTGGGCCTCGTGGACGTCGATGCTGTCGCCGGTGAGCATGAGCTCCTTCGTCTTGCGCGCCCCGAGCTCCCACGGGTGGGCGAAGTACTCGAGACCGCACATGCCGAGGCGGGTCCCGACCACGTCAGCGAACAGCACGTCGTCCGAGCCCACGATCAGGTCGCACGCCCACATCAGCATCAGGCCGGCGGCGTAGACGGTGCCCTGCACCTGGGCGATGGTGATCTTGCGGAGGTTGCGCCACCGGCGCGTGTTCTCGAAGTAGTAGTGCCACTCCTGGAGCACCATCCGCTCGGCCCCGTCGCGGGTCCCGCCGTTGATCTGCCACGTGGGGTGGGACTGGTACTCCTCCATCGCGACCTTGGAGCCCATGTCGTGGCCGGAGGAGAAGAGCGGGCCGGTGCCGCCGAGGATGACGACGCGACAGGTGTCGTCCGCCTCCGCACGCAGGAAGGCCTCGTCGAGCTCGACGAGCAGGCCGCGGTTCTGGGCGTTGCGGGCCTCGGGGCGATCGAGGAGGATCCGCACGATGGCGCCGTCGTCGTGGGTCTCGTACTGCAGGAACTGGTAGTCGCCCATGGGTCTCCTCGTGGTGCGGCGGCGCCGAACCTGACGCCAGCGTCAGGCGGTCACACTAGGTGGTGTCGTGGGCGAGGTATCTCCGCCGGCAGTCCTCGATCTCCTGCCAGGCCGCCTCGGCGCCCTCCCAGCCGCGCACGCTGGAGTACTTCTCGGGTTCGAGGGCCTTGTACACCTCGAAGAAGTGGCTGATCTCGTCGGTGAGGTGGTCCGGGAGGCCGTCGAGATCGGTGACGTGCTCCCAGCGCGCATCGCCGGACGGCACGCAGATGATCTTGGCGTCGGGGCCGGCGTCGTCGGTCATCCAGAAGACCCCCACGGGGCGCGCGGCCACCCAGCAGCCAGGGAAGGTCGGGTCGTCGAGCAGCACGAGGGCGTCGAGCGGATCGGTGTCCTCGGAGAGCGTGTCCGGGATGAAGCCGTAGTCGGCCGGATACGTCGTCGCCGTGAACAACCGGCGGTCGAGCCGCATGATGTGCTTCTCGTGGTCGTACTCGTACTTGTTGCGGCTGCCCCGGGGGATCTCGATGACGACGTCGATCTCGTTGCTCACCTCACGATCTTGGCCCAGTACCCTCCACTCATGGAGTTCCGCCGCATCAACGGGATGCCCCCGTACGTCTTCACGATCATCGACGGCCTGAAGATCGAGGCGCGGCGGGCCGGTCAGGACGTCATCGACCTCGGCTTCGGCAACCCCGACATCCCGTCGCCGGAGATCGCGGTCGACAAGCTGTGCGAGGCGGCCCGCAACACCCGCAACCACCGCTACTCCGCGAGCCGGGGGATCCCCAAGCTGCGCGAGGCGGTCGCCGGCCTCTACGAGCGTCGCTTCGGCGTCGAGCTCGACCCCGACACCGAGGTCATCTCCACCATCGGCGCCAAAGAGGGCTTCAGCCACCTCATGTGGGTGCTGCTCGGCCCTGGCGACGCGTGCATGGTGCCGTCGCCCTCGTATCCGATCCACATCTGGGGTCCGCTGTTCGCGGGTGCCGCGGTGCGCGAGGTGCCCATGACCACCGCCGCCAACGACGAGGGGCAGCTCCTCGAGCGCATCCAGTACGTCTTCGAGCACTCCTGGCCGAGGCCGAAGGTCATCGTCTGCTCGTTCCCGCACAACCCCACCACGGCCTGTGTCGAGCTCGACTTCTTCCAGGAGCTCGTCGACTTCGCACGCGCCAACGACGTCATCGTCGTCCACGACAACGCCTACGCGGAGCTGGGCTTCGACGGCTGGGATCCGCCCTCGATCCTCCAGGCGGAGGGGGCCAAGGAGTGCGCCGTCGAGCTGTACTCGATGACGAAGTCGTTCTCGATGGCCGGTTGGCGCATGGCGTTCCTGGCCGGCAACCGCGAGGTCGTGCAGGCCTTGGCCAAGCTCAAGTCCTACCTCGACTACGGGGCCTTCCAGCCGATCCAGATCGCCACCACGGTCACCCTGAACGAAGCGGTCGACTTCCCCCGCGAGGTGGGGGCGATCTACCAGACCCGGCGCGACGCGCTCTGTGACGGCCTCGATCGCATGGGCTGGGACATGCGCCGGCCGAAGGGCACGATGTTCGCGTGGGCCCCCATCCCGGAGCCCTACCGCGAGATGGGCTCGATCGAGTTCGCATCGATGCTGGTGCGCGAGGCGCAGGTCGCCACGTCGCCGGGCGTCGGCTTCGGTCCCGATGGCGACGGCTTCGTGCGCTTCGCTCTCATCGAGAACGAGCAGCGCATCACGCAGGGCATGCGCAACCTGAAGAAGGCGCTGACAAAGCTCGGGTGACCCGAGAGGCTAGGACGGGCTCAGGCCCTCGAGGCAGAACGCGACCGCCGCGTCCGCGACCGTCTCGGCGGGGTCGCCACGCTCGTAGATGAAGATCCGCGTGAGGTGAGCGACCACGCCGACCATGGCGTGCGCGAGCACGTCAGGGTCGGCGTCGCGGATGCGACCCTGCGCGATGGCCTCCTTCACGTGCTTGACGACGTCGGCCACCGCGATGTCCTGGCCGCGCAGCAACGCGGTCACGAACGTCGCCTCCGTGGCGGCGAACTGGATCAGCTTGTTGTGGTCGCGGTGGGCCTCGGACCACTCCATCGAGGCCCGGAGGCCCAGCTCGATGCGACGAACGGGGTCGTCCTCGTCGCCGATCGCCTGCTGCTGCTTGCGGCGGAGGTCCGTCTGGGCCTCCTTCAGGATCTCCAGGAACAGCTGCTCCTTGGAGTCGAAGTACCAGTAGAAGACGCCCTTGCCCACGCCGAGCCCCGAGACGATCTCGCTGACCGAGGTGGGGTGGTAACCCTGCTCCGCGAAGCGGGTTGCTGCATAGGCCATCAGCTGCTCGCGCCGCTCCTTGCCGCGCTGCGTCAGCCGCCGTGCCATGCGGCGAACGGTACTCCACTTGACTGTGCGGTCAAGAACGGGCGAGGTCCGTTCTCGGTCCCGTGCCCCGTGGGAAACACGTGGTTCACATGCCCTCCGTAGGTTCCCCGCCATGGAGACCTACGTCGTACGCATGTGGCTGCCGGACCGCCCGGGCGCGCTGGGCCAGGTCGCCAGCCGCATCGGTGCCGTCCGAGGTGAGATCGTCGGCATCGACATCCTCGAGCGAGGCGCCGGCCGGGCGATCGACGAGCTGGTGGTCGAGCTCCCGGACGGGTCGCTCCAGGAGCTCCTCGTGGCCGAGATCCAGCAGGTGGACGGGGTGGACGTCGAGGAGGTCCGCCCGGTCGCCGACGCCCTGCACGATCCCCGCCTCGACGCCCTCGAGACCGCCGCGATCCTCGTGGGGGCGACCGACCGCAACGAGCTCGTGCAGGCGGTCGTCGACCACGCCCGGCGGGTGGTCGGCGCCGAGTGGTCGGCCGTGGTGCACCTCGACGACGGCGCCGTGCTGGCCCAGGAGGGACCCGTGCCACCGACGCCGTGGCTGGTCGCCTTCGTCGAGGGCAGCCGCTCGTCGGCGCGGGTCGCGTCCGGTGAGACCGGCCCCGACGACGTCGTGTGGTCGCCGCTCCCATCCGCGTGCCTGGCCCTCGTCGTCGGCCGCCACGGCACGGCCTACCGAGCGCGGGAGCGGCGTCAGATCGCCGCTCTCGCCCGGATCGTGGACACCCGACTGCGGGAGATCCTCCGCTACTCGTCCTTCGTCAACCACCCGTCCGTCGCCCGCTGAGGAGCCATCGCATGCCCTACGTCACCCCGACCGGCGGAAGCCGGCAGCCCACCCCGAAGCCAGTGCCGACGGTCGGCCGCATCACGATGGTCGCGTGGCGTCAGCCCACCGGCGGCGCCCGGACGACGTCCGTGGCGCCCGGGCACTAGCCCTCCACCTGCAGCTCACGCACCTCGCCGTCCACGACCAGCGCGGCACGGACGTCGTTCTGCGCGTCGAGCACGCCGGGCGGGAGCAGCACGGCGATGCGACCGGCACGGCCATCGGAGTCCGTCGACAGCTCCGAGCCGCCGACCACGACCCCATCGATCGCCAGCACCAGCTTCGCGTCGCGTGGGGCGTCCGGCACGATGCCCGTCACGACCCCGATCCTGACGCCATCGGGGGGCGGGTGGCGGAGGGCATCGAGCCAGTCGAGGTGCACCGAACCACCCCGCGCGGTCACCGCGTCGTCGAGCGGCTGGCCCAGCACCCAGTCCAGCCCGAGGAGCGCGTCGAGGGCCGACAGGGGCTGGTCGGGGTCTCGCAGCGGGCCGACCCACCGATCGCCCACCGTGGCGAAGGCGGCGCGATCGTCGAACTCGAGGATGCCGCGGATCTCGAGGCCGCCGAGCCCGATCATGTCGTAGATCTCCTTGTCGCGTCCCGCGCCTCCACGCCGGGCGATCCGGCTGCGGCGCCGTCGACGGGCCAGGAGATCTCGAGGCCGAGGAGGTCGGCGATCGTCGGCAGGACGTCCACCGTCGTGACGTTGCTGTCGTCGACGACGCCCTCGTGCTGGTCCGGTGCCTTGACGAGCAGTGGCGCGTACGCGATGGCATCGACCGTCGAAGGCACCACGTTCCGGCTCGCGGTGTCGGACTCGAACGACACCCCATGGTCGGCCGTCACGATGACGAGCGAGTCGTCGTACAACCCCTCCGCGCGGAGGCCGTCCATCACCTGGCCGACGACCCGGTCCGTGTACTCCGTCTGCAGCAGGTGCCGCTGCTCGCTCACCGCGCTCGTCCAGGAGCTCCACGAGAACAGGAGCCGCTGGTCGGCGACGGGCAGTGCCAGCTCCTTCGGGTCGAGCATGTCGTAGGTGCTGCCATCGGGGTACAGGTGCCACGGCTGGTGGGGGAGGATGAGGTGGAGGAAGTACAGCGCCGGTCCCTTGCCGGCGTCGAAGGACTCGATGAGCCCATCGGCGCGCGCCGACGTCGCGAGCACTCGCCGGTCCGGCGGAGGCGCCGCCTGCGCGGGGACCGTGATCGACGGCCCGGTCGGCTCCGCGGGCGCATCGGCCACACTGACCTCCTCGCCGAAGTCGTCGAGGGTTGCCGGCTCCTCAGGGCCGAGTGACAGCCGATCGAGCCACAGGTCCCACGTCACGCCCATCAGGTCACCCGGCGTGGGGGCGCTGACGTCCACGTCGGCCGCTTCGCGGCCGACGGCATCGCCGCCGACCGTGGGCGCGCACGTGTCGTAGGGGCAGAGCCGTGTGGCGGACTCGAGCACCTCGAGCTCGTGGGTCGGGGCGAGCAGGCTGAACAGGTTGTCGGGGTGGTTGGCCCAGGTGCCCTCCTCCTCGGTGGGGTTCGTGCCGGTGAGCAGAGACGGGACGGCGGCGGCGGTCAGCGGGGCGAGCGTCGTGAAGTGGCGGTACCAGGTGGCCTCGTCACCGAGGGCGGCCAGGTTCGGGAAGCGCGAGCGGTCGATCTGGTCATCCGCGTCGAGGAGCGACCGGGTGGGTAGCTCGTCCAGGACGATGAGCACGACCGATGCGGGCGCCTCGGCGCTGCGCACCCGGTCTGGAGCCGCGGGTGACCGCAGAAGGGCGGACGCCGGCGACGCGAGCAGGAAGGCACCCGCCGCCATGAGCGGGAGGATGGCGGTGTAGGCGGCCCAGGCGGCGATGGCCGCCACCCGCACATAGGCGATGGCGAAAGCGACGCCGGCGACGAACGCCGCCAGCAGCACGACGAGCGGCTGGTGCAGCCCGGCGCCCTTCGCGACCTGGACCGTGAGCAGCGCCATGAGGCCGCCGACGGTGAGGAGGTGGAGGGCCCGATCCGAGCGCCGTCCCGTCAGCGCGGCGGCGCGCGTGATGCACCACAGCACGAGCGGCGGCCCGAACGCGAGGAGGGCTGCGAGGGCCACCAGCTGGGGGCCCTCGATCCCGTAGAACGCGAGGATCGTCGGGCTATCGCCGAGGATCGACAGGAGCGGCTGGCTGATGGCGAAGCCGGTGAGGCCTGCCAGCACGAGCAGCTGCCGGCCTGGCGATGGCCACATCGAGGTGCCTGGGTACACGGCGCGCGGGGTCAGACGCCCACCTCGAGCTCGCGCACCTGGCCGTCGACGATCAGCGCGGCACGGACGTCGTTGTCCTCATCGAGCACGCCCTGCGGGAGCAGCACGGCGATGCGACCGTCACGACCATCGGAGTCGGTGGACAGCTTCGACCCGCCGACCACCACCCCGTCGATGGCGATCACCACCTCGGCACCGCGCGGTGCCCCTGGCACGCGCCCGGTCACGAGACCCAGGAGGGGTCGATCCGACGGGGGGTGCACGAGCCGCTCGAGGCGCTCGATCTGGGCCTCACCGCCCTCGACAGGATCGAGATCGTCGAGTCGGGCGCCGAGGACGTCGTCGAGGTCGAGCAGGGCGTTGAGACCCGAGAGCGCGTCTGCAGGGTCGCGGAGCGGACCGATCCAACGGTCGGCCGCGCTGGGGAACCGGTCGCTGTCATGCCACTCGAGGATCTCGTCGAGCTCGAGCCCGGTGAGGCCCTCGAGGTCGTAGATGAGCTTCTCGTCGCCCCGGGCCGCGATGGCCGGCGAGCCCGCGGGGGCGCCGTCGACGTCCCAGCCGATCGGCAGGTCGAGGATGTCCGCGATCGTCGGGACGAGGTCGAACGACATCAGGTTGGAGTCGTCGATGACGCCCTCGTGCTGGCCGGGCGCCTTCACCAGGAGCGGCGCGTAGGCGATCGAGTCGATGGTCGAGTCGGTCACGAGGCGAGCGTCGGTGCGCGACTCGAACGACGCTCCATGGTCGGACGTCACGATGACGAGCGAGTCCTCGTACAGGCCCTGGGCTTGGAGCCCCTCCATCAGCTCGCCGACGAGGCGATCGGCGTACTGCGCCTGGAGGAGGTGACGTTGCTCGCTCACGGCGGCGACCCAGTCGCTCCACGAGTAGGGGCTGAGGCGGTCTTCCTCCGGCAGCGTCATGAAGATGGGGTCGACAACGTCGTAGCGCTCACCATCGGGTCGCCGGCCCCACGGCTGGTGGGGGAGCATGAGGTGCAAGTAGTAGAGGGTCGGCCCCTTGTCCGCGTCGAACGAGTCGAGCAGCGCCTGTGCCCGCGCCGAGGTCGCTGCCATCGCCGTGTCGCTCCACCCACCGAACCCTTCCGAGGTGGTCGCGGACGTCTTCGCCGGGGCACCGTCGGCCACGGGGGCGAGGTCCTCCGCGAAGTCGTCGAGGGTGGCGGGCTCGTCCGGCCCGAGCGAGACGCGCTCGAACCACAGGTCGACCGTCAGGTCGGCGAGGTCACGCAGGCCGGGTGCCCCGTCGTCGACGGCCCGGTGGCTGCCATCGGCCGCGGTCGCCGTCGGGGCGCAGCTGTCGTACGGACACAGCGTCGTCACGGACTCCAGGACCTCGAGCTCGTGCGTGGGGGCCAGCAGGGTGAAGAGGTTGTCCGGATGGTGGGTGAAGAGCGCGGGGTCGGTCGTCGGAAGTCGGCCCGTGAGCAGCGCGGGGACGGCGGCGCTCGTGAGCGGCGCCAGCGCCGAGCTGTGGCGATACCAGGTCGCGTCGTCGGCGAAGGCAGAGAGGTTCGGGAACCGCGCTCGGTCGATCTCGCCCGCCGCGTCGAGGAGCGACCGGGTGGGCAGCTCGTCGAGGATGATGAGGACCACGGAGGGGTGGTCGCCTCCGGTCGCGACCGGATCCGGCGCCTCGGGCGAGCTGAGGAGCGCGGACGCCGGCGACGCGAGCACGAACGCGGCCGCCGCGAGCGCCGGCAGGACAGCGGTGTACGCCGCCCAGGTGGTCACCGCCCCGAACCGCACGTGGGCGACGGCGAACGCAGCTCCGGTGGCGGTGGCGATGAGGGCGAGCGCGGCCGCCTGGTCGAGGCCCGCGGCCTTCGCGACCTGCACGACGAAGCAGCCCACGAGCGCGGCCACGATGAGCAGGTGGAGGAGCCGTCCGGCTCGCGCGTGGGTCAGCCCGACCGCGCTGACGAGCGCCCACAGGCAGAGCGGTGGCACGAGCGCGATGCAGATGGCGACGAGGAGGAGGGAGACGCCCTCGACGCCGTGGACGGCGAGGGTCGTCGGATCGTCGCCGAGCACCGACAGGAGCGGCTGGCTGATCGCGAAGCCCGTGAGGCCCGCGATCACGAGGAACCTACGGCCCGCCGACAGCCACTGGGCCGCTGCATCGGGTCGGCTCACGGCTCAATCGTCCCACCCGCGGGAGCGCTCGACGGCGCGAGCCCAGGCGGTGTGCCGGGCCTCGGCCGCCGCCGGGTCGTTCTGCGGCTGGAACTCCGCGTCCAGGCGCCAGTTGGCGGTGATGTCCGAGGGGGAGCCCCAGAGGCCCTCGGCCAGCCCGGCGAGGTAGGCCGCCCCGAGCGCGGTCGTCTCCTGGATGACCGGCCTCGACACGGGCACCTGCAGATCGTCGGCCTGGAGCTGCAGCAGCAGGTCGTTGGCCGCGGCGCCGCCGTCGGCCTTGAGGGCGCGGATCGGGTGACCGGACGCCGCGCTCATGGCCGTGACCACGTCCCGGGTCTGGAGGCTGATCGACTCGAGCACCGCTCGGGCGATGTGGCCGCGGCCGGTGCCTCGGGTGATGCCGACGATCGTGCCGCGCGCGTACGGGTCCCACCAGGGGCTGCCCAGCCCGGTGAAGGCGGGGACGACGTAGCAGCCCTCCGT
Organism: uncultured Microthrixaceae bacterium; assembly: GCA_963750645.1. Lineage (GTDB taxonomy): Bacteria > Actinomycetota > Acidimicrobiia > Acidimicrobiales > VFJN01 > VFJN01. Next base: position 417,222 of record CAVVRO010000005.1, on the reverse strand, counting down.
GTCCGGGACCGTGGCCGCCAACGCTGCGATCTCACTGGCGCGCTCGATGATGCCCAGGCCGTCGCGCAGCCACTGGACCGCGGCGCCGGTCGCGAAGATGGCGCCCTCGAGGGCGTAGGCGAGGGTGCCGTCGGCGAGGGTCCAGCCGACCGTCGTGAGGAGCCCGTCGACGGGTTCCGGACAGGTGTCGCCGACGTGCATCAGCACGAAGCTCCCCGTGCCGTACGTGTTCTTGGTCATGCCGGGCTCGAGGCACGCCTGGCCGAACAGGGCCGCCTGCTGGTCACCGGCGATGCCGGACACCGGGATCCCCGCGGCGATGCCCGCCCCCGATGCGGTCACGCCGAAACGGCCGCTGGACGGGCGCACCTCGGGCAGCGCCGATGCGGGCACCCCGAAGCGGTCGAGCAGCTCCTCGGACCAGGCCAGCCTGCGGATGTCGAACAGCATCGTGCGGCTGGCGTTCGACGGCTCGGTGGCCAGCACCCCGCCGTCCCGGCCGCCGGTCAGGTTCCACAGGACCCACGAGTCGACGGTGCCGATCGCCAGGTCGGGCGTCACCTGCACGCCGCCCTCCGTGAGGAGCCACTCGGCCTTGGTCGCGGTGAAGTACGGATCGAGGACCAGGCCGGTGGTGGCCCGCACCAGCGGCTCGACGCCCTCCGCCCTGAGCGCGTCGCAACGCTCCGCGGTGCGACGGTCCTGCCACACGATGGCGCGGTGGAGGGGCTGGCCCGTGCGGCGATCCCAGGCCACCACCGTCTCCCGCTGATCCGTGATGCCGACGGCGGCGACCGGCTCCGTGAGCCGTTCGGACAGGTCCGTGAGGGTGGCCTGCACGGCCGTCCAGATCTCGAGCGGGTCGTGCTCCACCCAGCCGGGTCGGGGGAAGTGCTGCGTGAACTCACGGTACGAGTAGCCCGCGGCGGTGCCGTCGTCGCGCAACGCGAACGAGCGCACCCCGGTGGTGCCGGCGTCGACGGCGATCACGACAGACATCGGGCTCAGAACCTATAGGTTCGGGGCGAGATCCCAGGAGGAGCGCACATGCGAGTGGCCATGCTCACCGGCGGCGGCGACTGCCCCGGGCTCAACGCCGTCATGCGCGCCGTCGCCCGCAAGGGCGAGCGCACCTATGGCGACGAGCTCGTGGGGTTCGTCGACGGATGGAAGGGAGCGCTGGAGGGTCGGCTCGTGCCCCTCGGCATCGAGCAGATGCGAGGCACCCTGCCGCGCGGTGGCACCGTGATCGGCTCGTCGCGCACCAACCCCTACAAGGTCGACGGGGGCGCGGAGCGGGTGCGCGCCACCCTGGCCGAGCACGGGATCGACGCCCTCATCGCCATCGGCGGCGAGGACACGCTGGGCGTGGCGCACCGGCTGGCGGGGGAGGGAGTCGCCGTCGTCGGCGTGCCGAAGACGATCGACAACGACCTGTCGGCCACGGAGCTCACGTTCGGCTTCAACACCGCGGTCCAGATCTGCGTCGACGCGATCGACCGGCTGCACACGACCGCCGAGAGCCATGACCGCGTGATGGTCGTCGAGGTGATGGGCCGGCACGCCGGGCACATCGCCGCGTGGGCGGGCATCGCCGGTGGCGCCACCATCACGCTGATCCCGGAGCAGCCCTTCGACGTGGAGGCGGTGTGCGACGCCATCCGGCACCGGCACACGACGGGCAAGCGGCTGGCGTCCATCGTCGTCGTCTCGGAGGGAGCGACACCCACGGCGGGCTCCATGGAGCTCCAGTCGGGCGAGGTCGATGCGTTCGGCCATGTGCGCCTCGGCGGGATCGGGACGCGCCTCGCCGAGGAGATCGAGAACCGCACGGGCTACGAGACGCGGGTGACGACTCTGGGCCACGTGCAGCGCGGCGGCACCCCCACGGCGTTCGACCGTGTGCTCGCGACGCGCTTCGGGGTCGCGGCCATCGACGCCGTGCACGACGGCGCCTGGGGCACGATGGTCGCGCTGCAGTGCGATCGTGTCGTCCGGGTGTCGCTGTCCGAGGCCGTCGGGGAGCTGAAGCTCGTCGATCCCCAGCTCTACGACGTGGCCCAGGTGTTCTTCGAGTGATTCAGCGGAAGGCGTTGTAGTCCTCCCGTCTGACGGTCTCCTGCTCCGCCCCGTCGGCGTTCTGGGCTCGGATCTCCTCACCGTCGACGAGGAAGCGCACCAGCTCCACGTCGCTGCCGGGCTCCGTCACCGTCCACACGATCTGGGCGAAGGCCTTGGGCAGCTCCGGACCCTCGATGGAGAGGAACTCGCTGGAGAGGTCGATGACGAGCTCGCCGGTCTCCTCGTTCAGCACGGGCACGGCCCGGAGGGTTGTGTCGGCCGGGATCGAGGTCGTGAGCCCCTTCGCGGCCTCGTCCTCGGATGGCTGCGCGAGCAGGGCGATGAGGCGGTCGCCAGGGTCGTCGGCGTCAGGCACCTGCCGCTCCACCTTGAAGAGACTGACCTCGTCGCCGACCGTCTCGAGGAAGTAGACGTTGACCGACTCCGACCCCGATGGTGACAGGGTCGTGCTCGTGCCCGCCTCCGGGTCGAGCAGATCCGGTGGCAGGTTCTCGGGCGCGATCGCGTGCGGGCTGCTGTCCTCGGACAGCCCGCACCCGCCCACCAGGGCCGCCAGGGCAACGAGCGCGATCACCAGCCGGCGGATCACTCGTGCTCCTCCACGGGGAGCTCCACCACGAAGCGGGCGCCGGGTTGGCCATCCGCCCGGTCCTCGACCCACACGAGCCCGCCGTGGAGGTGGACGTGCTCCTTCACGAGGGCCAGGCCGAGGCCCACCCCTTCGCTGCTGCCGCGCCGGCCTGCCGCGGTGCCCCGGTTGAAGCGGTCGAAGATCAGGTCTCTGTCCTCCTCGGAGACTCCCTCGCCGCGGTCCTCGACCGCGATCTGCACGCCGTGGTCAGCCCGGCGCAGGGACACGCTCGTCGCCCCACCGCCGTACTTCGCCGCGTTGTCGAGCAGGTTGGCGATCACGCGGACGATCCGGCGCTTGTCGGCTTGCACGACGACGCCGGCCAGCTCGGCGTCGAGCTCCACGGGGACGTCGGCGTCCGTCGAGTGACTGACCGCCTGCATCACCAGCTCGGCGAGGTGGACCTCCTCGAGCTCGAGGCGCACGACTCCGGCGTCGAAGCGGGAGATCTCGAGCAGGTCCTCCACGAGCTGCTGGAAGCGATCGATGTCGCCGACCATCAGGTCGAGCGCCGCGCGGGCTCGTTCGGGCAGGTCGTCGCGCTGGTTGTCCATCACCTCGATCGACGCCGCCAGCGTCATGAGCGGCGAGCGCAGCTCGTGGCTCACGTCGGACGCGAAGCGCGCGTCTCGCTCGATCCGATCCTGCAGCGCCTGGGCCATGTCGTTGAAGGACGACGTGATGGATCGCAGGTCGGGGTCGTCGCTGGGCTCGAGCCGCGTGTCGAGCCGCCCGGCCGCCAATGCCGTCGCCGCGCTCGAGACTCCGCTCAAAGGCCGCAGCGCCCGCCGGCTGGCCCACCACCCGAACCCCGCGCCCGCCAGGGTGGTCACCAGTGAGGCTCCCAACAGCGACACCGCGAGGGCATCCAGCGTGTCCTCGACGTCCTGCAGCGAGACGATCTCGAAGTAGGCGACCTGCTCCGAGGGGATGGGGATGCCGACGGCGAGCTGCATGTCGCCGTCGATCCGGTACCGCATCCGGCTCGGCTGCCCGTCGACCACTGCGTTCCGCAGCTCCATCGGGAGCGCATCCTGCCCGAACTCGGGGGTGAGCGCGACGTACTCGCCGTCGTTGTAGAGGATCGGCTGGGCACCCAGCGTCCGCAGCGAGCCGAGCAGCGTCTGGGCGTCGGTGTCCCGCACCCGCTGCTGCACGATCTCGGCGTTCTGGTACACGACCACGGTGGCAGCGTCCTCCCGCTGGTTGAGGAGGTTCTCGCGGGTCAGAGCCCAGGTGGTGCCGGCCAGGAGCGCGGACAGCAGGAGCGCGCCGACGGCGAACGCCAGCGTGATCCGGGCACGGAGACCGAGCCGTCGAATCAGGCGGAACCGGCGCACGGCGCCGGTCAGACCTGGAGCTTGTAGCCGAGGCCCCGCACCGTCACGACGTGGCGCGGGTTGGCGGGGTCGGCCTCGACCTTGGTGCGGAGGCGCCGGACGTGGACGTCGACGAGCCGGCCGTCCCCGAAGTACCCGTAGCCCCAGATCCGCTCGAGCAGCACCTCGCGGCTGAACACGCGACCCGGGCTCTGCGCCAGCTCCACCAGGACGCGGAACTCGGTCTTGGTGAGGTGCACGTCTCGTCCGCTGCGCCGGACGACGCCTTCTTCGGGGACGATCTCGAGGTCGCCGAAGCGCAGGTGGGGCGAGCTGACGTCGGCGGTGCGCGCGCGGCGGAGCAGCGCCCGGATGCGAGCCGACAGCTCCTTGGGGGCAAAGGGCTTCGTCAGGTAGTCGTCAGCGCCCGCTTCGAGCCCGGCGACCACGTCGTGGGTGTCGGCCCGCGCCGTGACCATCACGATCGGCACGTCCGAGAGGCGGCGGATCGCCCGGCAGACCTCGAAGCCGTCGATGCCTGGGAGCATGATGTCGATCAGCACGACATCGGCCGGCTCCCGTTGGAAGGCCAGCAGCGCATCCTCGCCGGTGGCCGCCTCGGTGACCGCCCAGCCCTCGTCCTCCAGGGCGAGCTTCACGGCGGCGCGGATGCGCTCGTCGTCCTCGACGGCCAGGATGCGCGTGCTCATGCGCGGGACAGCCTAGGTGAGGGTCGCCGGCTCAGGCGTAGGCGGCGAGCAGGGCCGCTCGGCCCGGGCCGCGGCCGGTGCGGTAGTGCAGGCCGTCCGGAAGATCGCCACAGATCTCCCGGCAGCGGACCAGGGCGAGGGCGCCCTCCTGGGTCCAGGACTGCAGGTTGCGCAGGTCGATGTCCACCCGGTCAGGCTGCGTGGCGAGCGCGGCGTCCGCCGCCGCCACGAGGGCCGCACCGATCTGAGCGTCGAGGAGATCTGCGAGCTCGAGGATCACGGCCGCACCAGCGGTGCGGACGGTCACCGGCGATCGTCGAGCGGCGACGGGTGTCATGGGCGGTGAGCGTGACGGGCGCGATCGGCGGTCCGGTGCCGTTCGGATTGCGATCGGGTTACAAGGCCGGCGCGATCTGCCTGGGCGATGGTGCCCATCGCCCGGAGCGTCAGGCCGTCGCGGCCCCCGTCGTGGCGAGGAGGTCGAGCAGGGCGGCGGCGATCCCCGGTGTGGCGGCCACGACCGACCCGGCGACGGGCGCCGCGCCGTCGAGGTCCGTGACGACGGCACCCGCCTCGGTCGCGATGAGCCCGCCGGCGGCGAGATCCCATGGGGCCAGCCCCCGCTCGTAGTAGGCGTCGAGCCGTCCGCAGGCCACCGAGCAGAGGTCGAGCGCGGCGGCGCCCTGCCGGCGGACGTCTCGCACCTGGGGGAGGACGTCGACGAGCACCTGTGCCTGGCGCCGCCGCCGGTCCGGGTCGTAGGCGAAGCCTGTGCCGAGCAGGGCGTGCCAGAGCTCCGTGGCGCCCGAGGGGCGGATCGGCTGGCCGTCGCGGGTGGCGCCGGTGCCGCGGGCGGCGCTGAACAGCTCGTCGCGCACGACGTCGTACACGACACCCACCGCCGCCTGTCCGTCCACCTCCGCCGCGATGGAGACGTTGAAGCCGGGGAACCCGTAGAGGTAGTTGGTGGTGCCGTCGAGGGGATCGACGACCCATCGGACGCCGCTGGTCCCCGCGATGTCGACGCCCTCCTCGCCGAGGATCCCGTCGTGCGGTCGGGCGCCGAGCAGCCCGTCCGTGATCAGCGCCTCGGACGCCCGGTCCATCTCGGTGACCATGTCCGTGCCCGTCGACTTCGTGCTGACCTCGGCCCGCACGCGCCCGGCGCCGTCGAGGAGGAGGGCGCCGGCCCGGCGAGCGACCCGCTCGGCGAGGGTGCGCAGGTCGTCCAGGTCGGATGTGGCGGTCACCGGGGGTGACACTAGGTTCCGGTGCGTGCCCGATCCTCACGGCCGCGTCGACCTGCGCAGCGACACCGTGACGCGCCCGACCGCCGCGATGCGCACAGCGATGGCGGAGGCGGAGGTCGGCGACGACGGCTTCGGTGACGACCCGACCGTGGCCCGCCTCGAGGCGGCCTTCGCGGAGCGGATAGGGAAGGAGGCGGCGCTGTTCGTCCCGTCGGGCACCATGGCCAACCAGATCGCGCTGCGCCTGCTCGGTCCGGCGGGGACGGTGGTGCTCGCGGGCCGGCGGCAGCACCTCGTGGTCCGCGAGGCCGCGGCGGCCGGCGTGAACGCGGCCGCCCAGGTGGTCACGCTCGATGACGCGGACGGCACCCTCGACCCCACGGAGCTCCAGCGATGGGTCGATGACGCCCGCGTCGGGTGGGCGCCGCCGTCGGCGGTGTTCGTGGAGGACACCCATGGGGAGGTCGGGGGCCGCGTATGGCCGCTGCATCGGCTGGAGGCGGTGGCCGCCGTCGGGCTCCCGGTCCACCTCGACGGGGCGCGCCTGTGGAACGCGGCCGTGGCCTCCGGTACGACCGTCGCGGAGCGGGCTGCGCACGCCACCACCGTCACCTGCTGCGTGTCCAAGGGGCTCGGTGCGCCCGTCGGGTCGCTGCTGGCGGGGCCCGCCGACCTCGTGCGCCGGGCTCGGGTCGAACGAAAGCGGCTCGGAGGCGGGATGCGGCAGGTCGGCATCCTCGCCGCCGCCGGGTTGATCGCCCTCGAGCGCGTCGAACGGCTCGCGGAGGACCACGCCCGTGCACGCCTGCTGGCGCGGGCGGCGGCCGACCGGTGGCCAAGATGCATCGACGTCGCGCTCGTGCAAACCAACATCGTTCGCATCGCCACCGCGGACCCGGCCGCGCTGCTGCGGCACCTCGCCACCGCGGACGTCCTCGCCGTCCCCGGGAGCTCGACCTCGGTGCGCCTCGTCACCCATGCCGACATCGACGACGACGACGTGGCGCGCACCGTCGCCGCGCTCGGGTCGGCGCCATGATCGAGGCCACGACGCCGGCGCGGGCCCTGGCCGTGTTCGCCCACCCGGATGACCCGGAGGTGGGCTGCGGCGGCACGCTGGCCCGGTGGGCCACGCTGGGCTGCGAGGTGCACCTGGTGATCGCCAACCGCGGCGACAAGGGCAGCTTCGACGCCGCCACGGATCCGGATGCGCTGGCCGCCCACCGCGCCGAGGAGGTGGAGCGAGCCGCGGCCGTGCTGGGCCTGGCGGGCGTCGAGTACCTCGGCTACCCCGACGGCGACATCGAGAACGATGCTGCGCTGCGCTCGCGCCTGGTGGAGATCATCCGGCGCCGCCGCCCCGAGGCCCTCGTCGCCCCCGATCCCACCGCCGTCTTCTTCGGCGAGAGCTACGTCAACCACCGTGACCACCGGCAGCTCGGCTGGGCGGTGCTCGACTCGCTGGTGCCCGCGGCCAGCCCCCTGTACGTGCCGGAGGCCGGCCGTGCCCACCAGGTGGGGCTCGTCCTGCTGTCGGGCACGCTCGAGGCGGACGCGTGGGTCGACATCGACGCGGTGCTCGACCAGAAGGTGGCGGCGGTCGCGTGCCACGAGAGCCGACTCGGCGAAGACCCGTCGCTGGTGACCGAGCTGATGGAGGAGCGCGCCGCCGAAGAGGGCCGCCGGGCCGGCATCCTCCACGCGGAGGCCTTCCGCCGCCTCAGGTTCAGCTCGTAGGTCGTCGTCGCTCGGTGTCGTCTTGGGGAGGGCGGGTGTTCCACTCGGCCATCGCGCGGAGCGCGAGGACGGCGACGACACCGACGCCCACGGCGCCGATGACGGCGCCGAGCAGCCCGAACGCGCCCGCGAGGACCGTGCAGTCGTCATCGGCGCACTGCAGCTGCATGAACCCGTAGCCGATGAGACCGCCGCACAAGCCGCCGACGAGGATGGCCGCGAACGCAAGCACGCGCGCGCCGGTGGGAGGGAGCGCGGTGGGCGCGTACTCCGGCGTGTCGGGGGGCGTGACCATCCGACGGTCAGCGTAGGGAGCGTCGGGAGGTTGGGGCGAAGCGCGAACCCACGCCTAGCGTGACGGCCCGTGACCGACCCGACCTGGACGGGGTATCGCACCTTCGACCGTGACGAGTGGTCGAGGCTGCGGCTCGCGACGCCACTGCCGCTCGACGCGGCTGAGCTCGAGGTGCTTCGGGGCCTGAACGACAAGCTCGATCTGAACGAGGTGAGCGACGTCTACCTCCCGCTGTCCCGACTGCTGAACCTGCGTGTGGCGGCCACCCAGGTGCTGCAGCAGACGACCGACACCTTCCTGGGCCGACCCCACCAGCGAGCCCCGTTCATCATCGGCCTGGGCGGCAGCGTGGCCGTGGGCAAGAGCACCACCGCCCGGGTGCTGCAGGCGCTGCTGGCCCGTTGGCCGGATCACCCGAACGTCGAGCTCGTCACCACCGACGGGTTCCTCCGCCCCAACTCGGTGCTCGAGGAGCGCGGGATCATGGATCGCAAGGGATTCCCCGAGAGCTACGACGTCCGGCGGCTCATGCGGTTCCTCGAGGAGGTCAAGCGTGGCGAGCCCGTGGTGCGCGCACCCGTGTACTCGCACGTCGTGTACGACATCGTGGCCGGTGAGGAGCAGGTGCTGCGAGAGCCCGACATCGTCATCCTCGAGGGACTCAACGTGCTGCAGACAGGCGTCTCGGCCGGCGCCGACGCCCGGTTCGTGTCCGACTGGTTCGACTTCTCCGTCTACGTCGACGCGGACGAGGCCGACATCGAGCAGTGGTACGTCGACCGGTTCTTCGCCCTGCGCGAGACGGCGTTCAGCGACGAGACCTCCTTCTTCCGCCACTTCGCCTCGTTCTCCGACGAGGAGCTCGAGGCGACCGCTCGCAGCATCTGGACGTCCATCAACCGTCCCAACCTGCGCGAGAACATCCTCCCCAGCCGCATGCGCGCCGACCTCGTGCTCGAGAAGGCGGTCGACCACGGCGTGCGCCGGGTCCGCCTCCGCCTCAAGTAGCTACTCGGCGCGCAGGGCGGCGACGGTGCCGCTGGTGAGCCGCACCAGATCGGCGGGGGAGATCGCGAACACGTCACGTGGGGTGCCGGCGGCTGCCCACACCTCGTGGTAGTCGAGCAGGTCCTCGTCGATGGCCGTCGGGAGGACGGTGGGGTGCCCGAACGGGGGCACACCCCCGATGGCGTAGCCGGTCGCCTCGCGCACGCCGTCGGCGTCGGCCCGCCCGACCTCGGCGCCGCCCAGCGTGGCGGCCAGGCGGTCCTCGTCGAGTCGGTTGCGCCCGGACACCAGCGCCATCACCACGCGGCCGTCCAATGTGAAGACCAGGGACTTCACGATCTGGCCGACCTCGACGCCGATGGCCCGCGCCGCGTCCTCTGCGGTGCGCGTCCCCTCGGGGAACTCGCGGAGGTCGATGGTCAGACCGAGGGCGGCGGCGGCGTCGGCGACCCGGGCCGCGTTCGGATGCACCCGCACACCATCGCGCGAGGATGGGGGCATGCGTGACTGGGTCGTCGGCGGTGCGCTCATCCTGAGCGACGAGGGGGTCCTGCTCGTGCAGAACCGCCGCCGCAACGGCAGCCACGACTGGACGCCGCCCGGGGGCGTGATCGACGAGGGCGAGAGTGTCCTCGAGGGGCTCACGCGCGAGGTCCAGGAGGAGACCGGGCTGCTCGTCACCGAGTGGTCCGGGCCGGTCTACGAGGTGCGCTGCGAGGCACCCGACATGGGATGGCGGTTGCGGGTCGAGGCCCACTTCGCGGTCGCCTACGAGGGGGAGCTCCACGTGGACGATCCCGACGGCATCGTCGTCGACGCCCGTTTCGTCGACGTCGACACCTGCGGGACGATGGTCCAGGGAGGCCAGCCCTGGGTGTGCGAGCCACTCGGCGAGTGGCTCGCCGAGCAGTGGCCCCACGGCGACATGCGTCCGTACGGCTTCCACGTGGCCGGCTCGCTCCCGGACGAGGTGGTCGTCACGCGAGCGGAGCCGTGACGGGCCGATCACACCGCACGATCCTCCACGTCGACATGGACGCGTTCTACGCGTCGGTCGAACAGCTCCGGAACCCGGCGCTGCGCGGCCGGCCCGTGATCGTGGGGGCTCCCGGCGCTCGGGGCGTCGTTGCGGCGGCGAGCTACGAGGCGCGGGTGTACGGCATCCACTCGGCCATGCCCTCGATCCAGGCGCAACGGCTCTGCCCGCACGCGGTGTTCGTGGCCGGTCGATCACGACCACTACGGCGAGATCAGCCAGCGGGTCATGGCCATCTTCACGTCGTTCACCCCCCTGGTGGAGGCGATCTCCCTCGACGAGGCCTTCCTCGACGTGTCGGGCGCCCGGCGCCTTCACGGCGACGGCCCGACGATCGGCGTCAAGATCCGGGGGCGCGGTGCTCGAGCGAGGAGGGCCTCACCTGCTCGGTCGGGGTCGCCCCCTCCAAGTTCGTCGCCAAGCTGGCCTCCGAGGCCGCCAAGCCGCGGATCGGGCGCCGCGGTCCGGAACCCGGGCTGGGGGTCAAGGTGGTGAAGGCGCACGAGGTGCTCGCCTTCCTCCACCCGCTGCCGGTGCAGGCGCTGTGGGGGGTCGGACCCGAGACGCTCGAGAAGCTCCATCGCCTCGGGGTCGACACGATCGCCGACCTGGCGAGCCTCGACGAGCGGGCCGCCATCGCCGCCTTGGGCGCGGCCAACGGCGCGCACCTGCGGCGCCTGGTCGACGGGCTTCGACGACCGCGACGTCGTGCCGCAGCAACGGGCCAAGTCGATCGGCCACGAGGAGACCTTCGCCCGCGACCACCACAGCCTCGACACCCTCCAACACGCAGCTGGTGCGCCTCGGCTGACTCGGTGGCCGCCCGCCTTCGAGGCGCGGGTGTGGCGGGACGCACGATCACGATCAAGGTGCGGTTCCACGACTTCCGCACGATCACCCGGTCGACGACGCTCCGATCCGCCGTGGACACGGGGCCCGACGTCGTGCGGGCGGCATCGGAGCTGCTGACGCTGATCGACCCCACGCCCGGGGTGCGGCTCCTGGGCGTCCACGTCAGCCAGCTGACGGAGGGGTCGGTTCGACAGCTGAGCCTCGACGATGTGGAGGCTCCGTCCTGGGACGACGCCACCGGGGCGATCGACGCCATCCGGGCGCGCTACGGCGCCGATGCCATCGTGCCCGCCTCGCTGGCGGGGCCGGACGGCATCCGAGTCAAGAAGCGGGGTGATCAGCAGTGGGGCCCCACCGATCGCACCGCGTTGTAGACGTCCAGGGCCTGTGGAAAGATGAGGGAACGGCCCACCGGCAGAGGGGAGGCAGCGTGCCGCTTTCCGAGGACGAAGAACGCATCCTCCACGAGATCGCGCAGCAGTTCTACGCCGACGACCCCGAGTTCGCGCGGGAGGTCGGGGAGACCACGCTGTACACGCACACCGTGCGTCGGATGAAGTGGTCGGGCTTCGGGTTCGTCGCCGGCGTCGTCTTCCTCGTCGCGACGCTCTCCACGAGCTACCTGCTCGCCTTCGGCGGCTTCCTCGCGATGCTCGCCTGCGCCCTCTACTTCGAGCGCAACCTGCGCAAGCTCGGCAAGGCGGGGCTCGAGCAGGTCACGCGCTCCATCAAGGCCGCCGGCTTCCGCGACGCCATCGGTGGCGCACGCGGCCGCATGCGCGAGCGGTTCCGCAACGCCGACGAGGAGTAGCCGGAGGGGCGTCAGCCCCGATCCGCGCTCCCCACGAGCTCGCGCTCCTGCTCGAGGTCGCCGCGCGCGGTGAGGGTGATGCGTCGCTGCCGGGCGGTGTGGCCCCGGCGCCAACCGCGAACGAGCGAGCGCGGGTCGAACCAGGGACGGATCCGCGCCAGCCTCGGGGTGTGCTCCTTCGCCACCGCTCGGAGCTCCTCGGCCGCGGCGAGGGCCACGCTCGCGTCGTCGGCGCTGGCGCCCTCCGCTGAGTACGCCGCGGCCTCGCGGCAGCGGGCCAGCGTGAAGGCGGCGGGCTCGGCCTCGCCGAGCGCGGCCACCAGGTTGTGGGCGCGCTCGAAGTAGGTGTCGCTCGCCCGCTCCACGTAGCCCACGAGCGCCGCGTCCTCGACCGTCTCCGTCCACGCGAGCTCGATCTGAGCCGACGGCGTGTCCGCCCGCCGTCGCCGGATGCTGCGCCCGAGGAGCAGGCCGAGCGGGTAGAGGAGCGCGTAGCCGACGACGAGGAGGGCGACGACTGGCGCGGCCTGGGCGATCGGCTTCGTGAGGTAGCGCGTCGGCACGGAGTCGGAGGAGCCGCCGATGGGGTCGGTGGTGGCGCCGGTGGCTTCGAGCTCGGGACTGCGCCCGCCGAGGCTGGTCGGCGTCCCCGAGGGGATCGCTTCCGTGGTGGCCGTGCTGGGCACCGTCACCGAGCCCACCGGGTCGCCGGCGACGGCCTGCTGCTCTGGCACGCCGGTGTAGCTCTCGGCGTTGGGCGCACCGCGACCGGGCGTCGGCTCGTAGAGCACCCAACCGGCCCCCGGGACGAAGACCTCGGGCCAGGCGTGGGCGTACTCGCCGCGCACGTGGTAGAGCCCGGGCTCGTCAGGATCCTCGTCGCCAGGGGTGAACCCCACCGCAACCCTCGCCGGCAGGCCGATCGAGCGGGCCATGGCCGCGAAGGCGCCCGCGAACTGCTCGCAGTACCCGGTCTGCGTCGTGAACAGGAAGCTCTCCAGCGCGTTCTCGCTGTGCCCGCGCTGGACCTCGAGCGAGTAGGTGAATGTGCGGAGGTGGTCCTGCAGGGCGCGCGCCTGCTCGGCTGGGGTGGTGGCGTCGGCGGTGATCTCCTGGGCCAGCTCGCGCACCCTCGGGCTGAACCCGTCGGGCAGAGCGAGGAAGCGATCACGGATGTCGGCGGGGAGGTCCTGCTCCCCGCCGCTGAGGTCGTCCGGGGTGATGCGGGGCGAGGCCGACGTGACTCGGTAGGTGATGCCGTCACTGCTCGTGATGCCGTTGTCGACGATGAGGGTGGCGGACTCTTCGTCGTAGCGCACCTTCGCGCCTGGCGCGCTCAGGGCACGCGGTTCGTAGGCGGCGGGCAGCCAGATGGCGGCGAGGGCTGAGATCGTGAACGACTGCTCGAAGGTCGAGGTGGCCACGTCGGCCTCGATGGCCTCGGGCAGCGCACCGTCCGCCGCCCCGAAGCTGCCGCTCGACGACCAGATGGTGCCGTCGAACTCCTCCAGCGACGTGAGGCGCCAGTAGGAGCGCTCAGGGCTGCGCACCGTGAACACCTCGACGGCGCGCTGGTCGACGAGGCGGGAGCGGATGTCGACGAGGGGGCTCACCGTGACCCGCGGCGTGATCGCCCCGGAGGGAGCGTGGGTCCAGGATGCCGGGGGAGCTGGCGCCCGGAACCGCCGGTCCGATGAGCGTGCCCGCCAACACGGCCACGACACCCAACCCGACGCCCGCCGTGAGCAGCGAGCGGTTGCCGAGCGAGCGGCGGTCGGCCACCCAGTGGGCGGTGCTGTCCTGCCTCGCCATGCGGTGCACGAGGAGGAAGGAGAGGAGCGCCGCCGCGTACAGCGCCACCGCCCAGCCGCGCCCTCGCGGCGCGCCGAGCAGCGCAGTGAACAAGAACAGGGTGCTGGCCGGGAGGGTGGCCTCGAAGGGCACCCACAGCCGGAACGCGGCCCAGTCGGCCACGTACGCGATCAGCCAGAGCGCGAGGCAGCTCGCGAGGACGAACCCGCGCGCGACTGGCGCGGGCGCGGCGGACGTCCTGGTAGAGCACCCATGCGTCGCCGAGGTCGAGGCGCATCGCCGACCAGGTGGTGCCCGTGGGCAGCCCGGCCATCGTGGTGGACCAGTAGGACGTCCAGGTGACGAAGATGGCTGCGCCGATCGCCATCAGCACGGCCGCGACCGGCAACGACAGGCCGCGGCGTCGCATCGCCCCGGCAGCCAGGTGGGCGGCGACGGCGTTGGCGGCCAGCGGCCCCAGCCAGCCACCGCCGTCGAAGAGGCGAGCCATGCCGAGCACGGCCGCGAGGGTGACCGCGAGGAGCAGTGCCTCGGCCGCGAGCGTCAGCGGTCGCCGCGCGGTCACCGCGTCGCTCCGACCGTCGCCCGTCCGCGTCGGGTGGAGGTCCGCACGTGGGCGTTCCACGCGGTGGCGAAGGGGTGGTCGCGCGTGACGCGCAGCACCGGGACGTCGGGCGGAGGTCCGACGGCCGCACCGGGATCCCAGGCCGAGCGGTCGATGTGGACGATCGTGAGGGAGCCGTAGCGGCTCTTCAGGTGCACCGTGGCCCGCACGTCGTCGGTCGGCACCTCGGCGACGAGCACGACGAGCGCACCGCCGGTCGACCGGCGCCCCAGCATCTCGATCGAGCGACGCAAGCTGCCCGTGGGCGAAGCAGGTACCACGGCGAGGTGCTCCATGATCGCCTCGACGTGGTCGGAACCGGGAGCGAAGTCGGAGTCGGTGCCGGCGGTGGTGACGAGGCGGATCAAGTCGTTCCGTCGCGCAGTCGCGGCGACGATGCTCGCGGCGGCCGACACGGCGACCTCGAGCGAGTCGCCGGCGTGGGCGGCTTTGCGGACGTCGAGCAGCACGGTGGTGCGGCCCTGCCAGGGCAGCTCGTTCTGGCGGACGAGGAGCTCGTCGTGGCGAGCCGACGAGGGCCAGTGGATGCGGCGGAGGTCGTCGCCCACGAGGTAGGGGCGGAGTGCGTAGAAGTCCTCGCCGGTGCGGCCCAGCGAGTTCGGCTGACGAGCGCCGGCGAGCGGGTCGTGTCCCGTCGTGTAGGGCAGCGGGTCGATCTGGTCGATGTGGGGGTAGACGGTGAGCGCGACCGTGGGTGCAGCGACCGTGGCCAGGCTCGTCAGGCCGAACGGATCGCCCACCACCACCTGGAGGGGGCCGATGTGCACCAGGCCTCGGCGATCGGTGGGGAGGCGGTAGGCCGCCACGGTCCGCTCCCCCCGCCCGAGCGGGGGGACGAGCAGGTCGGCGCCGCGCGTGCCCGACACGGGATCGCGCAGGCGGAGCACCGGCGTGCCAGCGTCGCGCAGGTTGCGGATCGTGAGGTCGACCCGGCTGGCGGTGCCCACGTGGACGCGGGCGGGGTGGACCGTGCGCCCCACCTCGAGCTCGAGGCGAGCCGCGCTGACGAGGAGCGCGGAGCCGACCAGGAGTGCGGCGGCGACGATGCCGAGGGCGAAGAGCTCGACGAGGCCGAGCACGCGCCCCATGAGGACCAGCGCACCGGCCCCGACGCCGACGAGCCACCCCTGCCGGGTCAGCAAGTGGGGCTCACCGCGCCTTGCCGGAGGGGATCGGGACGCTTCGCAGCACCTCGGTCAGCGCGTCGCCCGCCGAGATGCCTTGGAGCTGCGCTTCGGGGGTGATGAGGAGGCGATGCGCGAGCACCGGCTCGGCGAGGGCCTTGAGGTCGTCGGGCACCACGTAGGTGCGACCGCCGGCGGCAGCCCGGGCCCGCGCCACGCGCTGCAGCGCGAGGGTGGCTCGGGGCGACATGCCGAGCGCCAGGTGCGGGTGCCGGCGCGACGCGTTCGCCAGCTCGACGAGGTACGACTTCAGCGCCGGGGCGACGTGCACGGCCTTGGCCGCATCGCTGAGGACGCGGACGTCGGCGGCGGTGATGACGGCGCCGATGTCCTCGAGGGCGTCGTGGTCCCCATGGGTGTCGAGGATCTGCAGCTCGCTCTCGCTCGACGGGTAGCCGACCGAGACCCGCATCAGGAAGCGGTCGAGCTGCGACTCCGGCAGCGGGTACGTGCCCTCGTGCTCGATCGGGTTCTGGGTGGCGATGACCATGAACGGGCTGGCGAGCTGGTAGGTGGTCCCGTCGACGGTGACCTGCGCCTCGGCCATGGCCTCGAGCAGGGCGGACTGCGTCTTCGGCGACGCCCGGTTGATCTCGTCGGCGAGCACGATGTTGCCGAAGACGGGACCCGGGCGGAACTCGAACTCACTCGTGTTGCGGTTCCAGACCGTCAGGCCGACCACGTCGGTGGGCAGGAGGTCGGGCGTGAACTGCAGGCGCCCGAACGTGCCCTCGATCGATGCCGCCAGCGCCTTGGCCAGGCTCGTCTTGCCCACGCCGGGCACGTCCTCGATCAGCAGGTGGCCCTCGGACACCAGGCAGAGGAGCACCAGCTCGATCACGTCGGGCTTGCCCTGGATGACCTGCTCGATGTTGGCCAGCACGGCGTGATGGTGATCGGCGGTGGTCGCTGACTCGGCCGGGGTCTGCTGGCTGATGGCCACTTGGGACTCCTCGACTCGTCGATGCGCGGCCGAGACAGGCTAGGCCGAGATGTGCTCCTCTGACGCCGCGGATCCCGCTGTAGGTTCCCTGGCCCATGGACACGGTGCTGGCTCTCGACGTCGGGGGCACCAAGCTCGCCGCCGGCGTGGTGGGCGCGAACGGGGCGGTGCTGGCCCGTGCCGCCTGTCCCACGCCCCGCGGCGCCGACGGTGAGCTCGTGCTCGAGGCCCTGCTCGGCATCGCCGCCGAGGTGCGGGCCGGCGAGGAGGTCGCGTGCGGCGTCGGCTCCGGCGGTCCGATGACGAGGGGTGGTGAGCAGGTGTCACCCCTGAACATCGCCGGGTGGCACGAGTTCCCGCTCCGTCGGCGGCTCGCGGACGCCCTCGCCCTGCCCGTGCACGTCGACAACGACGCCAAGGCGCTCGCCCTGGGCGAGGGGTGGTGCGGTGGCGCCCGCGGCCAGCGCCACTTCGTCGCCATGGTGGTGTCGACCGGCGTCGGCGGAGGCATCGTCCTCGACGGCCGGCTCCTCGACGGAGCGGACGGCAATGCCGGACACATCGGCCACGTCGTGGTCGTGCCCGGTGGTCGCGTCTGCGCCTGCGGCGGCCGCGGCTGCCTCGAGGCCGAGGTGTCGGGCACCGCGATCGCCGACCGGACCGGAGCTCCCGCGGCCGATGCACCGCTCGAGGAACGTCGCCGGGCCGGTCGCCTGGTCGGTCAGGCCGTGGGATCGATCGCGGCGCTCCTCGACCTCCGGCTCGCGCTGGTGGCGGGCTCCGTGGCCCTGGGCTACGGCGACGACTTCTTCACGGCCGCTCAGCAGGAGCTCGATCGGACGGCCCGCATCGAGTTCGCCAGGGGAGCGACGATCCGGCCGGCGGGACTGGGTGCGGACGGCCCGCTGGTCGGTGCCGGGGCCGTGGCCTGGAGCGCCCTCGGCCACCAGATCCTGGCCGCCGACGCCGGAGACCCGCAGCGGTAGCCTCACCGGCGATGGATCCCACGTACCCCTCCGAAGCCGACGCGTACCGCGAGAAGGTGCAGGCGTTCCTCGCCGAGCACCTCCCCGCCGACTGGAAGGGCACCGGGGCCCTGGCCAGGGAGCAGGCCGAGGCGTTCACGACACGGTGGCGGGACACGCTCCGAGATCACGGCTACCTCGCGTCCTCGTGGCCGACCGAGTACGGGGGACCTGGGCTGACGGCCATGGAGCAGGTGATCCTCGCCGAGGAGTTCACCCGAGCGGGCGTGCCGGCCGGCGGCACGAACGACGTGTTCTCGATCCAGATGGTCGGGAACACGCTCCTGCAGTGGGGCACCGACGAGCAGAAGCGTCACTTCATCCCGCGGATCCTCTCGGGAGAGGACATCTGGTGCCAGGGCTACTCAGAGCCGAACGCAGGCTCGGACCTCGGCAACCTGGGTTGTCGCGCCACCCTCGACGGGGACGAGTGGATCATCGACGGGCAGAAGATCTGGACCTCGGCCGGTCACCTCGCCAACTGGATCTTCGTCCTCACGCGCACCGACCCCGACGCCGCCAAGCACAAGGGGATCACCTTCCTGCTGTGCCCGATGGACCAGCCCGGGGTCGAGGTGCGACCGATCAAGATGATCTCGGGCGAGTCCGAGTTCAACGAGGTCTTCTTCACGGGCGCGCGGTGCCCCAAGGAGAACGTGGTCGGAGAGGTCAACGGTGGCTGGGCCGTCGCGATGACCCTCCTCGGCTACGAGCGCGGGGAGGCTGCAGCCACCTTCCCACTGATGTTCCGCGCCGAGCTGGACCGCCTCCTGGCGCTGGCCGAAGAGCGCGGCGCGACGGCTGATCCCGCCATCCGCCAGCGTCTGGCGTGGTGCCACAGCAAGGTCGAGATCATGCGCTACCTCGGCCTCCGCTCGCTGACGGCGTTCCTCCAAGGCCACCAGCCCGGGCCCGAGAGCAGCACGTTCAAGCTCTTCTGGAGCGAGTACCACAAGAAGGTCACCGAGCTGGCCGTCGACATCCTCGGTCCCGACGCGATGACGCCGAGCGGTCGATGGCCGACGTCGTCCTTCCAGACCGATTCGCCCGGCGCGCCCAACGACAGCGCCAGCTGGGTCGGCACGTTCCTGAGCGCTCGGGCGGGGACGATCTACGCGGGGTCGAGCGAGATCCAGCGGAACATCCTCGGCGAGCTCGTGCTGGGGCTCCCGAAGGAGCCCCGGGGCGCTGACCCCGGCTCGTGGCGCGACCAGCAGGCAGCGCGGCCCTGAGCCTCCGCTGGGCGATCGCGGCCCTGCGAGCCGTCCTTCCGCACCCCACCCTGTGGGCCACGGGCCTGCGCCAGGCCCGCCGCCTGGCTCCGACCGGCTGGTGGCATCGGCGGCCGTTCCTCCCCGTGCCCGCGCCCGACTACCTCCGCTTCCGGATGGAGACCGCCTACGGCGGTGCCGGTGATCAACGTCCGGCGGCGGGTGAGCTCGTCACCTACCTGCGCTGGTGCCGCGACTTCCCGAGCTGAGCCAGAACCGCATGCCGCCTGGCCGGCCCCACCGGTAACGTTCCGGCGATGTCTCGGGCCCTCGTGCTCAACGCCACCTACGAGCCGCTGTGCGTGGTGCCCAGCCGCCGAGCCGCCGTGCTCGTGCTCGGCCACAAGGCCGATGTGCTCCACGACACCGGCGAGGCCCTGCGCTCCGAGCACCTTTCGCTGCCGGTGCCCTCGGTCATCCGGCTCCGCCACTTCGTCAAGGTGCCCTTCCGGCGTCGGGCACCGCTCAACCGCAGGGGCGTCTTCGCCCGCGACGGGCACTCGTGCCAGTACTGCGGGGTGACGGCGGAGAGCATCGACCACGTCGTGCCGCGCAGCAAGGGAGGCGAGCACACCTGGGAGAACGTCGTGGCGGCCTGCCGGCCGTGCAACGTCCGCAAGCGCGACCGGCTCCTGCACGAGACGTCGATGGTGCTGCGTCGGCGTCCGACGGCGCCGCGCGAGCTCACCTGGGTCGTCGTCGCGGTCGGCACCGTGCCCCAGCACTGGGAGCCCTACCTGCGTCCCGCCACGCTCTCCGCGTGAGCGATCTCGCGCGCCGGTGAGCTGGCAGGTCCAGCGCGCCCGGTCGAGCGCGACGGACTTCCACGCTCGGGACGTGGCGGAGCCGGCCGAGCGGGCGGTGTGGGTCTGTGAAGCCTCCGGTCCCGCGCTCGTGCTGGGCAGCGCGCAGCCGGAGGACGGCGTCGACCGGGCGGCGTGTGCGGCGGCGGGGGTCGACGTCGTCCGGCGGCGCAGCGGGGGCGGGGCCGTGCTGGTCGTTCCGGGCGAGGTGCTGTGGGTCGACCTGGTGCTGCCGGTCGGGGACGGGCTGTGGCAGGACGACATCGGCCGCGCGTTCCACTGGGTGGGGGAGGCCTGGGGCGCGGCCCTCGGTGAGCTCGGGGTGAGCGCAGCCGTGCACCGCGGCCCGCTGGTGCGCTCCACGTGGTCGGCGGACGTGTGCTTCGCCGGCCTCGGCCCGGGCGAGGTGACGGTCGGCGGACGCAAGGTCGTCGGCATCAGCCAGCGGCGGACCCGTGCCGCCGCGCGGTTCCAGTGCGCGGCCCTCGGCCGCTGGGATCCGGCCGCCATCGTCCCCCTGCTCGGCCTGCCGCCTGCCGCCGGAGGCGACCTCGCCGACGTCGCGGCCGGGGTCGGCGTCGACCTCGAGCACCTCCTCGCCGCCCTGCTGCGCCACATCCCGTGACCCAGCGCCCGGGTTCGGGGCACTGGAGGCCCTGCCGGGTACCCAGGTGCCCCGAACCGCGGCGGTGACCGCCGGGCGCACGCGCGGGTGGTGGTGGGGTCGCTGCGGGTCGTGGTGGGTTGGAGTGGTTGACCATGGTGGGAAAGTGGCATACGGTGGCACGCAGCGGCACGGGAGAGGGGCTTCCGGGCATGAACCAGCTGGTGACCCATGGCAGAGCAGCGGACCCGGTTCGTCGGGACCCACGAGCACGGACTGGACGACAAGGGCCGCATGGTCCTGCCGGCCAAGATCCGTGCCCAGCTCGGTGAGACCGGGATGGTCGCGATGGCCGATGACTGCCTGGGGCTGTGGACCATCGAGGGCTTCGATGCCATCGCCGATCGCCTCGCCGCCGCCGTCGAGGCTCGGGAGGCGGAGCCGGTGGTCCTCCGGAAGTTCATGGCCTACGCCTGCGAGGTGACGCCCGACCAGCAGGGTCGTGTGGTCATCCCCCAGGTGCTGCGGGAGTACGCCGCACTGGGGAGCGAGGTGATCGTCAACGGTCGTCGCGACCGGGCCGAGATCTGGGCCAAGGAGCGCTGGGAGGCGCTCGTCAACCCCGCCACCGCCACCCCGGAAGACGAAGCGGACGTGGGCGACGCGTTCGCGGCGCTGCGGTTCTGATCTGGCGGCACCGACCGGTGACCGCACCCACCCACATCGAGAACGAGAGGAGCAGGACGACAACCGAGATGCGAGGAGCGGTGTCGCTCCCCTGCAGCCCCCCGGACAGCGCGATGGAAGGCTCCCTCTCCGCCCGCTTCCCATCGAGTCCGTTCCGGGGAGACATCCCGGCAGGCACGAGCTGTCCGGGGGGCTGCAGGTGAGCGACACCGGCGACGAGGCGGCCACCAGCTTCCGGCACCAGCCGGTGATGGTGGACCAGATCGTCGAGCTCTTCACCCCTGTTCCACCCGGTTGGGTGGTCGACGCCACGGTGGGGGGTGCGGGGCACGCCGCGGCGCTGCTGGCCCGTCATGCGCACCTCCGGGTGCTCGGGCTCGACCAAGACGCCGATGCGCTCGCAGCGGCCGCAGAGCGGCTCCGTCCCTTCGGGGACCGGGCGCTCCTCCACCGGGCTCGGTTCGATTCCCTGGACGACATCGTGCAGCAGCTCGGGACGACACCGGTGAGCGGCGTGCTCTTCGACCTGGGGGTGAGCAGCCCTCAGCTCGATCGAGCCGGGCGCGGCTTCAGCTACCGGCACGACGCGCCCCTCGACATGCGGATGGACCAGCGTCAGGTGCGCACGGCCGCCGAGGTCGTCAACGAGACCGACGAGCGGGAGCTGGCCGGCATCCTTCGCGCCTACGGCGACGAGCGGTTCGCCCGCCGGATCGCCAAGGCGATCGTGGCGGCACGGCCGGTCACGACGACCGGGCAGCTCGCCGAGCTGGTCCGCGAGGCGATCCCGGCACCGGCTCGACGCACCGGCGGGCACCCCGCCAAGCGGACGTTCCAGGCGATCCGCATCGCCGTGAACGCGGAGCTCGACGTCCTGGCGCCGGCGATCGACGCGGGGATCGCCGCCTTGCAGCCGGGCGGGCGCTGCGTCGTGCTGTCCTATCACTCCGGCGAGGACCGCATCGTGAAGGCCCGCCTCCGCCACGCCGCGACCGGTGGCTGGACGGGACCGGCGCACCTGCCCCCGCCATCGGGGGTGCACCCGACGGTCAGGCTCCTCAAGGCGGGGTCGTGGACGCCGCCCGCGGCGGAGACCATCGCCAACCCCCGCGCGTCCAGCGCTCGGCTCCGCGCGGCCGAGAAGCTCGCCGTCCCCGCGCCTGAGCCCGAGGCCGACCCGACATGAGCATGCTCGACACCGCGGCGCGCCCGCGACGGCCCGCGCCCGCCGCGCCGCGCTACCTGACACGGGGTGCGGCGGCGGTCGCCGTGGCGCCCCAGCCGGCCCCCTCGCCCCGTCCCGGTCGGGTCGAGCGCCCCAACCACCTCCGGGTGGTCGCGCCCGCCGAGCGGGTGCGCCGTCGCTTGACGCCGACCGCGGCGGTGCTGCTCACCGCGGCCCTGTTCGCCACCCTTCTCGCCGTCGCGATCGCTCAGACGGTGCTGGTGCAGGGGCAGGTGCGGCTGGACAGCCTCGACGCGCAGCTCACCGAGGAGCAGGCCCGCTACCAGGAGCTCCGCACGACCGTGGCGGAGCTGGAGTCGCCGACGCGCATCGTGGACGCCGCGCACCAGCAGGGCATGGTCACGCCGGACGACCTCATCTACCTCCAGCCGCCGGCCCCAGAGGCCTCCGCGGTGGGACCGACGACGGGTGACGCTCGCGAGCCCGTCGCCGATCCCATCGTCGGGGCGACCCCGGACCGCGCGTGGAGCGAGGTCAAGCCGATGCTGGAGGCGCCCGCGCCATGACGCCTGTCGGGCCCACCCGCACCCCGCCCCGCGGCCGCCGGCCCGCGACGACCCGCCCTGCCGCACCCCGGCGGGGCGGTGCCGCGCGCGTGGGCCGGGCCCCCGCCGACTCCCGCCCCCACCCGCGGGGCCGCGCGACGCGTCCGGCGCCTCGACGCCGTGGTCGCGCCGGCCGCCCGCATCTGCGGCTCGTCGCGACCCTGATCCTGCTCGTGCTGGCCTTCGGGGCCATCGTCGCCAGACTCGTCCAGGTGCAGGCGCTCGGCGGCCAGGAGTACGCCGCCTTCGGCGTGTCCCAGCGGGTCCAGGAGATCACGCTTCCCGCGGACCGCGGGTCGATCTTCGACCGCAACGGGAATGATCTCGCCGTGAGCCTCCCGCAGCAGACGATCTGGGCCAACCCGACCCTCATCCGGCACCCGTTGGAGGTCGCGACGGCGCTGGCCGGCCCCCTCGGGCTGGACACCGCTCAGGCCAACGCGTTGGCGCAGGACCTGGCCGGTGACGCCCAGTTCACCTACGTGGCCCGACGGGTCGACGACGCGGTCGCCGCCGCGGTCGCCGACCTCGATCTGCCCGGAATCTCGTTCCTCGAAGAACCCAAGCGCTTCACGCCCGCTGACGACCTGGCCCGCTCGGTGCTGGGAGGAGTTGGCGTGGACAACGACGGCCTGTTCGGGCTGGAGAAGCAGTACGACGACGCGCTCAACGGGCGAGCCGGGCACGCTCGTGATCGAGAAGGACCCGGAGGGGCGCACGATCCCGGGCGGCACCCACGAGCGCGTGCCCGCCCAGCGGGGTGACGACCTCGTGCTGACCATCGATCGCTCCATGCAGTACGAGACGGAGCGGGCGCTGGCCGCGCAGATCACGGCCAAGGGCGCCAAGGGCGGGACCGCCATCGTGTCCCGACCCGGGACGGGCGAGATCCTCGCGCTCGCCAACTTCACGACGGACGCCGAGACAGGCGAGATCGTGGCCACGGGGAACAACATCGGCGCGACCGCAGTGTACGAGCCCGGTTCAGTGAACAAGGTGATCACGGTGGCGGCCGCGCTCGAGGAGGGCCTGGTGACCCCCAGCACGGAGCTCACGGTGCCGGACCACCTGCAGGTGAGCGACCACCTGTACACGGACCACGATCCGCACCCGACCGAGAACTACTCGGTGACGAGGATCCTCACCGAGTCGTCCAACATCGGCACGATCAAGATCGCTGGGATGCTCGGCAAGGACCGGTTCGACACCTACCTGCGCCGGTTCGGATTCGGCGAGAAGACGGCACTCGACTTCCCGAACGAGGCGGCGGGCGTGCTGCTGGCGCCGGAGCACTACAACGGGACCTCGATGGGATCGATCCCCATCGGTCAGGGCATCGCCGTCACGGCGATGCAGATGCTCCAGGCCTACAACGTCCTCGCCAACGACGGCGTGTACGTGCCGCCCAAGCTCGTGCTCGAGACCGTCGACAGCGCGGGCGTCCGACATCCTGTCGAGGACGGTGCGGCGCGACGGGTGGTGTCCGGGTCCACCGCAGAGCAGATGCGCGAGATGCTGGTCAACGTGGTCGCAGAGGGCACCGGCACCCGTGGCGGCATCACCGGCTACTCGGTGGCGGGCAAGACCGGCACCGCCCGCAAGCCGCTTCCCGAGGGTGGCTACGGCGCCCCCGGGAGCTACCGCTACATCGCCACCTTCGCCGGCTTCGTGCCCGCCGAGAAGCCGGAGCTCTCGATCATCGTCGTGATCGATGAGCCCGCTGGTGACATCTACGGCGGCACCGTGGCGGCACCGGTGTTCGCCGACCTCGCGCAGTACGGACTCCGCCTCTTCCGGATCCCCCCGCCGCTCGTCGAACAGGCGCCTGCCCCGGACACGGCGGCCGCGGCGGCCGAGGCGGCAGGGGTCGTGCAGGCCCTCGAGCCCGAGCGGGTGCGGGCCACCCCGGCGACGACCACGACCACGACGGTGGCGGCGGTCGACCCCGGTCCCACCGCCACCTCGGCGCCCGACGACGGCGGCTGACCGGGTGCGGCTCGACGCCCTTCTCTCCGAGACGCGCGGTGCGACGGTGACCTTGGACCGGGCCGGGGCCGGCGACACCGAGATCCGAGCCGTCGTCCACGACTCACGGGCCGTGGTGGCGGGCGCGCTCTTCTGCTGCGTCCCCGGTGCCACGGTGGACGGCCACGACCTCGCCGACGAGGCAGCGCGTGCCGGGGCGGTGGCCCTGCTCGTGGAGCGCTCCGTGGCCACCGACCTGCCGCAGCTCGTCACCCCGTCCGTGCGGGACGCCCTCGGGCCCATCGCGTCGGCGTTCTGGGGGCACCCGTCCGAAGCGCTCACGATCGTCGGCGTCACCGGAACGAGCGGCAAGACGACCACCACCCACCTCCTGGGCTCGATCCTCGAGGCCCACGGCTGGCCGGTCGCCGTGCTCGGCACGCTCTCGGGGCCGCGGACCACCCCCGAGGCGCCCGAGCTGCAGGCGCGCCTCGCCGCCGAGCGCGATGGGGGTCGGCGCGCGATCGCGATGGAGGTGTCGTCGCACGCGCTGGCGATGGGGCGCGTCCGGGCCACGCGGTTCGCGGTGGCGGTGTTCACCAACCTGTCGCACGACCACCTCGACTTCCACCATGACCTGGGCGACTACTTCGAGACCAAGGCCTCGCTGTTCACCGCTGCGTACTGCGACCGCGCCGTCGTCAACCTCGACGACCCGCGCGGCTCGGAGCTGCTCCGCCGGGCCTTGGTGCCGACGGAGGGCTACTCGCTGACCGAGGCCGAGGACCTGGTCGTCGGTGCCACTCGCAGCTCGTTCCGCTGGCGCGGCGAGCTCGTCGAGATCGCGCTCGGCGGCCGCTTCAACGTCAGCAACGCCCTTGCCGCGGCCACCGCGGCCGCGCGGCTCGGGATCCCGACGTCGACGATCGCCACCGGGTTGCGTGCCGCACCGAGCGTCGCGGGCCGTTTCGAGCCGGTGGACGAGGGTCAGCCGTTCGCGGTGCTGGTCGACTACGCCCACAAGCCGGGGGCGCTCGCAGGGGCCCTCGAGGCGGCGCGCGAGGCCGCGCCCGGCGGCCGCGTCCTGCTGGTGGTCGGCGCCGGGGGAGATCGGGACCGCTCCAAGCGCCCGGAGATGGGTGAGGTCGCCGCTCGGCTCGCCGATCACGTCTACCTGACCTCGGACAACCCCCGGGGCGAGGATCCCCAGGCCATCATCGATGACATCCGGACCGGCATGCCGGCGTCGGCTCCCGCCACCGTCGAGCCAGACCGCGCCACGGCGATCGCGCTGGCCCTGGCGGACGCGCGCGCGGGCGACGTCGTGGTCATCGCCGGCAAGGGCCACGAGGCTGTCCAGGTGGTGGGAGACCGCTCGCTGGCGCACGACGACCGGGCGGTGGCGCGCGACGCCCTCCGCGCCCTGCGAGGATCCCGCAGGTGGTAGCCCTCCTCATCGCGGCGTGCCTGGCCGGGGCCATCGCGATCTTCGGCACCAAGGTGCTGATGGACGTGCTGATCGCGCGCAAGGTCGGTCAGCCGATCCACGAGGACGTCCCCGAAGGCCACACGGTCAAGGCCGGCACGCCCACCATGGGCGGCGTGGCCATCCTCGCCGCGGCGGTCGTGGGCTACCTGGGCGCCCACCTGCGCGGCAACGTGCTCTTCACCCGCACCGGGCTACTCGTCATGGCCTGCATCGTCGGGGCCGGCCTCGTCGGTCTCCTGGACGACTGGATCAAGGTCAGCAACGAGCGCAACGCGGGCTTGTCCAAGCGGGCCAAGACCTTCGGCCTGCTGGTCGTGGCGACCGGGTTCGCCGTGGGCTCCGTGCTCTGGACCGACGTCGAGACCACCTTGTCGTTCACGCGCTGGAACAGCCCGGGCTGGGAGCTCGGCAACGTCGGCTGGTGCGCCTGGGCCGTCCTCCTCATCTACGCCACGACGAACGGGGTCAACTTCACCGACGGTCTCGACGGTCTGGCCGCGGGATCGGCCATCCTCGCGTTCTCGTGCCTGATGGCGATCGGCTTCTGGGCGTTCCGGCACTTCGACCAGTACCAGATCAACCACGCCCTCGACATCGCGGTGGCGGCCGCCGCCATGGTGGGTGCGTGCGCGGGCTTCCTCTGGTGGAACGCGGCACCCGCTCGCATCTTCATGGGCGACACCGGCGCGCTGGCGATCGGCGCTGGCGTGGCGTCGCTCGTCCTCACGCTCAACGTGCAGCTGCTGCTCCCCATCGTGGGCGCCCTCTACGTGATGGAGGTGGTCTCGGTGGTCATCCAGGTCGCGAGCTTCCGCCTCTTCAAGCGCCGCGTGTTCCGCATGGCGCCGATCCACCACCACTTCGAGCTGGGCGGCTGGCCGGAGACGACGGTGATCGTTCGGTTCTGGTTGATCGCCGGCATCAGCGCGGCGATCGGACTGGGCCTCTTCTACGCGGACTTCATCAGCATCGGTGGGCTCGATTGACCGATCACGTCGTCCTGGGTCTCGGGGTCACGGGGCAGGCGGTGCTCCGAGCGCTGGTGGCCCGTGGCGCATCGGTGGTGGCCGTGGACGACGCGCCGACCCCGGCGGGCAGGGCGCTCGCCGACGAGCTCGGCGTGCGGCTCATCGCAGCGCCCGATCAGGAGGACCTACGGGCCGTGGTCGCGGGCAGCGAGGCGGTCGTGCCGAGCCCCGGAGTTCCCGACCACCACCCGATCTTCGCGGTCGCTCGAGATGCCGAGGTGCCGGTGCTCTCCGAGTTCGACCTCGCGACGCGCTGGGACGACCGCCCGCTCGTCGCGATCACCGGGACGGACGGGAAGACCACCGTGACGGAGCTGGTCCGCGCGATGTTCGAGGCGGGAGGCCGGCACGCCGCCGCCGTCGGCAACACCGAGCTGCCCTTCGTCGCCGCCATCGAGGATCCCACGGTCGAGATCTTCGTCGTGGAGGCGTCGTCGTTCCGGCTCCTGCACTCCCACCGCTTCGCGCCTGACGTCGGCACGTGGCTCAACGTGGCGCCGGACCACCTCGACCCCAGTGGCGTGGGCAGCCACGCCAGCATGGCCGACTACGTGGCGGCCAAGGGGCGCATCTGGGCGGATCAGTCCGCCGACCAGGTGGCCATCGGCAACCTGGACGATCCCGTGGTCGCCGGGGAGCTCACCAGGGCAGCCGCCCGGCACGTCACCTTCGGCCTCGGTCCGGCCGCAGACAACCGCCTCGAGGGAGACCGCCTCGTGCTCGACACGGGCGACACGCTGGCGGAGGTGCCTGAGCTGCACCGCGCCTTCCCGCACGACCTCGCCAACGCGCTCGCCGCCGCTGCGACCTCGGTGCACGCCGGAGGGACCGTCGCAGCAGCTCGGACCGCGCTGCTCGCCTTCCGTGGGCTCCCCCATCGGGTCTCCCTGGTGGGGGAGGCTGGAGGCGTGCGCTGGTTCGACGACTCCAAGGCCACCGCGCCCCATGCCACCCGGGCGGCCGTGCGCGCCTTCCCGTCGGTCGTGCTGATCGCGGGCGGGCGGAACAAGGGCCTCGACCTCACCGAGCTGGCGGAGGAGTCCGCGCACATCCGGGCCGTGGTCGCCATCGGAGAGTCCGGACCGGACGTCGCGGTGGCGTTCGAGGGTCGTCGGCCGGTCCGTCTCGCGGCGTCGATGGACGACGCCGTGGAGGCGGCCGCCTCGCTCGCACGCGACGGGGACGTCGTGCTCCTGTCGCCTGCCTGCGCCTCGTTCGACTGGTACTCGTCGTACGGCGAGCGGGGTGACGACTTCGTGCGAGCGGTGAACCAGCACCTCGCCGAAGCCGGGGCGCGATGAGCTCCCATCGCCGCCTGCGAACGCCCACTGACGATGTCTGGGCCTCGCGGCGCCGTCACCCCACGGCCCGCCCCGTCGCCGAACGGCGTCGCTCGAGGACCTACGTGGGACTGCTCGCGGTCATCACCACGCTGAACCTGCTCGGACTGGTGATGGTGCTCTCGGCGTCCTCGGTGGTCGCCCTCGACGACTACGGCTCGTCCTGGTACGTCGTGATGCGCCAGGCGATGTGGCTCGTGCTGGGGACCGTCGCCTGCGTCATCGTGCTCCGGGTGGACTACCACAGCTGGCGTCGCCTGGGCGGTCCCGCGCTCGTGGTCACGATGGTGCTCCTGGCCCTCGTGCTCGTGCCGGGCGTGGGCGTCACGGTCAACGGCGCCTCGCGCTGGCTCGGCTACGGGCCCCTCTCGCTGCAGCCCTCGGAGCTCGCCAAGCTGACCGTGCTGCTGTTCGCCGCCGACCTGCTGGCGCGCCGGGCCGCGTGGATGGACGACATCCGCCTCACGCTCGTGCCCGTCACCGCCGTGTTCGGCACCATCGCGCTGCTGCTCATGCTCCAGCCGAACCTCGGCACCACCCTGGTGCTCGGCGCCATCGTGCTGTCGCTCCTGTACGTGGCCGGCACGCCGTTCCTCCCGCTGACCGCGCTCGCCGCGACTGGTGCCGCCCTGGCCACCGGGCTCGCGCTGTGGGCCCCGTACCGCCGCGCCCGCGTGCTGGCGTTCCTCGACCCGTGGGCTGACTACCAGATCACCGGCTACCAGAACATCCAGTCGCTCGTCGGGGTGGCGTCTGGGGGCATCACCGGCATCGGCCTGGGGGAGAGCCGCGCGAAGTGGGGCTTCCTGCCCGAAGCCCACACCGACTTCATCTTCGCCATCATCGGCGAGGAGCTCGGGCTCATCGGGGCGCTGGTGGTGGTCGCGCTCTTCGTGAGTCTGTGCCTGCTCGGTGCCCGTGCCGCGCTCCTCGCCCCCGACCGCTTCGGGCTGCTGCTCGCGGCCGGTGTCACCGTCTGGTTCGGCGTGCAGGCCTTCGTGAACATCGGCGCGGTCATCGGCATCCTCCCGATCACCGGGGTGCCGCTCCCGTTCGTGAGCTATGGCGGGTCGTCGCTCCTCTTCAGCATGGTCGGCGCCGGTCTCCTCCTGAACGTCGCGCGGCAGGCCCGACTCCCCGCGGCCCGCCGGCCCGGGGCCACCCCGCCGCCTCGGCGCACAGCCGCCGCGACGCGGTGACGTCGCCCTCCACGCCGACCTTCGCCATCGTCACCGGAGGCGGGACCGCGGGCCACGTGCTGCCCGCGCTCGCGATCGCCGACGCGCTCGTCGCGGCCGGGCACCCGCACGAGACGATCCACTACGTGGGCTCGGCGCGGGGGATCGAGGCGCGGCTCGTGCCACCCACGGGCTATCCGATGACCCTCCTGCCCGGCCGTGGCATCCAACGACGCCTCACCCTCGAGAACGTCCGTGCGGTGGCGGCCCTGCTCGTCGCCGGTGTGCGCGCCGTCGGCCTGCTGGGGCGGCTGCGCCCGTCGGTTGTCGTCGCGGTCGGTGGCTACGCGAGCGTGGCAGTCGGGCTCGCGGCGGTGGTGCGGCGCGTGCCGATCGTCGTGGCCGAGCAGAACCGGGCTCCCGGCCTGGCGAACCGGCTGCTCGCTCGCTTCGCGAAGGCGTCAGCGGTCAGCTTCCCCGGCACCCCCTTGCCGCGTGCGATCGTCACGGGAAACCCCATCCGAGCGGAGATCAGCGCCCTCGACCCGACCCGCGACAAGGGGGCCGCCAAGCGCGCCTTCGGGGTGGACGAGCATCGGCGCCTCCTGTTCGTCGTCGGCGGCTCGCTCGGGGCGTTGCGGATCAACGAGGCGGTCCTCGCGGCCCTTCCCTCCTGGCGCGACCGCACGGATCTGTCCGTGCACCACGTGGTCGGGCAGCGCGACTGGCCGGTCATCTCGACGCGCGTCGCACCGCACGCCGGAGGCGCGCTGGAGCACCGAATGGTGGCGTACGAGGACGACATCCCGGCCGCCCTGGCCGCGGCCGACCTGGCCGTGTGCCGAGCAGGGTCGAGCACGTGCTTCGAGCTCGCGGCCGCGGGGCTGCCCGCCATCCTGGTGCCGTCGCCCTCGGTCACGGCCGACCAGCAGACCGGCAATGCCCGCCACCTGGTCGACGCAGGCGCGGCCGTGCTCGTCCGCGACGGCGACCTCGACGGGGACCGGCTCGTGGCCACCGTCGACGCGCTCATCGGCGACGAGGCCAGACTGGCCGCCATGGGTGTCGCCGCCCGGCGGTGGGCCCGTCCGAACGCCGCCGCCGACATCGCCGCGCTCGCGGAGGCCCACGCGCGTGGGTGAGCTCGAGCTGGACCTGCGCGACCCGCGGCGCATCCACATCACCAACATCGGCGGCGCGGGGATGAGCGCCGTCGCCACGCTGCTCGCCGAGATGGGTCACTTCGTGAGCGGTCACGAGCCCTCCACTGACACGCCGTTCCTCGCCCCACTGCGGGCCCTGGGCGTCGACGTCGAGGTCGGCGAGCCGGGTCCGTTGCCGGCCGTCGACGCGCTGGTCGTGTCGACGGCGACGCCGGACGACCACCCGCAGGTCGTCGCCGCGCGCGCCGCCGGCACACCGGTGCTGCACCGCTCGGCCGCCCTGGCGGCCCTCTGCGCGACCCGACGCACGATCGCCGTCGCCGGCACGCACGGCAAGACCACCACCTCCGCGCTCCTCGCCACCCTGCTGGCGGAGGGCGGCCAGCACCCGGGGTGGGTGGTGGGCGCCGGAATCGCGGGGCTCGGTCGGAGCGCGGCGTGGGGCGGACCGGGCCCGCTCGTCGTCGAGGCCGACGAGAGCGACGGCACCTTCCTCGCCCTGGGGGCCTGGGGGGCGATCGTCACCAACGTCGAGCCGGACCACCTCGAGCACTGGGGAGGAGAGGCGCAGCTGCGGGCTGCGTTCGAGCGCTTCGTGGCGGCGCTGGACGGCCCCGCCGTGCTCTGTGCGGACGACCCGGGCGCCCTCGCGCTCGTCGCGCCCGCCCGCCGGCCCGTCACCTACGGCACGTCGTCCGCCAGCGACTACCGGATCGATGCGATCGCCACCGAGGGCACGGTGGTGCGGTTCACCCTCCATCACGGCGGGGACGCCGTGGACGTGGCGGTGCCGGCCGCTCCCGGGGCACACAACGCTCGCAACGCGGCGGCGGCGCTGGCGCTGGCGCACGAGCTGGGCGTGGCGCTCGGCCCTGCCGCGGCCGCCCTGGGGAGGTTCCACGGCGTGGCCCGCCGCTTCGAGCTTCGCGGGGAGGCGGACGGGGTCGTCCTGGTGGACAGCTACGACCACCTGCCGACAGAGGTGGCTGCCGCTCTGGCGGCGGCCCGCGCGGGTGGCTGGCGCCGTGTCGTGTGCTGCTTCCAGCCCCATCGGTACAGCCGCACCGAGGCGCTGGGCCGGACCTTCGCGGACTGCTTCGCCGACGCGGACGTGCTGGTGGTCACCGGGATCTATGCCGCCGGGGAGGCGCCCCGCCCCGGGGTGTCCGGCAAGATCGTGGTGGACGCGGTGCTCGATGCCCACCCGTGGAAGCACGTGGCGTGGCTCCCGACCCTCGACGACCTCGTCGTCTACCTCGCCGCCGCGCTCCGACCCGGTGATCTCTGCCTGACGCTGGGTGCGGGCGACCTGACGAGCGTGCCCGACCGAGTGCTGCGGATCCTCGAGGCGAGGGAGCGATGACCGACGACGCCGTCATCGAGGCCGCCGCCGGGCGGCTCGGGGACCTGGTGGCACGCGAGGCACCTCTCGGGGCCCTCACCACCTACCGCGTCGGGGGGCCGGCGGCGCTGCTCGTCCATGTCGACGACGACGCCAGCCTCCGAGCGGTCGTCGACGCCGTGTCCGCCACTGGCATCGAGGTGCTGGTCGTGGGCAAGGGCAGCAACCTGCTCGTGGCGGACGCCGGGTTCCGAGGGCTCGCCCTGGTGCTCGGCGACACCTTCGCGGCGGTCGACGTCGCTGGCACGCAGGTCGAGGCCGGGGCGGCGGCCGCCCTCCCCGTGGTCGCTCGGCGGACGGTGGCGGCGGGGCTCACAGGGTTCGAGTGGGCGGTCGGGGTGCCGGGCTCGATCGGGGGTGCCGTCCGGATGAACGCCGGTGGGCACGGCTCCGACATGGCGGCGGTGCTCGCCGGGGTCCGCGTCGCCGACCTGCGCACCGGGGAGGATGTGTGGGTGGACGCCGCTCGGCTGCACCTCGGTTACCGCACCTCGTCGGTCGCGCCGCACCAGCTCGTGCTGCGCGCTCGGTTGGCCCTCGCGGTCGGCGACGTCGAGCGGGGCACCGCCGAGCTGGCCGAGATCGTGGCCTGGCGGCGCGCCAACCAGCCCGGGGGCCCCAACGCCGGCTCGGTGTTCACGAACCCTCCGGGCGACTCGGCCGGGCGCCTGATCGAGGCCGCTGGGGCCAAGGGCCTGCGGCGGGGGACGGCGATGGTGTCGACGAAGCACGCCAACTTCATCCAGGCCGATGAAGGCGGGCGGGCCGGTGACGTCCTGGCGCTCATGCGCGAGGTCCAGGCCCGCGTGCGCGCCACGGCGGGCGTCGACCTGCGCCCCGAGACCCGACTGGTCGGCTTCCCCCCCGACCCTCGACCCGAGATCGAGGGTTGAGCATGGCGACCCGTGGTGCCACGCTGCCGCGACCCCGCCCCGGTCCGATCGACCCGAGGATCCGGGCTCGGCGGATCGAGGTGCAGCGCGGGTTCGGGCGCCGTCGCCTCCAGCGCCTCGTGGACGTCGGGCTCGTGCTGGCGGTCGGCGCCGGGTTCGCCATCGCGTTGCGCTCGCCCCTCCTCGACGTGGACCAGGTCACCGTCCAGGGGGCCGAGCACACCCCCGCGGAGGTGGTGCTCGAGCAGGCCGGGATCGCGCAGGGTGACCAGCTGATGGACGTCGACCTGAGGGCGGCGGGCGCCCGGGTCGCCGAGCTCCCCTGGGTCGCCGCGGTCCACCTGCACCGTGACCTCGACGGCACGATCGAGGTCGCCATCACCGAGCGCACGCCCGTCGCCCTGGTGGGAGAGGGTGCCGCCGCGGTGCTCGTCGATGCGGAGGGGCAGGCCCTCGCCCTCGGCCAGGAGGCACCCGACACCGCGGCCGGGCTCGTGCGCTTCTCGGGCCCCGGCCCGGCGGTGCAACCTGGCCACCACCTGCCCGACGGGGCCGCGGAGGCCTTGGCGTTGGCGTCCGAGCTCGCCGCCACCCCAGGGCTCGGGATGGAGCTCGTCCTGGGCGACGAGGTCGTCGGCCGGCTCGAGTCCGGCATCGAGGTGCGGTTCGGTGCCGCGACCCAGATCGACGCCAAGGTGCGCTCGCTGCGCACGGTGCTCGAGCAGGTCGACCTGACCTGCGCAGCCATGATCGACGTGCGCTCCCCCGGGAGCCCGGTGTTGACCCGGGACGAGGCGTGCTCCTAGCCTTCCGTCCGTCCACAGGGGTCACGATCCGCCTCGACCTCACCTCGACCTTCAGGCCGGGCCCTGCAAGGAGAGCCTCTTGGAGGTAACCAGACCCATGGTCGGCAACCCGCAGAACTACCTCGCGGTCATCAAGGTCGTCGGCATCGGCGGTGGTGGCGTCAACGCGGTCAACCGCATGATCGATGCCGGCCTCAAGGGCGTGGAGTTCATCGCCATCAACACCGATGCCCAGGCGCTGCTCATGAGCGACGCGGACGTGAAGCTGGACATCGGCCGGGAGCTCACCCGCGGGCTCGGCGCCGGGTCGGACCCCGAGGTCGGACGGCAGGCGGCCGAGGAGCATCGCGAGGAGATCGAGGAGGTGCTCAAGGGCGCCGACATGGTCTTCATCACCGCCGGCAAGGGCGGGGGCACCGGCACCGGTGGCGCGCCGGTCGTGGCCGAGGTCTCCAAGAGCATCGGCGCGCTCACGATCGGCGTGGTCACCCGCCCGTTCGCCTTCGAGGGGCGGCGCCGCTCCGTGCAGGCTGAGCAGGGCATCCAGCGGCTCAAGGAGAAGGTCGACACCCTCATCGTGATCCCGAACGACCGGCTCATCACCGTGTCGAACGACAAGACCTCGATGCTCAACGCCTTCAAGATGGCCGACGAGGTCCTCCTCCAGGGCGTCCAGGGCATCACCGACCTCATCACCACCCCCGGCCTCATCAACACCGACTTCGCCGACGTGCGGATGATCATGAACAACGCCGGCTCCGCGCTCATGGGCATCGGCTACGCCAGCGGCGAGGGTCGGGCCCTGAACGCGGCCCGAGGCGCCATCTCCAGCCCGCTGCTCGAGGCGTCCATCGAGGGCGCCCGCGGCATCCTCCTCACCATCGCGGGCGGCAGCGACCTCGGCCTCTACGAGGTCAACGAGGCGGCCGAGGTCATCCACGGCGTGGCCCACCCCGACGCCAACATCATCTTCGGCACCGTGATCGACGACGACATGGGCGACGAGGTGCGGGTCACCGTCATCGCCGCCGGCTTCGACCGCTGGGACGACAAGAAGAGCGGAGGTCGCTCCTCCACGGTGGACGCAGGCAGCGTGTTCGACGACGACGATGGCGACGACGACCTCGACATCGAGGGTGACGACGACTTCGACGTCCCGTCCTTCCTGAAGTAGTCCTGCTCCTCCCGCGCTCCACCTGGACGAGCCGGGTCGACGGTGACCTGGCCGGGGACCTCACCGAGGCGCGGCCCGGATGGACGTGGCTCCACCAGGTCCACGGTGCCGACGTGGTCGTGGTGACGTACCCCGGTCATCACGCCGGAGCGGACGCCGACGCGGCGGTCACCACCGTCCCCGGCTGCGTGCTGGCCGTGCGCAGCGCCGACTGTGCGCCGGTGGTCCTCCTCGGCGACCAGGCGGTCGGCGTGGTCCACGCGGGCTGGCGGGGGCTGATGGCAGGCGTGGTCGGGCGGGCGGCGGGCGCGATGCGCGAGCTCGGCGCCCCGCCGCGGTCGGCGCGACTGGGACCCTGCATCCGCGTCGGGTGCTACGAGTTCGACGGCTCGGAGCTCGACGACCTCGCAGCTCGCTACGGGGCCGTCGTGCGAGGCACGACCACCTGGGGGACCCCTGCGCTGGACCTGCCCGCGGCGGTGCACGCGGCGTTGGGCGAGGCCGGCGTGGCCGACGTGCAGGACACCTCCGGCTGCACGGCGTGCGACAGCCGCTGGTACAGCCACCGGGCACGGGGTGACGCCGAGCGCTTCGCCACCACTGCGTGGCTGGACGAGGCATGAAGGACCTCCCGGCCCGGCTCGACGCCGTCAGGGGCCGCATCGAGGCGGCCGGCGGCGACCCTGCCCACGTGCGGATCATCGCCGTCACGAAGGGCCACGGGCCCGACGCCGTCCGTGAGGCCGTGGCCAGCGGCGTGGTCGACCTCGGTGAGAGCTACGCCCAGGAGCTGGTCGCCAAGGCCGAGGACCTCGAGCCGGCGGTGCGCTGGCACTTCATCGGGGGCCTCCAGCGCAACAAGGTGCGCCTCGTGGCGCCGTTCGTGCACCTGTGGCAGTCCGTCGACCGCCTCTCGCTCGCGGGTGAGATCGCCCGTCGTGCCTCCGGCGCGGACGTCCTGGTGCAGGTGAACGTCAGCGGCCAGGAGCGCCAGGGTGGGTGTGCGCCGGAACGGGTCTCGTCGCTGGTCGACGGCTGTGCCGACCTCGGCCTCGTGGTCCGCGGCCTGATGGCGATCGGTCCGCAGGGTCCGGACGATCTGGTCCGTGCCGCGTTCCGTCGGGTGCGCGAGCTGGCCGACGAGCACGGGCTGCCGGAGCGCTCGATGGGGATGAGCGGCGACCTCGAGATGGCGGTGGCCGAGGGCAGCACGATGGTCCGCGTCGGCACGGCCCTGTTCGGTCCCCGTGGCGGCACGTCGGCCGTGGGAACCTAGTATCAGCCCTCAGGAGGAGATCATGGCTTCGATGTGGCGTAGGGCGATGCTCTACCTGGGCCTGGGGCCCGACGACGAGTACGACGACTACGACATCGAGGAGGAGCCGATGCCGGAGCGGGGGCGCAGCGCGCCCGTGTCGAGTCGATACCCCGCGAGCGCCGCACCGTCACGGGAGCTCGAGCGCGAGCCGGAGATGAGCTCGTCCGGGTCGGTGCGCACGATCGGCGCGCCGGCCGTCCGCCCGCAGCCCTCCGGCAGCGGTGGCGACCCGGCGGAGCGCCCGCGCACGGCCGTCGTGCGCCCGTTGCAGCCGGTCTCGTCGGCCAAGCCCCACGTCGTGGCGCCCACGTCGTTCAACCAGGCGCAGGAGGTGGCGGACAAGCTCAAGGTCAACCAGCCCGTCATCGTCAACCTGCAGAACGTCGACCGCGACCTGTCCCGCCGGATCATCGACTTCGCCTCCGGGCTCTGCTACGGCATCGGCGGCCAGATGGAGCGGGTGGCCAACCAGGTGTTCCTGCTCACCCCGTCGAACGTCGAGGTCTCCGCGGAGGAACGGCGACGCCTCCAGGAGCACGGGTACCACGAGGGCTGATCGAGCTTCGTGGACCTGATCTGCGCCGTACTCCGGCTCTACGTCTTCGTGATCATCGCCCGGGTGATCTTCTCCTGGATCCGTGTCACACCGGGCACCCCCGTCGCGAGCATCTACTCCGTGATCTTCAACCTCACGGAACCCGTCCTCGGCCCACTGCGCCGAGCCATCCCGCCGATGCGCATGGGCGCGGCGGCGATCGACCTGTCCCCGCTGATCATCATCATCGGCGTCCAGCTCGTCTGTCGCTGAGGTCCGTCCCTCCACCCCCGGGCGGATGGGTACTATCGCCAGCATGGATCTGACGACGGAGCTCCTCGACAACGCCGCCTTCCGCGAAGCCAAGCGCGGCTACAACACCCAAGAGGTCGACGAGTTCATCGAGCAGGTGAAGGTCGAGTACGGCCGTCACGAGGCATTGGTCCGCGACGCCCGTCAGCGCATCGAGGCGGCCGAGGCTCGCGTCGCCGATGCCGAGCGGCGCGCGGCGGAGGCCGCCGAACGGGCCGCGTCGTCCAACGAGGACGATGAGACGTTGAAGCGCACGCTCATCCTCGCCCAGCGCACCGCGGACGCGGCCATCAAGGAGGCGGAGGAGCAGGCGGCGCGCACGCTGTCGTCGGCCCAGGACCAGGCGGCGCGGATGTTGGCCGACGCCCAGGAGGCGACGGCACGCGCGCGGGCCGACGCGGAGAGCGAGGCCCGGCGAGCCCAGGAGGAGGCCCGCGCGCGCGTGCTCGCGGAGCTCGAGGATCTCGAGGCGGCGCGCAACCAGCTGAAGACCGACGTCGAGGTCCTGGACAAGCACCTCGACGAGCAGCGGGGTCGCGTGCGGCACGCGTCCCGCGAGCTCCAGCGCCTGCTCGACGACCCGGCCGCGCTGCAGGCGGCGGCGGCGCCGCCCGTCAGCGAGGTCGCGGTGGGCACGCCAGCCCCGGCTGCCATCGTCGAGCCCCTGATCGCCACGCCGGACGTGGAGCCCTTCCTGCCCCCGCCCCCCGTCGAGCCGCCCGCGCAGGAGTCGCTGCTCGACGAGCCGCCGGCGGACCCGCCCGCTCCACCGGCTCCCCCTGCATCGCTCGCCTATGCGGACGCGGGGCCGGTCGAGGAGGGTCCGAGCACGGAGACCATCGATCTGCTGGAGGATCGCGGCGCGGACGATGACGCATACCTCGCCGAGCTGCGCAAGGCGATGACCGACGAGTCCCCGCTGGGGCCGCGCGACGAGGGGGATGTCGGGCCGCTCTACGAACCGGGGGCAGAGCCGAACCGTTCGCGGTTCGGCCGGCGCCGCTGAGGACCGAGCGCGAGGACAGGTCGTGACCGTCGCGGCGAGCCTGGTGCTCGTGCTGGTGGCAACGGGGCTGCTCGTGGTCGGCCTCTTGGGTGAGGGCGGGCTGGTGCTCATCCTGCTGTCCATCGGGTGCAGCGTGGCGGCGGCGGCCCTGCTGACCGTCCGGCTGCGGCGCAGCCCGCTCACGTCAGGCTGATCTGCACCTCGGCCGTGTCGCCCTCCGCGAGGCCGACACTGACCGCGAGGGTCTCGCGAGCCAGCCAGTCGGCGTGCTGGAGGAGATCGGCATCCGACGCGGGTAGCCGCAGGTGGATGCGGTCGGTCAGGGCGAGGCCCTGCTCCTTGCGCAGGCTGTTCACGTGGTGGATGGCGTCGTAGACGCGTCCCTCCAGGCGCAGCTCGTCGTCGAGCTCGACGTCGAGCGCGACCGTCGCCCCGTCCGAGGCGGCCACCGCCCACCCCTCCTTCTCGGTGCGCTCGACGAGCACCTCGTCGGGGCCGAGGTCGTGTCCCGCGACGCGGAAGCGGCCGTCCTCGAGGGCCTCGAACTCCCCGGCGGCAAGGGCGGCCCGCAGCTTGCCGAGCTCGGGCCCCAAGCGCGGGCCGAGCACCGGGAGGTTCGGGCGCACCCGCAGCTCGGTCGCCTCGACCGGTCCGAGGACGACCTCCTTGACCCGCAGCTCGTCCGCGATCTCGTCCAGGTGGGGAGCGGCGTGGTCGAGACCCTCGGCGACCAGCCGCCGCAGCGGCTGCCGCGTGCGAAGCCGGGACGCAGCGCGGGCCTGGCGTCCCAGCTCCACGAGCCGGCGGACGGTGGCCACCTCCTCGAGCAGGTCGTCGTCCGCAGGGTTCATCGACGGCCAGCCAGCGAGGAAGATCGACCGGGGGGCCTCGGGGACGACCGGCACGACGAGGATCTGCCACAGATGCTCCGTGAGGAAGGGCATGATCGGCGACACCACGCGCAGCGCGTCGACGAGGGCGGTCCAGAGGGTGCGCAGCGCCGCCTCGTCACCGTCCCAGAACCGTCGCCGCGAGCGCCGCACGTACCAGTTGGAGAGGTCGTCGACGAAGGCCTCGAAGGCACGCAGCGCGTTGACCGTGAGGTACTGCTCATACGCCTCGGTCACCTCTTCGACCATGCGGCGGGTGCGGGCGAGGAGCCATCGATCGAGGGCGGTCAGGTCGCCTGATGGGCCATCCGCGAGGTCCGCCAGCGAAGGGGTGAAGCCGGCGATGTTGGCGTACTGGATGAGGAAGGACGTGCTGTTCCACAGGGTGAGCAGCTTGCGCTGGATCTCCTGGCCGGGGCCGAACCCGAAGAGCAGGTTCTGGCTCGGCGGCTGGGCGCAGTACTGCCAGCGCATGACGTCGGCGCCCATGCGGGCGAAGGCGTCCTCGGCGGAGATCATGTTCCCCCACGAACCGTGCATCGCCCGGCCCGTCTCGTCGAGCATCTTCTCGTAGCCGAGGACCTTGCGGTACGGCGCCCGGCCGGTGAGCGCGACCGACATGAAGAGCTGGGAGTAGAACCAGAGTCGGATCTGCTCGCGCATCTCGGACACCCACTCGGCCGGGAACCACTCCTCCCAGAAGGCGTGGTCGGGGAGGTCAGCGGTCGTGAGACCCTTGGCGGCGCCGGTGGCGTACCCCTGCTCGATCCACTCCGGGTTCTCCCACCCGAGGGTGGAGAACGGCACGATGCCGGCGTCGAGCCAGACGTCGCCGACCTCCGTGATTCGGCGGACCTCGCCACCGCACTGGGGGCAGCGGATCGTGACGTCGTCGATCCACGGCCGGCGGAGCTCCTCGAGCGCATCGAGCGGGCCGGTGGCCAGATCGGCGAGCTGCGCCCGCGAACCGATGACGGTGAGGTGCCCACAGGCGCACGGGTAGAAGGGGAGCGGGAGCCCGTAGTAGCGACGGCGCGAGATGTTCCAGTCGGACATGTTCACGAGCCAGTCGTCCATGCGCTTGCCCATGTACTCCGGCGTCCACTCGACAGACCGGTTCGCCTCGCGCATCGGCTCGCGGATCTCGTCCACCGAGATGAACCAGTCGTCGGAGATGCGGAAGATCAGCGGTGTGTGGCAGCGCCAGCACTCGGGGTACCGGTGCGTGATGGTCCCCGCCGCGACCAGCCGCTCGCGCGACCGGAGGTCGTCGATGATGTCCTCGGCCGCCTCGTGCGCACCGCGTCCGGCGAGCCAGCCGTAGTCGGCGTAGAAGCGACCGGACTCGTCCACCGGGGTGAGCACCGCGAGGTCGTTCGACCTGCTGAGCTCGAAGTCCTCTGAGCCGCAACCCGGCGCGATGTGGACGATCCCGGTGCCCTCCTCGAGCGACACCTCGTCCCACCCGATGATCCGATGCTCGACCCCGGCGCCGGGTCCGAGGGCGTCGAAGGGTCCCTCGTAGCGCAGGCCGACGAGGTCGGCCCCGCGCACGACCTCCTCGAAGGTGGCGTCAGGTCGGCGGGCGACGGCGAGCCAGTCGCCGTCGGCCAGCCGCCCGTACTCAGCGGTCGGGGAGACGGCGGCGGCGACGTTGGCCGGCAGCGTCCACGGCGTGGTGGTCCAGATGACGATGGCCTGCCCCGGGCGATCGAGGAGGGGGAAGCGCACGCTGAGGGACGGGTCGTCGCGGTCGACGTAGCTCCCCGCCAGCTCGTGGGCCGAGATCGAGGTGCCGCAGCGAGGGCACCACTCCGTGGCGCGGTGGCCGCGGTAGAGCCAGCCGCGCGCCGCGATGGTGGCGAGGAAGCGCCAGATGTACTCGATGTTGGTATCCGAGAACGTGTAGTAGTCGCGGCCCCAGTCCATCCACTGCCCGAGCCGGATCGACCCCTTCGTCAGGTCGGCCGCGGATCGTTCGACGACCGCCCGGCAGCGGCGCGCGAACTCGGCCAGGCCGAACTCCTCGATCTCGCGCTTGGAGTTCAGGCCGAGCTCTCGTTCGACGCCGACCTCGATCCAGAGGCCTTGGCAGTCGAAGCCGTTCTGGTAGCGCTGGTGGTAGCCGCGGAGCGCCTTGTAGCGCTGGAACACGTCCTTGAGGGTTCGTCCCCAGGCCGTGTGCACGGCGAGCGCCTTGTTGGCGGTGACCGGGCCGTCGATGAAGCTGAAGCGAGGACCCTCCGCGTTCAGGGCCCGAAGCGCCTCGAAGGTGCCCTCGCGCGCCCAGAGGTCGAGGATGTCCTGCTCGAGGGCGTCGTGGTCGGGCTTGTCCGGTAGGGCAGCGAACATGATCGGGTCATCCTACGGGCGGGTCGCAACCCACCTGGCCCCCCGGCGCCCGGCCGGGAGGGTTGTCTCCCACAGGGTCGGTGCCTACAATGCCGCACCCTTTGCGGGGAGGGCGGACACTCGAGAGGACGGCACGACGACATGGCAGCTACGACCAAGGCGGCCAGCAAGGCCACCAAGGCACCGGCGAAGAAGGTCGCCCCCAAGAAGGTGACCTCCGGCAAGGCAGCTGCACCCGCCAAGAAGACCGTCGGCAAGGCCGTCCCGGCCAAGAAGGCGCCGGCCAAGAAGGCACCCGCGAAGAAGGCGCCCGCGAAGAAGGCGCCCGCGAAGAAGGCGCCCGCGAAGAAGGCACCCGCGAAGAAGGCGCCCGTGAAGAAGGCGCCGGCCAAGAAGGCGCCCGTGAAGAAGGCGCCGGCCAAGAAGGCGCCCGTGAAGAAGGCGCCGGCCAAGCAGGTGGCCTCGCCGCCGAAGCTCCCCGCGGCCGCCGGTGGTGGCCAGGTCGTCAAGAAGGCGCCGCCGAAGCGCAAGGGACCCCTGGACAAGTTCCTCCTGGGGCAGGTCGATGCGCTCACCAGCGAGCGGGTCACCTACACGCGCCAGGCCGCGTCGTTGCGGGCCGAGGCCGACCTGCTCGTCGCCGAGCGCGAGCCAGGTGACGTGCAGTTCGACGAGGAGTCCGGCGAGGGCGACACGCTCGCCGTCGAGCGGGAGCGCGACCTCGCGCTGAGCGCGCAGGCGTCGGCCGCGGTCGAGGAGATCGACATCGCCCTCGCGAAGATCAAGGAAGGCACCTACGGGGTGTGCGAGCAGTGCCACAACAACATCCCGAAGGAACGACTCCGCGCTCTGCCCTACGCGGCGCTCTGCGTGCAGTGCAAGAGCGCCGGGTTCACCAGTCGTTGAGGTGATGGGGGCCTCGAGGGCGCGCCACGCGGGCACGTTCTTCGGCG
Source organism: uncultured Microthrixaceae bacterium (assembly GCA_963750645.1). GTDB lineage: Bacteria > Actinomycetota > Acidimicrobiia > Acidimicrobiales > VFJN01 > VFJN01. Next base: position 374,942 of record CAVVRO010000005.1, on the reverse strand, counting down.
CTGCGGCGGTGGTCGTCGCGCTCGATCAGCTCACCAAGCACTGGGCGCTGTCGGCGCTGGCTGACGGGCCGATCGACCTGGTCGGTTCGCTGCGGCTCAACCTCGTCTTCAACGACCGCGCCTCCTTCAGCCTCGGCGGCGAGGGAAACACACGGGTCATCGCGTCGATCGGCGTGGTGCTGGCGGCCGCCCTGATCACGATGGGCCTGCGGGCCGAGCGCCGAGGGTGGGCCCTCGGGCTGGGGATCCTGCTCGGCGGGGCCCTCGGGAACCTGATCGACCGGGTGTTCCGGGCCGGTGACGGGTTCCTGGGCGGGCGCGTGGTCGACATGGTTGACCTGCAGTGGTGGCCCGTCTTCAACGTCGCCGACGCCGCGCTCTGGGTCGGCATCGGCGTGCTGGTGCTCGACAGCCTGCGCGACGGCACGAGGTCGACGTGATCGTGCGCGAGGTCGTGCCCGAGGCGATGGCGGGGGAGCGCGTCGACCGGATCGTGGCGATGATCACCGGGGCGAGCCGGTCCGAGGTGGCCGCCTTGGTCGACGCGGGTGCGGTGCTGGTGGGGGGCGCGGTCGTTCGGGCTCGTTCCACGCGACTCGGCGCCGGTGACGAGGTGGAGGTGGACCTCCCCGACCCTGGGGAGGCACAGCGGCTCGTGCCGGAGCCCGACGTGATCGTGCCCGTGGTCTACGTCGACGACGACTTGCTGGTGATCGACAAGCCGTCCGGTGTCGTCGTGCACCCTGGGGCGGGGCAGCGGACGGGCACGCTCGTGCACGGCCTCCTCGCCCAGTACCCCGAGCTGGTGGGCGTGGGGGGCGATGCGAGTCGCCCGGGGATCGTGCACCGCCTCGACAAGGGGACGTCCGGGCTCTTGCTCGTGGCGCGCAACCCGGAGGCGTACGAGGCGCTGGTGGCGGCGCTGTCGGCCCGCGCGGTGCACCGGCGGTACCGCGCGCTGGCCTGGGGGGCGCTCGACGCGCCGCGGGGGCTCATCGATGCCCCGATCGGTCGATCGGCGCGCGAGCCCACGCTCATGGCCGTCGACGAGCGCGGCAAGGAGGCGCGCACCCGCTACGAGGTCCTGCGCTCGTTCGTGGACCCCGTGACGGTCACCGAGCTCGCGTGCACCCTGGAGACCGGCCGCACGCACCAGATCCGAGTCCACCTGCGATCGATCGGGCACCCGGTCGTGGGCGATGTCCGCTACGGGGGGCGCGGCAGTCGCTCCCCATGCACCGCCCCTTCCTGCACGCGGAGGTGCTCGAGCTCGCCCACCCCATCACGGGCGCCCACCTCTCCTTCCACTCGCCGCTCCCGCCCGACCTCGTCGCCGTGCTCGACGGCCTGATGGAGGCGACGGAGAGCTAGGCGACGGGCTCCGGCCAGTCGGCCTGGCCCCGCGACATGGCGGCGATGTCGGCCAGGGTGAAGCTGTCGAGGTGGCTGCGGATGCGGCTGCTGATGCCCGCCCAGACGGCCAGCAGCACGCACTGGCCCTCGTGGTCGCAGGCCCCGTCCTGGTGGGGTTCACCGAAGTCGCCCACGGCGATGGGTCCGTCGACGGCCGAGACGATCTCGCCGAGGGTGATCTGCCCAGGCTCCCGGGCGAGGATGTAGCCCCCGCCGACCCCGCGCTTGGAGCGCACGATGCCGGCACCCTTGAGGGCGAGCAGGATCTGCTCGAGGTACGGCTGCGGGAGCCCGGTGCGCTCGGCGATGTCGCGCACGGAGGTGGGGCCCGACTCCTCGGCGTGCAGCGCGAGCGAGAGCAGGGCGCGGCTCGCGTAGTCACCCCTCGTGGACACCTTCACGTCCAGGACTGTAGGTCCTGCCAGAGCCCCCTGAGCATGCTGGCGGCCTGGAGACGCCCTATCGTCTGGACGCTCCCCCCTGCCCATGTCCGACGCCCCCCTCCTCCCTGAGTACGACGGTGCCTGCATCACCAACGTGGTGCCCGCCCTCCTGCACCTCGGCGACCACGCCTCCCCGTGGCTGCCGGACGACGCGCTGGAGGCCGAGCGCGTCGTCCTGCTCGTGCTCGACGGCCTCGGCTGGAACCAGCTCGAGGAGCGCCGGCACCTCGTCCCCACGTTGGCGGGTCTCGCGGGGGGGCCGATCACGACCGTCGCGCCGAGCACCACGGCGACGGCGCTCACGTCGATCAGCACCGGGCTCCCGCCCGGGGAGCACGGTGTGATGGGCTACCGCATGGCGGTCGGTGGGGAGGTCCTCAACGTCCTCCGCTGGACGACGCCACAGGGCGACGCCCGGCGGCGCATCGTCCCGACGGAGATCCAGCACCAGCCCGCCTTCGACGGGCAGCGCCCGCCGGTGATCACGAGGGCGGAGTTCGCCGCCTCGGGGTTCACGCTGGCCCATCTCGACCAGGTGCGCTTCACGGGGTACCGGACCCTCGGCACCCTCACGGCCGAGCTGGGGCGTCTCACGCGGGCGGGCGAGCCGTTCGTCTACGCGTACTACGAGGGCCTCGACAAGGTGTCGCACGAGTACGGCCTCGGCGCCCAGTACGACGAGGAGCTCCGATGGATCGACCACCTGGTCGCCACGCTGCTCGAGTCGCTTCCGGCGGGCACCGCGCTGGTGGTCACGGCCGACCACGGTCAGGTCGAGACCGGTGACGACGTGGCCGAGCTGCCGAGCGATGTGCTGACCCACGTCGCCATGCAGTCGGGCGAGGGACGCTTCCGCTGGCTGCACGCCCGGAGCGGGCGCGCCGCGGCCCTGCACGAGGCTGCGGTCGCCGGTCTGGGTGACCGGGCCTGGGTGCGCACGCGCGAGCAGGCCGTCGCCGAGGGCTGGTACGGCCCCATCGTGACGGACGCCGCGGCGAGCCGGCTCGGCGACGTGCTCCTGGCGGCTCGGGGCACGGTGGCCTTCCATGACCCCGACGACACCGGTCCGTACGTGCTCGTCGGCCGCCATGGGTCGTTGACAGAGGACGAGATGCTCGTACCGCTGCTCGTCGGGGTGGCCGGCGCGTGAGCCGCCCCGGATAGGTTGGCCGCCATGTCTGACACCGCACCGTCCGACCCGCCGGACGACGCCGTCCTCGTGCCGTCCGTCGTGGCCGAGGAGGCGGCGGAGCCACACGAATCCGTCGAGTCACCCGGCAAGGTGATGCGCATCGGCTCGATGATCAAGCAGCTCCTGGACGAGGTGCGGCAGACCGAGCTCGACGAACCGAGTCGTGAGCGTCTCCGCGAGATCTACGAGACATCGATCACCGAGCTGTCGTCCTCGCTCTCCCCTGACCTGCAGCAGGAGCTCGCGCGCCTCGCGCTCCCGTTCGAGCCCGACACGGCGCCGTCGACGGCCGAGCTCCGGATCGCCAAGGCCCAGCTCGTCGGCTGGCTCGAGGGTCTCTTCCACGGGATCCAGGCCACCCTCTTCGCCCAGCAGATGGCCGCGCGCCAGCAGCTCGAGCAGATGCGCGGCCAGCTCGGCCCGGGCATGCTGCCGAACGGCCCCCCGCCCGAGGGCGGCGAGGAGGCCCCGCTGCCAGGGACGTACCTGTAGAACGGCGTGGGCGTCGGTGCTACGGTCGCAAATCACACCGGTGTGATTCATCCACAGCCTGTGGACGCCACCTGTGGATGCCCTGTGGACGATTGATGGAGGTGGATCTCAGTGGGGGACAGCTTCACCCACCTCCACGTGCACACCGAGTACTCGATGCTCGACGGCGCGGCGCGGGTCGACGACGTCGTCGGCGGCGGCGGCCGCCGACGGCCAGCCGGCGATCGGCATCACCGACCACGGCAACATGTACGGGGTCCTCGACTTCTACAAGGCGTGCCGCGAGCAGGGCGTCAAGCCGATCATCGGCTCCGAGCTCTACATGGCCCACGAGCAGCCGCTACCGAGCGGCCCAGCCGCGCGGGGCCGGATGGACGACTCCGGCGGCGACGCCGAGGGCGGGCGCAAGCTCTACTACCACCTGACCGCGCTGGCCGAGAACGACGACGGGCTACAAGAACCTCATCCAGCTCTCCAGCCGGGCCTACCTCGAGGGCTACTACATACAAGCCCAGGGTCGACTGGGAGCTGCTCGGCCGAGCACAGCGAGGGCCTCATCGCCACCACCGGCTGCCTCGGTGGGCAGGTGCTGCAGGCGCTGCTGCAAGGACGACGAGCAGGCGCGCTGAAGAAGGCGGGCCGGCTGCAGGACATCTTCGGGCGGGACAACCTCTTCATCGAGCTGCAGGACCACGGCATCCCCGAGCAGCACCGCACCAACCCGCAGCTGCTCGAGATCGCCCAGCACGCTCCGGGCGCCGCTGCTCGCCACCAACGACAGCCACTACACCGCACCGCGAGCGACGCGGTCGCCCACGACGCGCTGCTGTGCGTGCAGACCGGGTCGCTGATGAGCGACCCCGACCGCTTCAAGTTCCACGGCGACGAGCACTACCTGAAGTCGTCGCAGGAGATGCGCCACGCTGTTCGACGAGGTCCCCGAGGCGTGCGACAACACGCTCTGGATCGCCGAGCGGTCCGACGTCGAGATCGAGTTCGGCAAGCCGCAGCTGCCCGACTTCCCGCTGCCCGAGGGCTTCGCCGACGACGCCGACTACCTCCAGCACCTCACCTTCGAGGGCGCCCGGCGACGCTGGGGCGAGCGGCTCCCCGACGCCGTCGTCGAGCGGCTGGCCTACGAGCTGCAGGTCATCGGCGACATGGGGTTCTCGTCGTACTTCCTCATCGTGTGGGACCTCATCAAGCACGCCCGGGACAACGACATCCGCGTCGGGCCCGGCCGGGGGAGCGCGGCCGGCTGCGCGGTGGCCTACTGCCTGCGCATCACCGACCTCGACCCCATCGAGTACGACCTGCTGTTCGAGCGGTTCCTCAACCCGAGCCGCATCTCGATGCCCGACATCGACATGGACTTCGACTCCCGCTACCGCGACGAGATGATCCGCTACGCGGCCGAGCGCTACGGCCGCGACCACGTCGCCCAGATCGTCACCTTCTCCACCATCAAGGCGCGGGCCGCGGTGCGCGACGCCGCCCGGGTGCTCGGCTACCCGTACATCGTGGGCGACAAGGTGGCCAAGGCCATGCCGCCGCTCGTCATGGGCCGCGACACCCCGCTCTACGCCTGCCTCGAGGAGCACGACGAAGTTCGAGGACGGCTACAAGATGGCCGGCGACCTGCGGGAGATGTACGACGACGGACCCCGACGCCGCCAAGGTCATCGACGTGGCCAAGGGGCTCGAGGGCCTGCGCCGCCAGGACGGCATCCACGCCGCCGCGGTGGTGATCACCAAGGAGCCGCTCACCGACTACCTGCCCGATCCAGCGCAAGCCCGAGGCGGGCCAGGACCCCGAGGACGCGCCGGTCGTCACCCAGTACGAGATGCACGGCGTCGAGGAGCTCGGCCTGCTCAAGATGGACTTCCTCGGGCTGCGCAACCTCGACGTCATCACCGACACCGTCGAGCTCATCCGGGCCACGCGCGGCGTCGACCTCGACATCGACGACGATCCCGCTCGACGACGCCGCCGACCTACGAGCTGCTGCAGCGGCGGCGACTCGATCGGCGTGTTCCAGCTCGAGGGCGGCCCGATGCGCGCGCTCATGCGCTCGCTCGCGCCCACCGGCTTCGAGGACGTCGCCGCCCTCGTCGCGCTCTACCGCCCGGGCCCGATGGCGGCGAACATGCACAACGACTACGCCGACCGCAAGAACGGTCGCAAGCCGGTCGAGTACCTCCACCCCGACGCCGAGGAGGTGCTCGGCGACACCTACGGCCTGATGATCTACCAGGAGAGCCGTGCATGCGGGTCGCGCAGAAGTTCGCCGGCTACTCGCTGGCCGAGGCCGACAACCTCCGCAAGGCCTGCGGCAAGAAGAACCGGGAGCTGATCGCGCAAGGAGCGGGAGAAGTTCGTCGCCGGGTGCGAGGCCACGGGCTACGGCGCCGAGCTGGGCGGCAAGTGCTTCGACATCATCGAGCCGTTCGCCGACTACGCGTTCAACAAGAGTCCACGCGTACGGCTACGGCTTCATCGCCTACCAGACGGCCTACCTCAAGGCGAACTACCCGGTCGAGTACCTCGTCCGCGCTGCTCACGAGCGTGAAGGCCAACCTCGACAAGGCCGCGATCTACCTGGCCGAGTGCCGCCCGATGGGCATCGAGGTGCTCGTGCCCGACGTCAACCGCTCGGTGTCCGACTTCGCCGCCGTGATCGAGCTGGACGCCGACACCGGCACCGAGAAGCGGTCGATCCCGTTCGGGCTCTCGGCCGTGCGCAACGTGGGCGAGGGGCTCGTCGCCCTCATCGTCGCGGAGCGCGAGGCCAACGGGCCCTTCGTCGACTTCTACGACTTCTGCGAGCGGGTCGACTTCCAGGTGCTCAACAAGCGGACCATCGAGTCGCTGATCAAGGCCGGCGGCTTCGACTGCGCTGGGCCATCCTCGCCAGGGCCTGCTGCGTGCGTTCGAGCAGATCATCGACACGACCGTCGCCCGCCGCCGCGAGCGCGACATGGGCGTCATGTCGCTGTTCGGCGAGATCGAGGACGCGGGCGCCGATGTTCGACGAGCGGCCACCGATCCCCGACGTCGAGTTCGACAAGAGCGAGCGCCTGAGCTTCGAGAAGGAGATGCTCGGGCTCTACGTGAGCGACCACCCGCTCATGGGGGCCGAGGCGTCGCTTGCGACGCCGCTGCGACGTGCCGGCTCGCCGAGCTCGCGGAGATGGACGATGGCGCGATCCGCACCGTCGGTGGCGTGGTCACCAGCCTGCAGCGGAAGTGGACGAAGAAGGGCGACCTCATGGCCGTCTTCGCGCTGGAGGACCTCCAGACGTCGGTCGAGGTGATGGTGTTCCCCAAGACGATGACCGACCACGGCCACATGCTCGCCGACGACGCCGTCGTCACCGTCCGAGGCCCGGGTCGACGCTCGCGACGACCAGCCGAAGCTCATCGCCATGGAGATCGAGCTGTTCGAGCCGATGTCGGGTGAGGCGTTCCCGCTGCGGGTGAAGGTGGCGCCCGCCGCGCTGTCCGAGGTGCTGATCGACGACCTCAAGCGCCTGCTCGGCGAGCATCCCGGCGACTCGCCGGTGCTCCTCCACCTGGGCGAGGACAAGGTGCTGCGGCTGCCGGAGGCGTGGACCGTCGACGTCGGCCCGGGGCTCCTCGCCGAGCTCCGCGTGCTCCTCGGACCCACCGCGATCCTCGCCTGATCGTCCGCTTGACCCGCGGGTCACGTCGCTTGAGCAGGTTGTTCGCGGGCTGTCAAGCGGCCTCGGAGTTGCGCCGGAGCGCCGCGTCTACTGGACTAGAGGGGTCCGAACCACGAGTGATCCGGGGGCTGGCAAGCGAATGTCGATCCAGGTCGAGACCAAGGACTGCACTGCGCTGGGGGACGCTGAGCTCGCGGAGCTCGCTGATCTGTGCGCCGAAGGACCCCTCCCGTACGAGATCGGGGTCCTGTCGAAGCAGGCGGAGGCCTGGGTGCTGGTCACCCTGGTGCGGGAGAACGACAAGCTCAAGGGCTTCGCGTTCTCGACGCTGGAGCGCATCGGCGGCACCCCGTCGGTGCTCATCGGCCTGGCATCGGTCAAGCGGACCGCGAAGCGCGACACGGTGCTGCGGGCGATCATGCAGGACGAGCTGCGGCGGGCCGTGCTGGCGTTTCCCGACGAGGACGTCCTCATCGGCACCCGCTTCACGACGCCCGTCGGGCTTCGAGGCCTTCAAGGCGCTCAACGACGTCGTCCCCCGCCCCGACCACAAGGCGAGCGGTGAGGAGCGGGCGTGGGGCCGCCGCCTGGCCAAGCGCTTCGGTGTCGACGCGGCTGCGTACGACGACCGGTCGTTCACGGCCAAGGGCAACGGCAGCCACCCCGAGGTGTTCGACCACGACAGCATGAAGCCCGGAGGGCATCCCGGCCGACGTGGCCGCCTTCTTCAAGGGCTTCGACGCCAAGCGGGGCGACTCGCTGGTCGCCTTCGGCTGGGCCATGGCCGAAGACCTCGCCAAGCTCGCCTAGTCCGTGAACCTGGGCGAGGCCGTCCGCCGTCGGCGGATGGTGCGAGCCTTCACGGACGATCCGATCGACGCGTCGCAGGTCGACGCGCTCGTCGACCTCGCTCGGCGCGCCCCGTCGGCCGGTCACAGCCAGGGCTGGGCCTTCGTGGTGCTCGAGGGTGATCAGACGGCGCGCTACTGGGATGTCGCCCTGCCGCCGGCCCGGCGGTCCGCGTTCCGCTGGCCGGGCCTCGTCGCCGCGCCGGCCCTGATCGTCGTGCTCGTCGAGCCGGTGGCCTGGGTCGAGCGCTACGCCGAGCCGGACAAGGTCGCGGCAGGGCTCGGTGGCGGGGAGGGCGACTGGCCCGTGCCGTACTGGTGGGTCGACGGGGGGATGGCCGTCGAGCACCTGCTGCTGGGGGCCGTCGACGCGGGTCTGGGGGCCTGCTTCTTCGGTCTCTTCGACCACGAGGCCGAGGTGCTCGAGGCGCTCGGCGTCCCGGACGGGTGGCGGGCGGTCGGCACCGTCGCCCTCGGGCACCCCGCCCCCGACGAACCCGGCCGGTCCGCCGCGCGGACGCCGCCCACTCGAGGACGTCCTCCACCGCGGCGGCTGGTGAGCAGCCCTCCTACTACCCTCCGGCCGTGGCCGATCTGACCAACCGACGAGTGCTGCTCGCCCAGCGACCTGAGGGGCTCGTTCGGGATGAGGACTTCTCCCACGACGAGGCGCCCGTGCCCGACCCCGGGGAGGGCGAGGTGCTCGTGAAGACGGAGTGGATCGGCATCGACGCCACCGTCCGCACGTGGCTGTCGAAGGCGGAGGGCTACATCCCACCCGTCGAGATCGGCGAGGTGGTGCGCAGCAGCGGCATCGGACGCGTGATCGCCTCGCACAGCGACAAGGTGGCTGAGGGTGCGCTCGTCGCGACGCTCACCGGCTGGCAGGAGTACGCCGTCGTGGGCGACGACCCCATGCTCACCACGCCGCTGGCGGAGGGCACCGACCCGCTGGCCGCCCTGGGCGTGTTCGGCTCGAACGGCCTCACCGCGTACGTGGGGCTCACCGAGATCGGCAAGATCCAGGAGGGCGAGACGGTGGTCGTCTCGGCCGCCGCGGGCGCCACTGGGTCGATCGCCGTGCAGATCGCCAAGATCCTCGGCTGTCGCGTCATCGGGATCGCCGGCACGGACGAGAAGTGCGCCTGGCTCGTCGACGACCTCGGCATCGACGGCGCCATCAACCACCGCCGCGACGACATCCCCGCCCGGCTCAAGGAGCTGTGCCCCACGCGCGTCGACGTCTTCTTCGACAACACCGGTGGGCCCATCCTCGACCACGTGCTCGGCCGGCTGGCCGACCACGCCCGTGTGGTCCTGTGCGGCGCGATCTCCTCCTACAACGACCATCACAAGCCGCCCGGGCCACGGAACTACCTCAACCTCATCTCCCGGCGGGCCCGCATGGAGGGCTTCATCTCCTGGGACTACTGGGGGCGATGGGGCGAGATCACCGACACGCTCGGCGCCTGGGTGGCCGACGGCCGGCTGCGCCATCGCTCCCACGTGTTCGAGGGCCTGGAGTCCGGCCCGCAGGCCCTGAACGCCATGTTCACAGGGGAGAACATCGGCAAGGTCGTCATCCGGGTGGCTGGTACCGAATAGGTTTCACTCAGCAGTACCCTTTGGCCATGGTTGAACGGAGCCCCTTCCCCTACCAGGGCCCGCTGGCCCCGGAGCAGGTGTCAGGTCGAGACGCGCTGGCCCGCGACCTCGGCGAGCGGCTGGCGTCCCGCCGGCTCACGGCCCTGCTCGGGCCACGGCGCTACGGCAAGACGAGCGTGCTCAAGCGGGTGACCACGGACCTCGCGGCGACGACGGGCGCCGAGACGATCTGGATCGATCTGTACGGCCTCAGCTCCATGGCGGACCTGGCCGGGGCGATCGACCGGGGCCTCAACGGGGTGGGAGGTGCCGTCCGGCGCATCCTCGACTCCGTGGCGGGCTCGCTCTCGGTGAACCTGGGCGTGGTCGGCGTGGAGCTGTCCAAGGGAAAGCGCGACCGACCAGATCCCGTCCTCCTGCTCCGGTCGCTCCTCCAGATCCTCGTGCGCAGCGCCCAGCGGCACGACCTGATCGTCGTGTTCGACGAGTTCGCCGGCATCGCGAACGTCGACCAGGCGGCCGCCGTGCTCCGGACCGAGCTGCAGCACCACTACCGCGACCTGGCGATCGTGTTCGCGGGATCGCAGCCCTCGACCATGCGGATGCTGTTCGCCGATGAGGCCCAGCCCTTCTTCGCCCAGGCCGACCTGGTCGAGATCTGGCCGCTGGCTCGCGCGGCCGTGGCCGAGATCGTCGAGCGGGGCTTCGAGTCCACGGGACGCCAGACCGGCGGCACCACCAGTGCGCTGGTCGCGATGGCGGAGGGACACCCGCAGCGGGCCATGCAGCTCGCCGATGCCCTGTGGTGGCGCACGCCCGACGGAGGCGTCGCCAGCGACGAGACGTGGGAGGAGGCCCTGGCCGACGTGCGGCGCAACGTCGACAACGGCTCCGATCGCCTCTTCACCCTGCTCCCCGTCGGCCACCAGAAGACGCTCCGGGTGATCGCCGGCGGGGGCAGCGTCCACGGGACGGCCGCCGACGTGCTGGAGCTGGCGTCCGGGACGGCCAGCGCGGCGGTGGATGCCTTGATCGGCAACGGCTACGTGGTGCGACGGGACGACGATGGCCGCCTACGGATCGTCGACCCGATGCTGGCCGACTGGATCCGTCGTCGCTTCCCGGTCTGAGACCGCTACCCCCAGGTCAGGCCCGAAGCTGGGACTCGAGGGTGGGGACGTCCTCGGCGGGGAGCTGGCAGGCGTAGTGCCGGCAGACGTACGCGCGGCCGTCGTCGCGGCCCTCCCAGAGGGGGCTGTCCCAGCGCTCGCCCCATGCGACGACGGCGTCGGGCAGGAAGCGCGCGCGCACGGTGGCGAGGAGGTCGGTGCGATCGCCCGCGACGACGATCTCGGTGGTGCCACGGGCCACGAGGTCGACGGCGGTGAGCACGTGGCCAAAGGCAGTCGGGTGCTGGACCGCCATCGCCCCGAGCAGGCGGACGATCGCTTCGCCTCGCTCGCGGTATCGCTCGTCACCGGTGAGGGCGGCGAGTCGCAGCAGCCCGACCGCGGCCAGACCGTTGGCGCCCGGCGTGGCGTTGTCCATGAGCTCCTTGGGACGGGCGATGAGGGCCTCGGCGTCGTGGCCGGTGGTGAACACCCCACCGCGCTCGTCGTCCCAGAACAGCTCGAGGAGGGCATCCGCGGCCGCGCGGGCCTCACGGATCCACCGCGCTTCCCCGGTGGCCTCGGCCAAGCGGGTGAAGGCGTCGACCAGGGCGCCGTGGTCCGTCGCGTAGGCAAGGTGCCGAGCCCCCGCGTCGGCCTGCCACGCCCGCAACCAGCGACCGTCGGCGCGACGGAGGTGGGCGAGCAGGAACTCGGCGGTCTCGACGGCGGCCGCTACCCAGGCGGGCTCCGATGCCGCGGCCCCGGCCTCCGCGAGCGCCGCTACGAGGTAGGCGTTCCACTCGGTGAGCACCTTGTCGTCGAGCCCCGGGCGCACTCGGTGGGCCCGGGCGCCGAAGAGCGCCGCGCGCGCCGCCTCCACCTCCGGCGGACGAGCGAGCGCACCGCGCGCGTGCATCCGGTTCGGGATGGTGGTGCCGTGCTCGAAGTTGCCCCCGGGTCGGAAGCCGTACCAGGCGAGCGCCGCGTCGGCATTCGCACCGAGGACCTCGCGCACCTGCTCGTCGGTCCAGACGTAGAACCGGCCCTCCACCCCCTCGCTGTCCGCGTCCTCGGCGGACGACGTGCCGCCACCGGGCTGGCGGAGGTCGCGGAGGACGTAGTCGATCGTCTCGGTCAGCACCTGGCGGAAGCGGGCGGCGCCCGTCAGCTGCCAGCCGTGGAGGTAGAGGCGGATGAGGAGCGCGTTGTCGTAGAGCATCTTCTCGAAGTGCGGGACGAGCCACTTCCCGTCGACGGCGTAGCGAGCGAAGCCGCCGCCGAGGTGGTCGTAGATGCCGCCCGCTGCCATCGCGTCGAGGCTCGTCGCCGAGCGCGCTGCGGGCCCGCTCGTTGCCGCGTGCGGCCGCCGCGGCGAGAGCCTCCTGCGCCATCGGTTGCGGGAACTTCGGTGCGCCGCCCGAGACCGCCCCACTCCGGATCTGACGCGTCGAGGAGCGCGTCGACGGCCGAGTCCACGTCGGCGATCGAGGGCAGGCCCCCGCCGGGCGTCACGAGGGCGGAGCGACCGAGCGCCCCGGTGAGCTGGTTCGCCTGCTCGAGCAGCTCGCTGCGCTTCGTGTGCCAGAGCTCGTCGATGCGCTCGCAGAGCTCGACGAAGCCGATCATCCCGCCGCGTCGCTCCTTCGGGAAGTAGGTCCCGGCGAAGAACGGTCGCCCGTCGGGCGCGCACACCACCGTCATCGGCCACCCGCCCTGACCGGTCATGGCCTGGGTGGCCTCCATGTAGATGTCGTCGACGTCGGGCCGCTCCTCCCGATCCACCTTCACGTTCACGAAGTGGCGGTTCATCACGGCCGCCACCGCCGGATCTTCGAAGCTCTCGTGAGCCATGACGTGGCACCAGTGGCAGGCCGAGTACCCGATGGACAGCAAGATGGGCACGTCCCGTTCGGCGGCGGCGGCGAAGGCCTCGTCGCCCCACGGATACCAGTCGACCGGGTTGTCCGCGTGCTGCCGCAAGTACGGGCTGGCTTCCTGCGCGAGGCGGTTCACGCGCTCAGCCTAGGAAGGAGGGTCCCGACTACGGTCCCGGCCGTGGAGATCTCGCTCGAGGGGAAGGTCGCGCTCGTCACCGGTGCGTCGCGAGGCATCGGGAAGGCCATCGCGAAGGCCTACGCGGACGCTGGCGCGTCGGTGCTGCTGTCATCGCGCAAGCTCGCCGACCTCGAGGTGGCGGCAGCAGAGATCGGCGGCGACGTCGACGTGACGGTCGCGAACGCGGGAGATCCCGCCCAGGCCGAGGCGGCGGTCGACCGCTGCATCGAACGCTTTGGTGGCGTCGACATCCTCGTCAACAACGCGGCGACCAATCCGTACATGGGCCCGACGATGGAGATCGATCTCGCCCGCTATGACAAGACCTGGGAGGTCAACCTCCGTGGCGCCCTCGTGTGGACGCAGCTGGCGTGGAAGGGCTCGATGCGCGATCGAGGCGGCTCCGTCATCAACATCGCGTCCGTCGGCGGGCTCTCGGTCGAGCCGGCCATCGGCATCTACAACGCCACCAAGGCGGCGCTGCTCCACCTCACCCGCACACTGGCGGCGGAGCTCGCTCCCAGCGTGCGGGTCAACGCGATCGCTCCCGGGCTCGTGAAGACGGACATGGCGCGGGCGCTGTGGGAGCCGAACGAGGCGCGCATCGGCGCGTCCATGCCACTGGGGCGGCTCGGTGAACCCGCGGACATCGCGAACGCGGCCCTGTTCCTTGCCAGCGACATGGCGTCTTGGATCACCGGGCAGACGATCGTGGTGGACGGGGGTGCTCTCCTCGGCGTGGCCGCTCGACGAGCACCGAACGATTGATCGACGGGGTGGCAGCGGCCCGACGCTCCGGGTGAGACTCGGCCGTCATGGCTGCCTCCGATGCCCCTCCGCCGCGCGGCTGGCGCTCGTGGGTGGTCGGCGCCCGACCACGGACGCTCCCGGCGGCGGTCGTGCCCGTGCTGGTCGGGACCGCGTGCGCGGCGGGGGAGGTCGAGGTGTCGGCCTGGCGGGCGGTGGCGGCGGGCATCGTGGCCCTGTGCCTGCAGATCGGCACCAACTTCGCGAACGACTACAGCGACGGTGTGCGCGGCACGGACGACCCCGGGCGTCGCGTCGGACCCGTTCGCCTCGTCGGCTGGGGATTGCAGCCACCTGGTGCGGTGAAGCGGGCCGCCCTGCTGTCCTTCGCGGTCGCGGGTGTCGCCGGACTGGCCCTCGCCATCGCCGTCGGCCCTGAGCTGCTGCTGGTCGGCGTCGCGGCCATCGCCGCGGGCTGGTTCTACACCGGCGGCTCGCACCCGTACGGCTACTACGGCCTCGGTGAGCTCTTCGTGTTCGTGTTCTTCGGCGTCGTGGCCACGGTCGGCTCCACCTACGTCCAGGTCGAGGGCGTCACGGCGCTGGCCCTCGTCGCGTCCGTGCCGGTCGGCCTGCTGGCGACGGCGCTGCTCGTGATCAACAACCTCCGCGACATCCCGGGCGACACCGCCTCGGGCAAGCGCACCCTCGCCGTGCGGCTCGGAGACGCCCGCACACGGTGGCTCTACGTGGGGATGCTCGTCGCGGCGTTCCTGTGCGTCCCCGTGGTGGCGGGCGTGTTCGACCGGGCCGCCGCCGCAGCAGCGCTCGTGGGCATCGTGCTCGCTCGCCAGCCGGTGCTCCGGGTGCTCGAGGGCGCGTCCGGGCCGGCACTGATCCCCGTCCTCGGGGCCACCGGTCGGGTGCAGCTGGTGACGGGCGCGCTCCTGGCTGGGGGGCTGTGGCTCAGCGCCTGACCAGGGTCGTCACAGTCCATGCGCCGCGAGCCACGGCTGCACGGCGGCGAGGAAGTGATCGGGCTGCTCGAGGTGCGCGGCGTGGCCCGCTCCGTCGATCAGCGCAAGGTGGGCGTTGGCCCCGATCTCGCCGGCCATGCGCTCCGCCAGCGCGGCGAACTTCGCGTCGTCGGCACCTGCCAGCACCAGGACCGGCATCGAGAGCCCGTGCAGCTCGTGCCACGACGGCTGCTGCGATCCGGTCCCCGCGTGCTCGAGACTCGCCGTGAGCCCGGCGACGGTGTTCTCGAGCCGCTCGGCGCGGAAGGCGCGATCGGGTGGCAGGCGCGCGAAGAGCGGCTGCCGCAGCCAGCGCTCGAGGAACGCCTCGAGTCCCTCTGCCTGCAGCTGGGCCGCGGCGTGCCGGTCCTGTTCGCGTCGCGCGGCTCGCTCCCCGGCCTCCTCGATCCCCGCGGTGCCGCCGAGGAGCACCAGGCCGCGGACGAGCGCAGGACGGGTGAGGGCAACGTGGAGCGCGAAGCGTGCACCCATCGAGTACCCGAGGTAGGTGGCCGCGCCGACTTGATCGGCCATCAGCACGGCGCCGTCGACCAGCCCGGCCGTGACCGCGGCCGACCGTCCGTGACCTGGCGCGTCCACGGTGATGACCTCATGGTCGACGGCCAGCGCGTCGCGCACGGGCCCCCAGCACCGCCGGGTCTGAGTGAACCCGTGGACCAGCACGAGCGGCGGCCCGTGGCCATGGCGCTCGGCGTACAGGGGCATGGCGTGGATCCTGGCAGACGACGTGTGGTCGGATGGGGGCGCGATGGCGCTCCGACCCGAGGATCTCCAGGCCACCTTCTGCGCCACGCTCGTGGACGAGTGGGCCCGTGATGGCGTCGCGCACGCGGTCGTCTGCCCTGGCTCGCGATCGACGCCGCTCGCGCTGGCGTTGGCGGGGCACGGCGGGATCGTGGTGCACGTCCACCACGACGAGCGGAGTGGCGGCTTCCTGGCTCTGGGCCTGGCCCTCGGAACCGGCGAGCCGACGGTCGTCCTCACGACGAGCGGCACCGCGGCGGTCGAGCTGCATCCAGCCGTGGTCGAGGCGGACCTCGCGCGGGTGCCGCTGCTCGTGTGCACCGCCGATCGCCCGCCTGAGCTGCTCGACGTGGGCGCGGCGCAGGCGATCGACCAGGCCCACCTCTTCGGTCGGTCCGTGCGCTGGTTCCACGCCCCGGGCGTCGCGGACGAGGCCGCCGCGCCCCGCTGGCGCGCGCTGGCTGCCCGTGCATACGCCGAAGCGACGGGAGCGGCGCCGGGTCCCGTCCACCTCAACCTGGCGTTCCGGGAGCCGTTGCTGGGGAGCGCCGCGCCCCTGCCGCCCGGCCGCGGCGCGGCGGGCGCCTGGGCCTGGCGTCCGCCCGCCCCGGCGCCGGCGGAGCCGACCATCGGCCTCGTGGATGACCTCGCCGGTCGACGCGGCCTGATCGTGGCGGGTGCAGGCTCCGGATCCGGCGCGGCGATCGACCGGGTGGCGGCGGCCCTCGGCTGGCCGGTCCTGGCGGCGCCGCAGGCTTCCGTGTGGGGGCATCCGACTGTCGTCCCGGGGGTCGACCCGCTGCTGCGCAACGCCATCGAGCTGGAGCCCGAGGTGATCGTGCGCCTCGGTGCCCCGCTGGCGTCCCGGGTGGTGGGGGAGTGGCTGGCCGCATCGGGCGCCGTGGAGATCGTGGCCGCTGGCGAGGGCGCATGGGTCGACCCGCATGGCACGGCCACGGTCGTCCTCCCGCTCGGGCCGGAGGCGCTCCTCGACGGTTGGTCGACCGAGATCGAACAGGTCGAGCCGGTGGAGGAGGGTGGCTGGGCAGCCCGGTGGCACGAGCTCGGGCGCGCGGCCCAGGCCGCGATCGACCGCGTGCTCGACGCCGAGCCGGCGGCCACGGAGCCGCGCCTCGTCCGTGAGCTCGTCGACTCGCTCCCCCTGGACGCTCGCCTCGTCGTGTCGTCATCGATGCCGGTCCGTGACCTCGAGTGGTACGTGCGACCGGAGGCGCCGCTGGAGGTCCATGCGAACCGCGGGGCGAACGGCATCGATGGCGTCGTGTCCACCGCCGTCGGATTGGCGCTCGCGGACCCGACCCGGCCCACCGCCCTGCTCATCGGCGATGTCGCCTTCCTGCACGACTCGAACGGGCTGCTGGGGGCGGCTCGACGTGGCATCGACCTCGTCGTGGTGGTCGTCGACAACGACGGCGGCGGCATCTTCTCGTTCCTGCCGCAGGCCGCGGCGGTCGACACGGAGCGGTTCGAGCGGCTGTACGGCACACCCCACGGGCTCGACCTGGCCGCGCTGGCGGCTGCGTACGGGGTCAGGGCCACGCAGACCATCGACCTGGCCGCCTCGGTCGCCGAGTCGTTCACGGCCGGCGGGGTGCACGTGCTCGTCGCGCGCACTGATCGAGGGGCGAACGTGGAGGTGCACCGCCGTCTCAACGGTGCCGTGGCCGACGCCCTCGCGAACATCGGTCGGTAGTCGGTCGAGGGATCCGCGTCGGACCTCGTAGCGTCGGTGACATGTCGGTCCGTCGCACCAAGATCGTCGCGACGATCGGACCGGCATCGGATCCGCCCTCCGTGCTGCGCGGGGTGCTGGAGGCAGGCGCCGACGTGTGCCGGCTGGGGCTCGCCCACGGACCGCTCGAGGCGACCCTCGAACGGATCGACCGGGTGCGCGACGCGGCGAAGGGCATCGGTCGCGCCATCGGGATCCTCGTCGACCTGCCCGGCCCGAAGGTCCGGTCGGCGCCCTTCGCCGACGATGGTGTGCAGCTGCGCCCGGGCGCCACCGTGCGTCTCGTCGATGCGGGTGCGTCTGACACGAGCAGCGGCGAGGTGGTCGGCGTCGCCCTGGAGGGAGCCGTCGCGGCCCTCGAGCACGGCGACCGCGTCGCGCTCGGTGATGGAGGGGTGGTGCTCGTCGTCACGGATGGAGCTGTCGCCGAGGGCGTCGCCGCGGCCGTGGTCAGCGGAGGCGTCCTGCGCGGCCGGCCTGGCGTGTCGCTCCCGGAGGACCGGATCATCCTGCGCTCGCCCACCGAGGAGGACCTCCGTCTCCTGGACGGGGTGCTGGGCGCGGGGGTTGACGCAGTCGCGGTGTCGTTCGTGCACACGGCCGACGACGTTGCCACCATCCGCCGGGTCGTCGGCAGTGACGGACCCATGGTCGTCGCCAAGATCGAGACGGGCCCGGCGGTGGCCAACCTGGACGACATCCTCCACGTCGCCGACGGCGTGATGGTCGCTCGGGGCGACCTCGGGGTGCGGCTGCCCCTCGAGGACGTCCCTCACATCCAGAAGCAGATCATCCGGACGGGGTGGCCCACGGCAAGCCGGTCATCACCGCGACGCAGATGCTCGAGTCGATGATCACCGCGCCGACGCCCACCCGCGCCGAGGTGTCCGACGTCGCCAACGCCGTCTTCGACGGCACCAGCGCGGTGATGCTCTCGGCCGAGACCGCGATCGGTGTCGACCCGGTGGCCGTCGTGGAGGCCATGGCGCGCATCACCCGCCGGGCGGAGCGGGACTTCGACTACCGGGGCTGGGGCACCCGGCTCGGCGAGCAGCAGCTCGCCGGGCTCCACGACGCGCCGATGACGGTGCGGATCACCTCCGCGATCACCGCGGCGGCCTGGCGGGCGTCGGTCGACGCCGACCTGGCTGCCATCATCGCCTGCACCAACTCTGGCACCACCGCCCGCATGATCAGCCGGTTCCGTCCCACCTGTCCGATCATCGCGATGACTCCCTTCGAGCGGACGGCCCGGCAGCTGGCGATGGCCTGGGGGATCCGGCCCGTCGTGATGTCGATGCACGGCACCCCGGACGAGATCGTCTGGCACGCGGTGGAGGCGGCCAGCGCCCTTGCCCTGGTCCGCCCGGGCGACCTCCTGGGGGTGCTCGTCGGGTCGCCGCAGGAGGTCGAGCCGACGACCGACGTCCTGCGCCTCGTCCGCGTCCGGTGATCAGACGCGGACGAGGGCGGAGAGCAGTGCCTGCAGCTTGACCTGGGTCTCGGCCAGCTCGATGTCCGGGTCCGAGTCGGCCACGATGCCGTTCCCGGCGACGACGCGGGCGGTCGTGCCGTCCATGTCCGCGCAGCGGATGCTCACCGCGAAGGTTCCGTTGCCGCGGCCGTCGACCCAGCCGACCGTGCCGGCGTAGCGACCACGGTCGAAGCCCTCGTGCTCCGCGATCCAGGCCCGGGCCGCCTCGCGTGGCCACCCGTTCACTGCCGGGGTGGGGTGCAGCGCGACCACCAGCTCGATGATCGACGGGGCGGGTTGCGACAGGCGTCCCTCGACCAACGTGGCCAGGTGCTGCAGGTTGGCCACCCCGACCACGGACGGCTCCGGCTCGTAGTCGAGGTAGGAGCACCACGGGATCAGCGAGTCGAACACCATGTCGATCGTGATCTGGTGCTCGTGCCGGTACGTGGCCGATGACAGCAGGCCCGCGGCCAGTCGGGCGTCAGCTGCCGGATCCCCGCCTCGGGGCGCCGTGCCCGCCATGGGCTGGGCCCGGACCACGTCCCCCGCTCGCCCGACGAGCAGCTCGGGGCTGGCACCGAGGAAGCCGTCGACCTGGAACAGGAAGCAGCCTGGATACGCCGCGCGCAGGCGTTGGAGGATCACCGCGCGGTCGAACGGAACGTCGGCCTCGACGAGCACCTCGCGGGCCAGCACGACCTTGTCGAGCTCACCGGGCGGGGCGTCTCGCATCGCCTTGGTGGCGCGGGCGACGAGCTCGCACCACCACTCCGCCGATCGCACAGGCCGCACCGACACCTGCCCGGGGAGGGGCCGAGGCGCCCGTGCCACCGGCGCGCACAGCGTGCTGGCGCTGACCTCCGGCGCGTCGTCGGTGCCGATCGTGGTCACCCACCGGGTGCCGTCGTCCGCCCGACCCCACACGATCTCCGGGATCACGAGCTCGGTACCGGGATCCGGGCGGAAGGGAAGCGCGCCGAAGGCCACCGGGCCGGTGCCAGGGACGCCGACGGGATCGTCGACCTCGATGGCCGCCAGCGCTTCGTCGACGGCGTGGACGGCGACCCGCGTCGCCACGCCACGACCGGCGAGCCCTACCCGTGACCGTTCCAGCAGCACGCCGTCGGGGCCCGCCAGCTCGAGCAGATCGAGGTCGTGGTCGACCCGACGCGTGCGCGCCACGAGCCGCGGTCACGAGCGCTCCGCCTCACGGCGGGCGGTGACGAGCTGGGCGATCCCCACCGACAGCAGCCTGCGATCGACGTCCGTGAAGCCAGCGCTCCGGAGCTGGTCGAGCATCTCGGTCGGCTCCGGCAGATAGGCGACCGAGCGGGGCAGGTATCGATAGGCCGCGGGGTCGGACAGCAGACCCCCGACGAGCGGCACGACCTTGCCGAAGTAGATCCCGTGCCCCCAGCGCAAGACGCGGTTGGGTGGCTCGGCCACCTCGAGGAGGGCGATCCGCCCGCCTGGCCGGACGATCCGCGCCAGCTCCGCGAAGAACGGCGGCAGGCTCTCGAAGTTGCGGAGGGCGAACCCGCAGGTGACGCCGTCCACCGACGCGTCCGGCAGCGGCAGCCGGAGCGCGTCGCCGTGCACGAGGGGCGCATCGGTGCGAGCGGCGGCCAGCATCCCGTAGGACAGGTCGACGCCGATCGGCGCGAGCCCTGTCGTTGACAGCTCGCGACAGAGGTCGCCGGTGCCGCAGGCAAGGTCGATCACCGTGGCGCCGCCCGACAGACCGAGCGACGCGACGGTGTGCCGCCGCCATCGGACGTCCATGCGGAACGTCATGATGCGGTTCACGAGGTCGTAGCGCGGTGCGATCGCGTCGAACATCGTGCGGACCGCCTCCACCTTCTCCTCGCCCTCGGGAAGGGTCTCGGGCATGGTGAAGCGAGCCATCGCGGTCATGGTAGGAACCCCCCGTGCCGCGCCCCCAACCGGTGATCCTCCTGCCGCCGTCGGAGGGCAAGGCCGCCGGTGGCGAGGGCCCTGGCTGGTCGGAGGCGACGATGGTCGATCGTGCCCTCGATCGCTCGCGCCGCCTCGTCCTCCGCGCGGCTCGCGAGGCGGGTGCGACACCCCATCGAGCTCCCACGATGCCAGCCATGGAGCGCTACACCGGGGTGCTCTACCAGGAGCTGGCGTGGTCTTCGCTCCCGGCGGCGGCGCGGCGCCGGGGCGAGACGCAGATCCGGACGGCGTCCGGGCTCTGGGGCCTCGTCGCCCCGTCGGACCCGATCCCGCCCTATCGCCTGAAGATGTCCGCATCGCTCGAGGGCCTCGGTCGGCTGTCGACGTGGTGGCGACCCCGTCTGACGCCCGTGCTCGCGGACCTCACCTGGGGGCGCGTCGTGTGGGACCTGCTCCCGAACGAGCACGAGGCGGCGGTCGATTGGACCGCATGCGCGCCGGCGCAACGCGTGACCGTCCGCTTCCTGGACGCCGACGGTCGCACCGTCAGCCACTGGAACAAGCTCCTGAAGGGCAGCCTCGTGCGCTGGCTCCTCGCCGAGCAGCCTCCCGGTCCCGCCCGACTCGACACGTTCCGCCACCCGCTCGGCTACCGGCTCGACCGCACGGCGTCGTCGCTCGACGGCCCGATCGCCACCGTCGTCCTGCGCGAGTCCCCGTAGGCTCTCGGCCGTGTCGGCCAAGCCCCACTTCTCCATCGCCGGCATCCCGGTCCGTGTCGAGCCTGTGTTCCTCGTCATCGCCGGCCTGTGGGGGCTGCGCTGGCTCGACTACGGGTTCGACATCGTCCTCGTGTGGATCGCGTGCGCCTTCATCTCGATCCTCGTGCACGAGCTGGGTCACGGCTTCACGCTGAAGGCCTTTGGTCAGCCGTCCGCCATCGTGTTGCACGGGTTCGGCGGGGTCACGATCAGCCAGCGCCGCGTGGCGCTCAGTCGTGCTCGCGGCATCACGGTCAGCCTCGCGGGCTCGCTCACGGCGATGCTCTTCCTCTGGCTGCCCTGCCGCACGCTCCTCGGTTCGGACTGGGGCTACGAGCAGCTCATCGACTACGCGACCACCGGCAGGCTGAACTTCTGGTTCCCGCTGTACTTCCTCGCGTTCCAGAACCTCTGGTGGTCGCTCGCCAACCTGCTGCCGATCCGCCCCCTCGATGGCGGCAACGTCACCGCGGAGCTGTTCGGGATCCACCGCGCTCGGCGGATCTCGGTCGGGGTGGCCATCGCGGCCGCCGTCTTCGCGTTCTTCAACGGTCAGGGCTACGGCGGGTTCTTCGCCCTGTTCCTCGCGTTGAGCAACTACCAGGAGATCCGCGCGGAGCGGGCCGGGGCGGACGTCGACGTGTTCCAGGTCGAGTCCCCCGATCCTGACGTCGGCGGCGGGCCGGGCCGGAAGCGCCGCCGGGGGCGAGCCAACCTGTCGGTGGTGGGCCCCGCCCCCGCGGCACCGACCATGGGCACGCAGGACCCGGAGCGGGTCGCGCAGCTGGCGTGGGCGGCGCTTCGGGAGGGTGACGCCGCATTGGCCAAGCGCCTCACGTCGGGCCTGGGGACCAACGCCGACCCGTACCTCCGGGCCGCGACCTCGCTCGCCACCGGCGAGCCGGACGCCTTCGAGCTCTACGAAGCGGCCTACGTGCGCGAACCGAACGGACCACCCAACCTCATCGCCACCGAGGTGCTGGCACGAGCGGGTGCCGCCACGGCCGTCGCCCGCCGGTTGGTGGAGCGATCCGACGGCAAGGGTCGCGACGGCGCGGGCACGCTCCAGACGCACCTGCACTACGCCAACCGGTTCGCCGAGGCGGCGGAGGTCGGGGAGGTGGTCTACGCGGCGAACCCGCCGAGTCGGGCCCAGACCGCGTTCGAGGTGGCCTGCAGCTGGGCGAAGGCGGGGAGCATCGACCACGCCGCGAGCTGGCTGGAGAAGGCGGCTGACGCGGGCTTCCGCGCCCCGTCGGTCGTCGACGGCGAGCCCGACCTCGCCACCGTTCGCGCTGACCCGCGCTGGCCCCTCCTCCGCGCCCGCCTGACCTGAGCCCGCACGGCGGCATGAACGCGCCACGACCCGCCCCCAGGGGGCGGGTCGTGGGATCTACAGGCTGATCCGCGGCAGGCTCGCCTCGAGCCGGGCGCGATCTCGGGCCCGTTCCACCCTCACGGCGGAGAACGGCTGGCGGCGGGGACGGATGTCCACGCGCGGACGGTTGAAGATGTGGCGCACGTCGTTCACCTCCTTCAGGGGGACGTGCAGGCGCGCGACCGCGCGCCGACAGCAGGGTCGCTCGGGTGCTCGACCGCGCGTCAGACGACGCGGGGAGCTGCGACGAAGGTCCCGATGTTGCCGAGATCGTCGCCGTGGGGGTTCAGCATGTGGGGTCCTCCTTCCGTCGCGAGGCACCAGGGCGGTGCGGGTCAGGGCATCGTGCCCGATCGACGGCGAGGACGTCGACTGGATTACGGCTGCCGCGCGGCTTGTTCCTTGGCCCACCGGTAGTCGGCCTTGCCCGCCGGTGATCGCATGATCTCCTCGCGGAAGATGAACGCCTTGGGGAGCTTGTAGCGCGCGACGTGGGTCGCGGCCTCGCTGAGCAGGTCCTCCTCGGTCGCGGTGGCGCCTTCACGCAGCTGCACCACGGCGACGACCTCCTGACCCCAACGCTCCGAAGGGCGGCCGGCGCAGACCACGTCGTACACGTCCGGGTGGTGCGCGATCGCCTGCTCGACCTC
Source organism: uncultured Microthrixaceae bacterium (assembly GCA_963750645.1). GTDB lineage: Bacteria > Actinomycetota > Acidimicrobiia > Acidimicrobiales > VFJN01 > VFJN01. The sequence continues at coordinate 351,634 of CAVVRO010000005.1, read as the reverse complement.
CTCCGCGAAGATCTTCTCGCCCCCCGAGTTGATCGTCACGGAGTCGCGGCCGAACAGCTCGATCACGCCGTCTGCGGTGAGGCGAGCGCGGTCGCCCGGCACGGAGTAGCGGATCCCGTCGATCACCGGGAAGGTGCGTGCCGTCTTCTCCGCGTCGCCCAGGTACCCGAGCGGCACGCGGCCCCTCTGGGCGAGCCAGCCGACCTCGGCGTGGCCGGCCTCGAGGGCCATGGACAGGTCCTCGCTCACGATCGCGGCGCCGGGGCCAGGCGTGAAGGTGCCGGTGCTGGCGGCCTGGCCGGCCGCGCTCATGTGCGACATCTGGCTGCCGGTCTCCGACGCGCCGACGGCGTCCATCACCATCACCGTGGGCAGCTGGGCCAGGAAGCGGTCCTTGAGGGTCGAGTTCAGGGGCGCGCCGCCGGAGATGACCATGAGCATCGAGGACAGGTCGTAGGACTCGCCCTTCTTGGAGGCGAGCTCGAGCTGGTCGACGAGCGGCCGGCCGAAGGCGTCGCCCACGATGAGGAGGATGTTGACCTTCTCGCGCTCGATTGTCCGCCAGACGTCGTCCGCGTCGAGCCCGACCGTGTCGTCCTGGACGCAGATCGTGTTACCGCTGTTCATGGCGTTGAGCGCGAGCCAGTGGCCGGCCCCGTGCATGAAGGGTGGGGCGGGGAGGAGGCGGACGCCGCCGTTGCGGGCGCCCTCCACGATCTCGTCGAGGCTCTCCCACTCCAGGCCGGTGCCGAGGTTCCGACCTCCGAGCGCGCCGACGTAGATGTCGGCCTGTCGCCACAGGACCCCCTTGGGCATCCCGGTGGTGCCGCCGGTGTAGAGGATGTAGAGGTCGTCGGGACTCCGCTGCACGTCGGGACGCTCGGGACTGGCGGCCGCCAGCGCGTCCTCGTACCACTGGGCGCCCGGGAGCAGATCGATGCCCGAGCCGTCGTCCACCTGGAGCAGCACCGTGAGCGAGGGCAGGTCCGGGAGGACCTCGAGCAGGCGGGGCGCGAACGTCGAGTGGAACACGATCGCCCTCGCGCCCGCGTCGTCGAGCAGGTACCGGAGCTCTTCGGCCACGTACCGGTAGTTGACGTTGAAGGGGGCCACGCGTGCCTTGTACGCCCCCAGCATCGACTCCATGTACTCGTTGCCGTTGTGCATGTAGCAGGCGAGGTGGTCCTGGCCGCTCTCGTGCCCGAGGAGCTCGCCGCGCTCGGTGCGCGCGCCGAGGCCCGCGGCGACGAGGTGGTTGGCCAGCCGGTTGGTCCGGTCGGCGACCTGCGCGAAGGTGAGCCGGCGGTCCCGCCAGACGATGCACTCGCGGTCGGGAACGGCAGCGCTGACCGCGTCGTAGAGGTCAGCGAGGTTGTACTCCATGCGACCGTGTCCCCCTGGGCTCGATGGTCGGTTGCGTCCGGACAGTACGGGCCGCCACGGGTCACGGGCGAACCGTCCACGACGTCTCAGCAGCGGGCACCCGGTGCCGGCAGGGTCAGGTCGACGAGGTAGCGCGTGACCTGCTGGGTCGCGCAGTCGGAGTCCCCGATCGCGACGTGGCCGTCGATCTGCACCGTCAGCAGCACCCCTGAGGCGAGGTTCTCCGCCACCTCGACGGCTGCCTCGTATGGGGTGGCGGCGTCACCCGTGCTCCCGATCACGAGGATCGGGGGCGCACCCTCGGCATCGACCGGGCGCGGCTCGTAGGTGCCGGCCGGCCAGCGCGCGCATGGGAGCAGCTCGTTGGCGAGGACCTCGCCGAAGCGCGGCGAACGCCGGATCACCGGCGCTGCGGACGCCTGCCACGCATCGAACCCGATCGGGTGGGCGCTGTCGAGGCACGTGACGATGGCGAACGGCGCGTACGGGACGAGGCCCGTGAAGCCGGCGGCGAGGTCGGCCACCCCGCCGAGGTCGCCCGCCAGGCCCGCAGCGACAGCGCGCCAGAGCACCGGCCAGGTGTCCGCGTCGTAGGTGGCGTAGAACGCCGCGTAGGCCAGCTGGGTGGGTCCGACGCCGGCGCCCGTCACCTCGCCGGCGTCGAGGCGTCGGGACAGCTCGTCGTACGACACCAGCAACCCGCCGGTCGCGGTCAGCGGGCAGTTGGGGTCGGCGGCGCAGACCTCGGCCATCGCGGCGACCGCCGCGTCGACCCCCTCGGCCTGCTCGACCGACTGGATCGTGCCTCCGGAGGCCGGGTCGACGACGCCGTCCAGCACCAGCGCGCGCACCGACGAGGGATACGCATCCGCCCACAGCTGCCCGATGAGCGTGCCGTACGAGAGGCCGACGAAGCTGAGCTGGTCCTCGCCGAGCGCCCGACGGATCACCTCGATGTCGTTGGCCACCTCGACGCTGCCGAGGTGCCCGAGGCGCTCGCCCTCGGAGGCCAGGCACTCGTCGGCGACCGCTTGCGCCGCCGCGTGGAGGGCCGCCCGCTCGGCGGGGTCGTCCGGTGCGAGGTCGGTGGCACGGAACGCCGGGACGGCGTTGCCGCACGCGACGGGGGTGCTCTGACCGACGCCGCGTGGGTCGAACCCGACGATGTCGAAGCGGTCACCGACCTCGGGGCTCACCTGGAAGCCGCGAGCCACCCGCCGCACGCCGGAGGCACCAGGTCCGCCAGGGTTCATCACGACGGTGCCGATCCGCTGGTCGGGGAGGTCAGCAGGGTTCCGGACGAGCGCGAGCGCGAGGGTCGGGCCGGTGGGATCCTGGTAGCTCACGGGCACGTTCACCGTGGCGCAGTCGAGCCCGCCCCCACATCCTCGCCACTCGATCGGCACCGGTGGAGGCAGCACCACGGTGCTCGTCGTGGTCGGCGGCTGGGTGACGACGACCGTGGAGGTGGTGGTCGAGCTCGACGCGGTCGTCGTCGGGGGGTTCGACTCCGCCTGGGTGCTGCACGCGGCGAGCGCGATGACCAGGAAGGTGACGGCAGCCGAGCGCGATCGCACCGGATCCACGCTAGAAGGGTTCACATGTCGCTCACGTTCGGTGTGTTCATCCCGCAGGGCTGGAAGATGGAGCTGTCCTCGATCGAGGACCCACAGGCCAAGTGGGCCCAGGCGGTCGAGGTCGCCGTGCTCGCCGAGGAGCTCGGGCTCGACTCGCTCTGGACCTACGACCACTTCCACAACGTGCCGGTGCCCGCGCACGAGACGATGTTCGAGTGCTGGACCACGTTGGCGGCGATCAGCCAGCGGACGAGCCGGATCATGTTGGGACAGATGGTGGGGTGCTCGCCGTACCGGAACCCCGGACTGCTGGCCAAGATCACGTCGAACATCGACGTGATCTCCGGAGGCCGGCTCATCTGGGGGATCGGTGCCGGTTGGTACGAGCACGAGTTCAGGGGCTACGGCTACGACTTCCTGAAGGCGTCCGACCGCATCCGGGTGCTCCGCGAGACGGTGGAGATCGTCAAGGCGATGTGGAGCGAACCCGACGTCTCCTACGAGGGAGCGCACTTCCGGCTCGAGGGCGCACAGTGCGACCCCAAGCCCCTCCAGCAGCCCCACCCCCAGGTCCTGATCGGAGGCGGCGGCGAGCAGCTGACCCTCCGGGTCGTGGCCCGCCTCGCCGACGCCTCGAACTTCGGCGGCAAGCCTCACGAGTTCAAGGCCAAGACCGAGGTGCTGCAGCGCCACTGCGCGGAGGTCGGGCGCGACTACGACGAGATCCAGAAGACGTGGTCACCGGAGATCTTCATCCGCGAGACCCAGGCGGAGGTCACCGAGGCCGGCAGCCGCTCGTTCTGGGGTGAGCCGGTGGAGTCGTGGACCGAGGGCAACCTCGTCGGCACCCCCGAGCAGGTCGCGGCGAAGATCCAGCAGTACGTCGACCTCGGCTGCACCGGCTTCTACCCGTGGTGCAGCGACTATCCGGAGACCGAGACCGTGCGCCTCTTCGCCGAGAAGGTCGTCCCCCAGCTCCGGTAGCTCACACGTAGTAGCGAAAGAGGTTCTCGCTGACGCAGCTCGGCTTGGCGGCGCCCTCGCACTCGAAGGTGAAGCGCATCTGCACCTGACAGCCCCCCGGGATGTCGCTGACCTCGATGAGCTCCACTCCCACGCGGAGGTTGGCGCCGACGGGTACCGGCGACGGGAAGCGGACCTTCTCGCAGCCGTAGTTGACGCCCATCTTGACGCCGTCGACGCGCACGACCTGTGGTACCAGCACGGGGCCGAGCGCCAGCGTGAGGTACCCGTGGGCGATCGGGCCGCCGAACGGGCTCTCCGCGTTGGCTCGCTCGACGTCGACGTGGATCCACTGGTGGTCACCGGTCGCATCGGCGAAGAGGTTCACCCGCTCCTGGGTGATCTCCATGTAGTCGCTGTAGCCGAGGTGCTGACCGACGAGCTCCTTGAGCTCGGCGATCCCGTTCACGATGGTGGTCATGGGCTGATCATGCCCGACGGCTCTGGTGGTCACCACCCGCGGCGCGAGGATGGGTCCGTGCAGGATCTTGTCGGGGTGGTGCTGGCAGCAGGTCGCGGCACTCGGCTGCGACCGTTGACCCGACTCCGGCCCAAGGCGCTGTGCCCCGTGGGCAACGTGCCCCTCGTCGACCTCGCCCTCGAGCGGGTGCGGCCGTCGGTGGGGGCGGTGGCGGTGAACCTGTACCACGGCCGCCGGGCCCTCGATGCACACCTCGCGGATGACGTCCACCGTTCGGTCGAGGCGGACGGACCGCTGGGCACCGCAGGCGCCTTGGGGCGGCTCCGGGAGTGGATCGACGGGCGGGCCGCCCTCGTCGTCAACGTTGACGCCTGGTGCCCGGGCTCTCTCGATGCGTTCGTCGAGGGATGGGATGGTGAGCGGGTCCGCCTGCTGCTCGCCGGCGACGACGAGCTGCAGCCCAACAGCGGCCTGGCGGCGGCGCTGATGCCATGGACCGACATCGCCCGCCTGAAGCCGACGCCGTCCGGCCTCTACGAGGTGTCGTGGCGAGCGGCCCAGGTCGCCGGCCGACTGGAGGTCATGCGCCACGACGGTCCCTTCGTCGACTGCGGCACCCCTCGCCAGTACCTGGCTGCCAACCTGCTCTGGAGCGGCGGCGCGAGCGTGGTGGAGCTCGGTGCCGAGGTGGAAGGGACCCTCGATCGTTGCGTCGTCTGGAGCGACGCGAGGGTGTCGCGCCACGAGCTGCTGACGTGCAGCGTCCGCGCCCGTGGGCGGATCACGGTCCTCGTCCGCTGATCGGACTCGCGGATCACCGCTGGACGCGGACCGCCACCGGGGCCGAGTCGATCTCGTGCGCCGCGCGCAGCTGACCGCAGGCGGCGTCGATGTCGGTGCCGCGGGTCCGCCGGACCGTGGCGTTCACGCCGCCCTCGCGGAGGAGGTCCCGGAACTCCCGAACGCGACGTGGCGAGGAGCCGCGCACGGCGTAGCCCGGCGTGGGGTTGAGAGGGATGAGGTTCACGTGGGCGGTGAGGGGGAGGCTGCGCGATCGCTCGACGAGCAGCCGCGCGTCTTGCTCCCGATCGTTCACCCCGTCGATCAGCGCCCACTCGAACGACAGCCGCCGGCCCTTGGCTTGGAGGTAGCCGGCGCAGGCGTCCATCAGCGTGCTCAACGGGTAACGGCGGTTGATCGGCACCAGCTCGTCTCGCAGCGCGTCGTCCGCCGCGTGGAGGGACACGGCGAGGTTGACCGGGAGGACCTCCGCGGCCAGGCGGCGGATGCCGGGGACGATGCCGACGGTCGACACGGTGAGATGGCGGGCGGACAGCCCCAGGTCGGCATGGATCCGCTCGACCGCCGCCCACGTGGCGTCGTAGTTCGCCAGGGGCTCGCCCATCCCCATGAACACGACGTTCGACAGCCGACGGCCGTCGTCGCGGGCGCGGCGTCCGGCGCGAACGACCTGCTCGACGATCTCACCGATGCTGAGGTGGCGGTCGAAGCCGGCTTGCCCGGTGGCACAGAAGCCGCAACCCATCGCGCAGCCGGCCTGGCTCGACACGCACACCGTCGAGCGGCCGTCGTAGTGCATGAGCACCGTCTCGACCTTGGTGCCGTCACCGAGCTCCCAGAGCCACTTCACGGTCTCGCCACCGTCGCTCGTCTGCTCGGCGACGGGCGTCAGCGCGAGGGGAAGCGCCGTCTCGAGGTCACTCCGGAGCGCCTTTGGCAGCGCGGTGAGCTCGTTCGGGGCCGCCAGCTGCTCGTAGAGCCCGGACCACACCTGGTCGATTCGATAGCGCGGCTGTCCGGCGAGCACGCCAGCCAGCTGCTCGCGGGTGACCTCGAAGCGGGTGGGGGCGGTGCTCACGGGGCCGGCACCTCGATCGTGTAGCTGCGGTCGGTGTGGTGCCGCGTGAAGCCGATGCGGTCGTACAGGCGAAGGCCCGCTTCGTTGGTGCCGTCGACGTAGAGCATCCCGATGTCGACGCCCGCGCGGTGAAGGTGGTCGAGGCCGGCGAGGGTGAGCGAGCGGCCGAGGCCGCGGCCCGTCGCGCTCGGGTCGACGGCGATCACGTAGATCTCGCCGAGCGGCGGGGTCAGGTCGTGGTGCACCTTGGTCCAGCAGAACCCGGCGAGCTGTCCGTCCGCCTCGTGGAGCAGGAACCCCGCCGGGTCGAACCACGGCTCGGCGAAACGGATCCGTAGGTCCTCGATGGTCCAGTGGCCTTGCTCGGGATGCCACGCGAACGCTCGGTTGTTGACCTCCAGCCAGGTCGCCTCGTCCTGTCCGACGACGAACGGCCGCACGACCAGGTCGCTGGGCTCGTCCACCGGGAGCGGTCGTCGGAGCTGGTGCAGCTCTCGCTCGAAGGTGAGGCCCAGTGCCTCGCTCGCCTCCATCGCCACCGTGTCACCCGCCCGAGTCCAGTGACGCAGCAGGCCGCCGCCGACGTCGCGCACCGCGTCGATGACGGCGCCGAGCACATCGACGGCGGCCTCGACGTCAGGCGTGCCCTCCAGGTCCACGGACCACCCGCTGGTCACGCGCTCGAGATGGGCCCGGCCCGTCGGTCGGGCGATCTCGAGACGGCGCATCGCGCCACGGTACCGGTGTGTACCCTCGCCGCCCGATGCCCGCCGCCGATCGTTCCCCCGCCGAACGCCGCCCCCGCACCCCGGGAGGGCGCGCTCGCCGCACGCTCGAGAGGCTCGCCGTCGAGTACCCGGGCACGGCGCGCGACCTGTGCGCCCTGGATCACCGCAACCCGTTCGAGCTGCTGGTCGCGACGATCCTGTCGGCCCAGTGCACGGACGAGCGAGTGAACATGGTGACCCCGCACCTGTTCGCCCGGTACCCGACCCCGGAGGCGCTGGCCGCGGCCCGTCCTCAGGACGTGGAGGAGATCATCCGCTCGACCGGGTTCTACAAGAACAAGACCAAGAGCCTCCTTGGCATGGCCGCGGCCGTGGAGGAGCGGTACGGAGGCGAGGTGCCGAGCCGGATGGCCGACCTCGTGTCACTCCCGGGCGTCGGTCGCAAGACCGCCAACGTGCTGCGCAGCGTGGCCATGGATCTGCCCGGCCTCCCGGTGGACACCCACGTCGGTCGCCTGTCGCGCCGCCTCGGTCTCACCGAGGAGACCGACCCGGTGAAGGCGGAGCTGGCGTTGAACGCGATGGTGCCTGCACGCGATCGAGGGGTGTTCAGCCTCCGCCTGATCCTCCACGGCCGGGCGGTGTGCGTGGCTCGCACGCCGCGCTGCGGTGACTGCGTGCTCGCCGACTTCTGCCCGAGCGCCGGCACCGGCTGAGCGGGCCTCCCGGATCGATCGCCCGCGTTGTGGCACTGAGAGTGACACGGCGGGCCCGGTTCTCACGTTGCGTGAGGTCGTACCGGTCGCAACCTCTTGCTACGCTTCTCGTCGGACCTGAGCGATCGGGCACGTTCCTGCATCGCCGGTCCCGCGGGGTCGGGATCCGCCGCCTGGCCCCGCCACGGCGAGGGCGCTCTTCGGAGCGCCCTCGCCCGCATGCCTCCGGCGTCGTCACCGCACCTTGTGGACGAGGGTGCGGAGGCGCCGGGCGGCGGCCTGCAGGCTCCGCTCCACCTCGTAGAGGTCGGAGGCGATGTCCTCCCGCGGTGAGCCCTGGAGCTCGTCGGCCAGGTGCGTGATGCGCTCCGTGAGCTCGTCCAGCGCCGTGGACAACGACGAAAGGTGAGCGGCATCGAGGGGCATCCCGCCAGTGTGGCCCGCCCCCAACCGGTTTCGGGGTGCTCGGGGACCGCACGTATCCTCACCTGGTGCTACAGCGACTCGACCTCCGGGGGGTGGACGGTGACCTGCGGGGTCGGCTGCCCCGTCCGCAGGCCCAGGTCGAGCCGCCCATCGAGGAGGTGCGCGCGCTGCTCGCCGAGGTGCGTACCCGCGGCGACGAAGCGCTCCGCGAGCTGACGGCCCGCTTCGATCGGGCGCAGGTCGACGAGCTGCGTGTTCCGGACGCTGGGGTGAAGGCCGCGCTGGAGCAGATCGCTCCGGACGTGCGATCGGCACTCGAGGTCGCCCACGCGAACATCACCGCGTACCACCAGACCCAACGCCACGCCGACGCCGTCCACCACAACGGCGGGATCATGGTGCGCGAGCTCCAGCGTCCCGTCGACCGGGCAGCCTGCTACGTGCCCTCGGCGCTAGCGCCCCTCGTGTCGACGGTGCTCATGACCGCAGTGCCCGCGAAGGTCGCCGGGGTGCCGGAGCTCGTGCTGGTCACCTCGCCCCAGCCGGATGGGACCGTCGCGCCCGGCATCCTCGCGGCGGCAGCGATCGCGGGCGTCGACGAGGTGTACCGGGTCGGCGGCCCGGCCGTCATCGGGGCGCTGGCCTACGGCACCGAGTCGATCCGACCAGTGGACGTGATCGTCGGCCCCGGCAGTGCCCGTGTCGCGCAGGCCAAGCGGGAGGTCGCGTCGGCGGGCCTCGTGGGCGTGCCGAGCGCCTTCGCGGGGCCGTCCGAGGTCGTGGTGGTGGCCGACGCCTCCACGCCGGTGGCCTGGGCGGCCATCGACGTGGTGCTGCAGGCCGAGCACGGCCCCGACGGCTTGGCCTGGCTCGTCACGTGGGACGAGGCCGTGGCCGACGGGGTCGTGGACGCGGTCGCCGAGATCGTGCCGCGCTCGCCGCGTCGACAGCACCTCGAGGCCACCCTCGCGGAGGGCGGCTACGCCGTCCTGTGCGACGGGCCCGAGCAGGCCATCGCCATCGCCAATGCCATCGCTCCGGAGCACCTCGAGCTGCTCGTCGAGGACCCCGAGGTCCTGCTTCCGCTCGTCCGCCATGCCGGAGCGGTGTTCTGCGGGCCCTACGCACCGGCGTCGGTGGGGGACTACTTGGCGGGCCCCAACCACGTCCTGCCGACCTACGGCTCGGCGCGGTTCGCCGGCGCGCTGCGCGTGGATGACTTCCTGAAGCACGTGCACGTCGTGTCGCTGGACGAGGCGGCGCTGCACCACATCGCGGCGCACGTGATCGCGCTGGCCACCTACGAGGGACTCGACGCCCATGCCGAGTCGATCCGCCTTCGGGAGGGACCGGCATGACGATCGCCCCGCGTGACGACCTCGCGTTGATGGAGGGTTACCACTCGCCGCAGGTCGAGGTCGCCGTACGCCTCAACACGAACGAGGCCCCGGAGCCACCTCCGCCTGGCTTCGCGGTCGCGCTGGCCGCCGAGCTCGCCGCGCTCGAGTGGCACCGGTATCCCGACCGCTCGTACCGCGCCCTGCGCGAGGCGATCGCCACGCACCACGGCGTCGACCCAGCCCAGGTGTTCGCCGCCAACGGGTCCAACGAGGTCCTTCAGACGCTGTGCCTTGCCTACGGGGGCCCGGGCCGCACGGTCGCCGTGTTCGAACCGACCTACGCGCTGCACAGCCACATCGCGCGCATCACCGGCACGGGCGTGGCGACCGGTGAGCGCAACGAGGGCCTCGCCCTCGATCTCGACGAGGTGCGGCGCGTGCTCGCGGAGACCAACCCTGCCATCACGTTCCTGTGCTCGCCGAACAACCCCACAGGCATGCTCGATGACGAGGCCACGGTGCGCGAGGTGCTCGACCTGGCGCCCGGTCTGCTCGTGGTGGACGAGGCCTACGGGCAGTTCGCACCATGGTCTGCCCTCGAGCTCGTCGACGACGACCGGTCGCTCGTGGTCACCCGCACCTACTCCAAGACCTGGTCGATGGCGGCGGCCCGCCTCGGCTACCTCATCGGGCCCCGATCCCTGGTCGCCCAGCTCGACCAGGTCGTCCTCCCATACCACCTCGACGCCGTGAAGCAGGCTGCTGGCCGGATCGCGCTCGACTTCGACGACGCCATGCGCTCGCGCGTCGCCGCGCTCGTCGAGGAGCGCGGCCGGCTCGTGGCCTGCCTGTCGGAGCTGCCCGTCACCGTGTGGCCGTCGGCCGCCAACTTCGTGCTGTTCCGGCCGGACGATCGTGACGGCGGCGCCGTCTGGCAGTCCCTGCTCGACCGGTCCGTGCTCGTGCGTGACTGCTCGTCGTGGCCTCGCCTCGACGGCTGCCTGCGTGTCACCATCGGCACCCCCGCCGAGGACGACGCGTTCCTCGCCGCCCTCGAGGAGGCACTGGCATGAGCCGCGCAGCCGCCAAGGAGCGCACCACCAAGGAGACCAGCATCTCCGTGCGTCTCGACCTCGACGGCCCCACCGGCGCCGTCTCGGCCAGCACGGGCCTGCCGTTCTTCGACCACATGCTCGACCAGCTCGGCCGCCACGGCGGGTTCGATCTCGAGGTTCGGGCCACCGGCGACCTGCACGTCGACGGTCACCACACCGTCGAGGACGTCGGCATCACCCTCGGCGAGGTGTTCCGCGAGGCGCTGGGCGACAAGGCGGGCATCCGTCGGTTCGCCAGCGGGCTCTTCCCGCTCGACGAGGCGCTGGTGGAGGTCGCCCTCGACCTCTCCGGCCGGCCGTTCACCGCCTACGACGTGCCCTTCGGCGAGGTGCTGCCGCTCGGGGACCCGCCCTTCAACCCCGAGATGGCGGAGCACTTCTGGCAATCCTTTGCCACCTCCGCGGGGATCACGCTGCACGTGCGCCTGCGCGAGGGGCGCAACACCCACCACATCGTCGAGGCGACCTTCAAGGGGGTCTCCCGGTGCCTGCGTGATGCCGTCCGGATCGAGGGCGGCGGCATCCCCTCCACCAAGGGCACGATCTGATGGCCGCGCTCATCGCGGTGCTCGACTACGAGATCGGGAACCTGCGCTCGGCCCAGAAGGCGCTCCAGCACCTCGGGGCCGATGCCCGGCTGACGGCCGATCCCGGCCTGATCCGCGACGCCGACGGGGTGGTGCTCCCTGGTGTCGGGGCCTTCGGGCGCTGCATGGAGGCGGTGCGCCGCGCCGGGCTCGAGCCCCTGGCGCACGAGGTCGTCGAGCGACAGGTGCCGTTCCTCGGGATCTGCATCGGGATGCAGATGCTCTTCGAGTCATCCGAGGAGAGCCCCGGTGCCACGGGCCTCGGGATCCTGCCAGGCACCGTCCGGCTGGTGCCCGGTGACGTGAAGCGCCCCCAGATGCAGTGGAACCTCCTCGAGCGACGGGGCGACCCGGAGCTCCTGCACCTGGCGCCGGATCCGGCGTGGGCCTACTTCGTGCACTCCTACGCAGCAGAGACCGACGACGACCTCGTCATCGCCACGTGCGACTACGGCGGCCCGGTCGTGGCGGCGATGGAGCACGGGTCGGTCTGGGCCACGCAGTTCCACCCGGAGAAGTCGAGCCGCACCGGCCTCGCCGTCCTCCAGGCCTTCGTCGAGCGCGCCTCGGCTCCCGTCGCCGTCTGATGGACCTCTACCCAGCCATCGACCTGCGCGGGGAAAGGTCGTCCAGCTGATCCAGGGCGATTTCCACCGCGAGCGTGTGCACGGGGACGATCCCGTCGGCGTGGCGCAGGCCTTCGTCGCGGCCGGAGCACGGTGGATCCACGCCGTCGACCTCGACGCGGCCCGCACGGGCGAGCCCGTCAACCGCCACCTCATCGGCGCCATCGCCGCGGGGGTGGAGGTGCCCGTGCAGGCCGGCGGTGGGGTGCGCAGCGCGGAGGCGGCAGCCGCCTTGGCGGACCTGGGGGTGGCCCGCGTGATCATGGGCACCGCGGCCATGGACGACCCGGACCTCGTGGCCACCGTCGCCGGTCGCCAACCCGTCGCGCTCGGACTCGACGTACGAGGACGCGAGGTCGCCGTTCGCGGCTGGGCCGAGGGATCAGGCGTGGAGTGGCCCGATGCCCTGCGCCGCCTCGCCGATGCCGGCGCGGAGGCGGTCGTGGTCACCCAGATCCAGGTCGAGGGCCTGATGGGTGGTGCCGACACGAGCGGCCTCGCCGAGGTGCTCGCCGCCACCGAGCTCGACGTGATCGCGTCAGGAGGCGTGGGCACGCTGGACGACCTGCTGGCCCTCGACGCGGTCGCCGCGGGTGGCCGGCGGCTGGCGGGTGCCATCGTCGGGACCGCGATCTATGAGGGTCTCGTCGACGTCGCCGAGGCCGTCGCAGCGCTGGAGGCGAGCCGAGCGTGAGGACGGCCCGCATCATCCCGTGCCTCGACGTCGACGCCGGCCGCGTGGTCAAGGGGGTGAACTTCGTCGACCTCGTCGACGCCGGCGACCCCGTGGAGCTGGCCGCCCGCTACGACGCGGAAGGCGCCGACGAGCTCGTCTTCCTCGACATCACCGCGTCGTCCGACGCACGCGACACCACGGTCGAGATGGCCGCGCGGGTGGCGGAGGAGGTCTTCATCCCGTTCACGATCGGCGGCGGCATCCGGAGCGTGGAGGACGCCCGCCGGCTCCTGCGCGCCGGCGCCGACAAGGTGTCGGTGAACAGCGCGGCCGTGGACCGCCCCGAGCTGATCCGCGAGATCGCCGAGGAGTTCGGCACCCAGTGCTGCGTGGTCGCCATCGATGCCCGGCGCACCGACCTCGGCTTCGAGGTGTTCGTGCACGGCGGCCGCATCCCCACCGGCATGGACGCGCTGAGCTGGGCCAAGCAGGCTGAGGGCCTCGGCGCCGGCGAGATCCTGCTCACCTCCATGGACCGGGACGGCACCAAACAGGGCTTCGACATCGAGCTCACCCGGGCCCTGACCGACTCGCGCACGATCCCCGTCATCGCCTCCGGTGGCGTCGGCACCCTGCAGCACCTCGTCGACGGTGTCCTGCTCGGCGGTGCCGACGCCGTGCTGGCGGCGTCGATCTTCCACTTCCAGGAGCACGCCATCGCCGACGCCAAGGCCGCGATGGCAGCCGCCGGCATCGACGTCCGCCCCGCCTGAGCCGCGGCCTCCGGGTTCATCGGTCGTCGGGGCGGCCGAGGTCGATGCCGGTGATGTGGTTGATGCGCTGACGGGTCTCGGGGAGGAGCGGGGGTGGTCGGGCCGTGAGAGCCCGGCCGCTGGGACTGGTGAAGGTGAGCTCTTGGTCGGCGTTGCCCTTGATGGTCCAGCCGCCTTCGTGGACGAGGTGGTGGTGCTGCCAGCAGAGCCCGGCCAGGTTCCAGGAGTCCGTCGGGCCGGCGTTGCGCTCCCACCAGGCGACGTGGTGGATCTGGCGGATCTGGCGACCGCACCCTGGGAAGCGGCAGTGGCCTCGATCGCGACGATGGATGCGGCGACGCAGCCAGCGCGGCGGGTTGCGATCCTTCCGACCGATGCCGACGCAGGTGCCATCAGGTCCGTCGACGTGGAACTCGATGGGGCAATCGCAGAGCAGGCGGTGCACGGTGTCGAGGGGGACCTGCACGCCGTCGGTGGTGGCGCCGTTGCCTTCGATGACACCGTCGAGCACGTCGGCGTCGACGTGGACCACGACCATGGTGGGGTCCGGGCCGGGGTCGGTGTCGTGGTCCTGGCGGCAGACCTCGACGAGGGCATCGGCGCAGCGCCGGGAGAAGGGGGCCCAGACCCCGGTCTCGGGGTCGCGCCCGACCTTTTCGGCGCGGCGTTCGAGGTCGGCGTTGACGATCTCCGCCTCGGCGGCGGGGAGGAAGCCGCTGTAGCGGTAGCCATCGCGGTCGTGGTCCTTGCGCCAGCGCAGGCTGCGCTCGTCGTGGGAGTGCTGGGCATCGCGGCGGGTGCGCTTCGAGCGCTCGCGGGCCATCTCCTCGATCTGGGCGGCGGTGCAGCCGAGCAGATGGTGTGCGAGGAGCTCGTCGGTCTCCGGGGTGGCGAAGCGGGTGGCGGCGGCGATCTGGTCCCAGGACAGCTCGGCGGTGGCGTACCGGGCACGGAGGTGGGGGAGCTCGTCGAGGGCCCGGGCGACACGCACCCACGCGTGGGCGGTCGCACTGGAGACGTTGAGCGTGGCGACCAGCCAAGCTGCCATGTCGATGGCCCCATCGATCCGGTGGTCCTCGCCTCGGTCCATGGCCACGATCACGTCGAGCATCTCGGCGGTCGCCGCCGCGGTCAGCGCCGCGAGCTGCTCGACGGCGTGGGCGCGGGCGAGGGGGGAGCAGGACTCGTGATCCGTGACCGCCATGGCGGATCTCCCTTCGAGGCGCGTCGCTCGACCAGGTGGGGAGCTCACGCTCCCGAAGGGGAAGACCTACAGCGTATCGAACACACGTTCGCTCCGCAACCCCCAGCACGGGATTTCTCCTTCTCCACGGCGGCCAGGCGCCCGCCTGCCGCGACTCGCTGTCGATCTCGGGCGATGGGCTCAGGGCCGCTCGGTGAGCCACTCCACGGCGCGAACCGCGATCCCCGAGACCGCCCCCGCCAGGAAGTGGTCGGCCCCTTCGACGACCTCCATCGTCTCGGTGGTCGAACCCTCGATCGCCTCACCCACCGCATCGGGCCCTCCGTACTGGTCGTGCGCGGGGACGAGCAGGAGGGCAGGCACGTCATCGGATGACGGAAGGTCGAACATCGCCACCGGTGGCGCGACCAGCACGCGCGCCGCGAGTCCGGACGGTGCGGCGAGGGCAGACACCACGGCGCCCCACGAGTACCCGACGAGGAAGAGCCGGTCCACACCGATGTCGGCGAGCAGTTCGCCCGCCACCGCCTCGAGCCGGTGGGCCGACGCGGTCACGTCGGGATCAGGCAGGTCGACCCGCAGCGCGGCCACTCCCGCGGCCGCGAGGCCCTCGGCCACGGCCACCACGAGCGGGTGATCACGGTCCCCGCCCATCGCCGGGTGGGGGTGCAGGACGACGGCCGCCGCGGTCGGATCGGCGTGTGCCGGGAGGTGGAGGTCGTGACCCACGGGAGCGGAACCTATCGTGGGCGCGATGACGGCCTCCGCGGACGGCGAGAAGCTCCCGATCAAGATGCTGAACGACCGGATCCTCGTGCGGCTCACCGCGGAGGGCGAGCGCAAGAGCTCCGGTGGCATCCTCATCCCGGCCACCGCGGAGATGAAGAAGCGGCTCGTGTGGGCCGAGGTGGTGGCGGCGGGCCCCAACGTCCGCGCGATGGAACCGGGCGACCACGTGCTCTTCAGTCCCGAGGATCGCTACGAGGTCGAGGTCCGGGGCGACGACTACATCATCCTGCGGGAGCGAGACATCCACGCCGTCGCCGCCAAGCGGCTCGAGGACGCCAGCACCGGCCTCTACCTCTGATCCTCCGGCGGGACCCTGCCGGTCGCCTCGATCCAGAAGCTGGCGAAGAACGCTCCCGGGGAGCTGCCCCAGCGATGCCACGCCTGGGCGATCGCGGCCATCTCGGACTCCGTCGAGGCGCCCCGCGATACGGCGAGGTCGATCGCCGTGGGAGCTTCGAACGCACCGGCCCGGAAGGCGCCGGACGCCACCGTTCCCGGCCCGCCCTCGGCGGTGGCTCGGGCTGACGCGGTCACGTCCACGAACCCGGCCCCGGCCAGGAGATCTCGCAGCCGCTTGCCGATTCGGGGATCGCCCGTCGCGCGCAGCGCACCCAGGATCTCTTGACCACGGTGCAGAAGAGGGTCGGGGGGATGCACGACGAAGCCGTCCCAATCCGCATCGGCGACACCGATGACGGCGCCAGGTCGGCACACGCGGCGCGCCTCGGCAAGGACGGCCGCCGGATCGTCCACGTGCTGGAGCAGGGCACAGGAGAACACGGCGTCGAAGGTGGCGTCGGGAAACGGGAGCCTGTTCGCGTCGGCGGTCACGACCGTCACGTGGGTGCGTTCCGCCGGCGTGGGGTCGAAGTCCACGCCCACCGCGAGCGCGGGGTGCACCGCCGATGCCAGCCCCTCGGTGATGGTGCCAGGACCAGAGCCGAGGTCGAGCAGACGCATCCCCGGACCGAGGTTGGCGAGCAGGAACGCCGCGAACCGGTCCGCCGCGCCGCCGGGCGTGGGCCGGGCGGTGGCGCGCACGCAGGTGGGCGGCGTGGGGGTCCGGTTCCTCGATGCCGCCATCGTCGCACCAGGTGGGGCCAGCACCACCCGGTTCATGGGGGTAGCGCCCTTCAGGTGAAGCGGACGCAGGCGTACGGTCACGTCATGGGGAGGGCCCCGTGAGCGTGGTGTGGACCTGGGTCAGGCTCGACCTCCGCGGCCGGTCGCGGTCGCTCGCGGTCATGGCGCTCCTCGTTGCCCTGACGGCCGGCGTCGTCCTGACGGCTGTGGCGGGTGCTCGGCGAGGGGCCACCGCCGTCGATCGATTGCTCGACCGGACCAAGCCGGCCACCATCGCGGTGCTCCCGAACGAGCCGGGCTTCGAGTGGGATGCCGTGGCGGCGATTCCGGGGGTCGAGGTCGTGGGCCGCTTCCCGGTCTCGAGCTACTGGGTCGACGGCGTGCCCGCCGAGGAGTCGGCGGACTTCGCGTACACGCACGAGGTGATGGACGAGATCGAGCGTCCGGTCGTGCTCGAAGGACGACTCGCCGATCCATCCCGCGACGACGAAGCCGTGGTGACGTCGGGCTACGAGGGGACATACGGCAAGGGCGTGGGCGACACCGTGACGATCACCCTCTACGCGCCGGAGCAGATCGACGAGAGCTACGCCAGCAACCTGGACGTGGACCCGACCGGTCCGAGCATCGAGGCGACGATCGTCGGGGTCGTGCGGTCACCGTGGTTCAGCGACACGGAGGGAGACGGCCCGGCGGGACGCCTCATCCCGTCGCCCGGCCTCTACGAGGCCCACGCCGCCAACCTCGTCGGCGACAACGAGACGGCGTACGTGAACGCGCTGGTCCGCCTCGAGGGTGGCGCGGCGGCGGTGCCGGCGTTCAGGGAGCAGCTGGCTGAGGTCAGCGGGCGCAGGGACATCGAGTTCTTCGACCTCAGCGTGGACGCACAGCACGTCCGGGAGGTGGCCGACTTCGAGGCGGACGCGCTCCTCGCGTTCGCGGCCGCCGCGCTCATCGCGGCCGTGTTCCTCGTCGGCCAGTCGGTGGCTCGGTACGTGAGCGGCGCCACGCAGGACCTCCACGTGCTCGCCGCGGTCGGCATGCCACCCCGTCACGTCCGCGTGGCCGCGGCTGTCCCGCCGACGCTGGCGGCGGGGCTCGGCGCGTTCCTCGGAGTGGGAGCTGCGGTGCTGGCGTCCTCGAGGTTCCCCACGGGCACGGCCGCGCCCATCGAGCCCTCGCCTGGCCGCCACGCGGACTTCACCGTGCTGGGCGCCGGGCTCGTCGTCATCCCGCTCCTGGTCGCAGTCGGCGCCGTGCTCGCCTCCTGGGCGGCATCGCGCTCGCTGGCCGTGGACGGTCGTCGACGGCCTTCCCGGATCACCGCCCTGACGGCCCGGGCGGGCGCTCCGGTCCCGGTCTCGGTCGGAACCGGCTTCGCGCTGGATCGCGGGCGCGGGACCCAGGCGGTGCCCGTGTACCCGGCGCTGGTGGGAGCCGTGGTCGGCGTGCTCGGCGTGGTCGCCGCGCTGACGTTCGCGGCGGGGGTGAGCGATGCCGCTGCCCACCCGGAGCGGTTCGGGCAGATCTCGCAGCTCGAGGGCTTCTTCGGGTTCAACGGTGAGGACTTCGTCCCGGCGGACGACGCCCTGGCGGCCATGGCGGCGGACCCCGACGTCGTGGCGGTCAACAACACGAGGCAAGGCGTCGTCGAGTCGGGCGCCGTCGACCTCCCCGTGTTCTCGCTCGATCCGGTGGGAGCGCCGCCGCCGGTCGTGCTCACCGACGGTCGGCTGCTCGAGGGCGCGACCGAGGTGACGCTGGCCCCGGCGTCGGCGGCTGCCCTGGGCGTCGGCGTCGGCGACTCCGTCGAGCTCACAGGATCCCGATCCTCGGGCACCTACACCGTGAGCGGCATCGCCTTCGTCCCCGAGGGCTCGCACAACTCCTACGACACGGGCGCATGGATGAGCGCCGCCGGCTACGACCAGCTCATCGACGGGTTCAAGTTCCACACCGCGGACCTCACCTTGCGCGACGGTGCCGATCGCGACGTGGTGGCGGCCCGCGTGGGGACGGCTGTCGCCGACGCGCTCGGGCAACCGGAAGCCGCGAGCGAGGTGCTGCAGCCGAGGTCGCCGCCCTCCCGACTCGCCGAGCTACAGCAGATCCAGCGCCTCCCGCTCTTCCTCGCCGCCTTCCTGGCCTTGCTCGCGGTCGCGGCGGTCGGCCATGCACTCGCGACGGCGGTCCGGCGTCGGCGGCACGACCTCGCGGTCCTGCGCGCAGTCGGTGTCACCCGCGGTCAGACCCGCGCGACCGTGCTCGTACAGGCCGCCGTGCTGGCGCTCGTCGGGCTCCTCCTCGGCGTGCCCCTCGGGATCGCGCTGGGCCGCACGTTGTGGCGCTCGGTGGCCGACACCACCCCGCTGTACTACGTGCCGCCGGTCGCAGTGTGGGCCCTGGTGCTGGTCGCACCCGTCGCCCTGCTGGCCGCGGCGCTCCTGGCCGCCTGGCCCTCGCAGCGGGCCGTGTCGCTGCGCGTCGCCCACGTCCTGCGGACGGAGTGATCCAACCGGTTGGGGCCGTCCAGCGGGGCACCCGTACGATGAGGCGATGCCCGTCGCCACTCCGATCGCTGCCACGGACGACCAGCTCGGCCGAGTGAGGTACGACGATGCCGGCCTGGTGCCGGCGATCGTGCAGGAGGAGGGCACGGGGGCCGTGCTGATGATGGCGTGGATGAACGCCGAGACGCTCCGGATGAGCCTGCAGGAGGGGCGCACGGTGTTCTGGTCACGCAGCCGCCAGGAGGTGTGGCGCAAGGGCGACACGAGCGGCGATCGGCAGTTCGTCCGCCAGGCCTTCTACGACTGCGACGGGGACACCCTGCTCCTCGTGGTGGAGCAGGAGGGCAAGGGCGCGTGCCACACCGGTGAGCGCTCCTGCTTCTTCCGGGCCTTCGGGTGACGTTGCGCCCGAGTCGGGACGAGTTCCGGGCCCTGGCCCGCGAGCACACCGTGATCCCCGTCTGGCGTGAGGTGCTCGCCGACTTCACCACCCCCGTCGCCGCGTTCGCCCGCCTCGTCGGTGATGAGCCCGGGTTCCTGCTGGAGTCCGTCGAGCACGGCGAGCGCTGGAGCCGCTGGTCGTTCATCGGACGCAACCCGCTGGCCACGCTCACGGCCCATGGGCGCGAGGTGGCGACCACGGGCACGCTGCCGGCCGGGGTGCCGCTCGACCAGGGCATCCTCGCGGCGATCGAGCACCTGCTCGCGGTGTGGAAGGCGCCGGTGCTCGACGACCTGCCGCCGCTCCACGGCGGGATCATGGGCTACCTCGGCTACGACGTCGTCCGCGAGGTGGAGCGCCTGCCCGATGTGCCGCCGGACGACCAGGGCCACCCCGACGCCATGGTCTCCGTCATCGGTCAGCTCGCCGCGTACGACCACTGGCGCCAACGCGCCACCCTCATCGAGAACGTGCTCGTCGAACCCGGTCTCGGCGAGGCGGAGCTCGACCGTCGCTACGACGCGGCGCGGCTCCGGCTCGACGAGCTCGCCGCCGACGGAGCCCGTCCGCTCGACGAGCCGCTGCTCGACCCCCCGGACCCGGACGACCCGTTGCCCGATGTCCGCTCGGTCATGGGGGCCGAGTCCTACCGGCGGGCGGTGGAGGTCGCCAAGGAGCACATCCTTGCTGGGGACGTGTTCCAGGTCGTGCTCGCGCAGCGCTTCGACCTCGACCTCGACGCGCACCCGTTCGACGTCTACCGGGTGCTCCGCCAGGTCAACCCGAGCCCCTACATGTACTTCGTGCGCCAGCCCGGTGTGACGCTCGTGGGCTCATCGCCGGAGCCGATGGTGCAGCTCCTGGACGGCACGGTGATCTCCCGCCCGATCGCGGGCACACGGCGGCGGGGCCGCACCGACGAGGAGGACCGCCGCATGGGGGCAGAGCTCAAGGAGCACCCCAAAGAGCTCGCGGAGCACGTGATGCTCGTCGACCTGGCCCGCAACGACGTCGGGCGAGTCGTCGAGTACGGCACCGAGCAGGTCGACGAGATGATGACCCTCGAGCGCTACAGCCACGTGATGCACCTCACGTCGCAGGTCTCCGGCAAGCTCCGCGCCGGCTGCACCGCGATCGACGTGCTCCGGGCGACCCTCCCCGCGGGCACGGTGTCGGGGGCGCCCAAGGTGCGGGCCATGGAGATCATCGACGCGCTCGAACCGACCAAGCGCGGCCCCTACGCCGGTGTGGTGGGCTACCTCGACTTCTCCGGGAACATCGACACCGCGATCGCCATCCGCACCCTGGTCGTGGCCGACGATGGTCGGGCGTCCGTCCAGGCAGGCGCGGGGATCGTCGTCGACAGCATCCCCGAGCAGGAAGACCTCGAGTGCCACAACAAGGCGAGGGCGCTCCTCGCAGCCATCCCGGCGGCCCGCCGGATGACAGTCCGGCGGCGCGCTCACGCCAGCGGTTCCGCCGCCGGGCCTGGGTAGCGTCGCGGCGATGAGCGATCTCATCGATCTGCG
The DNA here is from genome assembly GCA_963750645.1 of uncultured Microthrixaceae bacterium. GTDB lineage: Bacteria > Actinomycetota > Acidimicrobiia > Acidimicrobiales > VFJN01 > VFJN01. Next base: position 330,807 of record CAVVRO010000005.1, on the reverse strand, counting down.
AACGACCCTGGGAGCGGCGCCGATCCAGCGCGACGTCGTGCGGGTGCAGGGACCGGAGGCCATCGACTTCCTGCAGGGGCAGCTGAGCCAAGACGTGGAGGCCCTCACCGTCGACGTGTCTGCCGCCTCCCTGCTGCTCCAGCCCACGGGCAAGGTGGATGCCTGGTTGCGGGTCACGCGCATCGCCGATGACGAGGTCCTGCTCGACGTCGAGGCTGGGTTCGGCGACGCCGTCCTCGCCGCGACTCCAGCGCTTCAAGCTGCGCACGAAGGCCGACCTCTCGCTCGAACGGTGGTCGGGGCTGGCGGTGCGGGGTCCCGGGACCGAGGACATCGACGTCCCCGCTGGTGCCGTGGCGCTCATCGCCGGCTGGCCCGGGGTGCAAGGCGTCGATGTGCTGTCTGGTGACCAGCTCGCCCTGGCGGGCGTCGCGCTGGTCGATCGCTCGGTGCTCGAGGCGCTTCGCATCGAGTGCGGGGTACCGGCCATGGGAGCCGAGCTCACCGACGCCACGATCCCGGCGGAGGCCGGGCAGTGGCTCATCGACGCCTCCGTCAGCTTCACGAAGGGCTGCTACACGGGCCAGGAGCTGGTCGCGCGCATCGACAGCCGCGGGGGCAAGGTGCCGCGACCGATCCAAGGCCTCCTCGTCGAGGGCGATCCGGTCCCTTCGGGGACGCTGGTCCGTCTCGCGGGCGCTGATGTCGGCATGGTGACGTCCTCGGCGCGCTCAGCCGTGCTCGGGGCGGTGGCGCTGGCACCGCTCGCCCGCTCGGTGGAACCGGGGACGGTGGTCGAGCTGCATCGCCCTGACGGCACCGCGACGGTGGCCACCGCGGCTGCCCTCCCGCTGCGGTGAGCGATCGGGGTTCCGTCTGGTGAACCACTACGAGGTGCTCGGCGTCGCGCCCTCGGCGCCGGGGGTCGATGTCCGTCAGGCGTACGTCGACCTCGCTCGGCGGCACCACCCCGATCGGCCGGGGGGCGACGCCGCGACGATGCGGTCCGTGAACGAGGCCTGGGCAACCCTCGGCGACCCCGTCCGGCGAGCGCGGTACGACCTGACCCTGCGGACGCCGACGACGCTCCCACCGGCCGCCACCACACCCCCGTCCCCGCGGACCGACGAAGAAGACCTGCTGGCCGACCTCGCCGACGACACCCCGCTCGGCGGACGGGTCGTGCTCCCGCGCTGGATCTCGCTGCTGCCGGTGGCGACGTTCGCCCTGTCCGTCGGCTCGTTCTGCATGGGCCTGCTGTTCGCCTCCCAGCCCGCGCTCGGCGCCGCGGCCGCGCTCTTCCTCGCCTCGTGCGCGATGTTCATGGTCGCCCCCTTCGTGGCGCTGCTCAGCTCGCGCCGGAGGAACGGTGATCGTCCGATGGATGCGAGCCGGTAGGGTCGCCGCCCATGTCTGACAAGGTCGCGCTCATCGCCAGGATCACGGTTCGCCCGGAGGCATTGCAGGAGGCGGAGGTCGCACTGCGCGGGCTCGTGGAGGCCGCCACGGAGGAAGCGGGCACCGTCGAGTACGTCCTCAGCCGCGAAGGCGACAGCGGGTCGTTCTGGTTCTTCGAGGTGTATGCGGACCAGGCGGCCTTCGACGCCCACGGCCAGAACCCGGCGCTGCACCAGGGCTTCGCCGCGATCGGCGGCCTGCTCGCGGAGCCGCCGGAGATGCACGTGCTGACGCCGTTGCAGGCCAAGCACCTGCCGCTCTGAGCTCGAGCGCGGTGGCCACCTACCTCGACCGCATCCTCGAGGGGCACCGCGCGGCGGCCGCGACGGATCAACGCCCCCTCGAGGCCCTCGTCGAAGGGGCCCACCGGTCGCCGCCGACGCGAGGGTTCACGGCCGCCCTCCGTGCGGCGTCCGCCACCGAGCTGGCGGTGATCGCAGAGGTGAAGCGCCGTTCGCCGTCGAAGGGGGACCTGGCCCCCGGTCTCGATCCCGCCGCCACGGCCCTCGCCTACGAGCGCGGTGGCGCCGCCTGCGTCTCGGTGCTGACGGACGAGGTCTGGTTCGGCGGGTCCGCGAGCGACCTCCAGGTGGCCCGAGGCGCGGTCACCGTCCCGGTGCTGCGCAAAGACTTCACCGTCGACCCGCGCGACGTCTGCGACGCTCGCCTGATGGGCGCCGACGCCGTGCTCCTGATCGTGGCCGCGCTCGACGATGCCGAGCTCGCCGACCTCCACGCGCTCGCGGTCGATCTCGGGCTCGACGTCCTCGTCGAGGTCCACGACGAAGCCGAGCTGGAACAGGCCCTCTCGGTGAGGGCATCGGTGGTGGGCGTGAACCAGCGCGACCTCGTCACGTTCGAGGTCGACACCGAGCGAGCGGTGCGCGTCGGTGCGGCGATGCCTGCCGACGTCGTACGCGTCGCCGAGTCGGGCATCCGCGGGCCACAGGACGCGGCCCGTCTGGTGGACGCAGGGTTTCACGCCGTGCTCGTGGGGGAGTCGGTCGTCACGGCGGGCGATCCTGCGGGATCGGTCACGGCCCTGCGCGCGCCGCGTCGGTAGCCTCCACCGCGTGTTCGTCAAGATCTGCGGCATCACCTCCGAGGAGGACGCGCTCCTGGCGGTGGCCATGGGGGCGGACGCCGTCGGCTTCAACTTCGTGCCGTCGTCCCCGCGCTTCCTCGCCGTCGCTCGTGCCGCCGACATCGCCAAGCGGCTGCCGCCCGAGATCCTCACCGTCGGGGTCTTCCGCGACACGGCGCCGTCGCGGGTGGTCGAGCAGGTGCAGCACGCCGGGTTGCGGGCCGCGCAGCTCCACGGTCACGAGACGGCCGCCGAGACCCGGTGGGTCCGTGAGCGGCTGCCGATCGTGATCAAGGTCTTCCCGGGTGGTGCGCCGGAGCTCGCCCGGGCGACGACCTACGGCGCCGACATCGTCATGCTCGACTCGGCCAGCCCGGGCTCCGGTCAGGTGTTCGACTGGTCCCTCGCCGAGGGCGCCCCCTCAGGTCTGCGGATCCTGTTGGCCGGCGGGCTCACCCCCGACAACGTGGCCGAGGCCATCGAGCGAGTGCGGCCCTGGGGAGTCGATGTCGCGTCCGGAACCGAGTCTGCCCCTGGCGTCAAGGACCCCACCCTCGTGCGGCGCTTCATCCAAGCCGCCCAGGAGGCCGAGCCCGAGGACTACCACGGCCGTGAGGACGACCGCCCGTTCGACTGGATGCTCGACGAGTGATTCGGCGCCGAAGCGGAGCTTCGTCGCCGAGCTGGGGGACGCTCGCCTCCGGCTCGCGCTGACTGCTCGTCGCACGGGGTCGGCGGAGCCGCCCCTCGCATGGCAGGGGCTCCGCCAGGAGGCTCTGCCCCCGCACCCCCGCCGGGCTCCCTGCTGCGTATCGACTGGCGCGGCTGGCCCCGTCTGCTTCACGCTCTAGCCCTGATGGCCGACTCCTCACCTGTCATGGGCGATCCTGGGGCTTCGGGGCGGTTCGGGGGGTTCGGGGGGCGGTACATCCCGGAGACCCTGGTCATGGCATGCGCGGAGCTCGACATCGCCTTCCGGGAGGCGTGGGCCGATCCCGTGTTCCGGGCCGAGCTCGACCGGTTGCTGCGTGACTACGCCGGCAGGCCGTCGATGCTCTACGAGGCACGGCGGCTGTCCGAGGAGCTCGGCTGCACCCTGCTCCTGAAACGGGAGGACCTGAACCACACCGGCTCCCACAAGATCAACAACGTGCTCGGCCAGGCGCTGCTCGCCCAGCGGATGGGCAAGCACCGGGTCGTCGCCGAGACCGGCGCCGGCCAGCACGGTGTGGCCAGCGCGACCGCCGCCGCTCTGCTCGGCCTCGAGTGCGTCGTCTACATGGGCGAGGTCGACATGGAGCGGCAGTCGCTCAACGTCTTCCGCATGCGCCTGCTCGGTGCCGAGGTGAAGCCGGCGTCGTCCGGCAGCCGCACGCTGAAGGACGCCATCAACGAGGCCATGCGCGACTGGGTGGCCACGGTCGAGTCGAGCCACTACCTGCTCGGCTCGGTGATGGGGCCCCACCCCTACCCGTGGATGGTGCGCGAGCTGCACCGGGTCATCGGTGACGAGGCCCGTGAGCAGTGCCGCGCGCTGCTGGGCCGCGATCCCGATGTCGTCACCGCGTGCGTCGGCGGCGGCTCGAACGCCATCGGGCTCTTCTCCGGCTTCGCCGAGCTCCCGCACGTCGAGCTGATCGGCGTCGAGCCGGCGGGGGGCGCAGCCGTCGGCCACGGCGTGCCCGGCATCGTGCACGGCTCGAAGTCCTACCTGCTCCAGGACGAGTACGGGCAGGTGGTGGAGGCGGAGTCGATCTCGGCCGGGCTCGACTACCCGGGCATCGGTCCGGAGCACGCGCACCTGGCTGAGATCGGGCGGGCGCGCTACGAGAAGGTGACGGATGCCGAGGTGCTCGACGCCTTCCAGGTGCTGGCCCGCACGGAGGGCATCATCCCGGCCCTCGAGTCCGCTCACGCGTTGGCCTGGATGCTGCGGGCCCGGGACGAGCTGGCGGGCAAGATCGTGATCCTCAACCTCTCGGGTCGGGGCGACAAGGACGTCGCCCAGGTCGCCGACATCCTGGGGCGGGGCTCAGATGCCTGAGGTCGGGGCGCTCGAAGCCCACCTGCGCGAGCGTCGGGATGCCGGACGGAAGCTGCTCGTCCCCTACGTCACCGGGGGGCTCGGCGACGACTGGACCGAGGTCGTGCGCGCCTACGCCGCCGCGGGCGCCGATGCCATCGAGGTCGGCATCCCGTTCTCCGACCCGGTGATGGACGGCCCGACGATCCAGGCGGCCTCCGAGGTCGCCCTCGACCAGGGCGCGAACCTCCCCGCGATCCTCACTTCGCTGCGCGACGTCGACGCGGGTGTGCCGATCGTGGTCATGACGTACGTGAACCTCGTGTTCCACGCCGGCTACGCGCGGTTCGCCGCCGAAGCGATGGCGTCGGGCGTGTCGGGCGTGATCCTGCCCGATCTCCCCATGGAGGAGGTGGGTGAGTGGGAGCCGTTCGCGCAGGCCGAGGGCATCGCAACGGTCCAGCTCGCCTCCCCGCTGACACCGGACGAGCGGCTCGCCCGGCTCTGCGCCCGCTCGGAGGGCTTCGTCTACGGCGTGAACCTGCTCGGCGTCACCGGCGAGCGCAGCGAGCTGGCGGACTCGTCGACGGTCCTGGCCGAGCGCCTCAAGGCGACCACCGACCTCCCGGTCATCATGGGCTTCGGCATCGCGACGCCGGAGCACGCCGTGGCCGCCACCGCTCATGCCGACGGCGTCGTGGTGGCCTCCGCGCTCATGCGCCAGCGGCTCGACGGCGCGTCCCCGGAGGACCTCGGCGCGATGGTCGCCACCTTCCGTGCCGCCCTCGACCGCGGCTGAGGTCACCCACCCCCGCAACCTGTGGTCCTGAGCTCCGGTTCCCGGCCCTCGCGACCACAGGCTGAGCCCGGGGGCGCCAGTCCCCGCAGCCTGTGGTGCGGAGCTCCGGTTTCCGGTCGACGGAGCCACAGATTGCGGAGGGGGACGCCGGGATGGCGATCGACGCCGGGGGTCAGTCCACAGGGAGGTGACGGCGGAAGAAGGCGAGGGTGCGGTCCCAGGCCAGGGTGGCGGCGGCTTCGTCGTGCTCGGGGCGGTCGGGCTCGGCGAACCAGTGGCGGGTGCCGGCGTAGCGGTGGAACTCGACGTCGAGGCCGTCGAGGTGCAGCTCGGACTCCAGCAGCACGAGCCCGTCCTCGTCCACGTAGGCATCGTCCTCCGCGTAGTGGCCCAGGAAGGCGGAGCGGGCGTCGATCATGTCGATGTCCTGCCCCCCGTAGTAGACGGCGGTCGCGGCGATGGCGTCGGGGACCCGGGCGGCGAGCCAGAGCGCCATGGACGCTCCCATCGACCAGCCGAGGACGCCGACGACCTCGCCGGTGGTGCTGGGCAGCGTGCGCAGCGTCTGCAGGCTCGACCTGGTCAGGTGAGCCAGCTCGTCGGCATCGGCCTCGGCGAGCTGGCGCTCGGCGTCGCCGACCTCGGTGGCCACCCGGCCGGCGAACAGGTCCGGGGCCAGCGCGACGTAGCCCTCCTCGGCGAGCTGGTCGCACACGCCGCGGACGTGGTCGGTGAGCCCCCACCACGCGTGCAGCACGAGGATGCCGGGGCCCGCCGACGAGTCGGGGAGGGCCAGGTACCCCGTGCCGGCGCGCTCGGAATCCATGCCAGCGAACGTAGCGGCGCGATGATGCGTCGATGCCCCACGGTGAGAAGTCCGACGCCTGTGACCTCTGCGAAGCCGCTCGCATCACGCACTGGTTCCACGAGGACGAGGTGTGCTGGATCGCGGAGTGCGAGATCTGCGACACGCCGATGGTCGTCTGGCGCTGGCACGGCATCGACCCGTCGCAGGAGGCGCTCGCTCACATGCACGACCAGCTGGCCCGCGTGAGCGCCGAGGTCTTCGACGGCCACTACGTCGACGACAACATGCGCAACATCCCGGACCACTACCACGCTCACGCCCGCCCGGCAGGTGGCTTCTTCGGCCACGGTCAGCGCAAGGACAAGCGGCCGTAGCCCCCGACCCGCAACCCGTGGGTGAAGGGCCCTGTTCCTGCGGCACGTCACCCACGGGTTCGTCGTGCTGGTGGGCGCCGGTAGCGTCGTGGCGGTGGCTGACGAGGTGAGCGTGCACGACGCCGTCGGCGGTGAGGCGTTCTTCGTCGAGCTGGTCGACGGGTTCTACCGGCGGGTGGCGGCCGACGTGCTGCTCCGGCCGCTGTACCCCGACGACCTCACCGGGTCCCGTCGCCACATGACGCTGTTCCTCCAGCAGTACTGGGGCGGGCCCGGCACCTACAGCGAGGAGCGCGGCCACCCCCGCCTGCGGCAGCGCCACATGCCGTTCGTCATCAGCGAAGCGGAGCGCGACACCTGGTTCGCTCACATGGCCGCCGCGCTCGACGAGGTGGTCGTGGCTCGCGGGATCGATCCGGCGATCGAGGCCCAGATGCTCGACTACTTCGCCCAGGCCGCCGACTTCATGGTGAACGCCCGGTCCCCTCGGTAGAGGATCAGCCGGTGTTGGACCAGCCGCGCATCGGGCGGGTGAGCCCGTCCACCACCGCGAGCAGCGCGTTCGCTGACCGGGACCTCGACTTCCGACGCAGGACCGCCCGGTCGACGCTGAGCGTCGCGACGGCGACCGCGGCGGCCATGCCCTTCACGTGCACGGGCTCGTGCTCGGTCGCCTCCACCCACTCCGGGAGATCGAGGTCGTCGGCGGCGGCCAGCAGCGAGCCCGGCTCCGCGATGTCGCACAGCCGCGAGGCGAGGTTGACGGCCCGACCTACGTAGTCGTCGCCTTCGAGGAGGATCACGTCGCCCGACGCCACGCCGCCGCGGAGCTCGAGCTGCCCGGAGCGGTGGTGTCGCTGCTCGATGGCGAGCGCGGCGCCGACCAGGGGTTCGCTCTCGACGCCCACGAGCATCAGCCCGTCGCCCAGCCACTTCTCGACGCGGACGCCGAAGATCGGGGCGACCTCGCGGACCGCGGCCCGCAGGATCTGGAGCTCGGCGACGGCTCCGTCGTCGCCGTGCTCGTCGACGAAGTCGGTGAAGCCGCACAGGTCGATGAAGGAGAACGTGCGATGGACTCGGTGATCGGTGGCGATGGCGGCCAGCTCGGCGGTGTCCACGGGGGCTCCTGGAGGTCGGGTACCTCCATTGGACGCCGCCGAGACCCGAATCGCGCGCGGATTGTGACAACGTTCACATGCTCTTCACGGGGTCGGGCGTCACCGCGACCGGGGGTACGGTGCCGCCATGGCGCTCTCTCCCGGTGACAAGGCCCCCGCGATCTCGCTGACCGACCAGACGGGCAGCACCGTGAAGCTGTCCGACTTCACAGGCCGCAAGGTGCTGGTCTTCTTCTATCCGAAGGCCGACACGCCTGGGTGCACGACCCAGGCGTGCGGCATGCGCGACATCGTCGGTGACATCGGCGACACGGCGGTGCTCGGCATCAGCCCGGACAAGCCCGCCAAGCAGGCCAAGTTCGACGAGAAGTACGGCCTCGGCTTCCCACTGCTCGCCGACGAGGACCATGCCGTCGCCGAGGCGTTCGGTGCCTGGGGCGAGAAATCGATGTACGGCAAGAAGTACATGGGCATCATCCGCTCGGCCTTCCTGATCGACGAGAAGGGCAAGATCCAGGAGGCATGGCCGAAGGTCAGCCCGAAGGACACGCCGACCAACCTGCTCAAGTCGCTCGGGGGCTAGGCCGGATGGCCGACCTCCCGGCGCCGATCGACGTGCTGCCGCACCGGCCGCCGTTCCTCTTCGTCGACGAGCTGCTGGACGTCGTGCCAGGGGAGTCCGCCCACGGTCGCTGGCGGCTGACCGGCGACGAGGACTTCTTCGCTGGCCACTTCCCCGGCCGCCCCACCTTGCCCGGCGTGCTCATGGTGGAGGCGCTCGCGCAGGTCGGCGCGATCGCGGTGCTGCTGGAGCCGCGCTACGCCGGCAAGCTCCCGCTGTTCGGAGGGATCGACGGAGTGCGGTTCCGGCGCCAGGTCGAGCCGGGTGAGGTGCTCGACCTCCGGGTGGAGATGGGACGACTGTCGGCTCGAGCCGGCAAGGGCCACGGAGTCGCCTCGGTGGGGGGCGAGCGGGCCTGCGAGGTCGACCTGCTGTTCGTCATCGTCGACACGTGATCTCACGCCGCGCCGCTCCCGTGCGTTGACCTCGCAGTGAACCTGCCCCCCTTCCAGCAGCTCCTCGACGCGCATGGCGCGGACCTCCACCGGTTCTGCGTCGCCCAGGCGGGCCCGCACCAGGGAGCGGACTGCTTCCAGGAGGCGGTCATCTCCGCGCTGGGGGCGTACCCCCACCTGGGGGACGACCGGAACCTGCGCGGGTGGCTGTTCACCATCGCTCACCGCAAGGTGCTCGATCACCACCGGGCGACGGCCCGGCGACCGGTCCCGGTGGCCGCGCTCCCGGAGCGCGGCGCCGCGATGCCCACCGTCGACGGTGACCTGTGGGAGGCGGTCGGCCGCCTCCCCGAGAAGCAGCGGGGCGCGATCTCGCTCCGCTACCTGGGCGATCTCCCCTACGCCGACATCGGCGTCGTGCTCGGCTGCTCCGAGGCCGCGGCACGTCAGAACGTGCGGGCCGGTCTTGCCGCGCTCCGCCTGGAGGTGTCCCCATGACGACCCACGATCCCCTCGAGCAGCGCCTTCGAGTCACGTCCACGGATCCCGCCGCCGATCTGGCGGCTGCGCTCGCCCAGGCAGAGGCCGACGGGTTGGTCGACGTGGCCTACGCCGTCACGGACAGCCCCGTCGGTCCTCTCCTCGTGGCCGCCACGGCGGCCGGTCTGGTGCGCCTCGCCTTCGAGCGGGAGGACGACGACGAGGTGCTCGGCCAGCTCGCCGAGCGGGTCAGCCCCCGGGTCCTCGAGGCGCCCGCCCGGCTCGACGAGGTGCGGCGTGAGCTCGACGAGTACTTCGCGGGCGGGCGCGACCACTTCGACCTCGCGCTCGACTGGCGCCTGTCGGCGGGCTTCCGCCGGACGGTCCTCGAGACGCTGTACGCCGACGTCGACTACGGCCACACGGTCAGCTACCTCGAGCTCGCCACGATGGTCGGCAACCCGAAGGCGAGCCGAGCCGTCGGCACGGCGATGGCGACGAACCCCATCCCGATCGTCGTGCCGTGCCACCGGGTGCTGCGCACGGGCGGCCAGCTGGGTGGGTACGGCGGAGGCCTCCCCACCAAGATCAAGCTCCTCGAGCTCGAGAAGCACGGCGAGCGACTGTTCTGAGCAGATGCAGCTACGCCGGCGCGAGGACCACGGTGCCGTTGTGTCCGCCGAAGCCGAAGCTGTTGCTGAGGGTGGGGCCGGGCGTCCAGGACCGCGCCTCGCCCAGCACGAGGTCGATGGGCGGGAGCTCGGGGTCGACCTCGGTGGTGACGGCCGTGGGCGGGATCAGCCCGCGGCGCATCGACTCCACGACGGCCACGGCTTCGATCGCACCGGCCGCGCCGAGCGAGTGGCCCGTGACCCCCTTGATGGACGTGACCGGCGGCCCGGGGGTGCCGAAGAGCTTGGCCATCGCCTCCGCTTCGGCGGCGTCGTTGAGCGGGGTGGACGTGCCGTGGGCGTTCACGTGGGCGACGTCGCCCACGGCCAGGCCGGCGGCGGCGAGGGCGATCTCCATGCACGACAAGGCCCCCCGGCCACCAGGGGACGGCGCCGTGATGTGGTGCGCGTCCGCGGTGGACGCGCCGCCGAGCACCTCGGCGAGGATGGTCGCACCGCGAGCCTCGGCCGCGTCCCAGGCCTCGAGGATCAGCACCGCGGCGCCCTCCGCCATCACGAAGCCGTCACGCGTGGCCGAGAAGGGCTCGGACACGCTGCGCGATGACATCGCCGTCATGTTCGTGAATCCCGCCAGGCTCACGGGCGTCATGGCCGCCTCGCTTCCGCCCGCCGCGACGACGTCGCATCGGCCCATGGCCACCCACGTGGCGGCATCGACCAGGGCGTGGGTGCCGGCCGCACAGGCGGTGCTCACGGTCTGGCAGGGCCCCTGCCACCCCCACCGCATCGACACCGTGGCGCTGGGCGCGTTCGGCATCATCATCGGCACCAGGAACGGGGACACGCGGCGAGCGCCCTTGTGCACGTAGACGGTGATCTGCTCCTCGACCGTGCCGATGCCGCCGATGCCGGTCGCGATCAGCACGCCCCGCCGCAGCGGGTCGCCGTCGAGCTCGCCGGCCTGCTCGAGCGCCTGGGTCGCCGCGGCCAAGGCCAGCTGCGTCACCCGGTCGGCCCGGCGGGCCTCCTTCGGGTTGTCGAACAACGGGGCCGGGTCGAAGTCGCGCACGCGCCGTTCGCCCTCTGGAGGGGGGCCGTTGAGGCCGGCCCAGAAGTCGTCGACTCCCGTGCCGCACGACGACAGGACACCGACGCCGGTCACCGCGACTCGCCGTAGCTCCATGACTAGGCGCTGGTCCCGAGCTTGGCTGAGACCATGCCGAAGGCCTGGCCGACCGTCTTGATGTCCTCGAGCTCCTCCTCCTCGACCGTGATGTCGAACTCGTCCTCGAGAGCCATGACGAGCTCAGCCAGGTCCAGGCTGTCGGCGTCGAGGTCCTCGGAGAAGCTGGCCTCCTTGGTGACCTTGTCGGCTTCGACGGCCAGCACCTGCACGGTGAGAGCCTGGAACCGCTCGAAGGTGTCGCTCATCGGTGATCTCCTGTCGCTTTCGGTTGGGGGTCAGAAGCCCATCCCGAGTCCGCCGTCCACGGGGACGACGGCGCCGGTGATGTAGGCAGCAGGTTCAGAGGCGAGGAAGGTGACGGTTGCCGCAACCTCGTCGACGCTACCGATCCGACCCACCGGCACCTGGGCACCGAGGTCGGCTCGCCTGTCGTCGGGCATGGTGGCGAGCATGTCGGTGTCGATCGGACCGGGCGCCACGACGTTGGCGGTGATGCCCCGCGGGCCGTACTCGCGCGCGATCGAGCGGGCCAGGCCGATGAGACCGGCCTTGGACGCGGCGTAGTTCGCCTGGCCCGGGGCACCGATGTAGGCGCCGACCGAGGACACCAGGACGAGCCGGCCCCAGCGGGCCTTCATCATCTTGGGCAGGACCCGCTTCGCCATCCGCCAGGTGGCGGTGAGGTTGGTGGCGATCACGTCGGCGAAGTCCGCTTCCGACATGCGCACCAGCAGGCCATCACGCGTGATGCCCGCGCTGGTGATCAGCACCTCGACGGCGCCGAGCTCGTCTTCGACCCGCGTGACCGCCGCCTCCACCTGCTCCGGATCGGTGACGTCGCAGGAGACCGTCAGCAGACCGGGCTCATCGACCGGCGTCGACGACGAGGTCACGGCCACGCGGTGCCCGGCCTCGGCGAAGGCTCGGGCGCAGGCGAGGCCGATGCCCTTGCTGCCGCCCGTGACGAGGACGGTGCGGGGCACGAGGTCGCTCATGTCGCCCATTCGATCACGGCGGAGGCCCACGACATCCCGGCACCGAAGCCGACCAGCAGGGCGCGGTCCCCGGGGGCGAGCCGACCCTCGTCAGCCGCCTCGGCCAGCGCCATCGGGATCGAGGCGGCCGAGGTGTTGCCCGTCGTCGCGAGGATGTTCGACGTGCGGTCCTCGTCGATCTCCAGCCGCGCGCACGCCGACGTGATGATGCGGCTGTTGGCCTGGTGGGGGACGAAGAGGGCGAGCTCGTCGGCGGTGACCCCCGCGTGGGCCATGGCCCGCTCGGCTGACTCGACCATGATCCGCACGGCCCGCCGGAACACCTCGGGCCCGTCCATCTCGATGGTGCCGCCGTAGTCAGCGTGGAGGATGTGGCGAAGCGAGCCGTCGGAGCCCAGGTCGAACCCGAGCACACCGCCCGGTCCGTCGCCCTGCTCGAGGACCACCGCCCCGGCGCCGTCGCCGAAGAGGATCGCGGTCGACCGGTCCTCCCAGTCGACGATGCGGGACATGGTCTCCGAGCCGATCAGGAGCACGCGGTCGAGGCCGGCGCGGAGGAAGCCGTCGGCGGCCACGAGGCCATAGACGAACCCGGAGCATGCGGCATTGAGGTCGACAGCTCCGCCGTGCACGTGGAGGGCCTGCTGGATGGCGCTCGCGCTGGCGGGCATCGTCTCGTCCGGGGTCGAGGTGCACAGCAGGACGAGGTCCACGTCAGCGCCACGCACGCCCGCGTGGAGCATGGCCTGTTGGGCTGCCTCGATGCCGAGGCCGGTGGTCGTGCCGCCGACGCGCCGCTCCCGGATGCCCGTGCGCTCCGTGATCCACGCGTCGGTCGTGTCGAGGGTGTCCTCCAGGTCGGCGTTGGTCACGACCTTGTCGGGCAGCGCGCTGCCCCAGCCGGTGATCCGCGCGGGAGGGTGTCACGACGCTCATCTTGCAGGATCCGGGCGCGGGAGGAGGGCGAGGACGTCAGATGTCACGGAGCCGTCACGCGGTGCGCAGCCACGCGATGGGCTGGCTGCGGGTCAGGCGCTCCCCGGCGACGGCGAGCAGGCCCTTCACCGTGCCGTGGAACGGCGAGCACACCTCGTGGCCCGCCACGTGCCCGACGACCCGGCCGCGTTCGATGTGCTGGCCCTCGGTGACGTCACCAGCAGGCGTGAACACCCCGGCCGCCGGGCTGACGACCAGGCGCTCCGACGCGAAGAGGTGCTCGCCGTCGTGGTGGTCCACCGCGCCGGCGGCGGCGGCGACCTCGACCACCTCGTCGAGGGAGGCGGGCTCCGCGGCGGCCTTCGCGACGGCAGCGGGAGCGGAGCGCTTGGCCATGCCGGTGAGCACCGAGCCCGGCCCGAGCTCGACGAACGCGGTCACGCCGTCCGCGACCATCCGCTCGACGCTCTGGCGCCACTGGACGGGCGAGGTCAGCTGCGCAGCGAGGAGACCGGCCCACTGGTCGGCGTGTTGGTGCGGGAGGGCGTCGACGTTGGCGACCACGGGCACCTCGGCATCGGAGAAGGTCGTCGCGGCGAGGGCGGCGGCGAGTCGCTCGGCGGCCGGGGCCATGAACGGGGTGTGGAAGGCCCCGCCGACGGGGAGCGGGAGCACCTTGCGGGCGCCGAGCTCCTTGGCGATGGCGCTGGCCTCGGCGATGGCGTCGGCGTCACCGGCGATCACGACCTGCCCGACCCCGTTGCTGTTGGCCACCCAGACCTCGCCGGCGGCCCGTTCGCACGCCGATGCGGCGACGTCGTCGTCGGCGCCCAGGACCGCGGCCATGGTGCCTGGTCGGACATCCGCCGCGGCCTGCATCGCCGCGCCGCGCTCGGTCACGAGGCGAACGCCGTCCTCCAGCCGCAGACGCGCCGACGGCCGTCAGGGCGCTGTACTCGCCGAGGCTGTGGCCGGCGGCGACCGCGCAGCGCACGCCGAGCGTGCGGACCGCATCGTGCACGATGAGGCTCAGCACGTAGGTCGAGAGCTGGGCGTTCTCGGTGCGGCGGAGGGCGTCGGCATCGGCGTCGAGGAGCAGTGCGGCGACGTCGCGCCCACTGGCCTCCGAGGCGGTGGCGACGATGGCCCAGGACGGGTGGTCGACCCAGGGCCGGCCCATGCCGGGCTGCTGGGATCCTTGGCCAGGGAAGGTGAAGGCGAGCATTGGGCGTCCGACCGGACGCACTTGCCCCACGTTTCACAATCGGGACAAGTTTCCCACCGGTAATGCCATGCCCGTTCGTGAAGCTCGGGCACGACCGGAGGTCGGCGGTACCATCACCGTCCACGCCCGGATGGTGGAACTGGCATACACGGCGGTCTCAAACACCGCTGCTCGAGAGGGCTTGCGGGTTCGAGTCCCGCTCCGGGCACGCACGGCTGATGGGGTCAGGTCTGCCTCCAACGGCCGTCGGCCAGCGCCGCCAGCGAGCGGAGCGCATCGGGGCTGTCCCGCAGGTCCTCGATCGCCATGGGAAGCGCCACCGACCAGTTGGCGCGTTCGTGGTCGCGCGTGCCGGGGAGGTTCGGGCGGTCGGCCACACCCAGCAGGTCCTCGAGGGTGGCTGCGACCAGGGCGGCCGGGCTCGCCCCGAGGCGTCGGTGGACGACCTCGGCCACCTCGGCGACGGGCCGGTCGGCCGGTCGATCGACCAGCCGTTCGAGCTGCGCCCACATCGGACCGGGCCGGTCGACCCCGAGGCACATCCCGGCCAGGGTCGGGAGATCGTGGGTCGTGACCAGCCCGAGGGCCTGTCGGGGCCAAGCCTCCGGCGGGTCGGGCTCGAACCACACGAGTCGGGTCGAGAGGATCCCGGCCCCGGCGAGGTCATCCCGGAAGCCCGCCTCCACCGTGCCGAGGTCCTCGCCCACGACGACCGCGGCCGCCCGGGCGCTCTCGAGGGCGACGAGCTCGAGGAGCTCGCGACCACGGAACCGGACGTAGGTGCCGTCCACCGGCGCGCCGCCCTCGGGCACCCAGAACAGACGGGACAGCCCCATCACGTGGTCGATGCGCAGCCCCCCGCCGGCCAGGAGCGAGGCGCGCAGGAGGTCGGCGAGCGGGCCGTAGGCGCGGTCGCGGAGGCGTCCGGGGATCCACGGTGGGAGGCCCCACCGCTGCCCGTCCGGCGCGAAGTCGTCGGGAGGAGCACCGATGCTGAAGCCGTCGGCGAGCAGGTCCTGCCACAGCCATGCGTCCGCTCCCCATGGGTCTGCGCCGATGGCCAGGTCCTGGATGAGTCGCGGACCGATGCCCCTCGCCGCCTCGAGCTGTCGGTCGAGGAGCATCTGCAGCCACGCGTGGAAGGCGATCCGGTCGGCGAGCGCCACCGAGGCTCGCTCGACGGCCGGGCCGTCGGGATGTCGGAGCTCGACCGGCCAGGTGCGCCAGCTCGGACCGTGTTGCTCGGCGAGGGCGCAAAAGCGGGACCAGCCCTCGAGGGGTGGGCCCTGCTCCGCTCGCCACGCGGCGAGCGCCGCTCGATCCTCGAGGCCGAGACCGCGCCAGAGCCGCTCGAGGGCCTGGCGCTGCAGCGACCAGCAGGCGTCGCGGTCGACGTGGGGGAGGGCGAGGAGGGCGCGGGCCCGGGCGCCCAGCGCGACGACCGTTGGGTCGGCGCCACCGGCGAGCTCGTCGACCCGCAGGAGCAGGGGATTGCGCCAGCGTCGGCTGGAGGGGGAGTAGGGGCTGGTCGCGATCGGGGGCACCGGCGTCGGGGCGTGCAGGGGGCTGAGCGCCAGGAACCCGCCGCCCAGGTCGTGCAGCCAGCGGGCGAGCGCGCGGACGTCCGCGAGGTCACCGATGCCCCAGCTGCCGCTCGAGCGCGCCGTGGGGACCTGCGCGACGATGCCCCACGAGCGCAGGTCGGCCGGCAGGTGGCAGCGGCCGGGTCCGACGAGCAAGGTCGTCACGGGACCCCCATCGACAGGGGCGAGGTCGTGGATCCCGAGGGGGAGGTCGGGCGGCAGCTGGTCGACCGATCCCAGCTCGGTGCCGTCCTCGAGGGTGAGGTGGCAACGGCCGCTCAGGGGCTCGGTGGTGCCCGGTCGCACGACCCACAGGGGACGGCCGCTGGTCGGGTCCCCCATAACGGCCCGGATGGCCTCGATCGTCTCGGTCGATGCCACGTGCCAGCGGCCCTGCGTGTCGAGCCACCCGTCGTCGATCCCCCATGCATCGGTGGTCATGCCGGATCAGCCCTCGGGCCCGTTCCCGACGCGCTCGTCGACGAAGTCCTGCAGCGCGACGGCGTCGACGGTCTGGCACGTGCGCTTGAAGAGCCACGCCGTCGCGACCACCGGCGCGGGGAGGTCCGGGTTGGGGGCGACCACGACGTGCTCGCCCGCCAGCGCCTCGAGGTCGGCCCGCGACTCGTCATCGAGGTCGGGCAGGTGCTGGATGAGGACGTCGCCTCGCTCCAGGATCCCGACCTGCACGGGACGTGTCAGCGCCTCCGTGACCACGCCCGCCACCTCGGGGCCAGGCTGGTGGGGGCCGGAGGTCGGGGGGTCCGACGCGTACTCGAGGTCATCCGCATCGCCCAGGACGTGCACGAGGTAGGCGGGGTCGAGCGACTCGCGGGTGGTGGGTCCGCAGGCCTGCTCGTCGCCGGAGCTGCCTCCGCAGGCACCGAGCGCGATCGCTCCGAGCAGCAGGACCCCCGAGCGAGCACGTCGGAAGGTCCCGGACATCGGAGCATCGTCGCAGATCCGAGCGCGACGTCGGTCGGGCGTACACTGCGGCGATGTCCCGATCCCTCGTCGAGCGACGCCTCACCGAGGTCGGCGCGCGCCTCAAAGAGCTCCGCGAGGAGCTGGCCGTGTCCGACGAGCAGCTCGCGCACCTCGCCGAGGCCGCCGACGACGCGCGACTGCGGTCGCTCGTGTCCGAGACGCCCCTCGCGGACCGGGAGCACCAGGACGCCCAACGCCACGCCGACGCCATGCAGCGGCACCGCGCCGAGGTCATCGATCAGATCAGCCGCCTCGAGCAGAGCCAGGACGAGCTGCTCGACAGGTTGCTGGCCGAGACCCGCTCGTAGCTCAGAAAGGAAGCCACGGTGACCACCCGCGTCGTCATCGCCGAAGACGAGGCCATCATCCGCCTCGACCTCAAGGAGACCCTCGAGGAGGAGGGCTACGAGGTCGTGGGTGAGACCGGGCGCGGTGATGAAGCCGTGGAGCTGGTCCGTGACCTTGCCCCGGATCTCGCCATCCTCGACATCAAGATGCCGGGCCTCGACGGTCTGGAGGCCGCGCGCGCGATCAGCGCCGACCGCGGCGCCGCGGTGCTGATCCTCACCGCGTTCTCGCAGCGCGACCTGATCGAGCAGGCCCGGGACGCCGGCGCCCTCGCCTACCTCGTGAAGCCCTTTCAGCGGTCCGAGCTCATCCCTGCCGTGGAGGTGGCGCTGGGTCGCTTCCGTGAGATGCAGGCGCTCTTCGACCAGAACTCGAGCCTCGAGGAGCAGCTGGAGACCCGCAAGGTCGTGGACCGCGCCAAGGGGCTCCTGATGGACTCGCACGGCCTCAGCGAGGCGGATGCCTTCTCCTGGATCCAGAAGCGGGCCATGCAGGACCGTCGCACGATGCGCGCCGTGGCCGGCGACGTGATCACAGGCGACCTCGTGCCCGAGGCCTAGGGGATCCGTGCCCCGAACCGTCCTCCTGATCGACGGCAACTCACTCACGTACCGCGCCTTCTTCGCGCTGCCCACGGATCTCGCCACCGCGTCAGGACAGGTCACCAACGCGGTGTTCGGGTTCACCTCGATGCTCGTGAACCTGCTGCGCGACCACCGACCCGACGCGATCGCCGTGGCGTTCGACCGTCCCGAGCCGACGTTCCGGCACGAGCGCATCGACACCTACAAGGGCAACCGCGACGCGGCGCCCGACATCCTGCGCCAGCAGATGGGGCTCGTCAGGGAGGTCGTCGAGTCGCTGGGGATCCCGATCTTCGAGGTCGTGGGATTCGAGGCCGATGACGTGATCGCCACCCTCGCCACGCAGGGCCGCGACGCCGGCGACGACGTCATCGTGGTCACCGGCGACCGCGACACCTACCAGCTCGTCGAGGATCCCCACGTCAAGGTGCTCTACAACAAGCGGGGGGTGTCCGACTACGCCCTGTACGACGAGGCGGGCATCGTCGAGCGCACCGGTGTGCCCCCCACCCTGTACCCGCAGTACGCCGCCCTCCGGGGTGATCCCTCCGACAACCTTCCGGGCGTGCCCGGGGTGGGCGAGAAGACCGCGGCGAAGCTCATCACCACCTACGGCGGGCTCGACGGCATCTTCGGGCACCTCGACGAGCAGACCCCGAAGCTCCGAGCGAACCTCGAGGCCCACGAGGCCAACGTGCGTCAGAACCACGAGGTGATGGTGCTGGTGCGCGACGTCGCGCTCGATCGGGACATCACGGATCTCGCGTTCGATCCCAGCGCGATCGACGTCGACGAGGTCCGTCGACTCTTCGAGTTCCTCGAGTTCAACACGCTGTTCGACCGGCTGGCCGAGGCCATCGACACCGACCTGGGCCCGTCGACGTCCGAGGCGGTCGTGCTCGAGGCGGAGGTGACGTCGATCACCACCGCCCCCGACGCTGTCGGCGTGCTGACCGAGCTGCGAAGCGGCGAGGCGCCTCTGGCCGTCGCGGCAGCGTGGGTGGGCGACGAGGGCCGCTCGGCGCTCGACGGGCTCGCCCTCGTCCGTGACGGCCTCACTGGTGACGTCGTGTGGATCCCCGGTGAGCTGCTCACCGACCAGGCGGTGCGAGAGCAGCTCGCGGCGCTCGCCGGCCCTGCTGGGCGGCCGCTCGCGGCTCATCAGGCCAAGCCGCTCGTGCGGGCCCTCACGAGCCTCGACGTCGATGTGCGGAGCCTCGCGCTGGACACCGCGCTGGCCGCCTACCTCCTGGACCCCGCGGAGAGCCGCTACCTGCTCGAGGAGCTCGTCGTCCGCTACGCGGGCGCGCGCATCCCGGACGGCGACGTCGCGGCGGAGGGCCAGCTCGACCTGGAGGGATCCGCCACCCCCAGCTCCACGGCGACGGCCCGGCGGGCCCTGGCCGTCGATCGCCTCGTGGCGCCGCTGCTCGCCGCTCTGGATGCCCAAGGGCTGCGCGCGCTCAACGACGACATCGAGGTGCCCCTCGTCGGCGTGCTGGCCCGCATGGAGGACACGGGCGTGGCCGTGGACCGCAAGGAGCTCGAGGCGCTGCGTGACCGGCTCGTGGCCGACGTCGACCGCCACCGGGTCGCGATCATCGAGGCAGCCGGCCACGACTTCAACGTCAACTCCACGCTGCAGCTGCGGGAGGTGCTCTTCGACGAGCTGGGCCTCACCCCCCAGAAGAAGACGAAGACCGGGTTCTCCACCGACGCGGCCAGCCTCGAGAAGCTCGCGGGACAGCACCCGATCATCGAGCACCTGCTCGCCTACCGGGAGGTCGAGAAGCTGCGCTCGACCTACGGCGACGGGCTGCTCCAGGAGATCGGTCCCGACGGTCGCATCCACGCCACCTTCAACCAGACCGTCGCCCGCACCGGGCGCCTCTCGTCTGACCAGCCGAACCTCCACAACATCCCCGTGCGCTCGGAGCTGGGCCGTGAGTTCCGCAAGGCGTTCGTCCCCGCCGGGGGCTACGAGCTGCTGGTCGCCGACTACAACCAGATCGAGCTGCGCTGCATCGCCCACCTGGCGGAGGACCCAGGCCTGATCCAGAGCTTCGAGTCGGGACGCGACATCCACACGGAGACGGCGTCGCGCATCTTCGGGGTCGAGCCCGGCGGGGTCACGGTGGAGATGCGATCCAAGGCGAAGATGGTCTCCTACGGGCTCGCGTACGGGATGGAGGCCTACGGCCTCGGCCAGCGACTCAACATCCCGACGGAGGAGGCGGCAGAGATCCTTGACGCATACTTCGAGGCATTTCCGGCAGTTCAGGCATACATGGAGCGCACCGTCGCGGAGGCGCGCGAGCGCGGCTACACGGAGACGCTTTTCGGGCGCCGGCGGCAGATCCCGGAGCTGGCGTCGTCGAACTACCGGATCCGCCAGGCGGGCGAGCGGCAGGCCATGAACGCCGGAATCCAGGGCCTGGCGGCCGACATCTTCAAGGTGGCGCTGGTCCGATTGGACGAGCGGCTCGTCACGGATGGCCTTGACAGCCGGCTGATCTTGCAGGTGCATGACGAAGTCCTGCTCGAGGTGCCGCCCTCAGAGGTCGATGCAGCGGGAGCATTGGTTGTCGAGGTGATGGCGGGCGCGGCCGAGCTCTGCGTGCCGCTGGAGGTCAACCTGGCCGTCGGCCCGAGCTGGGCGGCGGCGAAGGGCTGAACGGGAGGACATGTTGGCAAACAAGATGGATCGCCGGGGGAGCGGCCCGCTCTGGTTCGTGATCCTCGTGGTCGTGATCTTCGCGCTGTACTCGGTCACGATCGCGCTGTCGACGGCTGAGGACTGCGGGTCCTACGGCAGGGAGTGGCAGATCTTCCCCCCCGAATGGGAGTGCGTGGCCCCCGCCGGGTTCGGGTGAGCGAGGAGCCGTCGCACTGGTTCGAGCCGGTGGCCGACCACCTCGGTCGTGCGTACCTGCGCTACTCGTTCACCAAGGGCACCGAGCAGGAGGTGGCGTTCCTCGTCGCCGCGCTCTCGCTCGAACCGGGGATGCGGATCCTCGACGTGGGGTGCGGTCCGGGCCGGCATGCGCACGCCCTCGCGGCCCGCGGCCTGGAGGTGGTGGGCATCGACATCAGTCAGCGCTTCGTCGACCTCGCGACCGCTGATGCGCCCCCGGGGGCGACCTTCAGGCGCGGCGACGCCCGCGACCTGCGCTTCGACGCTGAGTTCGACGCTGCGGTGTCGCTCTGTCAGGGCGCCTTCGGTCTCACCGGCGGCCCCGGGGCACCGCTGGACGGCGACGGCGTCGTCCTGGCTGGCATCGCCAGGGCCCTTCGTCGCGGCGGCCGAGCCGCCGTCTCGGCGTTCTCGGCCTACTTCCAGCTGCGCTACCTCGAGGACCATGACCGCTTCGACGCCGAGGCGGGGGTCAACCACGAGCGCACCGAGGTCCGTGACGAAGCCGGCACGGTCGCGGAGGTCGACCTGTGGACGACCTGCTTCACGCCGCGTGAGCTCCGGCTGCTCGCCGGGGCGGCCGGCCTCGAGGTCGAGCACATCTGGTCCGTGACGCCCGGCGCCTACGAGGCCGCGCCTCCCCGGACGGACGCGCCCGAGCTCCTGCTGGTGGCCCGCCGGCCGTGACCCGGGCCCGGAGCCCGGTGTACGCTGCCCGGCGCGCATTCGTGGCGCCTGCCCGGCGCGCATCCTCTGTCCCCTAGATCCCTGAAGGCCTCCTCCCTTGTCCGACGACACCCTGACCTACGAGCCCAACCCCGAAGCATCCGATGCCCCCACGGGCTTCGGCACCTTCTCCGAGGACGGCACCTACACGCCCCGCGAGATCGCGTTCGACGACCTCGGGGGCACCTTCGAGGACGCCATCGACGGCACGCTGGTCTCTGTCGAGGACGGCCAGCTGGTGGAGGGGACCGTGGTCAAGGTCGATCGCGACGAGGTCCTGCTCGACATCGGCTACAAGTCGGAGGGCGTGATCCCGAGCCGGGAGCTCTCGATCCGCAACGACGTCGACCCGAACGAGATCGTGTCGCTCGGGGACAAGATCGAGGCCCTCGTCCTCACGAAGGAGGACAAGGAGGGCCGGCTCGTCCTGTCCAAGAAGCGGGCCCAGTACGAGCGGGCGTGGGGCGACATCGAGCGCATCAAGGAGGAGGACGGCGTGGTCACCGGCCCCGTCATCGAGGTCGTCAAGGGCGGCCTGATCCTCGACATCGGCCTCCGCGGCTTCCTGCCGGCCTCCCTCGTCGAGCTCCGCAGGGTGCGCGACCTGCAGCCCTACGTGGGCAAGTCGATCGAGGCGAAGATCATCGAGCTCGACAAGAACCGCAACAACGTCGTGCTGTCCCGGCGCGCGTGGCTCGAGGAGACGCAGAAGGAGCAGCGTGAGGACTTCCTCGCCAACCTGAAGCCCGGCGAGGTCCGCAGCGGCGTGGTCTCGAGCGTCGTGAACTTCGGCGCCTTCGTGGATCTGGGAGGCATGGACGGCCTCATCCACGTGTCGGAGCTGTCCTGGAAGCACGTCGACCATCCGGGCTCCGTGGTGGCGGTGGGTGACGAGGTCACCGTCCAGGTGCTCGACGTCGACCTCGACCGCGAACGGATCTCGCTGTCGCTCAAGGCCACCCAGCAGGATCCGTGGCAGGAGTTCGCCACCTCCCACCGCGTCGGTGAGCTCGTCTACGGCCGGGTCACCAAGCTCGTGCCGTTCGGCTCGTTCGTCCAGGTGGGGGAGGGGATCGAGGGGCTCGTGCACATCTCGGAGATGTCCGCGCACCACGTCGACCTCCCCGAGCAGGTCGTCACCCCGGGCGAGGAGCTGTGGGTCAAGATCATCGATCTCGACCTGCAGCGCCGGCGGATCAGCCTCTCGATCAAGCAGGCCGCCGAGGGCGGCATCGTGGCCGCCGAGTACCAGGAGCACTTCGGCGAGCACCAGTACGACGCCGAGGGCAACTACATCGGACCGGCCATCGAGCACTCGGAGGAGGCCGAGGCGGCCTGGGCCGAGTACTTCGAGGAGCCGGCTGAGCCCGGCGCCGACGCCGCCGCCCCGGCGGAGCCGGAATCCCCGTCGGACGGTGGGTCCGTCAACGAATCCTGAACGTATTGAGGCAATCACGCACAGCGTTCACCATCTCGGGCTAAAGGTCGGGCTAAGGTTCGGCCGACTTGTGCGGAAGGTCCAATCCGAGAAGAGGTGGGTGTGAGCTCTCGTCGAACGCTGATCCTGATCGCGGCTGCGCTGGTAGGCGCCATCGCGGCTTACGCACTGTTCACGTATGTCGGAGGCATCGAAGACGAAGCCAACGACAACGCCGAACGTGTCGAGATCTTCAAGATCGTCCAGGACATCCCCAAGGGCACCTTCGGTGACGAAGCCTTCGCGCAGGGCCTCATCGAGCAGGATGTCATCGCCAAGGAGTACCGGCCGGCAACCGCGATCACGGATCCGTCCCAGATCGACGGCCTGGTCGCGATCTCCGATCTCGCCGCGAACCAGGTGGTGGTGAGCAACCAGTTCGTCTCGCAGGCCGAGTCGCTGTCCACCTTCTCGAGCCTCCTCAAGAACAACGAGGTGGCCGTCACGATCTCGATCGACCAGATCCGCGGCGTGGCCGGCCTGCTGGTGCCGGGCGACTTCGTCAACCTCCTGGTCACCGTGCCGGAATCTGCAGCTCCCACTGAGGGCGGAGGGGCTGCCCAAGGTGGCGGCGCCGTGTTCACGCAGCCGGCGCGCGTGCTGTACCAGAAGGTCCAGATCCTCGCCGTCGGGCAGACCCGCAAGCTCGAGCCCGGCGAGACGGCCGAGACCAACCCGGACGGCACGCCCACCACGGCCACCAGCTCCGGGCTGATCACCTTCGTGGTGCCGGCGCAAGCGGCACAGCAGATCGCGTCGGTGGAAGGGGCGCAGTTCTACCTGACCCTCGTCGCCAAGGACTACCAGCCGGCTCCCATCGCCCCGCTCGACACCGGCGCCGCTCTCCCCGGTGAGACCGGCGCCCAGCTCACCCCCTACGGCCCCGATGGGCGGCCGGAGTCGTAGGTTCTCCGGTCGAGACCGTCCCACCCACCCCCGTGTTGAGACAAGGACCAGCTCCCATCGCTACCAACCCACTGAACCTCGTGCCGGTGGCCGTCCTGGACGATGACCTGGACCTGCGCGACCAGATGGTGGCGCAGCTGGGGTCCCGTGCTGTTCCCGTCGACTCGTTGCCGCGCGCTGCAGGAGCGCCTCACCGGTGGGCCGACCGTCCTCGTCCTCGGCCCGTCGTGTGCGAGCGCGGCGTCGTTGGCCGAGATCGGTGCGACCCTGCAGTCGCATCGCGAGGTGGGCACGATCCTCGTCACGGACGAGCTGTCCACGGGCCTGCTGCAGACCGCCCTGCGGTCCGGCGTGAACGACGTGCTGGCGGCCCCCGTCGACACCGAGCAGCTGACCACCGCCGTGGCCCGGGTCGCGGAGACGCTCGACGTGTCCGCCATCCCGCGCATCGCCGCGGGAACCCCCGGCGCGCCTGACGGCGTGGCGGCGGGCGACCTCGGGAAGGTCATCACGGTCTTCTCCACCAAGGGCGGGTCCGGCAAGTCCGTCCTCGCCGCCAACATGGCCGTGGTGCTCGCACGGCGTCGTCCGGAGAAGCCGGTCGTGCTGGTCGACGCCGATCTGCAGTTCGGCGATGTGGCCGTGATGCTCAAGCTCGCCCCGCAGCACACGATCGTGGACGCGGTCGGATCGCTCGACCGGCTCGACCCGACGTTGCTCAACCAGTTCCTGATGCGTCATGACCCGTCTGGCCTCATGATCCTGCCCGCCCCGCTCGAGCCGTCGTTCGCGGACCAGATCAGTGCCGCGGAGATGGTGCAGATCGTGCAGCTGCTGCGGACGTACTGCAGCGCCGTGATCATCGACACCCCCGCCTACTTCAACGAGGTGGTGCTGGCGCTGATCGAGGAGAGCGACGAGGTCCTCCTGATCGCGGGCATGGACATCCCGAACATCAAGAACGTGAAGATCGGCCTGCAGACGTTGCGGCTCCTGAACGTCCCCATGACCAAGCTCCACCTCGTGCTCAACCGGGCGAACTCGAAGGTGAAGCTCGACGTGAGCGAGGTCGAGCGCACCCTGCAGATCAAGGCGGAGTCGCTCATCCCGAGCGATGTCGTGGTGCCGCAGTCGGTGAACAAGGGGACGCCCGTCGTCCTCGACTCGCCGAAGTCCGGCGTCGCCAAGGCCATCGAGCAGCTGGCCAACATGTTGGTCCCCGACGACGGCAGTCGTCGGCGACGTTGACGAGATTGAAGGGAAGGGCGGATGAGCCTCTACAAGCGCCTGCATGAGGTGCAGCAAGGCCCCGCAGCAGCGGGGAGCGCCAAGCGACGGGACCCCGTGCTCGACGAGCTGCGGCAACGGATCCACCACCACCTGATCGACGAGCTCGGCCCGATCCTCTACGACAAGCGGCTGTCCGAGGACGACCTCCGGCGCCGCGTCCACGAGCAGCTGCACGCGGCGCTGGCCCAGGAGCGCGCGCCGCTCAGCGCCGCCGACAAGGCCCAGCTGATCCAGGACGTCTCCGACGACATCCTCGGCTACGGACCCATCGACCGTCTCCTCAAGGACGACGAGGTCACCGAGGTCATGGTCAACGGACCTGAGTCGGTCTACGTCGAGCGCGCGGGCCGGATCGAGCGCACCAACGCGAGCTTCGTCGACGAGACGCACCTCCGCCGGATCATCGACAAGATCGTGAGCCAGGTCGGCCGGCGCATCGACGAAGCCACCCCGATGGTCGACGCGCGCCTGCCGGACGGCTCGCGGGTCAACGCGGTGATCCACCCCTTGGCGATCGGTGGTCCGTTCCTCACGATCCGGAAGTTCTCCAAGGATCCGTACCAGATCGACGACCTGATCCGCTTCGGCACCCTCAACGCCCACTCGGCGCGCTTCCTGCAGGCCTGCGTCGTCGGCCGCCTCAACATCATCGTCTCGGGTGGCACGGGCACCGGTAAGACCACGACACTCAACGTGCTGTCGTCGTTCATCCCGGCGGACGAGCGCATCGTCACCATCGAGGATGCCAAGGAGCTCCAGCTCAACCAGGAGCACGTGCTCGCGCATGGAGGCCCGCCCACCGAACATCGAGGGCAAGGGCCTGGTCGCCATCCGCGATCTCGTGCGCAACGCGCTGCGGATGCGCCCGGACCGCGTGGTCGTCGGCGAGTGCCGAGGCGGCGAGGCGCTCGACATGCTCCAGGCCATGAACACCGGCCACGACGGCTCGATCACCACGATCCACTCCAACAGCCCGCGCGACACGCTGTCCCGCATCGAGACCATGACGCTGATGGCGGGGTTCGACCTGCCGGTGCGGGCCATCCGTGAGCAGATGGCCTCCGCGCTCGACCTGATCGTGCACCTCACACGGCTCCGTGACGGCACCCGCCGCATCACCCACGTCACCGAGGTCCAGGGCATGGAGGGTGACGTCATCACCCTGCAGGACGTCTTCCTGTTCGACTTCGGCATGGGCATCGACGAGCACGGTCGCTTCAAGGGCCACCTGAAGGCCACTGGCGTCCGACCCAAGTTCGCCGAGAAGCTCGCCGACCTCGGCATCCGGCTCGGACCAGAGGTGTTCCAGCCCGAGGCGTTCGCACGGCGGGGATCAGCCTGATGCGACGCGTCGCGGCGTTGGCGACGGCCGTCGGGCTCGCCCTGCTCGCCGTCGTGAGCATGGCGCCAGCCGGCGCGCAGGACGACGACTCGCCCCTCGCGATCCGCGAGGTCGACGCCACCAACCCCGACGCGGTCAACGTCACGTTCTTCTACAGCGGTGAGCGTGACGATCTCGCTGACATCACCATCCGCGAGAACGGTGAGCTGATGGAGGCCACTCCCGCGGTGCCCCTGGACGACCAGCGGGCCCTCGGGGTCGTGCTGGTGATCGACGCGTCCACGTCGATGGCGAAGAACGCGCTCATCGAGCGGGTCAAGGAGGCCGCGCACGAGTTCGTGAACGCCAAGGCCGCCACCGACCAGATCGCGGTCGTGAGCTTCGCCGAGAAGGTCACCGTCGTCCAGGAGTTCACCACCGACAAGGACGAGCTGAACAAAGCGATCGATGACATCGCCCTCGAGCTCGAGACCTCGGTGTACGACGCCATCGTGCGCTCGGCGGCCCTCTACCGGGACTCCGATCTCCAGCCGAACCTGATCGTCTTCTCGGACGGGCAGGACAGCACGTCGAAGGCCACCCAGGCGACGGCCCAGGCGGCCGTCACCGCCGTCGGCGGCACCCTGTTCGCGATGGGTGTGGAGAACCCAGGGTTCGATTCCCTCGCGGCGATCGCCGAGGAGACGGGTGGCACAGCCGCCACCGCCGATGATCCGGCGGGAGTGAGTGCGCTCTTCGCGGGCGTGCAGGACACGCTGCGGAAGCAGTACGTGCTGACCTACGCCTCCGAGGCCGAGACCGGCACGGTCCCGATCCAGCTCACGCTGGGCAACGACACCGCCTCGGCCGAGTTCGTCGCCGGCAGCTCGGCCGAAGGCGCCGCCGCCCTGCGGCCCCAGACGGTCCAGCAGCCGGACGGGCCGGCCTTCTTCCGGTCCTCCGCCGGGCTGATGCTCGCGCTCGGCCTCGTCGCCATCGCTGTGCTCATCGCCGTCTTCAGCATCGGCAGCTCGTTCTTCGCCGGTGACGGCAACCTCGGGCAGGCCCTCCAGCCGTACTCCGAGGGCTTCGTCGCGGCACCCGAGTTCGACGAGGACGACGGTGGCGACGGCAAGGGGCAGGTGCTCGTCCAGACACCGTTGCTGCAGCGAGCCGTCGATGCGACAGGCGGCTTCGCGGAGCGACGGGGCCTGCTCATCAAGGTCGAGGGGATGCTGGAGCGAGCCAACCTCCCGCTCCGCCCCGCCGAGGCGCTGTTCTTCTACCTCGCCGGGGTGGTGGTCATCGCCCTGCTCCTCTTCGGCGTGATGGGCAACCCGCTCGCCGCGCTGATCGGGCTGGTGGTCGTCGCCCTCGTGCCGCCGGCGGTCGTGACCTACCTGGCCAACCGGCGACGCAAGCAGTTCAACACGCTGCTCCCGGACACCCTGCAGCTCCTGGCGAGCACCCTCCGCGCGGGCTACTCGCTCATGCAGGGGGTCGAAGCCGTATCGCAGGAGGTGTCCGAGCCGATGGGCCGCGAGCTGCGGCGAGTGGTCACCGAGGCCCGACTGGGTCGCCCCCTCGAGGAAGCCCTCGACGGGGTGGCGAGTCGGATGGACTCCGGCGACTTCGCCTGGGCCGTCATGGCCATCCGCATCCAGCGGGAGGTCGGCGGCAACCTGGCCGAGCTCCTGGTCACGGTGGCGGACACGATGACCGAGCGGGAGCGACTCCGACGGGACGTCAACGCGCTCACCGCCGAGGGCAAGGTCAGCGCGATCGTGCTCGGACTCCTACCCATCGGTCTCGGCCTGTTCATCTACACCGCCAACCCGGGCTACATGGACCCGTTGTTCGAGGAGACGATCGGCAAGATCATGCTGTTCGGCTCGATCCTCCTCGCGTTCTTCGGGTTCTGGTGGATGAAGAAGACGATCGAGATCGACATCTGATGGTCGAGCGACGAGCGACGGGAGATCACGCATGCTGATGGTCGCGGTGATCTGCATGGGGGCGGCGATCGCCCTTGGCCTGTACGCGATCCTCAGCCAGGCCGAGGAGAAGGCCGTCGTACGGTCGTCGCTGCGGCAGCTGGACGACTACGAGGTCGAGTCGGTTCGGGAGAAGGAGCTGCTCGCTCCGATCACGGAGCGAGCGCTGGCGCCGTTCATGGCGGGGCTCACCGGACTGGGGAAGCGGTTCACCCCGACCGGGTACACCGACCGTGTGCGCACGAAGCTGATCTCGGCCGGCAAGGCCGACCAGGAGTCGTTCGACCGCTTCATGGCCATCCGCGTGGTGACCGTCGTCCTGGCGCCCATCGGTGCCTACTTCGCCTACCAGTACTCGCCCGTCGGCGGCCTCGGCCAGCTCATGCTCGTCGGACTGGTGCTGGCGGTGTTCATCATGGGCCCGGATGCCGTCCTCAACCGCCAGGTGGAGGAACGGCAGTACGCGATCCGCACGAAGCTCCCCGACGTGATGGACCTCCTCGTCATCAGCGTCGAGGCCGGCCTCGGCTTCGAGCAGGCGCTCGACCGCACGGTGGCCGCCGTTCCCGGTCCGCTGACGGAGGAGTTCGGCCGGATGCTCGGCGAGGTGCGGGCCGGCTCGAGCCGTGCCGACGCCATGCGTGCCCTCGACGCTCGCACCAACATCCCCGAGATCCGCTCGTTCGTGCTCGCGATCCTGCAGGCCGACACCTTCGGCGTGTCGATCGGGCGGGTGCTGCGCGCCCAGGCCGACGAGATGCGCATCAAGCGGCGGCAGCTCGCACAGGAGCGAGCCCAGAAGGCTCCCGTGAAGATGCTGATCCCGATGGTGTTCTGCATCTTCCCCGCGCTCTTCGTCATCGTCCTCGGACCGGCCGCGCTGAGCATTGTTGACTCCTTCAACTCCAGCTGAGGACACGCGCCCCTCGTCTCGGGGGCTCCACCCCAGCTGGGGAGGCAGCATCGGGCTCTTCGTGGTGGCCGCCGGTTGGGTCATCGGCATGCGGCCGCTCCACGACAACTCGTTCCTCACGCACCTCGCCACCGGTCGGCTGATCCTCGACACCGGCCACGTGCCGAGCGTGGATCCGTACACGTTCACCGCGGCGGGTGAGCCGTGGGTCGTGCAGAGCTGGCTCGTGTCGGTGGCCTATGCATCTGCTGAGCGGCTCGCTGGGCTCGACGGCGTGCGGGTGCTGGTGGGGGTGCTGGCGGCGATCCTGGCCGGGTTGGCATGGACGCTCCTGCGCCCTGCCGACGGCGTCGTCGTGCGGCTCGCCCTCGCCGCGATCTTCCTCACCATCGGGGCTGGTCTCTGGGCAGAGCGCCCCTTCATGGTCGGGCTCATCTGCCTCGCTCTGCTGTGCCTGGCCATGGAGCGGCGCCTCGACCCGCGCTGGCTGCTGCCCATCGGCTGGGTGTGGGTCAACTCCCACGGCTCGTTCCCGCTGGGCATCGTGCTCGTGCTGGTAGCCGTCGTGGGCCATCGGTTCGACCGCACCTCGGCGGAGCGGGAGCTCGCCTGCCTCCGGTGGATGGTGCCCGGCATGCTGCTCGGAGCCGTGGGACCCCTCGGTCCGCGAGTCCTGTTCTTCCCCCTCGAGCTCCTTCGGCAGCAGGACCTGCTGAGCCAGGTGATCGAGTGGCGGGCACCCACGTTCGAGACGACGAGCCAGCGCATGTTCGTGGTGCAGCTCGCGCTGGCCGTCGTCCTCGTCGCACGCCGGCCCACCTACCGATCGGCCCTCATCGTCGGGGTGTTCAGTGCCGCGGCCCTCCTCGGGGCCCGGAACCTCGTGGTCGCCTCGCTCGTGATGCTCCCCGTCATGGCCCACGCCCTGACCGACGTGGGCACGCTCTCGTCCACGGCACGTCCCAGGGCGGCCAGGGTGGCGGGCGTTGCCGCGATCGCAGTGATCGCACTCCTCACCGTCGCTCGGCTCAACCAGGCACCCCTCGACCTTCGCCGGTACCCCGTGGGATCTCTCGCCTACATCGAGGAGAAGGGCATCGACACTCGTGAGGTGCGCCTGGCGGGGGTGGACTTCGTGGGCAACCTCATCGACTTCGTGTACGGACCCGAGCGCCGGACGTTCTACGACGACCGCTTCGACATGTTCCCGGCCGACGTGACCGAGGCGCACATGGCCGTCGTCACGGGTGCCCCGACGATGCGGAGCGAGCTGGACGCCTTCGACATCGACCTGGTTGCCGTGCTGAGCTCCTCGGCGACGGGTCAGGTGCTCACGGCCGATCCAGCGTGGCGAGCGCTCTACGTCGAAGATCACTGGGTGATGCTCTGCCGCCGAGGAGCAGACCTCGGCGGGACGGCCGGCACCTGCTGATCTGCACCGGCTGACCTGCACCTCCTGATCTGCAGCTGCTGATCTGCCGGTGGCAGCGGTCCCGGTGTGCCACCGCGTGCAGGGTGGGTGGGCCCACGCGACTGGGGGCCGGGCGCGAAGGAGGGGCGGGCCTGGCGGCCCGCCCCTCCTTCGTACGCTGATCGACTAGTTGTTGGCGCCGGAGATGGCGTCACCAGTCGAGTTGAACGAGGACGAGGCCTCCCGACCGAGGAACTGCAGCGCGATGATGCAGATCACGGCGATGAGGGCCACGAGCAGTGCGTACTCCACGAGGGAGGCGCCACGCTCGGTGTCCGAGAAACGGGCCCGCAGCCAGGTGGCGAGGAACTCGTAGGTGCTGATCATTAGTAGGTGCTCCCTAGGTGATTTGGCTCCCGGTCACCCGGGCGCTGGCTTCCTGTCCAGAGAAGTATCGTCAGCCACCTCGGGGACTTGAATAGGCCATGTGGACCATTCCCGAAACCCCTGGTCAGGGCCCAGATCAGCTCAGGTGGACGATGCCCATCCGCACCGCCTGGAGCACCGCCTGCGTGCGGTCGCGCGCATCGAGCTTCTGGTAGATCGATGCCAGGTGGTTCTTCACGGTCTTCTGGCTGATGTAGAGCTGCTCGGCGACCTCGGGGGTGGAGCAGCCATCCGCGATGAGCTGGAGGACCTCTTCCTCTCGCTTCGTGATGACACGCTCTTCCTCGGGGATGTCCGGCACGTCCAGGCGACGGACCTCGTCGAGCATCGTGGCGGCGAGCTGGGGTGACAGGACCGTGTCCCCCTGCACGGCCATCCGGATCGCCTCGGCGATCTCCTCGGTGGAGCAGTCCTTCACGAGGTAGCCCGAGGCGCCGGCTCGGATGGCGTCGGCCAGGACCTCGTGGTCGGCGTGCATGGTGAGCATGATCACCTGGGTGGCCGTGAAGGAGCCGCCGATGAGGCGGGTGGCCTCGAGGCCGTCCATCTCGGGCATCGACACGTCCATGAGCACGACATCCGGCTGGAGGTCGGCGACCATCCGGACCGCCTGCTCGCCGTTCTCGGCCTCACCGACGATCTCGAACCCCTCTTCGGTCAACGATCGACGCAGCCCCTCGCGCAGCATCCGGTGATCGTCTGCCAGCAGGACGCGGATCGTCACGGTGCAACCTCCAAGTGGGGCCCAGCTCGCTCAGCGGGCATCGAGCGTGCAGCGTATCCGCGTGCCGCGTCCGGGTTCGGAGTCCACGACGAGGGTGGCGCCGATGCTGGCGGCTCGCTCCCGCATGCCGAGCAGGCCGTAGGAGTCCAGTCGCCCTGCCCGACCCACCGGGAAGCCGATCCCGTCGTCCGCCACCTCCAGCCGGCCCTCGGTGCCGTCGCAGCGCCACGTGATGGTCACCTGGGTGGCACGGGCGTGGCGCTCGACGTTCGTGATCGCCTCCTGCGCGATGCGCCAGAGCTCGCGCTCCTGCAGGATCGGCAGCCGGCCGGTCTCCTGGGCCCGCAGCTGACCGGACAGGCCGCTGCGCTCCTTCACCCGGTCGAGGAACGCCTCCAGCGTCGTCGAGAGGCTCTGCGACTCCGTGACGTCCGTCCGCAGGTCGTAGAGCGTGTCGCGCACCTCGCGGATGACGCCGCGGACGTCCGTGCGCAGGTTGTCGAGCGCGACCGAGTTGTCGCCGCCCGTCGCACCGTTCTTCACGATGCGGTCGAGCTCGAAGGCGAGGTAGGCGAGCGATTGACCGATTCGGTCGTGGAGGTCCCGGGCGATTCGGGTGCGCTCCTCATCTGCCCCCACGGTGCGCAGGCGCCCGAACCACCGGGCGTTGTCGATCGCCAGAGCCGCCGGCTCCACGAAACCCGCCAGGAGGTCGACGTCCCGCGGGGTGAAGTGGTGGTCGTGGCCGTGCTCGATCGACAGGAGCCCGATGATCGATCCACGCGCGGGCAGCACCGCGTAGAGACCAGATGCGGAGCTCGGTGACGTGCCCGGGCCACCGCCGGCGAGGAGGTTCTGCTCGCTCACCAGGCTGCGGAGGCGCAAGGCCCGACCGAGCGGTGGCGGGAGGTCGCCCGTGTTGATGACACCCGGCGGTCGGGTGCCCTCGCGCCGCAGCGTGTGCCAGCGGAGGTCGGTGTCATCGAGCACGAGGAGCGCGACGGCGTCGAACTCGAAGAGCTCGCGGAGCTGGCCCATCGTCGTGTCGAGCACCTCGTCGAGGTCGAGGGATGCGGGCAGCGTCTGGGTGACCTGGTGCAGCTGGTACAGGAGGGCATTGGCATCGGAGAGCCGGCCGAGGCGGTCCATCGCCAGGATCTGGCGTCGATCGGCTTCCCCGGAGATGCGACGGGCGTAGCCCGCGACGAGAGCGACGAGGAGCGCCTCCACCGACCACTGCAGCGACGTGCGGGCGTCTTCCTCCACGAAACCCGGCTCGAGGGCCCATGGGAGGCTGACAGCGACGATCGCAACCAGCGCGATGCGAAGCCCGAAGCCGAACCCGCGGGCGAACCCGGCGACGGCGACGGCCGTGAGGATCGAGAACGCGAGCGGTGACTCCCAGTAGCCCGTGGAGACGAGCGCCAGGAGCGTGAAGCCCACCTCCGCCAGCACCACGAGGAGGCTCTGCAGGTCGTCCGCGTAGCGGAGCGGCCGGACGGTCCGGAACAGCGTGTAGGCGAGGAGCGCAGCCGAGGCGACGATCAGGACGGCGTCGCCGTCCCTGAGCTCGGGGCTGGCGAGGAGGAGCGACACCACGGTGGTGCCCCACCGGATGACCAGGATCGCCTGGGCGAACGGGGCGAGGGTGTCGGTGGAGACCGCATCGGGGCGCACCGGCGTGACGTGGCGGAGCCGCCGCCGATGCCGAAGGCCACCCGAGCCCGCCGGGGTCCGATCGTCACCCGGTGGATCGCCGCGGCTGTCGCCAGGAGGAAGCAGCGAGGCGGCGCCGTCGACCCCGCTCAGCGAGCCCAGGCCCCGCGGGCTTCCCCCAGCGCTCTCGCCAGGATCGACGTCGGCACGAAGTTCGATGGTCCTGGCACCTCCGTGCGTGGGTCGAGGTTGGTCGATCTGTCAAGCGTACGCGCGAACCCTCCCGACAACGGGGACGAGCTCGTGGGCTAGCGCGCCTCGAAGGACGGGCTCGGGAAGCTGCCGAGCTTCAGGGCCGCGATGGCGCCGAGCAGGGCGATCCCGACGGCGGCGACGCGCAACGAGCGCGCCCCGCTGGGTGTTGGACGGGTCGAGAGCAACAGGACATACCCGATCAGGAGCCACAGCGTGGGGTACCTGAGGTACACGATCGCTCGATCCCATGACCCGAGCATCGCCACGAGCGCCGTCGCACCGAGGATCGCGACCCGCTCGTGCGGGAGACCAGCGTCGCGCTCCGAAAGGGCATGAAGACCAAGCGCACCGCATACCAGGATCAGTGCCAGCGCGAGGAGGTGGACGAGGTCTGTGTTGGCGCCGGCGAAGCCGCCGAGCTCGCGGAGCAGGGCGGTGAGCGGCGGACGGAGCTGCTCCGCCGTTCGGCCGACGCCGCCGCCGCGGGTGCCCCACCACCGGTCCATCAGGCTCTGGGTGGCGATGTACACACCGATCGGCGCCGCCGCGACCCACAGCGGCGGCCCCTCACGTGACGCCAGGCGCCACGAGCGAAGCCGACCGCTCCGAGCCAGGACGTGGCTGACGAGGATCGCCAGCGGCACGAGCAACGCCGTCTCCCGGGTGATGGCGGCGTAGCAGAGGACGGCTGTGGCCGCGAGGTGTTGCTGCCGGCGGAGGAGCAACAGGGCGAGCGCGATCGCGGCGGCCTCGGCGGCCTCGGCGAGGTCGAAGGTGAGGGCCGTCACGACGCCGGGCAGCAGAGCCACCACCAGCCCGTTCCAGCGCGAGCGCCCGGCGTCCATCGCCAGCAGTGCGATGGACACCGAGAGCACGCCGACCGCCAGGAGGTTGGCCGCCGGGAGTGACCAGGGCACCAGCGCGACGGAGCCCCCAGCCGCCAGGACCCACGCGATGACGGGATAGCCGAGGCGCTGGTGGCGGTACGCCGGCCGGTCGAAGCTGATCCCATCCACCCGATCGTCGGTGCTCACTGGCTCGCGCGCGAGCCGGTAGTAGAACTGCCCGTCGTACCCCAGACCCTCCTCCCGGTAGAAGCCCTCCGGCAGCTCGCCCGCGACGGTGAACTCCTCACCGGCCCGCACCCACCAGGTGGGGTCACCGTTGTGGTGCTCCAAGCGCACGCCGAGGTAGGCGGACGCGAGCAGGACCGCCACGAGGCCGACAGCGATGGCGGAGCGCAGGGCGCGCGCGTGGGCGCCGCGGCGACGTCGGTGGGGTGCTTCACCATCGTGATCCTGGCATCGAGCCATCGCCGGGGGCGGGACCATCGATCGCGATGGGCATGCATGCGGTACCGCCCGTACTACCGTCGCCGGCGTGGTCCTCATCGGCCTCACCGGCGGGATCGGCTCCGGCAAGTCCACCGTGTCTGCGCTCCTCGCCGAGCGCGGCGCGCTCGTGATCGACGCCGATGCCATCACGCGGGAGCTCCAGGAGCCCGGGACCGCGGTCTTCGAGGCGATGCGGGAGCGGTTCGGCCCAGGGATCGTCGCGCCGGACGGCTCGCTCGATCGCCAGGCGGTCGCCGACATCGTCTTCTCCGATGCCGACGCGCTCCAGGATCTCGGCGCGATCGTCCATCCTGCCGTGGGGGCCGAGATCACCGCGCGCCTGACGGCGGCTCGAGGCACGCACCGGGTCGTGGTCCTGGACGTGCCGCTGCTCGTCGAGTCGGGTCGCGACGACATGGCCGCGCTCGTCGTCGTGGACGTGGACCCCGAGGTCGCGATCGACCGCCTCGTGCACCACCGCGGGATGCGCGAGGACGACGCTCGGGCGCGGATGGCGAACCAAGCCGACCGGGCCGACCGCCTCTCGCGGGCGGACTTCGTGATCGACAACTCGGGCAGCGTCGATGATCTGGCTCGTCTCGTCGAGGACCTGTGGCCGCGACTCGTTGCGCTGGGGTCTGACGACTAGGTGACGGCGCTCGAGCACGCCAGCCCACGGACGGTCCGCGGGCGTCACGACGCCCATCCCGCGCTGGTCCTCTTCGCCGTGATGTGGGCGCTTGCCGCCTTGTGGCACATCCTCGGCAACACGTTCGTCGGGTCGAGCTGGTCGCACGCCACCCTTGCCCTGGCAGTCGGGCTGGTGCTGTGGCGGCCGGGCGCCATGGGAGCGCTCTGCGTTCTGGCGGTGACCAGTCTGGTCACCGTGTGGGAGGAGGCGCCGGTCCTCGGCAACCACTGGCTGCTCGTGGGCTTCATCGACCTCGTCATCTTGATGGCCGCGGCCGCGGCGGCGATCCGACGGCGTTGGAACGAGCCACTGGACTTCGCCAACCGGGTGTTCCCGGCGGCGCGACTCTGCCTCCTGGGCTTCTATGCCTTCGCGTCCTTCGCCAAGCTGAACGCGGGGTTCTTCGACCGGTCGGCGAGCTGCGCCGTGTACTACTTCGGCGAGTCGACCGACTCCGTCGGGCTGGGCGCCCTGCGACTGGGCGAGGCGGCGTGGTTGCAGTGGGTGGTCATCGTCGGCACCGCGGCGGTGGAGCTCTCGATCCCCGTCTTGTTGATCGTGCGCCGGACCCGCCACGTGGGCGTGGTCCTCGGGCTCGTCTTCCACGGCGTGCTCGCCATCGACCACTCCCATCAGTTCTTCGACTTCTCGTCGGTGCTGGCGGCGCTGTTCGTGCTCTTCCTCCCGGCCTCGGCGGGGGAGTGGGTGGCCGAGCGGGCCGGCTCGGCGCGCGCCCGGCTCGCCCTGGCCGACGAGCGGCTCCCGCGGGTCGTCCACCTGGCGCTCGCCGTCGTGCCCGCGGTCGGTGGGCGTCCTCGTCGCGGTGGACGCCGTGGACGCTCGAACGGCGTTGGACCTGGGCTGGTGGCCCTGGCACCTCTACTCGCTCCTGTGCATCGTCGCAACGCTGCGCTACCTCCTCCAGAGGCGGCCCGAGCCCGAACCCGGCGCCCTCCGTCCTCACCACCTGGCGTTCCTCCTCATCCCGCTCCTCGTCGTGGCCAACGGGTTCACGCCGTACACCGAGATCAAGACGGGCTACGGCTGGAACATGTACGCGAACCTGCGGACCGTCGACGGCGACTCGAACCACTTCGTGATCCGTCGAACCCTGCCCCTCACGGACGAGCAGGCCGATCTCGTGCGGATCATCAGCACCGACGACCCCGGCCTGGCTCGGTACGCGGAGCGGGGCTACGCGCTCACCTGGACGCAGGCCCGCATCTACCTGTCCGACCACCCGGACGTCCGGATCACCTATGCCCGCGGCAACGAGGTGGTCGGGCTGCGCCATGCATCCGACCGACCGGCGCTGGTGGAGCCGGTGCCGGTCTGGCGGGAGAAGCTGCTGCTGTTCCGGGCCGTCGACCTCGAGCTCGCCGGAGCGCTGCGTACCGGTGTTCGGGCCCGCACGCTGACACGTCCTGTCAGGGAGCGTCGGTACCATCGTCCGAGTGCCCGACTTCAAGGTGGTGTCCGACTTCGATCCGGCGGGCGACCAGCCCGACGGCGATCGCGACGCTGACGGAGAGCATCCAGCGCGGTGACCGCTTCCAGACGCTCCTCGGGATCACCGGGTCCGGCAAGAGCGCCACCATCGCCTGGACCATCGAGCAGGTGCAGCGGCCCACGCTCGTGCTGGCGCCGAACAAGTCGCTGGCCGCCCAGCTCGCCAACGAGTTCCGGGAGTTCTTCCCTCACAACCGCGTCGAGTACTTCGTCTCCTACTACGACTACTACCAACCCGAGGCGTACATCGCCTCGAGCGACACCTACATCGAGAAGGACTCGTCGGTGAACGACGAGATCGACCGGCTCCGCCACGCGGCCACCTCGGCGCTGCTCACCCGGCGCGATGTCATCGTCGTCGCGTCGGTGTCGTGCATCTACGGCCTCGGGTCGCCGGAGGAGTACCGCGAGAACATGCTCCACCTGACGGTGGGCACCGAGGTGGACCAGCGAGCCGTGCTGCGAAAGCTCGTCGACATGCGCTACGAGCGCAATGACATGAACCTGGTGCGGGGCAAGTTCCGGGTGCGCGGCGACACGATCGAGGTGCACCCTGCCTACGAGGAGACCGCCGTCCGCATCGAGCTGTTCGGCGACGAGATCGAGCGCATCCAGGTCGTCGATCCCCTCACGGGTGAGCAGGTCGCCGTGCTCGACGAGCTGGTCGTGTGGCCCGCCACGCACTACGTCACCGGCGACGAGCGCATGCGGGCGGCCATCGAGCGCATCGAGAAGGAGCTACAGGCGCGCCTCGCCGCGTTCGAAGAGGAGGGAAAGCTCCTCGAGGCCCAGCGACTCCGGATGCGCACGCAGTACGACCTCGAGATGATGCAGGAGGTCGGGTACTGCAACGGCATCGAGAACTACTCCGCACCGCTCGACGGGCGCGACCCCGGCGAGGCCCCGAACACGCTGCTGGACTTCTTCCCCGATGACTTCCTGATGGTGATCGACGAGAGCCATCAGGCCGTGCCCCAGCTCCATGGCCAGTACCAGGGCGACCGGGCCCGCAAGGAGCAGCTCATCGAGCACGGGTTCCGGCTCCCCAGCGCGGCGGACAACCGTCCGCTCCAGTTCGAGGAGGTCCTCGAGCGCGTCCACCAGGTGGTGTTCCTGTCCGCGACTCCCGGTCCGTTCGAGCTCCAGGTCTCGACGCAGATCGCCGAGCAGATCGTCCGCCCGACCGGACTGGTCGATCCCGAGGTGATCGTGAAGCCCACCAAGGGTCAGATCGACGACCTCATCGAGCAGATCAACGGTCGCGTCGCCAGCGGCGACCGGGTCCTCGTCACCACGCTCACCAAGAAGATGGCCGAGGACCTCACGGACTACCTGCTCGAGCAGGGGCTCCGGGTGCGCTACCTGCACTCGAACGTCGACACCATCCAGCGCATCGAGATCCTCCGCGACCTCCGCCTCGGGGAGTACGACGTGCTGGTGGGCATCAACCTGCTGCGGGAGGGCCTCGACCTGCCCGAGGTGTCGCTCGTGGCGATCCTGGATGCCGACAAGGAGGGCTTCCTCCGGTCCGAGACGTCACTGATCCAGACGATCGGTCGGGCGGCCCGTCACATCGAGGGCCAGGTGATCATGTACGCCGACCAGGTCACCGACTCGATGCGACGGGCCATCTCCGAGACGCAGCGCCGGCGCCAGCTCCAGCTCCGCTACAACGAGGAGCACGGCATCGATCCGCAGACGATCCGGAAGGCCGTCACCGACATCCTCTCGATGCTCCGCCCGGCCGAGACGGCCCCTGTCCCTGGGCGTGACCAGCGCTCGCGCCAGCACGACAAGGTGCGCCAGGAGCTGGCCGGTCTGCCCGGCGACGAGCTCCGACGGCTCGTGCTCACGCTCGAGGAGGAGATGCACGAGGCCTCGGCCGAGCTCCGGTTCGAGTACGCCGCTCGCCTCAGGGACGAGATCAAGGACCTGAAGCGCGAGCTGCGGGACGTGGGTTGACCGAGATCGCGGTCGAGCCCACGCGGCCGAGGATCGACCGAGCCGGCCTCCTCGGCGCCGGCCTGCTCGCGATCGGGCTGTTCGTCGTGAGCTGGCTGCGCCACCAGCACCACTGGACCGGGTTCGACCTGGCGATCTTCGACCAGGGCGCCTGGCAGATCGCCCACGGCCGCGACCACATCTCGCTCGTCGAGCGGCACGTGATGGCCGACCACTTCTCGCCCGTCCTCTACGGGTTCGGGCTGCTCTACCGCGTCGTCCCGACGGCCGCATGGCTCTTCGGTGCGCAGGCGCTCGCTCTCGGAGCGACGGTGCTGCCGATGCGCGGCGTGGCGCGGCACTTCGACCAGCCACCCGGTCGGGCCACGCTGCTCGTGGTCCTCAGCAGCCCGCTGCTCGCCGCCGGGCTGTTCGACTTCCACCCTGTCACGCTCGCGGTGCCCTTCCTGGCGAGCACGTTGCTGTTCGCGCTGCAAGGTCGCCCCGTGGCGACCACCGTCGCCGCGATCGCGGCGGCCCTGTGCCGGGCCGACCTGGCACTCGTCCTGCTGGCGATCGCGATCGTCGCGGCACCACGTGCTCGCTGGCGGCTCGTGGCAGTGGCGGTCGCCGCCGCCGCGGTCAGCGCGGTGGTTCCCGGGCGCTTCGGCGACACGAACGGCTGGGCCCCGCACTTCGGCCACCTCGGCGCGTCGCCCGCCCAGGCGCTCCTCCACCCATGGGACGTCGTGGCCCAGCTCCTGTCCGTGAAGAGCCTGTCGATACTCGCGTTCTGGGTGGTCGCCGCCGGCGTGGCGATCGTGCTCCGGCCGCGATGGCTCATCGCGCTCGACCGTGGCCGGACTTCCCGTGCTGCTCTCCCGCTGGGAGGGCACTGGGCTCCCCTGGTACCACTACGGCGCACCGATGGCCCCCGTGGCGATGGGCGGGACGCTCGCGGGTCTGGCGGTGGCCGCGAGTCGGGACGACCGGTGGGCGCAGCGGATCAGGGCTGCCTGGTGGGGCGGCCCTGTCCTGGTGCTCCTCCTCGCCAGCCCCGTGTCGCTGTTCGCGCCCGACAGCAACCGGGTGTGGCGGGTCGCGTTCGGTGACGACGGAAGGGACGTGGGCAGCGCAATCGCCTTGGTGGGCGAGGGTGAGTCAGTGAGCGCCGACCAGCACGCCCTCGCGCAGCTCAGCCGGCGAGAGCACGCCTACCTGTACCCCATCCCGTTCGCCACGGCCGACGACTTCTTCGCCGAGGGTTCTCATCCGGACCTCTCGCGGTACGCCGACGACGCCGTCGACGTGGTCGTGGCCACCGAAGGCCACGAGGACCTTGTGCCCGCCGACCGCTTCGCGATCGTCGCCCGGCTCGACGGGCTGATCGTGCTGCGGCGGATCGAGGCGGAGAGCGAGTGACGCGCGCCTCGCGCATGTCGCTTTGGGCGCACGCCCTCGTGCTCGGGCTGCTCCTTGCCGCCATCGCGGTCGCGATCGGGACACGCTCGTCCTTCGTCACGGACGAGGCCTACGTGCAGATCCAGCTCGATGTGCTGGAGGACACCGGGGGATGGACCTTGTCACACCCGCTGCGGGAGGTCGACCCTGAGGGTGACGCCTTCCCTCTGCACGGCGCGGCGGAGTACTCCGACGGCTTCACGCTGTACGGCAAGCACCCCGCCCTGATCTACCTCTACCGACCCTTCCACGCCGCGTTCGGCACCGGTGGGCTGGTGGCGTTGTCGATCGCCGGCACCGTGGCGGCGGCGTTCGTGGCCGGGATGCTGGCAGAGCGGTTTCGAACGGGAAGCGGCGCCCTCGCGCTCTGGCTGGTGGGTGCCGCCAGCCCGCTGTTCTTCGACGCCTTCGTGGTGCACGCGGACACCGTGGCGGCGGCGACCGCCGTGCTGGCGGCGTGGGCGGCGATCCGGGCGGTGGAGGAGGCTCACGCGGTGCGCTGGGGGGGCCTGGCGGTGGTGGCCGCACTGGTCACAGCTCTCCTGCGCACCGAGGGCGCGGTCTACGCCGCGGCCCTCGGTCTGGCCCTGATCACGGCAGGCGTGCTGCGACGGCGAGCCGGTGTCGCCGGGCTGGGTGGAGCCGTCGGGCTCGCCGGCGCGGGGGCGGTGCTGATCGACCGTTGGTGGTCGTCGGCCATCGTGTCTGGCTCGTGGGTGGGCGGCGTGCCGTCGGCCCACAGCGGGTCGAGCTACCTCGAAGGTCGCGTCAGCAGCCTCGCGTACACGTTGGTGATGCCCGGCTACCGCGGGGTGACGCCGGTGGAGGCCATGACGGCGGTCGGCGCGCTGCTGGTGATCGTGGGCGTGGTGCTGGTGCATCGCCGCCCAGGCGATCAGGGCGCCATCGCCCTGCCCATCGTGGGAGCCGCGATCCTGCTCGTGCGCGGCCTGCTCGAGTGGGGGCCGGTCCCAGGCCTCCTGCTGGCGTTCTGCATCGGTGTCGGCGGTCTCCTCGTCGCGACCCGCTCGCTCCTCGAACAGGAGGGGGTGCGCCTGGTGCTGGCGACCGCCGCGCTGTTCGGCGTCGGCGTCGCCCTGACGCAGTACGAGAGCGGCGGGCACACGGAGTGGGGTGGGCGGTACTTCGCGCTCGCGGTCCCCCTCCTCGGTGCCGTGGCTGCCGCGTCGCTCCGCGACGCCTGGGCGGTGTGGGAGCCACGGCGTGCGCGGGCCGTGCAGGGCGCCCTGGTCGCGGCGGGCATCGGTCTGGCGCTGCTGGCGGTCACGACGTTGCGGTGGTCGCACGACCGCAACCGCGAGCGCTCCGACGGGGTGCTCGCGGCGGCCGCCGCGATGGCACCCGCGAGTGACGGTGGCCCGACGGTCGTGGTGACCGAGGACGACCAGATCCCTCGCCTGGCCCGTGGGCGGTACGACGAGGCCCGGTTCCTGCTGGTCCGCCCGGCCGACATGGAGCGCTACCTGCAGCGCCTGGCCGACGCCGGCATCGAGGAGCTGCTCGTCGTGTCCGTCGATCCGGAGCGGACCCTCGACGCGCTCGGCCCGTACGAGCCGGTGGGGCCTGTCGCGCCGCACTCCCTGCAGTGGACCGACGACGGGGGACTGATCGCGGTCCGGGTGGAGCAACCGTGAACGAACATGCGTTCGCCACCCGGCGTGGCCCGCTAGCCTGGCGCCGTGTCTGATTCCCTCGTCGTCAGGGGCGCCCGCGAGCACAACCTCAAGAACATCGGGATCGAGCTGCCGCGCGACAAGCTGATCGTGTTCACGGGCCTGTCGGGGTCGGGCAAGTCGTCACTCGCCTTCGACACGATCTACGCCGAGGGGCAGCGACGATACGTCGAGTCCCTCTCGTCGTACGCCCGGCAGTTCCTGGGCCAGATGGACAAGCCCGACGTCGACTTCATCGAGGGCCTGTCGCCGGCGATCTCGATCGATCAGAAGTCCGCCTCGCGCAACCCGCGCTCGACCGTCGGCACGATCACCGAGGTCTACGACTACCTCCGGCTGCTCTTCGCTCGCATCGGGGTCCCGCACTGCCCCGAGTGCAGTGCCCAGATCATGCGGCAGACGCCGCAGCAGATCGTCGACCGGATCCTCGAGCTGCCCGAGGGCACGCGGTTCCAGGTCCTCGCGCCGGTGGTCCGTGGCCGCAAGGGCACCTACGAGACCCTCCTCGCCGACCTCGCCGCGCAGGGCTACGCCCGAGCCCGCATCGACGGTGAGGTGCACGAGCTGACGGACAAGGTCGATCTGGCCCGCTACGAGCAGCACACGATCGAGGTGATCGTCGACCGGCTCGTGGTGCGGGCTGGTCTCGAGCGACGCCTCACCGACTCGCTCGAGACGGCGCTCCGCCTGGCGGACGGTGTGGCTGAGGTGCAGCTCGTGCGACGGGACGGCGAAGCGCTGGGCGGAGCCGACGACGGTGAGGCCGATGACACCCTCACGTTCTCGCAGCACCTCGCCTGCCCGAACGGCCACGGCTCCTTCGAGGAGCTCGCGCCGAGGAACTTCTCCTTCAACTCGCCCTACGGCGCCTGTGACACGTGCGATGGCCTCGGCACCCGCTTCGAGGTCGACCCTGAGCTCATCGTCCCCAACCCCGACCTGTCGCTGGCCGATGGCGCCATCTCGCCCTGGGCCAGCGGGAGCAGCCAGTACTTCAAGCGCCTGGTCGAGGCCGTCGCCGAGGAGCTCGGCGCGGATGACGCGGCGCCGTGGTCGAAGCTGACCAAGAAGCAGCAGCAGGCCTTCCTGTACGGCACGGGCGTGGGCAAGGTGCAGGTCCGCTACAAGAACCGCTACGGGCGGGTGCGCTCGTACACCGCGAACTTCGAGGGGATCGTGCCGTACCTGCAGCGGCGGCACAGCGAGTCCGAGAGCGACAACCAGCGCGAGCAGATCGAGGGCTACATGCGGGAGGTGCCCTGCCCGGTCTGTGGCGGTGCCCGGCTGGCCCCGCTGCCCCTGGGCGTCACCATCGACGGGCACTCCATCGCCGAGATCTGCGACATGTCGATCGGCGAGGCGGCCAAGGTGCTGGAGGGCCTGTCGCTCTCCGAGCGCGACCGCATCATCGCCGAGCGGGTCGTCAAGGAGGTCAACGCCCGCATGGGGTTCCTCCTCGACGTCGGACTCGACTACCTCAGCCTGGCGAGGTCGGCGGCCACCCTCGCCGGCGGTGAGGCCCAGCGCATCCGGTTGGCGTCGCAGATCGGCTCGGGCCTCGTCGGCGTGCTGTACGTGCTC
The DNA here is from genome assembly GCA_963750645.1 of uncultured Microthrixaceae bacterium. GTDB lineage: Bacteria > Actinomycetota > Acidimicrobiia > Acidimicrobiales > VFJN01 > VFJN01. The sequence goes on along the minus strand of CAVVRO010000005.1, from coordinate 286,922 downwards.
GACGAGCCGTCGATCGGGCTGCACCAGCGGGACAACCACCGCCTCATCGAGACGCTCGTGCGGCTGCGCGACCTCGGCAACACGGTCATCGTCGTCGAGCACGACGAAGACACGATCTCCGTGGCCGACTACGTGGTCGACATCGGACCCGGCGCGGGAGAGCACGGCGGCGAGGTGGTGCACGCCGGCACCGTCAAGGCGCTGCTGAGGAACAAGGCGTCGATCACCGGCCAGTACCTCGCCCGCAAGCGATCGATCCCGGTGCCCGCCCAGCGCCGGGCGCCGGGCGAGGAGCGCCTGGTCGTGCGCGGAGCACGGGAGCACAACCTCAAGAACCTGACGGTCGACGTGCCGCTCGGCTTGTTCGTCGCCGTCACCGGGGTGTCCGGCTCTGGCAAGTCCACGCTCGTGAACGACATCCTGTACCGCTCGCTCATGCAGCGGATCTACAAGTCGAAGACCCCGCCCGGCCTGCACAAGGCCGTGGAGGGCCTCGAGCACCTCGACAAGGTCATCAACATCGACCAGAGCCCCATCGGTCGTACGCCGCGCTCCAACCCCGCCACCTACACGGGGGTGTGGGACCACGTGCGGAAGCTCTTCGCTGCCACGCAGGAGGCCAAGGTGCGGGGCTACCTCCCCGGCCGGTTCAGCTTCAACGTGGCCGGGGGCCGGTGCGAGGCTTGCGCCGGCGACGGCACGATCAAGATCGAGATGCACTTCCTGCCGGACGTGTACGTGCCGTGCGAGGTGTGCAAGGGCAAGCGCTACAACCGAGACACGCTCGACATCACGTTCAAGGACAAGAACGTCTCCGACGTGCTCGACCTTTCGTGCGAGGAGGCCCTCGAGTTCTTCGGGAACCAGCCCGCGATCGCGCGACACATGCAGACGCTGGTCGACGTGGGCCTTGGCTACGTTCGCCTCGGCCAGCCGGCCACCACGCTCTCGGGTGGTGAGGCCCAGCGGGTCAAGCTGGCCAGCGAGCTGGCCAAGCGCTCCACCGGCCACACGATCTACATCCTCGACGAGCCCACCACGGGCCTCCACTTCGAGGACATCCGCAAGCTGCTCACCGTGCTCAGCCGTCTCGTCGACCAGGGCAACACGGTGCTCGTCATCGAGCACAACCTCGACGTCATCAAGACCGCCGACTGGCTCATCGATCTCGGCCCGGAGGGCGGCAACGGCGGCGGCACCCTCGTCTGCGAGGGCCCTCCCGAGGAGGTCGCCGAGGTGACGGGCAGCTGGACCGGCAAGTTCCTGAAGCCCCTCCTCGCCGGGGGTGCTTGAGTACCGCGCCCACAGCGCCGATGCTTGACCTGATGCGATCGGCGATGGATCGGTGAGGCGCGCCGCCCGACCCCTGCTCTACGCCGGGGTCCTCATCGTCGTGTTCGGCCTGGCCGTGGTCCACGCCCGGTTCATCGGGCACTACAGCTTCACCGGCACGTCCCGGTTCGCGTGGACCGTCGCCTACGCCGCGGTCCTCTGCGTCTGCGCGTACGGATTCGGACTGCCCGACGTTCCCCGCTCGCGCCGAAGGCCGCTGGGCCCGGCCGTGGGAGCGGCGTTCCTCGGCGCGACGATCATCTCGGTCGCTCCAGCTCTTCGTCGGGGACGCGCTGCTGCCCCGCTTCGTGGTGTTCGGCAGTCGGCACTGCTGCTCCCGGACTGGTACCGGATCTGCGTGGGCCTCGCCGTCGGTGGTCGATCACGCGCCGAGGCGCGCGATCGGGTCATCGTGGTCGCCCCCCCGGACGAGGTCGCCGCTCTCGACCTCGAGCTGCACGGCCTCCCCGAACGCCCGGCGTCCATCGTCGCCAGCCTCTCCGCCGCGGAGGCGACCGTGCCGGCGGCGAGCGCGCGGTCCGATCGAGGAGCTGGCCGAGCACCAGCTCCCGACGGTGCTGGTGCTCGGCAAGGGCGCGCAGGATGTCCCGAGCGTCGTGGCCCAGGCCGCGGCACTCCACGAGCGTGGGGTGCGCATCCGATCTCTCACCATGTTCTACGAGGAGTGGCTCGCCAAGCTCCCGCTCTCCGAGCTCGAGCGGGCGTCTCTCCTGTTCGACATCGGCGAGGTCCACCGGGCGGGGTACGGGAGGGCCAAGCGGATCATCGACGTGCCGTTGGCCTTGTCGGGTTGCGTGGTCCTCGCCGTCGTCACCCCGCTGGTGTGGCTGAGCAACCTCATGGGCAATCGAGGCCCGCTGCTGTACCGCCAGCAGCGGGTCGGCAAGGGCGGCACGGTCTTCACCATCCTGAAGTTCCGCACGATGGCCCCGCGCTCGGGTGGCGATCTCGTCGACGAGTGGACGAGCGAGGACGATCCACGGATCACCCGCTTCGGCCGGGTGCTCCGCAAGACCCACGTCGACGAGCTTCCCCAGGTCGTCAACGTCCTGCGGGGTGACCTCAGCATCGTCGGCCCGCGGCCAGAGCAGCCGCGCTACGTGACGGAGCTCACCGACGAAGCTGCCCTTCTACCCCCTTCGCCACCTCGTCCGGCCCGGGCTGACGGGCTGGGCCCAGGTGAAGTACGGCTACGCCGGCAACGAGACCGATGCCCTCGAGAAGCTCCAGTACGAGTTCTGGTACCTCCGGCACCAGAGCCTGCGGACAGACGGTCGCATCATCGGCCGGACGATCCGCTCCATCCTGGGCAGCGAGGGAGCAGGGCGATGAGCGCTCCGAGCGTCGGCGTGCGCACCTGATGCGGGCCTCCAACAGGCTGACCACCATCCTCCAGACGCCCCTGGGGAGTCGGCTCGTGCTCGAGCCCATCGTGCGGACCGCCTACCGGCTACTACCTCAGGAGCGACACGACGCCCACGGTTGGGCTACTCCGCGATGCGCAAGCTCTTCGGGGCCGATCGGTCCGCGGTGCTTCGAGAGCCTTGCGTCGAGCGGGCCACTCGAGAGCATCCGCCGCTCGACCTCCAACCCGACTCCGGTGTCGTGCACGGAGCCGCTCGCGCCGCGTGGCTCGAGGACCTTCGGCGCGACGGGTTGGTCGTGCTCGAGGCGCGGCTCCCCGAAGTCCGTCCTGCGACGCGCTCGAGAGCGCTGGCGACAGAGGCACGGAGTGCGTCCTGCGCGGCCGGTTCCCGGGCGCGCCGGCCACGGCTCGGCACGACACGGAGCGACACCGCTCGCCGTTCGGTACGACGTGCTCGGAGGCGGACCTGCTCGCCTCGGCCGCGGTGCAGGACCTCCTCGCCGACCGCTCGCTGCTGGCGCTGGCGCAGGAGTACCTCGGCGGCGTCACCCGTGCAGGACATGGTGGCCATGTGGTGGACGACACCGTCACGCGAGGGATCGTCCGCGGCCGCCCAGCAGTTCCACTTCGACCTCGATCGGCTCCAGTTCCTGAAGGTCTTCGTCTACCTGACCGACGTCGGGCCGGAGAACGGACCGCACGAGTTCGTCCGAGGATCTCATCGACATCTTCCGGTGGCGCTCCGGGCTGACCGGCGCTTCTCGGACGAGGAGGTCCTGGAGCACTACGGGGCCGAGGACAGGATCTCGGTGACCGGCGCTCGGGGAACGATCTTCGTGGCTGACACCCGAAGGGCTCCACAAGGGTGTACAGGTGCGTGCCGGGCACCGCCTCGTGTTCCAGCTCGAGTACACGTCGTCGTTGTTCGGCGCGCCGGTTCACCGGGCGGTGGTGTCGGGCCCATCCCGCTCCTTGGCTGAGGCGTGGTCGAGCTTTCCAGCCTCCTACCGACGCCTTCGTCTCGAGAGCTGAGCCGGATCCAGATGCCAAACCCCAGCGCGATCCGACGGCACAAGGGTCTCGTGCGGCACTCCGTTGCACCAGACGCTTCACATCGACGTCATGAGGTTCGCAGTCGCGCTCGTCGCGGTATCAGTGGTTCGTCCGGGTCCGGCGTGCGGCTCCGCACGCTCGACGCCGTGGGACCCGATCTCGCCGAACACGGTGACTCACAACGTGAAGGGGATGCGCGACCTGGCGGTGGCTCGCTCCCTCACCTGATTCGGCCGCTGTCGGTCATCGAGGGCCTGGATCCGGACGCGGACGTCCTGGTCATCGGCCCCCGGACCGAAGGCGAGCTCCTCGCTCTGCTCGCCCATGGCTTCGATCGGAGCTCGATCCGGGCGATCGACCTCATCTCATACTCGCCATGGGTCGACCTCGGCGACATGCATGCGCTTCCGTATCGTGATCGATCGTTCGATGCGGTCGTGGCGGGGTGGGTCCTGGCCTACAGCGACGACAAGAAGCGGGCGGCCTCCGAGATCCTTCGGGTGTCGCGACCGGGCGCGGTGATCGCGGTCGGTGTCGAGTGGAGCCCGCGGCAGCGACGACGAGTTCGAGCGTGAGGTCGGCTACGTGCCCTGGATCCGCGAGCGGCTGCGGTCGACCGATGAGATCCTCGCGCTCTTCGGCGACTCGGTTGACCGCGTGTTCGTCCGACACGACCCGGTAGGTGAGGAACGTGCCGACACCTTTGGGCTCGTGGCCATCTTCAGTGTTCGGGGAAGCGCCTAGCAGCCGATCGGACCGTTCCAGCGGTCGCCTCAGTCACTGGACGCTCGTCGGAGGGCACGGACGATCTCCGTTCCCTCCCCTTCGTCCAATGACCAGCGGGCCGCGACGAACCCGGCCGAGATGACGGCCGCCAGTCCACCGACGACGATGGTGGCGAGGTCCGGTCGATCGAGCGAGACAGCGACCGCGCCGACCGCCGCGGCGGTCAAGGCCGGCGGCAGAGCCCGTCGCATCGCGTTCGAGCGCGAGCCCGAGCGTGTCCGCTCCGGCGTTGCGGTCGATCGCCGCGATGAGTGTCGGGGTGAGCACGAGGGCGCCGACGATCGTGCCGAGGAACACACCTACGAGGCCGACGACGTTGACCAGCACGATGCTGGCGGCGAGGTTCACCGCCACGCTCCCTGCATTGGTCCGGAGCACCACCGCCGCGTGACCGGTGCTCTGCAACAGGTTCGAGCCGGCCTGGAGCGGAGCCGCGACGGCAACGAAGAGGACGGCGACCTGCGTCAGACCGATCGCCTCGCTGTAGCCGGAGCCCACCCACGCGCGCACGAAGGGTCCAGCGAGGACGACGATCAGGGCGACGAGCGGGATGGTCAGCAACACCGAGTAGCGGGTCAGGCGGCTGAGCAGCGCCCGGAGCGCGGTGTCGTCCCCCCGCGCCCGAAGCCATGGTCCGCTCGACAGCATCGGATAGGTGGTGGACGAGAGAAGAGCCGTGCTTCCCATCTGGATCTGGTTCGCGATCTCCGTGAGTGCCACGGCTCCCGGCCCGAAGGCGATGCCTGCGATCGTCCGGTCCATCGTGCGGTGGAGAACCCCCGTGCCCTGGAGCACGCTCACGGTGCCCGCGTAGCGGACGAAGGCCCGGACCTCTGCACTCGCCGGTCGCCTCGCGATCAGCGATCGGCTTCGACTCACGAGGAGACCGGCGATCACCGTCACTCCAAGGGCGGCGGCTGCGCTGATCAACGCCACGCCGCGGAGGCCGCCGTCGAGAGTTGCCATCACGGCGACCGAGACGGCTACGACGGTCTTCCTTGCCGCGTCGATGCCTCGCGCCAGGGCGACGTCCTGCAGTCCCTCGAGCACCGACGTGAGCGCCAGGCAGAGGTGCTCCGCGAAGATCTGGACGCCGAACGCCGCGCACAGCACGCGCAACGTCGTGGTGTCGAAGTCGTGCAGATCGAGGATCGCCGCCAGGATCAGCGGACCGCCGGCGGCGACTGCGGCGCCGAAGACGACCCCTGAGACTCCGAAGGACGCGACCGCCCCGCCGACCGCACGCCCGAAGGCATGTTGATCCCCGGTGGAGGCCATGGCCACGTCGCGCGTGGTCGACACGGACAGGCCGTTGGCCGGGATGGACACCCAACCGCTGGTGGCGCTGAACGTCAGGAGCAGCACCCAGATGCCGAAGCTCTCGGTCCCGAGTCCGTGCAGGACCAGCGGCAGCGTGCCAAGGGCGAGGACGATCGACCAGGCGTTCGTGGCGACCGAGGCAGCGGTGTTCCGCGCGAGGCGCCTCCTGAACGGGATCGGTTGGCTCACTCGGGCTCCTCAGGGGCCGACGGCTGGGGCGATAGCGTCCTCTCGTCAGATGATGGCCGATCGGGACGAAGGGACTTGACCACGTGGGTGTCCGAATCCCCATGCGCTGGTCGATGACAGAGGCATGACGCGCGGATCCGGCGCCAGTGTCAGCGTCGTGCTCCCAGCGCTGAACGAGCAGGGGTACATCCGCGACTGCCTGGACTCCCTGGTCGGCCAGGACTACGAAGCGGCTCGTCGAGATCCTCATCTGCGACGGCGGCTCGACGGACGCGACCCGCGAGATCGCCGGCTCCTACCCGAGCGCTGGTCCGAGTGGTCGACAACCCGGGGGTCACCGCGGCGGCGGGGATGAACGTCGGGCTTGGCGGCGGCCGTCGGCGACGTGATCGTGCGTGCCGACGCGCACACGATCTACGAGCCCGACTACGTGCGTCGCTCGATCGACGCGCTGGATCGCCTGTCGGCCACGGTGGTGGGTGGGCCGATGCGCGCCGGTCGGCCAGACGTCCTTCGGTCGTGCGGTGGCGGCCGTGACGTCGTCGCCGTTCGGCATCGGGCCCGGGCGGTTCCACTACGGCACGACCGAGGCGCAGGTGGAGACGGTGTACCTGGGGGTCTTCCACCGCCAGCACGTCCTCGACGCCGGCGGCTATCGACGAGGTCGACCTCCAGTGGGGGGCCGAGGACCAGGAGCTCAACTTCCGTCTCCGCCGAGCCGGCGGGACGGTCTGGCTCGATCCCGACGATCCGGTCCTGGTACTTCCCGCGGGAGACGCCCCGAGCGCTGTGGCGCCAGTACCTCAACTACGGGATGTGCAAGGCATCGACCCTCGCGCAAGCACCGGACGCTGCCCTACTGGCGACCCCTGGTGCCGGCGGCCATGGTGGCGCGGCACCGTGACGGTCGTGCTCGGCGGGCTCGTCGCGTCGGCGGCCGTTGCTCGCGCTGTCGCCCTTGCTCGCGTACGCGGCGGGCGCCGGGTGTCGGTTGCGACTCGGCTCTCACGCGAGCCGGGGGTGGCGCCTCACCGTGCCCTCCTGGCGCTCGCCATCTGCCACTGGTCCTACGGGCTCGGGTTCTGGCGCGGGATCTCGTGGGCCCTGCGGGGCAAGCCCTTCGAGAGCCGTCCGCAGGGGCACCGCTGATGCCGGTCTCCCGCGTACGGCGCGCTCGAAGGAACACGGCACGAAGGCCGTCGAGCTGGCGCTGCGCACCGCCGGACAGGCCCCCGAGCAGCGGGCGGCCCGGCGGCTGCGCGGCCGACGCAGCCCCACGCTCCGGGCGGACCCCGCGTCCTGTTCGTCACGCCCCGGGACTGGGCCGCCCACGTCCAGTACGAGGGCGTCATCGCGCAGGCGCTGCGACTGCGCGGGGCCGACGTCCGCTTCCTGACCTGCGGCGGCGGGCTGGAGATCTGCGACCGCAGCGAACACCTACGAGGCCCCGCCGATGCCGTGCACCACCTGCGACCGGTACGTGCGCACCTCGATCGACGCCCACGGCTTTCCTCGCACGTCGATGCGGGCGCTCTGGGAGGCGCAGAGGCGGAGGACCCGGGCGACTGGCCGGAGCTCGACGCGCTGGGCGCGTCCGAGCTCGAGCACGTGATGATCGGCGACCTCGACCTCGGCAGCCTGGTCGACAAGCCCGTCTGCGGTGGTTCCTGCTCGCCGCCAACGTCGAGGACGACCCGCTCGGGCCGCGGGTGCGCCGGCGCTTCCTGCGGTCCGGCTCGGCGCATCGTCAAGCGCGGTCGAGCGGGCCCTGGACGAGCACCAGCCCGATGTGGTGGTCGTGCTCAACGGGCTGTTCCTGTTCGAGTCGATCACCTGGGCGCTCTGTCGGGCGCGCGGCATCGACGTGGTGACCTACGAGCGTGCCTTCCGCAAGGAGACGCTGGTGTTCAGCAGGCGGGCGCCGGCCGGCTTCTACGACTTCGCGGAGGCCTGGGCGGACTCCTTCCGGGACCTCACGGAGGCAGGAGGGGGCCGAGATCGACGACTACCTGGCGCTGCGCCGCTCGGGACAGGCGTTCGACCAGTACTGGCGACCGGGCGAGGACCCGGTGGTGGGAACGGGATCGGGCCGCCTCGTCACCCTCTTCACGAACGTCACCTGGGACACGGCCGTCGTCGGTCGACACTGCGCCTTCGCCGACATCCAGGCCTGGGTCGACGCGGCCATCCAGGCGTTCCGCGAGCGGCCCGCGCACCGGCTCGTGATCCGTGTCCACCCCTCGGAGATCCACCTCCCGGGAGGCGCCTCCCGAGACTCGCTGGCGGCCTACATCGCCCGCGCGCATCCTGACCTGCCGTCGAACATCCGGGTGATCGGTCCCGTCGGACCCCGTCAGCTCGTACCCGTTGATGGCGGCCAGCGACGTCGGCCTGGTGTACACGTCGACGACCGGGTTGGAGCTAGCGGTCTCCGGGGTACCGACCATCGTCGTCGGGAGACACCCACTACCGAGGGAAGGGATTCACGATCGACGTGGAGAGCCCGGAGGAGTTCACGAGATGCGCTCGACGCCGCGATGGTCGATCCGGCGTCTCTTCGCCCCGACGTCTCCACCGCCCGGCGATACGCCCACTTCTTCTTCTTCAGGGCACCGCTGCCGGCGCCCGGTGTGATCGAGCCGCTTCCCGGGCTCGCTCGGCTCACGGTGGAGGATCTCCGCGAGCTTGCCCCGGGCCGCAACGAGTCACTCGATCGGATCTGTGACGGGATCCTGAACGGCGCGCCGTTCGTGACCGGGACGGGCTGATGCTCGGTCAGACCTTCTCCCAGAGCCACCAGGTGACGTCGTCCCACCCCGCGTCCTTGCCGAGGAAGCCCGTGTCGGTCGAGCGCGAGCTCGGGGAACAGCTCGGCGAAGAGCGTGCCGTAGTCGCGACGGAAGAGGGCGCCCTCGTGACCTCGGTAGGCGATCGCCTCCTGCGATGGGGCGTAGTACTCGCCGCAGAGCACCCAGCGCCGCGAGCACCGGACCATCTCGTGCATGACGAGCGGCAGCGTCGAGTCGGGTTGGTGGATGAGCACACCCATGGTGAACACGAGATCGAACCGTTGGTCTCGGAAGGGGAGATCCCGGGCCGCGGAGAAGACAGCATCGATCGACGGGTGATCTGCATGCAGGGCGTCGAGCGCCTTCCGGTTGATGTCCACCCCCATGACCCCGCCGTCGGGAAGGAGGGGAGCGAGCCATCGGAGGTTGCCACCGACGTTGCAGCCGATCTCGAGCACCGACGAGCAGCCGGTGGTCTCGACCACCGACCGCCAGAACCCCTGCCGGACGTCGTACGACGCGGCGTTGCGCTCGACGTACTCATCGCCGAACTCGCCGGACCAGAGCCCTTCGAGCCGCTCGGCCTCGGTCGTGTCCCGTCGATCCGTCACGCCGCTACTTTCGCACAGGCACACCGCTCGCCCGCAGATGCTCCTTGGCCTCCATCGGCGTGCACTCCGTGAAGTGGAAGATGCTGGCCGCGGCGACGGCGGCCGCACCGCCCTGGAGGATCACGTCCGCCATGTGCTGGTAGCCGCCCGCGCCCCCAGACGCGATGACGGGGACGGAGACCTCGTGACTGATGGACTGGACGAGGTCGATGTCATAGCCCGTCATCGTCCCGTCCCGATCGATCGACTGGAGCAGGAGCTCCCCGGCGCCGAGTCTCTGGCACTCGACGGCGAGCTCCAGGGGGTCGGCACCCGTCCGCTTCACCCCCGAACGAGTCCACACGGTTGGACGCGAATCCTCGTCTCGACGCACGTCGATGACCCCGACGATGCATTGGCTGCCGAAGCGATCGGCGGCACGTTGGATGAGCGTGGGATCTTCGACCAGAGCCGTGCCGATGGCGACCTTGTCTGCCCCCACCGCCAGGAGGTGCGCGATCTCGTCGAGCTCACGGATCCCCCCGCCGACGGTGAAGGGCATGAAGCACTCGTCAGCGAGCTCATCGATGAGCTCGAAGTCGGGAGGCCGCCCGTCGGTCGTCGCGGTCACGTCGAGGAACACCAGCTCATCGACGCCACGAAGGTTGTAGACCTTGATTGCCTGCATCGCGCCACCCACGGCGCGACGAGAGTCGAACCTCACCCCCTTGACGAGGCCGAAGTCGCTGGTACAGCAGCGTGGGGATGATGCGGGTCTTCAGCACGGTCAGAGGCGCAGGAAGTTGCGGAGCAGCGCGAATCCTGCCGCCTGGCTCTTCTCAGGATGGAACTGCACGCCGTGCACTGCCCCCCGGCGTACGGCTGAGGTGAACCCGCCGACGTAGGGGGTGGTGGCCGCGACCGAGGCATCCGAGTCACAGCGAAGGTGGAAGCTGTGAACGAAGTAGAAGTCGGTACCCGCCTCGAGGCCGGCGAACAAGGGCTGATCGGGCGCCGGGTTCACCTCGTTCCAGCCGACATGAGGGATCCGCCGCTCGGCCACGGTCGGCTGGAGACGCTCGACGACGCCGGGCACCAGCCCGAGCCCGTCCGCTCCACCGGCCTCGGTCCCGCGGCTGGCCAGCAGCTGCATTCCAAGGCAGATGCCGAGAAGTGGCGCTCCCGCCTGCGCCTCGTGGACGATGGCATCAGCCAGCCCGCGCTCCTCGAGGTTCCGCATCGCCGCCGGGAAGGCACCGACGCCGGGCAGCAGGATGCGGTCCGCCCGCGCGAGCGCGGCGGGATCGCCTGACACCTCGACGATCGCGCCGCACTCCTCGAGCGCTCGACGAACGGAGTCGAGGTTGCACACGCCGTAGTCGACGACGACGACGTCGGTCACGTGGCATCCACGGGGTTGTCGTCGTTCGTGCGGGTCAGGTTCCCGTCGGCGTCTCGCACGAGGGCGCCGTGGCGGTCGGTGACGAACAGCCGCTTGTTCGTGAACCGATCACAGACCGCAACGAAATCGTCCATCGTCATGCCGATGTCGTGGAGGATCTCGTCGAGCGTGACGCCCAGGTAGGAGTGGGGGAACCTGCCGTCGTGACGCCTCACCAGGTCGACCGCGTCGGAACGATTCAACCGTCCACGTCGGATCATCATGCACGCAAGATCGGTGCTTCGCCCGAACCCGTACTTGAGGAACTTGAAGTAGTCGTGGATGCCCGTTTGAGCGTTGTCGAGGTTCTCGTAGTTGACGATCGATCCGTCCACCGGAAGCGGCCACGTCTCGAACCCGTGCGCTTGCGCGACGAGTGCGTTGGCCCAACCGTCCCAAGGCAGGTAGTACCCGAGGAAGATCCCCGTGACCCCCACGTCGGCGAGCTCCTCGTCGGTGGGGTAGGTGAACTGGATCAAGTGGTGGCGCTCGATCCCGTGCTGCCCGATCAGGTCGCTCACGCGCAGCCCGAGGAGGCCCCCGAACTCCTCGAGCCAGCGGCGGGTCAGGACGTTGTCCTTCGCCGCCGCCGCTGGCCCGCCGTACTCGTTCTGGGAGTTCTCACCCCAGATGATGAGGGGCACGCGCGATCTGAACCGATACCCGGATGGGGATCGTGAAGATGGCAACGTGCTCCGGCCACGAGATGTCTCCGATCTGCGTCAGCGCGAGGTGGTTGATCCGCCGGCGGACGACCGGGTTGGTGGACACCTCGACGTGATCGACTCCCAGCTCGCGGATGTTTGCCAGGTTGCGACGGCCGACCTCCGTCAGCTTGTCCGTGGTGGCGGTCACGCACAGGGGGTTCATGCCCAGCTCCAGAACCCGCAGCGTCTGAAACGTCGAGTCCTTCCCGCCGCTGACGGGGATGATGCAGTCGTAGCGGCTGCGGTCGTGGGACCGATAGCGCTCGAGGATCGCTTCGAGCTCGATGTGCCGCTCGCCCCAGTCAATGTCCACCCGATCCGCGAAGTGCCGACAGGCACTGCACACACCACGCTCGTCGAAGAGGATGTCGGGCTTGGTCTCCGGCATGACGCAGTTCGTGCAGTAGCGGATCACGGGAGGAGCTCCTCGACAGCTGAAGGGCCTGATGGATGACGGCCGGACGACCCTGACCACGCCATGTTCGCGCGCCGTCGGAAGAGCACGGCGGTACCGTGCCGGTCGTGCCGGTCCCGCCGCTCCTCGCCGTTCGCGCCGACGGCGGGCCTGGGATCGGGGTCGGTCACCTTGCCAGAGCCCTCGCCCTGGTGCAGGGATGGCGGGATCGTCGGGGAGATGCCGTGCTCGTGACCGTCGATCCCCCCGTGTTCTGGTCTGAACGCTTCCTGGCCGAGGGATGTGCCATCACCGATCCGGCGGCTGCACCGGTCGCGGTGGACTGGTGGGCCAGCGATGGGTACGACCTGCCTGAAGCAGATCGACACACCGGACAGGGCTCCACCCTCCTGATCGACGACCGTGGTGGCGCTGGCACCGGCGGCAGAGGCGCTGACTTGGTGGTGGACCACAACCTCGGAGTCGACGCCGGTTCGTACCCACAGGCATCGGCCGTGCTCCTCGGCCCCCGGTATGCCTTGCTCCGGCGCGAGCTCTGCATTCCGGGTGCCGACGGCGAGGTGCTCGACCGAGCCCGCCGCCTGGTCGTGGTGCTGGGCGGAGCACCGTCCGCTGAGGTGCAGCAGTTGGGTCAGGCGGTCGCGACCGACCCTCGCCTCGGTCACCTTTCGGTCCGTGTCATCGGGGGTGGTGATGATGTGCCCGCCGCCCTCGCCGCTGCCGACCTGGCGTTCGCCGCCGCCGGCACGGTGAGCTGGGAGCTCTGCTGTCGAGGCGTGCCCGCGGTGCTCGTCGCCGTCGCGCCGAACCAGGAGCCCGTGGCATCGCACATGGCGCTGGCCGGCGCCGCTGATCACGTCGACGCCGAAGCAGCAGCGGTCGTGGACGCGCTGCGGGCGCTCGCAGATGACCCTGTTCGGCGAGAACACATGGTGAGCGCAGGTCGCGCGCTCGTCGATGGCCTGGGAGCTCGCCGGGTCGTCTGCCGACTTCGAGCCGATCTCCTGAGGTGTCGGGAGGCATCTCCGGACGATGCCGAGCGCATCTATCGGTGGAGCAACGACCCCGCCACGAGGGAGGCGTCCTTCTCGTCGGCGCCGATCTCGTGGGACGAGCACACCGCCTGGCTGGCGGCACGCCTGCGTCGGACAGATGCGGCGACCTACATCGCCCTCGATGCTTCGGGCCATGACGTTGGTCTCGTGCGGTTCGACCCGCGACCCCAAGGGCTCGTGGAAGTCGGTGTCACCGTCGCCCCGGAGCGCCGCCGGCAGGGGTGGGGCGGTGCCCTCGTCGACGCTGGCTGCCGACGGTGGGCGGCCGTGCGTGGCGAGGCCATCATCGAGGCTCGGATCAAGTCGGGAAATCGCGGCTCCGTGCAGTCCTTCCTCGATGCCGACTTCGCCGAGCGTTCGACCGATGATCCGCAGGTGCTCAGGTACGCTCGGTTCCTCAATGGCGACGCACGACTTGCCTGATCTGCGGCTGGAGCTTCCCCTCGGAGGACGGCGGGTCGGGGACGGCCACGCTCCCTACGTGATCGCCGAGGTGTCAGCCAACCATGGAGGATCGCTGGCTGCGGCCGAACGGATCGTTCGGCTGGCGGCGGAGGCCGGGGTCGACGCCGTCAAGCTCCAGACGTACACGCCGGACGGCATGACACTCGATCTGGCTGAACCCCCGTTCCTCGTGGGCGAGGGCACGATCTGGGCAGGGCGCAGCCTCCACGAGCTCTACGAGGAGGCGCAGACACCATGGGAGTGGCACGCCCCGCTCTTCGACCTGGCCGCCTCGCTTGGTCTCGCGTGCTTCTCGACGCCGTTCGACCGTTCGGCGGTTGACTTCCTCGAACAGTTCGACCCTCCGGCGTACAAGATCGCCTCGTTCGAGGTCGTCGATCTCGACTTGATCCGCTACGCGGCGTCGACGGACAGGCCGTTGATCATCTCGACCGGCATGGCGATCGCCGACGAGATCGAGGAGGCGGTCGAAGCGGCCCGCGACGGGGGCGATGGCGGCATCCTCCTGCTGCGGTGCAACAGCGCGTATCCAGCTGATCCTGCGGAGATGGATCTCCGCACGATCCCTGAGATGGTCCGGCGCTGGCAGGTACCGATCGGCTTGTCCGATCACAGCCCCGGTTCGATGGCCGCTGTCGTCGCAACTGGACTCGGGGCCTGCGTGGTGGAGAAGCACCTGATCGCCGCTCGATCGGACGGGGGGCCCGACGCGGCCTTCTCCGCTGAACCAGCCGAGCTCGCGGCATTGGTGGTGGACGTCCGGGCGGCGGCGGCAGTGAGAGGCGTGGTGCGGTTCGGGCCGTCACCTTCGGAGCGGCCGAGCCTGGCGTTCCGGCGGAGCCTCTACGTCGTCGAGGACCTGGCGGAGGGTGACACCTTCTCGATGGAGAACGTGCGGGCCATCCGGCCGGCAGGTGGGATGGCCCCCAAGCGCATGGGGGAGGTGTTGGGCCAGCGTGCGAGCCGTGCCATCCGCCGGGGGACACCCATGACCGACGACCTGCTCCTCAGCTGACGAGCCCGGCCGCTCGGACAGCCGCCAGGATCTCCGTCCACGCCGCCCTCGCTGGATCCTCCAACAGGCGGACCATCTGGCTGATCCGTTCGAGGTCCGCCGCCGTGTCGACCGTCCACCCGAGGTCCCCGAGATCTTCCCCACTCTCGAGGTTGGCGATCGTGAAGCGCTCCGGGTGCTGGTAGAGGAAGGGCGTCACATGCTCCCGGTCATACGCGTCGACGGCCTCGTCGACGGCGGCTGCCAGTGCGTCGGGCCGATGCGACCTCGACGTCGAGCCCCTTCGGGAAGGATCGCGGAAGCACGTTGCTCGTGTAGTCCGCACCCGAGCGGTGGTGGAGGTCAAGCGTGCTCATCACGATGTGAGGGTCCGTGAGCGGGCAATCGCCGGTGAGCCGAACGATCGTCTCCGGATCGAAGCGATCCAGCACCAGCCCGAAGCGCGCGCAGCACGTCCGTCTCCGGACCGCGGACCACCTCGGCGTCCGTGCCATGCACCAGGTCCACGATGGGGTCGTCGGTCGACAGCGAGCTCGTGGCGACCACGACCCGGTCGACCTCGAGCCCCTGCAGCCGATCGAGCTGGAGACGAAGCATCGGCCGTCCCGCCAGGTCGGCCAGGACCTTGCCGGGCAGCCGGGACGATCCCATCCGTGCCTGCACCACCACCGTCACGCCCCGTCCCATCAGCTCACCAGTCGCTCGAGCACCTCGATCACCTGCGTCTGCTCGGCGTCGCGGAGCCCTGGATGCATCGGAAGCGAGATCAGCCGCTGGTAGGCCGCGTTCGGCGTCGGGAAGGTCCTTCGGGGTGAAGCCGAGGTCCGCGTAGACGGGTTGTCGATGCAGCGGGACGTAGTGGACCTGCACGCCGATTCCCGCGTCGCGGAGGCCGTCGAAGACCCGCCGACGATCGTCCACACGAATCGCGAAACAGGTGGTAGCCGTGACGCCAGCCTCGGGGGCGCGCCGGGCGGGAGCGTCGACGGGGCAGTCCGGACAGTGCCGACCGATAGCGATCGGCGATCGTGTTGCGGCGTTCGATGAAGCTCGTCGAGCTGGCCGAGCTGGCTGAGGCCGAGCGCGGCCTGCAGGTCGGTGAGGCGGTAGTTGTAGCCGAGCTTGTGGATCTCGTAGTACCAGCCGCCCTGCTCGGGCATCCGCTCGATGCCGTGGTTGCGGAACCGTCGCAGCTCCTCCGCGAGCGCAGTCGTCGTTGGTGGTCACCGCGCCGCCCTCGGCGGTGGTGATCGGCTTGACGGGGTGGAACGACAGGCAGCACATGTCGCTGTGGGCGCAGTTCCCGACGGGCCCGTCCGGGGTCAGCGCGCCGAGGGCGTGGGCGGCGTCCTCGATCACGACCGCTGGGCGATTCGCGAGGCGAGCCCAGGTCCATGGGGAGCCCCGCGTAGTGCACCGCCACGAGCGCGTCGAGTCCCTCGGGCACGGACGCCGGGTCGACGTTGAGGGTGTCGGGTCGATGTCGAGCAGTGTCGCTTCGCGCTCCGACGTAGCGGGCGCACGCGGCGCTCGCCGAGAACGTGAGCGACGAGGTGCCGACCACCGTCCCCGGGCCCGAGGCCGGCTGACCGCGGCGGCTCCGTGGAGCGCCGCGGTGCCGCTTGTGAAGGCCACCGCGTGGGCGGCGCCGGTGATCTCGCACAGACGTGCCTCGAACGCGTCGACCGTCGGGACCCTGGGTGAGCCAATCGCCCCGGAGCACGGCGACGACGGCGTCGATGTCCTCCTCGGAGATGGACTGTCGACCGTACGGGATCACGGCGTGGTTCCGGATCAGGCTCGCAGGCAGGTAGGCGACGAGCTCGCCGCGTGTCGAGCCACCAGTCGTTGGTGTCGCTCGCGTAGGCGAAGCCGTCCGTCACCGGCTTGCCATCCAGCCAGCCCGGGCTGCTCGTTCCACCAGGGGTGCTCGGGGAGCACGACGTAGACATCTCCCGCATCGATCGTGTGGCGGCTCTCGTCCGCGGTGATGAGGACCTCGTGCAGCTTCTCGCCGGGACGGATCCCGATGATCTCGACCGGCAGCCCGGGCGCCATGGCCGCCGCGAGGTCGGGGACGCGCATCGAGGGGATCTTGGGGATGAACACCTCTCCACCGACTGCATGTTCGAGAGCGAAGAGCACGAGGTCGACCGCCTGGTCCAGGGTGATCCAGAAGCGGGTCATCCGCTCGTCGGTGATCGTGAGCCGGCCCTCCGCGACCTGCGAACGGAAGAGCGGGACCACTGAGCCCCGTGATCCGACGACGTTCCCGTAGCGGACGCACGAGAGGATCGTGTTCGAATGGGCGGCGTACGCGTTGCCCTGCACGATGATCTTCTCCTCGCACAGCTTGGTGGCGCCGTAGAGGTTGACGGGGTTGACGGCCTTGTCCGTCGACAGCGCGACGACCTGGCGGACGCCGGTGTCGATCGCCGCGTCGACGATGTGCTGGGAGCCGAGGATGTTCGTCTGTACCGCCTCGAAGGGGTTGTACTCGCAGGCCGGCACCTGCTTCATGGCGGCGGCGTGGATCACGATGTCGGCCCCGTGCATGGCTCGTGTCAGCCGGCTGCGGTTCCGGACGTCGCCGACGAAGAACCGCAGGTTCTCATGGTGCCCGAAGCGGGCCTGCATCTCGGATTGCTTGAGCTCGTCGCGCGAGAAGATGCGCACGACCGAGTCGGGGAGATCCTGCAGGGCCCGCTCGACGAAGGCGGTGCCGAACGATCCGGTGCCGCCGGTGAGGAGGATGGTCGCGCCGTTGAGATCCATACGACCGCCATCTTGCCGCATGGCGGTGTCGGCTCAGACGATCTCCAGCATCCGCTGCAAGGCGACCCTCGCCCACTCCGTGGTGTCGGGATCCACGGTGATCTGGTTCACCACCTCGCCCTCGACGAGATTCTCCAGCACCCAGCACAGGTGGGGAGCATCGATCCGGAACATGGTCGAGCACGGGCACACCAGCGGGTCGAGCGACACGACGGTCTTGTCCGGGGTCTCGTCGTCGAGCCGGTTCACGAGGTGGATCTCGGTGCCGACGCCGATCACCGAGCCGGCAGGGGCTTCGTTCACGGTCCGGATGATGAAGTCTGTGGAGCCGACGTGATCCGCCAGCTGGCACGTGTCGTACCGGCACTCCGGGTGGGTGACGACGATGCCGTCGGGGTGCTCGGCTCGGAAGGCCTCGACGTGCTCGGGCAGGAAGCGCTGGTGCACCGAGCAGTGGCCCTTCCAGAGGAGCAGCGTGGCGTCCTTGCACTCCGCCTCCGTGAGCCCGCCCCGCTCGAGGCGTGGGTTCCACACCCGCATGTCGTCGAGGTCGTAGCCCATGGCCAGCCCGGTGTTGCGCCCGAGGTGCTGGTCGGGGAAGAAGAGCACCTTGTCGCCGCTGCCGGTGGCGCCGACGAGGCCAGGCCGGCGCGTGGGCCCTGGCCGAGCGCCCAGTCGAGCACGGCCCGGGCATTGGTCGAGGTGCACACGGCCCCGCCGTTGCGGCCCACGAACGCCTTCAGTGCCGCCGACGAGTTCATGTAGGTGATCGGGATGACCTGCTCGATGTCGGTGACGGCGGCGAGCGCGTCCCATGCCTCCTCCACCTCGTCGAGGTCGGCCATGTCGGCCATGGAGCAGCCGGCGTTGAGGTCGGGCAGGATCACGGTCTGGTGGTCGCCGGTCAGCACGTCGGCGGACTCGGCCATGAAGTGCACGCCGCAGAAGACGATGAACTCGGCTTCGTCGTGCTCCTGGGCGAGCACGGAGAGGCGGTAGCTGTCACCCCGAGCATCGGCCCAACGGATCACCTCGTCGCGCTGGTAGTGGTGTCCGAGGATGAAGACCCGATCGCCCAGCGCAGCCTTGGCGGCCTCGATCCTGGCGATGAGGTCGTCAGGGGAGGCGTCGGCGTACCGGTCGTCCAGCGGCGCTTGCAGTCGGAGCATGTTGTCGGGCCCTCCACGGGTCGGTGGCTCCGGTCTGCGGACGGCGGGGACAGCCCGGTCGCCTCTCCCGCGGGGATGTCGTCCCCGGAACCGATATGTCGCCGGATGCCGGGCCGGCGTGCTTGCAGCGTAGCGGCTGCCTCCGGATCAACCGGCGGCAACGGCGACCTGTTCCCCTGACCGGGACTGCGTTCGCCACCGCACCAGGCCGGCGAGGCCGAGGGCGATGGACGGGATCGAGAGGCGCGGGAGACCGACGATCTTGAAGGCGACGTCCTCGTAGACCGGGATCCAGGCCGCGAAGGCGAGAGCGAGCCAGCGGAAGGGTGGGACGTCCCACCAGGCGACGATCGCGATCACCATCAGGGCGAGGGCGAGGAGGGCCGCGACCGCGTTGGGGGCCCACTGCTCGCCGAGGTGCAGGATGCCCATCGGCGCCAGAGGCACCCTCGAAGCCTCGGTGATCGTCTGGACGTAGGCCCACCATGCGACCGTCGGCAGGCTGGCGGCGGCGACGACCGCGATCGCGGCGCCGCGTCGGCGGTGCTCGAACCACAGCACCAGGCCGGTGGCCACGGCGAGCGTGAGCGCTGACTCCCTCGTGAGACCTCCAAGCGCGAGCAGGGCGGTCGCGGGGAGGAGCCGGCCGCGATCGGCCAGCGCCAGTCCGGCCATCCCGAGCCCGAACGCGAGCGGTTCGCTCGTGGTGAGCAGGAGCGCGAGCGCGCTGGCGACCGGAGCCGCCACAGCCCAGCGAGCCGGGAAGCCGTAGCGCTGGAGGAGGTCTGCCATCGCCCAGGTGAGGAGGCCCAGTCCGACGAGGTTCCACGCCTGCAAGGCGAAGACGAGCGGGTTGCCGGACCCCGCCGGGCTCGCGAGCAGCGGGTGCAGGATGCGCGGAAGGCGGTAGCTCGACTCGGTGATCACGTCGGCGATCTCGTCGAGATCAGGCAGCAGGCGAGCGGTGACGTAGATGTACTGCCCGTCGAACGGGTCCCCCTCGCGGATCGCATCGGGACCGAAGTCCTCCACCATGATCTCGCCGCCTTGACCGTCGCGTGCCGGCGCGAGGAGGTCGACCGGGCTCAGCGCACCGGAGAGCAGGATCGCCCCCAGGATCGCGACGACGAACGCCACCGAGCCGAGTGCGACGCGCACGGGCGGAGACAGTTCGGGCATCGAGCGGAGCATACGAGCGCGCTACGTATCCTCGGATCGATGGTGCAACGCCCTCCCACCGGCTCGATCCCTGACGCGCCGGGTTCCTACCAGTTCAAGGATCGCGACGGGCGCGTCATCTACGTCGGCAAGGCCCGGTCCCTCCGCCAGCGGCTCAGCAACTACTTCCAGAGCCCGAGGAACCTGCCGCCGCGCACGGCGTCGATGGTGGCCGCGGCCGAGACGGTCGAGTGGATCCAGGTTCGGAACGACGTCGAGGCCCTGATGCTGGAGAACACCCTCATCAAGAGCCACCAGCCGCGCTTCAACGTGCGTCTGCGCGACGACAAGAGCTATCCCTTCCTCGCCGTCACGCTGGACGACGAGTGGCCCCGGCCCATGGTGATGCGGGGTCGGAAGCGGAAGGGCGTGCGGTACTTCGGTCCCTACGGGCACGCCTACGCGATCCGGGAGACCCTCGACCTGCTGCTGCGCACCTTCCCGCTGCGCACCTGTTCGGACAACAAGTTCGCCCAGCACGAGCGGCTCGGGCGGCCGTGCCTCCTGTTCCACATCGAGAAGTGCTCGGGTCCGTGCGTCGGCGAGGTGACGAAGGAGGAGTACGACCAGCACGTGGAGGCCCTGCTCGAGTTCCTCGACGGTGACACCGACTCGGTCGTCCAGGAGCTGGAGACCCGGATGCACGAGGCCGCCGGCGACCTGGAGTTCGAGCAGGCGGCCCGCCTGCGCGACCGCCTCACGAGCGTGCAGAAGGCCATCGAGAAGCAGCAGATGGTGGCGGAGCGCTCAGAGGACCTCGACGTGCTGGGCATCGCCGACGACGAGCTCGAAGCGGCCGTGCAGGTCTTCCTGGTGCGCAAGGGCCGTGTCGTCGGGCGCAAGGGGTTCATCGTCGACAAGGTCGAGGACCTGAGCCCGAGCGAGCTGGTGGGCAGCGTCGTCGAGCGGCTGTACGACGATCCGCCCCAAGGGATCCCGAAGGCCGTGCTGGTTCCCACCGAGCCGGACGACACCGATCTCTACGAGGCGTGGCTCACGTCGCTCCGGGGCTCGAAGGTGACGGTGCGGGTACCGCAACGAGGGGCCAAGCGCGATCTGCAGGCGACCGTGACGCGCAACGCGCAGGAGGAGTTCGTCCGGCATCGGCTGCGCCGGGCCAGCGACCACAACAGCCGGGCGCGGGCGCTCAACGAGCTGCAGGAGCACCTCGGGCTGCCGGCGGCTCCGCTGCGCATCGAGTGCTACGACATGAGCCACCTGCAGGGCACCGACTACGTCGGCTCGATGGTGGTCGTGGAGGACGGGCTGCCGAAGAAGTCCGAGTACCGCCGGTTCAAGATCAAGGGCGACCAGGGCAACGACGACTTCGCCGCCATGGAGCAGGTGCTCACCCGTCGCCTCACCGCCTACCTCGCGGAGCGCCGCCAGCCCGTCGGCGACACCCCCGGGAAGTTCTCCTACCCGCCCCAGCTCCTGCTCGTCGACGGCGGCAAGGGACAGCTGAGCGTGGCGGTCCGCGTGCTCGACGAGCTCGGGCTGGCCGAGGAGATCCCCGTCGCCTCGCTGGCCAAGCGCTTCGAGGAGGTCTACGTGCCGGGTGAGGCCGATCCGATCCGCTTGCCGCGGCAGTCAGAGGCCCTCTACCTGCTGCAGCGGATCCGCGACGAGTCGCATCGCTTCGCCATCACCTATCACCGCGAGCTCCGTGGGAAGCGCATGACGGCGAGCGTCCTCGACGGCATCCCCGGTCTGGGGGAGGTGCGCAAGAAGCGATTGATCAAGGAGCTCGGTGGGGTGCGAGCGGTGCAGCGGGCGTCGCTCGAGGAGCTCGACGCGCTCTCGTGGCTGCCGAGCGACGTCGCCCGGGCCGTCGACCAACGGCTCCACGGCGGGGCGTAGCCTGCGATCGTGGTGGACGCCGGCTGGGATGCGAGTCCTCTCGCGTGAGCGAGGACCTCTGGGAGGCGCATGCCCGCTGGTGGCAGGACGGGTTCACCGAGGGCGTCGACCCGGAGTACGAGGAGCAGATCCTCCCGCTGGCCGCCCAGCACCTGAGCGGGTCACGTCGGGTGCTCGACGTGGGGTGCGGCGAGGGCCAGGTCGCGCGGCTGGCGGTGCACGGCGGTGCGGCGACGGCGGTCGGGATCGATCCGACGTGGGCCCAGGTGGCGGAGGCGGCGAAGCGGGCCGGCGGACCTGCCTACAGCCGGGCGGGTGCGAGCGATCTGCCCTTCGCCGACGGCTCGTTCGATGCCGTCGTGGCGTGCCTCGTGTTCGAGCACATCCGCGAGGTCGACCGGGCCATCACGGAGGTGGCGCGCGTGCTGGAGCCCGGCGGACGCTTCCTGTTCTTCCTCAACCACCCGCTGCTGCAGACACCGAACAGCGGGTGGATCGACGACCAGGTGCTCGACCCACCCGAGCAGTACTGGCGCATCGGTCCCTACCTCGTCGAGGACGAGACGATCGAGGAGGTGGAGAAGGGAGTGTTCATCCCGTTCATCCACCGGCCGCTGTCCCGGTACCTCAACGCGCTCGCGTCGAGCGGCCTGATGCTGCAGCGGATGGAGGAGCCCGCACCGCCTTCCGGCTTCCTGGCCCGGGCGGCCGAGTACGCGGCCGCGGCGACGATCCCACGGCTCCTCTTCCTCCGTTGCGAGAAGGCACGAGGACCGATCCATGAGTGAGTTCGTGATCATCACCGGGCTGTCCGGAGCCGGGCGCTCGCAGGCCGCCGATGGTCTGGAGGACCTCGGCTGGTTCGTGATCGACAACCTGCCGTCGGAGCTCATCCCGAAGGTGGCGGAGCTCGTCCGGGCCCCCAGCTCTGACACACCCCGGGTGGCGCTCGTCGTCGGTGCCGGCGCCCACAGCCCGGAGCTGATGCCGAGGCTCGCCGCGCTGCGGTCGTCCGGCGCTCGGGTGCGGCAGCTCTACCTCGATGCGAGCACCGAGGTCCTCGTCCGTCGCTACGAGAGCACCCGACGGCGGCATCCCCTCCTCGCCGCGGGCGAGGGCCTCGCCGACGCCATCGAGCGGGAGCGCGCGCTGCTCGAGCCCGTGAAGGCCGAGGCCGATGTCGTCGTCGACACCTCGGCGCTCAACGTGCACGAGCTGCACACCCGCATCCTCGGCCTGTTCGGCGAGGACCGGGCGGACGACGGCATGCAGACGCGCATCGTGTCGTTCGGCTACAAGCACGGCCTCCCGGTCGACGTCGACGTCGTGCTCGACTGCCGGTTCCTTCCCAACCCGCACTGGATCGAGGAGCTCCGGCCGCTCACGGGACTGGACGACGCCGTCCGTCGCTACGTCCTCGAGCAGGAGGCGGCAGGAGCGTTCGTGCGCCACCTCGACGAGCTGCTCGGCCTCCTGCTGCCCGCCTACGTGGCGGAAGGCAAGGCGTACCTCACGCTGGCCTTCGGCTGCACCGGTGGACGGCATCGCTCCGTGGCCATCGCGGAGGCCGTGGCGGACCTCCTGCGAGCGCGGGGGGTCGACCCGACGGTCGTCCACCGCGACGTCGGCAAGACGACCGACGGCTGAACTGGAACCCGGCGGCCCGATCTGCTCGGATTGGACCGCGTCCCCCTCTGACCCAAGGAGCACTCCTGATGAGCATCCGCGTCGGCATCAACGGATTCGGTCGCATCGGCCGGAACTTCTTCCGGGCCGCCAAGCAGCGGGGCGCGGACATCGACTTCGTGGCCGCCAACGACCTCGGTTCCAAGGAGCTCATGGCCCACCTGCTCCACCGCGACTCGGTGTTCGGCACCTGGGACGCGGACATCCGTGCCACCGACACCGGCATCGTCGTGGACGGTGACGAGATCAAGATCCTGGCTGAGCGCGACCCGAAGGCGCTGCCGTGGGGTGATCTCGGGGTCGACATGGTGATCGAGTCCACAGGGATCTTCTCCAGCAAGGAGCAGGCCTCGATGCACCTGGACGCCGGGGCGCCGTTCGTGATCGTGTCCGCCCCGTCCGCGGGCGCCGACGCCACCTTCGTGGTCGGCGTCAACGACGACACCTTCGACCCGTCGCAGCACAAGGTCGTGTCCAACGCCTCCTGCACGACGAACTGCTTCGTCCCGATGGTCAAGGTGCTCGACGACGCCTTCGGCGTGGAGAAGGGGCTCATGACCACGGTTCACGCCTACACGGGCACCCAGGCCATCGTCGACGGCCCGTCGAAGGACCTTCGCGAGGCGAGGGCCGCGGCCGTCAACATCATCCCCAGCTCCACCGGCGCGGCCCGAGCCACCGCCCTGGTGCTGGAGTCGATGAAGGGGAAGCTGGACGGCACCTCGCTGCGGGTGCCGGTGCCCGACGGCTCGATCACCGACTTCACGGGGCTCCTCGCCAAGGACGTCACCGTCGACGAGGTCAACGCCGCCTTCAAGGCAGCCGCCGAGAGCGGCCCGCTGGCCAAGGTCCTCGTCTACAACGAGGATCCGATCGTGAGCTCCGACATCATCGGGTCACCGGCCTCATGCACGTTCGACGCTCCCATCACCATGGCCAATGGCAACCTCGTCAAGGTCATGGGCTGGTACGACAACGAGTGGGGCTACTCGAACCGCCTGGTCGACCTGATCGAGATCACCGGCGGCAAGCTCAAGGGCTAGGGCCTTGGCCGAATTCGGCGTCCCCACCCTGGAGGACCTGCCGCCCCTCGAGGGCAAGCGGGTGCTCCTGCGCGCCGACTTCAACGTGCCCGTCCACGACGGGGTGATCACGGACGACCTTCGCATCCGCGCCGCGCTGCCGACGGTCGCCTGGCTCCAGGACCACGGGGCCACCGTGGTCGCGGCGACCCACTTCGGTCGCCCGAAGGGCAAGCCCGACGAGCGCTACTCCGTCGCGCCCATCCGCGCCCGCCTGGCCGAGCTGGCACCCGGGGTCGAGCTGCTGGAGAACCTGCGGTTCGACCCGGGGGAGGAGGGCAACGATCCCGCCTTCGTGGCCCGCCTGATCGACGGCTTCGACGCCTACGTCAACGACGCCTTCGGGGCATCGCACCGGGCTCACGCCTCCATCGTGGGCCCGCCGCGGCACCTGCCCAGCGCGGCGGGCCGGCTGCTGGCCAAGGAGGTGGAGGTCCTCGGCGGGCTTCGGGAGCACCCCACCCGTCCGTTCGTCGCGGTGCTCGGCGGGTCGAAGGTGAGCGACAAGCTCAAGGTGATCGCCGCCCTCCTGGAGGTGGCCGACGAGGTCCTCATCGGCGGTGGGATGTGCTTCACGTTCTTGAAGGCCCAGGGCCACCACGTCGGGTCCTCGCTCTGCGAGGACGACATGGTCGCGACGTGCAAGGCCCTCCTCGACGGTGGGGCCGCCATCCGTCTCCCCTCCGACGTCACCGCGCTCGGGCCGGGCGGCAAGATCGGTGAGCCGGCCGCAGGTGGGGAGGTGCGCCAGCTCGGCGTCGAGGTGCCCGACGGGTGGACGGGCCTCGACATCGGGCCCGGCACCTCGGCCGACTTCGCCGACGCGGTGCTCGACGCCCGCACCGTCTTCTGGAACGGACCGATGGGCGTGTTCGAGGACCCGCGCTTCGCGGCCGGCACCCGCACGCTCGCCGAGGCCGTGGCCGAGTCCCACGGCTTCACGGTCGTCGGTGGGGGAGACTCCGCCGCCGCGGTCGCCGAGTTCGGCCTCGCAGACCGGATCGACCACATCAGCACCGGCGGCGGCGCGTCGCTCGAGCTCCTCGAGCACGGCGACCTGCCGGGGCTGGCCGCGCTCAGGGAGAGCTGGAAGCCCACGTGACGCGCTCGCGGGCGGACCTGCTCGGGAGGTCACGCTCGATCGGGGCTGCGGCCTGCGGTCTGCTGATCGAGGTGCGCACCGGCAATCGGTCGGGTTGCTCCGGCGAGCAGCAGGCCGACGGCCAGCAGCCCGGCCGTGACGCTGAGCGCTCGTAGGACACCAGCCTCATTGCCGATGAGCCCGACCAGCGGCGGGCCGGCGAGGAAGGCGACGTA
Source organism: uncultured Microthrixaceae bacterium (assembly GCA_963750645.1). Lineage (GTDB taxonomy): Bacteria > Actinomycetota > Acidimicrobiia > Acidimicrobiales > VFJN01 > VFJN01. The sequence goes on along the minus strand of CAVVRO010000005.1, from coordinate 261,271 downwards.
CCCGATGGTCGCGACGACGCTGACCCGTCCGGCTGCGTTGCGCGGCTCGTCAGCGGCCGCGCTCATCCCCACGGGAAAGCCGAGCGCGGTGCCCAGGCCCCACAGGACGGTGCCGACCATCGCGGTCACCAGGTTGGGCCCGAAGACCACGATCAGCAGGCCGATCAGGGCGGTCCCTGCTGAGATCCGCAGCACGGGGACGCGTCCGAACCGGTCGAGGAGCGGCGTGCCGCTCCAGCGGCCGATGGTCATCGAGGCAGCGAACACGCCGTAGGCCAGGGACCCGAGCGGTGCGGTCGCGCCATGGCCGTCGATCATCGCGACGCCGATCCAGTCGTTGGCGGTGCCCTCCGCGAACGCCATCGTCAACACGAACAGGCCGATGAGCAGGGTGCGCGGCTCGGTCCAGGCCTTGAGCGGATGACGCCGCCCACGCGGCTCGTCGTGGGTGTCGGTGCCGGCCGGCAGGAACCCTCGCGTCGACAACGGCATCGCGACAGCGACGAACAGCGCGACGATCAACAAGTTCGCCGTGACCGACACGTGCAGCGCGTTCATCGCGACGCCGATCAGTGCGCCGGTGACGGTCCCCACGCTGTAGGACGCGTGGAAGCGGGACATGATCGAGCGCCCGAGCTGCTGCTCGACCGCTGCCGCCTCGACGTTCATGGCCACGTCCCAGGCGCCGTTGCCGAAGCCCATGAGCATGAGGCCGATGACCACGGGCGCCACGCCGACCGTGACTCCGAGGGCGGTGGTCGCGAGGCCTGTCGCGCAGATCAACGACATCACGACGACCGTCTTCGCCGACCCGATGTGGTGGACGATCAGGCCTGCGGACGGCAGTGCGATCAGCGAGCCGACCGCGATGCCCAGCAGCACCAGACCGAGGGCGGCTGGCGTCAGGCCGAGCTCCTCTCGCACCTGTGGGATCCGGGCGGCCCAGCAGGCGAAGGTCACGCCTGCACCGATGAAGACGAGGTACACGCCACGCGTGGCTCGCCGCAGCGCCGGTGCGTCGCACACCGAGGGGGCGGTCACCGGAGCGACGCTATCCAGCCTCCCGAGCGAAGCCTGGTGCCGAGTCCCGCGCCGCCCTCGCGTAGCCTCCGCCGCATGTCGGAGACCGATCGCAAGCCGCTGATCAGCGGCAACTGGAAGATGCACCACAACCACTTCGAGGCGCTGCAGCTCGTGCAGAAGCTCAGCTACCTCATCACGTCCGACGACTTCGATGTCGTGGACGTCTCGGTGCACCCGCCCTTCACCGACCTGCGCACGGTCCAGACCTACTTCATCAGCGAGAAGGAGCCCATCCCGATCGCTCTCGGGGCCCAGACCTGTCACTCCGAGGAGCAGGGCGCCTTCACCGGCGAGGTCTCCCCGGCGATGCTCGCCAAGCTGGACGTCCGCTACGTGATCGCCGGCCACTCGGAGCGCCGGGAGCTGTTCGGCGAGACCGATGAGCAGGTGAACGCAAAGGTGACGGCCATCCTCAAGTGGGGCATGACCCCGATCCTGTGCTGCGGCGAGACCCTCGAGGAGCGCGAGGCCGGCTCCACCGAGTCGAAGGTGACGGGCCAGGTCCAGGCCGGCCTCGCGGGCCTCAGCGGCGCGCAGGTCGCCGGGTCGGTCGTCGCCTACGAGCCGATCTGGGCGATCGGCACCGGGCGCACCGCCAGCGCGGAGGACGCCCAGTCGGTGTGCCGCCTGGTGCGCGAGGTCGTCGCGACCGCCGCCGGGGCCGAGGCGGCCGCTTCCGTGCGGATCCAGTACGGCGGTTCGGTCAAGCCCACCAACGCCGCCGAGCTGATGGCCCAGCCGGACATCGACGGCGCGCTCGTGGGTGGTGCGAGCCTCGTGGCCGACGATTTCGCCCGGATCGTCCAGTACCGACGTTGAGACGTCGGGCTCGACCGGGTACTGGACGATCCGTCCATTCGCCCAACGCTGATTGGACGAACTGCGCACGTCACCGACGCGTTGGTGGCCGATGTGTGCCGTCGATCTGGCGACGGGCTGCGCTGGATGACCAATGACTGGGCGATTCTCTGGGCACCTGCGCCTGCGGGTGATCCCCGCGTTGCCGCGTGGGGTGGTAACGTCATCCGCCGTTCGCCTCGGCCCGGTTCATCACGTCCGGATCTGAGGTGCACGAGCCGAACGGGGGCCTGACCCTCGCGGCGTCCTGACCATGCCATAGGGAGGTCCACCACGTGAGACTCAAGCGCAAGGGCCTGAAGCTCCTTGCTCTCTTCCTCGGGCTGACGCTCGTCGCCGCCGCGTGCGGCGATGACAGCAGCAGCAGCAACAGCACCGAGGACACCACCGACGGAAGCGAAGTCCAAGGGGCAGCGGGCGGTGACTTCGTCGATCTCGGCACTGTTGTCGGGGATCCGCTCGAGCACATCGACCCTGCGCTGAACTCCACGCTCGACGGCAACCAGATCAACAACCCGATCTATGACGGTCTCACCGACATCGACGCCACCGATCCTGCCAACCCGAAGATCGTCCCCCATGTCGCCGAGTCCGTCGAGGCCAACGACGATGCGTCTGAGTGGGTGTTCACGATCCGCGCGGATCAGGCCTTCGCAGGCGGCGAGGAGATCCTGCCGAGCACCTTCAAGGCGTCCTGGGAGCGGGCCGCCGCTCTCGCCGGTGACTACAGCTACCTCCTCACCTTCATCGAGGGTGGCGAGGCAGCGCTCGACCCTGCGAGCGACCACACCATCTCCGGTGTCGTCGCGGACGACGAGGCCATGACCCTCACGGTCACCCTCTCGGCGCCGTACTCGAACTTCCCCGCGGTCGCCGGCTTCCAGCTGTTCTACCCAGTCCCGGCAGAGGCGATCGAAGCCGGAGCCGACTGGGAGAACCAGGCGATGTTCGGCAACGGGCCCTACAAGATGTCGGAGCCGCGCACCGACCAGGTGATCAAGCTCGTGAAGAACGACGAGTGGAACGGCGACTACAACCAGGAGACCTGGGATGACCGCCTCGACTCGATCGAGTTCCGCACGACGGCCGACCCCGACACCTCGTTCAACGCGTTCGAGGCGGGCGAGGGCAACAACGCGAACATCCCGCCTGCGCGGGTCGCAGACGTCCAGGCCACTTACGGCAACACCACCGACGTCAACATCCTCGGCTCGTACCACTGGGTCATGAACACCGAGGACGGCCCCGTCGCCGGGGACGAGAACCTGAAGCTCCGCCAGGCCATCTCGGCCGCGGTCAACCGGGACGAGATCAACGAGGCGGTGTACAGCAACAGCCGCACCGTCTCCACGGGCGTCACGCCGAAGGGCATCCCCGGCTTCAAGGCCGACCTGTGCGAGTACTGCGCGTACGACCCGGAGCAGGCGCAGACGTTGTTCGACGAGTGGACGGCCGAGGGCAACTCGCTCGCGGAGCCGATCCCGCTCCAGTTCAACGCGGATGCCGGACATGAGCCGGTCGCGGCGATCGTCGTCGACAACCTCAAGGCCATCGGCATCGACGCCGTCGCCCAGCCGATGAACGGAGAGACCTACTTCTCCGATCTCGCCGCCGGGGGCTGCATCGCCATCTGCCGGGCCGGTTGGTTCGCCGACTACCCGACGTATGACAACTTCATGTTCGACCTGTTCAGCACCCCGTCGATCGGTGGCAACAACCTCGGCCCGTTCTCCAACGAGGAGTTCGACGCCCTCGTCAGCGAGGGCAAGCAGACGGTTGACCCTGAAGATCAAGCTGCGCTGTTCCAGCAGGCGGAGAGCATCCTCCTGAACGACGACACCGGGGTCATCCCGATGAACTGGTACCTGGGCGACTACGCCTACAGCGACGACATCGCCACCTTCCCGCAGACCAACTTCGGTCTGATCCTGTGGGAGCAGGTGGCATTCAAGGCGTGACCCACTCGTAGTGAGGTAGAACCCGGTCGGGGGGCGCTTCGGCGCCCCCCGACCTCACTCCGGAGCCAGCGCACATGACCGCCTACATCACACGCCGCGTCCTGCTCATCATTCCCACGGTCTTCTTCGCGATCTCGTTCCTCTTCCTCCTCTTCTTCACCCTCCCCGGCGACCCGGCCAACCTGATCGCCGGCGGTGCCAACCGGGTGCCGGACCCGATCCAGGTCGAGCAGATCAACGAGCGGTATGGGTTCGACGACCCGTTGATCGTGCAGTTCAAGAACTACTGGAACGCCGTGCTCCACTGGGATCTCGGCGAGTCCTACCAGACCGGCCGTAGCGTCAACGACATCCTCACCGAGCGCTTGCCCAACAGCCTGCGCCTGGCGTTCTGGGCGATCCTCATCGAGATCGTCGTCGGCATCCCGGTGGGCATCCTGTCCGCGATCCGTCGCTATTCGATGTCCGATCGCGTCACCACGATCGTCACGGCCGCCGCGTCGGCCATACCGGTGTTCGTGTTGGGCTTCATCCTGCAATACGTCTTCGCGGTCATGCCCAACAAGCAGGGCTGGCCGGACTGGATGGCCCTGCGGACGTCGCAGCTCGGCCCCGATACCTGGGCCTTCTACTTCATCCCGACGGGGGAGCAGTGGCGGTATCTTGCCCTGCCCGCGCTCACGCTGGCCGCCGTCTCCACCGCCCTCGCGGCTCGGATGACGCGTGGCTCGATGCTCGAGGTGATGCGAGCCGACTACATGCGCACCGCTCGGGCCAAGGGGCTCGGGGAGCGATCGATCGTTACCCGCCACGGCCTTCGGAACGCCATGCTCCCGGTGATCACGCTCATCGGCATCGACTTCGGCACCGTCATCGGCGCGGCGGTGCTCACCGAGACGGTGTTCTCATGGCCGGGCCTCGGATCGGCCATCTCCGACTCGGTGATCGACCGGGACCTGCCGGTCACCCTCGGCCTCACGCTCGCCGTGGTCATCGCCTACTCCGTGATCAACCTCCTCGTCGACCTGTCCTACGCTTGGTTCGACCCCCGGATCCGCCTGGGCCAAGGGAGCACCGCATGACCATCGTCACCGGCACCGGAGGCATCGGCCCGGAGAGCACACTCCAGGCGACCGAGAACGTCGCCGACGTCGCGGACATCGGCGAGGCGCGTCCCCTCCGCAAGGACATCTGGAAGCGCTTCAAGCGCAACAAGCTGGCGATGATCGGCCTCGTGATGCTCGTCGTCCTCGTCCTCACGGCCATCTTCGCTCCGCTCATCGCGCCCTACACCATCACGCAACGGTTCGCGGGCGAGTACCGCTCGCCACCGTCGGCCGATCACTGGTTCGGCACCGACACGATCGGTCGGGATGTGTTCAGCCGGGTGGTCTATGGGGCCCGTGTCTCGCTCCGGATCGGCATCATCGCCACCGTGATCCTGCTGGTCATCGGCCTCGTGCTCGGTGCCGTGGCCGGGTTCTTCGGTGGCGCCACCGACACCCTCATCATGCGGATCACCGACATCGGCCTGGCCATCCCCTACATCGTGCTGGCCGTGGCGATCGCCTCCCTGCTGGGCCACAGCGAGAACACGGTGATCCTGGTGCTGGGCTTGACGGGGTGGCTGGGGGTGTGTCGCATCGTGCGCTCCAGCTTCCTGTCGCTGAAGCAGCTCGAGTACGTGGAGGCGGCCATCGCCCTCGGCTACTCGCGCACCCGTGTCATGTTCCGCCACATCCTGCCCAACGCCCTCCAGCCGATCATCGTCTACGGCACCATCGCCGTAGGCGGGGTGATCCTGTCGGAGGCCGCGCTCTCGTTCCTGGGTGTCGGTCCCACCGACCCCACCCCCGCCTGGGGCCTCATGGTGTCGGAGGGCAAGAGCCTCCTGGCGGTGGCGCCGCACCTGCTCTTCTTCCCCGGCATGGCCATCTTCCTCACCGTCCTCGCGTTCGTGTTCGTGGGCGACGGCCTCCGCGACGCACTGGATCCCAAGCTCAAGTGACCCTCACGTCCCCCAGCACCGGCGAGGTGCTCCTCTCGGTCCGCGATCTCGAGGCGAAGTTCACGACCGACGACGGCATCGTCCGGGCGGTCGACGGCGTGTCGTTCGACGTGCACCGCGGTGAGGTGTTTGCCATCGTCGGCGAGTCCGGTTCGGGGAAGTCAGTCACGGCGATGACGATCCTCGGGTTGATCCCCACGGTCGAGGTCGACCGCGGTGAGATCCTCTGGAAGGGCCGTGATCTCGTCACGGTGAGCGAGGAGGAGCGCCGCAAGATCCGCGGTGGCGAGATCGCCATGATCTTCCAAGACCCGCTCACCGCGCTGAACCCGGTGCACACCGTGGGCCGTCAGATCGGCGAGATGGCACGCATCCACGAGGGGCTCGACAAGAAGCAGGCCTTCGAACGGGCCGTCGAGATGCTCGATCTCGTGGGGATCCCCCAGGCTCGCGAACGGGCCAAGTGCTACCCCCACGAGTTCTCGGGCGGGATGCGCCAGCGGGCGATGATCGCCATGGCCATCACCTGCAAACCTGATCTCCTCATCGCCGACGAGCCCACCACCGCCCTCGATGTGACGGTGCAGGCGCAGGTGCTCGAGGTGCTGATCGGCATCAAGGACGAGATCGACTCCGGGATCATCCTCATCACGCACGACCTCGGCGTGGTGGCAGGCCTCGCCGATCAGGTCATGGTGATGTACGCCGGTCGCCAGGTGGAGATGGGCACCACCGCGGAGATCTTCTACGAGTCCCGCCATCCGTACACCCTCGGGCTGCTGGCCAGCCTCCCGCGCCTCGACGACCAGGGCGAGGACCCGCTGCTGCCCATCACCGGCTCGCCTCCCTCGCTCATCCGACGGCCGTCCGGCTGCGCCTTCCACCCCCGCTGCCGGTTCGCCCAGATGCCTGGCTTGTGCGACACCGAGGTCCCCGAGCTGCGCCTCGTCGCCGGTGATTCCCATCGCTCGGCCTGCCACTACGCGGAGACCCTCGAGGGGGTCAGCGTCGAGAGCCTGCGTGCCGAAGTCGACGTAGCAGAGCTGGTGGGCGCCAGCGAGGTCGACGTCGACGTCGAGCCGATCAGCGCTGAGGAGGCCGAGGCGTGACCGAGGTGACGGCCCCTCCGGGCGCCCCGACCGTGAACGGCGACGAACCTCTGCTGATCGCCAAGGACCTCGTGAAGGACTTCCCGATCCGGGGCGGCGTGCTCGGACGCTCGGTCGGCACGGTGTCCGCCGTGGCCGGCGTCTCCCTGACCGTGAAGCGACGCGAGACACTGGGACTGGTGGGCGAGTCGGGATGCGGCAAGTCCACCACCGGGCGCTTGCTCCTCGACCTCATCGAGCCGACGTCCGGGGAGGTCCTCTTCGACGGCCACTCGCTCACGAAGACGTCCGGCAAGGCGCTGTCGAAGATGCGGCGACGCTTCCAGATCGTCTTCCAGGACCCCTACGCGTCGCTCAACCCGCGCATGACGGTGGGCGCCACCCTGGCTGAGCCGCTCAAGTTCCACTTCGGGTGGAAGGACGAGGTCATCACCGAACGGGTGCAGGAGCTGCTCACCATCGTGGGCCTGTCTCCCGAGCACGCCAACCGATTCCCCCACGAGTTCTCGGGTGGCCAGCGCCAGCGTGTGGGCATCGCCCGCGCCCTCGCGCTCGAGCCCGATCTGATCGTCCTCGACGAGCCGGTGTCCGCCCTCGACGTCTCCATCCAGGCGGGCGTCGTGAACCTGCTCCGCATGCTGCAGGAGCAGCTCGGCCTGGCCTACGTCTTCATCGCCCACGACCTCTCGGTGGTGCGCCACATCTCGGACCGAGTCGCGGTGATGTACCTCGGGAAGATCGTCGAGGAGGGTCCCCGCGATCAGATCTACAGCCATCCCGGGCACCCGTACACCCAGGCCCTGCTGTCGGCCGTGCCCCTCCCTGACCCCCGACGCGAGCAGGCCCGCGCGCGGATCATCCTCCGAGGCGATGTTCCGTCGCCGGCCAACCCTCCGAGCGGATGTCGCTTCCGCACCCGGTGCTGGAAGAAGCTCGAGCTGGAGGCCGCTGGCCAGGACACCTCGGCCTGCACCGAGCAGGAGCCACTCCTCGACGCGACGGCCGTCGGTCACCCTGTGGCCTGCCACTTCGCGGCTACCCGCCAGGTGCTCTGAGCCGTCTGGGCCCACCGAGTCGCCCCTGCTAGCGTTTCCAGGCCCGCCTCGCCCGTCATCGGCAGGAGATCCACCGTGCTCACCGGAATCGTCATCGCCATCCACCTCATGGCCTCGTGCGTGCTCATCGGGCTGGTGCTGCTGCACAGCGGCAAGGGTGGCGGCCTGTCCGACATGTTCGGTGGCAGCGTCGGCGCAACAGCCCTCGGCTCGTCCACGGCTGAGCGCAACCTCGATCGGATCACCGTGGTCGTGGCCCTCGTCTTCGCCTTCACCACCACCGGGCTCGCCTTCCTCCTCGACTGAGGAAGCCGATGCCAGCCCCCGGCCGGAGCGCGCGGGCCCTTCTCATCGGCCTCGCGCTCGCCGCATCCTCCGCCTGCACCGGTGACGGCGGTTCCGCGAAGCCGACCACGAGCACCCTGAGCGAACGCGACGCTGGCACCATGCGCCTGGGGATCGGCGGCGACCTGATCGTCGACCCGGTCGAGGCGTCCCTCGCATCGCCGAGCGACCTGATGGTGCTCGACCTGTTGCATGACGGCCTGACCCGGCTGGATGACGAGGGGATCCCGCAGCCGGCCATTGCCACCCGTTGGGAGGCCAACGCGGCGCGCACGGCGTTCCGGTTCCACCTCGACCCGGAGGCGACCTTCTCGAGCGGTCGCCCGATCACCCCGCAGGCCGTCATCGCCTCGCTCGAGCGTGTGATGGCCGCGGGCGACTCGTCCTTGGCCGCGCTCTCGTTGGAGGCGGTGACCGGCTTCCGAGCCTTCGCGGAGGGTGAGGCACCGCACGTGAGCGGTCTGACGGCGCCCGATGTCGCGACCGTGCGGATCGGTCTCGAGGCACCGCTGTCGGTGCTGCCCGAGGTGCTCTCGAGCCCGCTCCTGTCGGTGATCGACCCGGAGACGATCGAGGGAGACCTGGGCACGCTGGACCTCAGCGGCGACTGGGTCGTGGCCTCTGACGAGGACGGGAGCGTGCGCGTCGAGCGGAGGGAGGGTGCTGTCGGCACCCTCGCGGCAGTGGAGCTTCGCCACTATGACGACGACGAGGCCGCGTACGACGGGTTCGAGTCGGGTGAGGTCGACTGGGCCCCCGTGCCTTCGTCCCGCTACGAGGATGCCATCGACGCCTATGGGGACGGGGCGATCACCCCGTTCCAAGCGGAGCTGTTCTTCGGCATGAACGTCAGCAGCCCCAGCCTCGCCAACGCGGCGCTGCGGGAGGCGATCGCGAAGGCCATCGACCGTGACGCGATCGTCGAGGCGGTGTACTCCGATCTCGCCGATCCGCTGCCCACGGTCGTGCCGGCCGGAGTGGTCGGCCACGACCCTGACCGCTGCCCGGAATGCACCCACGACCCCGACGCCGCGGCCGCCATCGTCGACTACGTGTTCCCGAAGGACAACGCCCCGACCGTCAACATCGACTTCGACGAGTCGCCGGCGCAGAAGGAGATGGCGGAGCTCGTGGCCGCTGACCTCGACGCGGTGGGGATCCCGACCAAGCTCCGGCCGCTACCGCTCGAGGAGTACAAGGCGTTCGTGGTCTCGGGGCAGCAGGAGCTCTTCAGCTTCGGGTGGATCGGCGCCTACGGATCGCCCGATGCCTACCTCGCACCCCTCTTTGGCTCGGCCGCCAACGACAACCTCACCAACTACCAGTCGCGCCTGGTCGATGGGTGGCTCGATGGGGCTCGGGCCGGACTGGACCGCGAGAAGAACGCTGAACGCTGGGCACTTGCGGAGACCCGAATCCTCAAGGCGCACGTCGTGGTTCCGATCGCCCAGTTCAGGACCCAGGTCGTCGTGGCGGAGCGGGTGGAGGGGCTCGCGATCGCGGTCGACGGCACCGTCGATTGGGCGCAGATACGTCTCACCGGCTGAGCGCTGTCGGCTGGCTGGGCCCTGCGACGGCCGTGTACGGTGACCACTCCCCAGGGATGACCCGCGGGGCCACGTCGGAGTGGCGGAATTGGCAGACGCGCCAGCTTGAGGGGCTGGTGTCCTCAGGGACGTGGGGGTTCAAGTCCCCCCTCCGACACTGGGCGGTGCTTGGCGCTCTAGGGAACGCGCGGACAGACCGCCTGCATCACCGGGCCGCAGCCCGTGTCGCCCGGACCAACAGTGCGCATGACGTTGTGCGCCTCGAAGACGGTGCGGCCGACGAGCTCGCCCTCGACGACGTCGACGAGTCCGAGGGCGACGCCAATACGAAAGCTCCCAAGTCCGTGCACTCGGTCGGCGAATGCGAGCGCTGTTCGTGGGTCCTCGAACGCCACATGGCAGCCGTCACCCAGGAACTTGAGATGATGCCCGTCGTGGACATCAGAGAGGTCCCGCAACGACTCGATCAGTCCTCGTTGCCATGAGATCACCTGCTCGTCGTCTGCCTGGCGCATCCGTTGTGTGGAGTGAACCTCGTCGACGGCCACGACCGCCATGATCACGGTGGCGGTGAAGGTGCTGGTGCGCAGCGGGGGGAACGAGGCTCGAAGCCCCGTCCCGCCCAGCTGGAACAGTTCGATCGGAGCGGGGATGTCTCGGACGCGATGGACGCCCAGCGTTCGGAAGCTGAGGTCGTCGGGCAGATGGTCCTCGGCCACGTCGACGACGGATCGCGTCGCCACGATCTGACCGCCGTGCGCCGCGGAGCGGATGCGGGCACCATGGTTGACGACGGCGCCGACGTAGTCGTCATCACGGGGATGGATCTCACCGATCAACAGACAGGCCCGGACTGACAGGCTCCTGTCAGTCCGGCGCTGCAGAGCCGCCGAGGCTGTTGTCGCTCGCGATGCCTCCGAGAAGACTGCAAAGTGACTGTCGCCCTCACCGCGTGCCTTCACCACCGATCCGGCGTGGGCTGCAACGATCGAACTGATGTCTTCGTCTCAGCGCGGTCACGGCTGCGCTCATCTTCTGAGGTGACGTGTTCCAGCCCTGGGTGCTCGCTTCCACGTCGGTCATCAGCAGGGCGATCAATCCCGATGGCAAAGGCATCAGCCCTCCTTCGTGTAGGTCGTCGGCGGCTGATGCTTCCGCCACACCGACCTCCGGTCGCTTGGCAGTCTGCGATAGACGGGCTCGCTGATACGGGTCCCCGCGCCGCCTCCCATCCTGAAGGTGTGGACGACCCCGATGCCCACGACGTCATAGACGCCTGGTGCACCGAACTCGCCCTCGGCGACCGTCGACAGGTGGATGTTCGCTCCCATGTCCATGTCGAGGTCAAGGCCAGCACCGAGCGCCTGAACGCGTGACCGGAGCTCCTCCACCGCGTCGAGGGCTCTCAGCACGTCCTCGGGCTCGAAGACGGCCATGCAGCCGTCACCGACGAACTTCACGACGCGGCCCCCATGCTGCGAGAGGACCTCGCCGGCGGCGCGGTAGAACGCATCCACGACGGCTGCCAGGTCGCTCAGGCTGAGCCCTGCCACCGACTGTGTGAAGCGGGCAAGATCCACCAATGTGATCGCGAGCTGCCGCTCGCGCACCTCCGCAGACGTCGGCATCGACGCCTCCTCTCGCAAATCCTCGGTCCTAGCTGCTGCGGGGGTTGCTCCCGCGGGTCCCGCGTGGGATACCGCCAACGCTACGCCTGCACGAGCCAGCGCGTCGACACCCAAGCAACATCGAATCGACCTACGGGCTCATGGCCGCCAACGGATCAGTCGACTGGCTGCCGAGATGGGTGAGGACGGTCCTCCGACACTGGGCCGGGCTGGCCCACCTCGGTCGGCCACGCTGTCACTCGGCCGACCGGGGAGATGGAGACGTAGGTCCGCCTGCTCATGCTCCCACGTCTGACCACTTGCCTGGCAGTCTCCCGACGGCACTTCGGGGCGACCCCTTCAACGATCAGAGGGCACGTCCGCGCGGAGCGGCCCGCAGCGGCCCAACTGCTCCTGGCATGCTCGTCGCAGGTCGCGTGGCCAGGAGCGGACTGCGGTGATCGCGTCGGTCGATGAGATCGGCCTCGACCTGGTCGTAGTTGTAGCAGTTGAGCTCATACTGATCCCCCAGGGATTGCGAGGTTGACGGCTCAACACGACGCCCGCTCGACCAGCCCGGTCCCAGTCGAACCAGCTTGGATACCTAGAGTGCGTGTGCGTGGTGACTGTTCTCGCCCTTGGGGCGTTGATCTCGACCGTCGCGTGCTTCGGCGTGCTGGTGTGGCTGCACGTCCTGCCCACTGGTTACAGCCCTGTTCGCAACGCGGTCAGCGACTACGGCGTGGGACGCTTCGCCCACCTCTATCGGGCACAGACAGCGGCCATCGCCGTCGCCGCTGTCCTGCTCGCCGCTGGCCTCGAAGCGGCCGTCGATCCGGGTCCGGCGCTCGTGATCGTGCTGTTGGTCGTGTTCGCAGCGGCCCGGCTCGCGATCCCGTCGTTCCCGACTGACGTCGATCGCGGTCAACCGACGCCCACAGGCCGCATCCACACTCTGCTGGCCGGTGTGGCCTTCGGTTCGATCGCATGGGCAGCCGCCGCGCTGCCGGACCGCGTCGACTGGCCCGACGTGCACGGAACCCTCGTCGTGCTGGGGTGGATCGTGGTGGCCACCGCCGTAGCCAGCGGGCTGTGCATGAGTCGCCCGCTCCACCGAGCGACCGAGCGTTTCTTCGGGATCATCGAGCGAGCGTTCTACCTGGCGATGCTCACGTGGTTCGCGACCGTCTCCGTCCACCTGGCCTAGATGCCGCTCGCTGACCCCGGCGTCGGAGAGCAGATCCTCGCCAGACGCTTGCGGGCCCGACTGGCCCACGCGCGGCTTCCCGTGCGGATGCATCGACAGTCGTTACACCTTCGGTCGATGCTTCTCGCCCTTGGCCTCGACCCCTCCGTTCCCCAGCACCCCGCCCCGGCCAGTGCCTTGACACCGCCGGGCCGCCACCCGCGCAACGGGGGAGGTGGGTGAGGACGGGTCCTCCGACACTGGGCGGCTGGCCACTGAGCGACGGTGGCACGATGCTGTTCACGTGAACGGTGTGCGCCAGTGGTCAGTCGTGGTTGCGGTGGTGGTGGTGGTGGTCGGTGCCCTGGCCCTGCTGGCGTTCTTCGTCGGTGGGCGCAGTGACAAGTCGGCCTCAACGAGCACGACCAGAACGACGGCGACCATCTCGACGACGACCACGGCAGCGACGACAGCCGCTGCTGAGCCGGGGCCGGGCTCGACTGGACTCCCTGACCCGGAGGGCCTGGTGGGGCTGGAGACGCACTTGGTGCAGGTCGAACCCGGGGTGTGGCGGGCCGTCATCGACGGCCGCGTGACCGGACTCTCGGGTGGGGGCCGGTGCTTCCAGGGCCCCGCCGCAGCAGGAGACATCTGCGCGTACTCATTGGGGGTCCTCTACGCGGGCGACGCCCGCGACGCTCCACCTTCGAACGCCGCGCTGCTGCTCCTCGAGCAGTTCCGGTCCCGTCTCGCGGATGGGACTGCGGTGACGATGATCGTTGACGCGGTCATCACGAGGACCCCCGATGGAGAGCCCGGTCGCCTCGAGCTGTGCGATGACGAGGAGGCCGTGGCCTTCTACGAGTCAGGCATCATCGACGGCAAGTTCGTCATCACGGCGGCATGGGGGGCGAACTCCGACGCCACGGCGCTGACCACCATCGACCCATCTTCCATCTCTTGTCCCTACAGCGGCGACTGACCAGGGCACCCGTCAACAGCGGCAACCGTCGGCGACGCCTTCGCACGGGCCGACGCTGGGTTCAGCGGCCCCAGAGCGGCCACGCTGTCACTCGGCCGACCGGAGAGATGGGTGACGTAGGTCCTCCGACACTCGGTCAGCTGGCGATTCGTGGGCTCATCCAGCCGCTCCCATCCGTGTCGAAGCTCGCGACGATGACGGGCACTGGGTTGTCCCGAAGTGGGACGGATGGCCCTACCGCAACTCCATTCGCGGACAGGATCATCTCCGTGGAGACGCCGTCCGAGAGGAGTCGCGATGGGTGGTCGACCCAATGGGCGGCGCTGGGGGCGAGCGGGATTGGTCGTTTGGGCCCTGAGCGGAGCGATGGTCGCTGCTTCGTGCGGCCGAGGCGGGGACGGCCCGACCGCGACGGCGTCGACCGGGCCGACGGCAGTCTCCGCAGCCCAGGCGATGCAGCTCGTGCTCGACCACGCGCGCGACCAGAGCGGCGCACCAGGGGCGCTTGCGCTCGTACACTCCCGTGGCGAGGAGTGGTTCGGCACCTCGGGTGCCGCCGATCTCGACGGCTCACCCATCTCCGTCGCCACCCGGTTCCGGATCGGCAGCATCACCAAGACCGTCACGTCCGCGCTCGTCCTCGACGCAGTTGCGCGGGGCGAGCTCTCGCTCGACGACACGATCCAGTCGTGGGTCCCAGGGGTGATCGCCGACGAGCCCGCCATCACCATCCGGATGCTGCTCGCGCACACGAGCGGGATCTTCAACGTGGGGGACGAGGGCGACGTTGCGGCCGACATCGCACGGATCGACGACCCCGACCTGCGCCAGCAAGCCCAGGTTCTCGCGGCCCGCTACTTGGCCGGCGAAGCGGTGATCGTCCCGGATCTGGTCTGGATCGCCGTGGCCAGGACTCACCCGTTGTACTTCGAGCCGGGCACCGGCCATCACTACAGCAACGTGAACTACCAGCTTGCGGCGATGGCCCTCGAAGCGGCGACGGGTCAGGACCTGGCGTCGCTCGTGCAGGAGCGGCTGGCCGGACCACTCGCACTGTCGTCGCTTGGGACGGCGCCGGCCGATGTCGGCCTCCCGGACCTGCGCAGCTACACGAAGGACCCCGCCACGGGAGCGCTCGTCGACACCACGACTGACCTCCTCGCCTTGGGCAACGGCGGCAGCGGCGGGATCATCTCCACGGCTGGCGACCTGCTCGACCTCCTGGAGGCGATCGTGTCCGGCGACCTGTTGCCGGCTCGGCTCCGGGAGGAGATGACGGCCCCGACCGCAGCCTCGAACGGCACCTACGGGCTCGGCGTGGTCACCTTCGTCCTGAAGTGCGGCGACTACCTGGGCCACGGGGGCTCCATCGCAGGCACGCATGCCCTGGCGCTCGTCAGCCCCGACGGAGCCACGGGGCTGGTGATCGCCGTCAACCTCCGCGGCGACCCGGAACCGAACCTGCTCGCAGCTGCAGAGGAGTTGATCTGCGACACGATCTGATGATCCCTCTGGATTGGGAACAGGCATTGGCGACTGGACACCCTCCGAGCGTCGCGCTCAACCCGGCGCTGCAGCGAGCCTGCCCTCGCTCCAACGCGTCCGAACGGCGGCGTCAGCCCAGCTCGCACCACTCCCCGGGGACGTGATCTGCGACATCGGTTGCGGCACCGGCACCGAGCTCATCCGCATTGCCCGGATCATCGGCCCTGACGGTGTGGCCATCGGTGTCGACCCGAGCCCGACCATGCTCGAGGAATCTCGGACTCGGGCACACGCCGAGGGCATCGCCGTCGAGTTGATCGAGCGCGACGGCCGCGACACCGGACTCCCAGCGGCACACTGCGATGGCGTCCGCATGGAGCGGGTCGTACAGCACGTCGGCGACCTCAGCGGGCTCATCACCGAAGCCACCCGGGTCACGCGTCCGGGTGGGCGCATCGTCATCGTCGACAGTGACTGGGGCTCCCTCATGGCTCACCCGGGCGACCGGGAGCTCCTGAGGCGGATCAAGAGCCACTTCGAGAAGGGTGTGCTCCCTGAACCATGGGCTGGACGCCTCCTGCACGCGGCGATGCTCGAACACGGCCTCACCGACGTTCAGAGCAGGCTCTTTCCAATCCAGGCAGGACCGGGGATCCTCCCGTCGCTCACAGGCATGTACCAGCGGTTCGTCGACGCTCGCGTGGTGTCACGATCAGAGATCGACGCCCACCTGGCCGAACTCCATGCCGCCGTCGAGAAGGGTACGGCTGTCGTCGCGTTCTGCATGTTCATCGTCTCCGGGCGCGTACCTGGGGAGCGGGGTTCGGCCCACGGTTCCACCGCACCCCCCGCCTGACGCGTCTCAACTCCTCCGCCAGTGACACGTCCGGACGAGGGCGGCACGCGCTCGTCGCCGGCGCTGGTTCAGGCGCGCGAGTGCAGACCGGCCGCGAGGTCGATCTCGGCGAGCTCTTGACGAGCCGCCTCGAGCGCACCGACGCGGTCGCGCAGGCGCACGGCCTCACTCCATCCGCTGGCTGCCTGGGCCGACAGCGTCGTGAGGTGCCGAGCGACGAGCTCGAGCTCCGAGACTCTGGCCGACACGTCACGGCGGATCGACGCGCCTGTCCGGCCGGTCCTGGCCACCGCGACGACGGCTGGTTCGAGCACGACGGCGTCGACGACGAGCTCGTCGGCAAGGTCGTTCAGCGACGGGTCGAGCGTCGATGCCGCCCGGGCCAATGCCCCGACCCGTCGTAGCCGACGGTGCAGCCGCGCCGGCGCAGTGGGTGAGACCAGCCACACGGTCGGGGCCGTCGACCGCGCCCCAGGGGTGATGCGCAGCCGTTGCCGCAGGCGGTGGCGCACCCACAGGGCAGCGAGGAGGCACGTCGCCCACGCGGCCACGCCCGCGATCAGCAGTCCCTGCAGAACCTCGCGCACGAGACGAACGCTAGCGCCCCTGACGCAGCCTCGTTCAGGCCGGTGGTCTGCGAACTGATGAAGTCGGCGCGGGAGGCTTCGTCCACCATCGGCGCTGCAGATACGCCCGGTAGGTCGTTTCGCCCACACACCGCGCGGGTTTCGCGGCTCGCTACTCGAACCGTGCAAGCAGCGAACGGGCGTCGCGTTCGACGTAGCCGAAGCCGCGCTCGGTCGCGACGGCCGAAGCCGCGCCGGCCAACGCCTGCGCCTGATGTGCGTCGCCGGGCTGGTTGCGATCGGCGAGAAGGTGCGCCCACGCAACCTGGGTCCATGCGACGAAGAACGGTGCCCCCATCGCCTCGTGGAGGGCGAGAGCCTGATCGAACCATTGGTCGGCTTCGCCGTGGAGTCCGATCGCGTGGGCGAGCAGCCCGAGGTAGTGGGCGACCCCGCCGTGGACCGAGATGTGCGTGGTGGCGAACTGGTCCTGCCACGGCAAGAGGCGTCGATACAAGGCCGTCGACGCCGGTCGATGGCCGGTGCGCGCCGCCGCCTCAGCCCAGAGGACGTGGGCAACGAGCCACGTCGAGTCCGCGAACATCGGGAAGTCGCGCGCCACCTCCGAGTCGAGGAGCTCCGCCACCTCATCGGGTGAGTCACCGAGGCTCGTCACGAAGGCAGTCGTCACGCGGAAGATGTCGAGTCCGGGACCCGTCGGAGGTGGCGTGCTCGAGGAGCGCGACTTCCTACGGAGACGGCCTTGCATGTAGCGGAGGCTCATGAGCTGGAAGCGGTAGATGGTCAGGGCGTCGTCTGGCTGTCCGGCCGCGGCGCCGAGAGCGAGACCCTCGGTCGCAGCATCCTGCGCTGCGTCGAGGTCGCCCTCGAGAGCCCGTTGCCACACGTCGTGGTACGCGATCTGCCACCGGTTCCACGGTTGTCCGATCCGCTCGGACACTGAATCGAAGATCGCGCGTGCGGTCCTGACGGTGGCCATGTCGCCCGATTCCAGCGCCGCGTACATCCTGTAGTCGTTGGCATGGAGGAGTGCAGTCGCGCTGCCGAGCTCGTCGGCGAGGTGGCACGCCTCGGCGGTCCAACGGCGGCGCAGGTCGAGTGTCCGGGGCATGGTGATCGACTCGTGGCAGTGTCGGATGGCGTCGACCAATGCGGCGTCGTCGTGCAGGCGCCGGGCGATGCCCACGGCCTGCGTCGCCATCGACAGGCGCTCGTCGAAGTCGCACTCCCAGGTGACTTCTACGCACAGCAGCGCGAGGAGACGTGCCCGGTCAGGGCGGTCCGTGTCGCCCAGCTGTGTGAGCGCACGTCTGAGCATCGCGACGCGGTCGTGGTCGACACCTCCCACAATGCTGTTCCACCCTCGGTTGTTGGCGAGCGCGGCGTGGACCAGCGTGTCGATCGCGCCGATCTCGTCAGCGAGTCGGCCGGCCGCGAGCAAGGTCTCACGGTGAGCCGGATCGCCGAGCTGCTTCTGCGCGTCGCCGAAGCCGAGGAGGAGCGAAGCTCGACGGACCGAGTCGTCGCCGCCGGACCGGTCGAGCAGATCGAGCGCATCCCGGTACCACCGCAGCGCCTCGTCAGGAGCGAGCTGCGCCAGCGCCCGGTCGCCGGCCAGCTGCGCGTAGGAGATCGCCTTGCCAACGTCCGGTCGCGGGGTGGCGTGAGCCCAGTGGTGGGCGAGCTCCCCGACCCGCTCGCCGGGATCGTTGCCACAGAGCTCCTCGAGCGCTGCTGCGATCGCCCCGTGGGCTCGCCCTCGCCGACCGGCCGAGAGACGGTCGTAGAGCGCGTGCTCGATGAGCGCATGCCGGAACGTGTAGTGCCCCACCAGGTCACCCTCGGCCAGCAGCGAGGCGAGGACCGCCTGGTCGCACAGGTCGCCCACGGCGCCACCATCCACGTCGGCGACCGTGGCGAGCAGGTTGGCATCGAACTCCCGGCCGATCACGGCAGCGAGCGACAGCAGATCCTGTGCCTGCGAGCCCAAGCGAGCGACCCGATCTCCGATCACCTCGCGGATGCTGACCGGCAGCTCTGACATGCTCAGGTCCGGACTTGTGATCCATCGGCCCTGCTCATCCTGTTGCAGGGCCCCCGTCTCGATGAGGTGCCGCAGCAGCTCACCGACGAAGAAGGGGTTGCCGTCCGTCTCGGCCGACAGCGCGTCCCGCAGGGCGATGCCCTGCTGGAGCATCTCCTGGTGGGAAGCGCGCTCGAGCAGGCTCAGGAGCTCGTCGTCGCTGAGACCGCCCAGGGTGAGCCGCTCGGTTCCCGGCTCGCGGTGCAGCGTCGCGAGCACCTCGACGAGGGGGTGCTCGCCGTTGAGGTCGGAATCGCGGAACGTCCCGATCAGGAGGAGACGAAGCGGCACATCTGTCGA
This sequence comes from uncultured Microthrixaceae bacterium, assembly GCA_963750645.1. Lineage (GTDB taxonomy): Bacteria > Actinomycetota > Acidimicrobiia > Acidimicrobiales > VFJN01 > VFJN01. Next base: position 242,222 of record CAVVRO010000005.1, on the reverse strand, counting down.
GACGACGTGACGGAGCAGCTGGAGCGTCGGTCGGTCCGCCCAATGCAGGTCATCCAGGACGAGGACGACGGGCGCCAGCGCCGAAGCGCGTGCCAGCACGTCCACGACCGCGCCGAAGAGCAGATGCCGATCCGATTCGGCGTCCGTCGACGAGCTCTGCCCGTTGGTCACGCGCCGAGCGAGACCAGGCACGAGGCGCGCGAGCTCGGGGCCTTCCGCGTCGACATGCGCCTCGAGCACGTGGTCGGGGGTGTGGCCGACCAGATGGGCGAGCGCGTCGACCCACGGCTGATAGGGGATCCCGAGGCCCTCGTCACTGCGTCCGTAGAGCACGACCGCGTCGCTCAGGAACGCCTCTCGTGCGAACGCAGCCGACAGCGACGTCTTCCCGATCCCCGGCTCGCCTGACATCAACACGACCCGTCGTTCACCGCCTGCGACAGCCCGGAGAGCGACTTGCAGGATCTCGCGCTGCTGCGCTCGTCCCACGAAAACCCCTGCCGAGGCTCCCTCGACGCGTCGGGGGAGCGGGATCATGAGCGCGGCGTGGAGGTCGACGGCCCCCGGGCCCCGATGCGGGTCGGGCGCATCGAGGCTGGGACTGCTGGCGAGCACGGCGGCCTCGAGCCGGCGCAGCTCCGTTCCCGGCTCGAGGCCCAGCTCCTCGACCAGCACCCCGCGAGCCCGTTGATAGGCACGGACCGCGTCGGCCTGACGGCCCGAGCGGTACAGCGCCAGCATCAAGGCGGCCCACAGTCGCTCGCGCATGGGGTGCTGGATGACCAACGACTCGAGCTCAGCGACGGCGGCGCCGTGGTGTCCGAGCATGAGGTCCGCGTCGATCCGGTCTTCGACCGTCGAGAGACGCAGCTCGTCGAGTCGGCGCGCTTCGGGGCCGGCCCATCCGCCGCCGCGACAGTCGACCAGCGCATCCCCCCGCCACACGCCCAACGCCTCAGTCAGCTGCGCCAGTGCCATGGAGGCATCACCGTCGCCGAGCGCATCCCTGCCCGCGGCCGCATGGGTCTCGAACCTCGCCACGTCGGTCGACTCGGATGAGGAACACAGCACGTAGCCGGGAGCACGGGTCGCCAGGACGTCCACCAACCCGGCGGCGTCGAGTGCCTTGCGGACGCGCGCCACGTACCCCTGCATCGTCTTCACGGCCGTGACCGGCGGGTCTTCGCCCCACAGGGCATCCACCAAAGCGTCGCGTGGGACCACCTCACCCGCCCTGAGCAGGAGCAGGGCCAGCACCAGACGCTCCTTGGCCCCGCCGATCCGCACCCGACCGTCCGGCCCCGTCACCTCCAACGGGCCCAGCAGGCTGACCTCCACGCGCGCAGCCTAGGTCTGGCCCGCGACCGTCGCACCACCACCGCACCACCGCCTCGGTCCACGCTCCTCATGTGATCGCTCGACTCGTTCCGAGGGAGATGCACCGATGACGGACACGTACCCCATCTCGCGACGAGCGATGCTCGCCGGGGGTGTCGGCATGGCGGCCTATCTGGCGGGTTGTCGGACGCGCCCGGATTCCACGTCAGGAGCCTCGGCGACGGGTGGGACCGTGCCGCAGTCAGTACCGACTCGCCGGCCATCGTCCAACCCGTACCTGTCGGGCAACTACGCGCCCGTCGACACCGAGCTCACCAAGCTGCGCCTACCGATCGAGGGGAGCATTCCGAGCGAACTGCGGGGAACGCTGCTCCGCAACGGTCCCAACCCGATCGCGCCCGATCCCGCGATGTACCACTGGTTCGGCGGGGACGGAATGGTCCACGCGATCGAGCTGCGCGACGGCGAGGCTCGTTATCGCAACCGTTGGGTTCGTACCGACATCGCCGCGGACCTGCTCCAGGAGGAGTCGATCGACGCACAACCCACCGAGGCGAATGGCGTGCCGAGTCGAGCGCAGACGAGCATCGTCTCGCACGCTGGCAAGGTCCTCGCTCTCTACGAGGTCTCGCTGCCGACCGAGATCGACATCAAGGCGGGCACGATCGGGCGCTACGACTTCGCCGGCGCGCTGCGAACGCCGATGACCGCCCATCCCAAGATCGATCCGGTGACGGGGGAGATGCTGTTCATCGGGTACGACATCTTCGGTCCTCCCTACCTGCGCTTCCACGTGGTGGACGAGGCCGGCCGGCTCGTTGTCTCGAAGGAGATCACGACTCCGGTGCCGGGACCGTCGATGATGCACGACTTCGCGATCACCGAGCGCCACGTCGTGTTCCTCGACTTGCCCGTGGTCTTCGACCTGAGCCGCAGCGGCGATCATCCCATCCTTGCTGCTTGGACGCCCGAGTACGGCGCGCGTGTCGGGGTCATGCCGCGCGACGGGAGCGCACCGCCTCGGTGGTTCGATGTGGAGCTCTGCTACGTCTTCCACATCGTCAACGCCCATGACGACGGCGACACGGTCGTGCTGGACGTGGTTCGACACGCGGAGATGTTCACGGACGACCCTTATGGCGTCGCCGACGGAACGGGGACCCTGGACCGGTGGACGATCAACATGCGGGCCGGTCGAGTCCGGGAGCAACGAATCGACGATCGCACGCAGGAGTTCCCGCGCGTGGACCCGCGAGTCGTGGGCCGCCGACATCGGTACGCCTACACGGCGGAGGCGCACCTGAGCGACTTCAAGGCGCCGTTCGGCACCTTGCTGCAGCATGACGTGAGGTCCGGCAGGGTCACGGCTGCGAAGCTCGGGGCCGGTAGGCAGGCGGGTGAAGGCGTCTTCGTGCCGGCGAGCGCGACGGCCGCCGAAGACGAGGGGTGGGTGCTCTCCGTCGTCTACAACGCCGTAGAGGACACAAGCGAGCTGGTGATCTTGGACACCACGAACTTCGGTGGCGAACCGGTCGCCACCGTCGCGCTCCCTCAGCGCGTCCCCTTCGGGTTCCACGGCATCTGGGAACCGGCCTCCGACTAGGCGGCTCCACATGCCCCAGGTGCAAGAGTGAATCACTGCCGTGTCTCGGGCGGGCGTCCTGCAGTGACGCTGAGAAGGACTCGCTACGGAAGTCCGTCGATGGGGTCTTCGAGCAGGCGCTTCAGCCGTGTCCAGTTCTCCCGCTCGTCACGTCGACCGAGAGCAGCCGTGCGTTCGTCGGCCACGAAGTCGAACACATCGTCGATCGGCAGTTCGATCACGATCTCACCGCGGATCTGAGCCATGTCCCCTGGATCCCTCGCATCGGCCAGACGGGATCGTCTCGCGAAATCGTGTTGACGCATGCGGTCGGAAGGGCCAAGTCTCTGCCGTATGGCACGTATCCACACGGCGGCGAGAATGCTCCAGGGGCAACCCCTGTCGAGCTTCGGCGCGTTGGCGTGCACCTCCGGCCAGTGGCTCGATCATGAGGCCGAGCCGGAACGACGGGAGCTCGCCGATGCCGGCAGCCCCGTCGTGCGCTGGTAGCTCCGACGCTTCCCGTCTGATCTCCAGCGCTCCTCCGCATCCCGCGCACGACGTGATGCGCGCAATCCCTTTGGGCTCGAGCCAGTGGTGGCGCCACCGGATCGACCACGACACGACCACCGCCAAGCGAGAGGAGAGGGCGTCATGGCGAGGTTCGCTGACATCAAGTGGCGCCCGCTGCCCCCGGGGCTGACCGCGGAGACCGCCACCGCGGGTCGTTGCGCTCACACCCGCGAGGGTGATGAGGCGCTCCCGTGGGACCAGGAGTCGGAGCTGGCCGGCCTGGCGCAGTACCTGCGCGAGTCGATGCTGGTGCGGTCGGCCCCATGGCCGACGTCACCGAGGTGACCGGAGTCGACCAGGTCAGCCACGAGGGTTCACCGGGGCTCCGTCACCGGCAGTGGCTAGCGTCCAGGTGTGAAGCGGAAGCGCTGGAGTGAGCTCTCGAGCCGTCAGCGAGCGGCGATCGTCGTCGCGGCAGCCGTGGAGGTCGTGCTGACGACCACGGCGCTCGTCGACCTTGCCCGGCGGCCGAGCGCGGACGTGCACGGGTCCAAGCCGTTGTGGGTCCTGGGTTGCTTCGTGCAGCCGGTCGGACCCATCGCCTATCTGGCGTTCGGCCGGCGCCCGCCCCCCATCGATCGGTGACGCGCAGTCGTCCCCACCTTCAGACAGATCGCGGAGGGCCAGGGCGCCGAGGCCGTGAGTACGATCGATCAAAGGGTCGCGCGAGCCGCCTTGTCTCCCCGGCCGAAGGGAACCATGTCGAGGGCGATCATTCTGACGGTGGACGACGACGTGGCGGTGTCGAAGGCCATCACACGTGATCTGCGTGCCCGCTACGGCGAGCGGTACCGGCTCGTCCGGTCGATCTCCGGCGCCGACGCGCTGACCACGCTGGAGGAGTTCCAGCGGCGGGACCAGCCCGTTGCGCTGATCGTCTCCGATCATCGGATGCCCGAGATGACCGGGATCGAGTTCCTCGAACGATCGATCGACCTGTCGCCTGGTGCCAAGCGGGTCCTGCTCACCGCCTACGCCGACACGGATGTGGCGATCAAGGCGATCAACGACATCGGTCTCGATCACTACCTCATGAAGCCCTGGGCTCCGCCCGACGAGCGGCTGTTCCCGGTGCTCGACGACCTGCTGTCCGACTGGGAGCGGGTGAACGACACCCGGTTCGACGGCATCCGGATCGTCGGCAACCGCTGGTCCGAGCAGAGCTACGACACCCGGATGTTCCTGGCGCGCAACCACGTCCACTACCAATGGCTCGAGCTCGAGCGGGATGGGGAGGCACAGCGGCTGCACGAGCTGTTGAGCTCGGCCGACCTCCCTCTGCCACTGGTGCTGCTGCCCGACGGCACGGCCCTGCACGGGCCCGGCTCGGCCGAGCTGGCCGATGCGCTCGGACTGCGAACCCACGCCGAGTCCACCCTCTACGACCTCATCGTGATCGGCGCTGGTCCTGCCGGTCTCGCCGCCGGCGTGTACGGGGCCTCCGAAGGCCTGCGCACGGCGGTCATCGAGCGCGACGCGCCCGGCGGACAAGCAGGGCAGAGCGCTCGCATCGAGAACTACCTGGGGTTCCCGAACGGCCTCAGCGGCGCGGACCTCTCGCACAGGGCCATGACGCAAGCCCAGCGGCTCGGTGCCGAGATGGTCTTCGCTCGCAGCGTCGAGGCGCTGGAGCAGCGCGGGAGCATCCACGCGGTCTGCTTCGCCGACGGCACCGAGATCGAGGCGCGCGCCATCGTGATCGCGACCGGCGTCGCGTATCGCCTGATGGCGGCCGACGGTCTGGGTGAGCTCACGGGGCGAGGCGTCTACTACGGCGCGTCGGCGAGCGATGCGAAGGGCACCGAGGGCGAGGACGTCTACGTCGTCGGCGCCGCCAACTCCGCTGGCCAGGCGGCCTTGCACCTCGCGCGCTACGCGCGGCGGGTCGTGATCCTGGTGCGGGGCGCGTCCCTCGCCACCTCGATGTCGAAGTACCTCGTGGAGCGGATCGAGTCCGCCACCAACATCGACGTGCGCATCCAGACCGAGGTGGGGCGGGGTGGCGGCAACGGTCACCTCGAGTGGCTCGAGCTGGTCGACCGCGAAACGGGACGGCAGGAGCAGGTCAAGGCCAGCTTCCTGTACGTGTTCATCGGTGCGTCGCCCCACACGGACTGGCTTGGTGACGGCGTCGCCCGGGACGAGCGTGGGTTCATCCTCACCGGCCCGGACGTCGCTGCACTCGACGCTTCGGGAGGTCGGTGGCCGCTCAAGCGAGCGCCGTTCACCCTCGAGACCAGCCGTCCGGGCGTCTTCGCCGCCGGTGACGTCCGTCTGGCGTCGATGAAGCGGGTCGCCTCGGCCGTCGGTGAGGGATCCAGCGCCGTCAGCAACGTGCACCTGTACCTGGAGACGGTGTGACGCTCACCGACGACCTCCGCGGCGCGCCCCTCACGAGCGCGCTCACCCACGGGCAGCTCGCCGAGCTCGTCGCGGCCGGGCGGGAGGTCACCTTTGCGGGCGGTGAACTGCTCTTCAAGGAGGGCCGCCCAGCCGAGGACCTCTGGGTCCTGCTCGAGGGGCAGATCGAGCTGTCTCGGCAGATCGGTGGCCAGACGATCGTGATGATGACGATGAGCACCGCCGGTCAGTGGGCCGGAGGGCTGGCCGCGTGGGGCGACCCGGACAGCCCGGCGGGCTACCGCGCCACCGGGGTGGCGCTGAGTGGCGGCCGGTGCTTCGCCGTGCCAGCGGCTGAGCTCGCCCGCCTGGTCGGGACGTGGTCACCCTTCAGCAAGCACCTGATCACTGGCGTGTTCCAGACCGTGCGGAGCATCGATGCCACCGCGCGCCAGCGGGAGTCACTGGTGGCCCTCGGGACGCTGGCCGCCGGGTTGGCCCACGAGATCAACAACCCGGCCGCCGCCATCCTGCGGTCGGTCGAGGCGTTGCGGGCGACCAGCGAGTACATGCTCGCCTCCCTGGTCGAGCTGGCGGAGGACGGGGTGTCGGCCGAGCAGTTCATCGAGCTGGATCGGCTTCGGATCGAGGCCCAGAGCCGCCCGGCCGTCGACGACGGGTCGATCGCCACCGCGGACCATGAGGAGGCCATCGGATCGTGGCTCGAGGACCACGCCATCGAGCCCGCGTGGTCGATGGCCGCCGTGTTCGCGTCGGTCGGTGTGGAGAGCGACTGGTTCGATCAGGTCGAGGCGGTGTCCGGTCACGTCGCCATGGGACCGGCGCTGCGCTGGGTGTCGAGCACGATCGGTGCCGCCACCCTGATGTCGGAGGTCACGGATGCGACGAACCGGATCGCTCACCTGGTGCAGGACGTGAAGTCGTACTCGCAGATGGATCGATCGGCCCTGCAGGTCGTCGACCTCCACGACGGCATCAACAGCACGCTCGCCATCCTCAAGCCGAAGCTCCGTGACGTCGAGATCATCCGGGACTTCCAGTCCGACCTCCCGCCCATCGAGGTGTACGCCTCCGAGCTCAACCAGCTCTGGACGAACCTCATCGACAACGCCGTAGATGCCATGGAGGGGCGCGGCACGCTCCGGGTGGTCACGCAGCGGGACGGTGATGACGTGGTGGTCGAGGTGATCGACAGCGGCAGCGGCATGGATCCCGACGTCCAAGCGCGGGTGTTCGAGCCCTTCTTCACCACCAAGGACGTCGGTAGGGGCACCGGCCTCGGGCTCGACATCTCACGCCGCATCGTCGTCGACCGCCACGGCGGCGACATCAGCTTCGAGTCCGAGCCCGGTTCCACCACCGCCCGCGTCCGTCTCCCGACCAGGCGCTGAGCTCGCACCTCCACGCGGTGGCCGCTGGCTGACGCCGCTGGCTCTAGGCGGTGCACGCGAGGTTCGCGATACTCGCTGCATGAGGCTGTTCGTGGGGACGCGCAAGGGGCTCTGGGTCATCGCGAGCGATGACCGCCGGTCGTGGACGGTCGGCGAGCCCATGTTCTTCGGGCAGATCATCCAGCATGCGGTCGTCGATCCCCGGGATGGGAAGACCGTGCTGGCCGCCGTTCGCACGGGCCACCTCGGTCCGACCGTCATGCGGTCGGTCGACGGGGGATCGTCGTGGACGGAGGCGTCGAGGCCCCCTGCCTTCGCGGCCGGCGATCGGCTCGGCCGCGCGCTGAACCTGGTGTTCTGGCTCACGCCCGGTCATCGGGATGATCCGGGGACCTGGTACGCGGGTGGCGCGTCGCCGCAGGGCCTGTTCCGCACCGACGACGGCGGTGACACGTGGGAGCCCGTGTCGGGGTGGAACGACCATCCCATGTGGGAGTCCTGGTGTGAGTGGCCGGAGGAGAACACCCCCGACGGGTCGATGCTCCACTCGGTGATCGTCGATCCGCGCGACGCGAACCACCTCTACCTCGGCCTGTCCGGGGGCGGCGTCTTCGAGAGCACCGACGGCGGCTCCGCGTGGGCGCCGTTGAACAGGGGTGTGGCCGCTGACTTCTTCCCGGAGCCCGATCCTGAGTACGGCCACGACCCGCACACGGTTCGGATGCACCCGCTCATGCCGGACCGGCTCTACCAGCAGAACCACTGCGGCATCTACCGCATCGACCGTCCCCAGGAGACGTGGACGAGGATCGGCGACAACATGCCGCGGGAGATCGGGGACATCGGCTTCCCGATCGAGCTGCACCCGCGCGATCCCGACACGGTGTGGGTGTTCCCGATGGACGGGACCGAGGTCTGGCCGCGCACGAGCGTCGACGGACGACCGGTGGTGTACATCACCCGAGATGCCGGCGAGACGTGGTCGCCGCAATCGAGTGGCCTGCCCGATCGGGCATGGTTCACCGTCAAGCGACAGGCGATGACCACGGATCCAGGCGACCCCGTCGGCCTCTACTTCGGCACCACGTCAGGCGAGGTGTGGTCGAGCCGGGACGAGGGAGCGTCGTGGGGGTGCGTCGCGCGGCATCTGCCGGAGATCTACAGCGTCGAGGTCGGGTGAGAGTCCGGATCCCGACACCCTTGCGCTCCTACACGCGCGACCAGTCCGTGGTCGTGGCCAGCGGCGCCACGCTGTCCGACCTGCTCGACGATCTCGACGGGCAGTTCCCCGGGATCCGCTTCCGCATGGTGGACGAGCAGGGCCGCATCAGACAGCACATGAAGCTCTGGATCGGCCAGGAGCCCGTGACCGACCTGTCCGCATCGGTGAGCGACTCCGACGAGATCACGATCATGCAGGCGCTGAGCGGGGGCTAGCACGTCTGTGGCACCTCGCTGACCCGGCGACCTCCGTGCAGGACGCGGTGGGCAGGAGCTGAGGTCGTCAACCAATAGCCTGCCGCCGCATGGACCGTGCCGAGGTGCTCGTGGTCGGTGGTGGGATCGTGGGCCTGGCCACGGCTCGGGCCATCCTGCGATCGGGTCCAGGGCGTGCCCTGACCCTGGTCGACAAGGAAGCGTCGGTCGGCTCCCATCAGAGCGGCCGCAACTCCGGTGTCATCCACGCCGGGGTGTACTACGAGCCGGGGTCCTCGAAGGCAAGGCTCTGCCGCGCGGGCCGGACCTCCATGGTCGGCTATTGCGAGGAGCATGGGATCGACCACGCGGTGTGCGGCAAGCTCCTGGTCGCGGTCGATGCAGCGGAGCGGAATCGACTCGAGGAGCTGGAGCGCCGCTGCGCCACCAATGGCGTGCGCACCGAGATGCTCGGCCCCGAGGGTCTGCGGGACCTCGAGCCCCACGTGGCCGGCCGGGCGGCCTTGCACGTGCTGGACACCGGGATCGTCGACTACGCCGCGGTGTGCCGCGCCCTGGCCGCGGAGATCGAGGCCCTCGGGGGGACGGTCAGACTCGGGTGTGCCGTCCTGTCGGCGTCGGAGCGCACGACGGGTCTCGTCGTCGAGACGACCCGAGGGCCGATCGAGGCACAGCGGGTGGTGACGTGCGCAGGGCTGCATGCCGACCAGGTCGCGGAGGCCGTGAGCGGGCCTGATGGCTCCGGTGGGATGCGGGTGATGGCGTTCCGGGGTGAGTACCGGCAGCTGGTGCCCAGCCGCGCCCACCTCGTGCAGGGGCTCGTCTACCCCGTGCCGGACCCGCAGTACCCGTTTCTCGGCGTCCACCTCACTCGCGGGGTCGACGGCCAGGTCCACGTGGGCCCGAACGCGGTGCTCGCCTTCGCACGTGAGGGATACGAGTGGCGTCGAGTGGACTGGCGTCATCTCCGGGAGACCGTCGCCTTTCCGGGGTTTCGCCGCTTCGCGGCACGGAACTGGCGCTTCGGGCTCGCCGAGATGGCCCGCTCGCTGAGCGCACGGAGGTTCACCGCCGCCGTCAGACGGCTGGTGCCGGAGCTCGAGCGTGCCGACTTGGCACCGGCCGCAGCAGGTGTCCGGGCCCAAGCTGTCACCGCCACCGGCGAGCTGGTCGAGGACTTCGCCATCCACTCGGTGGGACGGGCCGTCCACGTGCTCAACGCACCGTCGCCCGCCGCGACCGCCTCCCTCGAGATCGGCGCCGCCGTCGCCGCGCGACTCGGGTTGGAGGCCCGCTGACCGGCTCAGATGGGCAGTGCTCCGTTCGCCGTCGTCAGCACGTCGATCGAGCGCTCCCACCCCGCTCGCTCGTTCTCTGTCATGGGCGGCCACAGGGGAGCGCTCGGTCCGTTCGGCCCGAGGACGCACGGCAGGCTCGCGCACACGCGGTCGCCGACCCGTGTCGACACGGGGATCAGCGCACCGACCTCATGGGACAGCGCCTGCACCAGGCCGCTCACGGTGAGGCCGATGCCCTGCACTGCGGAGCCCTTCAGATCACGGATCTGGTACGCGGCACTGCGCACCTCGTGCTCGATGCCGGCCAGCCGCTCGATGGAGAGGTCGATGCCGCGCTGGCTTGCGAAGGCCCGGACTGGAAGCGTTCCGACGACGGCCGAGTTGAGCAGGAACGCACACGAGTCGCCGTGCTCGCCGACCACCCAAGCGTGCACGCTTCGGACGTGCACTTCGCACGCCCGGGCGATCGAGTCGGTCAGGCGGAGCGTCTCGAGCGCCGTGCCCGAACCCATCACGGTGACGGGCTCGTCGCTCCACCGGCGGGTGAGGTACTCCGTCATCACGTCCACTGGGTTGGTGACGACCAGTGCGATCCTCGGCAGCGCGGACGCCTCGACGGCGCTCGCGATCGAATCCATCACCTTGATGTTCTCGTGCAGCACGTCGAGGCGGCTCTGGCCCGGCATGGTGTGGTGGCCGGCGGTGATCACCAGGATGTCCTCGCGGTCGATCTCGTCGAGGCTGCGGCCGCGAACTTCGATGCGGGCGAGCAGCGGCCGACCGTTCATGAAGTCGAGCGCCAGCCCATGGGCGGTACCGCCATCTCGCCCGTAGATGGTCACCCGGCTGGCCACCCCCCGCATGATGAGCGCGGACGCGGTCGCCACGCCCACGCCTCCCGTGCCGATGATGCCGACCGCAGGCCCAGCCATGTTGTCGCCACCTCTCCGCTCGCGACCTCGGGGCCTCGCACCCTAGCGACGAGCGACGCTGGTTGTGCCGTCGCCTCGGGGCCTGCGAGCGTAGGTGCCCATGACGAAAACGCCGTCCACTGATCGGGGTGCGCTCTTCCACCAGGCCAGCAGCTGGGCCGACATGGACCGATGGCACGCGGAGGTCGCGGAGATCCGCCGCACCGAGCCGGTCCTCTACGTCGACGACGAAGGCTTCACGCCGTTCTGGGCGCTCACGCGGCATGCGGACGTCTTCACGGTGAGCCGTGACAACGCCCACTGGCTGAACACGTCGCAGTCGGTGCTCGGTCGGGACGACGACTGGCGTCAGATGCTGGCGAGCGGGATGCCGGAGCCCGCGACGCTCGTGCACCTCGACGGCATCCCCCACCGGGATCACCGAGCCGTCACCAACGACTGGTTCAAGCCGGCGGCCGTGAAGCACCGGCAGCCCAGGATCGACGAGCTGGCCGATCTGTACGTGCAGAAGATGCGCGATCTGGGCGGGAGCTGCGACTTCGCCAAGGACATCGCGCAGCCGTACACGCTGCGGGTGATCATGGACATCTACGGGGTGCCCGAAGAGGACGAGCCGCTGATGATGAACCTCACGCAGGGGATCTTCGGTGCCGCCGACCCTGAGTTCCTCGGCGATGCGGACGATCCCGGCCAGCGCGTGATCGCCTCGGTGATGGAGTTCATCCAGTACTTCAACGACCTGACCGCCGATCGGCAGGCGTGTCCGGCCGACGACCTGGCCAGCGTCATCGCCAACGGTCAGATCGACGGTTGCCCGATGGGCGACATCGAACGGCTCTGGTACTACATCATCGTGGCCACGGCTGGTCACGACACCACGTCGTTCGCGCTGGCGGGGGGCATGGAGCAGCTGGCCCGTGATCCCGCGCAGCTCCTCGGTCTCGCCGGCGACGCCGACGCGATCGCCAACGCGGCCGACGAGGTCATCCGGTGGACGTCACCCGTGCGCCACTTCATGCGCTACGCCACTGCGGACCGCACGGTTGGGGGCGTCGAGATACCCGCTGGCGGGCGGGTGCTGCTCAGCTATCCCTCGGCCAACCGCGACGACGCCGTCTTTGCCGACCCGATGACCTTCGACGTGCGCCGCGGCGACGCGGACAAGCTCCTGAGCTTCGGCGTCGGCGCGCACTTCTGCCTCGGCGCCCAGTTCGCGCGACGTGAGCTCCGCACGATGCTGGACCGCCTGAGTCGAGAGATCACGCACGTCGAGCTGGCCGGCGAGCCCGAGTGGGCGCTGAGCCACTTCGTCAGCGGCGTCAAGCACCTCCCGATCGCGTATCAGCTGCGCTGAAGCGCCCGATCCGCCGCGCCACCCACCGTCGCGTGGGTGGTCAGCCGCAGCGTGTGCTCGACGAGGCCCGTGACGATCGCGATGCCCATCAACGGGGTGGCGACCTGCTCGAGCCCGGTCGACTCCGCGAGGAGGCTGACGAAGAACCCGAGCAAACCGATGTTCATTCCGATGAACACGAAGTCGTCGACCCGCGGCCAGCGCGCGTCGGTGGCGGTGGCCATGGTGAGCATGGCGAAGATGGCGTTGGTGAGGACGCCGATGAACATCATGTGGTCGAGCGCGAGCAGCTGGTGATCTGCGACGAGGTCGAAGTCACCCTTGTTGGCAACGGCCAGGTAGTTGATGAAGACGATGTTGGCGACGATGGCGATCCCGGCCGCGGCCGCGTAGCGGCCGGGTGCTCGCCGGGTCCAGTCCACCCGGCGCACGTCGGGTGCAAGGCGGATGACGAAGATCCCGACGCCGACCAGCTCGATGAGCGTGGCGAGCGGGGGCAGGGGGTCGACGTCGATCAGCAGCCCGATCATCAGGAGCACACCGCCCAGGAAGGGGAGGCCGATCTGAGCCCGCCCGAGGCGCCCGGCCGGGCGCAGCGACGAGCCGTTGAGCCCCCACTCCGTGAGGGCCATCCCGACCGGGATCAGGAAGCCGACGACCATGGTGGCGGGGTGCGCGTCCTCTCCGCCGCTCGGGACGACGTCGCGACCCGTGGCCACCTCCGTGGCGAGGAGCACGCCGAGGATCCCGCCGATGACCGACGTCGCGACCGCCGCGAGGAAGCCGAGGTGCACCGTGGTCAGCTCGACGCGTCGGGCTCGAGCGACCGTCCAGGCGAAGAAGCCCACGATCGTCGCCAGCGCGCAGGTGCCGAGCACCGCCCTCGGGTCGTCATAGGTGAACGCGAACGTGAATGCGAACACCGGGAGGGTCACCATGGCTGCCCACGTGAGCCAGCGGGCTGTCCGCACCTGTCCGGGGGTCGCGGTCTCCCCGAAGAGCCAGAGCGTGGCCGCGAAGACGCTCGTGGTGATCCAGCCGAGGGTCCCCGCATGGACGTGGGAGAGCACGACCTTGCGGCTGAAGTCGACGAGATCGGTGCCGTTGAGGATGCCGATCACCACGGTCCAGACGAACACGACCATGGCCAGCTGGAGGAGCAGCACGACCTCCCGACGCAGCGGGTGCGTGCCGCTGTGTCCCATCGCCTCGCTCATCGCGTCCCCCCGGTGCTCGACGAACCGATGAGGTTATGCGCGCCGAGGCGATCGCGCTCGGCCGCGTGTCACGGCCGTCATCTGGTGGAGGAGAGCTGAGGGTCGAACGCGAGCTGCCTGGCTGGAGACGCGAACCGCGATGGGGCCCGGTTGGCGATGATGAGCCCGAGGACGATCAGCAGGCCGGCCACCGCCGCATCGAGCCAGTAGTGGTTGGCGGTCGCGGTGATGGCGAGCAGGGTGATCACGGGGTGGGCAACGGCGGCCCATCGCCAGGGGCGGCGACCGGCTTGCACGACCCCGTAGGCGACCAGCACCGCCCAGCCGAAGTGCATGGATGGCATCGCGGCGTACTGGTTGGCGACGCTCGCGACGTCGGCTCGATCGTAGATGGTGGGCCCGTAGCGGGCGATCGTGTCGACGAACCCCGGCAGCATGCGGGGCGGCGCCAGCGGGTAGATCGCGTGCATCGCGAGTCCGATGCCCGTGACGACGACGAACAGGTAGCGCATGTGGCGATAGAGCAGTGGCGCCCGCAGGTAGGCCACGACCAGGAAGGCGATCGTGAGCGGGAAGTGGGCTCGGGCGTAGTAGTTGTTGAGGGCGGTCGTCAGCCACTGGTGCTCGAGCACGAGTCGCTGCACGTCGAGCTCGACGGCGAGGCCGAGCTGACGCTCCAGGTGGAGGACCGCCGTGGCGTGGTCGAACGCGGCGGAGACCTGATCCCGGCTGAGGTAGCGCCCGAGTCGGTAGAGGGACAGGAGGCCGACCACCAGGCCGACCTCCACCGCCAGCTCTCGGCCCAGACGACCGCGCCACCACCGGGACACCCGACCTGCTGCAAGGGACCTCGGCCGAGCGACGACCACCTCACCGTTTGGGTCACAGGGTTGCACGATGACTGCGTCCTGTCCCGGCCTGGGCCGATCGCCTCTCGAACACTCTGATCACCCCACTCTTACCACCGAGACCGCCGCCCGCACCCGGAGAACCCCGCGAGCCCACGGAACGTGACCGTCGACCGCCCCCTCGGGCCGGTCAGCCCGGGTCGGCGAGGGTGGCGTGGAGGGCGTCCCGCGCCGTGTGGCGGGGGGTCCAGCGGAGCAACCGCTTCGCCTTGCTCGAGTCGACGATGACCGGGTGGCTGAGCGCCTCGGCCCACGAGACGCCTTGGGGCAGGAAGGCTGGCGTCGGCAAGGCGGCGAGGCGCCGGGCGACCATGCTCAGCCCGTCGGCCCCGATCGTCAGCGGGTGCAGCCCCATCTCGCGGAGCACATCAGCAGCGGTGAGCAGCCCATCGGCGGCGATGTTGTACGCGCCGGGAGGTCCGGCGCCGACGATGCACTGCAGGAAGGCCGAGCCCACGTCGTCTTCATGGATCACCTGCATCGGCAGGTCCGGGACGAGGACCGGGACGGGGAGCGGGACTCGACGCGCCAGTCGGGCGGCCCGCCGACCGATGGGGAGCAGTCGCTCGAGCAGCGAGCTCTTCGCCCCGACCGCGTGGGGACCGAGGACGATCGGCGGGCGCAGCAGGTAGAGGTCGAGGCCAGGGTGGCCCACGGCCGCCGTGATCAGGGCCTCCTCGAGCTCCGCCTTCTCCTGGGCGTAGAACAGATGGTCCGCCCGACGGGTGGGCCAGTCCTCGGTCATCCCGACGGGGTTGTCGGCATGGAAGCCATAGGCGGCGACCGAGGAGGCGTAGGCAAAGCGGACGGCGCCGGTGGCCGCCGCGGCCCGAAGCGCGTTGAGGGTGCCGTCCACGTTGATCTCGCGGATCGTGTCGCGCGAGGCCGCGCCGGTGACGAGGAAGGCGAGGTGAACCACGACGTCGGCACCCGCGAAGGCCCGCTCCAGCGCCACGGGGTCCCGCACGTCGCCCTGCCGGTAGGTCATCTTCGTCCAGCCGTGGGACGCGGGATCGAACGGGCGCCGGGCGACGCCCACGACCCGCTCGATGCGCGGGTCCGCCTCGAGAAGCGGGATCAGGCCGAACCCGAACGTGCCGGTCGGGCCGGTCACGGCGACGGACAAGCCGCTCTGGGGCCGCATGGCCTCACCGTATCCACCGCCCCGTGCCCGAGCCGGGAGAACGAAAGGGTCCTTCGCCCATTACCTGGAGGGGCCCCACCGCTTACCGTGGGCGGCATGGAGCGCCTGAGCGTGCTCGACGCCGAGTTCCTCCACGTGGAGGATGGCATCGCCCACATGCACATCGCCGGGGTGTCGGTCTTCGAGGGGCCGAGCCCGGCCTTCGCCGACCTCACTGCGATGATGGCATCGAAGCTGCACCGGATCCCTCGCTACCGGCAGCGTGTCCGCGCGGTGCCCTTCGAGCTGGGCCGACCGGTCTGGGTCGACGACCCGCACTTCAACCTGGAGTACCACGTCCGTCACACGGCGTTGCCCGCACCGGGCGACGACCTCGCGCTCCGGAGCCTGATGGCCCGGCTCATGGGACAGGAGCTTGACCGGCAGCGACCCCTGTGGGAGCTGTGGCTCGTGGAGGGGCTGGAGGGCGATCGTTGGGCGCTGATCTCCAAGGTGCACCACTGCATGGTCGACGGCGTGTCGGGGGTCGATCTGCTGAGCATCGTGCTCGACCTCGACCGTGAGGTGGACCTGCCCGAACCGGTCCCTTGGTCACCGGCACCGGAGCCCTCGGGTGCCGCCAAGGTCGTCGACGCGTGGTCCGGGCTGGGCACCGACGCGCTCGGACTGGTGCGCCAGACACCGTCGGCGGTGCGCCACCCGGTCGACGCCCTTCGAGGCCTCCGGGACGCCGGCAGCGGCCTGCTCCGACTCGTCGAGCACCTGAGCACCACCACGCCTACGACGCTGGAGGGCTCCATCAGCCCGCACCGGGCATGGGCGCATTCGTCCGTGCCCATCGACGTGATCCGGGAGATCCGCACGCACGTCGACGCGACCCTCAACGACGTCGTCCTCGGCGTCCTGGCCGGCGCCTACCGGGATCTGCTCGAGCACCGCGGCGAGGACGCGGACAGCACCGTGCTGCGCAGCCTGGTGCCGGTGTCGGTTCGCGCGCCCGATGCGCACGGGGTGCTCGACAACCGGGTGTCGGCGATCCTCCTCGAGCTCCCCGTCCACCTCGCCGATCCCGTGGCGCGGGTGCGGCTCGTGCACGAGGAGATGGAGCGGCTGAAGGCCTCGCACATGAGCGATGCCGGCGAGCTGGTCGTGCGCCTGGGCGACCTCGCACCCCCCATGGTGGTGGGGCCGCTCATGCGGGCTGCCGTCCGGCTGCTCGCACAGGCGCCACAGCGGTCCGTGAACACCGTGACCACGAACGTGCCCGGGCCTCAGCTGCCGCTCTACTGCCTCGGGCGCGAAATGCTCGCGTACTACCCGTATGTGCCCCTCTCGCACGGCGTGCGGGTGGGCACGGCGATCCTGTCGTACAACGGGGAGCTCGCCTTCGGCATCACCGGCGACTACGACGCCGCGCCCGACGTGGACGTGCTCGCCGCTGCCGTCCCGGTCGGCTTCGAGGAGCTGCGCTCGCTCGTCGCCGCGGCGCCCCTGGTGCAGCGAGATCACCCCCGCGCCTAGAGCGACCCTCATGAGGCCGCTGCGAGCGATGAAGCGCCTGGTCGTCGGGTGGGGCCAGGCCGACCGGCTGTCCGGGTTGCTCGATCGACTCGGTGCGCACGACCTCGCGCGGCGGGTCCGCCCGGAGGCGGCCGTGGTGGAGGTGGAGCTCCCCACGGTCGGCCAAGGGGCCAGCCGTCGCATCCGCATGGCGACCCTGGAGGGTCGAGACCAGGTGGCCAGGGCCCTGCGTTCCGGTGGATGGGAGGGGTTCGAGCCGCCCTTGCCGTCGGTGGTGGTCGCGACCCTCCGGCGGTGGCCCGGCACGTTCCTCGACGTCGGCGCGAACACCGGCCTGTACTCGCTCATCGCGACGGCGGCCGACCATCGCGCGGACGCGATCGCCCTCGAACCCGTGCCCGCGATCGCGGCTCTCCTACGGAGCAACCTCGCCCTCAACGAGGGGGGCGCTCGTGTCACCGTCGATGAGGTCGCGATCGGTGATGCGCAGGGTGTCGCCACGCTCCACCTCCCCGTACCTCAGCCCGACGGCACCATCGAGACCAGTGCGTCGCTCGAGCCGGACTTCAAGGAGGACATCGGCGAGGTCCTCGAGGTCCGGACCTGCACCCTCGATGACGCCTGGCGAGATCACGGACGCCCGGCGGTCACGATGATCAAGATCGACGTCGAAGGGTCCGAGGCACGGGTCCTCAGCGGGGCCCGTGAGGTGATCGCCACCCATCAGCCGGTGATCTCGGTCGAGGTCCTCGACCGTGTGGACCCTACCCTCCTGGAGGAGATCCGAGCCGGCATCGGCTACGTCGACATCAGCCTCTCGCCCCGCGAGGCCGTCGTCGGGTGGCCAGCGGTGCGGGTCGTGGCTGACGCACCCAACCACCTGCTCGTCCCGCCCGACCGCCTCGCCGCGGTCGTCGACGACCTCCGCGCCATGGGGACGATTCGAGTGTCGGCGCCCCCGGGCTGAGCGGGGGCTGGCGGTCTGCGTGCCCGGGGCCGTCAGGACGACCCGAGGTGCTGCGTCATCCAGGTCTGCTCGTGGTCGACCGCTCGGCGGGCGTCCTTGGCGACGAGATCGGCGATCTTGCCACCGACCAGCGGCAGCTTGCACTCGATCGTGATCGTCGTCGTGTTCGTGCACCCGTCCGCCCCATCGGGGGTGAGCCGAAGGGCACCCTGCATCTGGACGGGTGTGCCCTTCGCCTCCACCCGGAAGCTGCCGGTGCGTCCTCCCTCGGCGTCAGCGGGCGACCACTCATCGGTCTGGGTGACGTTCTGCTTGGGTGAGAGCACCTTCTTGGCGAACCCGGGAACGTCCAGGGGCACCACTCGACGGGTGACCAGGGTGACCGAACCGTCCTCGCCTTCGTCGCGGCGGACCTGCTCCACGTCGGAGTGCCCCAACGCCTCGTACTTGGCCTTGACGGCCTCGAAGTCGGTCAGGACGGCGATCACCTCACCGACCGGATGGGCATACGTGTGGGTCGCGGTGAGCTGCACGGCCACCTCCTCCTGCATGGGTTGCCTGCATCATGCGTCCCCGGGCGGCGGGTTGCGACCGTAGTGGTACAACAGCCCGGGGTCGCCACCCCGAGGGAGGGCGCATGGCGGACGATCTACCGGATGGTTGGGGGCCGGCCGACCCGGACACCGACACGCTGGTGCGCGCCGGAGTGCGGAGCCTCGCCGACCGGGTCGCCCACCAGGCGGCGGCCCTCGGCCACGCGATCATCGACGATGGACGATGGATCGCCGCAGCGCTGGCCGACCAGGGCCTGTTCTCGAACGCAGGCATCGTCGTCCGGCCACCGGGGGAGTGGTCATGGGTGGCGCCCGCCCTCGCGAGGCTCGCGCCCTCGGGTGTGCCGAAGCTCCTGGTCTCGCCGTTCCCGACCCCGGACCTGCGGGGCGACGGCCTCGCGCTCGTCGGTCACCCGCCGTTCATGATCCGGCCAGCGGGCGGCTCGCCACCGGACCCCGTGCTGGGCCTCGAGATCCGCAGGGTGCAGGACGTCGCCGACCTGATGGCCTTCGAACGCGCCCTGATCGAGGGCTATCCGGTCCCGGGCATGGATCCCGACGCCGTTCCCACCCTCTTCCCACCCGCGTTCCTCGGGGGCGGCTCCCATGCCTTCCTCGGTCTGGTCGACGATCAGCCGGTGGCCACCGCGTCGGCCCACGTCGCGGCCGGGGTGAACCACGTCGAGTTCGTGTCCACTCGGTCCGATCATCGTGGCCGGGGGATTGGGGCCGCGATGACGTGGGCCGCGACGGTAGCTGAGCCGACGCTGCCTGCCGTGCTCATCAGCAGCGACGACGGGCGCGCCGTCTACGAGGCGCTGGGGTACCTGCCGATCGTCCGTTGGACGCTCTGGATGGCGACGTGACGCCGGCGATCTGAGGCGAGGCTTTGGGCGGCGGGTCCCTCCTCACCCGCTTCGGTGGCCCGGCCGGAGCAACCACCAGGCGATCACGAACAGCGCTGAGCAGGCCACCGCCAGCGGGGTGGTGCGGGGCCCGCGCAGCCCCACCAGCGCACCGCCGGCCGCCGCCACCGCGACGCCGAGGGCCGCCCGCCAGGTCGGCGGAGGCCCCGGGGCGCGGTCGTCCCGTCGCAGTCGGGACCGCACGGCGGCGGTGGCGACCACGAACCCGAGCGTGACCGCCAGCACCGCGGCCCACCACAGGGGACGTGTGAGCCACCACGGGACGGTGAGCCGCTCAGGTGAGGGTAGGCCGAGCGCGATGACGCCCGCGCAGAGCGCGAGGGCCGTGAGGTGCCAGGCGTAGACGCCTACGGCGGCCTCGCCGGCACGATCCCAGAGCCGTCGCCAGCGGCGGCCCGCCCGGTCGAGCAGGCGTGCCCCCATGAGGAGCACTCCAACCTGTGCCAGCGCGGCGACGGCCGTGTACAGGGTCGGTGGTGTGGTGTTGGAGCGGTCACCCGGGACGGCATCGATGAGCGCAGGTCCGTAGCCCCCCTTCGCGACCAGTGCGGCACAGGCCGCCGCGGCCCCGGCGAACAGGAGCGCTCCCGTGCGTCGCTCGTCGAAGTCACCCTCGATGCAGCGGGCGCGCCACCACGCCCCAGCCACCCAGGGGATCCCCCAGGCGAGGTAGAAGCCCGGCCACGCCATCCACTCGGGTCCGTCGAAGCCGAACCGGGCGAGGTCGAGCGCGGCCAGCGCGGCCAGCGACGCGCCGATCATGAGCGCGCCGTGGGTCGCGGCGCGCCCGCCCAGCCAGGCCCCCGCGGCCGCCAACGGCACGTACGCCGCCACGAACCACAACGGCTGGGTGGCGATCCGCGCGCCGTCGCCGACCACACCAGGGTCACCGGCCGACGCCTGCGCGAGCACGACCGCCGCCGACCACGAGCACACCACTACGGCCCCGAGCCCGATCAGCGTGCGAAGGCGCGCCGCAGAACCCGTCAGCGTCGCGGTGGCATTGGCCCACCCCGCCGCCGCGAAGAAGACCGGCATCGGCGCCAAGACGGCGACGGCTGCCCACTCCGGATGGAGGGCGAGCAGGTTCGCGCCCCGCACCTCGCCTCCCGGCCGGTCGATCACCGCTAGTGACAGATGGCCGAGCACGACGACCAGCAGTGCGAGCACCCGCGCCACGTCGATGGCGTCGCGGCGTCCGGAAGCCGATGCCGGGGGTCCCGAGTGGACCGCCAACAGCTCCTCGTCCACGGCCGGCAGTATCGCAGCCGGTCACGTGTGGGGTTGAGATCGTGGGGGGTGCCACTATGACCCGGTGTTCCTCGCACTCCTCGAGATGCGGCGTGCCCTGGTCCGCTTCGTGCTCCTCATCGCGGCCATCGGCCTGCTGGTCTTCCTGATCCTGTTCCAGCAGGCCCTGCAGGATGGGCTGATCACGGCGTTCGTTGGTGCGGTGCGCAACCAGTCGGCACCTGTGCTCGTGTACAGCGTCGACGGTCAACGGACCCTTCAGGGCAGCCTGATCCCACCCGCTCTCGAGCAGGCCGTGCGCAGCGTGCCGGGGGTCGAGGCTGCGGCGCGGGTCGGCCAGGGCACGTTCACCGTACGGGTCAACGGGGCGGACGACGACAGCGACGCCGCCCTCATCGGCACCGATGAGCCAGACCTGTTCCACCCCGACGATCTCAGCGGCGGCCGACGACCGCAGGCCGAGGGCGAAGCCGTGGGCAGCGACAGCGACTTCCGCGTCGGAGACGTCGTCGAGATCGTGCCGGCCGCGGACCGAGCTCCAGTCACCCTGACAGTGGTCGGGGTGGCTCGCGATGTGCAGCTGAACGTCAACCCGACCCTGTTCACCGACCTGGCTACGTTCACCGCGGCCGCCCTGGCCACGAACCCCGATGCCGCGGCGGTGCTCCCGAACGCGCTCGCCGTGCACCCGTCAGCGGGCGTGAGCACGGCAGAGGTCGTCGACCGGATCAACGTCGCCGCGCCCGATGCGGAGGCGCTGTCACGTGCGGACGCCGCAGCCAAGACCCCGGGCGTCGATCAGGTGCGCCAGTCCTTCCAGGTGATCTTCTTGCTCTACGGGCTCGTCGTGCCGCTCGTGACGGGCTTGTTCTTCCTCATCATCACGTTGCAGAAGGCCGGCTCGCTCACGCTGCTCCGGGCGATCGGCGCGCGACCCGGTCTGCTCGCCCGGTCGCTGCTCCTCCAGGTGACCCTGGTCATCTGCCTCGGGCTCCTGGTCGGGATCGGCCTCTACTTCCCGCTGTCCCAGGCACGGGTCGGTGGCCTGTCACTTCGCTTCGATGTCGACGTCGTGGTGCTCTGGTCGGTGCTGCTGCTCGTTCTCGGGCTCGTCAGCGCCGTGGCGTCACTGCGTCGGGTCCTGCGCATCGATCCCATCGAGGCCACGACCGGAGCAGGGGTCCCGTGAGGCTCGCCCTGCGGGAGCTGCGGCGCCGGCCAGGTCGCTTCGCGGTGGCGACGGCGATCCTCACCCTGATCGCCCTGCTGTTGATGTTCCTCGGCGGGCTGCTCGACGGGCTGCTCGGCTCGTCGACCGGCGCGTACCGAGCCCAGCGAGCTGACCTGATCGTGTACTCCTCGACGGCGCGGGAGTCGCTGGTGCGAAGCAGGATCACCCCCGAAGTCCGTGCGCAGGTGGAGTCGACCCGCGGCGTGGCCGCCACGGGAGGCCTCGGAAGCGTCCAGCTCGGCGCCCGACCCGGTGACGAGCCCTCGACGCGGGACCTGCTCGCGACCGTGCTGTTCGGATACGAGCTGGCACCCGCGGGGTTGCCGGCGGAGCCGCCCCCGACGGGTGCGGTGATCGCCGACTCGGCCCTGCGCGCGGACGGGATCGAGGAGGGCGACACGCTCCTGCTCGGGCCCGGACGCTCGCCGGTCGAGGTCGTGGGCTTCGTCGACGACACGCGATACTCCGGCCAGGCCAGCCTGTGGGGCTCGCTCGACACGTGGCGAACCGCCGTCGCGCAGAACCGTCCCGACCAGACCACCGGTGACACCGTGCAGGCACTGGTGGTCCGCACCAGCGATGGAGCCGACCCCACTGAAGTGGCCCACGCCATCGACTCCGGCACCGACGAGGCCACTGTGGCGCTGACCATCGACGCCGCCATCGAGGCCCTTCCCGGCGTCTCGCAGCAGCGATCGACCTTCAACCAGATCATCGCCGTGACCCTGGTGGTCGCGATGGTCGTGGTGGCGTTGTTCTTTGCGCTCATCACCGTCGAGCGAACCGCGCTCTATGGGATCCTCAAGGCCGTCGGTGCGTCGAGCGCCACGCTGTTCGCGGGGGTGGTGACCCAGGCCTTGGTCGTGTCGCTGGTCGCCGCCGGCATCGGCGTGGCCGGGTCGGTCGTCCTCGACGCGCTCATCCCGCCGGGTGCCATCCCGTTCGATGCCACGCCGACCCGGCTCATCAGCAGCGTCGTGCTGCTGGTGGTCGCAGCCATCGTGGGGTGCAGCTTCTCCCTGCGCCGAGTCCTTCGCATCGACCCCGCCTCAGCCATCGGCACGGCGTCATGAGCGCCCCGACCCCCTTGGAGAACACCGTGGATCCGACCGCCACGCCTGCCTTGCGCCTGGACGCTGTCCGGAAGACCTACCAGGTGGGCGGCGACGAGATCGTCGCCCTCGACCACGCCTCGCTCGAGGTCGCGGCCGACGAGATCGTGGCGCTCGTGGGACCGTCCGGATCGGGCAAGACCACCTTGTGCTCCATCGCCGGGGGTCTCCTCGCCTCGACCGAGGGCGCGATCGTGGTGGGCGGCCAGGACATCACCGACTACTCCTCCCGCCAGCTCACCGAGTTCCGGCGAACGTCGGTCGGGTTCGTCTTCCAAGCAGTCAACCTGATCCCGTTCCTCACCGCACGAGAGAACCTGCTCGTCGTCGACGAGCTCGCCGGTCGGAACCGCCGGCGACGGGTGGCCGGCACGAGGGCGGACACGCTCCTCGAGGAGCTCGGTCTCACCGATCGCGCCCGCAACCTGCCCAGTCAGCTCTCGGGCGGTCAGCGCCAGCGCGTCGCGATCGGCCGCGCGCTCATGAACGAGCCCGGGCTCGTGCTGTTCGACGAGCCGACATCGGCGCTCGACTCGCATCTCGGTGACCAGGTGGTGCGCGTCATCCGCGAGGAGATGAAGGCGCGGGGCACCGCCGCGGTCATCGTCACCCACGACGACCGCATCACGCACTACGCCGACCGCACCGTCCACATCGAGGACGGACGCATCAGCGCCTGATCGGTCGAAAGCACCTGTCAGACTGGCCGCGTGCCTGACGGGCGGGCCAGCACCGTCGGTGAACGGCCAGCGATTCACCCCGTCGGGGTGATGACCCCTGGCCAGGGTGGGCGATGCTGAAGGGGTCCGTCGACGGAGGAGCTGAGGTCGTGACGAAGGCGTTCAAGGGTCGGATCGAGCTGGACGTGCGCGACTCCGAGCCGGACTGGGAGCCGTACCTGGCGCCGAAGGCTCCGGACGGCGCCCCGAACGTCCTGATGATCGTCTGGGACGACCTGGGCTACGCGACCATGGACACCTTCGGTGGCCCCGTGGAGTGCCCGAACATGGCGCGCATCGCGGAGCGGGGCGTGAAGCTCGCGAACTTCCACACGACCGCGCTGTGCTCGCCCACGCGGGCATCGCTGCTCACGGGCCGCAACGCGACCTCGAACGGGATGGCGACGATCGCCGAGTTCGCGTCGGGCTTCCCCGGCATCTCGACTCGGATCCCGTTCGAGAACGGGTTCCTCTCCGAGGTCCTCGCCGAGCACGGGTACAACACGTACTGCGTCGGCAAGTGGCACCTGACCCCTGGCGAGGAGTGCAACCTCGCCGCCTACAAGGGCCGGTGGCCCCTCGGCCGCGGCTTCGAGCGCTTCTACGGCTGGCTCGGTGGCGAGACGAACTCGTACTTCCCCGACCTGGTGCACGACAACCATCCCATCGAGCCACCGGGCCGCCCGGAGGATGGCTACCACTTGGCCGATGACATGGCCGACAAGGCCGTGGAGTTCATCCGCGACGCCAACGTGATCGACCCCGGCAAGCCGTTCTTCATGTACCTCGCGCCCCAGGCTGGTCACGCGCCCCACCTCGTGCCGTTGGACTGGGCCGACCGGTACAACGGTCGCTTCGACGAGGGATACGAAGCGATCCGCGCCGGGATCCTCCAGCGCCAGATCGATCTCGGCCTCCTCCCCGAGGGCACCGAGCTCTCCCAGATCAACCCGCACGGCGAGCCCGGCCGCACGGGCCCCGACGGCCAGCCGTGGCCCCTGCTCGACACCGTGCGGCCCTGGGACTCGCTGACCGCGGACGAGCAGCGGCTGTTCGCCCGCATGGCGGAGGTGTTCGCCGGGTACATCTCGTACAACGACCACCAGCTCGGCAAGGTCCTCGACTACCTCGAGGACTCCGGTCAGCTCGACAACACGCTGGTGGTCGTCGTCTCCGACAACGGTGGCAGCGGCGAGGGCGGTCCCAACGGGAGCTTCAACGAGTGGCGGTTCTTCAACGGGGTGGCCGACACCACGGAGGTGACCCTCGCACACATCGACGAGCTCGGGACCCCGGCGTCCAACAACCACTACAACACCGGATGGGCATGGGCCCTCGACACGCCGTTCCCCTACTGGAAGCGCTGGGCAGGCGCCGAAGGAGGCGTGGCGGACATGTGCGTGGTGTCATGGCCCGCCCGGATCCCGCCGTCTGCGGAGCCTCGCCACCAGTACGTCCATGCCGTCGACGTCGTGCCGACGATCTACGACCTGCTCGGCATCGATCCGCCCGAGGTCATCAAGGGACACCAACAGAGCCCGATCGAGGGGGAGAGCTTCGCCGCGGCGCTCACGGATCCCGGTGTCCCGGGCAAGCGCACGCAGTTCTACACGATGCTCGGGCAGCGCTCGATCTACCACGACGGCTGGCTCGCCTCGACCGTGCACCCCCCGCTCTCGAGCTGGGGCCACTTCGACCACGACGAGTGGGAGCTGTTCCACCTCGAGGTCGACCGCTCCCAGAGCACCAACCTGGCGGCCGAGCATCCCGAGCACCTCGAGACCCTCAAGAGCCTGTGGTTCTACTACGCCGGCATCTACAACGGGCTACCGCTCGACGACCGCTCCGCGCTCGAACAGGTCCTCTCGGAACGACCGCACGGTGCGCCCGACCGCGACCGGTACGTCTTCTACCCGAGCTGTGCCGACGTGCCGGAGTCCGCGGGACCGGCCCTACCGGGACGCTCCTACACGATCGCCGCTGGTGTCCACGTGGACTCCACTGACGCCGAAGGGGTCCTGTGGGCCGCCGGTGGGGTGCCGGGGGGTCACAGCCTCTACGTCAAGGACGGCCGCCTCCGCTACACGTTCAACTGGATCGGCACCGTGCTGCAGGACGTGATCGCCGACGAGGACCTGGCTCCGGGCAGCCACGTCCTCGCCGCGGAGTTCGCCGCGAGCGGACCGAGCACCGACCCGGCCATGCCGGGCACCGAGGGCATCCTCACGCTCTACGCCGACGACCACGCCATCGGGGCCGGTCGCATCGTGACGCAGCCGGGCTACTTCTGCCTGACGGGTGACGGGATCTGCGTCGGACGGGACAGCGCGTCCGCGGTGTCGCCCGAGTACCAGTCACCCTTCCCGTTCACGGGCGGCACGATCGACAAGGTCGTGGTCGACGTCTCCGGCGACCACTACGTCGACCATGAAGCCCAGGTGCGAACCTGGTTCAGCCTCGACTGACCCCGGGATCGGGGTCAGTCGAGGGACAGCCCAGGGAGTCGCTCAGGCGATCCTGGTGGCCATCGTGCGGGAGCCGGAGGCCGGCACGAAGAGATCGCCGACCTCGCCGAGCTTCTCGAGGTAGGTGGGGTCGGCGTTCAGCGCGGCTCCAGTGGCATCCGCGGTCGCCGCGTCGGGCGCACCGCCGATCCAGATCACGCTCCCGAAGGTTCCGAAGGACTCCATGAAGAAGGAGACCGGGTAGCCGGTGATCTTCTCGCTGTGGATCGAGATGTCGATCCCGAAGGCGACGCCCTCGGCGTACTTGCCGCCGGCGATCACGGCCCTCGTGGCCGTGATGACGGTGCCGACCGGCGGTGCGTCGCCCTCACCCCCATGGAGGGGTTCGCCGAGCGCGTCCTCGGCCGGGCCGCCCACGTAGTCGGCACCCTTGGCCAGCATCTCGTGGTACTTCGCATCAGCCATCAGGGTGTTGTTGATCTCGGCCAGCTGGGCGAGACCGTCCACCCTCGCGGAGTAGACCATCGTGCCGAGGGGTGCTCCGAACTGCACGTTCCAGAGGCTGATCTCGACACCGGTCTTGTCGCTCACGTACGAGCGCATCTCCGCGGCGTAGGCAGCGATGTCGAGCGGGGGTCCCGCCAGGTGGACGGTGCGGGTGAACAGGCGCATTGAAACCCTCCTGGGTCAGGCGACCCGAGGATCAGGCCGACCGCGAGAACCCGTCCCCCCAGGGCAGAGTCCCGACGAGCACCATGCGCCTCTGACCGAAAGATGTCCAGTAGACGGACGCGCCGGGCCCCGTCGCCCCCGGGTCGAGGACCACGGGACGACGGGGCCCGGCAACGAGGGCAGCCGCGGCCTCAGCCGGCGGCAGTGATGTCCCGGCCGTGGGCCGTGAGCGCCCAGATCACCGCGATGTTGACCGCGATGATGACGACCGACCCGACGGGGTAGTACGGGAGCCACATGAAGTTCGCCACGGCGCTGACCACGGCTACCAGGACGCCGACGGTGCGGGCCAAGACGTTGCCTGAGAAGATGCCGATGCCGGACAGGAGGACCACGATGCCGATGAGCAGGTGGACCCAGCCCCACGTGGTCGTGTCCATCTTCCACGTGTAGTTCTCGCCAACCACGTAGTAGGTGTCATCGATGATCGCCACCAGCCCGGCGAGGGACTGGAAGACGCCGATCATGATGAGCATCACACCTGCGAACGCAGCCCACCCGGCTGCCCAACCACTCGGGTTTTCTTCCGACATCGAACCCTCCAAGATCGTCGTGTAGGCCGGCGACGGGTCACCGGCCACGCGGACGGTACCAGCGCGTCCTCCGAGCGTGGTGGACCAAGCACGCCAGCATCCGCGATCGCGGCGCCGCTGCGTGTGACCATCATGCGAACTCTCCAGGAGGCTCTCTCATGATCAAGGCACTGCTCATCTTCATCCTCGTGCTGCTCGTGGCGACGTTCCCGGCGACATGGCTCCTGATGCTGTTCTTCGGGAACCTCGGCATGGGGCTCAGCTACTGGGCCAGCCTTCCCCTCGGCATCCTCGTGTCCGCGCTGCTCGGCGGTGTGTCATCCCCCAGCTACGGTCCTCGCTTCGACTAGGACCGCCGCCGGGAGACCGGCGCGGCCGATAGGTTCTGGCGGATGATCGTGTTCGTGCACGGTGTGCCGGAGACGGCCGCCGTCTGGACCAAGGTCCGTGCCGCCATCGGCCGCGAGTCGGTGGCCCTGGGTCTGCCGGGCTTCGGCAGCCCCAGGCCAGATGGCTTCGCGGCCACCAAGGACGCCTACATCGACTGGCTCCTGGGCGAGCTGGATGGCATCGACCAGCCGATCGACCTCGTGGGCCACGACTGGGGCGCGATCCTCACGTACCGGATCGCCACGGCGCACGGCGACCGATTGCACTCCTGGGCCGCCGACCTCGGGAACCTCGTCCATCGCCACTACGAGTGGCACGCCGTCGCCAAGCTCTGGCAGACCCCCGGCGACGGGGAAGCCTTCATCCGAGGCCAGGACGCCCAGGCGCCTGAAGAACGGGCCGCTGGGTACGAGCTCCTCGGCGTGCCGCACGATGACGCCCTCGAGATGGCGGCCGCATACGACCTGACCATGGGTCACTGCATCCTCGACCTGTACCGATCCGCGACGCCGAACCCCTACGAGCACTGGGGGCCGCTCACGCCCACCAGCGCCCCCGGTCTGGTGCTGCATCCCACCGACGACCCCTTCAGCGACGAGACGCTGGGCGGTGAGGTGGCGAGCGTCCTCGGGGCCCGCTTCGAGCGGATCGACGGCGCCGGCCACTTCTGGCCGTACGAGGCCCCAGCGGCAGCGGTCGCGGTGCTCGAGCCCTTCTGGGCCAGCCTGGCCTGACCCTTCCTAGGACGAGCCCTCGCGGCGGGCCCGGAGCGTGGTCTGCCGGTAGGCGAGGAGCATGAGCTCCGCGTCGCTCCAGGTGACCTCTTTGGGCACCATCGAGTTCTCGAGCGCCCGGCAGGCGCTCGTGGTCATCGCCAGCGTGAGGGGATCCATCGAGAGGAGCCGTTGGGCGAGCCGCCGCGCCGCAGGGAGGAGCTCGTCGTCGGGATGGACGTGGTTGAGGAACCCCCACGCGATGGCCTGCTCGCTCGTGAAGCGCTCGCAGGCCATCGCGACCTCCTTGGTGCGGGCCGGTCCGAGCTCGCGGATCAGCCTCGGCAGGGCCTGCCACGTGAGCGGCAGGTCGAGCTCGACCTCGGGGATCGAGAACCACGCTGACTGGGCGGCGAGTCGAAGGTCGCAGCACGACAGCAGCACGACGCCGCCGCCGATCGCCAGCCCGTTGGCCACGCCGATCGTGACCTGCGGGAGGCGATCGACCATCTCGCAGGTGCGACCTCCGAGGTGGGCCCGCGCGCGCCGGTCGAGATCGTTGACCGGCGGTTCCGGACGGCGATCGCCCAGCTCGGCCCCGGCCGAGAAGGCCCGCCCTGCGCCGGTGAGCAGCACGACCCGAACCGCGTGGTCGGTCTCGAGCGCGGCACAGAGGTCCTGGAGCTCGTCGTGCACGGCGATGCTCAGCGCGTTCAGCTTCGCGGGCCGGTCGAGCGTGACGGTCAGAAGCCCGTCGAGCTCTTGGTCGCGCTCGACGCGGAGGTGGTCGTAGGTCGTCATCCAGCCAGTCTCCACCACCGCGATCCTGTGCATTTCCTGTGGCCTTCTGGTGGACAACCGGGCCGGACCTGGGGACAACCAAAAAGGTTGGGGGATAAGTCTGGGGATCTCGCGAAAGTCGTTGACGGACGCGCGTCGGAGGTCCAACATCTCCTTCACCGCAGCGGAACGGAGCGCGGCGACCCTGAGAAGTGACCAGAGGCTTCGGCTGACGGAGAACCCGCAGGATCGCAGCGAGACCACCGCAGTGGGAGGACGAGACATCCACCGTCCGCACGACACGGGAGGCGCAAGCCGAGCGGGTCGAGTGGCTCGCCAGGAGGTGGGGGAGACCCTGCAGGCCAGCGAGGACGGAATCCGGACCGCTTCGGCGGAACGGACCCGGAACGGGCATCGCCCGCCAGAGCCTCGGCTCCGACGGGCGATGTAGGTGATCGACGCCAGGCTAACGCCGGGCAGCGATCGCTTGGTGGATGCTCGGCCGACTGGTGGCCCCGGCGCCGCCGACCCGCTTCGGCGGGGAGGCGCCCGGGGTCACCCCCGTTTTGGCCCGAGATGGTGCGGGACTCACCGGCCGACCGGTAGCGTCGGCGCTGATGAGCGATCCGGTGACCACGGGCCCGACGGCCACGAGCGACGTGCTGGCGGGGACGAGCTGGCTGCTCCGTCGCATCGACCAGACCGAGCTCCTCCCCGGCGAGGGCGGGTCGATCATGCTGTCCTTCGGCCACGACGGCCGCGTCAGCGGCTCGACGGGCGTCAACCAGCTCACTGCGAGCTACAACGTCACCCCCGAGTACCTCACGTTCGGGCCGATGGCCACCACCCGACGCGCCGCGTCGCCGGAGCTGATGGCGCAGGAGCACCAGATCGTGGGGTCGCTGGCCGGGATGTGCCGGTACCGCTTGTCCGAAGCGGTCCTCGAGTTCGACGGCCCGTACGGCCTCGTCGAGCTCGACCGCTACGGCACCCCGCCGCTCCCGGCCGACGGCAGCGACGAGCGCGGGGTCGATGCCTGACCCGACGTCCGGCGCCGAACCCGAGCCCCCCAACCAGGTGACCGAGCCCGTCCCCGCCTCCGCAGGTGGGCCGCGTGGCCATCCGTTCCGCTCCTTCATCGAGCTGTTCGCCCTGTGCGGCTTCGCGTTCACCCAGCCCCTCCTCGACATCTTCGGCCGCGGCGTCGAGCAGTTCGCCTTTCGTGGCGCCTCGCCGTTCCAGATCGTCCTCTTCGGTGTCGCGGTCACCGTCCTGCCGGCACTCGGCCTCTGGATGGCCGAGATGCTCGTGGCCACCCTGCTCGGGTCGAGGGCCGGGTCGGCAGTGCACCTCGTCTTCGTCGTGGTGCTGGTGATCGTGTTCGTGATCCAAGCGGCCCGCCCGCTCGGCAACGGCTTCCCCCTCCTGCTCGGTGCCGCCCTGATCGGGGTGGCGGCGGGGGTCGCCTACGCCCGCTGTCCCGGCTGTGCGCCTCTGGCTGGCCTTCGCGGCCCTCGCTCCGCTGGGGTTCCTCGTGCTGTTCCTGACCTCCTCGTCCACATCCCGGCTGCTCCGCGCCGACGCGGCACTGCCGGAGGTGGAGGTCGGCGCACCGGCTCCCGTCGTGATGGTCGTCCTCGACGAGCTCCCGCTCGAGTCCATGCTCGACGTCGACGGCGGGATCGATCGCGAGCTCTTCCCCAACCTGGCGGCGTTGGCGGACCAGTCGCACTGGTATCGCAACACCACCACGGTGAGCACGAGCACATGGCATGCGGTCCCCGCCCTGTTGACGGGGTCGATGCCGGAGGACGGCACGCTGCCCATCTCGGACTCGCACCCGGACTCGCTGTTCACCCTGCTCGGCTCGTCCTACGACATGCACGTCACCGAGAGCGTGACGCGGGCTGTGCCCGTCCTCGGTGTGCCCCTACCGCGGGAGCAACCGACACGTGTGGGGCGGCCTGGCCCGGGACGTCATGGGCATCACGCGTGATCGTCTCTCGCCCACGCGTCGAGCCGACGACCCGGTGTCGGGGTTCGCCGAGCTGAACAATCCCGAGGACGAGTGGATCTTCGGGTCGTTGGAGGCCACGCAGCCCGAGCGGTTCCGGACCCTGATGGAGAGACTCGACGACGACCCCCAGGAGGAGCAGGCCCTCTACTTCCTCCACATGCTGCTGCCCCACGTGCCCTACCAGTACCTGCCGTCGGGAAACGTGTACCCACCTCCCGACCCCGAGATCGGACGCCTCCCGACGCAGGACACGTGGGGCGTGGCGTCCGCGCCGGTGGAGACCGGACGGCAGCGACACCTGCTCCAGCTCGCCTACGCCGACTCGCTGATCGGGGACCTCGTGCAGGAGCTCAAGGACCAGGGCATCTACGACGACGCCCTCGTCGTCCTCACCGCCGACCATGGGATCTCGTTCCAGGCCGACGCCGCGATCCGGGGGATCGAGGGCCAAGCGCTCACCGCCGAGCTCGCCGCCGACGTCGCGTGGGTGCCGCTGTTCGTCAAGGAGCCCGGCCAGACCGACGGGGACGTGAGCGACGCCAACGTGCTCACGATCGACGTGCTGCCCACCATCGCTGATGTGCTCGACATCGAGATCCCGTTTCAGGTGGACGGCCGCTCGGCGCTCGGTGCGCCCCGCGCGACGGACGAGAAGCAGCTTTCGCTCAGCGATGTCACCCCTGACGGCGTCACCGTGCTCGACCCGGTCGATCTGCCGGCGAGCGCTCGAGCACTGATGCTCGAGCGGACGGTGGCGTCGTTCCTCCCCGCCGTGGGTGACCCCTGGCGCTGGTGGCGGCTCGGCCCCGCCCCGGAGCTCGTCGGCGTCCCCGTGGGCGACCTCCCCGCCGGCCGGCTGACGCGCCTCGACGCGGTGCTGCTCGATCCGTCGGCCTATGAGGACGTGCCGGCGGCCGGCGTGCTCCCCGCCTTGGTGCGCGGCCGGGTGCCCGTCGCCGCCGCCGAGACCCCACTGGCGGTCGCGGTCAACGGCGTGGTGGCCGCGACCAGCCGCTCCTACGTGGAGGGGACCGACATGTCGTTCGGCGTGATGGTGGACGAGTCGCTGTTGCGCGCGGGACCCAACGAGATCACCGTCTACGCCATCGAGCCGCCTACTGGTTGATCTGGTCGAACGCCGAGCCGACGTCGCCCGTGGCGGAGGACTCCGCGAACTTCTCGAGCCACTCCTTGGCCTGCTCGTTCCCGGAGGCGTCGACCATCTTCCGGGGCATGGCGGGGAACGAGTAGCCCTCGGGCAGCTCGGCCGGGGCGTGCTCCTTGCGCGCCATCGCCGCGTCGATGATCGGCTCCATGCGCCGGGCCTTGGCCGCGACGTGCGCTTCGTCGCGATCCTTGAACTCCGGGAGCACCTTGGTGCCGAAGAGCTCGATGGCCTCGCAGATGTGCTCATGGCGGTTCTTGCCCGCCTGCATGACGAAGATGAGCTGGTCGACGCCGGCGTCCTCGAAGCGGGACAGGTACTCGCGGATCTGCTCGGGGGTGCCCGTGGCCCCGCGGAGTCCGGTGGTGTCACCGCTGGCGACCTTCGCGCCCAGCCGCTCCTCCTTGAGCGCGGCCTCGATGTCCGGGGAGTAGCCCTGCTCGGCCCGCCGCTCGATGAACTCCTTCCACACGTCCGTCGTGCCGGGCACGTGGTCGCCGAAGATGTAGTAGTGGCCCAACGAGTAGCCGAAGAAGTTGCCACCCTCCAGGCCCCTCGCCACGGCAGCCTCCTCGGTGGGAGCGCACATCATCGGGGTGACGCACGCGACGTTCGGGTTCACGTGCTGGCCCACGGGCACGCACTTCTCGGCCAGGGTCGCCTCGTAGTCGGTGACCCAGTGGACGGCCTCCTCCGGATCGATGAAGGCGAAGGTCAGCGAGCCGATGCCCTTCTCGGCGGCCAGGAGGATCGTCTCCCGGCGGGAGCAGGCCACCCACAGCGGCGGGTGCGGCTTCTGCACCGGCTTGGGCACGACGTTGCGTGGCGGCATCGACACGAACCTGCCCTCGACCCCCGTGAAGGGCGTCTCCGTCATGCAGCGCAGCGCCACCTCCAGCCCTTCGAGCCACGCCTCGCGCTTGTAGAACGGGTCGATCTCGAAGCCGGCCAGCTCTGCCTCGGACGACGACTCGCCAGAGCCGAACTCCACCCGACCGCCTGACACGAGGTCGAGCATCGCCACCCGCTCGGCCGTGCGGGCAGGGTGGTTGTACTGGGGCGCGGTCTGGATGATGCCGTGGCCGAGGCGGATGTCCTTGGTGCGCTGGCTGGCCGCGGCCAGGAAGACCTCGGGTGCGCTGGAGTGCGAGTACTCCTCGAGGAAGTGGTGCTCGACCTCCCAGACCACGTCGAAGCCGAGCTCGTCCGCCAGCTCGATCTGCTCGAGGGCGTCCTGGATCAGCGTGAGCTCGCTGTCGTCCTCCCACGGACGCGGCAGCTGGTGCTCGTAGAAGATGCCGAACTTCATCGGTCAGGCCGCCTCGGGGGCGGCGAGCGCGTGGAACTCGGCGAGGATGTCGGCCCCGCCCGTGTGCGCCATGCACCAGTGCTCGACCTCACCGAGCACGGCCTTGCGGGTCTGGGCACGGCCGGCACCCAGCGACTGCTCGAGGCCGCGGTCCCACAGGGTGCCGATCATCTCGATGCCCTTGTGCTTCCTCCCGTCGACGCCGACCCACGTGCGGTCGCGCATCTCCGTGAGGGCCGTCTTGAGGTAGCCCACGTGCGGGGTCTCGTCGGCACGGATGAACGACACGAGCTCGGCGGCGCGCGCCGTCACCTGCGACGAGGTCGGTGTCGGACAGCCACTCCTCGGCCCACGCGAAGGTGTGGAACGCCTGCACCTCGATGAAGAGCACCCGGATCATCAGGTTGGCGATGAGCTCGAGGTTCAGGTCGATGTCGTCGGGCAGGGCTCGCTCCACGTCGACGCCCCCGGGAGGCCCGGACTGGCCGAAGCCCATGCGGGCGAGCATGGCGTCGATGTCGACCTTGGCGGTGGGGGACTCGAACGCGATGTCCCGGGCGGCGAACCACATGTCCTTGTGCCCCGCCTCCTCCTCCCAGCCGGCCTCGTCACGGCCGTGGGCCTCGAAGAGCCCCTTGCCGAGGTGGTCGATGGCCGTGCCGCGGATGTCCTCGTCGAAGTGCGTCTGCATGTCGCCGGGTTGGAGGAACCGGATGTTGGCGCCGAAGCCCTCGACCGTGCCGATGCGGGTGAGGGTTGCGATCAGCGGCTCCGGGACGCCTGCCGTGATCAGGTGGCGTGCCTGGGCGACGTTCGGCATGTGCGCGGGCCAGGTGTCGAGCGGCACGTGGAGCACCTGGGTGCCGAACAGCTCGGTGTGCTGCGCCTGCCAGGCGTCGATGGCGGGGACGCGGTGCTTGGTGCGGGGCGAGACGTACCGGCCCTGGTCGTCGAAGCCGCCGTGGCAGCGGATGCCGCCCTCGATGAGCGGCTCGGCCATGGTGCGGTCCGCGAGCAGCTCGGCCTCGGTGAAGGTCACCTGTGCCGTGGTCATGGCACCCCCTGTTCCCCTGGTGGACGTTCGCCGAAACTGTATACTCCCGGGTGTACACCTGCAAGGACGCGCGGACGGGAGGGTGGTGGCCATGGTCGAGACCCCGCAGCGCCGCCTCCTGCGCCGGGAGGAGCGCCACGCGGCGATCCTGCACGGCGCCGCAGCCGCCTTCGCCCGCACCGGCTACGCGGCCACGTCGATGGAGGACGTCGCTGACGCCTGCGGGGTCACGAAGCTGATCGTGTACCGGCACTTCGACTCGAAGGAGGAGCTCTACCGGGCGATCCTCCAGCGCGTCTTCGATCGCCAGGCGGAGGAGCTGGTGCGGGGGCTCGAGCGTGTCCAGCCGGGCGTCGGCACGCGCACCCTGCTCACCGTCGCCCGGGAGGACCCGGCTGCCTTCACCCTGCTGTGGCGCCACGCACCCCGGGAGGCGCAGTTCGCGGCCTACGCCCTCGAGCTGCGCTCGATGTCGGTCGCGGCCGTACGGGAGCTGATGGCGATCTCGAGCGCCGACGCCGTCTTCGACGCGTGGGCGGCCGAAGTCGTGATCGGTTGGTTGGTGGAGTCTGTGCTCACCTGGCTGGAGGTGGGTGATCCCGATCGTGATGACGACCTCGTGCGATGGGCGGGGGACGCGCTGCGCCGGATGCGGGCGGGCTGGGTCGACGCCGCCGTGCCCTTCGCGCCCTAGTGCCGTGTCAGGACCGGTCGATCACGAGGTCGACTGCGTTCAGGTCTGCGCTGTGCCGGCCCACGGTGAGCACGTAGGTGCCTGCGGGCACCGTCCACGCGTGCGTCTCGGGGTCGCGCACGGCCAAGCGGCCCCAGGGGACGCGCAGCTCGACGTCGGTTGTGGCTCCCATGGCCACCTCCACGCGGGCGAAGGCCACCAGTCGCCGAGCCGGTCGGGACAGGTCCGCGGGACGGCCCGCGTAGACCTGCACGACGTCAGCGCCGTCGCGGGTCCCGGTGTTGGTGAGCTGGGCGCGGACCACCAGGTCGTGCCCGTCCTCGTCGAGCGTCGTCGGGCCGGGCTGCCATGACGTGTACGACAGCCCGTAGCCGAACGGGAACGCGGGCTCGTGACGGTCACGTGCAAGTTGCCAGTAGCCGTGCCAGCGGTCATAGGTGGCGGTCGTGGCGTCACGATCGAACGGTGGCAGGTGGTCGGCGTCGGTGGGGACGGTGAAAGGCAGCCGGCCGGTGGCGTCGACGGCGCCTGTGAGCACGTCGGCGATCCCGTGGCCGCCCTGCATCCCCGAGTACCAGACCTGAGCGACCGAGGGCACCCGGCGGCGCCACGTCTCGGTCAGCACCGCGCTGCCGGCCACGATGCACACGACCGTGCGAGCGTTGGCCGCCGCGACGGCGTCGATCAGTGCCTCGTCGGCGTCGTGGAGGGTGAGCTGCTCGCGGTCGCCGCCCTTCGAGAAGCCGAGGGCGTCGCTGCCGGGGATCGACCCCTCGACCAGGATCGCGTCGTGCGGGAGTCGCGCCTCGAAGGCCGCGACCACCTCGGGCTCGTCGGGTCCCGGGAGCAGGGACTGGAGGTGTGCCGTGCCCGCGTCCCCGATGTACTCGCCCTCGTCGGCGCGGGTGTAGCCGACGACGACGACGGCGAGGTCGGCGTCCGTGGCCAGCGCCGCCGCCGCGCCGGGGTCCGACCCGTCGGCGTGGACGACCTCGACGTGGGGAAGGGCTGCCCGCAGGCCGTCCAGGATGGTGACCACGGACGGGGCGTAGACGTCGCTCGACCCCCCGTCGCCGAGGTTGCGCACGTCGGCCAGCTCGCCGAGCACCGCGACCCGTCGCGCGGCCGGATCGATCGGGAGCACGGGAACACCGTCCACGGGCGTGTTGCGCAGCAGCACGACGGCCTTGGCGGCCGCCTCACGGGCCAAGGCCTGGTGGGCGGGCGAGGCGAGCACATCCGGTCCGAGAGGTGACGAGTCGCGACCGGGGTCGGCTGCGTGGCGGAGCATCGCCGTGACGGTGCGGGTGGCGCAGGCCGCGATGTCCGCCGCCGTGACCTCGCCCGATGCGAGCGCCGCGGGGACGCCGTCGCGTCGGACCATCCGCGCGGGCATCTCGACATCGAGCCCCGCGGTGATCGACGGTCCGGCGTCGCGCAGACCGAAGATCCAGTCGCTGATCACGAACCCCTCGAAGCCCCACTCGTCGCGGAGGATTTCCGTGAGGAGCGTCGGGCTCTGGCCGCACCACTCCGCGTTGACGGCGTTGTAGGCGCTCATCACGCAGGCCACGCCTTCGTCGACGATGCGCTTGAAGTGGGGCAGGAACACCTCGTGGAGGGCCACCTCGTCGACGGTGACGTCCACGATGAAGCGCGCGTTCTCCATCGAGTTGCACGCGAAGTGCTTGACGGTGGCCATCACATGGCGCTGCGCGCCGCGGGTGAGGGCGGCACCGAGCTCACCGAGGTGGTGAGGGTCCTCGCCGTAGGTCTCCTGGGCCCGCCCCCACGCCGGGTGGCGGAGGACGTTCACGCACACGCCGCCGTAGAGATCGGCGCCGACCGCTCGCAGCTCGCGGCCGATCGCATCGCCGATGCGCTCCTCGAGGTCGATGTCCCACGTCGCCCCGCGGGCCATCGTCACCGGGAAGCAGGTGGCGTTGCCGACCACGACCCCGCGGGGTCCGTCGCTGAACGCGAACCCGGGGATGCCGAGACGGGGGACCTGGGCGCCCAGAAAGGGTCGCTTGTGGTATCCGCCCGTGCCCATGTCGGTCATCCCGGCCCAGAACGGCAGATCGCCGTCGAGGCACCAGGTGCGTTCCTCGTCGGTCATCAGCTCGACCAGGCTTCGGGCCGCGTCCGCGGGAGGTCGCCCGGTCCGCACGGCAGCCAGCGCGGTGTCCCACTCCGTGGTCATGGCGGAAGCATGCCTGATCGGGTCCACACTGGGGAGATGACCACCAGCGCGACCGCGACCCGCCACGTCGGGTGCCACCTCACCTTCGAGGTGGCCGACGGCGGGGCCTCGATCGTGCTCCAGGTCGCGGGCGACAGTCGGCGGGTGGTCACCGAGCAGCTGGTCGTGGCGGCGGAGGGT
This sequence comes from uncultured Microthrixaceae bacterium, assembly GCA_963750645.1. Taxonomy (GTDB): domain Bacteria; phylum Actinomycetota; class Acidimicrobiia; order Acidimicrobiales; family VFJN01; genus VFJN01. Next base: position 204,171 of record CAVVRO010000005.1, on the reverse strand, counting down.
CGACCCCTCGAGACAGTGGAGGTCGGGCTCGACGGCACGGTCGGCGGCCGCTACCAGCTCGTTCGAGCGCCCGCAGGAGAGCTCACGGTGCACTACGAGGCCTCAGCGTTGCCCAACGCGCACAAGGGACCGGCGCCGTCTGGTCTCCTCGACCCGGAGACCGTCACCCACCTGCGGCCCAGCCGGTACTGCCCTTCGGACACGCTGCTGGCCTTTGCGATCGCGGAGCTCGCGCACCTCCCGGAGGGCACAGCGCGCGCCGCGGCGGTGGCGGGGTGGGTGTTCGAGCGCATCGCCTACGACCTCGACGCGACGGCGCCGCTCGATGGTGCGGTCGAGACGCTGCTGTCGGGCCGAGGCGTGTGCCGCGACTTCGCGCACCTCACGGTGGCCCTCTGCCGGGCACTGGAGATCCCGTCCCGCCTGGCGGCCGTGTACGCGCCCGGCCTGTCTCCGATGGACTTCCACGCCGTCGCGGAGGTGCAGGTGGACGGCGAGTGGCAGGTGCTCGATGCCACCCGGCTGGCACCTCGCGGGTCGCTCGTGCGCATCGCCACCGGGCGGGACGCGGCCGACACGGCGTTCGCCACGACCCTCCATGGCCATGCCGAGCTGATCGGCAGCGAGGTGTGGGCGGTGGTGGACGGGGAGCTCCCGGCTGACGACCACGTCAGCCCGATGCGGCTGTCCTGATCCCACGCCCGTAGGCTGGCCAACCCCCCGAACACCCGAAGGACACCGCAGATGGCGATTCGCGCCGACCTCCGCAACGTGGCGATCGTCGCCCACGTCGACCACGGCAAGACCACGCTCGTCGACAAGATGCTCTGGCAGTCCGGTGCGTTCCGCGCCAACCAGGACGTGAACGAGCGGGTCATGGACTCCATGGACCTCGAGCGCGAGAAGGGCATCACGATCCTCGCCAAGAACACGTCGGTGGCCTACGGCGACGTGAAGATCAACATCATCGACACCCCGGGCCACGCCGACTTCGGCGGTGAGGTGGAGCGGGGCCTGTCGATGGTCGACGGGGTGCTGCTGCTCGTGGACGCCTCCGAGGGGCCGTTGCCCCAGACGCGGTTCGTCCTTCGCAAGGCCCTCGAGGCGGACCTGCCCGTCGTGCTCGTCGTCAACAAGGTCGACCGCCCCGACGCCCGCATCGCCGAGGTCGTGCACGAGGTCGAGGAGCTCTTCCTCGACCTGGACGCGGCCCTCGAGCAGCTCGACTTCCCGATCGTGTACTGCGTGTCGCGCGAGGGCAAGGCCTCGCTGGACCGACCTGCCGACGGAGCCGGCCTGCCCGATGGGGCCACGCTCAAGCCGCTCCTCGACCTCCTGCTCGAGCGCATCCCCGCTCCTGAGTACGAGCCCGACGCGCCGTTGCAGGCCCTCGTCACCAACCTCGACTCCTCGCCGTACCTCGGCCGCGTGGCCCTGTGCCGCGTCGTCAACGGGCACCTCCGCAAGGGCGACAACGTCGCGTGGTGCCGGGCCGACGGTTCGACCGAGAAGGCCAAGATCAGCGAGCTGTTCATCACCGAGGAGCTCGAGCGGGTCGCGGCCGACGAGGTGGGTCCCGGCGAGATCATCGCCATCGCGGGCATCCCCGACATCACCATCGGGGAGACGCTCACCGACCTCGAGGACCCCCGTCCCCTGCCGGTGATCCACATCGACGAGCCCAGCCTGTCGATGACGATCGGCATCAACACCTCGCCGCTCGCCGGCAAGGAGGGCACCGCCCTCACCGCCCGCCTCGTCAAGGGCCGGCTCGACCGTGAGCTGGTGGGCAACGTCAGCATCAGGGTGCTCCCCACCGAGCGGCCCGACACCTGGGAGGTGCAGGGCCGAGGCGAGCTGCAGCTCGCGGTCCTGGTCGAGATGATGCGGCGGGAGGGCTTCGAGCTCACCGTCGGCAAGCCGCAGGTGCTCACCAAGGAGATCGACGGCAAGGTGCACGAGCCGGTCGACCGCCTCACCATCGATGTGCCCGAGGACTACCTCGGGGTGGTCACCCAGCTCCTCGCGCTGCGCAAGGGCCGCATGGAGCAGATCATCAACCACGGCACGGGCTGGGTGCGGATGGAGTACCTGGTGCCGGCGCGGGGGCTGATCGGATTCCGCACCGAGTTCATCACCGAGACGCGCGGCACGGGCCTGCTGCACCACGTGTTCGAGCACATGGAGCCGTGGGCCGGCGAGATCAAGGGCCGTCCCAACGGGTCCCTGGTGGCCGACCGGCTCGGGCCCACCACCGGCTTCGCCCTCACCGCGCTGCAGGACCGTGGCGTGATGTTCGTGGGGCCCGGGGTACCGGTCTACGAGGGGATGATCGTCGGCGAGAACTCACGCGCCGACGACATGGACATCAACCCCACCAAGGAGAAGAAGCTCAACAACATCCGGTCGTCCACGGCCGAGGCGTTCGAGAAGCTGATCCCGCCGCGCACCCTGTCGCTCGAGCAGGCGCTCGAGCTCATCGCCGAGGACGAGTGCGTCGAGGTGACCCCCCAGAGCGTCCGCCTGCGCAAGGTGGTCCTGGACCAGACCCAGCGCGCGCGGAGCGCCAAGCGAGCCAAGACCGGCGACTAGGGGTTCACGACCTCGATGACGATGGACCTCGTGGTGAACCGATAGGAGGCGGGGTCGGTCGCGCAGTCCTGCGAGCCGTTGACTCGTAGGGTCACGGCGTAGGTGCCGGCAGCGGTCCACGTGTGCTTCAAGGCGGCGGGGATGAGATAGCCATGGCACGACATCGGATACTCGGCGTCGATGAAGGTGTTCGCAGTGCCGTCGCCGTAGTCGATCGTGAAGCGCTCCACCTTGCCCTCGATGGAGACCTCGATCCCGATCTCTTCGCCGACGAGCACGTCCAGCTGGACCTCCTCGCCGTCGACCACCGCGGCCTTCAAGGATCTCAAGCGGATGACGTTGGCATTCCAGGGATGGCCGGCGGTGGTCGGGGTGACGGGATCGGGAGGAGCGGGCGAGCCCGGGGTGCCTCCCGTCGATGGATCGATCGTCGAGCCGGATGTGGTGGTCGACGTGTGCTCCTCTCCCGCCGGGGACGAGGTGGAGCTCGTTGCGGTCATCGATGGCTCGGTCTCGGCGATGGTCCCTGGATCGCGGTGCGCGTCGCCATCGTCAGGCTCGACCGACTCCCCGTCAGCGGCAGCCAGGTCTTGACGGTCCGACGTCGATGACGACGTGACGCCGATCACGAGGGCCAACAGCGCGGCACCGATCACCGCGAGCACGTGCGGGCGACGTGGTCGCTGAGGCGCAGAGCCCGAGTCGAGCTCGATGGTCCCGCCAAGCCCGCGCTCGTCGTCGTCCACCTTCACCCCGTCCGCCGGCTGCGGTGAGGGTACCGGCTCAGTAGTGCCAGGGGTACGGGCTCCAGTCGGGGGTGCGCTTCTCGAGGAAGCTGTCGCGCCCCTCGGCGGCCTCGTCGGTCATGTAGGCGAGCCTCGTCGCCTCGCCCGCGAAGACCTGCTGGCCGACGAGGCCGTCGTCGATCAGGTTGAAGCTGAACTTGAGCATCCGCTGGGCGGTGGGGCTCTTGGCGTTGATCTTGGCCCCCCACTCGAGGGCGACCCGCTCGAGGTCGGCGTGGGGGACGACCGCGTTCACCATGCCCATGCGGTGCGCATCCTCCGCCGAGTACTCCTCGCCGAGGAAGAAGATCTCCCGCGCGAACTTCTGGCCCACCTGCCGGGCGAGGTAGGCGGATCCGAAGCCGCCGTCGAAGCTGCCGACGTCGGCATCGGTCTGCTTGAAGCGGGCGTGCTCACGTGACGCGAGCGTGAGGTCGGAGACGACATGGAGGCTGTGGCCGCCCCCGGCCGCCCAGCCTGGCACGACGCAGATCACGACCTTCGGCATGAATCGGATGAGCCGCTGCACCTCGAGGATGTGCAGGCGTCCCGTGCGGCCGGGGTCGATCGTGTCGGCGGTGTCCCCGTCCGCGTAGCGGTAGCCGTCCTTGCCCCGGATGCGCTGGTCGCCGCCAGAGCAGAACGCCCAGCCGCCGTCCTTGGGAGAGGGACCGTTGCCGGTGAGGAGCACGCAGCCGACGTCGGACGACTGCCGGGCGTGGTCGAGCACGCGGTACAGCTCGTCGACCGTCGAGGGCCGGAAGGCGTTCCGCACCTCGGGACGGTCGAAGGCGACCCGCACCGTGCCGTGGGCCCTCGCCCGGTGGTACGTGATGTCCGCGAGGTCGAATCCCGGCACGGCATCCCAGGCGGCGGCGTCGAAGAGCTCGGAGACCATGGGGGGAGGGTACGGGTCCATGCCCCACGGGACTAGAAAGGGGTCCGTGCAAGCCGTCGTCATCTTCGAGAGCCTCACCGGGAACACCGCCAAGGCCGGTCGAGCCATTGCGGCCGACCTCACCGCCCAAGGCCTGCCCACGAAGGCCTTCCCGATCACGCAGATCGACTATCAGGCGCTGTCCGACGCCGACCTCGTCATCGTCGGCAGCTGGGTCGACGGGCTCATCCTCGTGGGCCAGCGCCCCGGCCGCCTCGGCCGCATCAAGGCGATGCCGGCCCTGGCCGGGAAGCGCGCCGTTGTCTACCTCACCTACGCCATCGACCCGGGGCACTCGCTCCAGAAGCTGTCCGATGCCGTCGCCGCCCGCGGTGCCGAGGTGCTCGGTGGGCAGCTCATCCGCCGCGACAAGCTGGGCACCGGGGTGGCCGACTTCGTGGAGCGGGTCCTCGACGTCACCGCCTCCGCGTAGCCGCCGACTCGGTCAGCTCGTCCACGGGCCGACGCCGCCGATGCGGTCGACGGTGATCCGCACCACGGACCCGGGCGGCGGGTCGTCCATGGGGGGGAAGCGCACGTCCGCGCCGATGTAGACGTAGGCGAGCTCCTGGAGCAGCTCCGGCGCGCCGCCGGGCACCACGCGGGCCCGTCCCTGGAGGACGAGGTACTCCCGCATGCCCATCTGGTTGATCTCGGGCGACTCGATCGAGAGCGCGATGCGGGCGTCGCGCTCGAGGTTGCGCAGCTTGCGCCACGGACCGAGGGACGCGAACACGACCTCGTCGCCGTCGAGGCCGACCCACACGCAGCTGACCTGGGGGGCGCCGTCGGGGTCGATCGTCACGACATGGGCAAGGTGGGGTCCCTCGAGGATGGCTCGGGCGGTGTCGGGGATGGCGACCATGTCCGCAGCGTACGAGGCGCCGGACAGAAGCCGGTGAGCCGCCAGTAGCGTCGACCGACGTGTCGGTCCCGCCGCTGCTCCTCGACGCGTTCCTCGCGGGGGTCAGGGCGGAGCTCGGGGACGTGCGGGTGGTCACGGACGCCGACGTCGTCCGCACCCACGTCGTCGACTGGACCGGCCGGTGGGAGGGGAGCAGTCCGGCGGTGCTCCGCCCCCAGCGCGCCGAGGACGTCGTCGCGCTCGTCAGGCTGGCGCGCGAGCACGGCGTGGCGCTCGTACCCCAGGGAGGCAACACCGGTCTCGTCGGTGGGTCCGTGCCGCTGGCGGGTGAGGTCGTGGTCGACCTGCGCGGCCTCGACTCGATCGGAGCGGTCGACGCCACGGCCGCGCAGGTGACCGTGGGCGCCGGCGTGACCCTCGCCGCGCTCCAGGCGCACCTTCGGCCGCACCGGTTGGCCTTCGGCGTCGACCTGGGGGCACGTGACACGGCGACGATCGGCGGGATGGTCGCGACGAACGCCGGTGGGCTCCACGTCGTCCGCCACGGCTCGATGCGAGCCCAGCTACTGGGTGTGCAGGCCGTCTTCGGCACGGGTGCGCTCGTCGAGGTGAACCTGGCCGGCCTGGTCAAGGACAACACCGGCTACGACCTGGCCGGGCTGCTGTGCGGGAGTGAGGGGACGCTCGGCATCGTGACCGCAGCGCGGTTGCGCCTCGTGCCGATCCCGGCCGGCCGGCTGGTGGCCCTCCTGGGCGTCGGATCGGTCACGGAGGCGGTGGCGGCCTTGCCGGTGCTGCGGACGCTGCCGTCGCTGCAGGCCGTCGAGCTGGTCCTGGACTCGGGGCTCGAGGTCGTCGGGGAGCACCTCGGCGTCGCCCCGCCGGTCACCGGAGCCTGTGCGCTGCTGGTGGAGGTGGGTGGCCAGCGCGACGCCCTGGCTGATGAGCTCGGCTCGGCCCTCGACCGCCTCGGCCCCGCGGTGCTGTCGAGCGCGATGGCCGACGACCCCCGCGGCATCGAGCGGTTGTGGCGCTGGCGAGAGGCGCACTCGGAGGCCGCGGCGAGCCTGGGGCTCGTGCACAAGGCGGACGTGACCCTGCCGATCGCCGAGCTGGCGACGTTCGTCGATCGAGTCCTCCCCACCGTCGAGGCGGTGGCCCGGGACTCGACGACGCTCGTCTACGGACACCTCGCCGACGGCAACCTCCACGTCAACATCGTCGGACCGCCGGCCGACGACGACCGCGCCGTGCACGCTGTCCTCGACGTCGTGCTCGAGCTCGGCGGCAGCGTGAGCGCTGAGCACGGCATCGGTACGGCCAAGCGGGGGTGGCTCCTGCGGCAGCGAGGTGCGGCCGCGGTGGATGCCATGCAGGCCATCAAGGCCGCCCTCGACCCCGATGGGATCCTCAACCCGGGCGTGCTGCTGCCCTGAGCGCTCGACGCGCGTCAGCCCCGGAGGAAGCGGTCGATCGCGGCCGCCTGCTCGGCCCGCCAGCGGCTGACGGAGTCCTCGGCGGGAGGATCCCGGGCAGGATCGAGGAGGTCGGCGAAGGCGTCTCGTTGCGCCCGGAGCAGGGGAGCCGTGGGCGTTCCCGCCCGCTCCAGCAGCAGCAGCTTCACGAGCAGCTCGGCCCGGACCTCGCGTGGGTGGGCGACCGGCTGGGCAAGCCAGCGACGCAACGCGCGACGCCCGGCCGCCGTGGAGCGGTGCACCGTCCGGGGCGGGCCCGCCCCGGGCTCCGTGCGGACCGGCTCGATCAGGCCGTCGGCGGCCAGCTGGTCGATCGCCCGGTAGGTGAGGGGTCGGGTGGCCGCCCACACGCGGCCGATCTCGCCGCCTCTTGCCAGCAGTCGCGCCAGCGCGAACCCGTGCGCCGGCTCCTCCGCGAGCAAGCCGAGCACCACCCACTCGGTCAAGGAGCGCACCCGTCGCACGGCCACGGGCGCCATTCGACCACGCCTGGCACATCGCGCCGTGCTGCGGTGCATCTCGTTGTGCGATGGGTGGCTCCGCCGGCTCGCCCTCAGGCGGCCGGCGGGGGTGTTCGTCCCTTGCGGCGGTTGTGGAAGGCGCAGTGGCCCTCGCCGTTGAACTGCGTGGTCCAACCACCCGCCACGTACGGCTGGATGTGGTCGACCTCGCATCGATCGAGGGGGACGTCGCAGCTCGGATGGGTGCAGCCACGATCTCGCACGAGCACGGCCGCGCGGGTGGCACCGGTGAACAGCCGTCGTCGGACGCCCACGTCGATCACCTTCGACGGACCGTCGAACACGACTCGTTCGACGTCTGCCTTGGTCAGCACCTGTACGAGCTGGCCCGGGGTGACCACCTGGCCGTTCGAGAGCTCGCAGATCCGGTTCAGCGACTCCTCGCCCACCAGGGCGTGGAGGAGGACGCGGGGTTCTTTGGCGTCGGCGGGCTTGGCGGCGGATCGCTCGGCCATCGTCCGCATCGCATCGGCCCGGCGCTGGCGGCGCGTACGGCAGAGGTCCTGCTCGCAGGCGGCGTCACCGAGACGTGACCGCGCCTCGGCCCAGTCCGCCTCCCAGAGCTCCTGTTCCAGGCGCTCGAGCTCGCGCAGGACGATGGCGCCTCCGATGGGGTCGAGGAGCGCGTCCACGACGACGACGTCGTGCATCGTCCTCGATGCCGACAGCTCCCGGGCATCGAAGGCCTCCTGGGCGGTCTGCTCGACGAGATCGGGTTCGTGGAGCTGCTTCCAGTACGTGAGCGCCTTCTCGAACTGCGATACCCGCAGCCGATCGGCCGCGCGCACCAGGCGCTCCTCGTCGTCGGCGAACGCGTCGGGGGACAGCTGCCTGGCGTCCACCAGGAGCCGCACGTGCTCCAGCGTGACGTGGCCCGCCAAGAGGGCGGCCTCTGTGGCGGGCATGGACCGCAGCTCCCGGGCGCAGCGCAGGAACGTGACCGCCCGGCCCCGCTGGATCCTGCACCGCCACTGAAGCCACGCGGCGGGCGACTTGGCGCCCTCGGGCGCCCACGCCCCAGAGGTGTCCAGTGCTCCGGCCGCCTGGACGCACACGCCGTCGGCGAGGGTGCGCAGCCGCTGCGCGGCCTGGTTGAGCTCCAGTACCTCGACGTCGGTCAGGCTCGTCGCATCGACCCTGGCCAGCGCCGCGAGCCCGGCCTCCGCCTCTTTGATCGCAAGATCCACGGAACCCAACGACATGCCCCAACGCTACGCAGGGGGTGTGACAGCGGAAGGGGCTACGGAACGTGTCAGCGGACCCGAGGGCGCTTCGATGGGAGCGGTGGCGTTGCGGCGGGCGTGGTGCCCCGCGGCAGGGATGCGGGGGGCCGGAGTGGCCAGGGATCGTCGCGGCGACGATCGGGCCGATCCCGAACACGTCAGTGACGGTGGTCCCGGAGGCACGGACCGCGTCGGTGATGCGGTCGCCGATGGCGGCGAGCTGTTGCTCGAGGTGGATCCGCAACAGTCTCGCCGGCGGCCACAAGCTGCTGGGCCAGCAACGCCCCGAGCCCACCCGCCCCATGAGAGCCCGGCCTCAACGAGTGGCCCACGACTGGCCTGCCAAAGGCCCGGAGCACCTTGACAACTCATAGGAGGATCGAACACGACCGCGGCAGAACGGGCAGACTGCCCGCCGACCTGGGCGCCGTCGGCATCGGGCGCGGCGCCTACGTCCCCCTCCCTGGAGGCCGGTGAACGACAGCGATGCTCGGTCGGACCTCGGCGGGGGTGGCGGCGACGGGTTTGCCAATCGCGCGAGGCTCGGCGACGTGAGCGCTGATCCGAAGCTCGGAGAGGAATGGACCGCCTGGCGGACCCGCTTCATCCTGTTCACCGGCAAGGGCGGGGTAGGCAAGACGACCGCCGCGGCCGCGCTGGCCGTTGCGCTGGCCGACGAGGACCGCAGGGTGTTGATCGTGAGCACCGACCCGGCGTCGAACCTCAGCGACGTGTTCACCATGAACGTCCGGAACGAACCGACCCCGGTGCCCGGCGTCGACGGTCTTGACGCCATGGACATCGACCCCATCGCCGCCGCCGGCGCCTATCGGGAGCGGGTGCTGGGCCCCTTCCGCGGCAAGGTGCCCGACGCAGAGCTGGCGGCGCTGACCGAGCAGCTCTCCGGCCAGTGCACGGTGGAGGTGGCGGCCTTCGACGAGTTCAGCGGCCTGCTCGCCACCCCGGAGATCACTTGCCGCTACGACCACGTCATCTTCGACACCGCCCCCACCGGGCACACCTTGCGCCTCCTCGAGCTGCCCGCGGCGTGGAGCACCTTCATCGACGCCAACCCCGAAGGTGCGAGCTGCCTGGGGCCGCTGTCGGCCCTGGGAGATAAGAGGTCGTTGTACCAGCGGACCGTCGACGCGCTCGGTGACGCCGACCGGACCACGGTGGTGCTCGTTGCCCGCCCCGAATCGGGGGCCGTCCGCGAGGCCGCCCGAGCCGGTGCCGAACTGGCCGCCCAGGGCGTCACCAACCAGCGGCTCCTCCTCAACGGGATGCTCGTGGACCCCGATCCCGATGACACTGTCGCTGGCGCACTCGCCCTGAGCCAACGCCAGACGATGAGCCAGCTCCCCGACCACCTGGCCGAGATCCCGACTGACACCATCCCCCTCGCCCCCTACGACCTCGTCGGCCTCCCGGCGCTGCGCGCCCTCACCGGCCACGGGCCCGCCCCCCAGGTCACCCCAACGGCAACCGAACTCCCTGACCTCCCCGGCCTCGATGCGCTCATCGCAGCGCTCGCCACCGCCGGCCCAGGCGTGGTGATGGTCATGGGCAAAGGCGGCGTCGGCAAGACCACCGTCGCCAACGCCATCGCCACCGGGCTCGCCGCCACCGGCCTCGATACCCACCTGTCCAGCACCGACCCCGCCGGACACCTCGCCCCGTCCGCCGGAGGCACCCTCACCACCAGCTGGATCGATCCCGACGCCGAACGCGACCGCTACATCGACAACAAGATGGCCGCCACCACCGACCTCGACCCGACGCAGCGCGACCTGGTCGCCGAAGACCTCCGCTCACCCTGCACCGAGGAGCTGGCGGTCTTCGTGGCCCTCTCCCGGCTGCTCTCACAGGGCCGGCACCAACACGTCGTGATCGACACCGCCCCCACCGGGCACACCCTCCTGCTGCTCGACCAGACCGGCGCCTACCACCGCGACGTCATGCGCGGCGCAGCCGAGATCACCGGGCGGGTCACCACTCCGCTCATGCGACTCCAAGACCCGACCTTCACTCGCATCGTCATCGTCACCCAGCCCCAGACCACCCCCGTGCAGGAAGCCTCCGACCTTCAGGACGACCTCCGGCGTGCCGGCATCGAACCCTACGGATGGGTCATCAACGCCAGCCTCGCCGCCAGCCCCACCACCGACCCAGTCCTCCGCCGGCGCGCCACGCTCGAACACGCCCACATACGCAAGGTCCGCGAGCTGGCCGCCCGAATCTGGATCATCCCGTGGCGACCAGCCACCCCTCCGGAGGGCTGACCCAGCCCGAGCCTCTCTTACCCCGGCGATCACCCCAGGAGCTGCGCGGCCGCGATCAACGCGGCGCGCACGAGGACACGCTCGGGAATCGTCTCGAACGTGGTGCCGCCGATCTCGACGGTGCGACATAGGGCGTCACCGCACACCGAACAGCAGCGGCTACTGCCAACACTGGCATCGAGCCAGTCCTCCATGGGTCTGTCGTGCACCCAGATCCGGTTCGACAGCGACGGATCCTTGCGGAACGAGGCATCGTCGATCTCGCGGGTTTCCAACACCGGTTCGATGTCGAGCGGGGCAAGCACCTCTCGCAGGGTGGCCATGGCGCGCTGCACCTCCTCAAACGTGGCGCCGCACCGGTCACACGTCCGACCGTCGTCACCGACCAGTCGTTGCCAGACGATCACGAGCTGCTGCATCGCTCCTCCTCGGAGAGCGCCAGCCTAAGCCCACGACCGCAGTCGCACCCCAAAGGACCACAGCCGCTTCCGACGCCCAGGGTCACTCCAGACACAGCACGAGAACGGATCCGATCGTAGGAGGGGGGGTGTCCATATCTCGCTCGTCTGCTGGAGATCACCCTGCCCGACCGCCTGGCGGTGAACACGGCCCAGCGGGCAGTGGGGGACGTCTGCCGCGTTGCCCATCCGGCATTCTGTGCGGGTGGCCCTGCTCGTTCTTCCGCTCTGCTTCGCCGGGACTCAGAGCTCGCAGCTCTTCCGCCTGCGGCTTCTTCGGTCATGATCGTCCGCCGTCTGGAGCCGAGCGACGTCGCCCTGGTCGCCTCCATCGACAGGTCGGAGCACGTCGAGGTCCAGTACCGGATCGAGGGCGGTCGTCTGGTCGAGGCACCGGTCTTCATGGCCGACATCCCGAGGTGGGATCCGGATGGCTCCGGCGAGCACAGCGTCGCCAGCCACATCGCCTTCTGCGCGTCGGTCGTCGCCGATGGTGCCGCCCTGCTCGGCGCGTTCGACGACGACGGTGAGCTCATGGGCCTGGCGACGGTGCATCCGACGTTCGAACCGGGGCTGGCGTGGCTGGCGACGCTCCACGTCAGCCGGGCCCATCGGCGGCGCGGGGCCGCGTCGGCGCTGTGGTACGCCGGCGTCGCCCTCGCCCGCGAGGCCGGCGCTCGGTCCCTCTACGTCTCGGCCACTCCGACCGGGAGCGCGGTCGGCTTCTACCTCAGGCGCGGGTGCCGGCTCGCCGATCCCGTGCACCCGCAGCTTTTCGCCCACGAGCCCGAGGACATCCACCTCGTCTGCCCGCTGGACGGCTGATCAGGCACGGGCGACGGCGACGAGCTCCGAAGTGCCGTCAGGCGACGTGGCATGGCTGTCGAACGCGTCATGCGATGGTGGTGTCGGTCGCCCAGGCCACGAGCCCAACGACGACTGCACCCGCGCGGCCACGGACAGCAGCCCGCAGGTGGCCACCACGAACCACTTCACGTACGGGGAACCGAAGATGGTCGTGAGCACGTAGCGGCCCCACACCTACATGAGGAACGCGAACACGATGGCGATTGCGCCCGAGGCGGCGATCTCGGGGCCGTGCTGTCTCGGGTTCGATTCCAATGCTGACTGCAGAGAGGTGGCTCAGGATTTGCGCGGGCAGCTCTGCCGATGAGGCGCGTCGAGCGCGTCATGACGAGCAGCACGGGGCCCCGGAGCGACGCTGGCGCAGTGCGTGCGACGATTCCCTGATGGGTACGCCACCGCTGCTGACCGCTGCTGATGTTGACAACTATCGGAGCTCGCTCTCCAACTGGGGTCGGTGGGGCGACGACGACGAGCGCGGCTGCCTCAACCACCTGCGACCTGAGCACACCGCCGCGGCGGCGGCCCTCGTCCGGCGCGGCCGGACGGTGTCGTGCGCGCGGACCTTGCCTACCCAGCCGGCGATCGACAACCAGCGCCCGGTCGAGCACCACATGACCGGTACCGTCACCGAGGGCTACGGCGCCGACTGGTTTGGCATCGCCCCGCACGGCTACGCCACGAGCCACCTCGACGCGCTGTGCCACATCTTCTGGGATGGCCAGGTATACGGCGGCCGCCCAGCCGACGTGGTGACTGCGCACGGCGCCACGAAGCTCGGGGTCCACACGCTCCGCGACGGAATCGTGGCACGTGGCGTCCTGCTCGACGTCCCCGCCGCGCTCGGCGTCGACGCCCTCGAGCCCGGCACCGCGATCACGGTGGAGGACCTCGAGGCGGCCGAGGCCCGAGCCGACGTGCGGGTGGGCACTGGTGACGTGCTCCTCGTGCGCACCGGCCGGTGGCGTTGGCGCGAGCAGCACGGGCCGTGGGACCCGCGAGAGCAGCTGGCCGGTCTGCACGCGTCGTGCCTCCCATGGCTGCACGAGCGCGAGGTCGCGCTGCTCGGCAGCGACGGCGTGTCCGATGTCCACCCGTCGTACGTCGTCGACGTGCGCCTCCCGATCCACACCGTCGGCATCGTGGCGATGGGCCTCCACCTCCTCGACAACCTCGACCTCGATGCGCTTGCCGATGCATGCCGTGAGGAGGAGCGCGCGGCGTTCCTCATCACCGTTGCCCCACTCATCCTCCGAGGCGGCACCGCGTCGCCGATCAACCCGATCGCCACCCTCTGAGCCGAGAGGGGCCGGAGTGGCGGAGGCTGTTCGTGAACGGACGCTCACATCATCGGTATCGGGCACCGAGCTCGCGGCCGCATCGAAGGTGGCGTGCACGGTGTCGTGGCCCTCGGGCGTCGCGTAGGTCCAGACACGGAGGACGCGCACCCCGTGCACCTCCAAGCCGGTCTCCTCTCTGGTCTCCCGAACGGCAGCCACGAGAGGGTCCTCGCCTCGCTCGACGAGACCGCCCGGCAGGTGCCAGACACCCTCACCGCGGCCGGGACCACGCTCCAGGGAGAGGAACGTCCCGCCACGGACGACGAACATGTCGGCGGTCAGCCCAGCATGAGTCGGTGTCGTCATGGCGCAGGCCGCCACACGTCAGGAACAGGGGCAGCCGGGGAGGCTGCCATGGTCATGATGGCTCGCCACGAGGAGCAGCGCTTCGCTCGGCGAGGAAGTCGACGACGGCCTCGCGGTGGAGGAACTCGGCCCACTGGAGCGGCGTCGCCCCGAACTCGGGATCGGTGGCGGCCGGGTCGGCGCCATGATCCAGAAGGGTCTTCACGACCGCCAGCTCGCCGGCTCCTGCGGCCAGGTGCAGCGGCGTCCGACCCGTCGTGGGAAGGGGCACACCGCGCTCGACCAGACCGACCACGATGTCCCAGCGGCCGTAGCGGGCGGCTTGATCGACGAGGTCGGCGCCGGGGCTCGTGTCGCCGAGGTCATCGAGGACGCTCGAGTCGCCGCGGATGACCCGCTCGAGGTGGGGATCATCGGCCACGGTCGTGTTCTGCCAGCGCCAGAGGTCACGCAGCAGCGCGATCTCGGCGCCGTGGTGGATGAACTCGTCGAGCATGTGCAAGACGTACGCGGCCCGGGTCCGCACGGCGTACTGGGGTCCAGCCACGGGACCGACGGGCTCGGCGAGGCGGTCCTCTGTGACCAGGGCGAGGTGCGCGTCCCACCGTTCATGGGCTCGTTCGAGCAGGGCGACGGCGGCAACGGCGGTGGACGGCGGTGCTCCGGCAGGGTCGTCCGCGCCGATCGGGTGGCCTTGCGCAGGAACGTCCAGCCACTCAGGTGCCCGGTTCTCGCCGTACATGTCGGTGAGGTGCCACAAGCGCCACGCGATGGTGGTGAAGGGCTCAGGGTCGGGGCGCGGCAGCGGCCAGTCCGCCATCCAGGTGCCGTCGGCTCGTTGTCGGACGGTCCAGCACCCTGCGGTCGGCTCCCAGAAGTACTCCTCGTCGCTCAACCCCACCAGACGCGCTCGGGTCCGGCGCCACACCTCGTCGGACAGGTCGACCAGCTCACGCTTCACGTCCGTCACGCCTGTGGAGCGTACGCGCATTGGCAAGTCGCTCATCGGACGAGGTAGCTGACCTCGGTCTCGAGCTCGTGCGGGTCCTCCCGCCAGTCTCCGTAGATCTCCCAGCGGGTGCCGGTCGGCTCGTGGTCATGGGCGGCACACCACGCGAGGACCGCCGTGTGGGCAGCGGCGAGGCCGTCGTAGGCACCGCGGTGCACCGTGGTGGCGACGCGGCCGGCCGGCAGCTCCGACGGAACCACGAGGCCCGATGCCTCGAACGGACCCCCGACCTGGACGCCGACCTCGACGTTGGGGACGTCGTCGCGGTACAGCATGACGTTGTGGCCGGTCTGGGTCGTCCCACCGCCTCGGACGAACGCGTACACCTCGTCGAGGAGGAGGGGCCACAACCGGGGGAACTCGTCCCACGTCGTCGCTCGGGCCACGACCGCCGTCGGGCTCGCTGGCATGGTGCGCAGCTCGATCTCGTGCTTCACGCTGACGCCTTCCGTGCGGGTGTCCGCCGGATGTTCTACCGCGCCGGGGATCGACCCGTCCGACCTAGTAGTCAAAGCGTGACTACTGTGCGGGCATGCCGGTGCGAAGCCTCCTCCTGGTCGCGCTGCTGCTCCCCGTCCTCGTCGCCTGCGGTGACGATGGCGACACCGCCGACGCCACCAGGACCACGGTCGCGGCGAGCGAGCCCAGTGGCGACCTGACGGTGGTGGCGGCCGCGTCGCTGACCGACGCCTTCGACACGATCGCGACAGCCTTCGAGGCGGAGAAGGAGGGGGTCGATGTCGCGCTCAGCTTCGACGGGTCGGCCAAGCTGGCGACGGCGATCATCGAGGGAGCGCCGGCGGACCTGTTCGCGTCTGCGGACGAGGCCAACCTGACCAAGGTCGCCGACGAGGGACTCACCAGCGGCGAGTCCGTGGTGTTCGCCACCAACGTCCTGCAGATCGTGGTGTCCGAAGGGAACCCCCTGGGACTCGAGACCCTCGAGGACCTGACGTCGCCCGACGTGAAGCTTTCGCTGTGCGGCCCCGAGGTCCCGTGCGGCAAGTACGCCGCCCAGGCCTTCGAGGCCGCCGGGCTGGAGGTGCCGCCGGCGGGGGACCAGGAGAGCGTCAAGGGCGTGCTCACCCAGGTGCAGCTCGGCGAGGCGGACGCGGGGATCGTGTACCTCACCGATGTGCTCGCGGCAGAGGGCGTCGAGGGGATCGACCTGGCCGAGGACCAGCAGGTCGTGGCCACCTACCCTGCGGCGGTGCTCGCCGACGCGTCGAACCCTGAAGCGGCCGCCGCCTTCCTCGCCTTCCTCACCGGCGACGAGGCGCGGTCGATCTTGGAGGACCTCGGCTTCGGTCTGCCGTGAGTCGACCGCGCGTCTCCGCCACGACCGTGCTGGCGGCGGTCGGTGGACTGGCGCTGGTGGTGCTCGTGGTCATCCCCGTCCTCGCGCTCGTCGCACGCGCCCCGTGGTCGACGGCGGCGGAGATCCTCGGCGAGCCAGCGAACCGCACGGCCCTGCGGCTGTCGCTCCAGGTCTCGCTGAGCGCGCTGGCGCTGAGCGTGAGCCTCGGGTTCCCGATCGCCTGGGTGCTCGCCCGCACGGACTTCCCGGGGCGGTCGCTGGTGCGGGCGCTCGTCGTCCTGCCCATGGTGGTGCCGCCGGTCGTCGGCGGCGTGGCCCTGCTGGTGGCGTTCGGGAGGCGCGGGCTCGTCGGGCAGTGGCTCGACCGCTGGTTCGACATCCAGCTCGCGTACACGACGACGGCGGCCGTCATCGCCGCGACGTTCGTGAGCATGCCCTTCTTCATCGTCACCGTGGAAGCTGCACTGCGCGGCGTGGACCGACGCTACGAGGACGCCGCTCGGACGCTCGGCGCATCGCCGGGCACCGTGCTCCGCCGCATCACCCTTCCGTCGATCAGGGGTGCCCTCGGTGCTGGGGGCGCGCTGGCGTGGGCGCGGGCCTTGGGGGAGTTCGGTGCGACGATCACCTTCGCCGGGAGCTTCGCCGCGCGCACCCAGACGATGCCGCTGGCGATCAACCAGGCGCTCGACACCGATGTGGAGGCCGCCATCCTGCTGAGCCTCGTCCTGCTCGCCGTCTCCGTCGCCGTGCTCGCTGGGCTCCGCGACCGCTGGCTGGGGGGCGCGTGAGCCTGTCGATCGCGGGCCGGGCCCAGGCCGGCGATCTGGAGCTGGAGGTGGACCTGTCCGTGGAGGCAGGGGAGACGCTCGCGGTGCTGGGGCCGAACGGGGCCGGCAAGACGACCCTGCTGAAGGCGCTGGTGGGCCTGCTCCCGTTGACCTCTGGAACCGTCACGCTCGACGACCGGGTGCTCGACGATCCTGTCGGCCGCACCTTCGTGCCGGCCGAGGCCCGCTCGATCGGCGTCGTCTTCCAGGACCTCCTCCTGTTCCCGACGCTCGACGTGGCCGACAACGTCGCCTTCGGGCTGCGCGCGACCGGCACGCGACGCGGGGAGGCCCGGGCCAAGGCCGACGCATGGCTCGCGCGGATGGGTCTCGCCGATCGGGCAGGGTCGAGCGTCCGCGCGCTGTCGGGCGGAGAGGCCCAGCGCGTCGCGCTGGCCAGGGCATTGGCGCCGGCACCTCGCGCGCTGCTCCTCGACGAACCGCTCGCCGCCCTCGACGCCGAGGTGCGCGGAAGCGTGCGTCGTGACCTGCGCGACCACCTCGGCATGCACGCCGGACCGTGCGTCCTCGTCACCCACGACCCCCTCGACGCGGCCGTCCTCGCCGACCGGGTGGTGGTGCTCGAGCACGGGCGCGTCACAGCGAGCGGCCACCTGGCGGACCTCGTCGCGCGACCCCGGACGGCATGGGCGGCGGAGCTGGCGGGGACGAACCTGCTCCCCGGCGCCGCGCGCGGCCTGCTCGTGCAGGTCGGGAGGGGGTCGCTCACGGTGGCCGAACCGCCGGGCGACGGTCCGGTGCTGGTGGCGGTCCGGCCCGCGGCCGTGTCGTTGCATCGGGCCCGCCCCGAAGGCAGCCCGCGCAACGTCTGGGAAGGGGCCGTCGCCGCCGTGGAGGGGTTCGGCGAGCGCGTGCGGGTGCAGGTCGACGGTCCGGTGCCGCTGGTCGCAGAGGTGACGACGGCGGCCGCGGCCGAGCTGGGCCTCGCGCCGGGCATGCGCGTGTGGACGAGCGTCAAGGCCACCGAGATCGAGGCCTACCCCGACTGACGGTCGCTACCGGAACTGGTCGAGCGCCGCGTCGGCCTCTGGTTCCACCAGGAAGAGCACCGAGCCGGAGTCGTTGCGGCCGAACTCGGTGGGCAGCTCCACGCTCGTCGGGTCGAGCGACCGCAGCTGCCAGGCGAAGCGCATGGCCTCCCACAGGCCCAAGGTGTCGTCGATGCGCAGGCCTCCGGTGGTCGCACCGGCCGCCTGCGCGAGCCGAAACGGGTTCTTCGACGAGCCCAGCTCGCTGAACACCGCCTTGAGGAACTGCTGCTGTCGTTCGACCCGGCCCAGGTCGGCGCTCGGGTCCGCCTGTTCCTCGCCGTCGATGATCTCGACGTAGTGGCGCGAGCGCACGAACGCGAGGGCCTGCGGACCGTCGAGGTGGTTCGGTCCCGCCTCGCGGATGTCGAGACCCGAGTTCAGGTCGAAGGCCGGGTTGGGGAAGTCGATCGTGATGCCACCGAGGGAGTCGACCAGCTTGGCGAAGCTGACGAAGTCGACCTCCATGTAGTGGTGGATCGGGATCTGCAGCGATTGCTCGATCGTCAGCACCAGACGGCGTGGTCCGCCGTTGTAGGCGGCGTTGATCTTGCTCGAGCCGTCCGTCTCGGCGATGGGGACGTAGAGGTCGCGCGGGATCGACATCATCTTCGCCTTGCCGTCGACGAACCTCAGCAGGAGCATGGTGTCGGAGCGCTGCCCGCCGCCGTCCTCGAACCCCGCCGGGTCGAGACCGGCGTCGACGAGGTCCCCCGGGTCCCGTGAGTCCGATCCGACGATGAGGTAGTTCGTGCCGGAGCCCCCGGTGCTGAGGACGTTCTCCATCGGGATCTTCTCGATCCGGTTGAACACCGAGCGCGGCGTAGAGGTAGCCGCCGAGCACGGCGATCAGCAGGACGATCGGGAGCAGCACCGCGGTGAGCTTGAGGAAGCGGCGCAGCTTCGGACGGCGGCGAGGCCGGCGGGCCGGACGATCCCTCGGTGCCGCGGGGGCGGGACGGCGCGCTCCCGCGGCGGCGCCTGGGCTGGACGCGGTCGGGGTCCCGGCCGGGGAGGGGCGGCGGGCCCGGCGGGGGAGGCGGCCGGTGGCGCAGCGGAGGCGAACACGGAGGGGCCCGGTCGGGCGGCCCCAACCGGTCCGGGCCGCGCCACCCGGTCGGACGAGGGGGCCGGATCGGGGGCGGGGACGTGGACCTTGCGAGGGTCGCGCCGAGGACTGGAGCCGCTCACTGGGGGACGACGCTACGCGGCGCTGCGGGCAGGTCGCGCGATGGTGGCGATCAGGGTCACCGACCTTCTACGCCCGCCGAGCCCGCGTCATTCCAAGAGGCCGGCGAGGAAGTCGCGGACCTCCATCACGGCGGCCGCCGGCGCGAGGTGGAGCGCCTCCGTGGGTGGCGCTGACGGCTGGGCCACGACCTCGTCGCACAGCGCGGCCACGGTGGGGGAGAGGAACCTGGATCGCTGGGCGTAGCCGTGCGCGTCACGACCACGGGAGTTCTGGCGGTGATGGTGGTAGCGGAGGGGGACGTGCAACCAGAGATCGTCACGGGCCCGCGTCATCGCCACGTGGAGCAGCCGGCGCTCCTCCTCCACCTCGTCGGGGCGTCCGGTGGCCAGGTCGGATGGGAAGCACCCGTCCGACAGGTGGATGAGATGGACGACGTCCCACTCCGCGCCCTTCGCCGAGTGGACCGTGGACAGCGTGAGGAAGTCGTCGTCGAGGTGCGGCGGGCCGGCGAGCTCGCCGGTGGACGACGGCGGGTCGAGCGTGAGATCGGTGAGGAAGCGCTCGAGGCTCGGCGCGGCAGCGGCGGCCTGCTCCAGCCGATCGAGGTCAGCTCGCCGCGCCACGTTGTTGCGGTGACGGCGCTCGACCCTGCCGTCGAGCCAGCGGCGCACCTCGGCGACCTGCGCTCCGGGTGTGTCACGCAGCGCGGGCGCGCGGGCCGCAGTGATCGCGTCGAGCAGCGCGTCGACCGCGGGTTCGTCCGCCGCCTGCTCGGTGCGCAGGGCGGCCGTCAGGCGCCTGGCCGATGCCGGCCCCACCCCGTCGACGAGCTGGAGGACGCGGAACCACGCCAGGTCGTCGGCGGGGTTCTCGACGAGACGTAGCGCGCACACGAGGTCCTTCACGTGAGCGGCTTCCAGGAAGCGCAGCCCGCCGTAGAGCACGAAGGGGATGTCGCGCACCGTCAGCTCCACCTGGAGCACCTGGCTGTGGTGCGTGGTGCGGAACAGGACCGCCTGCCGGCGCAGCGGCAGCCCGGCCTCCTGGCGATCCAGCACGGCGTCGCACACGGCGAGGGCCTGCGCGTGCTCGTCGTGCGCGGTGACCAGCCGCGGCCGAGGGCCGGCCCCGCGCTGGGAGCGCAGCTCCTTGGGGTGGCGCTCCGTCGCCTCCGTCATCACTGCGTTGGCGGCGGCCAGCACCTCCGGCGTGGAGCGATGGTTGCGGGTCAGGGTGACGACCTGGGCGCCGAAGCGCTCGGGAAAGTCGAGGATGTTGCGCACGGTTGCAGCCCGGAACCCGTAGATCGCCTGGGCGTCATCACCCACGGCGGTCAAGGTGGCGCCCAGCTGCGCCAGCTCGGCGAGGAGATCGCCCTGGAGGGCGTTGGTGTCCTGGACCTCGTCGACGAGGACGTGGTGGACCTGCTCCGCGATGAGCCCGGCGACCGCCGGCGTGCGCAGGAGCGCCCACCACTGCAGCAGGAGGTCGTCGTAGTCGAGGACGCGCTGATCGGCTTTGCGGGCGACGTAGGCGGCGTAGATCGCGCGGAGCTCGTCGGCGTCGTCTCGACACCACGGGTACCACCGCTCCAGCACCTCGACGAGCGGTCGGCGCGTGTTGACGCAGCGGCTCCAGATGGCCGCCAGCGCGTCCTTGTTCGTGTGCCGCCGCCGCGTTGCTCCCGGCGCGCGCTGCTCGTCGCGCAGGAGCGCCAGCAGATCGCAGGCGTCCGCCTGGTCGAGCACGGTGAACGAGGGGTCGAGGCCGATGGCGCGTCCGTACCGTCGGAGGAACCGGTTCGCCATCGCGTGGAACGTGCCGCTCCACGCCGCGGCCGCGATGCGCTGGCCCGTGACGGCTTCGGCACGCGCGGTGAGCTCGGCCGCGGCCCGACGGCTGAAGGTCAGCAGGAGGATGTGCTCCGGGGCCGTGCCCCGATCGACGAGGTGGGCCAGCCTGGCGGCCAGCGTCGTGGTCTTGCCGGTGCCGGCGCCCGCGACGATGAGCAGGTGGCCGCCCTCGTGGGCGGCGGCCCGGTCCTGCTCGTCGGTGAGGCACAGGCCTTCGGTATCGTCGAACACGCGTTCGACTCTAGCGCAGACCTCGTCAGGTGGCGTCGGGCTCGAGGGCGAGGGAGGCCGAGTTCATGCAGTAGCGCTCCCCGGTGGGACCAGGGCCGTCCGGGAAGACGTGGCCGAGGTGGGCGTCGCAGCGGGCGCACCGCACCTCGGTGCGCACCATGCCGTGGCTCGTGTCGGTGACCAGGCGAACGGCATCACCGGCCGTCGGCTCCGTGAAGCTGGGCCACCCGCTCCCCGAGTCGTACTTGGTGTCGGACCGGAAGAGCTCGGCGTCGCAGACGATGCAGCGATAGGTGCCGGGGTCCTTCGTGCTCCAGTAGGCACCGCTGAACGCCCGCTCCGTGCCACCCTTCTGGGTGACCTCGTACTGCTCGTCGGTGAGGCGCTCGCGCAGCTCGTCGTCGCTCGGGAGGTCGGGGCGGGGGTCGTCAGCCATGGTCACCAGTGTGCCGTGCCGGCGGCGCTCACGGGCACCGCAGGGCCGCCACCAGGCCCTCCACCACCGGGCGGACCGGCGGTCGGGCGACGTGCTCGATCGCCTCCAGCGTGCAGAACGCGTCGGTGCCGTCGGCGCGGCCCTGGAACGTGATCACGAGGCTGCAGGTTCCTTCGCCCTCCACCTGCACGAGCGCCTCGAGGATGGCGCAGGCCCGGTCGATGTACGTGACGTCGCCGATGCGGTGGCATGCGTCCAGCACCCGGGCGAAGGCCTCGTCCGGCGGGGCCTGGAGGTGCACCGTGTCACCATCGAGCACCTCCGGGGGCTCGTCGAGGGGGTCGGCGGCGCGATGGCCGCGGACGGTCGGTGCCGGTGGCCCCGCGGGTGCGGTCGGCGCGTGGTGGAGGCGTCCCTCGCGGTGCGCGCGCTCCAGCGCGGCGAACGCCTCCGTGACGAGGGCGGCGCGGCGAGCATCACCGCCGACGCGATCGGGGTGGGCCGCGGCGATCTGGGCGCGGTACGCCACGCGTACCTCGGTCCAGGACGGCGTGGGCCCGAGGCCCAGCGTCGAGCGCGCCACCTCGACCTCCATCGTCAGCCGGCGGGGGCGAGGAACGCCGTCATGACCGCGGCGTACCGGGCAGGGTCGTCGGCGCCGCACAGCTCGCGCGCGGCGTGCATCGCCAGCTGGGGTGCGCCGATGTCGAAGGTGGGCACCCCCATGGCAGCGGCCGTGATGGGACCGATCGTCGAGCCGCACGGCAGGTCGCTGCGGTGGGCGTAGCGCTGCCACGGCACGTCGGCCTGTTCGCAGGCCAGCACGAACGTGGCGGCGCTGGACGCGTCGCTCGCGTAGCGGACGTTGCTGTTCACCTTGAGGACCGGCCCTCCGTTGAGGGCGATCTGGTGCCCGGGCTCGTGGCGGTCCGCGTAGTTCGGATGGGTGGCGTGCGCCATGTCGGCCGAGCAGCACACGGAGCCCGCGAGGGCGCGCAGGTGGTCGTCTCGGCCGCCGCCGAGGCCGTGCACGATCCGCTCAGAGATGGCGGGCAGCAGCGTGGACCCAGCGCCGCGGTCCGAGGTGGAGCCGATCTCCTCGTGGTCGAACAGGACGAGAAGCGGCACCTGGGCGGGCGGGCTCGCGCCCTCGGCCGCGACCGCGAGGAGGGCCTCCAGCCCCGCCCACGACGAGCAGAGGTTGTCGAGCCGAGGCGCGCTGATCAGCTCCTCGTCGGCGCCCACGAAGGCGCTCGCTCCGACGTCGTGGAGCATGAGGTCCCAGCTCAGGACGGCCGCGGCGTCGACGTCGAGGTGGCCCGCCACGAACGCCGTGAAGGCACCGGGGGTCACGTCGCCGAGGCCCCAGACGGGGCTCAGGTGCTGCTGGGCGTTGAGGAGCAGCCCCTTGGCGGTGATCTCCCGATCGAGGTGGATCGCCAGCTGGGGCACGCGGCAGATCGGACGATCGACGAACAGGAGCCGCTCCTCCGGCCCGGCGGTGCCTCGTACGACGATCCGTCCGGACAGGCCGAGGTCCCGGTCGAGCCAGGAGTTGAGCAGGGCCCCGCCGTAGACCTCCACGGCCAGCTGGCGACAGCCCGCTCGCCCGGCGTCCGGGTGGGGCTTGACCCGGAGGTTCGGGCTGTCCGTGTGGGCCCCGATGATGCGGAAGCCGCTGGTGGGGCCGTGGCGGGCGTCGGTCACCCAGGCGACGAGGCTGCCGCCCCGGCGCACGAAGTGCCGTCCCGGTGCGGCAGGCCACGCATCGGGTTCCGCGAGGGCGGTGAACCCCGCCGCCTCCAAGCGGTCTGCCGCCTCCGCGCAGGCGTGGAACGGCGAGGGGGAGGCGTCGATGTAGGTCAGCATCCGGCGGGCGTCCATGGGCCCAGCCTGCCAGGCACCGGCTCAAGGTGGAGACGTCCCGGGCCGATCACCAGCGAGAACTGGCGCGGTCGCGGGATCGCGGGCATGGCGGAAGGAAGTGGATGCTGCGCAAGCTCAACGTGCGGACGCGACTCGTCGCCGTCATCGCGGTGCCGCTCGCGCTCCTCCTCGCGGTCGCCGTGCCGGAGGCCCTCCAACGTCGCGACAGCGCCCTGGACGCCGATCGGGCGGCCCGTGCGACCGGGGATGTGGCCCAGGTGGCCGCGGCCGTCGACGCCCTCCAGGGCGAGCGCACGCTGTCGGCGGCTCTGCGAGCCGGCGCGGGCCCGGACATCGAGCGGGCGCTCGAGGTCCAGCGCACGATCACCGATGGCGCGGTCGACCGGGCCGATGCGTCGCTCGCGGCGCTGGCGGGGATCGATCCCGCCGTGGCCCCCGCCACGCGAGCGGCGAGCACCCGCCTGGCCGGGCTGGCCACGCTGCGCCGGGAGACGGACACGGCCGTCTCGGATGTGCCGTGGGCCGATCCGTTCGCTCCGATCGTCGACTCGCTCCTGCAGGTCCAGGAGTCGGTCGGCGCGGTCACCGCCGAGCTCGGGCTCGAGAACCGCCTGTCCGCGGTGGCCCTCCTCGCCCGCTCGAAGGAGGCCGCCTCCGCGCAGGACGCCCAGATGGCCGCCGCGTCGAGCTGGGGTGAGCTCCGCGGCTCACAGACGGCGATCCTGAGCAGCCAGCGAGCGGACGAAGCGGCCTACCGGGCGGCCTACCTCGCCGCCTCGCCTCCCGGCCGGCTCACCGAGCGCCGCGCCGAGGCGCTGCAGGGTGCGGTCACCGTGACCGGCCGCGCGGTCGACGGCGTCATCACCGGCGCCGCGCCGAGCTCGCTCAGCACCTGGCTCGACCAGGGCGCCGCGCGCCAGGAGGTGCTCCGCGACGTCGAGTCGGCCCGGGCCGACGAGGCCCTCGTCGCCATCGATGCCGTGGAGACGTCCTCCCGACAGTCGAGCACCGCCTACCTCGTCCTGGCCGGCCTCGGCCTGCTCCTCGCGCTGGGCCTCGCCCTCGCGGCCGCCCGGTCCATCACTCGCCCGCTGCGGGACCTCACCGAGGCCGCCGACGAGCTGGCCACTGACCGGCTCCCGAAGCTCGTCGATGCTCTTCGCCAGCCCATCGACGACGAGCAGCAGCTGTCGGCCGCCCTGGAGCCGATCGAAGTCCGCACCGATGACGAGATCGGCCGCCTCGCGCACGCGTTCAACGCCGTGCAGCTCGTCGCCGTCGACGTCGCGGCGGAGCAGTCCATGCTCCTCAAGAAGGGCATCAGCGATCTCTATGTGAACCTCGCCCGGCGCAACCAGGCGCTCATCGATCGCCAGATCCAGCTCCTCGACCAGCTCGAGGCGGAGGAGCAGGACACGGAGGTGTTGCAGCACCTCTACCTCCTGGATCACCTCGCCACCCGGATGCGCCGCAACGCCGAGAGCCTCCTGATCCTCGCGGGCTCCGAGTCCGGTCCCCGTCGGTCGAAGCCGATCGAGGTCGTGGACGTCGTGCGCGCCGCGCTCAGCGAGGTCGAGGACTACGAGCGGATCGAGCTCGGCACGCTGGCCTCCGCGACGCTGCACGGGCCCTCCGGGAGCGACGTCGCGCACCTCGTCGCGGAGCTGCTCGAGAACGCGACCCAGTTCTCGCCGCCGGACAGCATGGTCCGGGTCGATGGCGCCGCCACCGGCGGCAGCTACCAGATCGTGATCACCGACCGGGGCGTCGGCATGCGGCAGGAGCAGCTCGACGAGCTCAACGAGGTCCTCCGTGATCCTCCGGTGACCGGCTTGGCGCTCGGGCGCGCGTTGGGCTGCCTCGTGGCCGCCCGGTTGGCCGCCCGGCACGGGATCACCGTCCGTCTGCGGTCCACCGAGGGCGAGGGCGTCGCCGCCTACGTGATCCTTCCCGAGCACCTCCTCGTCGAGGAGCAGAGCGAGCCCCGGCCCACGCCCCTCCACCACTCGATGGCGCCCCCCTCGGAACCGGAGCCGTGGCTCGACGACTGGCAGGACGCCAGCGGCTCGCATCCGGTTCCGGACGAGGAGCAGTCCACGGCGACGGAGCGCTTCGCGCCACCCGTCCGGCTCAGCGACGCCCTCCCGGCGCGGTCGGAGTTCGACGCCGGGATCCAGGCGCTGCTCGACCTCGAGGGCGAACCGACCCTGGTGGAGCCGCCGCTGCCGACCCGTGAGGTGGCCGTCGCGGCCGCGGGGGAGGAGGTGGCCGCCCTGCGGCGCCGGGTCCCCGGCGCAACCGCCGAGGCCGTGCCCGAGCCCATCGCCGATCCCCCTGTCCGCCGCGACCCAGACGAGGTGCGCGCGCTGCTGTCTCGTTACCGCTCCGGCCTCCGGGCGGGGCGGATGTCCGACGATCCGGACGCCGAGGAGGGATCATGACCGAACACACGGGCGAGCTGAGCTTCGAGGCACGGAACCTCAGCTGGTTGCTCAACGGCTTCGTGCGGAAGGTGCCCGGGGTCGCGGAGGCCGTGGTCCTGTCCGCCGACGGCCTGCCGATGGCCGTGTCCGACGAGCTCGATCGAGAGTCCGCTGAGCGCTTCGCCGCCGTGGCGTCCGGGCTCATCGGCCTGGCGTACGGCGCGGCCGGCCGCTTCGGCGGCGGAAGGGTCAACGAGGTGATCGTCGAGATGGAGCACGCCTTCCTGTTCGTGACCGGGATCAGCGACGGTTCGGCCCTGGCCGCCGTCGCCGACTCCGGGTGCGACATCGGGCTGGTGGGCTACGAGATGGCCGTGTTCGTCGAACGGGCGGGCTCGGTGCTCACGCCCGAGCTGCGAGCCGAGCTGCAGGGGGCGCTGCTGCGGTGAGCCCTCGCGACCTCGACCTCAGCTCCGACGGCGACGGTCCGTCGCTCGTCCGGCCCTACGCCATGGTGCAGGGACGGACGCGCGCTGGTGCGGCCGCGCCGATCCCCGTGGAGGCCATCGTCGTCACCGAGCCGCACGCGGACCGCTCGGACCTCGTGCTCGAGCGGGCGGCGATCGCCCAGCTGTGCAAGCGGCCGCAGAGCATCGCGGAGGTGTCCGCGCTGCTGCGCGTCCCCGTCGGCGTGGTCCGGGTGCTGGTCGGTGACCTCACGACGGAGGGCTTCGTGCGGGTCAACCTGCCGCTCGACCCCCATGCCGATGGCACCGTCGACCGCGCGCTCCTCGAGCGCGTGCTGGCCGGGCTGGAAGCGCTTTGACCTGGGTCACCGTTCCGGATCCCTTCGACGAGCGCGAAGGGGCGATGCCAGTCAAGCTCGTCGTGTGCGGCGGCTACGGCGCGGGCAAGACGACCTTCGTCGGTGCCATCTCGGAGATCGTGCCGATCACGACCGAGGCGCCGATCACCGAGGTGTCCGTCGGCACCGACGAGGGCGCGGTCGCCACGAAGATCGCGACGACGGTGGCGCTGGACTTCGGGCGCATCTCGCTCGACTCCGGCCTGGTCCTGTACCTCTTCGGCACGCCCGGCCAGTCACGGTTCCGCTTCGCGTGGGACGAGGTCGCCAAGGGCGCCATCGGCGCCGTGATCCTCGTCGACAGCCGTCGGATCGAGGACGCGTTCCCGTCGGTGGACTTCTGCGAGGCGCGGGGCATCCCGTTCGCCATCGCCGTGAACCGCTTCGACGGCTTGCTCACCCACGACCTGGCGGCCGTGCGCGCCGCCCTGGTCCTCGACGACGAGGTCCCGGTGCTCGGCATCGACGCCCGCTCCCGAGCCGACGCCAAGGGCACGCTCATCGCCCTGGTCCTGCACGCATTGCGGGCGACGGCCTAGCGCGGGCCAGGATGGCGGGCGTGCTGCCCGTCGTCATCCTCCACTGGAACCGTCCGGAGCGATGCATCGCCACGGTGGCGCGGTTCCTTGCCCAGGGTGCCCCGGACGGGGTTCGGGTGGTGGTCGTCGACAACGGGTCGGTGCCGGAGGCGCTCGCCTGCGTGCGGACGAGCTTGCCCGCGAGCGTGGAGCTCGTGGAGCTGCCGCGCAACCGGGGCTTCGGTCCGGGCGCCAACGCCGGGTTCCGGCGCGTGCTGGCCCACCCCCACGCAGGCGACGGGGCCTGGGTCGGCCTCGCTCCCGACGATGCCGAGCCGGCTCCTGACTGCCTCGCCCGCATGCTCGCCGCGGTGCGGGAGCGACCTCGCGCCGGGCTCGCCTGCGCAGACTTCGGTGACGGCGCGACGCCGATCGTCGACCCGTACTTCGGCGGCATCCTCGCGCCCGCGACGGTGGACGAGGGCTGGCAGCCCGCCGGTCACCCGCACGGCACGTTGATGCTCGTCCGCCGCGCGGTCCTCGAGGAGGTCGGCCTCTTCGACGAGCGGTACTTCGCCTACTGCGAAGAGGCGGATCTGGCGCTGCGGGCCAAGGCGGCCGGGTGGGAGACGGGGTTGATCCGGGGGGCCATCGTGGTGAACCCCCACGTCGGGACCCGCAACGCGGTCGTCGACTACCTGCAGCTCCGGAACACGCTCCTGCTGGTGCGTGAGCACTCGGGCCGCTACCACGCCACCATCCGGTTCCTCCTCGCCGTCGGCCAGCTCGTCGAGGGCCTCGTGTCGCCGTCGCGGCGCGGTCCCTACTGGGACCCGCGCGCGCGTGTCCGCGCCCTGCTCGACCACGCCCGTGGTCGTTACGGGGCGCCACCGCTGTCGATCCAAGGGCGCTAGTGCCGCGAGGGCACTAGATCCGGCCTTCCTCTGCCGCGGCCACCTCGTGGCGCACGCGTGTCAGGTAGTACCCGCTGAGCAGCAACCCGCCGACCACGGTCAAGGTGCCGAGCATGATCGCCGCCATCCAGACGACCTGCCGCCGCTCCGCCAGGGCCCATGCCCACTGGGGTCGCCGAGCGGCATCGAGGAGTGCCCACAGGCTGAGGGCCAGCGGGATGGCCGCCGCGACCGCGAGCACCAGCGCCACGGCGAGGTCGGACGGTCTCACCACACGGTTCTACCGTCCGGCCGGGCCGCTACGGTCACGCTCCATGCCGCGCCTCACCCAGCTCAGCCGCTCCGTCGCCGGACAGGTCGCCATCGTGACGGGCGCGGCCAGCGGGATGGGTCGTGCCACCGCCCACCTCCTCGCCGACGAGGGCGCCGCGGTCGCGGTCCTCGATCGAACCCCGGGCGGGGCCGCGACGGTCGCGCAGGAGATCGTCGCCAACGGCGGTCGGGCGGTCGCGATCGACGTCGACCTCGCGGACGCCGCTGCAACCACCGACGCGGTGACGTCGGCGCGTGACGCCCTGGGGCCGATCGACCTGCTGGTGAACAACGCCGGGCTGAGCTTGCCGGCACCGATCGACCAGGAGGGCTTCGAGGCCGCGTGGGAGACCACGCTCGCGGTCAACCTCACCGCGTACACGCGCACGATCCGTGCTTGCCTCGCCGACCTGAAGCGCGACGGCGCCGGGCGGATCGTCAACGTGGCCTCCACCGAGGGACTCGGTGCCACGGCCCACATGGCGCCGTACACCGCCTCCAAGCACGGCGTCGTCGGGCTCACTCGATCGTTGGCCGTGGAGCTGGGCCCGACCGGCGTGACCGTCAACTGCATCTGCCCCGGACCGATCCGCACGGGGATGACCGAGCTGATCCCCGAGGACGCCAAGGTGAAGTTCGCGCGCCGGCGCGTGCCGATGCGCCGCTACGGCGTGCCGGAGGAGGTCGCCCAGATCACGTTCTCGCTGCTGCTCCCGGCGGCCTCCTTCATCACCGGTGCGGTCATCCCCGTCGACGGTGGGCTGACGGTGCAGAACACATGACGGTGCGGATCGGCTTCCTCGGTGGTGGGCTGATCGCCACGTACCACGGCAAGAGCCTCCGTCGGTCCGGCGCCGACGCCGTGATCGCCGCCGTGTACGACGTCGACCCAGAGCGGACCGCCTCGTTCGCGCGCGCGTCCGGTGCCGAGCCGATGACGAACGAGACAGCGGTGCTCGACGCGGTGGACGCCGTGTACGTGTGCACGTGGACGAGCGAGCACCCGCGGCTCGTCGCGGCCGCGGTCGAGCGTGGCCTGCCCGTCTTCTGCGAGAAGCCACTGGCGACGACGCTCGAGGACGCCCGGGCGATGACCGATCTCGTGCGGGCGGCGGGCGTCGTGAACCAGGTGGGCCTCGTGCTCCGCAGCAGCCCCGCCTTCCTCGAGCTGAAGCACCAGCTCGAGGATCCCCGCAGCGGTCGTGTGCAGGCCGTGGTGCTCCGCGACGACCAGTTCCTCCCGGTGCAAGGGATGTACGGCTCCACCTGGCGGGCGGACCCCAGCAAGGCGGGGGCCGGCACGATGCTCGAGCACTCCATCCACGACGTCGATGCCCTCGAGTGGCTGCTCGGCCCGGCCGTGTCGGTCAGCGCCCGGTCGAGCACGTTCCACGGCAACCCGGGGATCGAGGACACGGTCGTGGTGGGGATGGAGATGGACAGCGGCGCCCAGGTGAGCCTCACCAGCGTGTGGCACCAGCTGCTCGAGCGACCGAGCCTGCGCCGGCTCGAGGTCATCTGCGAGCACGCGTTCCTCACCGTCGAGCACGACGTGATCGGGCCCGTGACCTGGACTCGGCCCGGCGAGCAGGGGTCGATCGAGGGTGGGGAGCTCTTCAGCGCCGTCGCCGAGCGCCACGACGGGCACAGCCCGAACCAGGACGCCGGGTTCGTGGAGGCGGTGGCCTCGGGCCGTCCCGGTCCGCACCCCGACCTGCAGACGGCGCTGCGGGCGCACGTCGTGGTCGACGGGATCTACCGGTCCGCTGCGGCGGGTGGCGCACCCATCGGCGTCGCGCCGGACCCGTGACAGATCAGGCCCAGGGGTGGGTGACGCGGCGGGTCAGACGGTCGGACCCGGGGTCGACGCCCGGGAGCTGCGGTTGCAGGGGGACACCGATCTCGGCGACGCGGTCGAACACGAGCTCCTCGACCTCCGCCCACGACGCCGCGCGAGGCCCGTCGACATCGCGGTTGTACGGGGCGTCGTAGACGATCACGTGGTTTCCGGCCTCCCGCAGCGCACTGACGTTGTGGGACGCGTCGTCGACGTAGCAGTCGGCTTCCACCTCGGGCTTGGCGCCGAGGAAGCAGATGTCTCGGTACGGGATGCCGGTGTCGTCGAGCCATGCGACCGTGTCCGCCACGGCGATCGCGTGACCCCAGTTGACGCACAGCCGGTGGGTGATGATCCGGATCCACACGCCGGCGTCGGACAGGCGCCAGAGGCTCTCCGCGACACCTGGCAGCGGAGGCATGTGACGAAACATGCGGTGCTCCAGCACGGCGAGGCGGTGGAGCCGGTCGAACTCTTCGGGGCCGCTGATCCCCCACTCCGCGAAGTCCCACGACCGGGCGTCGCCGAGGAGGTCCGGGTCGACGCCGCGGTCCTCGGCCACCACCGCGCGGAAGCTGCTCGTGTAGTCGCCGCAGACCCCGTCGAGGTCGACACCGAGTACGAACTCCGCGGTCACGGGCCGGTCACAGGGCGGCGCCGAGGAAGTCGAGCGCCGCGTCGATGCACCCGAAGTCCTTCGGCGTGGCGAAGTGGTCGACGTTGCGGAGTGTGACCAGCCGTGCGTCGGGGAGCGCGTCCACGAGCGGTTCGCCCGGACCGGCGAAGTCCTTGTCGCCGATGATCACGAGCACGGGCACCTGCACGGACGCGAGCCGCTCGGCGGTGAGCGGGGGGCGCGGTGACCGCAGGCACGCCCCGAGCGCGCGGCGGTCGACCTCGGGGTGCAGCGCGAGGCCGGCGAAGTACTGGACGACCGGGTTGGTGGGGTCGCCTTCGCCTTCGATCGCACGCAGGATGAGGTCACTGCCCTCGGTCCGCAGCAGGTTGGCCCCCACACCGGTCAGCACGAGGCGGCTGAAGCGCTCGGGCTGGTCGCAGGCGAGCGTGAGGAGGACGCGGGCGCCCAGGCTGAACCCGATGGCGTCGACGGGCCGGTCGGGCATCTGTGCTGCCACCAGGGACTCCATCGCCTCGTAGGCCTCGGGGTCGTGGGGCTTGTCGGCGGTCCCGTGCCCGAGCAGGTCGATCGCGACGGGACGTCGGCCGACGTCACCGAGGAGATCGAGCCAGCCGTTGTCGCCCCAGGTGCGGGCGCTGGAGGTCGCGAAGCCGTGGACGAGGACGACGGGTTCTGACACAGCGAGGATCCTAGGAGGACCCGCGGGTCGGGTCCTGGGCCGGCGGTAGCGTCGGGCGCCGTGGACCCTCGGCCCCGGTGGTGGCGACCAGGCCTGCTCGTCGTCATCGGCGGGGCGATCGCGTTGCGGGTCGCGTTCGCAGGGCTCATCGCACCTGACCTCCCGACGCCCGGTGATGCGATCGTGTACCGGGCGATGGGGCAGTCGCTCGCCGAGGGTGACGGGCTGCTGCTGGCCGCGCCGGGGAGCGACGTCCTCGAGCCCACCGCCGAGCACCCGCCGGTGTTCCCCTCCCTCCTGGCATTGCTCGACCTGCTCGGGCTGGACTCCTACCGCGCCCACGGGGTGAGCCTGGCCGTGCTGTCGGGTGTCGGGGTGGGTCTCGTCGCCCTGCTCGGCCGCCGGTTCGCGGGCGCAGCGGTCGGCCTCACCGCGGCGGGCATCGCGGCGCTCCACCCGATGTGGTTCCAGTCCGCCGGCGTGGTGATGAGCGAGAGCCTGCACCTCGTGCTGGTGCCGGCGGTGCTGCTCGCGGCACTCCGCGTGCTGGAGGCCCCGGCGTGGCGCCGCGTGGTCGTGCTTGGGGCCCTGATCGGGCTGGCGGCCCTGAACCGACCTGAGTCGCTGGGGTTCGTGGTGGTCGTGGGTGTTCCGGCCATCGCGCTGGGCCGGCTCGACGGTCGCGCCGCGCTGCGGGCACTGGGGGTGATGACCGTCGTCGTGCTGGCCGTCATCACCCCCTGGCTGGTGCGCAACGAGCGCTCCCTCGGGGCCGTCACCATGGCCACGAACTCGGGCAAGACCCTGCTCGGATCGAACTGCGATGGTGCCTTCGCCGGCCCGGGTGTCGGTGGCTTCGACTACGAGTGCCAGTTCGGCGCCGCGGCCTACCTCGTGGAGGTGGGGCCACCCGGCGGCGGGGACTGGGACGGGCGCGGCCTCGACGAGGCGCTGGGCGACGCCGGGTGGAGGTTCATCAGGGAGCACCGCTCGGAGGTGCCACGCGTGGTGGCCGCCCGGGCGCTCCGGATGTGGGGGCTCGCGTTCGCGGAGGACCAGCTGTCCTTCGACGTGTCCGAGGGCCGCCACCGTCCCTCGCAGCACGCCGGCCAATGGCTGCACCTCGTGCTGCTCCCCTTCGCGGTCGCGGGTGTGGTGCTCGGGTTCCGGCGCGGGCGCGCCGCCGCGTCGGTCGTCCTCCTCGGGATCCCGGTGCTCGTGACGGCCACGACGCTGCTGATCTACGGGGGCACGCGCATGCGCAGCGGCGCCGAGCCCGCCATCGCCGTCTTCGCGGCCTACGGCCTGGTGGAGGCCCTGCGGGCGGCCCGCGGACGCTGGGGCCGATCGCAGGGAGAGCGGACCCCAACGGGTAGCCTCGGCACGCAATGACCAAGATCGGGATCCTCGTGGTGGCCTACAACGCCGCCAGCACGCTGGCCCAGACCCTCGATCGGATCCCGGGGGACTTCCGCGGCCAGATCCACGAGGTCCTGGTCGGTGACGACCACAGCCAGGACGCCACGCACCTGGTGGCGCTCGGCTACCAGCAGATCTCCCCGGACCTGCCGCTGACCATCGTCCGCCACCCCCAGAACCTCGGCTACGGCGGCAACCAGAAGTGGGGCTATCGCTACGCGATCGAGCAGGGCTGGGACGTGGTCGTGCTCCTCCACGGCGACGGCCAGTACGCCCCTGAGCTCCTCCCCTCCATCATCGAGCCGATCGTGGAGGGCCGGGCCGAAGCGGTGTTCGGCTCCCGCATCATGAACCAGGGCGAGGCCCGCCGGGGTGGCATGCCGGCCTACAAGTACGCCGGCAACCGAATCCTCACCACGTTCCAGAACGCCGTCGTGGGCACCGACCTCACGGAGTGGCACTCCGGGTACCGGGCCTACGACGTCAAGGCCCTGGCGAAGCTGCCGCTCGAGGACAACGCCGACGGGTTCAACTTCGACACCGAGATCATCATCCAGCTCCACGAGGCGGGCTACCGGATCCACGAGATCCCCATCCCCACCTACTACGGCGACGAGATCTGCTACGTCGACGGGATGGGCTACGCCAAGGACGTCACCAAGGACGTCCTCCGCTACCGGGCCCACAAGCTCGGCTTCGGCACCGGCGAGAAGGCCTTCGCCACCAGCGCCTACGACCTCAAGGAGGGCGCGGACTCGTCGCACGGGCGGATCCAGCGGTGGATGAGCCTGCGCCCGCGATCGCGGGTGCTCGACCTCGGGTGCTCCGACGGTGAGCTCGGTGCGCGCCTCATGGAGATGGGCCACGAGGTGGTGGGCGTCGACTTCGAGGAGCACAAGGGCGTGCGCGAGAAGCTCACGGACTTCTTCCAGGCGGACCTCGAGCAGGGGATCCCCGAGGGTGTCGGCGACGACTACGACGTCGTGCTGTGCGCCGACGTCCTCGAGCACGTGCGCAGACCGGAGCGGGTGCTCGACGACGCCCGAGCCGTCTTGCGTCCCGGCGGCAGCGTGATCACCAGCATCCCCAACTTCGGTCACTGGTACCCGAGGGCGCGGGTGGCGATCGGGCGCTTCGACTACGACGCGCGGGGCATCCTGGACCGAAGCCACCTGCGCTTCTTCACCAGGCGGAGCTTCGCCCACCTGGTCCAGTCCTCCGGGTGGACCATCCGGCGCCAGGAGTCGATCGGGTTGCCGCTCGAGGTGGTGGACCGCGGGGCGTCGTCCACCGGCGGCAGCAGCTTCCGCACCATCGTGCGCCGCGCCGATCGCACCCTGGTGGGCGTGCGCCCACAGCTCTTCGCCTACCAGTTCATCTACGAGCTGGCGCCCACCGTCTGAGCGGGTTCAACGGCCGGCTTCCCGGCGCAGCTCCTCGCAGAGGGCCCGGTTGCGCTCCGGCAGGGGATCGAGACGTCCCGCGTAGGTGTCCTCGAGCTTCGGATCGCCGAGGGCATCGGCGCCGATGGTGACGACCGCATCCTCCGGTGCCTTGTAGATGTCCTGGAACGCCAGCTGGTCATCCAGCCAGACCTGCACGAAGTCGATCTCGGGATCCACCACGAGGTCGAGGGTGTAGGTGCGATCCGGCGGCAGGTAGAGCGTCGGGCTGCTGAACCCGGCGCCCGGACCGTCGTAGGTGAAGCGCACGCCGGCTCCGCCCATCCACTCGGCGTGGAGCTGGCCGTTGCCGCTCGAGCTGGTCATGGTGAACAGGGGGAGCCGGGTGCCGGGGGTCTCGGTGGGGAAGGTGATCGTGCGGAGGTAGCGGCCGCCGGCCTCGGAGCGCACCAGGGGGTTCCATGGCAGGGGCTTGACCGCGTTGATGGGCATGCCGTCGGCGAGGTACATGGCGTCGCAGTCGCCGAAGATCGCGATCTCCCCTCGCTTCGCGTCGAGGGGCAGGGCCTCGTCGGGCCGGAGCGGGATCTCCGGGTCGAACCCGAGGGACTGCGGGATGTCGTAGCGGGTGTCGACGAAGGCGGCCGCGATGTCGTCCTTCACGTCGGAGCTGTAGAGCCGACCGAAGATGAGGGCGAGCGAGATGTTCGTCCACACGCCGAACACGAGCAGCACGGCGAGGGTCGCCCAGACCGGGGTCGCCCACCGGGGTCGATCGGGCGCGGGCCGGGAGGTGCGCGCGAGGAGGGCGTGGACACCGATGAGGCTGGTGATGACCAGGGCGGGGATCGCGTCGGCGAGGTACCGGTTGGCGATGTAGGCGAACGGCAGGATCGTGAGCCCGCCGGCCAGGGCCCCGAGGGTGGGACCGCGCAGAGCCGCGACGCCCGTGCCGGGCGCTCCGGCCCGGGTCCGCACGAGCATCACCATGCCGATGATCGCGAGCACGGCCAGCAACGGCATCGAGGCTGGCAGGCTGCTCGTGTAGTCGACGAGGTCGAACTTGACCCCGCTGAAGGGGTGAGCCGGCGGCGGGAAGTCGACGAAGGGGTACTCCGAGGTGAACCGGAGCGCGTCGGGCCTGAGGTACTGGACCACCGTCGTGGGCACCCACTTCAGGCCGAAGAGGGTGCCGTCGTTCACCTCGAGGAACTGCTGGCGCTGCGTGTCCTCGATGGTGAAGCCCTGTCCGTAGAAGGGGATGGAGAACAGGGTGCCGAACTTGATGAAGTTCACGGTGGCGTACGCGGCGATGGGGACCAGCGCGGCAAAGGCGGGCGCCAGGACCGGCAGCGTGCCGTCAGGTCGCGGTGCGCTCGATGCCCAGCGCAGCCGCCCCAGCCCGGCCGTCCCGTTGCCACGACGGCGGGCCACCCGCGCGATCAGGTTGCCGCCGGCCAGGATCGCGAGCGCGGCGACCGCGCCCAGTGCCACCGAGCTGCGCGAGCACATGGCCAAGGTCGTCGCGAGCCCTGCCCACGCGAGGCGTCGTCGGCTCGGCTGCTGCATGCAGCCCACCACCGCGTCGATCCCGACGATCGTCCAGGCCGCACCCCACACCGCGGCTTCGTGGTACACCCAGGCGCGGCTGGCTTCGTACAGCAGCGCCGAGCCGCCCCCCACCGCAAGGGTCACGAGGGCCGCCACGATCAGGTCGGGCCGGCGCACCGGCGCACCGGGGCGCAGGAGGCTCCGGACCCGCCAGTGGAGGCGGGTGGTCCCGGCCAAGCCCACGAGCACGCCGAGGATCATCGAGAGCTGCGTGAGCCGACCGTCGTACCGGGTGGTGACGGCGGCCACCGGCAGGCGCAGCAACGCCGGCCACGGCCCCTGGTACATGTAGGCGCGGCCGTCGTGCAGGAACTTCTCGATGCTGAGGATGCCGTGGCTGATCTCCCAGTTGCCGGCGAGCCACGAGTGCGCTTGGGCGTCGTAGAAGTTGCCGCTGCGCTGCCACTGCAGGAGGTCGGGCCGGCCACGCGTGACGATGAGCGTGAAGAGCGCGAGAGCGAGTGCCGCCCCCACGCTGCTGGCCGCGAGGAAGCGACCGCGCTCGCCCACGGTCCAGGAAGGCCTCGGGATGTGACGTGCTCCGGTCGTCAAGGGACGCATTGCCCCGCGACGCCCTGCAGCACCTCGAGGGCGGTTCGGTCCCACGTGAGCCCACGGGTTCGGTCGAGGGCGCCGGCGCCGAGGCGCTGCCGGAGGGCTGGGTCGACGAGCACCCGCTCGATCGCCGCCGCCAGCTCGTCGGGTCCCTCCGCCAGCAGTCCGGAGCCGCCCTCGTCGATCACGTCGACGTGCCCCGCGATCCGAGTGGCCACCGAGGGCGTGGCGCAGGCGGCCGCCTCGGTGATCGTCATGCCCCATCCCTCGTCGGACGAGGCGCTGGCGACCAGCCAGGCCGACCGGTAGCGCGCCACCAGGTCGTCGTCGGGGATGCGACCTTCGAACCGCACGAAGGCATCGGCCTGGAGCTGGTGGACCAGGTGCTCCAGCGGCCGTCGCTCGTACCCGTCGCCGACCACGAGCAGCTCCAGGTCCGGGACTCGGGATCGGATGTCGTGCGCGGCTCGGATGAGCCACTCGAGGCGCTTGTGGGGCACGAGCCGGCCCACGCTGAGGACCGTGGGGTGGGGGCTGCGTCGACCGCCGGGGGAGAAGCGGGCGTCGATGCCGTTGGGGACGGCGGTGACCCGATCCGCCGGCAGCCGCAGGCGCTCGATGATCTGTTGCCGCGAGGACGGTGACGGCGTGAGGATGGTGGAGCGCCGGTAGATGGATGGCGCGATCCTGAGCTCCAGCAGCTCACCGAGGCGCGCCAGGCCGGGGGACATCACCTGTCGCCACATGTCGGCGTGCACGTGGTGGATGAAGGTGGCGCGTGGGCCTCGCGCCCACAGCGGGGCGAAGAACGGGAGACCGTTCCACACCTCGAGCAGTCCGTCGCGACGACCCCCCACACCGCACAGCTCCTGCAACGGCGCGTCGAGGAACACGAGGTGACGGCCGCGCCGGCGGATGACCCGGTAGCCGTCGCGCTGGATCTCCGTGAGGTGGCCCTGGGCGTGCGAGGTGCGCATCACCACGTCGAGACCAGCGGCGGCCCAGCGCGACGCGATCTCCGCGGCGTGCACCTCGGAGCCCCCCGCTTCGACGTCGTCGAGGTCGCGCCACGCGAGCACGTGCATGCGGCGGAGGCCGGCAGCGGCGGCGACGTCGCCCAGCTTGCGACGCTCGGGGGTGGTGGCGGGCATGGGACCCGACATCCTACTGGCGCGCTCGCGCGGCCCCAGGGCACCCCTCAGCGCGCCGGCGTGGGTCATTAGGGTGACGGGGTGACCGAGCCGATGCGGCCCCTCGTCGTGATCCCCACCTACCAGGAGGCCGAGAACATCGCGGTCGTGCTCCAGCGGGTTCGGGCGGCGGCGCCGTCGGTGTCGATCCTGGTCGTCGACGACGGGAGCCCCGACGGCACGGCGGACCTGGCCGAATCCGCGGGTGCCGAGGTCGGCCAGGTGTCGGTGCTGCGGCGGACCCGCAAGGCGGGCCTCGGCAGCGCCTACCGGGCGGGCTTCGAGCGCGGTCTCGAGCTGGGCCACGACGTGCTGCTGGAGATGGACGCCGATCTGTCCCACGACCCGTCCGACGTCCCACGCCTGCTGCAGGCGGTGGCCGACGGCGCCACCCTGGCCATCGGGTCGCGCTACGTGCCGGGCGGCGGCACGCCGCACTGGCCGTTCCACCGGCGTCAGCTGTCGCTCTGGGGCAACCGCTACGCAGGGGTGGTCCTCGGGCTGGGCGTGCGGGACGCCACCGCAGGCTTCCGGGCGTACCGGGCGGAGATCCTCCGGGCGATCGACTACCAGACCACCAGCGCCGACGGGTACGCGTTCCAGGTGGAGATGGCCTACCGGGTCCGTCGGGCCGGCGGCACGATCACCGAGGTGCCGATCACCTTCATGGACCGCGTGCGCGGCACCTCCAAGATGTCCACCAGGATCGTGGTGGAGGCGATGCTCCTGGTCACCTGGTGGGCGATCCGGGATCGCGTGCTCCGCCGCGGCCGCTGAGGACCCGAGCGGATAGGTCAGTGCCGGCCTGGGGCCGGCGCCGTCAGTTCGAGCGGAAAGGTCCCCTTTCCGCTCGAGTCCTACGTGCGCTTGGGGAGGATCGGCGCGTCGCGGCCGGTGCCGCGCGCTCCCCCGACTCCTCGTGGTACTCCTCCTCGACGTTGACGTCCCAGATGTCGTGGGAGGCGCCCATCAGGTTCTCCACGGTGAGCATCGCGGTGTACATCGAGTGGTCCTGGTTGTTGTACTTGTGCATGCCGTTGCGGCCGACGGGGTGCACGTTCGGAGCGTGCTCCTCGAGCCAGCCCCGGAGCACCTCGACGTTGGCGCGGTAGGCCTCGTCGTACACGGGATAGGCCTTGGGCATGCGGACCACGTAGCCCGCCTCGACGTCGACGGCGCGCATGAGGCCGAGGGCCTCGAGCTCGGCCTTGCCCTTCTCGATGAGCTCCTCGTCAGGGGCCGATCCACCACTCGTCACCCTCCTGGACCGTGTACTCCAGCCCGAGGACGTTGCGACCGTCCTGCACCATGTAGGGCGACCACGACCCGAAGTTCTGCACCCGCATGGTCTTCACCTCGGGGGCGTGGATGTAGATCCAGTTGTCCGTCCAGGCGACCTTCTCCGCCGGCACGACCAGCGCCACCGAGAGGAAGTCGCGGAAGACGAGGTCGTCCGCAGCGCGCTGCACCGGCTCGGGCACGGGCGGGTCCATGGCGCGCAGGAGGCCGTTGAACGGCATCGATGAGATCACGTGGTCGGCGTCGTAGGTGGCACCGCCGGCGTGGACCGCGGTGGCGCGCCCGCCCGCGTGGCTGATCGAGGTGACGGGTGCGTTGAACATCACCTTGGACCCCTGGCGCTCGACCAGGTCCTGGCAGCGCTCCCACATCATCCCGGGCCCGAGCTTCGGGTACTGGAACTCCTCGATGAGGCTGGTGACCTGGTGGGCGCGGTCGCGGCGACCGGCGAAGCGGGCCCGCAGGGGCTCCCAGATGGCATCCCACAGCGACATGCCCTTGATGCGCTGGGCGCCCCACTCCGCGGAGATCTGGGACGGGGGCACCCCCCACACCTTCGTGCTGTAGGTCTCGAAGAAGTGGCCGTAGAGGCGCCAGCCGTAGTTGGAGACGACGTAGCCCTCCAGGGTGCTCTGGTCCTTCGGCGGGCGGATGCGCACCCAGAGGAACGAGAGGACGCACCGGATGGGCTCGATGACGCCCAGGTTGCGGAGCGCGTTCATGGGCTTGAGGGGGTAGTCGAAGAACTTGCCGCGGTAGTAGATGCGGCTGGACCGCGGCCGCTGCATGAAGTCCTCGTCGGGGAGGATCTCGTGCCAGAGGGCCTCGACCTCCGCCACCTTGGTGAAGAACCGGTGGCCGCCGATGTCGAAGCGCCAGCCGTCGCGCTCCACGGTCTGGCTGATGCCACCCACCACGTCGGTGCTCTCGACGACGGTGCAGGGGTGGCCGGACTTGCCGAGCTGGTAGGCGGCCGTGAGCCCCGCCGGCCCCGCGCCGATCACGACCACGCGGCCGGGGTCGAGGGGCTCGGTGGTCGGATCGGGGGGCGGTGTCATGGGCGAGGTTGCTTTCGAGGGTCGTGGCAGCGGCGCGAGCCTAGAGGCGAGCACGCGACGCGCTCGCGATGGGCCGGTCCGCGGGACCGCTACCGTTGCCCGTCGTGCGCCGCCCGTGCAAGCCCGAGCTCGTGGCGGTGGCGGCCCTCGTCTACATCCCGTTCCTGCTGTCCTCGCCGGGCCGCGTCAGCGCCGACAGCAAGCAGTACCTCTACCTCGATCCCGGCGCCTTCCTCCGGCGCACGGTCGACCTCTGGGATCCCAGCATCGGGGCGGGGACGGTTCCCCACCAGCACCTCGGCTACGCCTTCCCGGTGGCGCCGCTCTTCTGGTGCCTCGACCGGGTCGGGCTGCCCGACTGGGTCGCGCAGCGCCTCTGGCTGGGGACGCTGACGTTCCTGGCCATCATCGGGGCGCGATGGCTGTTCCTCCAGCTCGGCACGGGCCGGGGCGGGGCCCTCGTCGGCGCGCTCGTCTACGGGTTCACGCCGTACCAGCTCGCCTTCACCGCCCGCATGTCCGTGCTCCTGCTGCCCTGGGCTGCCCTGCCGTGGATCGTCGGGCTGACGATGCGGGCCACCCGGGACCGCGACTGGCGCGCGCCGGCTGCCCTCGGTCTCGTGCTCCTGCTGGCGGGCGGCATCAACGCGTCCTCACTCCTGTTGGTCGGCGTGGCGCCCCTGCTGTGGCTCCTGCTCGAGGCCCTCCGGGGCCCGCTGCGACCCGTGCTGGGCGCGGCCGGACGCCTGGCCCTCCTCAGCGTCGGGGTGTCGCTCTGGTGGCTGGTGGGACTGCGCATCCAGGGCCGCTACGGGCTGCCGGTCCTGCAGCTCACCGAGAACCTGCGCACCGTGGCCGAGCGGTCGCTGCCGGGGGACGTCCTGCGCGGCCTCGGCAACTGGTTCTTCTACGGACGTGATCCCTCCGGGTTCTCCCTCGACCAGGCCGAGGCCTACGACAGCGACGCGCTGGTGGTCGCGCTGACCTACGCCGTCCCGGTCGTGGGGCTCGTCGCCGCCCTGGTCCTGCGTTGGACCCATCGCACCTACTTCTGCCTGCTCGTCCTCGTGGGCACGGTCATCTCGGTGGGGGCGTGGCCGTTCGACGACCCCACCCCCTACGGGCGGGCGTGGAAGGCCTTCACCACCGACACCTCACTGGGGCTGGCCCTCCGCAACAGCCCCCGCGCCGTCCCGCTGGTCGTGCTCGGCTTCGCGGCGCTCCTCGCCGCGGCGGTGGCGGCGATCCCCCGACCCACCTGGAGGCCCGTGGGAGCCGCTGTCGTGGCCGCGCTCGCGCTGGGCGCCCTCTTGCCCGTGTGGAAGGGCGGCTACCTGTCGGATGGGCAGGACCGACCCGAGGACATCCCCGCGTACTGGCGCGATGCGGTGGCCGAGCTCGACGCGGGCGATCACGGCACTCGAATCCTCGAGCTGCCGGGCTCGACCTTCGCCGGCCATCGGTGGGGAAACCTGGTCGACCCGCTGACGCCGGGTCTCACGGATCGGCCGTACGTGGCCCGGGAGGTCCTTCCCTACGGGACACCGGCGTCGGTGAACCTCCTCGACGCGCTCGATCGCCGAGCGCAGCTCGGGGTGCTCGCCCCGGCGTCGATCGCGCCCGTGGCCCGGCTCTTCGGGGTGGGGACGGTGTCCCTGCGAGCCGACCTCGAGCAGTCCGAGCGGAGCTTCTCCCCACCCCCGGGCCCCGTCTGGGACGCCCTCAACCGCGCCCCTGGCCTGGCCGCGCCACGCACCTTCGGTCCGCCGGGCGGCGACGGAGGCGACCCTGACCTCCCGTCGGTTGCGCTCTACCCGGTCACGTCGCCCCGGGAGATCGTCCGCACGGCTCCCGTGTCGGGTCCCGTGGTGCTCGATGGCGACGGCGACGGGATCGTCGACGCCGCCACGGCGGGCCTGCTCGACGGCGACTCGCTGGTGCTCCTTTCGGCCGCGCTGGACGACGAGCAGCTCACGGACGCGCTGGACGAGGGCGCCCACCTGATCCTCACGGACTCCAACCGCCGCCGGATCCAGACGTGGTTCTACGGGCTGCGCGACACACGCGGTCACACCGAACGGGCGGGCGAGACGGCGGCCGACCCCACCGGCTACGACTTCCGCCTCGACCCCTTCCCGGGGGCCGACGACGATGATCGGACCGTCGTGGAGCAGGAGGGGGGCACGGTCGAGGTCACCAACGATGGCGGCCCTGATCGACCCGAGGACCGAGGGACCAACGCCGTGGACGGCGATCCCTCCACCGCCTGGCGGGTGGGCGGCGAGGACCCGCGAGGCCAGGCCATCACGCTCCTGCCCGACGGGGCACCCACGGTGGACGAGCTGCGGCTGCTGCAGCCGCCGTCGGCCCGGACCGGCCGGACCCTGCGCACGGTCCGGATCACCGTGGCCGACGGCGAGCCGATGGAGGTCGTGCTGGGCCCGGCGTCCCTCGAGTCGCCGGGGCAGGCCGTCCCGATCCCGGCCCAGCCCGTGTCGCGCCTGCACGTCGAGATCACGGGCGTCACCGAGG
The DNA here is from genome assembly GCA_963750645.1 of uncultured Microthrixaceae bacterium. GTDB lineage: Bacteria > Actinomycetota > Acidimicrobiia > Acidimicrobiales > VFJN01 > VFJN01. Next base: position 161,463 of record CAVVRO010000005.1, on the reverse strand, counting down.
GTCCCCCCGCGGACCCGTTCACCCCGGTGGGGCTGGCCGAGATCGGGGTCGGATCCACCCAGGTCGACGAGGTGGTGCGCCTGCCGGTCGACCTGCTCGACCGCGTCGGCGGCGACCTCGACGGGCACGGCCTCGACATCGTGCTCACCCGACTTCGGCTGGACCTGCCCGGCACGGATCGTCTCGACGACGAGTCCCACCTCGACCGCCGCTTCGAGATCCCGTTGGCCCGCTCGTTCCAGCTCCACGGCACCGCCCGCGCCGACGACGACGCGGCCGTCGCGGGGGCTCCCGCCCAGCCATGCCGCGACGACCTCCTGACGGTCGACGGCCAGCCCCTTCCGGTCCGGCTGACCCCGGCGACGGACTCGGCCGACGGGTCGGCGAACCTCACCTCCTGCGCAGCCGTTGACCTGGACGGGGGGAGCCACCGCGTCACGGCGACGGCGGCGCGGGTGACGGGCTGGGACATCGACCAGGTGGTGCTCTCCACCGACGGCGACGGACTGCCCGCCGACGTCGCGCCGCGGGGTGCGCCCTCGGATCTCGCCCCGACGGTGCGCACCACGCACACCTCGGCCGATCGAGTGGCGGCGGAGGTCGATGCCGACGGCACACCCTTCTGGTTCGTCCTGGGCCAGAGCGCCGGCGACGGCTGGGCGGTGGAGGCCGACGGCGCCGCGGTGGGTCCCCGCACCCTGGTGGACGGCCATGCCAACGGGTGGGTGCTCACCCCGGAGGGCCCGGGGACGGTGACCGTGCGCCTGCGGTGGGAGCCCCAGCGACTGGTGTGGGCGGGGATGGCGGCCTCAGGGATCGCAGTGCTCGCGTGCGTTCTCATCCTCGTCCGCCGCCGTCCCCGCGCGGTGACATCGCTGCGCGCCGTGCCGATGCTCCGCTCGCCCATCACCTCGGAGCCCCAGCGGTGGACCACCGTCGCGTGGGCGAGCGCGATCGTGGCCGCGGTGGCGATCCTCGTCGCCACGCCGGCCGTGGCTGTGGCAGCCGGCATCCTCACCGTGCTGGCGGGCCTGGTGCCGCGCGGTCGCGTCGTCTTGTTGGTGACGGCTCCTGCGGCGCTGGTCGCCAGCCGCGTGCTCGCGGAGCGTCCGTCCCTGGCCTGGCTCGCCCTTGCGGTGCTCGTCGCCGACCTGCTGCTCAGCCGCCGGGAGTTCAGTCCGTCGGGATGACCACGACGGTGAGGTCGGGGGTGTCCAGTCGCCGACGCCACTCCTCGTGGTCGCCCAAGACGTCCCGCGAGAACCGCGAGGTGGGCAGCAGCGCCTCCACGGTGCCGTCGACCAGGCGGAACACCATGCGCTGCTGAGCCGTCGGAGACCCGAGGGCCTCGGCCTCGGTGGCCCCGTAGCCGAGGGTGATCCGCAGCAGGCCTCGCGGCGGAAGGGCCAGGTCCGCGGACCCGCCGGGCGGTCCGATCGTGATCGGCGCGAGCTCGGCGCCGGCCGGCCCGCTCCGCCGGACCGACTGACCCGCGACCTCGACCTCCACCGTGGCGACGGCCTCGCCGGGTCGGTCGCCGGCTCCGACCTGGAGCTCCAGGGCGGCGCCTCGCTGGACCGTCACGGGCAGGAGGACCACGTCGAAGTCGACGGGGTCCTCCTTGGGGCCGAGGTCCTCCTGGGGTGCGGTGGCGAGCTGCAGGTACGGGGTCCGTTCGGGCTGCTCGGCGATGAGGTCGAGCATCGCCGGTTCCTCGTCGACGGCGTACAGGATGCGGTCGTCGAGCCGCGGGCCGTTCGAGCTGAAGGGGTTGAGGAAGAGCAGGTAGGACTTGGTGTCGCCGACGAAGACGATGGCGGGCTCGTCGATCGACGCCACGCTGGTGCGCCAGCCGTCCTGGGGGGCGCTGAGCTCCTGGTTCACCTCGAAGCGGCTGATCGCGGTCGGGACCGTCGCCACGAGGAGGGCCAGCACGAGCCCCGCGCTGGCGGCGCGGTGGCGCTCGTGGAGACGGACGAGCGCGATGGCCATCAGCACCGCCACCGCTGCGTAGATCGGCAAGTAGTAGATGGGTCCGGCCAGGCGGGTGAACTCCGAGGACACCTTCGTGCCCCAGAAGGGGAGGTAGCCGAGGGGGAACACGGTACCCACCAGGAGGATCAGGAGGGTGCTCTGACGACGGCGCGCCACCCACGCCCCAGCGGCCGCGACCACGACGCCGAGGTAGCTGCCCAGCAGGAACCAGGGGAGGAAGAAGGCGTGCTTGGCGACGGCGTACAGGCCCGTGCCCACGGTGTAGTCGGTGATCGGGAAGCCGGGCATCAGTCGCCGCCGACCGAACCCGAAGGTGTCGAGGGGATCTGCCTCGGTGATCGGGAAGGCCAGCGGGGCGCCGGTGATGTGCTGGTTGTAGGCCAGCGTGGCCACCACCACGGGGAGGGCTCCGGCGCCCACGATGAGGAACGGACGGATGAGGTGCCGCCAGCGGTGTCGCTCGACGATGATCGCGTAGCCGCCGAACGCCACCCCCCACAGGAGCCCGTCGTAGGGACGGGTGAAGAAGATCCACCCCAGCAGCACCCCCGCCAGCAGCACGCGCCCCATGCGTCCCGTGCGGATGCCGGACAGGAGCCCCGCACCGAACAGCAGGCCCAGTCCGAGCGTGAACAGGTAGCTCAGGTGGACCCCGCCCTGGAGGGCCAGGATCGGGGAGCCCACCATGATGGCCGCCGAGACGATGGCGATCGCGCGGCGTCTCGCGATCTCCCAGGCGAACGCGTAGGTGCCGACCACCGCGAGGCCGGCACCGAAGTACAGGGCCCAGCTGGCGGAGCCGGTGATCAGCCTCGCTGCGAGGAGGACGAGCGGCCAGCCGAGGGTGTACTGGGTGAACAGCGCGCCGTCCCGCGCGCCCGAGAGCCAAGGTAGGAAGAGCTCGGGATGGCCTCCGTCGCTCGACGTCAGTCGGCCGCTCTGCAGGGTGTCGACCTGCCAGAGGTAGACGCCCTCGTCCCGGTTGAAGGAGAAGGAGGGGAAGATCCGGTGTTGCGCCCAGGCCGCGACGACCCCACCCGCCACCGCGAGGGCGAGCGCCGGCCAATGGCGGATGAGGGACGCGGACGGCGCTCGCGGCATGGCGCACGAACCTACTGTCGCCGTGGGATGGTGGAGGGCCATGGACGTGACCTGCCCACGCTGCTCCGAACCGTACGACGGCCCGTACTACGGGCCGTGCCCGCGCTGTCGAGATGCGCTGCGCTGCTCGATGCGGCGGGAGGCCCGGCACGTGGAACGGACCGCGTTCGAGCCCGCGGTGCACGTCACCCCGAACGCGGTGGCCCAGAAGGACTGAAGCTCAGCGGCGGGTCAGCGACTCGATCGGCTGCCGCGGGCCGTACTTCGGGGGGCTGATCCCGGCCGACTCGATCAGGAGGCACACCCGTCCACGGTGGCCGGCGAAGGGCTCCAGGAGCTCGAGCATGCGCTCGTCGGTCCCGCGAGGCTCACTCGCGAGGGCATGGGCGATGAGGTTCTTGAGGTGGAAGTCGCCGACGCTGACGGCGTCGGCGTCGCCGACCACCACCCGGGCCACCTCGGCGGAGGTCCAGGGCCCGATGCCGGGCAGCGACTCGAGGTGGGTGCGGAGCTCGGGTCCGCGGAGGGACGCGAAGCCCTCGAGGCGGGTGGCGTGCGCGCAGACCCGCTTCAGCGCGTCGGCTCGCCGCTTCTCGACGCCCACGACGTGCAGCTCGTAGTAGCCGAGGGTGGCGAGCACCCGGGGCTCCGGCGCCAGCAGGAGACCGCCAGGGCCCGGGGCCGGCTCGCCCCAGCGCTCGACGAGCTGACGAAACGACCGCTTGGCCTCGAATCCCGTGACCCGCTGGCTGAGGACCGCGGGGAGGAGGGCCTCCAGCACCAGCCCGGTGGAGGGCAGTCGAAGCCCGTCGCCCTCCCGATGGAGCTGACGGACCAAGGGATGGGTCGGGTCGAAGCCGGCCCGGTCGTCGAGCGTCCCCAGGGTGGCGGGCGCGTGCTCGAGCGCCCACGCGGCGCCCGGGCCCCACGCCTCCACCTCCACGCGGTCGCCGAGGTGCTCGGCCTGGAAGGTCACCGGTCCGGCGGGCGTCCGGCTCGCGCGCAGCACGGCCGCTGCGCGCGAGCCGGATCGTCGGATCGTGCTTGCCCGTTCGGAGCGGCTGCAGGCTCCGGCGCAGGTCGAGCGCGAACGGGAGGCGGAGGGTGCGCCTGGACATGAGGGATCAGACGCTACCGCTGGCCACCTCGGCTGCCCAGTTGTAGTCGGGCTTGCCGCTGGGGCTCCGCTCGATCCGGTCGACGCGGACGAAGGCCTTGGGGGCCTTGTAGGCGGCGAGGTGCTCGTGGGCCACGGCACGGAGCTCGGCGTCGGACGCCGACGTGCCGGTACGCAGCTGGACGACGGCGACGACCTCCTGGCCCCAGCGTTCGCTGGGTCGTCCCACCACGATCGCGTCGAAGATCGCGGGGTGGTGCTTCAGCACCTGTTCGACCTCCTCGGCGAACACCTTCTCGCCGCCGGTGTTGATGGTGACCGAGTCGCGACCGTGGAGCTCGATCGCGCCGTCCTGCAGCACCCGCGCCCGATCACCGGCCACCGCGTGCCGCACCCCGTCGATCAGGGGGAACGTGGCCGCGGTCTTGGCGGGGTCGCCCAGGTAGCCGAGCGGGACCCGCCCGGTCTGGGTGAGCCAGCCGAGCTCGGGATCCCCTGGTGCGAGGACGCTTCGGCGGTCGGCGGAGATGACCTGTGCGGTGGGGGAGGGCTGGAAGACGCCCGGCTTGGCGCTCCGGGCCTGGTCGGAACGGTGGACACCCTGCCGCCCGGTCTCCGACGAGCCCAGCACGTCCACGATCCGGAGGTGCGGGAGGAGCTCGAGCAGCTGCGCCTTGACGGGGGCCGACAGGACCGCGCCGCCGGTGAGGAGGAAGCGGAGGTGCTCGAGCGAGCGGGGACGCGCGTGGAGCTCGTCGACGAGCGGGCGGGCGAAGGCATCCCCGACGATCAGCAGCGAGGAGACGTGCTCGGCTTCGACCGTGTCGAGGAGGTCGACGGGGTCGAACCGCACGGGATCGGACTGGATGACCACCGTGCCACCGGCGATCCACGCGCTGATCGCGTTCCAGTGGGCTGCACCATGCATGAAGGGAGGCGCGGGGAGGGCGCGGAGGCCCCCACCGTGGGCCGCCCCCACCAGGTCCTCGGTGGTGCTCGCCACCCCGAGGCACGCCGCGAGGAAGTCGGCCTGCCGCCACAGGACGCCTTTGGGCATCCCGGTGGTGCCGCCCGTGTAGAGGATGTAGAGGTCGTCGGGCGAGAGGTCGACGGGCGCCGTGGGGGCCGCCGACGCCAAGGCGTCCTCGTACGGCACGGCCCCCGGCAGCAGCGCCGCACCCGAGCCGTCGTCCACCTGGAGCAGCAGCCGCACGTGCGGGAGCGCGGGGAGCACCTCGGCCAGGGTGGCGGCAAAGGTGCCGTGGAACACCACGGCACCGGCGCGGCAGTCGGCCAGGACGTAGCGGAGCTCGTCGGCCACGTACCGGAAGTTGATGTTGACGCCCGCGGCCCGCGCCTTCGCCGCGCCGAGCAGCCCCTCGAGGTACTCGTTCCCGTTGTGGAGGTACAGCGCCACGTGGTCGTGGGGTGACTCCCAGGGCGCGCAGTCCGCGAGCGTGCCGTGGATGCCGAGGCCGGCCTGTCGGAGCACCGAGGCCAGGCGCCGGGTGCGCTCGGTGACGTCGGCCCATGTGAGGCGGCGGTCACGCCACACGATGCACTCGCGCTCCGGGATCACCGCCGCGATCGCCTCGTGGACGCTGGCCAGGTTCAGCTCCTCGGGCACCTCGACGACGGCCACGGCGTGGACGGTAGGCGATCGGCGGCCGCCCTCAGCCGGTCGCCGCCTCCATGCGGCCCAGCAGGTCCATGCAGGTGGGTGGCCGCGGTGTCTCCCGCTCGGTGATGTGGATCCCGTCCGGGGGTGGGTCCGCGAAGGTCCCCGAGCGGAACACCAGCTCCTGTCGGTAGGGGGTCTGATCGAGCTGGCTCATGGGCAGGTCGACGAGGCCGACCTTCGGCTTGTCGAGGTCCACCAGGATGTGGTCCAGCTCCTTGAGGTGGGCGAAGAGGCGGAGCCGGAGGATCCGGTCAGGGACGGTCCGCCAGCGGCCGACGACCTGCTCCTCCGAGGACCGGAACGCGCCGCGGAAGTGCCCCTCACCGTCGAACTCGAGCTGCAGGCCCCCGACGACGTCGTCGGCCTCGGCGAGGGTGACCGTGAGGGGCTCGGTGGGCGGCGTGGACACCCCGACGTCCCACTCCCGGCTCTGGACCTCGACCGGGATCCACGGGGCGAGGGGATCGCCGGAGCCCAGGTAGAGGGCGTCGCAGTCGCCGACGATCTGGATGCGATCTGCGGGCGCGGTGTGGGGCAGGGCGGGCGCCTGGCGGATGCGCCGCTCGAGCGGGTGGCCGGGCGTGTGGTCGCTGAGCGCGGCCTGGAGCCGGATGTACTCGGTGAGCGGTTCGCCCGGGTTGGCCGTGCGGGCCGTGCTGATCGACACCGCCAGGTTGGCGGCGAACCCGAAGACGGCCAGCACGCCGAGGATTGCGAACGCGGGTCGGGCCAGCCTCGGGCGCTCGCTGAGCCGCCGGGCGATGTCGATGAAGCCGATGGCGCCGGCCACGGCGAACAGCGGGATGAACTCGGCTGTGTACCGCATCGCGATGTAGCCGTAGAACATGATGGCGCCGGGGATCGCGGCGACGGTCAGCAGCGGGATGCGGAGGTTGCGCACCTGTCTGGAGACGCCCCGCCGGAAGGTGCAGACCATCCCCCAGATGCTGAGGATCACCAGCAAGGGCATGAACGCCACCACGCTGCCGGTCCGGTACATCTGGTCCAGGAACGACCCGCCGTAGTTGCGGGGGACCTCGGCGGGGAGGGTGACGTACGGGAACAGCGACGTGAACCGGATGCCGTCCGGCCGGAAGTAGCCCATGAAGGTGGCGGGGAAGATGCCCGGCCCCACCAGGTCCCCGCCGTTGGCCTCCAGGGCCGCGCGCCGCTGGGCGCTCATGCTCGTCCACACCTGGTCCTCGAGCGGGAAGAGGTACGGGTGGCGGAACTTGGCCCAGTTCAGGGCGACCCCGACGCCGAGCGGCACGATGCTGGCGGCGAGGAGGGTGGAGACCCAGCGACGCGGGAGCGGCTGGTCGCTGCGACCGGCCCGGAACCAGACGGCCGCGAGGAGCAGTCCGCCGGCGCAGGCCCAGCCAGCTGTCGTACGACTCAGGATCGCGCCCAGCGTGAAGGCCCCCGCGATCACCGCGCCCCGAGTGGAGGGTCGGTGCAGCAGGCCGATGATGCTGAAGGTCGCGCCGAGGGCCATGGCGATGGCCCAGGCGTAGGCCTCGTGGTACACGAACGGGAGCGACCCGAGGAAGAGCACGACCGAGCCGGACATCAGCGTGAACAGGAGGATCCCGAAGCCGGCCGCCTCGGCTCGACCCAGCTGGGCACGCCCCCGCATCAGCAGCCGGACCCGCCACATGATCAGGGCGATGAGCACGGCCGAGAGGATCCACGCCCCCAGCATCGAGAAGGCGGTGAGCTTGCTGTCCAGCTCGTCGGTGACCAGCAGGATCGGGGCGCGCAGCAGGGAGGGCAGCGGCGGGAAGTACATGTACTCCTTGCCGCGCAGCGCGAAGGCCTCCAAGCCGAGGTCCCCCGGTGGCACGTCGAGACGACCGTGGAAGAACTGTCGCGCCTGGAGGTCGTAGAACCCGGAGAAGTCCGAGCCGCCGAGGGCCGTTCGGAAGGGGTGCAGGCCGAAGTCCCAGAGCACCGCCACGTAGGCGACCAGGGCGAGCGAGCCCGCGAGGGTGACGCTGCGCGTGTACCGACGAAGGTCGGGCCCGGCCTGGTCCCACCCGGCGCGCACCCTGGCGAGCGGGCGAGTCAACGAGGTGGTGCGAGCCGGCGGGCCAGCGGGTCCGGGGCATCCGTGGGCTTCACCGGCCGTACAGTAACGTACGGCGACCTCGCCGCTGGAACCCCCTGAACGCGGCTGGAGCCATGTACCCCATCACGCAGCCCATCTTGCGCATCGACGATCTGGAGGAGTCGCTACCGGAGCTGTCGGCCCGGTACGCCGACGCCCAGCCCTTCCCGCACATCGTGCTCGACGATGTGCTGCACCCCGAGGTGCTCGAGCGGGTCTACGAGGAGTTCGCGGAGATTCCCGACGACGCGTGGACGAACTACCTCCACCTCAACGAGCGCAAGTACGCCGCCAAGGACATCACCACCTGGGGGCCGACCCTCCAGGCAGTGGCCAACGCGTTCAGCTCGGAGCGGTTCGTGACGTTCCTCGACCAGCTGACCGGGTTCGAGGGCCTCCGGGCGGACGCCGTCATGGACGGCGGCGGGCTCCACCGCAGCCTGCCGGGCGGCTTCCTCAACGTCCACGCCGACTTCACCGCCCATCACAGCAAGCCGCGATGGCGTCGACGGGTGAACCTCCTCCTGTACCTGAACCCCACCTGGGATCCCGCGTGGGGGGACAGCTGCAGCTCTGGTCGAAGGACATGCAGCACGTCGTGGAGGAGGTGGAGCCGAAGGGCAACCGCATCCTCCTGTTCACCACCGACGAGCACTCCTACCACGGGCACCCGGAACCGCTACGGGTCCCCGAGGGGCTGGCCCGACAGTCGATGGCGCTGTACTACTTCACCGACGAGGCGCACCCGCTCACCCGGTCGACCGACTATCGGGCGCGGCCCGGGGATGGGCTCCGCGGTGCCTACATCTACCTCGACAAGAAGGCGCTGCAGGCCTACGACGTGGTCAAGCGACGGCTGCACCTGTCCGATGGGGCGGTCAGCCGCACACTGGGCTACCTCAGCCGGCTGGGCCGGCCGGCGCATCGGCGATAGGCACGGTGTCCGCGGCCTCGAGCCGACGAGCCTCCAGTCGCCGTCGGAACCGCTGCGCGGGCCGCTCGATCAGGAACCAGGACAGCGTCGAGCAGACGCCGATCGCGATCAGTGCGATGACGAAGCGGACGGCGTCCGGCCAGTCGTCGGCCCAGCGGGCGATCGCGCGGATGACCGGGACCTGCCACAGGTAGATGGCGTACGACACCTTGCCGACCTTCTCCGCGCCGAGGGCCGGCCAGGACCGTAGGGGCTGCGGGTCGCTCACGCAGTACAGGACCATGACCGCGGAGGCGAGGATCCAGAGCGTGATGCCGCCCTGGTAGGCGAAGGCAGCATCGGCCTTCACGGTGAGCATGAGCGAGAACCACACCGCGACGACCGCCCATGGCGTCCACCGGGGGAGCCGAGCGGGCGTCATCCCGCGGACGAAGAGGGACGCGGCGAGGGCGCCCACGATGAGCCCGTCGACGCGCGTCTCCGTGCGAAGGTAGGCCGCCTCCCAACCCCACAGGTGGTACACGATGACGCGCCAGACGGTGACGGCGACCACGATGCCGGCGAGGGTGGGAACGATCCGGCGCGCCCCCTGGCTGATGCCCACGAACGCGATGACCACCAGGGGCCACACGAAGTAGAACTGCTCCTCGATGGCGAGCGACCAGAGCGCGACCAGGTCGCCGGCCGCGAACGGGTTCCACAGCACCTGCCAGTTCATGACGTAGAGCAGCGTCGCTCGCACGCTCTCGAGCACGAACGCCTCGCTGCCGAAGGGCGGCCACCCCGTGGCGTTCGCGTACACGAGGTACACGATCAGCATGGCGAAGAGCGCGGGGAGCAGTCGGATCGCCCGACGGAGGTAGAAGCGGCGCAGCCGGATCGTGCCGGAGTCGTGCTGCTCCTGCAGCAGGAGGGCCGTGATCAGGAACCCGCTCAGCACGAAGAACAGGTCGACGCCCAGGAAGCCGCTGTTCGAGAAGATCTCACGCCAGTGGTAGAAGGGCGCGACCTCCCAGATGTGGGAGAGCACGACGATCGAGACCGCGAACGCGCGGAGGACGTCGAGGGAGGGGACGTGGACCAACCGCCGGAACGAGGCGGAACCGTCGGTGTCCACCGGCAGGTCAGGAACCTGTGTCGGTGACCGTGACCTTGGTCATCTTGTCCCCGACCTCGATCGACTGGGCCACCTCGATGCCGCGGACGACGTTGCCGAAGAGGTTGTAGAGGGGCTGCAGCTTGTCCTGGCAGTCGTCGATGCAGATGAAGAACTGGGAGCCGTTGGTGTCGGGCCCCGCGTTGGCCATGGCGAGCGCGCCGAGGACGTAGGGAGCCTTGACCGGCTCGTCGGCGAACTTGTAGCCGGGGCCGCCGCGTCCGGTGCCCTCCGGATCTCCGCCCTGGATGACGAAGCCGGGCACCACGCGATGGAACGTGAGCCCGTCGTAGAAGCCGCTGCGGGCCTGCACCACGAAGTGGTTCACGGTGTTCGGGGCCAGGGAGGCATCCAGGGTGGCGACGATGTCGCCCTTGTCGGTGGTGAAGGTCACCTCGAAGGTGGCGCTCGGATCGATCTCGAAAGCGGGGGCGCTGGGCATGGCGACCTACGCTATCGCCCATGCCGGAGCACCTCGATGCCCGAGAGCGGCGCGAGCTCTGTGATCTGCTCGAGGAGCTGGGGCCCGACGCGCCGACCCTGTGCGAAGGCTGGGCGACGATCGACCTGGCCGCGCACCTCGTCGTGCGCGAGCGCGACCTCCGCGCGGCACCGGGGATCCTGTTCGGCGGGCGGTTCGAAGCCACCCTGGACCGCCTCATGGCCGGAGCCAAGGACACCGGCTACCGGAACCTCGTCGATCGTGTGCGCAACGGCCCCCCGCTGGGCCCGATGGCGATCGCGGGGCTGCGTACGCTCCTCAACCTCAACGAGTACGTGGTGCACCACGAGGACGTCCGCCGCGCCAACGGCCTCGGCCCGCGCACGGATCGGGACGACCTGCAGGAGGCCGTGTGGAACCTCCTGCGGCACCAGGTGCGGCTGATGCTCCGCAAGGTCGACGGGGCCGCCGTTCGGGTGCAGCGCACCGGGGGAGCGTCCGTCGTGGCCGGTCGCGGGCCCGAGGTGTGCCTGATGGGGGAGCCCGTCGAGCTGCTCCTCTACCTGTTCGGGCGCCGCGACTCGGCCGAGGTCGACCTCAGCGGAGACGCCGCCGCCCAGGCGACCTTGCAGAATTCGTCGCTGGGCCTCTAGTCCTGGCACGGCACTAGCCGGCCGCGACGATGCCTCGGTCGCGCAGGCCGGTGAGCCCCTCCCAGAGGACCGTGAAGAGCACGTCGGTGGCGCGCTCCAGGCCCGAGTCCCGGTAGTCGACCCAGTCCTGCGCGCCGGCCTCCAGGAGGCCGACGACGCCCCGGGCCACCAGGCGCGCGCTCGGGGAGGCACCCCAGGCCCCGGCGATGCGCTCGATGCGCTCCCGTCTCGCCCCCTGGATGGCCGGGTGCTGGAGCGAGCCCGCCGCGGCCATGACGTTCCAGGCGGCTTCGTTGTCCCGCGCGAACAGCAGGTAGCGCCGGATGATGCGGCGGAGCCGGACCTCGTCGGGCAGCCGGTCGTCGAGCGCGCGCCCGAGCTCGCGGTCGAGCTGCTCCAGGTTGTGGAGGTAGACGGCCGCGACGAGCCCGCCGCGGTCACCGAAGTAGGCGTAGACGAGCGAGCGAGACACACCGCCCGCCTCAGCGACCTCCTCGAAGCTGACCTCGCTCGGGTCGCGACCGCGGAACACGTCGGCGGCCGCTTCCACCAGGAGGGCGCGCCTGGTCACCGGATCCAGCCGGAGGTGGGCCTTCGACGTGCCCGTGCCGCGCGTGCTCATCCGAGGATCAGCTGCCACGGGCTGCCGGGGGACCGGTTCGGTTGGATCGCAAGCTCGCTCATGGGGATCCCCTCTGCGGAGCCGGGTGGTGGTGGCTCAGGGGACGGCGCTGCCGACCTCGACGGGCGTCGCGTCCTCGGCGGCCTGGCCGAGGAGAGGGAAGTGGCAGGCCACGTAGTGCCCGTCGCCAACGGCGCGGACCTGGGGCTCCTCCATCGCGCACCGCTCCTGGGCCAACGGGCAGCGGGTGCGGAACCGGCAGCCGGCGGGCGGATCGATGGGCGAGGGCAGGTCGCCCGTGAGGAGCCCGCTCTGTACGGGTGGCACGGTGGGGTCCGGCACCGGGATCGAGCGGAGCAGCGCGGCGGTGTAGGGGTGGGCGGGGGTGGCGTACAGCTGGTCGGGGGTGCCCACCTCGCAGATCTTCCCGAGGTACATCACGACCACGCGATCACTGATGTTCTTCACGACGGCGAGGTCGTGCGCGATGAAGATCAAGGTGAGGCCGTAGCGAGCCTTCATGTCCTCGAGCAGGTTCAGGATCTGGGCCTGCACGGACACGTCGAGGGCCGAGACGGGCTCGTCGCAGATGATCACCTTCGGATCGAGCACGAGGGACCGAGCGATGGAGATCCGCTGGCACTGGCCTCCGGAGAACTGGTGCGGTCGCTTGTCGGCGGCGACCTCCGGATCGAGGCCCACGGCCTCGAGCACCTCGAAGACCCGGTCTCGCTGCTCCTGGGCCGTGCCCCGCTTCCAGATCCGGAGCGGCTCCGCCACGATGTCCTTGACCTTCCGTCGAGGGTTCAGGGACGAGATCGGGTCCTGGAAGATGAACTGGAGCCGCGTGCGGATCTCGCGGAGCTCGGAACCAGTGAGCCCGGAGAGATCGATGCCCTCGAACAGCACCTGGCCGCTCGTCGGCGCGGGGAGCTGCATGATGGCGCGGCCCGTCGTGGACTTGCCGCAACCGGACTCGCCGACGAGGCCGAGGGTCTCGCCCTCGCGCACGTCCAGGCTGATGCCGGACACGGCGTGGACGATGCCGCCGGAGGTCTTGAACTCGACGACCAGGTCCTCGATGCGCAGGAGGACGTCGCCGGGTTCTCGCAGGTGGGCGGTGCCGGTGCCCGCCATCAGCCTGCGCCTCCGGCGTCGCTGTCCACCAGCACGGCGTCCTCGACGTGCGCGGCGGCCGCCGAGTCGCCGGTGACAGCGGCCTCCGCCGCGGGCACGTGGTGCGCGAGGTTGCGCTCCAGGGCCTCCCGGCCGGCGGCCGTGCCCACGGGGAACCAGCACCGGTAGACGTGACCGGGCGTCTCGGCCTCGACCAGCGGAGGCTGATCCGTGTGGCACTTCGACTGCGCGTACGGGCATCGCGGCGCGAAGCGGCAGCCGGGCGGCGGGTTGACGAGGTCCGGGGGGCGGCCGCCGATGATCTGCAGGCGGGTGTGACTCGGGTTCTCGAGCTTCGGGATCGACTTGAGGAGCGCCTCCGTGTACGGCATCCGCACGTTCGCGAACAGGGTGCGGGTGGGGGCCTTCTCGACGATCTGCCCGGCGTACATGACGGCGATCTCGTCCGTGCGACCCGCGACGACGCCGAGGTCGTGCGTCACGAGGACCATCGCCATGTACCGGTCCTTCTGCTGCTGGTTGAGCAGGTTCAGGATCTGGGCCTGCACGGTGACGTCGAGGGCCGTGGTGGGCTCGTCGGCGAACAGCAGCTTCGGGCCGCACGCGAGCGCGATCGCGATCGTCACGCGCTGGCGCATGCCCCCGGAGAGCTCGTGGGGGTACTGCCCCAGGCGCCGCTTGGGATCGGGGATGCCGACGGAGGTGAGCAGCTGCAGGGCCTGCTCGTTGGCCTCGTCCTTGGGGATGCCGAGGTGGTAGCGCAGTCCCTCGGTGATCTGGCGCCCGATCTTCATGACGGGGTTGAGCGAGGTCATCGGATCCTGGAAGACCATCGCCATCTCGGTGCCCCACAGCGCTCGCATCTGGCTGTTGCTGGCGCCGACGATCTCCTGCCCGTCGTAGGTGGCCGACCCCGAGCGGATGACGTTGCGGGCGGTGAGCAGACCCATGAGCGAGCGGGCGAGCACGGTCTTGCCCGAGCCGGACTCGCCGACGACGCCGAGCGTCTTGCCGCGGTCCAGGCTGAGCGTGACGCCGTCCACCGCCCGCACCATGCCGGCGGGCGTGTCGAAGTGGGTGCGGAAGTCGTCGACGACGAGCAGCGGCCCTTCGTGCGCCGGGGGCGCGGTGAGGACGCGGCGGGCGGTGCGGGGGGCGTCGGTCAAAGCGCGGCGTCCTTGACGTCGAAGGCCGATCGGAACCGGTCCCCGAGGAAGTTGACCGACAGCACGGTGAGGAACATCCACAAGGCCGGCAGCAGGGCGGGGTGCGCGATGTGCTCTTGCTGCAGACCGCGGCGAGCGTCGTCGATCATGCCGCCCCAGCTGATGGTGTCGGACGCGGTGAGACCGAGGAAGGCGAGGCTGCCCTCGGCCACGATCGCGATGCCGACCACCAGGAAGCCGAAGGCCATCAGGGGGAGCACGACGTTGGGCAGGATCTCGCGCACCAGGATCCGCCACCGACTGGCGCCCGCGGCCTCGGCGGCCAGGACGAACTCCCGCTGGGCGAAGGTGAGGGTGGTGGCCCGAGAGATGCGGGCGAAGGCCGGGATCGACACCAGGGAGATGCCCACCACGACGTTCTGCAGGTCCGAGCCCAGGAAGGCCACGATGGCGATCAGGAAGACCAGCGCTGGGAAGGCCAGGAAGATGTCGACGATCGACATCAGGATCGTCTCCGAGCGACCGCGCATGAAGCCGGCGATGAGGCCGATCCCACCACCGATCACCATGCCGATCGCGAGCACCCCGAAGGCCACGATCAGCGACACCCGGGCGCCGTAGATGAGGCGGGAGAGGATGTCCCAGCTGTTGGCGTCCGTGCCGAGCGGGAAGCCAGGCGTGCCCATGGGCTGGTTGGGGAGCTGGTTCGGGTTGAGGACGTCGAACGTCCTGGGATCCTTCAGGGGCAGCACGTCCGCGAGGAGCGCGCCGAGGAGCACGAGTGTGAGCCACACGACGCTCAGCCATCCCGTGACGCCGAGCAGGCCCTTCCGGCGGCGCTTGCGCGCGGTGGGGGGCGTGGCGGCGATCGCCGCCGGCGTCGCGAGATCCGGCGATGCGGCCGTCGCGGTCATGTCCGTCATCAGACACCTGCCCTTCGAACACGTGGGTCGAGCACGCCGTACAAGATGTCCGTGATGAAGTTGATCACCACGAAGAAGGTGGCGATCACGAGCACGATGCCCTGCACCACGAGGTACTCCCGCTTGAAGATCTGCTCGATCAGGAGGCTGCCGACCCCCGGGATGGAGAAGAACACCTCGACGATGATCGATCCCCCGATGAGCGTGCCGAAGTTGAGCGCGAACACGGTCAGCAGGGAGAAGGAGGACGGCCGCAGTGCGTGCCGGAACAGGATGTGCCGGGTCGTGAGGCCCTTCGAGCGGGCCATCAGCACGAAGTCTTCCTGGAGCGTGGCGATGAGGTCGCTGCGGAGCAGTCGGGTGTACACAGCGGTCAGGCCCGTGATGAGCACCAGCAGCGGCAGGGCGACCGAGCGGAGGTTGTCCGCGAGGCCCTCCTCGGTGATGCGTGCGTAGCCACCGGAGGGCACCCAGGCCAGCTGGATGGCGAAGAGGAAGACGAGGAAGGGAGCGAGGGCGAAGGCGGGGATGCTGATCATCCCGAACGAGCTCGTGGTGATCAGCTTGTCGGCCGCTGAGTTGGCCTTGTAGGCGCTGTAGAGCGCGGTGGGCACGGCGATCGACAGCGAGAGGAACTGGGCGAGGATCATGAGCTCGATCGTGGCGGGCAACCGCTGGCTCAGGTAGGTGGTGGTCGGGATCTCCTGGAGGTACGAGTACCCGAGGTCGTGATCGAAGATCACGCCGCGCATGTAGTCGAGGTACTGCTGCCAGATGGGCTGGTTGAGCCCGAGGCGTGCTTCGACGGCGGCACGGGCGGTCGGGTTGCCGGCCTCCGAGCCGAGGATCAGGTTGACAGGACTTCCCGGCAGCATCTTCGTGAGCATGAACGTGAGGAAGCTCACGATCAGGATCACGCTCATGAGCTTGAGCATGCGCAAGAAGGCTCTGAGAACGAACGTCATGTCAGATGATCCTCGGCCCGGTGGCGGCTATGGACGGCCGGAGCCGTCAGCCCCCCGTGGCGTACAGCAGGCCGGGCTTGATGGCACCCAGTGAGTTCGGCTCGCCAGGAGGCGGCGGGCCGACCCGGCTGTCGTCGTAGACGTTGCCGAAGAGGTCGTACAGCGTGGTCATGAGAGGGACCTCCTCACCCGTGATCACCTGCACCTGGTCGTACTTCTCCTTGCGGATGTCGAAGTCGTCGGTCTGACGAGCCTCGTCGAGCAGCTTGTCGACCTCCGGGTTGGTGTAGAAGGCGAGGTTGCCCGTGTCATCCGTGGTCAGCCCGGGTCGGATGGCGTCCGGCTCGATGAAGTGGGAGCTGCGGAAGCAGCCGGCTTCGTAGTCGCCGCCCTTCGAGAACATGCGGTTCACGTAGGTGCCCTGCTCCTCGTACTTGAGGCTGATGTTCATGCCGACCTCTTCACCGAGCTGCTTGATGATGTTGAGGATCAGCTCGGACTCAGGCGTCGGGATGCAGATCAGCTCGAAGTCGAGGCCACCGAGCTCGTCCACGAGCGCGGCTGCCTTATCCGGGTCGTACTGGGGCGTGCCCGCATCCGGGTTGTAGTACGCGGAGTCGAGCGCGAAGCCGGAGTAGCTCGGCACGCGGGCGCCGCCGTACGCGCGCTCGTTGATGAGGTCCTTGTCGATCGCGTAGGCCACGGCCTGGCGAGCCTTGACGTCGTTGAACGGCGGCTTGGCGTTGTTGAACAGGATGATCGTGGAGCTGGAGCCGCTGATCTTCTGAGCGGTGAAGCCCTTCTCCTCGCCCTGGGTCACGGTGGCGGTGTCGGCCGTCTGGAAGATGTCGATCTCACCGGTCTCGAGGGCCGCGAGCCGCTGGCCGCTGTCGGGGATCGGTCGGATCGTCAGCTTGTCGAGGTACGGCAGCTGGATGCCGTTCTCGTCCTTGCCCCAGTAGTTCGGGTTGGCGACGAGGACCGTGCGCTCACCGGCGACGAACTCATCCAGGATGAAGGGGCCGGTGCCGACGCCGTCGGTCTTCAGGTTGATCCCGTTGGCCACGGCGGTCGGTGACTCGATGTAGCCACTCGAGCCCGCCAGCATGTCGGGGAAGGCGACGTTCGGCGTGGTGAGGTTGAACACGACGGTCAGACCCTCGGCGCCGTCGGGCATGTCCATCGACCCGATGTTGTCGACGGTCGCCTTGCACGGGCAGGCCGTGGCGGGGTCCTTGAGGCGGTCGAAGTGCTTGACGACGGCCTCCGCGTTGAGCGGCGTGTCGTCCTGGAACTGCACGCCCTCCCGGAGGACGATCGTGTATTGCGTGAGATCGTCGTTGCCCTCGATGGACTCGGCGAGGTACGGCTCGACCTTGCCGTCCACGTAGGTGGTGAGCGGGTCGTAGATGCCCAGGGTGATGACCTTGTCGGACGGCTGGGCCGCCTCACCTGGAGCGAGCGTCGCGACGTCGGACTCCGTGCCGAAGATCAGCTCGCCGCCCTTGACCGGGTCGCGCGCCGGTTCGCCGGACGCCGTGGTGGTCGTGCCACCGTCGCCACCGTCGCCGCTGCTGGCGTCGTCGCCGCCGCAGGCCGCGGCCACGAAGACCAGAGCCAGCAAGACGACGATGATGCGATGCCACGGTGCGTGGCCGTGCTTGTCCTTCAAGATGTCCCCCTGGCGGCGTAGGAGTGCTGGCGGCGACCTGAGGGGACGCCCTACCGGTGACGCCGGTCACACCGGTCATCGGGACCGTAGGAGCCTGTTGTCATCCTGTCAACAACCCGCACCGCGATTTCTTGACCGACGGGTCAGGTCAGTCCAGCGGCTCGGGGATCTCGACCTTGCCCTCGTAGAGGCGCGCGTAGCCGAGGACGGCGTCGACGTACGCCAAGGAGTGGTTGTAGGAGAAGTAGGCGCTCCGAAGGCCGGGATCGGCGTCGAGGCCGCTGCTCGCGGTGCACAGGTACTTGGCGGCGGCGAGTGAGGCGTCGTACAGGTTGAACGGGGAGCTGGTGCCGTCGTCGTTGCCGTCGGCCTCGAAGCGGGACCACGTCTGCGGGATGAACTGCATGGGACCGACGGCGCGGTCGTACGCCGAGTCGCCGTCGAGGGTGCCGCCGTCCGAATCGCCCACCTCCGCCGTCTCGTTCGCCCCGTTGAGCTGGATGCCGATGATGCGGCGAGTCGTGTCGCCGTTCGGTTGGAGGGTCGTGCCCCCGTAGGTGCCGTGACGGCCCTCCACGCGGGAGATTCCCGCGATGGCCCACCAGCGCACGCCACACGCGGGGTGCTCGTCGGAGATGGTCGTGGCGGCGCGGTAGTACGCGTCGAGCGCGACGAGGGGGAACTCCACCCCGTCCACCGTCGCGAGGGTGCGTGCCTCCTCGTAGCTCACCCGTTCCGTCGCGACGTCGGCGGCCGCATCGACCTCCGCTTGCACGGCGTCAGGTCGCTGGTCCGCGAGGTCCTGGAGCGCGGTGCGGGTCTCGGTCAGCGCCTCGAGGGCCTGATCGGCACGCTCCTGGGCCGCTGCGATCCTGCCTCGATAGGCGGCGCGCTCGGCGAGGAGCACGTCCATCGTGAGCCCGCCGAGCACATCGCGCCGGTCGACGTCGCTGATCGACGGTGTGTCCGAGACCAGGGCGGCGTAGGCGCGCTCGTCGTCGCCGCCCGCGACGAAGGACTTGACGGCGAGCTCCGTGATGGCGGTGTCGATGGCGTCCAGGCGCGTGGACAGGCCGGCGATCCGACCGAGTGACGATGCCCCGACCGCATCCAGCTCGAGGGCACGGCCCTGCAGCACGGTGACGGTGTGATCGAGATCGTGGCGGCGAGTGCGTGCCTCGGCGTGTCGGGCGTCGACCTCGGCGTAACGAGCGGCTGCCTGCTCGAAGTCGCGGCTGGTCACCGGTACCCGAGCCAGCTCGATCGAGGTGGTCGGGAGCCCAGGGAGGTCCGGCGACGGGGGGGCGAGCAACATCGTCGGCGCGGCCGGTGCGGACGGCACGCTCTCCGCGTTCGCCCGCGGCACGGCCGCGGCCAGGCCGGCGACGAGCCCGAGCGCGAGCAGCGCGCCCGCGGCGCGGGCGCGAAGACGATGGGGGACGGGACGAGGCGGCATCAGCGGGACGAGGAGGGGGCGAGCGAGCGACGGAGGAGGTCCCCCAGCGCGGGCGCCGGGGGATTCTGCCGCGAACGGGCGCGGCTGGGAAGCCGCTGGCATGCTGGACGGATGTCCGATCGCGTCTCCATCTCCATCGACAACGGCATCGCCGACGTCCGACTGAACCGCCCCGACAAGCTGAACGCCCTGGACGGAGCGATGTTCCAGGGCATCGTCGACGCTGGCGAGGGTCTGAAGACCGACCCGAACGTGCGGGTCGTCGTCCTGTCGGGGGAGGGTCGCGGCTTCTGCGCCGGGCTGGACTTCGGGAGCTTCCAGGCCATGGCCGAGGGTGGCGGTGGCGATCGCGAGGCCGCTCCCGCGTGACGAGTCCCTCGGGGCGATCGGGGACACGGGCGGGCGGATCACCCATCTCGGCCAGCAGGCCGCGTGGGTGTGGCAGGAGCTCGGCGTGCCCGTCATCGCCGCCGTGCACGGCGCCGCGCTCGGCGGCGGCCTCCAGATCGCCCTGGGAGCCGACATCCGGATCGTGGCGCCGGACGCCAAGCTGTCGGTCCTCGAGGCCCGGTGGGGTCTGATCCCCGACATGACGGGCACCGCGGTGCTGCCCACGCTGGTCGGCCTCGACGTGGCGAAGGAGCTGACCTTCAGCGGCCGCCTGGTCTCGGGCGAGGAGGCCGTCGCCCTCGGTCTGGCCACGCGGGTTGCGGACGACCCTCGGGGAGCCGCGCTGGAGCTCGCGTCCGAGCTCGCGACGAGGAGCCCGGACGCGCTCCGCGAGGGGAAGCGGCTGCTCAACCTGTCCGGCACGCGTCCGCTGGCGGATCAGCTCTTGGACGAGCGGGTGACGATGGGCTCGCTCATCGGGAGCCCCAACCAGGTCGAGGCCACCATGGCGTACTTCGAGAAGCGGGCGCCCACCTTCACCTGATGGCCGGCCGACCGGCGCGCCAGTGGCTCCTCATCGGCGTCGTGTGCGGGCTCCTCGCGGTGGTCGTGCTCCGATCGGCCGTCGCGGTGCTCGCCGGCTCGCTCAAGCTCGTCGCGGTGCTCGGGGGCCTGGCGCTGTTGTGGCTCTTCCTGCGCGGGCCACGTGACGGCCAGTCTTGACCGGCCGGCCGTCAGGCGCCGACGGCGGCGCCGGACAACGCCCGCGCGTCGGTCGCGCCGGCGTACGTTCCGTCGGGGGTCACCGTGATCACGTGGGCGTGCCCGACGTTGGCGCCGCGAACGAGGTGCTGCACGAGATGGCCCCGTTCGGCCAGACCCGCCCCCCACTCCGTGGGCGCACCGACCTCCAGCGCGACGTGGTCGGGGCCGCCGTCGGCCCAGGTGTCGAACCCGGTTCGACCCCCGGTCAGCACCCAGCGCGGCGCGCTCACGGCTCGGCCGGGTGACTGCTCGTGGTGCAGGAGGCGGGCCAGCAGCTGGAGGAGCACCTGCGGCTGGCTGTCCCCGCCCATGGTGCCGAGCACCGCGGCGAGACGGCCGTCGAGACCGGACACCAGGACGGGCGACAGGGTGTGCGGCGGCCGGCGCCCGGGGGACAGCTCCGCGGGGTGGCCCGCCTCGAGTGAGAAGCCGATGCCCCGGTTGTGCAGGAAGATCCCGGTGCCCGGGACGACGACGTGGCAGCCCCAGTCCGCCGCGTTCGACTGGATCAAGGACACGCCGACCCCGTCGGCGTCGATGGCGCAGAGGTAGATCGTGCCACCCGGCGCCGTCGACGTGACCGGGGACCGGCGCGACGAGGAGATGGCCTCCCGACGCGGTCCCAGGCGCTCGAGGGCGAGCAGCGCGGAGCCATCGGACCCGTCGTGGAGGACCTCGGGACGGTCGTGGCCGGCCCACCGGGCCGCCTCGATGAGCAGGTGGGCCCAGGCTGCGTCATCAGGATCGTCCGGAAGGGGCAGGCCGCTCGCGATCCACGCCGCGCTCGGCACGAGGTAGCCCTGCGAGGGCGGCGGCACGGTCCAGATCCGGTGGCCCCACGCGTCGAGCGAGATCGGGTCGACCCAGTCGGCTTGCGAGGCGGCGAGGTCGTCCCGGGTGTACACCCCGCCGCCGAGCGCGAGGAGCGCCTCCCCGAAGGCGGCTTCGTAGAACGCCGCGCGGCCGCCGGTGGCGAGGCTGCGGAGGGCCTGAGCGACGGCTGGGCGTCGCAGCCGCTGTCCCGGCACCAGCCCACCGGGGGGCAGGAAGTCGTCCGCGCCCGGCACGTGCGCGACCAGTGCCGTGGCCAGGACGAGCAGCGGCGAGGTGGCGAAGCCCTCCTCGGCGCAGCGTCGGGCCGGACCCAGCACGACGTCGAAGGGGAGCCGCCCGTGGCGATCGTGGAGCGCGCACCATCCGTCGACGCAGCCTGGCACCGGCGCGCTGCGCACGTCACCGCGGTGCGGCATCGCCTGGTGGCCTTCGCGGCGGAGGGCCGCGGGGTCGCTGCCGCTTCCCGCGCGCCCGGCAGCGCAGAGGGCATCGGGGGGTCCGCCGGGGCGGTGGACGAGCGCGAACAGGTCCCCGCCCATCCCGCACATGTGCTGGGTGGTCACGGCGAGGACGGCGCTGGTCGCGATCGCCGCGTCGGCTGCCGAGCCGCCGGCGCGCAGCATCGCGACACCCGCGCCGGAGGCGATGTGATCGACCGAGCACACCATCCCGCCAGCGGCGTAGAGCGTCGGGGAGCGTGGTGGCCAGGGCATCGCACCGGAACCTAGCCAGGGGCCGAGCCCACCCCAAGGGCCGAGCCCACCCCAAGGGCGCGGCGAGGCAGGAGCGGCTGGCTCGGGCGGCCACGTCGGCACACGGTGGCCCGGCGGGGGTCGTGCGCAGTCGTACCGCTCGGGTGGACCAGCGCACGACGCTCGATCGGGGGACGATCGAGCGGTGGGGTGGCGTGCGTCGGTGCACCGTGGAGGTGGCCGAGCGCACGACGCTCGCGTCCCTGGGACCTGCCCACGGTCGACCGTGAGCACGCGTGGCGCTGGCCGACCGCACCGTGTCGCTCGTTGCCGCGCCCTTGCCCCTGAACCCCTGCTTGGCAGACAGCGCCTCAGTCGTCGCCGAGAGCGTCGAAGGACTGCCACGCGGCCTCGACCCGGTCGAGGCGGTCGGTCGCCGATCGGCGGAGCTTGGCGGCCACGCCGGTGACGAGGGCATTGCCCAGCGCCAGGGTGCCGACGTGGCTGTCGAAGGGGCCGGCGCCCTCGGCGGTGACGACGAACGCGACCTCGGCCTGGCGAGCAAGCGGCGAAAGGCGCGAGTCGGTGAGCGCTACGACGAGCCCGCTGCGTGCCGAACTGGCCCCGGCGGCGTCGAGCACCCATCCCTCGTAGCGCCGCAGGTCGATCGCGACCAGGACGTCCCGCGGCCGGGTGTGGGCCAGCCGGCTCGCGACCGCCACCGGCGAACCACTCACCCGGACCACGCCGGGCCGAAGGAGGTCGAGGTCGTCCGTCAGCAGCCGGCCGATGCCGTCCTGCGCCGAGCCGGCCACCACCCGGATCGTGCGGCGACGGTCGGCCAGCAGGCCGACGGCGCGCTCGAAGGCCGGTCGGTCCACGGCGTCGAGCGTGCGGTGGACGTTCTCGGCCTCACGGCTGGCCGTCGCCGCCAGGACGTCTTGCCGGTCGGGCTCGCGGATGCGCTCGGCCGCCGGGCGCAGGTGCTGGTCGAGACCTGCCCGCACCTCGGACTGGAGGCCCACCCAGCCGTCGTAGCCGAGGCGGTCGGCGAGGCGGACCACGGTCGCGCCGCTGGTGCGGGCGCGCCGGCCGAGCTCCGCGACCGTGGCGAAGGCGGCCAGCGACGGATCCGCCAGCACGAGCTCCGCCACGCGACGCTCGGCCGGCGGGAGGGCGTCGGCATGGGCGGTGATCCGGGTCCCGAGGTCGGCCATGCAACGGATGCTACGGTCACGTGAACCGATGCAACAGACGTTGCAGGCGAGCAGGACCAGGGGAGGACTGATGGCCACGTTCCGGTCGACGAACCCGGCGCGACCCGCAGAGGTCGTCGTCGAGCTCCCTGCCCACACGGCGGCCGACGTCGACGTGGCCGTGCAGCGGGCCGCGGATGCCCAGGTGGCCTGGGCCCGGCGGCCTGTCCCGGAGCGCGCCGAGATGATCGCCGCGGTCGGGGCCATCCTCACCGCGCGCAAGGCCGACCTGGCCGACCTCGTGAGCCGGGAGGCGGGGAAGATCCGTGTCGAGGGCGGGGGAGAGGTGCAGGAGGCGATCGACATGGCCGCCTTCGTGGCCGGCCAGGGCCGGTCGGCCTGGGGAGAGGTCGTGCCCTCCGAGATGCACGACAAGCTCGCGTGGACCACCCGCATCCCGGTCGGGGTCGTCGGGATGATCACGCCCTGGAACTTCCCCATGGCGATCCCCAGCTGGAAGATCTTCCCCGCCCTCCTGGCGGGCAACGGCGTGGTGATGAAGCCATCGGAGCTGGCCCCCGGGTGCGGGGTCGCCTTCGTCGAAGCGTGCATCGAGGCCGGCATCCCTGCGGAGCTCGTGCAGCTCGTGCACGGGGGACCCGAGCCGGCCGCGGCGCTGGCCGTGCACCCTGGCGTCGGCGCGGTGTCCTTCACCGGCTCGGTGCCCACGGGTCGCAAGGTCGCAGCTGCGGCCATGGCGGTCGGCCCGAAGCTGGTGAGTCTCGAGCTCGGGGGCAAGAACGCGATGGTCGTACTCGACGACGCAGACCTGGAGCTCGTGGTCGACGGTGCGCTCTTCGGCGCGTTCGGCACGTCCGGGCAGCGCTGCACCTCGACCTCCCGCCTCCTGCTCCAGAAGGGCATCGCCGGGGCGGTGGTCGAGCGCCTGGCCGAGCGTGCCGAGGCGCTCGTGCTCGGAGATCCCCTGCGCTCCGACACCGATGTTGGCCCGGTCATCACCGCCGACTCCGCGCGCCGGATCCTGGCCATGGTCGACAGGGCCGTCGCGGAGGGCGCCACGGCCACCACCGGCGGCACGCTGCGGGACGACGTCGCGGGCTGCGAGGGCGGCACGTTCGTCCCGCCGACGATCCTCACGGGCGTCAAGCCATCGCACACGGTGGCCCGGGAGGAGGTGTTCGGGCCGGTCCTGTCGGTGATCGAGGTGGACGACCTGGACGAGGCGGTCGCCGTCGTGAACTCGGTCGAGTACGGGCTCAGCGCGGCGATCTACACGCAGGACCTCAACGCGGCGCTGCGGGGCGTCCACGCCATCGACACCGGGATCACCTACGTCAACGCCCCCACGATCGGCGCGGAGATCCCGCTTCCGTTCGGTGGCACCAAGCACACCGGGAACGGGTTCCGGGAGGCGGGGGCACGGGGCATCGAGCAGTTCAGCCAGGTGAAGACGGTCTACATCGACTACTCGGGCCGGCTGCAGCGGGCTCAGATCGACAACCGGGAGGACGCGTCATGACGGCACTGGAGACCACGACCACCGCCGAGTGGCTGGCGCGATACGACGACGTGGTCGCACCTGTGCTGCCGTCCTACTTCGACGTCGTGGCCGACCGAGGCGAGGGCTCGTGGGTGTGGGATGTCGACGGGCGTCGCTACCTCGACCTGGGGTCCGGGATCGCCGTCACGAACACGGGACACGGCCACCCGCACGTGGTCGACGCCATCCACCGGCAGGCCGAGCGCCTCCTGCACACGTCGGTGGTGCTCAAGCACCAGCCCTACATCGAGGCCACGGAGGCGATCGCCCGCCTGGCACCCTTCCTCGACCACCCGAAGGTGTTCCTCTGCAACAGCGGAGCGGAGGCGGTCGACGGCGCCATCAAGCTGGCGCGCCGCACGACGGGCCGGCCCGGCATCGTCGCCTTCCGTCGCGGCTTCCACGGCCGCACGATGGGCGCGACGGCGCTGACCACGGCCAAGGCGATGTACCAGGAGGGCTACGGTCCGCTGCTGCCGGACGTGCACATCGCCCCCTACTGCATCCCCGGGAGCGCCGACGACGCGATCGTCGTGGACGCAGCGCTGGCCGAGCTGGACGAGATCCTCGCCGCCCGGGCCACCGCGCTGGCGGCGATGGTGGTCGAGCCGGTGCTCGGCGAGGGCGGCTACATCGTGCCGCCCCTCGCGTGGTTGGCCGGGCTGCGTCAGCGCTGCTCGGAGCACGGCGTCCTGCTCGTGTTCGACGAGGTGCAGTGCGGCTTCGGGCGAACAGGCCGTCCGTTCGCGGCCGAGACCTTCGGCATCGCTCCGGACGTGCTGCTCTTCGCCAAGGGGGTCGCCTCCGGGCTCCCGCTGGCGGGGATCATGGCCGGCGCCGCGCTCATGGACCAGTGGCCCAACGGCGCCCACGGCTCGACCTTCGGCGGCAACCCGGTGTCGTGCGCCGCCGCCGTGGCGACGATCGAGGTGCTCGAGCGCGAGGGCCTCTACGACCGGGCCGTGGCGCTGGGCGACCGGGCACGCGCTCACCTCGAGTCGCTCGACGCCGGTTCCGTGGTCGATGTGCGCGGCATCGGCGCCATGATCGGCGTGGAGCTCACCGACAAGGCCACCGCCGAGGCCGTGCAGCAACGGTGCCTCGAGGCCGGCGTGCTGGTCCTCACCTGCGGCCCGGACGGCAACGTCCTGCGCCTCATCCCCCCGCTCACGATGACCGACGACGAGCTCGACCACGGCCTCGCCGTCCTCTCGCGGGCGCTGCTCTGACGAGGTCTGCGGTCGATTTCGTCCGCATGGCGAACGAGATCGACCGCGGACGTTGTCACGACCAGTCGCGAAGGGCTTGCTTCTGGAGCTTGCCGGTGCCGCCCTTGGGGAGGTCGTCGAGGAAGACGACCGACTTCGGGGTCTTGAAGGGTGCCAGGCGGTCCCGCACCCAGGCGATCAGCTCGGCTTCACCGAGCTCCGCACCGGGCACGAGGGAGACGAACGCGCGAGGAACCTCGCCCCACCGCTCGTCCGGGACGCCGACCACGGCGGCTTCGCGCACAGCGGGGTGGGCCTCGATGACGTGCTCCACCTCGACGGACGCGATGTTCTCGCCGCCGGACACGATGAGGTCCTTGGCCCGGTCGACGATCGTGAGGTAGCCGTCGGGGTCGACGACCGCGAGGTCGCCGGTTCGGAGCCAGCCGCCCTTCAGCACGGCCTCGGTGGCCTCCGGCGCGCGCAGGTAGCCGATCATGACGTGGTTCGAGCGGGCGCAGATCTCTCCGACCGTGCTGCCGTCCCACGGCACCTCGACGTCGCCAGGCCCCAGCACCCGCACGTCCACCCCGAGGATCGGGATGCCGGTGGTCGCCCGCTGCGCGGCGGTCGAGGGGCGGCCCGGGGTCGGCAGGCTTCGTGTCAGCGTCGGGCTCGACTCCGTCATCCCGTAGCCGCAGATGCACTCGCACCCGAGGGCTTCCTCGAGCTCGGCGAGGAGCCCGGCGGAGGCCGGCGCGCCCCCCACCGAGACCTGCCGCACGCTCGAGAGGTCACGCTGCGCCCGTGAGGGATGGTCGAGCACGAGGCGCGCCATGGCGGGCACGAGGAAGAGCCGGCTGACCTCCTCCACCTCGATCAGCCGCAGCACCTCGCCGGCGTCGAACCGGGGGAGCAGGACGTGCACGCCCCCGAGCCCCGTGAGGAAGTGCGGCGTCCCCCACCCGTTCACGTGGAAGAGCGGGATCGTGTGGAGGATGACGTCCTCACCGGTGAGCCCCATCGTGAGCGCGCTGTGCACCGCGTGGAGGTACAGCCCGCGATGGCTGAGGAGGGCGCCCTTCGGCGAGCCCGTCGATCCGGAGGTGTAGAAGAGCTCGGCCGGCGCCCGCTCGTCGACCGGTGGCGTCGAGACCGGGCCCGCGGGCTGTGCGGCGAGGAGGGCCTCGTGCTCCTGGCCGAGGACGATCGTGCGCACCGGGTGCCCCGGGTCTGCCTGGTCGGGGTGGCGGAAGAGCGCCACCGCGCGGCTGTCGCTGAGGATGGCGCGCAGCTCCGCGGGCGCGAGCCGGATGTTGAGGGGGAGGAGCACCCCGCCGGCCAGCAGCACGCCGTAGTACGCCTCGAGCAGCTCGTGCGTGTTGCCACACAGCCAGGCGACGACGTCCCCGGGCTGCAGGCCGAGCTCGCCCTGCAGCACCTGGGCGAGACGATCGCACCGGTCCGCGAACGCGGCGTAGGTCCACCGTTGGTCGCCCTGGACGATCCCCTCCCGTTCCGGGAAGAGCCGCCTGGCTCGTGCCAGGAGGTCGAGGGGCGTGAGCGGCAGCTCCATCAGCGCCACTCGCCCCGCTCGACCAGGAGGTCCTTCAGCACCTGGGGACGGTCGGTCATGATCCCGTCCACCCCGAGGTCCAGGAGGCGGGCCATCTCGACCGGGTCGTCGATCGTCCAGACGTGCACCTGGACGCCGAACCGGTGGGCGGTCTCGACGAAGCGCGGCGTCACGATGGCGACGCGACCTTGCCCCACGGGGACCTGCGCGCAGGGCGACAGGATCCCGCCCCGACCGGGTCCGCCGCGTGAAGCCGACACCAGTCGTGCGACCTCCCGCGGGCCCATGGACGTGCACAGCCCGGGACCTGTCAGCACCTTCACCTTGGCGATGCGCTTGTCGCTGAAGGCGCCGACGCAGACGCGATCCGTCGCGCGTGTGCGGAGGATGGCGGCAGCGAGCGGCTCGGCGGCGGCGTCCTGCTTGGGATCGATGTTGATCCGCACGTCGGGCCACGCGGTCAGCAGGTCCTCCAGGAGAGGGATGGGCTCGCGGCCGTCCACCCTTGCCTCGTTGACCGCCCGCCACGGAAGCTCGGCGATCACCCCCACGCGGTCGGTGACGCGATCGAGCCGTTCATCGTGGAAGGCCACCAGCACCCCGTCGACGGTGACGTGGGCGTCCGTCTCGAGGTACCGGTACCCGAGGCGCACGGCGTGCTCGAACGCCGGCATCGTGTTCTCTGGCGCCTCGCTGGCGCCACCTCGGTGCGCGAAGGCGAGCGGGACCGGGGAGTCGAGGAACGGGTAGGCGGCGTTGGCGGGCACGAGAGGGGCTAGATCGTGCGTCCGGCGTCGGCCCAGTACTCGTCCTTGAGCAGCCGCTTGTAGAGCTTCCCGGTGGGATGGCGGGGGAGCTCGGTGCGGAAGTCCACCGAACGGGGGCACTTGACGTCGGCCAGGTGCTCCTTGCAGTAGGCGATGAGCGCCCGCTCGAGCTCCGGCCCGGCTTCGTCCATCGACGTCGGCTCGACCACCGCCTTCACCTCCTCGCCGAAGTCCTCGTTCGGCACGCCGAAGACGGCCACGTCGTTCACCTTGGGATGGAGGGCCAGCACGTTCTCTGCCTCCTGCGGGTAGACGTTCACGCCGCCGGTGATGATCATGTACGCCTTGCGGTCGGTCAGGTAGAGGAAGCCGTCGTCATCGAGGTAGCCGACGTCGCCGAGGGTGCTCCACCCGCGGCCCTTCGGGTCGCGGGAGCTGGCCGTCTTCTCCGCGTCGTTGTGGTACTCGAAGGTCGACGCGGCCTCGCCCTCGAAGTAGACGGTGCCGGACTCGCCCGTGGGCACCTCCTCGCCATCCTCGCCCACGATGTGGATCACGCCGAGGAGGGCCTTGCCGACGGTGCCCTTGTGGGCGAGCCAGTCCTGGCTGTTGCAGTACACGAACCCGTTGCCCTCGGTGCCCGCGTAGTACTCGTGGACGATCGGGCCGAACCACTCGATGATCTGTGCCTTCACCTCGGCGGGGCAGGGCGCCGCGGCATGCACGACGGTCTGGAGGGACGAGAGGTCGTAGCGCGAGCGAACCTCAGCGGGGAGCTTCAGCAGGCGGATGAACATCGTGGGGACCACCTGGCTGAAGGTGATGTGGTGCTCCTGCACGAGTGCGAGGTACTGCTCCGGATCGAAGTGCTCCATCACGACGACCGTGCCGCCGACGCGATGGGTCGCACGGCAGAAGCGCAGCGGGGCCGCGTGGTAGAGGGGGGCGGGCGAGAGGTAGCGCGTCGACTCGTCGGCACCGAAGAGGAGCTGGCACAGCCCGGTGACGCCATCGGCACCCTCGCCGAGCGGCGCGCCCGGCAGGGGCACCTTGACGCCCTTCGGGCGGCCCGTGGTGCCGGAGCTGTAGAGCATGTCCTGGCCTTCGACGCGCTCCTCCGCCAGCGGCGTCGCCGGCTGGGCCGCGAGGGCTGACTCGTACGGCTCGAACCCGTCGATCGTCCCGTCGATCATCAACCGCACCCTCACGCGTGGCATCTGGTCGGCCAGCTCCGCCGCCTGGTCGGCCTTGTAGCCGGACGTGACGAACGCCTGCGCACCGCAGTCCGCGATGATGTACGCCATCTCCTCGGTGGTGAGGCGAGAGCTCATCGCCGTGTAGTAGAGCCCGGCGTAGTGCGCCCCCCAGATGACGGGGAAGAAGCGGGCGCTGTTCTCGAGGCAGAGCGCGATGTGGTCGCCCGGCTGCAGCCCCGCCGACCGGAACACGTGGGACAGGCGGTTGGCCTCGGCGTCGAGCGCCGCGTAGGTCACCACCTCGCCCGAGGTGGCCATGATGACGGCCGGTCGGTCAGGGGTGCTGGCGGCGAAGTCTCCCGGGAACATGGCGGCAAGGTAGCCGCCGATACCGTGGCACCGTGGCGGATGACCCGACGGCGAGGTTCTCGGCCCTGATGGTCCACCCAGCGGGGTCGTGGCCGCTCGACGAGGCGCTCTTGCTCGTGGCCGCGCATGCCTGTCCCGACCTCGATGTGCAGCGGGAGCTGGCTCGACTCGATGCCCTCGCGGCGGGGGTGGGGGATCCGTCCTTCGACGGCCTGCGCCACCACCTGTTCGTCGACCTCGGCTTCACCGGCGACCGTGTGACGTACCACGATCCCCGCAACTCCCTCCTCCCGGACGTGCTCGACCGGCGCCTCGGGATCCCGATCAGCCTGGCGGTGCTGGCGATGGAGGTCGGTCGCCGGTGCGGTGTGGCGCTGGAGGGCGTCGGCATGCCCGGCCACTTCGTCGCCCGGTCCCGCACCGAGCCCGATCGCTACCTCGACGCCTTCGACGGCGGGCGGGAGCTCGACGCGGCGGGGTGCCGCGCGCTCGTCGCACGCGTGGCGCCTGAGATGCCCTGGGATGACGCGCACCTCGCCCCGACCCCGCCCGTTGCCATCGTCACCCGTGTGCTCGCCAACCTCGCGGGTGCGTACCGACGAGCGGGGGACCGCGAGGGGCTCTGCTGGGCGCTCGAGCTGCGCCTCGAGCTCCCCGGCGCCACCGTGCACGAGCGGCGCGAGCTCGGGGTGCTGCTGGGTGCGTCGGGCCGGTTCGCCGAGGGTGCCGTGGTGCTCGAGGCGTCGGAAGAGGAGCGAGATCGCGCCGCGGCCGCGCGCCTGCGAGCGCGCCTGAACTAGCTGCGCCACCTGGCCCCCCAGGGTGACACTTGACCGGCGGGTCAAGTACGGTCGCTGCCCATGACCGCGCTCGACACTGCCGCCCCCGGGACGGACGAGGCCACCGTCCTCGACCTGTGCCGCCAGCTCCTCGAGGAGCTTCCCCCGAAGCAGACCGATCCCGTCTCGTTCCTGGGTCGCCAGTACGACCTCGGCCTCGCCTGGGTCCACTTCCCGGTCGGCCAAGGGGGCCTCGGCCTGTCGCCTCGTCTCCAGCGGACGATCAACGAGACCCTGATCCCGGCGGGTGCGCCGATCGCCGCCTACCGCAACGTCATCGGGCACGGCATGGGGGCGCCCACGCTGGTCACCCACGGCACGGAGAAGCAGAAGGAGCGCTACCTGCGTCCCCTGTTCACGGGCGAGGAGGTGTGGTGCCAGCTCTTCTCGGAGCCGGGCGCCGGCTCCGACGTCGCCGGGCTCGCCACCAAGGCCGTGCGCGACGGGGACGAGTGGGTCGTGAACGGGCAGAAGGTCTGGACCACGCTCGCCCACCTCGCCAAGTGGGGGATGCTCGTCGCCCGCACCGACCCCGACCAGCCGAAGCACAAGGGCATGACCTACTTCGTGGTCGACATGGAGGCGCCGGGCGTCGAGGTGCGCCCGCTCTACCAGATCACCGGCGAGGCCGAGTTCAACGAGGTCTACTTCACCGATGTCCGGATCCCGGACGACGAGCGCCTCGGTGAGGTCGGTGAGGGGTGGCGCGCCACGCTCACCACGCTGATGAACGAGCGGGTCGCGATCGGGGGTGGCATCCCGAGCAAGGGGGCCGGGTTCATCGGCGAGGCCGTCAAGGTCTGGTCGGAGAAGGGCATCACCGACCGGGCTCGGAAGGACGAGCTGATGGCGCTCTGGGTGCGCGCCGAGGTGCTGCGCCTCACCAACATCCGGGCCAGCCAGCTCCGCGCGGTGGGCACGCCCGGCCCGGAGGGCTCCATCGGCAAGGCGATGTCCGCCGACCTGAACAAGGACATCAGCGCGTTCACCGTCGGCCTGCTCGGGGCCGAGGGGATGCTCAAGCCGGACGGCTATCCCATGGAGCGACCGAAGCACGCCATGCAATGGGCGAACCCGCAGCAGGCCTTCCTCCGCGCGAGAGCCAACTCCATCGAGGGCGGCACCACCGAGATCGCCAAGAACATCCTCGGCGAGCGGGTGCTCGGCCTGCCCGGCGACGTCCGCAACGACAAGGACATCCCCTGGGCGCTCGTCCCACGAAGCTGAGCCGCTCGTGAGGCTCAGAGGCCTCGCAGGTGGGCGGCCTCGTTGAGGCTGGCGATGCTGCGCTCGCCGGTGCTCGCCGCGAAGATCCGGCTGATGCTCGTGTAGGTGGGGAGGAAGAACAGCGGGTCGTCGATGCCGAGGACGTGAGCGGCATAGGCGTTGATCACCCCGCCGTGGCAGACGACCGCGACGCGGTGGCCTGCGTGCGCCGAGACGATGCCCTCCACGGCGTCGACGACGACGGCGCGGAAGTGCTCGGGTTGCTCGGGCACCTCGTTCCAGCGGGGGTCGCCGGCTGCCTTCAGCTCCTCGATCGGGATGTAGCTGCGGGCCTCGCGGTCGAACTCGGCCAGGCCCTCGTGGAAGGTGATCTCCAGGGCGAGCCGTTCGGCGACCGGCGCGGCCGTCTCGCGGGCACGCCGCATCGGGCTGCTCCAGAGCGCGTCGACGTGCTCCCCGTGCAGCCAATCCGTCAGCGCTCGGGCCTGGGCGTGGCCCAGGTCCGAGAGCGCCGGATCGGCCGGACCGTCGGCTGATCCCTCGTCGATCCGGACGGGGAGCGCGTGGCGGATGAAGAGCAGCTCCATGCACCCAGGGTTCTAGCGTGCCCCGTCGTGGCGAACCTCTTCGTGGCCGAGCACCCAGGAGCCGCCGGCGCGCCACGGGTGGTCTTCGTGCACGGGTCGCTCGACCGCAGCACTGCCTTCCTCCGCGCCATCCGGCTGCTCGCCGACCTCGACGTGATCCGGTACGACCGCCGAGGCTACGGGAAGTCGGTCGAGGCCGGCACCTGCCTCGCCTTCACCGAGCAGGTCGACGACCTGGCCTCGGTGCTCGCGGGGGAGCCGGCCGTGCTCTTCGGTCACAGCCTGGGGGGAGTCGTGGCCCTGGCCTTCGCGGCGCACCACCCGGACCTCGTGCCGGCCGTGGTCGCCTACGAGGCGCCGATGGCGTGGCAGCCCTGGTGGCCGAGCGGGTCCGCAGGGTCGACCGCGGTGGCCGCGCCGGGTGAAGCGGCCGAGGCCGCCGAG
This sequence comes from uncultured Microthrixaceae bacterium, assembly GCA_963750645.1. Taxonomy (GTDB): domain Bacteria; phylum Actinomycetota; class Acidimicrobiia; order Acidimicrobiales; family VFJN01; genus VFJN01. Next base: position 128,685 of record CAVVRO010000005.1, on the reverse strand, counting down.
CGGTTCATGCGCCGCATGGTCGGCGACGAGCGGTGGGAGGCGCTCCCCCAGCGAACCCGAGACGAGCGGCGTGCCGAAGGACCCGCCCTGGTGGCGGAGCTGCGCAGCATCCGCCCGCCCGCGCCGCCACCCTACGACCCGGCTCGGCTCGCGGTGCCGGTCATCGCTGCCCACGGGAGCGAGTCCCGACCCCACCACCAGGACACGGCGCGCGCGCTGGCGGCCGCCGCCCCGCACGGCGAGCTGGTCGTCGTCCGGGGGGCCGGCCACGGGGTCCACCTCACCCACCCCGCCGCGGTCGCGGGCCTGGTGCGCCGGTCGCTCGCCCGCGCCACGGGGTGACCGTCGCTCAGGCCTGGGTGTCGGAATCGCACATCGGGACCGTGACGTCGTGACCGGCGAGCTGGCACTCGCACGTCCGGGCGCACGTCTCGAGCGGCACGCGGTTCAGGTACACGACGACGGCGACGACGGTGATGGCGGCAAGCAGGGTGAAGCGCACCGCCCTCGACTGCGCGACCCAGAGCACGAGGACGGCCACCACCACGAGGATCCCGAAGACGACCTGCGTGAAGTTGTCCGCGAACCACGCAGGTGTCGCAGCGAGGTGCACGAGGCGAGGGTACCCTCGCCGTGCCGATGGGGAAGCTACGCGACCGGCTGCGCCGGCGAACCGGTCCTGTGGCGGTGGTCCTGTCGGGGGGCGGCAACCACGGCGCGGTCCAGGTCGGCATGCTCCGCTCGCTCGTCGAGCACGAGATCTCGCCCCAGCTGGTCCTCGGGTGCTCGATCGGCGCGCTGAACGGAGTCGCGTTCGCCCAGGACCCCACCGCTCAGGGGGTCGCCCGCCTCGACGACCTCTGGTGCGGGCTGGGCCCGGAGGGCCTGCTGCCGTCGGGCTGGCTGCCCAACGCCGTCGCGCTGGCCCGCAAGGGCGAGGCGATCCACACCAACGATCGGCTGCGCGGCTTCCTGAGCGGGCTGCTGCGGGTGGACACCTTCGAGGAGCTGGTCCTGCCCTTCCAGTGCGTGGCGACGGACATCGCGGGTGTGCGCGAGGCGTGGTTCTCGACCGGCCCGCTCCTCGACCCCCTCCTGGCCTCGGCGGCCTTGCCGGCCGTGCTGCCCGCCGTCGAGATCGAGGGCATCCGGTACCTCGACGGAGCGATCGTCGACGACGTCCCGATCACACGCGCCGCCGCCCTCGGCGCGTCGACCATCTACGTCTTGCACTGCGGCACGATCGACAGGCCTCGTCCCGAGCCGAAGCGTCCGCTGGACGTCGTCGTGCAGGCGTACTGGGTCGCTCGTCACCATCGCTTCAAGCGCGACCTCGAGTCGCTTCCGCGTGGGGTGGAGGCGATCGTGCTCCCGATCGGGCAGTCGAGGACGCTGCGGTTCAACGACTTCACCCAGAGCGAAGCGATGATCGCGGCGGCCTACGCGGCTTCCAACCGATTCCTCGCGGGGATCGTCGACGAGCTGGAGCCGGCCTCGCAGGATGTCAGCTGAACGAGCGGTAGGTTCCCGGCATGTCCGAGGTCACGCTCACCCCGTCCGGTCCGCCGGAGACCGTCATCGCCGAAGAGCCGGCCGAGGTCCGGTCGGCGCTGGCGGCTGCGATGGCACGCGGCGATGACGACCGCCGGGCCGCGATCGCCGAGGTCGTCGCGGCGGCGCCGCGCTCCCTCGAGGCCTGGGCCCGCCTCGGCGACGCCGGTCGCGACGTGATCGAGGCGTATGCGGCCTACCGCGTCGGCTACCACCGCGGCCTCGACACGTTGCGGGCCAACGGCTGGCGGGGGAGCGGGTACGTACGATGGGAGCACCCCGGCAACCAGGGGTTCCTCCGGGCCCTCGCCGGGCTGCAGCGCACGGCCGCGGCGATTCGCGAGGACGACGAGGCGGAGCGCTGCGCGCACTTCCTCCGACAGCTCGACCCGACGTGGCCCCCGGCAGACCTGCGCTGAGCGTGGCGCCCGTCCCGTTCTCGGGTGCGGTGCTGTGCGGTGGGGCGAGTCGCCGCATGGGGGAGGACAAAGCCCTCCTGGTCGTGGATGGCGTGCCGATGGCCCTGCGGGTCGCGGACGCGCTGCATCGCGCGGGGGCCGTCGATGTCTTCGCCGTGGGCGGCGACGCCGGGTCGCTCGGGGCGCTCGGGCTGACCGTCGTCGCGGACGATCGTCCCGGTGAGGGGCCCTTTCCCGCCACCCTCACGGCGCTGCGCCACGCTCGGCAACAGGTCGTCGCCGTCCTGTCCTGCGATCTGCTGCGACCGAGCGCCGGCGCCATCCGCCGCCTGCGTGACGCCCTGCGCGCATCCGGTCCCACCGTCGTCGGCGCGGTGCCCGTTGCCGACGGGCACCGCCAGTGGACCCACGCCGTGTGGCGACGCGAGGCCCTCGGCCCGCTGGAGGATGCCTACGCGGGCGGGGCGCGCTCGCTGCGCCGCGGTGCCGGTCGACTGCCCCTCTGCGAGGTCACGGACATCGAACCCGGATCGTTGGCCGACGCGGACACCCGCGCCGACCTCTCGTCGACCTCCGCCGGACCCGCGGCGGGCACGGGTAGCCTCCCGCCGATGGAGATCCCCGAGATCGACGTGGCGGGGCTCGCGGAGCGCCGGTTGGAGGGTGCGTTGCTGATCGACGTGCGCGAGGACGCCGAGTTCGCCGCCGCCCACGTTCCCGGCGCCCAGCACATCCCGCTCGGCCAGGTGGCCGATCGGATCGGCGAGGTGCCGACCGATCAGACCGTCTACGTGATCTGCGCACGAGGGGCCCGCAGCGCGCGGGCCGTCGAGCACTATCGAGCGCAGGGCATCGACGCGGTGAACGTGGCCGGCGGCATGGTGCGCTGGATCCACTCGGGCCTCCCGGCCGACCCGCCGAACGGCGGGGCCGGAGGCGCGTGAGCGCCGGCACCGGGACCGGCGCCGGAACCTACGCCTGGATCCACACCGACGACGGCTTCGCCGACCTGGTCGCGGAGCTCGCGACGACGGAGGCCTACGGTCTCGACACCGAGTTCCACCGGGAGCGCACGTACCACGCGCGCCTGGCCCTCCTGCAGCTGTCCTGGCCAGGGGGCGTCGCCGTCGTGGACCCGACGCTGGTCGACGTCACGCCGCTCGCGACCGTGCTCGCCGGGCCGGGGTTGTGCCTCATGCACGCCGCCAGCCAGGACCTCGAGATCCTGGTCCGCCGATGCGGCACCCTCCCCGCACGGCTGTTCGACACCCAGGTGGCGGCGGGCTTCGTCGGCTACAGCAGCGTCGGGCTGGCCGGTCTCGTGCAGGGTGAGCTCGGCCTCAAGCTCCCCAAGGCCGATCGGCTCACGGATTGGCTGGCCCGCCCGCTCCCCGAGGGAGCCCTCACCTACGCCGCGGCCGACGTCGCGCACCTGCACGAGCTGCACGACCGGCTCGTCGCGAAGCTCGAGGCGCGCGGTCGCCTCGACTGGGCGCTCGACGAGTGCGAGCTGCATCGCACGCGAACCACGAGTGGGCAGGTGCCCGACCGGGCCTGGTGGCGGATCAAGGAGGCGCGATCCCTGCGGGGCCGGGCGGCGGCGGTCGCCCAGGTGCTGGCAGCGTGGCGCGAGCGCAAGGCGGCGGAGATCGACCGACCGGTGCGGTTCCTGCTCGCCGACCTGGCGCTGGTGGCGATGGCCCAGCGGCCACCAGCCACCGAGGAGGACCTCCAGCGCGTGCGAGGCCTCGACGACGGGAAGCGGAAGGGCAGCGCCGGCCGCGAGCTCCTGGCCGTGGTCGCCCAGGGCCTCGCCCTGCCGCTGGAGGAGGTGCAGGTGCCACCGTCGGAGGGGGTCGACCGCAGCCGGCGGGCGGCGGCCTCCCTCGTGAGCGCCTGGGCGGCGCAACGAGCCCGCGATCTCGAGATCGACGCGACGATCCTCGCCACCCGCTCCGACATCGAGTCCCTCCTCATGGGCGACGGGGGCCGGTTGGCCACCGGATGGCGGCACGACGTGGTGGGCGAACCGATCCGGGCGCTGGCCGCTGGGGAGGCCTCGCTGGCCGTCGACCCTCAGGGTCGTCTGCAGCTCGAGACCCGCTCAGGGGTGCCCCTCACCGAAGGATGACGGCCGTGTCGGCGGGCAGGCGCCCAGCGAAGGCGGTGCCTTCACCTGCGTCATCGCTGGCCACCTCGACCACGCCGCCGATGTCGAAGGTCACCGCCTGGGCCGACATGTTCACGAGCACCGTCCGTGCGTCCCCGTCGGGCGCGGTCCGGCGCCACGCCAGGACGCCGGCTGGCGCCGCGATCACCTCCTGGTCGCCGAGGGTCAGCGCCGGGCTGTGCCGGCGAGCCTCCAGCAGTCGTCGATAGAGGTGCAGGATCGAGCCCGGGTCGGCCCGCTGCACCTCCACGGACCGCTCCGAGGCCTCCGGCGGGAAGGGCAGCCACGGCGTCGGGCCCCAGCCATGCGGAGGGGCGACGGACCACGGGATCGGCGCCCGGCAGCCGTCGCGTCCGCCGGGATCGACGACCCGGTCAGGGGGAACGGTCGCGTCCTCGAGCCCGAGCTCCTCTCCCGCGTACACGAACGGGGTGCCGCGCTGGGCGAGCAGGATCACCGCGGCGGCCCGGGCCCGGGCTTCACCGCCACCGAGTCGGGTGCGGTGGCGGGGGATGTCGTGGTTCGAGAAGACCCAGGTCGGCCAGGCCTCACGAGGGCCGAGGAGCTCATCGATCCGCTCGAGCCGGCGACGCCACACCTCGGGATCCCACGCCGTGTGCGTGGCCCCGAAGTTGAAGGCGAGGTGCAGCTCGTCGCCCTCGCCGTAGTACGGCGCGATCCACTTCGTCCCCGGCAGCGCCGTCTCACCGATCAGCACCCGGTCGCCATCGTAGGAGTCGGCCAGGCGGCGCAGTCCGCGGATGTGCTCGTGGGTCGAGGGGTCCTCGTTCGAGACGCAGTGGGGGAGGTCCGACCACGGAGGCTCGTCGTCCGGGAAGGCCGGATCACGGCCGATGCAGTGCACGACGTCGATGCGGAAGCCGTCGACGCCACGGTCCAGCCAGAACCGCATGACATCGTGCATCGCCTCGACGACCTCCGGGTTGTCCCAGTTGAGGTCGGGCTGCTCCGGCAGGAACTGGTGCAGGTACCACTGCTCGGTGTCGGGATCCCACGTCCAGGCCGGCCCGCCCTCGATGAAGGCGCCCCGCCAGTTGTTGGGCGGACGGTCGGGACCGCCGCCATCGCGCCAGACGTACCAGTCGCGCTTGGGGTCGTCGCGGCTCGATCGAGCGGCCAGGAACCAGGGGTGCTGGTCGGAGGTGTGGTTGGGCACCAGGTCGACCACGATGCGGATCCCCACGGCGTGCGCCTCGGTGACCAGCGCGTCGAACGTGCCCAGGTCGCCGAACAGCGGATCGACGTCGCAGTAGTCGGCGACGTCGTAGCCGAAGTCGGCCATCGGCGACCGGAAGAAGGGCGAGAGCCACACCGCGTCGACCCCCAGCCAGGCGAGGTGGTCGAGGTGCTGCCGGACGCCCTCGAGATCCCCCACCCCGTCCCCGTCGGCGTCGGCGAAGGAGCGGGGGTAGATCTGGTAGATCACGCCGGATCGCCACCACGGTGCGGTCTGCTGGGCTGGCATCGGGGCAGACTACGGCCCGAGCGGGGTGCGCGATCGCACCGCGTGCGCGCTATGGTGGCGGTCCACTTCACCCCTGCGAGCCTCGGGAGCCGTTCCGTGAAGAAGGGACGCCATCGCCGCTTCGAAGAAGCGCGCAAGCTCAAGCAGTCGGGTCCGGACTTCCTCTTCACGGAGCCCGTCCGGACCGACGACAGCGATGCTGACGTCGACGAGGACGACGACTACGCCGCCCTCGCCCGCAAGTACGGCGCCCTCGACGACGAGCCGACCGACGACGACTGAGCGTCGCTGGGGCTAGGCGAGCGCGAGGTCCACGGCGAGCACGACGTCCCGCGCGCTCGTCGCCAGCACCGATCTCCGGCCCTCCGCTCGCTGGTGGAGCAGGACGCGGGCGCGGACGGGGTCATCGTGGAGCGGTGCCGGCACGTCGAGCAGGACCGCGTCGATGGTGATGCCGTCAAGGTGGTCGTGGTCGTCGCGCCGGCCCGGGTGGTGGTAGGTCAAGGGTCCGCCGGAGATCGCCCCACGGTCGCTGCGAAGGGTCACGGTCGTCCCGGTGGCCTCCTCCCAGCACTGGATGGTGGCGGCGAACAGGTCGTGTTGCGCCCGCGTACGCTCGTCGGCGAAAGCGTTGAGGTGGTTGACGCCCATCGGCTCGGCGGCTCGGCGCAGCAGCGCCAGCGCCGGGTGGTACGTGTGGCGACGGCTGCCCGCCCGTGTCCGTCGCAGCGCCCGGCCCGTCGGGCGGACGACGGGGACCTGCGCCAGCGTCTGGTGCTCGAGGAGCCGAGCGGCGCTCTGGCCGTTGTGGCGAGCCCGCCTGACGACCTCGTTGTGGCTGTCCGCGCTGTGGTCGGCTTGGTGGGCCGCCCGGTGCACCGCGTGCAGTGCGGCCTTGAGGACGCGGTTCTCGTCAGTGTCGTACGCCTTGGTCGTGGTGGCGCACACGAACAGGCCCGGATCGCCAGCGGACGCTGAGCGAGCCGACATCGTCTCCGCCCAGAGGACGGGGCCGCGGAGCTCGCCCATGCAGCGCTCCGGGCGGTCCGTCGTCGCGATGGCCATCGACCGCACGATCGACGGCATGGCCTCCAACAGGTCTTCGGCTTCGTTGCTGGTCGCCAGCACCGTCCCGACCAGCTGTCGAGCGAAGCGGTTGGGCAGCCCGAGCAGCGCCGCGGTCACCCGCTCAGGGTCGTAGGGGCGCGCAAGGCGATCGAGGACCAGCGCCAGACCGGTGCCGGGCTCCACGCCGTACATCGGGTCAGACCGGGAGGGCGGTGCCGAGCACCTCGCCGATGGTGCGCCGGGCCTCCGCCCGTTCGACCTCGTCGAGGAGCTCCGCCATGGACTGGTACAGCAGGACGGCCTGCTCGTCGTCGATGCCCTCGAACTGCGGGAGGAAGTACGCGTAGAAGATCTCGTAGAGCAGCCGACTCTTCGACGGCTGGTCCTCGGCGCGACGGACGGCGAACTTCGCCGCATCGAGGTACACGGCGGGGCCGAGGTCGCGGAAGCGCCGCAGCGGCAGGAGCTCCCGAACGATGTCGCCGGGTCCGTCGAGGAGCTCGTGGTAGGCCTCGTCGGACGGGCACGTGACCTCGACGAACGCGAAGCGCCGCATGAGCGCGTAGGACATCTCGAACAGGAGGTTCTTGTCGAAGACGTTCATCGTGGCGAGGATGCGCCACGAGGCGGGCAGGCGGATCGCGTCGGTGTCGTCGGGCGGCTCGACCCCGGGCGGAACCAACGAGATCGGCTGCACCCTGCCGCCTCGCTTGAACGGGAGCACGACGGCCTGCCCCGACAGGACGGTGAACAGCTGCCCGAAGGCGCGGTCGAAGTTCGACCGGTTCAGCTCGTCGATCACGAGCCAGCGGCCGCTCTCGATGGCGTCGACGAACATGCCGGGGCGGAAGATGAGCCCCTCCGCCGTGGGCTGGAACCCGCCGATCGTCTCGAAGGTCGTCCACTCGGTGGTGGCCGTCGTGGGGAGGTACCCCGTGCACAGCATCGCCTTCTGGGCGACCTCGGCCGTCAGGTAGGCGAGCGTGGTCTTGCCCGTGCCCGGGGGACCGGTCAGCACGACGTGCTTGCCCGCGTCGATGGCCGCGACGAGCTGGTCGAGCACGTGCTCGGGGAAGTGCAACCCGTTTCGCCTGGCCGCGAAGCCAAGCTCCTCCGCCGTGAAGATCATCGTCTGTGTCGATCCTGTCTGTGCTCGCCCGCTAGCGGCGCCGGAGCGCTGGGTGGGGAAGGTACCGCTCTCGCCCCCGCGCCGCTACATGGGCGGCGAACAGGTCGTAGGCGGTCGGTCCGACCATGGCGACGATCTCGTCCCGCATGGTGACGTAGACGGGGTCCCGGTCGACGAAGGCATCCGGGTCCTCTGTGCACCACCAATGGAACTCGGCCCCGCCGGCCCCCCAGTCGCGGCGCTTCCACTCGCGCAGCGTCGAGGTGACGTGGCCGTCGTCGCCGGTGTGGTCCTCGAGCCGGAGGGGGAGCTGCCAGCAGACCTGCGGCTTCCAGTCGAGCGGGCGCTCACCGGCCTCCAGGGACGCGGAGTGCAGGGCGCAGCCGGCGCCGCCCTCGAAGCCCGGGCGGTTGAGGAAGATGCAGGCGCCGTCGACGAGGCGCGTCTTGATCTCCCCCGCCTTGTTCGTCTTGGTGGGCCCGGCCTTGCGGTGCCCGATGTCGTGGAACTGCCACTGGTCGGGGCGCAGGCGCTCGGCCTGCGCCAGCATGGCGGCTTCGTCGTCGCCGTCGACGAAGTGGGCACCGTAGCTGCAGCACCCCTGCTCGAGCTCGGGGGCCGGCCCGGTGAGGACGCCCTGGCAACCCGCTCCGTAGATGCAGATCCACGGGCTGGTGAGGAACGTCACGTCGAACACCCAGGTGCGATGCTCATGCGGGTCTTCGAACGAGACCCACTCGTGGAGGTCGTCGGGCACAGGTGCTCCTGGTCGGGGAAGCATCGAGCCTACTGCTCTAACGTGAGCGCGATGGCAGGCGAGTTCGACCACATCCGTACCCGCCTCGAGGCGATCTCCGAGGAGCTCGCCGATCTGGCCCTGGAGCGGTTGAAGGAGAGCATCGACGCGGGAGGCAGCGAGCTGCCGGTGGACGAGCGGCGGTTGGTTCGGGCGCGTCGTGCGGTCGAGAAGGCGATCTCCGTGCTGCGCGAGCCGGACGATCTGGACGGGCTCGACTGAGCGGGGGATGTCATGTGCCGCTGGCTTGCGTACTCGGGGTCCCCGCTGCTGCTCGAGGAGCTGCTCCTCAAGCCGGCGCACTCCCTGATCGATCAGAGCCTCCACTCGAGGTTGGGCGCGGAGACGACGAACGGCGACGGCTTCGGGGTCGGCTGGTACGGGGTCGGCGATACCCCGGGGGTGTTCCACAGCGTCGAGCCCGCCTGGAACGATCGGAACCTGGCGGATCTCGCGCGACATCTCGTGTCGCCGCTCGTGTTCGCCCACATCCACGCGTCGTCAGGCGGCGCGATCCAGCAGACGAACTGCCATCCGTTCCGCTACGGGCGGTGGTTGTGGATGCACAACGGTCTGGTCCGCGAGTTTCCGACGGTGAAGCGTGACCTGGCGTTCGCGGTCGACCCATCGCTGTACCCCTATGTCGAGGGGTCGACGGATTCGGAGCTGTTCTTCTACCTCGCGCTGACGTTCGGCCTCGAGCACGACCCGGCGGCAGCGGTAGAGCGGGCGGTCGGCTTCATCGAGCAGACGGGTCGTGACCACGGTGTCGAGCACCCGATCCAGATGACGGTTGCGACGACGGACGGTGCGAGCGTGTGGGCGTTCCGCTACTCGAGCGAGGGCAGCTCGCGGTCGCTCTTCTACAGCACGGCGGTCGAGACGCTGCGAGCGCACTATCCCGACAACCCGGTGCTCCAGGGGCTGTCCAGCGAATCGCGGCTCATCGTCTCCGAGCCGCTCGGCGAGCTGGTTGGTGCGTGGAACGAGGTGCCGGAGTCGAGTGTCGGCATCGTGCGCGACGGACAGGACGAGCTGCGGCCGTTCTCGCCGCGCGCCGCCTGAGGTCCCGTCGGCCTGCCTTCACGCGCCCACCTACGCGTTGCCCTCGCCGTGTGGCCGCTCGGGGACCCCCGGCGCCCCGTTGGCTGATCGGCGTGGTGTCGTGTGGGCGCTCGGGAGCTCGTTGAGGGCGTCGATCAGGCTCCGCAGCCGCCCCGCGCGGCGGGCGTCGAAGTCCATGACGAGGCGCGCCAGGTCGAGGTTGTCCTTGTCGGCGACCTCGGCGGGGAGGGGACCAGCGGGCTCGATCCGACCCGACAGCAGCAGGTCGCCGAAGCGCTCGTTGAGCATCGTGACCTCCTCCTCCGTGGGAGCGTGGTGGAGCCGGACCACCAGCTGCCCGCTCGACCAGCGGATCGAGTGGTAGCTGTGCCAGAACCGCTGGATCGACGCGACCGCATCGTCGACGTCGTCGGTGACGAGGAACAGCTCGTGGTCCTCGGGCGAGATCAGCCCTGCCCCGACGAGCTCCTGGTCGAGGTAGTCGACCCAGCGCTTCCAGTAGCTGCCGTGCGGCACGTCGAGGAGGATGACCGGTGCCGGGGTCGCCTTGCCGGTCTGGAGGAGCGTCAGGAGCTCGAAGGTCTCGTCCTGGGTGCCGAAGCCGCCCGGGAGGCACACGAAGGCCGACGACTCCTTGATGAGCATGAGCTTGCGAGTGAAGAAGTACTTCATGGCGATCAGCCGCTCGCCGCCGGCCAGGATGTCGCTGGGCGCCTCCTCGAAGGGGAGCTGGATGCTGATGCCGATCGCGCGGTCGGGGCCGGCGCCCTCGGCGCCGGCCTGCATGATCCCGGGTCCCGCGCCGGTGATCACGTACCACCCGGCGTCGGCGAGGTGTCGGGCGAGCGTCTTCGCCTGCGCGTACAGCGGGTCGTGTGACGCGGTGCGAGCGGACCCGAAGATCGTCGCCTTCGGTGCCTCCTTCAGAGGGGCGAACATCGCGAACGCGGCCCGCATCTCCTTGAGCGCGGCGGCCGTGATCTTCAGATCGAGGCGATCGGCGTCGTCGCCGGCCAGACCCTGCGCGGTCCGCAGGATGTCCCGGAGCACGTCACGGTTGGCGGTGGCGCCGGAGTCCTCGATCAGCTGCTGCACCAGGTCGTCGGCCATCGGTCCTCAGCCTGGCACGGGTACGGTGCCCGACGTGGCCACGTGCACCCGCTGCGGCACGATCGACGCGGACGATGCCGCGGGCGAGGGGCTGCCGCCCGGCTGGTCGCTGGAGACCACGGACCGTGGCATGGGGCGGCTTTGCCTGGCGTGCACGCGCGCCCACGTGCGCGACATCGAGGCCAAGCTCGACGAGGAGTGGTGGGGCTGAGGCCTCCGCGGAGGTCGCGCCCTCGACCTGGCCTGACGCGCGGCTGCTACGGAGCGGGGGTGAGCGCCGGGCGGCCGTAGAGGGTGGTGCGCTGCTCGAGCGTCGGCCGAGCGGCTCCACCCAGGCCCGGAAGTCGGCCTCGTCCATCATCGTGCCGTGGCTCGCGCCGGCCGCACGGGAGATGTTCTCGTCCATGAGCGTGCCGCCCAGGTCGTTGGCGCCGGCCTGCAGGATCTGCGTCGCACCACCATGCCCCAGCTTCACCCACGACACCTGGATGTTGTCGATCCAGCCGTGGTAGGCGATGCGGCCGATCGACGTGCATCAGCAGGGCCTCGCGGAAGGTCGGGCCGCGACGCGCCTTGTGCTGCAGGTAGATCGGTGCGGCCATGTGGACGAAGGGGAGCGGCACGAACTCCGTGAAGCCGCCCGTCTCCTTCTGGAGCGCTCGCGTGCGGACGAGGTGCCGGGCCCAGCTGCCGGGGCTGCTCGACGGCACCGAACATGATCGTGACGTTCGAGCGCAGGCCGACGGCGTGAGCGGTGCGGTGCGCGTCGAGCCACTCCTCGGTGTCGATCTTGTCCGGGCACAGGAGGGCACGGACGTCATCGTCGAGGATCTCGGCGGCCGTGCCGGGCAGCGTCCGCAGGCCGGCGTCCATGAGGCGCCGCAGGTAGTCGGCGAGCGGCTCGGCGAGGCGCTTGGCGCCCTCGGTGACCTCGAGGGCCGTGAAGCCGTGGATGTGGATCTCGGGAGCCACGTCGTGCACCGCCCGGGCGACGTCGATGTAGTAGTCGCCGTCGAAGTCCGGGTGGATCCCGCCCTGCAGGCACACCTCGGTGGCGCCGTCGGCAACCGCCTCCAGCACCCGTCCCTGGATGTCCTCGAGCGTGAGCAGGTACGGCGTGCCGCGCAGGTTGAGCGACAGCGGGCCCTTCGAGAACCCGCAGAACCGGCACTTGAAGGTGCACACGTTCGTGTAGTTGATGTTGCGGTTGCGCACGTAGGTGACCACGTCGCCGATCACTGCCCGGCGGAGCTCGTCGGCCACCTGGCCACCGCAGCGACCTCCGGGCCCCGGGCGGAGAAGAGGGTGATGATCTCGTCCTCGCCGACCTCCTGACCCAGGAGGACCCCTTCGAGCACCTCGCCGACGGGCCCGTGCCAGCCCGATCGGCCAGAGGCGGGGACGAGCGTCGGCGGCGGCACCGGTGCTCCCGAGTACCAGGCCGTGTTGCGCCGGCCGATCTGCACGACCTCGGCCCCGGTGCCCGCCTCGACCGCCGCCTTGATCTGCTCGGGGAAGACGCCGCCCGGGATCGTCGCGGCCGAGGCCCTCGGCGTCGCTCCGGTCGAGCACCCGGAAGCGCGTGGCTGGGTCGAGCCAGCGGTCGGGCTCGCAGGCCGTACTCCGGGTAGATCGTGAGACGGGGAGCCAGCGCGAAGCCGTGGGCCTCGGTGACCTCCCGAAGGCGGTCGAGGGCCGGCCAGGGTCGCTCGGGGTTGACGTGATCGGCGGTGACGGGAGACACGCCACCCCAGTCGTCGATGCCGGCGTCGAGCAGGAGCGCCGAAGTCGTCCGAGAGGTTGGGCGGCGCCTGGAGGTGGATCTCGTGGCGGCAGGATCAGCCGGGCCAGGGCGATCGCCTCGAGGTAGTCGTCCTCGGGGCACGGTGCGGCGCGCGTGCATCGCGGTGCCCGGCTTGGGCAGGAAGTTCTGGACGATCACCTCCTGCACGTGGCCATGGCGGCGGTGGGAGGCGGCGATGGCCTCGAGGGCCTCGATGCGATCGGCGACGCCTTCGCCGATGCCGACGAGGATGCCGGTGGTGAAGGGGATCTGGCAGCTCGCCGGCGGCCTCGAGCGTGGCGAGGCGGCGCGCGGGGGTCTTGTCGGGAGAGCCGCGGTGGCAGTCGAGGTCGCCGCGAAGCGACTCGATCATCATCCCCTGGGTCGGCGCCACCGCCCGGAGGGTGGCGAGGTCGGCTCGGGTGAGGGCGCCCGCGTTGGCGTGGGGGAGCAGGCCGATCTCGTCGAGCACCAGCTGGGCCATGGCGGCGAGGTAGTCGACCGTGCGAGCCGTAGCCGTGCTCGCCGAGCCAGGCGCGGGCGATCGGGTAGCGGTCCTCGGGCCGCTCGCCGAGCGTGAAGAGCGCCTCGTGGCAGCCGGCCGTCGGCGCCGGCGCGGGCGATGGCGAGCACCTGCTCGGGACGTCAGGTACGGCGACTCGAGCCGGGCCGGTGGCTGGGCGAAGGTGCAGTAGCCGCACCGTCGCGGCACAGCATCGTCAGCGGGATGAACACCTTCGGCGGAGAAGGTGACCCGGCGCCCATGGCGTTCGTCGCGGACGGCCCTCGCGCGAGCCATGAGACCGTGGAGCGGGAGGTGGGGGAGGTCGCGGTGCTGCTCAGCCGGCCCGGACATGGCGGCACCCTATCGTCGCCGCGTGGTCGTTCCGCGGTGCGCTCAGCCGGCCGCGGCGCGGTCAGCGATCCACACGACGCGATCGCCGCGCACGTGGGTGCCGGGGCACTCGGGATCGGCCGCGACGACCCGGGCCAGCGCCTCGCGCTTCTCCTCGCCGGCCACGGTCACCAGCACCAGCCGGGCCCGGGCGATGCCGGCGAAGGTGAGGGTCATCCGCGGGTGCGGGTTGCGCCCGATCGGATCCTCGTTCATCACCACGAGGCGACCGGGATCGGCGTCGAGCGCCGGCCGAGCCGGGGAAGAGCGACGCGGTGTGGCCGTCGGGCCCGAGCCCGAGGTGGACGACGTCGAAACGCCCGAGCTCGCCGAGGCGCAGCTGGTAGGGGTCGGGGCCCTCGTCGCAGCGCATCGGGTAGTTGGCGTTGGCCGCGCCGACCTGGTCGAGCAGCGCCTCCCGGGCCAGGTGGTAGTTCGACTCGGGGTCGTCGTGGGGCACGCACCGCTCGTCGCCCCAGTAGACGTCGACCTTCCACCAGTCGATCTGGGTGCCGGCGTCGTCGGCCAGACGCTCGTAGCAGGCGCGGGCGGTGTCCCCGCCGGACAGCGGCCAGGGAGAAGGCGTCGTTGGGCCGGGCGTGGAACGCCTCGATGACGCGCTCGGCGAACTCGCCGGGCACGTCGTCGACGACGACGAGGGCCCCGTGCACCGGCTCAGCCGGCCCGCCAGGCTCGAGCGGACTTCGTGTCCAGCGCGCCGATGAGCTCGTCGAACGACTTGGTGAACGCGGCCACGCCCTCCTCCTCGAGCACCGCGGTGACGTCGGCGAGGTCGACGCCGACCTCGCCGAGCGCGGCCAGCGTCGCCTCGCGCGCCATCCGGGTCGGCGTCGATCGTGCGGGCGACGGTGCCGTGGTCGTCGAACGCCTCGAGCGTCGCGTCCGGCATCGTGTTCACCGTGTCCGGCCCGATGAGCGGGTCGACGTAGAGCGGTGTCGGGGTAGGCCGGGTTCTTGGTGGACGTGGAGGCCCACAGCGGGCGCTGCACCCGCGCGCCCCGGGCGGCGAGCGCCTCCCAACGGGGACCGCGGAAGCGTGTCGAGGAACAGCTGGTAGGCGACCTGGGCGTTGGCGACCGCAGCCTGGCCCCGCAGGGCCAGCGCGGCTTCGGTGCCGATCTCGTCGAGGCGGCGGTCGACCTCGGTGTCGACCCGGGTGACGAAGAACGACGCGACGCAGGAGATGCGGCACAGGTCGCCCTCGGCCTGCTCCAGACCGGACAGGTAGGCCTCGATCACCTCGGCGTACCGGTCGAGGGTGAAGAGGAGCGTGACGTTGATGCTGCGACCTTCGGCGATCATCTGCCGGATCGGTGCGATCCCCTCGGCGGTGCCGGGATCTTCACGTAGAGGTTGGGCTGGGCGATGGCCTCGTGGAGCTGGCGGGCCGCGGCCTCGGTGCCGGCGCTGTCGCGCGCGAGGTCAGGGGCCACCTCGACCGACACGTAGCCGTCGACGCCGTCGCTCGCGTCGTAGACGGGGCGCAGGAGGTCGAGGGCGCCGCGGATGTCCGTGGTGACGAGGTCCCAGTAGGCGTCGGTCACGCCGGCGCCGCCTCGTACGAGATCGCCGAACTGCTCGTCGTAGTCCGTGCCGGGCTGATCGCCTTCTGGAAGATCGACGGGTTCGAGGTGAGGCCGCGGACCCCGCGCTCCACCCAGGTCGCGAGCTCACCGCTGGTGATCCACCCTCGGCGCAGGTTGTCGAGCCACGGGCTCTGGCCGTGATCCTGCAGCTCGTGGAGCCGGCCGCGCTCGCTCACGAGGGATCCTCGAGATCGCGGAGCAGCTGGCGGGCCCGCGCCGCCACGTTCTCCGGCGTGAAGCCGAGCTCGGCCAGGACCCGCTCACCCGGTGCGGATGCGCCGAAGCGATCGATGGCCACGCTGTCGTCGGCCCACCGCTCCCAGCCGAACGACGCGCCGGCCTCGACGGAGAGCGTCGGCACGTCGGGAGGGAGCAGGGAGTCCTGCACCGCGTCGCTCTGCTCGGCCGAAGAGCTCCCAACAGGCGAGCGACGTGACCTGCGCGTGCACGCCCTCGGCGGCCAGCAGGTCGGCGGCCGCGATCGCGACGTGCACCTCGCTGCCGGTCGCCACGAGGACGACGTCCGGGTCCTCCGCCGACCGGATGACGTAGGCCCCCTGGGCGAGGCTCGACGCCGGCCGTGCCCTCGAGCACCGGGAGCGTCCTGGCGGGACAGGATCAGCGCGGTCGGGCCGTCGTGCTCGATGGCGAGGCGCCACGCCTCGGCGGTCTCGTTGGCGTCGGCGGGTCGGATCACGCGCAGACCGGGGATGGCCCGCAGCGAGGCCACGTGCTCGACGGGCTGGTGCGTCGGGCCGTCCTCGCCGACGCCGACCGAGTCGTGGGTCAAGGAGTAGATGACTTGGCCCGGGAGAGGGCCGCCAGTCGCACGGCTGGACGGCAGTAGTCGGTGAACACGAGGAACGTGCCCCCGACGGGCAGAACGCCGCCGTGCAGGGCCAGGCCGTTCATGACGGCGCCCATGGCGTGCTCGCGGATGCCGAAGTACAGCTGGCGCCCGGACGGATCGTCGACCGACTGCACCCCGTGGCCCGTGAGCACCGTGCCGGTGTTCGAGGTGAGGTCGGCACCACCCGCGAGGAGCGAGGGCACCACGTCGGCGATCGCCTGCAGCACCTTGCCGCTGGCGACGCGGGTGGCGACTTGTCGCCGGGCGTCCAGGTGGGGAGCGACTCGGACCAGCCCGGGAGCCCCGTGGCCCCGAGCAGCGCGGTGAGGAGCTCCGTGTCGCCCTCGTAGGCGTCGAGGCGCTTTTGCCATGCCTCCCGCTCGTCGCGGCCCCGTGCACCCGCGCCGCGGTACAGCTCGCGGACGTCGTCGGGCACGTGGAACGGCTCGTCGGGCAGGCCCATGACGGCCTTGGCCTCGGTGATCTCGGCGTCCTTGAGGGCGTAGCCGTGCGTGGCGGGGTCGTCGGTCTTGGACGGGCTCGGGTAGGCGATGTGGCTCCGGATGATGACGAGCGAGGGCCGGTCCTCCTCGGCGATCGCCCGCTGGAGCGCCGCCTCGATGGCGTCGACGTCCTCCGCCGCCTCGCCGAGGTGGTCGACGTGCCACCCGTAGGCCGCGAACCGGGCCGCCGCGTCGTCGCTCAGCGAGAGCTCGGTGGGACCGTCGATCGACACGTGGTTGTCGTCGTACACGCACACCAGTCGCCCGAGCCTCAGGTGGCCGGCCAGCGACGCCGCCTCGTGGGACAGGCCCTCGGAGAGGTCGCCGTCGCCCACGACGCAGAACGTGCGGTGGTCGACCAGGTCGGCGCCCAGCCTCGCTCGCAGCTGCCGCTCGGCGAGCGCCATCCCCACCGCGTTGCCGATGCCCTGCCCGAGCGGCCCGGTGGTCACCTCGACACCGTCGGTGTGGCCCCGCTCCGGGTGCCCGGGCGTCTTCGAACCCCACTGCCGGAACGCCCGCAGGTCGTCGAGGGTCAGGTCGTACCCGGTCAGGTGGAGCATCGAGTACAGCAGGATCGAGGCGTGCCCGGCGGAGAGCACGAACCGGTCCCGGTCGGGCCACTGCGGGTCGCCCGCGTCGTACTTCATCACGCGGGTCCAGAGGACGTGGGCCAGCGGGGACAACGCCATCGCCGTGCCCTGGTGACCCGAGCGGGCCGCGTTGGGGGCGTCCATGGCGAGCCCGCGAACGACGTTGATGGCTCGCTGCTCGAGCTCCGGCGCGGTCACCCGACCCACCCTACAAGAGCCCCATACCGGTACCCTCCGGACCGTGACTGCGTCGGACCCCACCCTCTCCACGCGCGAGGCCATCCTCGTGGAGGCACGTCGCTGCTTCGCGGAGCAGGGGTTCGACGGCACGTCCCTCAACGACATCGCCGCCGGCGTCGGCATCCGCAAGCCCAGCCTCCTGCACCACTTCGCCTCCAAGGAGGCGATCTACCGCGAGGTCTTCGAGACCTCGCTGTCCGATTGGGTCACCCGGGTCGAGGACGCGGTCGAGGTCAAGGACCGGGAGGGCTGGACGAAGCTCGACCACGTGGTGACCGCCGCGTTCGACTTCTTCCGCGAGAACCCGGACTTCGTCCGGATCATGCGACGCGAGGCCCTCGACGGTCAGGGCCACCTCGGCGTGGACCTCGGCACGGTGCTGAAGCCGTTCTTCGACCGCGCGGTGAGCTTCTTCGACACCGAGATGGGGGAGGGGCGGTTCCGCAAGCACGACAGCGAGCAGCTGATCATCACGGGCACGAGCGCGATCCTCGGCTACTTCTCCGACGTACCGTTCTGGCGCGGCGTGCTCGGGCGCGACCCGCTCTCGGACGAGATGCTCGAAGCCCGCCTCGACCACTTCCGCGAGTTCTTCCGCTCCGCCCTCGAGCCGTAGCTCCGAGCCGCAAGCCCCAGGGCGCAACGAGGCGAGGCCCGGCGGCGGTGCGCGCCACGTCGGCCCAGGGTCGTCGGCCCGTGGCCGGTTGACCGTCTGGAGCTCAGAGCTGGTCCAGGGCGAGGCGGACGAGGTCGTCGATCGCGTTCTCGTCGTGCTGGACGGCCTCTGGCTCGACCTTCCAGGTGCCGTCGTCGGCCTGGCCGAGCACCGGCCGGATGGAGCAGCGGGGACCGAACACCGTGACGGTCGCGCGGCGTGACGCCTGCCAGCGGGCGGCCATCCCGAGGACCACGTCGATGGAGCGCTCGCCGTCGAGCACGTCCAGGGCCTGGAGGGCGAGGCGGGCATCTCGATGGACCTGGGTGAGCCACGGCCCCGCCTCGTCCTCGATCCCCGGTGCAGCACAGGAGGCGGCGTCGGTGAAGAGCCGGCGGGCTGGTGCCAGGTCGCCCGCCGCGACCCCATCCACGGCGTCGCGCGCCTGGTCGGTGTCACAAGCGCACGCGAACGCGAGCCACCCGAGGTCGGCGGCGGTGTCATGCCATGCCTGGACCGGATCGTCGCCGCGGAGGAACGCCGCGATGGAAGCGAGCGGCAGACGCGACGCGCGTGCTTGTTCCATCGGGTTGGCCAGGTAGCCGCTGCACGCTCCCGCCAGGCCCGCCTCGCGACCTCGCAGCGGCCCGACGAACAGACGGTCGCCCATGACGCCGTCGTTCACCGGGTAGTTGTCCCAGAGCAGCGGCTGCCGGCCCCCCAGCGACTCGGCGCGAGCCTCCGCATCGGCGACCGTGATGGCGTCGTTCACCACTGCCCGCCCGGTCCACCCGATCGGGACATCGGCTGGGACGCCATCGGCGAGGGCGTCGAGGTGCGGCGACGAACGGGTGCCGACGTACTCTGTGGGGACGAGGACGAGGTCGGCGCGACCGTCGAGGTGATCGTGCAGCCAGGTGGCGAGCCGCGCGTGCGCCTCGCCCTGCGGGCCACCGCCGAACGGGATGTCGTCGAGCGCGAGCACGACGAGGTGCGCGCCGATGGCCACCAGCTGATCGACCTTGGCGGCCAGCGCGGCTCGGTCGGCGGCGTCGTCGTACTCCATGCTGAGGCCGGGGGAGATCGCGAACCCCAGGCGAAGGAGCCCGTCAGCGGCGAAGCGCTCGAACCCCGCCAGCTCCCCGACGTGGTAGGGCTCGCGCCATCGCTCGCGGTGCTTCGGGTCGTCCTTGGGCGCGTAGACGTAGTCGGTCATCCCTCGGTCGGCGCACCACGCCGCCACCTCGAGGCGGGTGTCCCAGGTCCACGGTGGGCCGTAGAACCCCTCGATCACGCCCGCGGGTCCGTTGGCCACGGGCCGCTACCGTACGCGCCCATGCCCACCCTGTCCGAGGCCGACTCGAAGCGCCTCCTGGCCACCCACGGGGTGGTGTTCCCGCCCGAACGCCAGGTCGACACGGCCGAGGAGGCGGTTGAGGCCGCCCAGCAGGTCGGGCACCCGGTTGTGCTGAAGCTCGGGGGCGCCGGGATCGCCCACAAGACGGAGCGGGGGCTCGTGCGCCTCGGGCTGACCGACGACGTCGCGGTGCGCGACGCCGCCGCGGCACTGCTGGCGGCCGCGACGCCTGAGGACGGTCAGGTGCACCTCCTCGTGGCGCCGATGCTGCGAGGCAACCGCGAGCTGATCGCCGGATTGCACCGCGACGCGCAGTTCGGGATGACCGTCATGCTCGGGGTCGGCGGGATCCTCGCGGAGGCGCTCGCCGACGTCGCCTTCCGGCTCGTGCCCATCACCCGGCAGGACGGACACGAGATGGTCGACGACCTCGCCACCCAGGCCCTGCTGGGTGAGCTGCGCGGCGAGCCGCCCGTGGACCGCGACGCGCTCGTGGACGTGCTCATGGGCCTGTCGGAGGCCGCGGTCGCGGATGCGTCGATCGTGAGCGCCGACCTGAACCCGTTGATCGTCGTCGGCGGCCGCCCGGTCGCCGTCGACGCATTGGTGGAGGTCGGCTGATGGCCGTCGACCCGTCGGCCTTCGCCGCCTTGTTCGAGCCCCGAGGCGTGCTGGTCGCGGGCGTGTCGACGCATCCCGGCAAGTTCGGCTTCGTCTCTCTCCACAACATCCTCGCCTCCGGCTACCAAGGCGTCGTGTACGGCTCGAGCCGCGAGGCTGGAGAGGTGCTCGGCGTGCCGGTCGTGGCGGACATCGCCGAGCTGCCCGACGATGCGATCGACCTCGTGTTCGTGTGCACCCCGGCGGCGGCCAACCCGGAGCTGCTGCGCGCCTGCGCGAAGAAGGGCATCCGAGCCGCCTTCCTGGCGTCGGCCGGCTACGGGGAGGCCGGTGACGAGGGGCAGCGGCTGCAGGAGGAGCTGGTCGCGCTCGCCGGCGAGCTCGGCATGCTCGTGGCCGGCCCCAACGGCCAGGGCGTCGTGTCGACGCCCGCAAGCCTGTGCGCGCAGATCGTGGCGCCGTATCCGCCGGCTGGGAGCATCGGCATCGCCTCGCAGTCGGGGAACTTCATCTCCTCCTTCATGAACTACGCCGTACAGACCGGCGTCGGGGTGAGCCGCGCCGTCTCGGCGGGGAACGCGGCGGCCGTCACGATCCCCGACTACCTCGACTACTACGCGGTCGACGAGGCCACGCGGGTGGGCCTCGCCTACGTCGAGGGCGTGCCCGACGGCCGCACGTTCTTCGAGCACACGCGCGCCGTCGCAGCCCGCAAGCCGCTCGTGCTCGTGAAGGGAGGGGCGACTGCAGGGGGCAGCGCGCGGCGGCCTCCCACACCGGTTCCTTGGCGAGCGACGACCGGGTGTTCGACGGCATGTGCCGCCAAGCCGGCATCACGCGCGCCGCGACGATCGAGGAGGCGTTCGAGGCAGCGGCGACGTTCGCCACCCAACCGCTCCCGGCGGGAAACCGGGTGGTGGTGCTCACCACCGCCGGTGGATGGGGAGTCGTCACGGCGGACGCCATCGCTCGAACATCGTTGGACCTGACGCCGCTGCCCGAGGATCTGCGGGCGGCACTCGACGGCAAGCTGCCGCCGCGCTGGAGCCGGAACAACCCCGTGGACCTCGCGGGTGCCGAGACCCGCGACACGATCCCCGAGGTGATCGACCTGATCGTGGGGCACCCGGACGTCGACGCCGTGATCTACCTGGGCCTCGGGATCCAGTCCAACCAGGCAGCCCTCATGCGCAAGGGTCCCTTCTACCCAGACCATGGGCTGGAGCGGATCGTCGACTACCACGAACGTCAGGACGCCCGGTTCGCCCACGCCGCCGCCGACGCGTCCGACCGGTACGCCAAGCCCGTCCTCACGGCGACCGAGCTGGCCGTCACCCACCCGGACAACGCGGGCCCGGCCGCCGTTCGGGCAACGGGCCGGCTCTGCTACCCGACGGCGAACCGTGCGGTGATCGCGCTCGACCACCTCTGGCGCTACGCCCGGTACCGGAGGGCGCGCGGCCTCACGTGAAGCGCTGGGTGCGGTGGCTCATCCCGATCCTGCTGGTCGGCGGGGTGGTGGCGGGAGCCGCGACGGCGTGGCGCATCGAGGTGGCCGTTCCCGAGCCCGCGTGGACGGGGGGAGGTGGTGCTCATCCCCTCACCCCGATCCTGTCGGTCCGGCGGGTGCCGAACCTGGTCGCCTCACCGATCGCGGCGCGGCGCCTCTACGCGGACCTCGACGCCCTCGTCGGGCTGCTACCCCCTGACTCGTGTCTGGTCGTCGAGGGGCCGGCGCTGCGCTACGCCCATCGGGCGGACGCGCCGCTCGTCCCTGCGTCGACCGTGAAGCTGCTCACCGCCACGGCCGCGCTCGAAGCGCGCGCACCAGACGGCGTGACCGCCGACGAGGGACTGGTCCACGACGTGGGGGCGATGCTCCGCGAGAGCGACGATGGCATCGCCGAGCGGCTCTTCGAGGGGATCAGTCGCGACGCGTCTGGTGGGACGGCCGGCGGCGGGAGCGCCGCTCGGGCCCTCCTCGACGACGGGAGCATCGACCTCACGGGCGTCACGATCGCAGACGGCTCCGGGCACTCCGTCGACAACCGAGTGACCTGCGACGCCCTCGTCGACGTCCTCCGTCGACCGGGCACCGGTCCGCTGATCCGGGCCGGCCTACCGGTCGCGGCCCAGTCCGGAACCCTCGCCGAGCGGTTCGTGGGCACGCCTCTCGCGGGTGTCCTGCGGGCGAAGACAGGCTCGCTGGCGTCCGTGTCTGCACTCGCCGGCGTCCTCGACGACGGCGATCCGCTGCTCACGTTCGCCGTGGTCGTCAACACAGAGGCCCCAGTGCAGATCCCCGAGAGCGTCGAGCGGCTCCAACAGCAGATCGGCGAGCAGCTCGCCGCCTGGCCACGTGGGCCTGATGCCGTTCGCCTCGGTCCGGTGACCGACGATGGCTGACGTGCGCATGCCGATGTTCCCGCTCGGCTCCGTGCTCGTGCCGACCGCCGGTCTCCCGCTCCACGTCTTCGAGCCCAGGTACCGGGCGCTCGTGCAGGACTGCCTCGCCGGCGACCGCGAGTTCGGGGTGGTGCTGATCGAGCGGGGAAGCGAGGTCGGGGGGAACGACGTCCGCACCTCGGTCGGCACGGTCGCGCGGATCGTGGAGGCGAGGGAGCTCCCGGACGGCCGGTGGGCGGTGGCGGCCGTCGGGGTGCGCCGTGTCCGCGTGCGGCAGTGGCTCGCCGATGACCCGTACCCGCTCGCCGAGGTCGAGGACTGGCCGGATCCCGAGCCGAGCGCCGAGCACGCGGAGGCCCTGCAGCGCGTGATCGTCCTCCTCCGACGGTGCCTCGCGCTCGCGGCCGAAGCTGGGGACCCGACGGCCCCCGCGACCATAGAGCTCTCGCCTGATCCGGTCCTGGCCGGCTACCAGGCGTCCGTCGTCGCGCCGCTGGGCCCGCTCGACCAGCAGCACCTCCTGATGGCGCCGACCCCCGACGCGCGCGTCGAGCGGCTGTCCTCGCTGCTCGCAGACGCCGTCGAGCTGCTCGAGCTGCGCCTGGGGACCTCCGGCGAGGGGTAGTACGCTCCCGTTCCCGTGGTTGCCCAAGACGCCGACGCCCCGAAGAGCATCCCGCAGGTCGCCACCGAGCTGTGGGAGCTTTCGACCGCCTACGCAAGGCAGGAGACGGTCGATCCCCTTCGGGGACTGGGCCAGTTCCTTCGGAACGGTGTGGCCGGCGCGCTCGTGCTGGCCCTCGGAGCGTTCCTGCTCCTGCTGTCGCTGCTGCGGCTCCTCCAGACCCAGACGGACACGACGTTCACGGGCAACCTCTCGTGGGTGCCGTACCTCATCGTCGTGATCGTCGCCGCCGGGCTGATCGCGCTCGTCGTGTGGCGCGTCGTGAAGCGAAAGGGCTCTGGCCTTTGAACGCGCAACCGCAGCCGATCCGCCGGAGCGACATCGAAGCCAAGATGCGCGAGCTCCAGGGCGGTGTCACCGAGACGCGCGAGGCCGCCACCAACACGCTGGTGACCGTGGGTGCGGTCCTCGTGGTCGGCGCCATCGCGGTCGCGTTCCTCCTCGGGCGCCGCAAGGGTCGAAAGCGCACCACGGTGGTCGAGGTCCGCCGGATCTGATGCTGCTGACCATCCTCGAACGACTCGCGCGTCGGCGTCAGCGAAGAGGCGCGAGCGGCATCTGGACGGCCGTCGCCTTCGCGGCGTTCCTGTTGCGCCAGTACCAGCGGCGAGCCGCCCGGGACGTGATCGTCGTACGTGAGGAGCTGCGACCCGGGGAGTCCATCCTCATCACGGACACCAACCTGCCGCACGGCTGAGTGAGCGCGACGTGAAGGTGCTGCTCCGCAACCCGAAGCGAGAGCTCGAGATGGCCGGACCGGTGCGAGTCCATGCCCTGCTGGAGCGCTTGCACCTCGACCGCGAGTCCGTGCTCGTCATCGTCGGCGACACGCTCGTGCCGGGCGATGCGCTGCTCGACGACCAGGACACCGTCGAGATCCGCCCGGTCATCTCCGGGGGTGGGGGATGAAGTGCACGGTGTGCAAGGGTCCGGCCGTCATCGACATCCGCCGGCACAACGCCAACTTCTGCGCGGACCACTTCCTCCGGCTCTGCCGTGACCAGGTCGCCAAGGCGATCAAGGACTTCGAGATGCTCCGGCCGGACGAGCGGGCGTTGGTGGCCGTGTCCGGCGGCAAGGACTCGCTGGCGGTGTGGGACATCCTCCTCGCGCTCGGCTACCAGGCCGACGGGCTGTACCTCGGGCTCGGGATCGGCACCTACAGCGACGCCTCGGGTGCCATGGCTCGCTCGTTCGCCTCGGAGCGCGGGCTCCGGCTCATCGAGGTGGATCTCCCCGCCGACCACGGCTTCGACATCCCCGGTGGCGCCAGGGCCGCCCGCCGGGTGCCCTGCTCGGCCTGCGGCCTCTCGAAGCGCCACCTCTTCGACGACGCTGCCCGCAGGGGGGGCTACGACGTCGTCGTGACCGGCCACAACCTCGACGACGAGGCGGCCGTGCTGTTCGGCAACGTCCTCCACTGGCAGTCCGACTACCTCGGGCGGCAGCTCCCCGTGCTCCCCGCGCGCCACGGCTTCCCCCGGAAGGTCAAGCCGCTGGTGCGGTTGGGTGAGCGCGAGATGGCGGCCTACTGCGTCCTGCGCGGCATCGACTACATCGTCGAGGAGTGCCCGATGGCCGCTGGCAACAAGCACCTCGGCTACAAGGAGGCGCTCAACGCCATCGAGGCCTCGTCACCCGGGACCAAGCACGACTTCTACTTCGGGTTCCTCGCGCGCGCCTCGGACCGGTTCACGCCGGACGCCGAGGCGGAGCAGGAGCAGCTGACCGTGTGCCAGAGCTGCGGCGCCCCGACGACCGGTGACGTGTGCGCCTTCTGCCGGCTCGTCCAGCGGGCCACCAGCGTGCCGGTGCCGCTCGCGCGCAAGGCCGAGGCCGCGCCGTGACCAGCACGTTCGCGGCCGGCGACCAGGTGCTGCTGATCGACACGAAGAAGCGCCGGTACCTGCTCACCCTGACCGCGGGGAAGGAGTTCCACTCGCATTCGGGCACCGTCGGCCACGATGCCGTGATCGGCTCGCCCGAGGGCACTGCCTTCCGGTCGAGCCACGGGATGACCTACACCGCGATCCGGCCCACGCTCGCCGACTTCGTGCTGAAGATGCCGCGAGGCGCGCAGGTGATCTACCCCAAGGACCTCGGGCCGATCCTTCTGCTCGCCGACATCTTCCCCGGCGCTCGCGTCCTCGAGTCCGGGGTGGGGTCGGGCGCCCTCTCGATGACCCTCCTGCGCGCCGGCGCGGCGGTGGTGGGCTACGAGCTCCGCGAGGACTTCGCGTCGCGCGCCGCCAAGAACGTGGCCGCCTTCCTCGGGGACGGCGTGCAGGACCGGTACCGGGTCGAGCAGCGCGACTGCTACCAGGGGATCGACGAGACCGACCTCGACCGTGTCATCCTCGACCTGCCCGAGCCGTGGCAGGTGGTGAAGCATGCCGCCCGAGCGCTCCACGCCGGCGGGATCCTCCTCGCCTACACGCCCCAGATCACCCAGGCCGCCCAGCTCCGCGAGACGCTCGCCGAGTCGGCCTTCGGCATGGCCGAGACGGTCGAGATCTTCCAGCGGGGCTGGCACATCGAAGGCCAATCGGTCCGGCCCGACCACCGGATGGTGGCGCACACCGGCTTCCTCACGCACGCCCGGCTGCTGGGCAATCCGTCCTGAACACCCTCGACCTCCTCCTCGTCGCCTGCGGCGTGGGAGCGGCGGTGGGCGGGTACCGCCTCGGGTTCCTGACCAGGGTCTCCTCGTGGGTGGGCCTGGCTGTCGGCGTCGTCGTCGGCGCCCTCGTCCTGCCGCCGGTCCTCCGCTCCCTCGAGGACGCCTCCAGCGAGCAGCTCCTGTTCGTCACCGTCGGCATCCTCGTCGGCACGGCCTTCGTCGGGCAGGCGATCGGGATGTTCGCCGGGGCGCGGCTCCATGCCACGCTGCCGGGCTCGAGCATCCGATCCGTCGATCGGGTGGCCGGGGCCGGCGCGGGGGTCGTCGGTGTGCTCGTGGCCATCTGGATCCTCCTGCCCCTGATGGCGGACGTGCCGGGGTGGTTCGCCGCCCAGGCACGCGGGTCGGCCCTGGCGACCTGGGTCGACGACCGCTTCCCCGACCCACCCGACACCGTCGACACCCTGCGGCGGCTGGTCGGTGACGACCAGTTCGGCCGGGTCTTCACCGACGTCTTCGAGCGCGCCCCCGATCTCGGGCCGCCGCCGACCTCGACGAACATCTCACAGGACGTGGTGGACGCGGTCGTGCCGTCGACGGTCAAGGTGGAGGGGGTCGCCTGCCGGACGATCCAGGAGGGCAGTGGGTTCGTGGTGGGACCCGGACTCGTGGTGACCAACGCCCACGTGGTCGCGGGGGAGCGGGAGAGCAGGGTGCAGCGCAGCGACGGCTCGGTGGTGAGCGCGCGCGTCGTCGCCTTCGACCCGAACCGCGATCTGGCCGTGCTCCGCGCCGACGACCTCGACCGTCCAGCGCTCGCGCTGGGGGGATCGAGGAAGGGGGTGTGGGAGCCGTCTTCGGGCACCCGGGTGGGGGCGCCCTGCGGGCGGCGCCCTTCCAGGTCGGCCAGCGGGTGACCGCGACGGGCACCGACATCTACGATCGCCACCAGACGAGGCGGGAGGTCCTGATCCTCGCGTCGGACCTCCACCCGGGCGACAGCGGCGCAGCCCTGGTCGACCCGAACGGAGAGGCGGTCGGCGTCGCCTTCGCGATCGCGCCCGACCGCGACGGCGTCGCCTACGCCCTCGCGATCGAGGAGCTCCAGGCCGTCCTGCAAGGCGATCTGACGAGCGTCGTGGACACCGGGCCCTGCCTGTAGTGGGCGACGACGGCGCCCGCGCCCGGGCGGCCTCAGCGCGTCACATCGAAGCGATCCGGGGTGAGCTCCGTGACGGCGGTCGCATCGTCGCGAGGAAGCAGGAAGGCGCGGTGGTCGAGCAGGACCGGCTCGGAGCCTTCGATGCAGGCGAACAGGATCCGAAAGGTGTTCACCAAGGGCTGGCCCTCGATGCTCGTGTCGCAAGCCGCGGGAAGGCGCATGGCGTTGAAGGCCGCGTAGCGCTCGGTGATCTGGATCGCGCTCAGGTCCTCCGGATCGTCGCGCCAGGTGAAGAGGTGGTCGGTGCCGTGGTCGGACTGCAGGGCGATCACGGCCGTTGGATCACGGGTGACGATCGTCTCGAGGGCTTCGATCACCAACCCGTTGATGCAGCGCACCTGTGTCGCATAGAGGCCGAGGCGCTGCTCGGGGGTCGTGCGCCGTTCGTCCAGCGGCCGCTCCCGCGCGGTGCAGTCGTCTCGGTAGCGATACGGCCAGTGGGGCGTGAGGATGTGCTGGAAGGCGAAGAAGGGCTGGTCGACCCCGAGCGACGGATCCGCCAGGCCATCGGCGAAGGTCAGCGGGTCCGAGTAGGGGACCGGCAACGGCAGCACCCCGAGCGGAGTTCGGTCGAGCAGCCTCCCTTCCAGCTCGCCCGTCGCTGGTGATGGCCGGTTGAGCGGAAGGCACACGTCCACGAGGTCCTCACGACACGCGGACCACTCGAGCCCGCCGGCGGCGCCGTAGACCGTCTGGTAACCGAGGGCGCGGAACCGGACCGTCGTGGCGTTGTTGCCGAGCACGACGGGCGCGAACTCGGCGAAGGTGTCGCTGACGTCGTTGCCCGGCTCGAGCGTGTACGCCATGTCGAGGGTGCTCGCCAGCGACAGGTGCGTGCGCGGATAGCTCGTGAAGCTCGAGGAGGACACCTGGAACCCGAGGTCCTCGAGATCGGCGATGAAGGGCCCGTCGTCGAATCCGAACAGTTGTTCGAGCATGTCCGGCCGGCCATAGCCATCCACCACCAGCCAGTACACGTTCGGTCGCTGGTTCGGGATCGGCAGGGGACCGGGGTCCGCGACCTGCCGGAGTGGTGGAGCCGAGGCTCGGTACGACCCGTAGGAGACGCTCGGGAGCACGAGGAGGATGGCGACGAAGATGAACACCGCGAGCCTCACGTTCTCGTTGCCGCCGGCCAGGTACATGAGGCGGGCGAGCAGCACCGTCAAGAGGGACCACGCGATGAGGACGCCAGCCAGCTTGCGGTCGTCGGGCGGGTCGGCATCGAAGACGATCGAGAAGTTGAGGAAGCACGCAACGACCGTGGCGACGGCGAGCGCCATCCGGTCACGGTCCCTGCTCCCGGCCCCGCGGACCGCCAGCACGAGGAGGAGGACGGCCAGCGCGGTCGTCCCGACCGCATAGACCGCCACCCTCCCCGGCTGGGTGATCTGGCTGCGGTTGCCGTCGAGGAAGACGGCGAACGCCTGCAGCGTGACGATGCTGACGAGCGCCAACCCGTAGCGGGACGGCCATTGGCGGGGCAGGCGGTCGTCCCGCTCGGAGGCCATCGCGGCGGACGCTACCGCTGCGCTGCGCCGCGCCCCAGAGCAGCCGCGGCTACGCGAGTCCGAGGGTCGCGATGGCGACGACGAGGCTGAGGGCGCCGATGAGGTCCACCGTCGAGCTGACCATCGGGATCCCGAACGTGTCCGGATCGATCCCGAGCCGCACGGTGACGATCGTGCCGTAGTAGCCGATCACGGTGACGACGAGCATGGCGGCGAGTCCCGCGAGCAGTGAGGCGGCGACCAGCTGACCGAGACCGGGTGATGCCACGTCGAGGAGGCGCGCGACGACGTGGGCGCCGACCCCGTTCGCGACGAACACGGGCACGCTGAGCCCGGCGACCAACCAGAGGTCGCGCCGCGCGCCTCGCGACGGCAGCGCGGTGGGGGCGACGAGGCCGAGCAAGAGCTGGCTCGACAAACGTCCTGACAAGATGCCGCCGAGGGCTCCGGCGCTGGAGAGGTGGGCCGGCACGAGGATGAGGAGCGCGGGGAGCGCGGTGAACACCGTGAGGCGGCGCTCGAGGGTCACGCCCGCGAGGCTGCTCACGACACCCGCCACCAGGAGCACGGGAATGGAGGTCCGCACGATGCGCCGCAGCTGCGGCAGGGTCGAGCGGGCGCCGGCCACCAGCGCCGCCACCGCGATCGCGGCGAGGACCCAGCCGAGGGTCGAGGTGACGAGGCCGAGGCCGAGCAGCGCGGTGGCGAGGTAGAGGGCGGGGAGGGTCAGCACGTCGCCGAGCGTGGACACGAGCGGTGCCGTCACGTTGTCGAGGTCCCAGCCGAAGCGCACCGCACCAGCGGCGAGCCCGAGGGTGGCCGCGAGCACGGGGAGCGAGGCCGAGCGCGCCACCTCCGACCGAGACGAGGGCGAGGTCTGCGAACCCGATGGTGGAGCCGAGTCCCATCCCGACGGACACCAGCGCGGCCAGCACGACGAGGGCGAGGGACATCCCGAGCGTGAGGGCGCCGGCGGCCAGCACGTTCTGACCGAGGATGGTCGAGCGCCTGAGCCGCAGCTGGAGCTCGCCGGCATGGATCGAGGTCGACACCCGGTTGCCAAGTGACCCGAACACGTTGCCGCGGAGCCCGATGGCAGCAGGGACGAGCACGAGCAGGCCCGGCCGGCGCTCGAACGTGGCCGTCAGGGATCCGAGCATCGCCCCGGCGACCAGGCTGGTCGACGAGTTCAGCGCGAGCGCGACGAGCCCCTGCCGGGCGTCAGCGCCCAGCAGCAGGCGGGGGCGGACCATGGAGGCCGTCCGCGTGAGGTGAGGGTCGAGCTCGCCACGGCGGGCACCCTACCCGCAACACCCAGACGCGACGAAGGGGCCCCGAGGGGCCCCTTCGTGGACAGGGTGGGAGGCCCTACTCGACCTCGATGAAGATGCACTCTCCGGGGCACTCCTCGGCCGACTCGATGGTGGCCTCCTCCTGGCCGGCGGGCACGGGCGCGATGCCCTCCGCACCACCGGGGTCCGAGAGGACCTTGTCGCCGTCCTTCACGTAGGCGAGGCCGTCGTCGAGGAGGGTGAACACGGTGGGAGCGATCTCCTCGCAGAGACCGTCGCCGGTGCAGAGATCCTGATCGATCCAGACCTTCATGGTGGTGGTACCTCGGGGGGTCGTGGGTGCGCGGCCAGCCTAACCCAAGCGCCAATAAACCCGGCAACCACCGTGGAATCGGATGCAAGGATGTCAGGTCTGTGAAGTCACGATCGAGGGTGCCGGGCGGGCGAGGGCCAGGTGTAGGGTCCCGCGCAGTGTCTCAACGAGGGAGGTGGTCCCCGTCAGCGAGTCCGACGACCGGTCCGATGCCCTAGCCGAGCTGGCGGAGCTCCACGAGCACGCGCGGGCGCTCGAGGAGGAGGTGCTCACCCTGCGGCGGCGGCTGCAGGACGCACCCAAGCGCGTCCGCACGCTCGAGGAGCGGCTGCTCGAGACGAAGGGGCAGCTCTCCCAGGCGGTGTCCCAGAACGAGAAGCTCACGTACACCCTGCGCGAGGCGCGCGACCACATCGCGGCCCTTCGTGAGGAGGTCGACAAGCTCACGCAACCCCCGTCTGCGTACGGCACGCTGCTCGGCCACAACGAGGACGGCACGGTCGATGTGTTCACCGGCGGGCGCAAGGTGCGGGTCGCGGTCCATCCCGAGATCGGCGACGAGCCGCTGCCGCGAGGGTCCGAGGTCGTGCTCAACGAGTCACTGAACGTCGTGCTGTCCCGAAGCGCCGATCTCACGGGGGAGGTGGTCACGTTCAAGGAGCGCCTCGACGAGAGCCGGGTCCTGATCGTCGGTCGCGCCGACGAGGAGCGGGTCGTCGAGCTGCTCGACGAGCTACGTGACGTCAAGCTCCGCAACGGTGACACCGTGCTGCTCGACCCGAGGTCGGGGCTGGTGCTGGAGAAGCTCCCGCGTCCGGAGGTCGAGGACCTCGCGCTGGAGGAGGTGCCCGACATCGGCTACGAGGACATCGGCGGGCTCGACGACCAGATCGAGATGATCGCCGATGCGGTCGAGCTCCCGTTCCTCCACCAGGACCTCTTCGCGGAGCACCAGCTGCCGGCCCCCAAGGGGATCCTCCTCTACGGCCCCCCGGGCTGCGGCAAGACGTTGATCGCCAAGGCGGTGGCCAACAGCCTGGCCAAGAAGGTCGCGGCGGCGAGCGGGAGCGACACGGCCAAGTCGTACTTCTTCAACATCAAGGGACCGGAGCTCCTCAACAAGTACGTGGGCGAGACCGAACGCCAGATCCGGCTCGTGTTCCAGCGCGCGCGGGAGAAGTCGGAGGAGGGCTGGCCGGTCATCGTCTTCTTCGACGAGATGGACTCCATGTTCCGCACTCGCGGCACCGGCATCAGCTCGGACATGGAGAGCACGATCGTGCCGCAGCTCCTCGTGGAGATCGACGGGGTCGAGGCCCTCAAGAACGTGATCATCATCGGGGCCTCGAACCGGGAGGACCTCATCGACCCCGCGATCCTGCGGCCCGGCCGGCTCGACGTGAAGATCAAGATCGAGCGGCCCACCGAGGAGGCTGCGGCCCAGATCTTCTCGCGCTACCTCACACCGGACCTGCCCCTCGACGCGACGACGGTGGCCGACCTCGGCGGCGGCGATCCCGCCAAGGCCGTGCAGTCGATGATCGAGACCACCGCCGCCGAGATGTACCGCACCGACGAGGGGAACCAGTTCCTCGAGGTCACCTACCAGAACGGCGACAAGGAGATCATGTACTTCAAGGACTTCTCGTCCGGGGCGATGATCGAGAACATCGTGCGCCGGGCCAAGAAGTTGGCCATCAAGCGCCTGCTCGGCGGGGGCAGCAAGGGAATCCAGGTGGCCGACCTCGTGGAGTCGATCCACCAGGAGTACAAGGAGCACGAGGACCTCCCCAACACGACGAACCCGGACGACTGGGCGAAGATCTCGGGCAAGAAGGGCGAGCGCATCGTGTACGTGCGCACGATCGTCCAGCGGGACGACGACGAGCGACCGCAGGGCGGTCGGTCCATCGAGCGGGTGGCGACCGGTCAGTACCTCTAGTCGGCTTCGCGAGCCGGATCGGGCGGCGTTCGTCGAGCTCAACCGCACGCGCCTGCGCCTGTGGTGCTGGGGCGACCCGACCGCACCCCTCGTGCTGTGCCTCCACGGGGCGTACGACCACGGTCGCATGTTCGATGACCTCGCGCCCCGGATCGCGGCCCTCGGCTACCACGCCGTCGCGGTCGACTTCCGCGGCCACGGTGACAGCGGCCCGCTCGACACGGGCTTCGCCTGGACGCTGATCCACCTCGACCTGGCCCTGCTGATCCGACACCTGGGTGGCGGACCGGTCGGCTTCGTCGCCCACTCCTTCGGGGGTGGCCAGGCAACCGGGGTGGCGGGGGCGTTCCCGGAGCTCGTGGGCTGGATCGTGAACATCGACGGCCTCGGGCCGCCGGCCGCCGCCCTCGTCCCACCGGACCAGATCCCGGACGCCATCCGCACCTCCTTCGACCGGACCGATCGAGCCCTGCTGGTCGATCGGCGGCCCTGGGCGTCGGTCGAGGAGATGGCGGCTTACCGAGGGCGCAACAACCCACGGCTCCCGCCCGAGTGGGCCATGCACTTGGCGCGCCACGGGGCCCGTGAGGTGGAGGGAGGCTGGGTCTGGAAGGCCGATCCGATGTTCGGTGTCGGCATGCCGAGCGAGTTCAACGTCGCCATGCTCGAGGCGGAGATGCGACGCAACCGGTGCCCGGTGCTCGCCCTCACAGGGGACCAGGACGACACCTGGCGCGAGCTGAGCGATCGGGAGCTCACCGACCGCGTGGCCTGGTTGGGCGCCCGCCACGAGGTGGTCGCCGGGACCGGCCACTACGTCCACATCGAGGATCCCGATGCCACGATGGCTCACCTCGAGTCCTTCCTCGCCGAGGTGGGTCCATGAGCGTGGTGCTGCTTCACGACCTCGGCGCGGTCGAGGCGGGCGCGCCCTGGCGAGCGGCGGCCCCGGACGCCTGGCACGTGCCCGACCTCCCGGGCCACGGCGAGACGCCGGCGCCCCGTCACGGCGCCTATGACCCGATGGGACCGGTGACCCTCGCCCGGTGGGCGTTGGCCGACGATCCCGCGGCCGGCCTGGTGGTGGGCGTGGCGCAGAACGCCCACGGCGCCCTGATCCTCGCGGCCGGGCGCGGCTGCGGTGCTGTCGCCATCGTCGACGGCCTGTGGGGTCCTTGGCAGGAGGCTGACGACGCCATCGACGCAATGTACGCGGGCCTCCGTGCGATCCTCGCCCATGCGCCGTCGACCACACCGGCCCCGTCCGCGGGCCTCGACCCGCGCACCCGACACGGCTACGGCGTCAGCATGTCCCCGGCCTTCGCGCGGCGGTTCTGGGGCGCGGTCGCCTGCCCGGTGCTCGTGATCGAGACGCCCGCCTCGCTGACCCCGGCGGCGGAGCGGCCCGAGCGGGTCACCTGGTTCGGCGGCCCGACCACGCTCGTCGAGCTCGACTCCGACGAGCCGGCCGCAGTCGTTGCCGCCGTGGCGGGCTGGCCCCGTCGCTGACGCCCGTCCCGAAGTTCGGGGCACTCGTGGTCCTGTCGGGCCCCCGCGTGCCCCGAACGCGCTACCGACGCATGCCCCCAACCTGCGGCTCGCGAGCGCAGAGTGCCCGTCGCAGGGGGAGCGGTAGGGTCGACGCGATGGCGATCCAGAAGGTCCTCGGGATCGAGACCGAATACGGGATCATCGTCCGCGGGGGCGATTCGAACCCGATCGCCGCCTCGTCGATCCTGATCAACGCCTACGTGCAGGAGCTGGCGCGCGCTGGCGCGGCCGCCGGGGCGTCACGCGTCGGGTGGGACTTCGAGGACGAGCACCCCGGCAACGACGCCCGCGGCTTCAGCGCGGAGGGCCAGATGCCCCCGGAGGTGGAGACGCACCTCGTCAACGCCGTGCTCACCAACGGCGCGCGGTACTACGTCGACCACGCCCATCCCGAGCTCTCGACGCCGGAGTGCGCCGACCCGAGGTCGATCGTCGTCTACGACCGGGCGGCGGAGCTGATCCTGCACCGGTCGATGACGGCGGCCACGGCGCTCCTGCCGGCCGGCCAGGAGATCGTCGTCTACAAGAACAACTCCGACCGCAAGGGCAACAGCTACGGCACCCACGAGAACTACCTGATGGACCGGGCCGTCCCGTTCTCGAAGATCGTCAGTCACGTGATGCCGCACTTCATCACGCGGCAGATCTACACCGGCGCCGGCAAGGTCGGCACCGAGGCGCCCGGGCTCACGAGCGCGGAGGTGCCCTACCAGCTGACGCAGCGCGCCGACTTCTTCGAGGAGGAGGTGGGCCTCGAGACCACGCTGAAGCGACCGATCGTCAACACCCGCGACGAGCCTCACGCCGACGCCCAGAAGTACCGCCGCCTCCACGTGATCGTCGGCGACGCCAACCTGTCCGAGGTCGCCACGTTCCTGAAGGTCGGCACCACGGCGCTCGTGCTGTCGATGATCGAGGACGACTGGCTCATCCGCGACCTGCTGCCGGCCCAGCCCGTGCAGGCCCTGCGGCACGTGTCCTACGACGTGAGCCTCGCGCGGCCCATCGAGCTGGCCGACGGGTCGTCGATCACAGCGCTCGACGCCCAGTGGGAGCTGTACGACCGGGCCCGGAAGTTCGCCGAGGAGCACGGTCTCGACTGCGTCGGCGGTGACGAGGTGGGTCAGGAGGTGCTCCGGCGCTGGGAGGAGATCTTGACCGGGCTCGAGACCGATCCCTCGACGCTCTCGGGCCAGGTCGACTGGATCGCGAAGCACCGGTTGCTCGACGGCTACCGCGAACGCCACGACCTCCGCTGGGACGACGCCCGGCTGGCCGCGATGGACCTGCAGTACCACGACCTCCGCCCAGAGCGGTCGTTGGCAGCACGGGTGGGCCTCGAGCGGATCGCGACTGACGAGGAGATGGCTCGTGCCGTGTCGGAGCCGCCGCCGGACACCCGGGCCTTCTTCCGCGGCCGCTGTCTGCAGCGCTGGCCGGAGAGCATCGTGGCCGCCAACTGGGACTCACTCGTGTTCGACGTCGGTGGCGATCCGCTCCGCCGTGTGCCCATGATGGAACCGCTACGTGGAACCGAGGCACACGTGGGTAGCCTCATCGATGGCTGCGAGACCGCCGCCGATCTCCTCGAGAAGCTCGGGCAATAGGACGAGAGAAGAACCATGGCCGAACGTGAGCAGAAGAAGAAGCAAGCGCCGACCAAGTCCGACGAGGTCGTCGAGGACGTCCCCGCCAAGTCCGAGAGCGGCGAGAAGATCAAGGGCGAGCTCGACGACCTCCTGGACGAGATCGACGAGGTGCT
The DNA here is from genome assembly GCA_963750645.1 of uncultured Microthrixaceae bacterium. Lineage (GTDB taxonomy): Bacteria > Actinomycetota > Acidimicrobiia > Acidimicrobiales > VFJN01 > VFJN01. The sequence continues at coordinate 93,483 of CAVVRO010000005.1, read as the reverse complement.
GGAGTCGAACGCAGAGGACTTCGTAAAATCCTACGTTCAGAAGGGCGGCGAGTAGCCGTCAGGCGGGTGCCTGCACAAGGGTGAGGACGTTGCCGGAGGGGTCCTTGAGGTGGGCGAGCGTTCCGCCCCAGGGCTGGCGTTCCGGGCGGCCGACGATCTCGACTCCGGCTGCCGCCAGGTGGTCGCAGACGCGCTCGGCGTCGTCGACGGAGAACGAGAACGCCGTGAAGCGACCCACCATCTCGGCTCCTTCGTCGTCATCCTCGGCGACGGGCTCCACGATGAGCTGCAGCGTGCCGAGGTCGAACACCAACCAGTCCGCGGTCGCGGCCACCTCCGGCAGCCGGAGCAGCCCGCCATAGAAGTCCCGGGCGGCGGCCAGGTCGCGACAGAAGAGGCGGATGGACGTGACGGGTCCGAGGAGGACGGGGCGGTTCGCATCATCGATGGTCACGTTGCGTGGCTCCCTGGTGGGCGGTGGACATCAGCATCTCCCCAGCCACGGTGGCGGAGTCAAGGATCAAGGACTCCGCCCGTGTGGTCGCTAGCCTCCGGACTCGTATGACGTTGCCGACCTTCTCTGCCTCGGATGATCCAGGGCCCTCGTTCGCAGAGCTGCTGCGGCGCACCCGCCCGACGGACGCGCTCCCGCAGGCGCCGCACGACCTCACCATCACCCACGGCACCACGGTGCTGGCGCGTGCGCTACGCCGACGGGGTCGTGATGGCGGGGGACCGGCGGGCGACGTCGGGAAACCTGATCTCCCACCGGACGATGGAGAAGGTGTTCCCGGCCGACCGCTTCAGCGGGGTGGCCATCGCCGGCGCCGCAGGCCCGGCGGTCGAGATGGTGAAGCTGTTCCAGCTCCAGCTCGAGCACTACGAGAAGGTCGAGGGCACCGTCCTCAGCCTCGAGGGCAAGGCCAACCAGCTCGCCCAGATGGTGCGCAGCAACCTGCCCGCCGCGATGCAGGGCCTGGCCGTGGTGCCGCTCTTCGCCGGCTTCGACCAGCTGCCGCGGCCAGGGCCGCCTGTTCGAGTACGACGTCACCGGCGGGCGCTACGAGGAGCACGAACCACGTCGAGTCGGGTTCCGGGCAGCCTGCACGCCGGCACCGTGGTCAAGCTCGGCTTCCGCGACGGCATGACCGCGTGACGAAGCCATCGACCTCGTCATCCACGCGCTGTATCGAGGCGGCCGACGAGGACTCGGCCACCGGCGGCCCCGACCTCGTGCGGGGGATCTTCCCCGTGGTGGCCACCATCACCGCCGAGGGCTTCACCGAGCGCGTGGAGGAGCGACGAGCTCCGCACGCTGGTCGAAGCACTCATCGCAGGAGGGTCCGTCGTCATGACGCATGCCGTTCTACGTCGCGCCGGAACAGGTGATGAAGGACCGGGCCGACTACGCGCGGAAGGGCATCGCCCGCGGCCGCAGCGCCGTGGCCGTCCTCTACACCGACGGCATCCTCATCGCCGCCGAGAACAGCTCGGCCACGCTGCGCAAGGTGAGCGAGATCTACGACCGCATCGCGTTCGCCGGGGTCGGCAAGTACAACGAGTTCGACCAGCTCCGCATCGCGGGCGTCCGTCACGCCGACCTCAAGGGCTACCAGTACAGCCGCGAGGACGTCGACGCCCGCAGCCTGGCCAACGCCTACGCCCAGATGCTCGGCCAGATCTTCACCCACGAGATGAAGCCCATGGAGGTGGAGATCCTCGTCGCCGAGGTCGGGTCGGAGCCCGGCGACGACCAGATGTTCCACATCCTCTACGACGGCACGCGTGGTTGACGAGGACACCTTCAGCGTGATCGGCGGTGACGCCGAGGCGATCGGCGCCCGCCTCGAGGCTGCGTTCCACCCAGGCCTCGACCTGGCCGGCGCCCTCACCGCCGCCGTCGCCGCGCTCGCCGGCCCGGATCGCACGCTCCTGGCGGGGGAGCTCGAGGTCGCCGTGCTCGCGCGGGCGAACGGACGCCGTGCCTTCCGACGCATCGAGGACGACGAGCTCGTGGCGCTGCTTCCGTCCTGACGCCGGTAACGGACTCGCGCGGGAAGGCGGAGCCTTCCCGTGCGACAAGTAGGGGCCTTCGGCACTGAATGATGCCGCGTCTGGCGGCGCAGGTCCTATGTTGCTCCCATGGAGCGCCGGATCTTCGGACTCGAGAACGAGTACGGGGTCACGTGCACGCTCCGGGGCCAGCGGCGGCTGAGCCCCGACGAGGTCGCCCGCTACCTGTTCCGCCGTGTCGTGTCCTGGGGCCGCAGCAGCAACGTCTTCCTCGCCAACGGCGCCCGGCTGTACCTCGACGTCGGCTCGCACCCCGAGTACGCCACCCCCGAGTGCGACTCGATCCTCGACCTCGTCGACGCACGACAAGGCGGGCGAGCGGATCCTGGAACAGCTCCTCGGGTCCGCCGAGCAGCGCCTTCGCGAGGAGGGCATCCGGGGCGTCATCTACCTGTTCAAGAACAACACCGACTCCGCCGGCAACAGCTACGGCTGCCACGAGAACTACCTCACCGTCGCGGCGTGACGACTTCGGTCACTACGCCGAGGTCCTGATCCCGTTCCTCGTGTCGCGGCAGATCTACGCCGGGGCCGGCAAGGTGCTGCAGACCGCCCGCGGGGCGATGTTCTGCATCGCCCAGCGGGCCGAGCACATCTGGGAGGGCGTGTCGTCCGCCACCACCCGCAGCCGTCCGATCATCAACACCCGCGACGAGCCGCACGCCGACGCCGAGCGCTACCGACGGCTCCACGTGATCGTGGGCGACTCCAACATGAGCGAGTACGCCACCTTCCTGAAGGTCGGGGCCACGTCGATCCTGCTGCGGATGCTCGAGGAGCCCGAGCCGGTGCTGCGTGACATGACGCTCGAGAACCCGATCCGGGCGATCCGCGAGATCAGCCACGACACTGACGTGTCGCCGCAAGGTCCGCCTCGCGAACGGCCGCGAGGCTGTCGGCCCTCGACATCCAGAGCGAGTACCTCGGCCAGGCGCTGAAGTACGCCGAGACCAAGGACCTGTCGCCGCAGGAGAAGCAGGCGCTCGAGATGTGGGAGCACTGCGTGACGACCATCGAGCGAGACCCGATGGATCTCGATCGGGAGTGCGACTGGGTGATCAAGCACAAGCTGATCGAGGGCTACCGCGCCAAGCACGACCTGCCCCTCACGCACCCGAAGGTGGCGCTGATCGACCTCCAGTACCACGACATCAGCCGCCAGCGGGGGCTCTTCTACAAGCTGCAGGACGCCGGGCTCGTGGAGCGGACCTGCACGGACGCCGACATCGACGAGGCCGTGGAGACCCCGCCGCAGACGACGCGGGCCCGCCTCCGCGGCGAGTTCATCCGGCGCGCCAAGGAGCGCAAGCGCGACTACACCGTCGACTGGGTGCACCTGAAGCTCAACGACCAGGCCCAGCGGACGGTCCTCTGCAAGGACCCGTTCAGGTCGCGCGACGAGCGGGTCGAGAAGCTCATCGCGTCCTTGTAGTGCCCACGTTCCGACACCGCCGAGGTGACCGGGCTCCTCGAGGAGCGGCCTGGGCTCCAGCGGGTCGACACCGACCTCGGCCGCGCCTACGTGCTCACGCAGCTCACCGGCCTCGTCGCCGTCGGCGACCGGGTGGTGCTGAACACGACCGCGGTCGACCTCGGCCTCGGCACCGGCGGTTGGCACGTCGTGCACTGGAACCTCGCGCGAGAGGTGTTCGACGAGCCGGGGCCAGGCCACATCATGAAGCTGCGGTACACCAGCCTCCAGGTCGACGCAGGGTCCACCGAGGAGCACCATCCGAGGTCGGCGACCGACCTCGAGGGGATGCCGGTGGTCGTCGGCAGCCTCCACAGCCAGGTGCCTGGGGTGGCGGCCGCCATCCGGGCCACGGTCCCCGCCGCTCGGCTCACCTACGTGATGACCGATGGCGCCGCGCTGCCCCATCGTCATCTCTGACCTCGTCGAGGCGATGACGCGCGTCGGGCTGATCGACACGACCATCACGGCCGGCCATGCCTTCGGCGGAGACCTCGAGGCCGTGTCGGTGCCCTCGGCGCTGGCCCTGGCCCGCCACGTGACCCACGCGGATGTCGCGATCGTGGCCATGGGACCGGGCGTGGTCGGCACCGACTCGCCGCTAGGCACCACGGCCCTCGAGGTCGCCTGCCGTGCTCGACGCGGCGGCGGCGCTCGGCGGTCGACCGGTCGCCGTCCTCCGGATGTCAGACGGCGACCCGCGGGAGCGGCACCGAGGTGTGAGCCACCACACCCGCACCGCCCTCGACCTCGTGCGCTCGTCGGTGCTCGTCGCCGCGCCCGAGGAGGGTGCCTTCGAGCACCCCCGGCACGACGTGCGGGTCGTGCCGGGCCCCGACGTCCCGGCGCTCCTCGACAGGCTCGGCCTCCACGTCACCACGATGGGGCGCGGGCCGGCGGAGGACCCCCTGTTCTTCCGCGCCACGGCCGCGGCAGGGGCGTTGGCGGCGTCGCTCCTGTAGATAGGGTGCGCGGGTGTCGGGTCAGAAGCTGGAGCGTCTCCTCAACCTGACCGCGCTGCTCCTGGATGCCCGTCGGCCGCTCACGGCCGAGCAGATCCAGCGGCAGCTCGACTACCCGGAGGACCTGGTCGCCTTCCGGCGCGCCTTCGAGCGCGACAAGGACGAGCTGCGCACCATGGGGATCCCGTTGCGGATCGAGAAGGTGACGGGGATCATCCCCGAGGTCGACGGCTATCGCATCCCTCGCGAGGAGTACACGCTCCGCGACCCGGGGCTCACCTCCGAGGAGCTGGCTGCTCTCCACCTGGCGGCGTCCGCGGTGCAGGTGGAGGGGCTTCCCGCCACCGAGGGGCTCCTGAAGCTCGGAGGCCTGGTCACGGAGGGCAGCCACGACCTGGGCGTGCACGTGGCCCCCCTGCCGGCTGATCCGAACCTGGCGCGTCTCTTCGGGGCCGTCTCCAGCTGCACGCCGGTCCGACTCCGATACCACGACGAGGAGCGCACCGTTGATCCGTACAGGCTGGAGTTCCAGCGCGGCCGCTGGTACCTGACGGGCCACGACCACCTGCGTGACGAGGAGCGCAACTACCGCCTCGATCGCATCGAGGGCGCGGTCAGCCTCACGGACGAGCCCCCGTTCGATCCGCCCGTGACCGCCGTGCCGGGCCGGGCTCGTGGCGCGTGGGAGCTCGGGGCGGAGGAGCCGGTACGGGCGCGCGTGCGGATCGACGCCCCCCAGGCCGTGTGGGCGGTGCAGCACGTCGGGCCCGACCACGTGGTGGGGGAGGAGGCTGACGGCTCCGTGGTGGTCGAGCTGCCCGTCACCAACCGCGCAGCCTTCCGGTCGTTCGTGCTGTCGTTCCTCGAGCATGCCGAGGTGCTCGAGCCCGCGGAGCTTCGGGACGACCTGATCGCGTGGCTGTCGTGAGCGCAACCACCTCGGCCGCGCGGATGCAGCGCCTGCTGTCGATGGTTCCCTGGATCGCGGCGCACGACGGCCCGACGCTCGACGAGGTGTGCGCTCGCTTCGATGTCACGCCCAAGGAGCTCGCGGCCGACCTGGAGGTCATGTGGTTGGTGGGGTTGCCGCCGTACACTCCCGACGCGCTCATCGACGTGGTGCAGGAAGGCGACCGCGTGTGGATCCACTTCGCCGACGTCTTCGACGCACCGCAGCGCTTGACCCCCGACCAGGCGGTCGCGCTCCTGACCGCCGGTGCGAGCGTGCTGGCGCTCCCGGGCCATGACGACGACGGCGCCCTCGCGCGCGGCGTCGCCAAGCTCGCGTCGGTCCTCGGCGTCGACGCCGGTCAGGTGCTCGACGTCGATCTCGGGCTCGGGGGCGCGGACGTGCTCGACCTGCTGAGGACGGCGGTGACCGAGCACCGGAGGGTGCACCTCGACTACTACTCCTTCGGCCGAGACGTGCGCACCGAACGGGACCTCGACCCGTACGTCGTGCACGCGCAGGACGGCAGCCTGTACGTACTCGGGCATTGCCACATGGCCGGCGGTGAGCGCCGGTTCCGTGTCGACCGGATCGCCAGCGCCCGTCTGCTCGACGAACGCTTCGAGCCGCCGCCCGCGGCACCAGCGGTCGGCGTGTTCCAGCCGGACGACGACGATCCGCGCGTCGTGCTCGACCTCGCGCCGTCGGCGGCCTGGGTCGCCGAGGCCTACCCCGTGGAGGGAGTCGAGGAACGGCCGGACGGCACGCTGCGCGTGCGGCTCGCGGTCGCCGCCGAGGGCTGGTTCGAGCGCCTGCTCGTCGGCCTCGGCCCGCAGGCGACGGTCGTCGACGCCCCCGACTCGCTCTTGGACGCGGGGCGCCGCGCCAGCGCCCGCATCCTCGACCGCTACCGTTGAGCGGCCGTGACCGACACCAGCGACCCCAGCAACCTCACCGACGCCAGCCCGCCGAACGACGACGCGTCCGAGGACGAGACCACCGAGAAGCACGACCGACTGCGGTCTGCCGTCGAGTGGGTTGCGGTGATCGTGGGTGCGCTCGTCGTGGCCCTCGTCGTCAAGACCTTCCTGTTCCAGGCCTTCTACATCCCCTCCGGGTCGATGGAGCCCACCCTCGAGAAGGGCGATCGGGTGCTGGTGAACAAGCTCAGCTACGACCTGCACGACATCCATCGTGGCGACGTGGTGGTGTTCGAGCTCGACTCTTCGGACGTTGGTCCCGACGGGATCAAGGACCTCATCAAGCGGGTGATCGGTCTGCCCGGCGACGTCATCGAGACGCGCGACGGCGTCGTGTACATCAACGACGAGCCCCTCGAGGAGCCGTACCTGGCCGAGGGCACGAAGACGGGTGACCCGACCGACGGCCAGAACCCGTCCATCGAGCGACAGACCGTGCCCGATGGCCACGTGTACGTCCTCGGCGACAACCGCTCCAACTCTGCCGACAGTCGCTATCGAGGACCGATCTCCATCGACTCCATCGTCGGCCGCGCGTTCATCCTCGTCTGGCCCCCGGGCGACATCGGGGGCCTCTAGGCGCTCGAGCGCTACGCGGCCCGCCGCAGCGCGTCGACCATGCGGTCGACGTGGTCGCTGTAGACCGCGTCGACCCCGGCGTCGAGGACGTCGTCGAGGACACGATCGTGCTGCGCATCCCACGCGAAGCACAAGACCTCGAAGCGGTGGAAGAGGGACGTCAGGCCCCCGGTCCACTCCGAGTGGTGGAGGTTGACGGCGTCGATCCCGGCGGAGGCGAGGGCGGCGGCCCGCTCCTCGGGACCGGTCGGCATCCTCCCGAGGAAGGTGGAGTCGACCAGGCGGACCTCTGCGCACTCCTCGCGCCAGGCCGCGGCCTGCGGCCACTCGTGGTAGCAGAGCCAGAGGCGACTGAGCGCGTCGCCGCCGGCCTCTCGCGCGACCTCCACGGTGCGCTCGAACGCGGCGCTGTCCTTTACGTCGAGGGAGATGTCGAGGTCGGTTCCGACCGCCCGATACAGCTCTTCGAGGGACGGGATGTGCTCGGGCAGCTCGTCCCGGTCGCAGGACGCGATCGAGCGGCGGCGGAGCCCACTTCGGACCACCCCGTCGTGATCCAGCACCGCCTCCCCGTCCCGGGTGAGCCAGACGTCGCTCTCCAGGCCCGTCGCGCCCAGGCGCACGGCCAGGGTGAACGCTTCGAGCGTGTTCTCGGGGGCATGGGCCCGCGCACCCCGGTGGGCGAAGCCGATCGGGGGGCGGCGGAGGGACGGCAGCCGAGTGGGCACGACGGCCCATTGTGCCAGACGGGCTCAAGCGTCAAGGTTGACGCACCGACATCTTGGACACGAAGAAATGTCCACGCGAAGTGGCCGGGAGGGCCGGGCGACATGGCAACGGTGATCAAGGCAAGCTGTCATGACTGCGGAGACGTCGAGCTGGCTGTGAGCGACCTCGAGGTGCGGGTGTGCACCCAGGACGATCAGGGCAGCTACGTGTTCCGCTGTCCCACCTGCCAGATGTCCGTCGTGAAGCCAGCGGAGCGCCGGATCGTCGACATGCTCGTGGCCTCTGGGGTCCCGCTCGTCGAGTGGGAGCTCCCGGCGGAGCTCTTCGAACCGCGGGTGGGCGAGCCCATCACCCACGACGACCTCATCGACTTCCACCGGCTCCTCCAGCAGGACGGCTGGTTCGACTCGGTCGTCACGTCGCCGTGACATCGCTGCTGTGGGCCGTTCCGCCCGTCGCCTTCGCGCTCGGCGCGGTGCTGGCGCTGGTCCAGCTCCGCGGGATCGCCGAAGCAGCCGCCGACCTCCAGGTCGAGCTGCACCGCTTCAGTGAGGTGCAGGTGGCGGTCGCCGAGGTCCGTTCGGCCACCGCTGACGCCCGGGCCACGGCTCGGGGCCTGCGCCGCGCCTGACCCCTCGGGGGCCACCAGTACACTCGGGCGATGTTCAACGTCGGGGGTGGCGAGCTCATCGTCATCCTGCTCATCGCCCTGATCGTGCTGGGTCCGCAGCGGTTGCCCGACGCCGCCCGTCAGCTCGGCAAGGCGATGGGCGACCTGCGGCGGCTGTCGAGCGGCTTCCAGAACGAGATGAAGCAGGCCCTCGAGACGGCCGACGACCCCAAGCGGGTCACCGCGCGCCGGGACGTGCTCGGGGCGGCGGTCCCATCCGACGACGCCGGGGCCGACACCGACCAAGAGGTCGTGGCCGACCCCGCCGCTGCTGATGCTGCCGCGAGCGACTCGATCGCCGCGGTGAGCGCCCAGCCCTCCGCGCCCGGCAAGCAGACACCCCCGGCGAGCCAGGAACGTGCGGCCACGAAGCGGGTCGCGGGCGCAGCCGAGCCGGAGGAGCCCAGCTCCGACCCGGAGCCTCCGGCGCCTCCCTCGACCGCGTGAGATGAGCACCGCCACCGTGCCGGCCATGTCCGACGATGCCCGCATGTCCCTCATCGAGCACCTCACGGAGCTGCGCGATCGCATCATCAAGGTGGTGATCGCGCTCGTGATCGGGATGCTGATCGCCTTCCTGCTCTACGACCAGATCTTCTCCATCCTGATCGCGCCCTACGAGGACATCGCCAACGACACCACCTCGATCACCGGCGGCCGGCTGCTCCAGGTCGACCCGCTGGAGGGCTTCGGGATCCGGATGAAGTTCGCCCTCTACGGGGGCATCGCCATCGCCATGCCGGTGATCCTCTGGCAGCTGTGGCGCTTCGTCACCCCGGGCCTCTACGCCCACGAGAAGCGGTACGCCATCCCGTTCATCGTCAGCGCGCTCGTGTTGTTCGTGATGGGCGCCGGGCTCGCGTACTACACCCTGCCGCGAGCCCTGGAGTTCCTCATCGACATCGGTGGCACGGACAACTTCGTCACCGCGTTCTCTGCCGCCAAGTACTTCACGCTGATCACCTACATGATGCTCGCCTTCGGGATCGGGTTCGAGTTCCCGATCCTCCTGGTCTTCATGCAGATGGCCGGGATCATCACGCCGAAGCAGCTGAGCGGCGCTCGTCGCTACGCCATCGTCGGGATCTGCGTGCTCGTCGCGGTGATCACGCCGTCCGGCGACCCCATCAGCATGCTCATGCTGTCCGTGCCGATGATCGTGTTCTACGAGGCCTCGATCTTGATCGGGCGCCTCATGGAGCGACGCCGATCCGTCGAGGCCTGATGAGCGACGCGCCGGACGAGCACCCCGGCTACGACTTCACCCTCGACCCGTTCCAGCTCCGAGCGATCGCCGCCCTCGACGAAGGGCGATCGGTGCTGGTGGCTGCGCCGACGGGCTCGGGCAAGACGGTCGTCGCCGAGCATGCCGTCGCCCGAGCGCTCGCGGAGGGCCGAAAGGCCTTCTACACGGCGCCGATCAAGGCGCTCTCGAACCAGAAGTACGGCGACCTGGCCCGCCGCCACGGGCCCGACCGGGTCGGGCTGCTCACGGGCGACAACTCCATCAACGGCGACGCTCCGGTGGTCGTGATGACCACCGAGGTGCTCCGGAACATGATCTATGCCGCGTCGCCGGCGCTGGTCGGCCTCCGCTACGTCGTGCTCGACGAGGTCCACTTCCTCCAGGACGCCTACCGCGGTCAGGTCTGGGAGGAGGTCATGATCCACCTGCCCGCGGAGGTCGCCCTCGTGTGCCTCTCCGCGACCGTGTCGAACGCGGAGGAGCTGGCCGAATGGATCTCCACCGTGCGGGGCCCCACCGAGGCCGTGATCGAGGAGCGGCGGCCGGTGGAGCTGCAGAACCTCTACTGCGTGGGCGACAAGAGCACGCAGGAGCTCCACCTCCTACCGACCCTGGTGGACGGACGCCCCAATCCAGAAGCCGATCGCCTCGACGACGAAGCACTGCACCTTCGTGGGCCGTCCCGTGGGCGGCCGCGACGGCGCTTCTTCACCCCCCGCCGGATCGAGGTGATCGAACGGTTGCAGGACGAGACGATGCTGCCCGCCATCACCTTCATCTTCAGTCGCAAGGCATGTGACGAGGCGAGGGATGCGTGCCTCGACGCGGGCCTGCGCCTCACCACGCCGGACGAGCGAGCGCGCGTCCGGGCCATCGTGGACGAGCGCACCGCATCGCTTGCCGACGCGGACCTCGACGTGCTCGGGTTCGATCGCTTCCTCGCGGGGCTCGAGATGGGCGTCGCGGCGCACCACGCCGGGATGGTGCCGCCGTTCAAGGAGGCAGTCGAAGCGTGCTTCACGGAGGGTCTCACCAAGGCGGTCTTCGCGACGGAGACGCTCGCCCTCGGCGTGAACATGCCCGCCCGGTCGGTCGTGATCGAGCGGCTCACCAAGTTCGGGGGTGAGCGGCGCGAGCTGCTGACGCCCGGTGAGTACACCCAGCTGACGGGTCGCGCCGGACGGCGCGGGATCGACGAGATCGGCTACGCGATCGTGCTCTGGTCACCGTTCGTGCCGTTCGAGCAGGTCGCGTCGCTCGCGTCGAGCCGCACCTACGCGCTCCGCTCGGCGTTCCGTCCCACCTACAACATGGCGGCCAACCTCGTCCGCCGCTACGAACCAGCGCAGGCCCACCACCTGCTGAACCTGTCGTTCGCGCAGTTCCAGGCGGACAAGGCCGTCGTGCGCCTGGAGGCCCGCATCGAGCGGCAGCAGGAACGGCTGGCCCGACTGGAGTCCGAAGCCCACTGCGATCGTGGTGACGTGCAGGAGCTGAGACGGCTGCGCGCCCAGGCCGCCGATGGCACCCGCGACGCTCGGGCGCGCGTCGGTCGGGGCTCGCTGGAGCGCACGCACGCCGCCTTGAGCCGGTTGGCGCCTGGTGACGTCATCGTCGTCGACGGCACGCGCCTGGCCGTGCTCAGCGTGGCGTTCCGCAAGGGCAACCCTCGGCTGCACGTGGTCGACGAGCACAGCCGACCCCGTGCTCTCGGGGCCGACGAGCTGCACGAACCCCCGCGGGCGGTCGGCACCGTGGAGCTGCCCGAGCCGTACAACCCCAACAACCGGGCCTTTCAGAACCGGGTGGGAGCGGCACTGCGCACGGCCCGCCTCGACCCGCCGACGGTGACGCCGGCCGAAGGTCTCGCCGATGCAGCCCCGTCGAGCGCGGATCGCGCGTTCCTGGCCGCGGAGGCCCACCCGGTGGCGGACTGCCCCGACCGAGACGCCCACCTGCGCAGCGCCGTCCAGGCCGAGCGCGTCGGCCGCGAGCTCGAGGAGCTGCGGCGTCAGGTACGAGGCCGGACCGAGTCGCTGGCCCGCCGGTTCGATCGGGTCCTCCGCCTGCTCGAGGCGTGGGGCTACCTCGATGGCTGGGCGCTGACCTCCTCGGGCCAGGTCCTGGCCCGCACGTACCACGAATCCGACCTCCTGGTGGCGGAGGCGATGACGACGGGAGTCTTCGACGACCTCGACGCCCCGTCGCTGGCCGCGCTCGCCTCGTGCTTCACCTTCGAGCACCGTGGCCGCGACCGGCCCCCAGAGCCGCGGTTCCCGAGCTCGACGGTGCGCGAGCGGTTCCACATCCTGCGGCGCCTCGCGGGCGAGCTCGCCGCGGACGAGGAGGAAGCCGGCCTGCCCACCACCCGCGCCCCCGACGCCGGGTTCGTGCACCTCGCCCACGCGTGGGCCTCGGGCGGCGGGCTCGCGGCCGTCCTCGAGGACGAGGAGCTGTCCGGCGGCGACTTCGTCCGCAACGTGAAGCAGCTCATCGATCTCCTCCGGGGGATCGGGGACGTCGCGCCGGTGCCGGCCACCGCGGCCCGCGCCCGCCAGGCCGCCGATGCCCTGCACCGTGACGTCGTCACGGCGACCTCGGCGCTGGACATCGACGACGATGGCGCGGAGGAGGGGGCCGGTGACGATCCGGAAGGGTGAACCGTGGGGTGAGCCCGGGCCGCTGCCGCCCCACGGGGTGCTGGTCCGCTCCGACCGGGAAGCCCGCGCGATCGTGACCGCCGCCCGGCGAGCCGACGAGCCGATCCCGCCCTTGGGGCTCCTCGGCGGTGACCTCTGCCGCACGCTGGGTGGCACCGGCGATGAGGACCGGCTCCGATCCGATTCGGCCATGCGCCTGCCCGTTGACCTCGGCGCCGTCCTGCTCGACGGACGGCTGCACTGGTTCGTCGCCCACCTGGTGGCTCGCCGGAGCTGGTGGCGAGGGCGCGTCGTGGCGGTCATGAACGCGCAGTTCCTCGGGGCATGGGATGTCGCACCACGCGGACACCCCGACGACGGGCGCCTCGACGTGCTCGACGCCGACCTCCCGCTGGACGAGCGGTGGCAGGTGCGGGCGCGGCTGAGGAGCGGCACCCACGTCCCGCACCCCCGGATCCACGAGCAGCGCGTGACGGCCCTCCAGGTGGACCTGGACCGGCCCACTCCCGTCTTCCTCGACGGCGACGAGCTCGGCCCGGCGACCGCGCTGGCGATCCGGGTCGAGCCGGACGCACTCGTCTGCGTGGTCTGACCGCCCGGGTAGGCTCCGCCGGTGGACCTGGGGACCTTGAAGGACCGCCTCAAGGGCGAGGTCGAGGTCCGAGCGGCCCGGCTCATCGATGCCTCGCACCAGATCCACGGGCACCCCGAGACGAACTATCAGGAGCACTTCGCCCACGACCTCCTGACGCAGCTGATCGAAGCGGACGGGCTCGCCGTCGAACGGTGCGCCTACGGCCTCGACACCGCGTTCGTGGCCCACGCGGGTGTGGCCGGGCCGACGGTCGCGGTGCTCTGCGAGTACGACGCCCTCCCCGGCATCGGGCACGCCTGCGGGCACAACATCATCGCCACGGCCGGCCTGGGGGCCGGGCTGGCGGCGGCGGCGCTCGCCGAGGAGGCGGGCGGCCGGATCGTGCTCCTGGGCACACCAGCCGAGGAGGGCGGGGGCGGGAAGATCCTGATGGCGCGCCGGGGCGCCTTCGACGGCATCGACGCCGCGATGATGGTCCATCCGGCCGGCGACGACCTGGCCCGCATGGACGTGATCGCGGTCCAGGAGCTGACCGCCACCTACACCGGAGTCGCGGCCCACGCGGCGGCCTTCCCGCATCGCGGCCGCAACGCGCTCGATGCCGCCGTGCTCGGCTACATCAACGTGGCCGCCCTCCGGCAGCACGTCTTGCCTGACGAGCGCATCCACGGCGTCTTCCTGGAGGCGGGCGAGAAGCCGAACATCGTCCCCTCGCGGGCCGTCACGGAGTGGATGGTCCGGTCCCGGAGCATCGCCACCCTCGCCCCGCTCAAGACAAGGGTCGCCGCGTGCCTCGAGGCGGGCGCCGCCGCGGCCGGCTGTGAGGTGGCGATCGCCTGGAAGCCGGTCGTCTACGCCGACATGCTCGACAACGAGGTCATGGTGTCGAGCTACGTCGCCAACGCCGCGTCCCTCGGGCGCGCGGTCACCGAGCCGACGGGCGAGGCGGCCGTGGTCGGCAGCACCGACATGGGGAACGTGAGCTACCTGGTTCCCTCGATCCACCCGATGATCGGCGTGGCGCCGTCGGGGCTCCCGATCCACACGCCCGAGTTCGCCGAGCATGCCCGGTCGCCACGGGGTGACCAGGCCGTGATCGAGGGCGCCATCGCCATGGCGTGGACGGTCGCCGATCTGTGGCTCGGCGACGGCACCCTCGACGAGGCGCGGGCCGAGTTCGCCGCCACGATGGACCGGGTGGGGGAGGGGGCCAGGCGGTCCGCGATCGCGGAGGTCGACGGGGCCTAACCTACGGATCCCTGTCGCCTGAAAGACCGCCGATGACCGTCTACATCGCCGAGGAGTTCACGCCCGATGAGGCGGACGTCCTTCGGCGCTACTTCACGAACCTGGACGGCCCGGTCTTCGCCCTCGTCAACCTGCCCGAGGTGGTCAAGGGAGCGCTCTTCGCCCGCTACTCGCGCAGCTCCAAGAGCCTCCGCCGCCTGTTCCTCGACGAGTTCGTCGGCGACCTGGACATCTCCGGCGATGCGACGATCGACGCCACGGTCGGCCTCCGACGGGCCGAGGAGCTCTACGACCGGGTGTTCTTCGAGTACGGCGATGACTCGGTCGCGCAGCTGGGCGGCGTGCACCTCGCGTGTGAGCAGGCATCGAACCTCCTCACGAAGGTGCTCGAGTGGGGCCGGCTGATGGCCTATCTGGAGCAGTCCACGCGCTACATCGCCTACGACACCAGGCTCGGGGGGCGCTACCGGTACTACCGCGACCCCGAGGTGCTCGGATCGGAGCTCGGCCTCCGCTACGTCGGCGACATGGACCGGTTGTTCGACAGCTACGCCGAGCTCGTCCCGGTCATGGCCGACTTCTATCGGGACCGCTTCCCCAAGGACGGCGACGACTCCGACTTCGTGTACCGGCAGGCCATCCGGGCGAAGGCGTTCGATGCGGTCCGAGGGGTCCTGCCCGCGGCGTCGCTGTCCAACGTCGGCATCTACGGCACGGGCCAGGGCTACGAGGCGCTCCTGTTGCGGATGCGGTCGCACCCCCTGCCCGAGTCGCGTGCCTACGCGGATCTCATGCTCGGCGAGCTGCGGAAGGTGATCCCCAGCTTCCTCAAGCGGGTCGACCTCGACGATCGCGGGGTCGCCTGGAGCACGTACCTGGCCTCCACCCGGTCGGCGATGGAGGAGATCGCCGACGGGCTGTTCGCCGATGGCCCCGGCATCCCCGCCGAGGGCCCACCGGTGCAGCTGCTCGACTGGGACCCGGACGGCGAGGTCAAGCTCGTCACGGCGATGCTCTACTCCCACACCCACGTCCCCGAGGCGGTGCTGGAGCAGCGCGTGCGCTCGATGACCGTGGACGAGCGCCTCGCCGTGATCCGCGCCTACGTCGGGGATCGCGCCAACCGACGGCACAAGCCAGGCCGCGCGCTCGAGCGCTTGACCTACCGGTTCGACGTGCTCGCTGACTACGGCGCGTTCCGTGACCTGCAGCGCCACCGCATGCTGACGATCGAGTGGCAGCAGCTCAGCCCCCGGCACGGCTTCACACGGCCCGAGGCCGTCGACCTGGCGGGCTGCGCCGATCGCTTCGACGAGGCCATGGAGCGCTCGGCATCCCTGCACGATGCTCTCGCCGAGCGGTTCCCCGCCCAGGCGCCCTATGCCGTCTCCCTCGCCTACAAGGTCCGCTTCTACCTCCACCTCAACGCACGCGAGGCGATGCACCTGCTGGAGCTCCGCACCACACCCCAGGGCCATCCCGCCTACCGGGTGGTCGGCCAGGAGATGCACCGGCTGATCGCCGAGCAAGCCGGTCACCGAGCTGTCGCCGAGGCGATGAGGTACGTCGACCACTCGCCGGAGCCGAGCCTCGAGCGCCTCGAGGCCGAGCGTCGAGCCGAGGCTCGCCGCCAGAGTCGCTGACGCCGACGACACCGAGGTCTCAGGGGTGACCGCTTCGCCGTGGAGGTCGGTACCCTGGCGCCTCCCTGCCACCCCGCCGAGGGTGTTGCAGGTTCCGCGACCCGCAGGCGTATGATCCCGCCGCACCGCCCCCCAAACCCCCCGCTGCAAGGACCCGCAATGGCTGACGACGACGAGCTCATCGACGACGTGGAAGACATCGAAGAGGACCTCGAGGACCTCGACGAGGTCCCGGTCGACCTGGACGACGACGTCGAGCTGGACGTCGACGACGACCTGCCGGTCGACGAGATCGACCTGGACGCCGACGACGTGGTGGTCGGCGAGGACATCGACGAGGACGAGCCGGTCCCGGTGAAGGCCAAGCGGGACGACGAGGAGAGCGACGACGAAGAGGACGAGGAGGATGACGACGACGTCGAGGCCGACCTCGATGCGATCCTGAAGGACCGGATCGCCGCGGCCGAGGAGGAAGAGGACGAGGAGGAGGTCGCGCCGGAGCCCGAGGAACGAGGTGACGGGCCCGGTCGGATCCTCCCGAAGCGGCCGGGTGAGTTCGTGTGCCAGTCGTGCTTCCTCGTGAAGCACCCGAGCCAGCTGGCAGACGCCAAGCGCAAGCTGTGCGCAGATTGTGTGTAGCACCGTGACCGGGGGCTCGGCCAAGACCCCCGTCGAGCAGGCCGTGGCGCACGCAGTGGACCTTCTCGTCTACGCCCCGATCGGGCTGCTCTTCGACGGGGCCACGCTGCTCCCCCAGCTCGTCGAGCGGGGTCGGAGCCAGGTCTCGATGGCCCGCCTGATCGGCCGGTTCGCGGTCGGCCAAGGACGCACCGAAGCCACCAAGGCGGCCAGCCGGCTGCAGGACCAGGCGGCAGGGGTGCTCGGCTTCATCGGCGACTCGGTCGTCGTTCCCTCCGCCGTCCGGGCGTCCTCCCCGGCGGCCGGCCCTCACGCGTCGGATGTCGCGGCTGCCACCGCGATGGAGACCGCCCCGATTGCGGAGCCAGCGGCGCCCCGGAGCTCGTCCGCCGACCTCGCCATCCCGGACTACGACGGGCTCTCCGCCTCACAGGTCGTCAACCGACTCGCAGGCCTGTCGCCGACTGAGCTGGCCTCGGTGCAGCGCTACGAAGCCGCCAACCGCGGCCGGAAGACCATCCTGTCGAAGGTCGCCCAGCTGCAGGACAGCTGATGACTCGGGCCGCGGAAGAGGGCTGCCGCCCGGCGGTCGAGGCCGACCTCCCTCGCCTCGTCGAGCTGGTCGGCGCGGCGATCGACGAGCTCCGCGGCGGTCGTGGTGGCGAGGTGTGGGCGCGGCGGACCGCTCGTCGTGCACCGTTCGACGCCACGCTCCGGCACGAGCTGGCCTCGCCCGACCACCACGTGCTCGTGGGAACCCTCGATGACACGGTGATGGGCTACGGCGTCGCCGGCATCGAGCGTCTCGACGACGGTGGGCTGCTCGGTGTGGTGACCGACCTCTACACGGAGCCGGGCTGCCGCGAGCTGGGAATCGGGGAGGTCACCATGCAGAGCCTCATCGACTGGTGTGCAGCCCAGGGCTGCTTCGGCGTCGACAGCCTCGCCCTCCCCGGAGACCGTGCCACGAAGAACTTCTTCGAGTCGTTCGGTCTCGTCGCCCGGGCGATCGTCGTGCACCGCCCGATCCGGTGAGCCCGATCCTCGCCGTCGGCGCCGTGCTGGTCGACCATGACCGGCTGCTGCTGGTGCGTCGCGGCCGCGGCCCGGCGCAGGGCGAGTGGAGCGTGCCCGGTGGCAAGGTCGAGTCGGGCGAGACCCTCGTGGAGGCCGTGACGCGAGAGCTGCGCGAGGAGACCGGTCTGGAGGGCGTGTGTGGTCCGTTGCTCGGATGGGCAGAGCGGATCGAGCCCGACGCCCACCACGTGATCCTCGACTTCGCGGTGACGCTGGTCGGGGACGATCAGCCCAGGGCGGGCGACGACGCCGCTGAGGTGGCGTGGGTCGAGCTCGACGAGGTGGCACGGATGCGGCTGGTGGACGGGCTCGCCGAGCTCCTCCACGACAGCGGCATCATCGCCACCTTCACCTGACGACGCTCAACGTCCCTTCCACACTGGGGGCCGCTTCTCGATGAAGGCGGTGAGCCCCTCGGAGAAGTCCTCCGACCTCATGGCCACGCCCATCCCCTCCGCCGACATCCTCCAGCCGACGTCGTCCGGGGCGTTGGTGGCCTCGAGGACGATCTTGCGCGACTCCCGCACGGCCACGGGCGCGTTGGCGCAGATCTGCTCCGCGAGGGCGATCGCCGCGTCCAGTGCCTGGCTCGGCTCGACCAGACGGTTCACGAGGCCGAAGTGATGGGCCCTGGCGGCGTCGATCGGGTCACCGGTGAGGGTGAGCTCCATGGCGATGTTGAGGGGGATCTTGCGCCCGAGGCGGAACAGCCCACCGGCCCCAGCCACCAGGGATCGCTTGACCTCCGGGATGCCGAAGGTCGCGGTGGTCGACGCCACCACGAGGTCGCAGGAGAGCACGATCTCGGTGCCGCCGGCGAGTGCCGGGCCATCGACGGCCGCGATCATGGGCTTGGTGCGCTCTCGCTGCACGATCCCGGCGAAGCCGCCCTTGGCGGTGGCCAGGCCAGCGGCGTTGCCGGCGTTGATCTCCTTCAGGTCGGCACCGGCGCAGAACACCGGGGGCTCGCCCGTGATGATCCCCACCCACACCGAGTCGTCGGACTCGATCTGGTCGATGGCCTCCTCGATGCCCTGCGCGACCGCGCCGTTGACGGCGTTGCGCGCCTCCGGCCGGTTGATCTTGACGATCGCAAACGGGCCACGCTTCTCGTAGTCGACAGACATGGCGAGCACGTTAGCCACGTCGCGGTACCCTCCTCGAAGCGACAGACGACGCGGCGATGTGAGGCACATGCAAGAGCGAGCGGGGCACCTGCAGTGCCCGTTCTGTGAGTCCTACGAGGTGGAGCGGCTCTACCTCGCCTCGCTCAGGCTCGACTCGTGCGCCTGCGCGTCGTGCGGTGCCCGCTGGGACGAGGATCCCATCACCGGCGACTACCGGGGTCGCAGCTTCGAGCTCGGCGGCCTGCGGCCACCTCCCACGAGCTAGCGCTAGCTCTCTTCGGTGCTCGCCTGCGGCTCGGTCGGTTCCGCGCTCGGAAGCGGAGCTTCCTCGGCGGTCTCAGGGGTGCTCGCCTGCGGCTCGGTCGGTTCAGCGGAGCCGCCCTCCGGCGCATCTGCTTGGGAGACCCCCGCACCCCCAGCGGCTTTGCCGGGGTCGGGCTCGGCAGGCGCGCTCGGCGTGTCCGCCTCCGGCTCAGAGGGCGCTGGCGCCTCCTCTGCGGTGGGCTCATCGCTCGGAGCGACCTCGGAAAGGGCCGCCGTGGCCTGTGGTTCGTCCTTCGGCGGCCTCTCGGCCTTGGGCCTGTCGGACCTGGGCCTGTCGGACTTGGGCTTGGCGGGCTGCTTCTTGGGCGGGCGCCGGCGCTCGGTCTTGGGCCGGGGCGCGTTGCGATCGGGGGTGATCTCGAAGATGTGGGCGATCTTCGGGATGCGCGTGGCGAGGCGAGCGATCGTGGCCGTGACGTCCGGGTGCAGCTCCTTGGGCAGTGAGGCCGGGATGACCTTGTCGCGCACGGGTGCGAAGGCGAGGGCATCCAGGACCGCGACCCACCGCTCCGGCGCCGCGTCCGCCGTGAGCGCGGCGGACGCCCCGTCGGTGAGCTTCGTGGCCAGGTCAGCCGGAAGCGGGGAACCGGCTTTGGGAGGCCTCGAGCTCAGGCGCAGCGCACGGACGATCCGGCCGACCTCGACGGTCGCGGTCAGCTCCACCAGCCAGGCCTGGTGCTCGGCCTCGGCGCGCGCGGCCAGACCGGCCCGCAGCTCCTGGGCCAAGGCTCGGGTCTCGTCGTCCTTGGCCGCCGCGTCGGCGGTCGACACCACGGACCGCAGGTCGCGCAGGTCGAGCACCTCGAGGTCGCGCTGGGCCGCCTCGGCGCGATCGCGCCACTCAGCGGTGCGCACCTTGGGCACCAGCTTCTCGGCCATCTCGAGCAGCGGTCCGGCCGCGATGGGTGCCTCACCGGCGGCGGTCCGCTCGGCGTTCTGCTTCTCGATCGCCTGACGAACGGCCGGGAGCCCACCGAGCACCACCTGCTCGGCGATCGGGCGCTGCTCCTCGGGCAGCGACGCGAGGAGCGCGTTGCGGTGTGCCTTCCCCGGGCGCAGGCGCTTCGCCTTCGGACGCTCCACCACGGGCACGGGGGGAGGCTCCGGACGCGTGCGCCGGGGCGGGCGATCCTTGCGCTCGGGACGGTCGCTGCGCTCGGGACGGTCGCCGCCGCGGCGCTCTCCACCGCGAGCCTCGCCCTCGCGACGGCGCCCGGTCGCCCGACGGGGAGCCCGATCCTCGCGGCTGGGCCTGGCCAGCGTCGTGGTGACCAGCGGCTCGTCCTTGGCTGGGACGAGCAGCTCGAGGCGCTCCGGCTCCTGGCGCGACCCCTTGGGCGGGAGGACGCCGGTGATCTCGATGCCATCGACGAAGAACTCGGCATCGACGCGCAGCACGTCGCCGACCTTCGCGCCGCTCGGTAGCAGCGTGCCGGCCACGGTGCCCTTGGGGGCCTTCGCTCCCGCGGCTCGCCAGGTCCATGAGCCGTCGTCGCGCGAGCTGGTCAGCTCGATCTCGATCCTGCGGGGCATGGGGACGTGGCTCCGGGTGCAATGGCCCTACGGGCGGGTGGGCGCACCACCGTACTGATTGTCTAGCGACGGGCCCAACCGTCTGGGCGCGCCGCCAGCGCGACGATGCTCGGCGGGAGCGTGCCGGAGGCGATGTCGGCGAGCGTCGTCGCCTCGAGCACCTCTCGCAGCGCGACGCGCGTCGCGATCCAGACGCGCTGGAGCTCGACGGCCGCGCCGTCGTACACCGCCTCCTCCGGGGGCTCCCCGTGGACGTCGGCGAGGGGTCCCTCCACCGCCCTGATGACGTCCGCGACAGTCACCTCGTCTGCGGGTCGTGCGAGCCAGTAGCCGCCGTCCGACCCACGTTGGCTCCCGACGATCCCCGATCGACGCAGCTCGGCCAGGATGCTCTCGAGGAACCGGACCGGGATCGACTGGGCCGTCGCGACGGCATCGCCCTTCATCGGCACCTTGGCCCCATGCCGAGCGGCATGGGCGGCGAGCTCGGCGCCGGCCCGCACCGCGTAGTCCACCTTGGCGGTGATTCGCACCGTCGTCCCTCAGGCCGCGCAGACAGCGGCCAAGCTCGAGAGCGCGGTGGTCCGCCGGTACTCCCGCAGCACGTTGCGGTCCCGGCCGCTGGTCAGGTAGCAGAACGAGAGCCCGGTCGCGGGATCGGCCCAGGCGATCTGCCCGGCGGCGCCGTTGTGCCCGAAAGCCGCAGGAGAGACCGTGCGTCCCATGCCTCGCAGGTGCGAGCGGCCGTCGTCCCCCGCGACGACGAGGCCACGAGTGCGGTTGGCCGGGACGCCGAGCAGCGGATCGGGGAAGGTGTTGCGAACGACGCCCGTCGCGTCGGCGAGCACCGCCGGATCCCAGAGCTCCTTCGGATCGTGCAGGAGGGCCTGGTAGAAGGCCGCCACGTCGGCTGCGGTCGAGATCCCACCGCCGCCGGGCAGGCCCACGGTGCGGGCGACGGCGTCGTTGAGACCGAGGAGTGCGTCGTCGGTCACCTCCCCGACGTCGATCTCCCGGATCCCGAGGGCAGCCTCGAGCTCGTCGGGAGTGGCGGGCTCGCCGACGAGCACGAGGTCGGCGATGCGATCCTGCTCCTCGAGCGAGGGTCCGAGCGCGAACTCGGACAGGTCGAGCGGTTCGAGCACCCTCGAGCGCAGCGCCTCGGTGTGGTCGAGCCCGGTCACCTCGTGGACGAGCTCCGCGAGCACCCAATGTGCCGAGGTGGGGTGGTACTCGAACTGGGAACCGACGGGCCAGTTGAGCCGCCACGCGCCGAAGGCCTCGCGGCGGCCCTCGTGCGTGGACCAGCGCGGTGCCGCGAGCGGCGCCCGGGGGAACCCCGAGGTGTGCTGCAGTACGTGGTCGAGCGTGATGGCGTCCTTGCCGTGGGTGCCGAACTCGGGGATCACCTCGTGCACGGGCTGCTCCGGCCGCAGGACGCCCTCGCCCAGGAGCTGCCAGACCAGCGATGCGACGAAGGGCTTGGTCGCCGAGAAGATCGTGAACCGGGTGTCGACGTCGGCGGCACCGAACGCCTCGTGCACGAGCACCTCACCGTCGAGCGCCAGGGCGACCTGGCAGGCGGGGAGGAGGCCATCGTCCACGTCGCGACGGGCTCGCGCGAGCAGCGCGTCGACCGCGCTTCGATCGAGGGTCGTCATGGTGCGGGACGCTAGTGCCGACCACATGACGAGACCGGCTCACCGACTGCCGTAGGGTTGTTCCGATGGTCGTGACGGAGCTGGCGCCGCACCCGCGACTCCCGCACGGTGGACGGGTGACCCTTCCCGGGCGCGGGACGACCTTCGTCCGCACCGTCGAAGGACCGCCCGGCGCGCCGACCGTCCTGCTGCTGCACGGCTGGCTCGCGAGCGGCGGGTTGAACTGGCTGAACGCCTTCGGCCCGCTCGCGGAGCGGTATCGCGTCATCGCGCCCGACATGCGGGGGCACGGCCGCGGCATCCGCACTCGGCGCCGGTTCCGGCTCGCTGACTGCGCCGACGACATGGCGGCGCTGCTGGAGCACCTGGACGCGGGGCCTGCGATCGTCGTCGGCTACTCGATGGGCGGACCGATCGCACAGCTCCTGTGGCGACGTCACCAGGACTCCGTGGCGGGGCTCGTGCTGTGCGCCACGTCCTATCGGTTCGTGCCCGGGGCCCGAGAGCGCTTCATCTTCAGCTCCATGATGGCCACCGCCGCGAGCACGACCCGAGCCGGCCAGCTCCTGAGCCGGGTCCCGGTCGCCTCGGTGCGTCGGCTGGCGCCCAGTGCTGCAGGGACGCGGCCGGCGAGCCTCCGGACCTGGGCCGCCGCCGAGATGCGCCGGCACGATGCCGTGAAGATGATGGAGGCCGGCCAGGCCATCGGGAGCTACAACGCCCGGCGTTGGATCGGCGAGGTCGACGTCCCGACCACGGTCCTCGTGACCGAGCGCGATCGCGCCGTCTCGCCCGGCGAGCAGCGCAAGCTGGCGACCACCATCCCGGGCGCGATGGTCCACTCCGTCGATGACGGGCACATGGCCTGCACGCGGCGCGAGTTCGGTCCCGCCCTGGTGCGTGCTGTCGACTCGGTCCGAGCCCGGGTGGGCGACCCGGCGCTGCGTTCCACCCTCGTCCGCTGAGCGCCGGACACGAGCGCTGATGGGTCCGCTCGCCGGCGTGCGCGTCGTGGAGATCGCCGGCATCGGCCCGGGACCGTTCTGCGCCATGCTCCTCGCCGACCTCGGTGCCGAGGTCGTGCGCGTCGACCGGGTCGCGTCAGCGGGCGGCGACCCCGACGCCGCCCGGTACGAGATCCTGAACCGCGGGCGCCGGTCGGTCGCCGTCGACCTCAAGCACGACGGCGGTCCGGAGGTCGTCCTGCGCCTCGTGGATCAGGCCGACGCCATGCTGGAGGGCTTTCGGCCCGGCGTGGCCGAGCGCCTGGGGATCGGCCCCGCCGCGTGCCTCGCCCGCAACCGTCGCCTCGTCTACGGACGCATGACGGGATGGGGGCAGGAGGGGCCCCTCGCCGACACCGCCGGCCATGACATCACGTATGCCGCGGTCGCCGGTGCGTTGGCCCACATCGGACGGCTCGGCCAGCTGCCCACCCCGCCGCTGAACCTGGTCGCCGACTTTGGCGGTGGCGGGATGCTCCTCGCGCTGGGGCTGGTGGCCGGGCTCTTGCACGCCCAGCGCACCGGCGAGGGCCAGGTGGTCGACGCCGCGATGGTCGACGGCACCGCCCTCCTCATGGCTCCCTTCTTCGGTGCCAGCGCCATCGGCTTCTGGTCCGAGGAGCGCGGCACCAACCTGCTCGACTCCGGCGCGCCCTTCTACGACGTCTACCGCTGTGCGGACGGAGCGGAGATCGCGGTCGGGGCGATCGAGCCGCAGTTCTTCGCCGCCCTCCTCGAGGTGCTCGGGCTCGCGCCCGGCTCCCTGCCCGACCAGAACGACCAGGCCCGATGGCCCGAGCTGCGCGCCGCCCTGACCTGGGCGTTCAGGGGCCGGCCGCGATCCGAGTGGCTCGAGCGCGCCGAGGGACGGGATGCCTGCCTGGCGCCGGTCCTCACGATGCGGGAGGCGGCGGCTCACCCGCACCTGCGTGCGCGCAGCACCATCGTCGAGCGCGGCGGTGTGCCACAACCGGCGCCGGCGCCCCGCTTCTCTGCGACGCCGGGCGAGCTCGATCGGCCCCCGGCGGTCCCCGGGCAGCACACCGACGAGGTGCTGCTCGCGTGGGGGTTCTCGCCGGACGAGTTGGGGGGGCTCCGGGCCGCCGGCGCCGTCGTCTGACCCTCGCCTCCCTCATCTGACGATGTGTTAGAAACGGCTGGAACACGTTCTACTTTTCGCGGCAGGGGGCCGGTCGCCGATGTACATCGCCTACACGGCTGAGCAGGAAGCGCTGCGGCAGCAGCTGCGCGGCTACTTCGGGGAGCTGATGACCCCCGAGGTGGAGGCGGAGTGCTCGGAGGGCGACACCGGTGGCCCCGCGTGCCTCGAGGCCGTGCGCCAGATGGGGCGCGACGGCTGGCTCGGCATCGGGTGGCCGACGGAGTACGGGGGGCAGGGCCGCACGGACGTCGAGCAGTTCATCTTCATCAACGAGGCCTGGCGCGCTGGCGCGCCCATCCCGTTCCTGACGATCAACACGGTTGGCAAGACGATCATGGAGTACGGGTCCGAGGAGCAGAAGCAGTTCTTCCTCCCCAGGATCCTCGCCGGTGAGCTGCACTTCTCCATCGGCTACACCGAGCCGCACGCGGGCACCGACCTCGCCTCGCTGACCACCCGGGCCGTGAGGGACGGCGACGAGTGGGTGATCAACGGGCAGAAGATCTACACCTCGTTGGCCAGCTACGCCGACTACATCTGGCTCGCCGCCCGCACGGACCCGGACGCACCCAAGCACCGCGGCATCTCGATCTTCCTGGTCCCGACCACGGACCCGGGGTTCTCCTACTCGAAGATCTCGACCATGGTGAACGCCAGCACCTTCAACACCTTCTACGACGACGTGAAGGTGGGCGACGACGCCATCGTCTACGGGCTCAACCGGGGCTGGGACCTCATCGTCAACCAGCTCAACTACGAGCGGGTGTCCCTCGGCCCCCCCGGCATGGTCGAGCGGGTCTACGACGAGGTGCGCCGCTGGACGCAGGAGACCAAGCTCCCCGACGGGCGGCGAGTGGCCGACCAGGAGTGGGTGCAGCTGAACCTGGCCCGGGTGCACGCCAAGCTCGAGTTCGTGAAGCTCATCAACTGGAAGGTGGCCGCCACCGGCGGCGCCAACCCCGCCGACGCGAGCGCCACCAAGGTGTTCGCCACCGAGTTCTACACCGAGGCCTACCGGCTTCTCATGGAGGTGCTCGGTCCCAACGCCTACCTGAGCCGTGGCTCGGGGGCGGCCGTGCTGGCGGGCCGCCTCGAGCGCGCCTTCCAGGGTGCACTGATCCTCACCTTCGGCGGAGGGGTCAACGAGGTGCAGCGGGACCTGATCGCTCTCTTCGGCGCTGGCCTGCCACGGGTACCGAGGCATTAGGAGAGCCGTGGACTTCACCCTGTCCGATGATCAGCAGGCCATGGCCGGGTTGGCCCATCGCATCCTGTCCGATCAGCTCGCGCCCGAGCGACTGCGCGAGCTCGAGCTGGGTGACGCCTGGTTCGCCGACGACGTGTGGGCCGAGCTCGGTGAGGCCGACCTCCTCGGGATCGCCCTACCGGAGGACGCCGGTGGAGGCGGCTACGGGATCCTCGAGGCCTGCCTGATCGCCGAGCAGGTCGGGCGCACGGTGGCGCCCGTGCCCTACCTCAGCAGCATCGTCGGCAGCGCGATGCCCGTCGCTCGGTTCGGCACCGACGCCCAGCGGGAGCACCTGCTCGCGGGTGTCATCGCGGGCCAGGCGACGCTGACCATCGCCCTCTACGAACCAGGCGACGTCGCGGTGCCAGCCGTCCCGTCCACGCAGGCCACTCGCGATGGAGATGGCTGGCGTCTGGACGGCGAGAAGTCCCTGGTCGTCGGGGCTGACCGAGCGGCGGCGATCCTCGTGCCGGCGCGCACCTCTGAGTCCGCGTCGGCCGTGTTCCTCGTGTCGCCAGGCGCTCCGGGGGTGGTGCTGGAGCGCGACACCGCGGTATCGGGAGAGCCGCAGTGGACCGTCCGCCTCGCCGGGGTGGAGCTCCAGGCCGACGCACTGCTCGGCGACCAGGAGGCGGGCGCCGAGATCGTCACCTGGACGACCGACCGTCTGGTCGCGGCGATCTGCAGCACCCAGACGGGCGTCTGTGAGGAGGCCCTCGCCATCACCGCCAGGTACGTGTCCGAGCGAGAGCAGTTCGGGAGCAAGCTCGGCACGTTCCAGGCCGTGGCGCAGCGGATCGCTGACGCCTACATCGACACCGAAGCCATCCGCCTCACCGCCCTGCAGGCCGCCTGGCGGTTGTCCGAGGACCTGGATGCGGATGACGAGCTCATGACGGCGAAGTTCTGGGCCGCGGACGGAGCGCAGCGAGTCGTCCACGCCGCCCAGCACCTCCACGGAGGCATCGGGATGGACCTCGACTACCCGATCCACCGCTACTTCCGATGGGCCAAGGTCCTCGAGCTGACCCTCGGCGGGGCCAGCCCCTCGCTGCTGCGCCTCGGCGCCAGCCTCGCGATGCAGCCCGTCGGAGGTGGCTGACTACCCTCGACACGCACGAATCGCCGCTACGGCCGTCCGACCCACGAGACCGACCTGCAAACCCCAGGGGGAACCCACGTGAAGCACACCCGAGCCCGCGCTGCGCTGCTCGCCTTCCTGCTCGTCGCCACCGCGGCGTGCGCCCGCGACGAGACGAGCGGAGGCACCGAGGAGACGACCACCACGAGCGAAGGCACGTCATCAGATGGCGCGACCGAGCTCGCGAGCGGTGGCTTCGGCGATCTCGAGGCGGTGTGCCAGGACGGTGATGCATCCGGGGCGACCGCAGCGGGCGTCACGGATGACACCATCACCGTCGGCACCGTGACGGACAAGGGCGGCCCGGTGCAGGGCCTCAACGAGGAGATGTACGACACCGCCGTCGCCTTCACCGAGTGGTGCAACGAGCACGGCGGGATCCTGGGCCGGGAGCTCGTCCTGTCGGACGTGGACGCCAAGCTCTTCGAGTACGAGCCGGCCGTGACCGATGCGTGCGGTCGTGACTTCGCTCTGGTCGGTGGCGGTGCCGTGTTCGACGAGGATCCCAACGACGTCCGGGTGGGCTGCGACCTGCCCAACATCGCCGGTTACGTGGTGTCAGCTCGCGCTCGCACTGCCGACCTCCAGGTGCAACCGGTCCCGAACTCGATCTACGAGATCGCCATGGGTCGCTACAACGCGGCTGCCCGCGACTTCCCGGACGGCGGTGCCAAGTACGGGATCATGGCCTCCGCCATCCCGTCGGTGCTCCTGGTGAAGCAGCAGTCGATCGAGGTCGCCGAGGCCAAGGGGTTCGACGTCGCCTACTCGTACGACTACCAGAGCCAGGGCGAGACGGGCTGGGCGAACTTCGTACGGGAGATGAAGGACAAGGACATCAGGATCCTCGAGTTCATCGGCCAGCCCCAGAACCTCATCGAGCTCACCGACGAGATGGCGGTCGCCGACTGGCACCCGGAGGTGATCCTGCTGAGCACCAACTTCTACGACGACCTCTACCGCCAGGGCGCCACCACCGACAGCAACCTCTACATCCAGTCGGCCTTCTTCCCGCTCGAGATGGCCGCGGAGAACAAGGCCACCCAGGACTACCTCGACCTGATGGAGCAGTACAACCCCGACGGCAAGGTGGCCCAGCTGGGCCAGCAGGGCCTGTCGTCGTGGCTGCTGTTCGCCCAGGCGGCCACCGCGTGCGGTTCGGACCTCACGGCGGAGTGCCTCCTCGACGAGGCAGCTGGTCAGACGGACTGGACCGGAGGCGGGCTGCACGCCAGCCAGGCACCGGGGAGCGGCGTGCCGAGCCCGTGCTTCCTCATCATCGGCCTGGGGGAGGACGGCTTCTCCTACAACGAGGAGGCCACCGCCCCCACCGAGGGCGTCTTCAACTGCGACGAGGAGAACGTCTTCGAGCTGACGGGCGACTACAGCGAGTACGGCGCCCCGCCGCGGGAGGGCTGACCGCGCCGCGGGTCAGGCGCCATGGAGGACTTCCTCAGCAACACCGTTCTCGGACTGTCCACCGCCGCGATCTTCGCGCTGGCGGCGAGTGGTCTCGTCCTCACCTACACCACCACCGGCATCTTCAACTTCGCGCACGGCGCGATCGCCATGCTGGGCGCCTTCTGCTACTGGCAGCTGCACGTGGACTGGGGATGGCCGATCCCGCTGGCCCTCGCGACGGTCATCCTCGTCATCGCACCCGGACTCGGCGTGGCGATCGAGCGCGGGATCATGCGCGGACTCGTCGACGCGCCGGAGACGATCCGGATCATCATCACGGTCAGCCTCCTCGTCGCGATCCTCGGCGTGGCCCAGTGGATCTGGCCACCCCAGGAGGTGTACCGGGTCCCGCTGCTCTTCCGCGACCAGCGGTTGAGCATCTTCGACGTGAACGTGACGTACCACGACCTGTTCACCTTCGGGGTGGCCGTGGCAGTGGCCATCGGTCTGCGGCTGCTCCTGTACCGCACGCAGATCGGTCTCGACATGCGCGCCAGCGTCGACAGCCGGCCCCTGGCGATGCTGCACGGGGCACGACCCAATCGCTCCGCGGCCACCGCCTGGGCCGTCGGCTGTGGTCTCGCGGCCGTGGCGGGGGTGCTGGTGGGCCCGCTCAACGGGCAGCTCTCCCACACGAACCTCACGCTGCTCATCATCAACGCCTACGCCGCCGCGATGATCGGTCGTCTGCGCAGTCTGCCGATGACGTTCGTCGGAGCGGTGTTCCTCGGACTCGCGGACTCCTATGCCATCGGGTACTTCCCAGACGGCAACGCCTACCTCATCTCGTTCCGGTTCGTCATCCCGGTGGTGGTGCTCTTCATCGTGCTCCTGGTGCTCCCGAACCCGCAGCTGCGAACGCACTCGGCGCTGACCTCACGAGAGGACATCCCGCACCCAGCGCTTCGCACCGCCGCGGTCACCGCGGCGGTGATCATCGGCAGCGCGCTCGTGCTGGCGAGCGTCCTCAACGACGCCGACGCGCTGCGGGCGTCGAGGATCTTCGGGATCGCTCTCATCGCCCTGTCCCTCGTCCCGTTGACGGGCTTCGGAGGACAGGTCTCCCTGTGCCAGATGAGCTTCGCGGCGATCGGTGCCCTCGTGATGGCCCACCACGGCCAGGGCGGCGACCCCCTTGCGCTCCTGCTGGCGGCCGTGGTGTGTGCCGTGGTCGGTGGGCTGGTCGCGCTCCCTGCGCTGCGGCTCTCCGGCCTCTACCTGGCGCTGGCGACGGCCGCCTTCGCAGTGTTCCTCGACCGATGGGTGTTCCTGTTCCAGTCGTTCGGGCTGGGACCCTGGACGATCAAGCTCTGGGAAGGCGGGGTCGTCGCCGTCGATCCCGTGGACATCCCCGGCATCGACACCACAGACCGCCAGACGCAGCTCGTGGTCATGGCCGTCGTCGTCGCGCTCGCCTACCTCCTCGTCGTCGGCGTGCGGCGCAGCAGCTACGGGCAGCGGTTGCTCGCCATGAAGGACAGCCCGGTGGCCTGTGCCACCCTCGGCATCGACGTCACTCGCGTGAAGCTCAGCGTCTTCGCGCTGTCGGCGGCCATGGCCGGCGTGGGCGGCGCCCTCTACGCGGGCACCCTCGGGTCGGTGAGCGCAGAACGGTTCAGCTTCTTCGAGAGCCTCCCGCTGCTGCTGCTCACCGTGGTGGGCGGCATCGGCACCGCGGCGGGCCCCCTGTTCGCGGGCGTGCTCATGGGCGGCTTCCCGATCGCCATCGCCACGTGGCCCTTCCTCGCCAACCTCAACCGCGTCCTGCCCGGCATGATGGGCGTTGCGCTCGGTCGCAACCCCAACGGCGCGGTGCGCGACATCGCGGCCCGCTACGCCGTCCTGGGCGAGGTGCCACTCGCCCTCGCGGGCTTCGTGGTCTCGTTGGTCGCGGCGTGCCTGCTGGCCGTCACCGGGGCCATCACCGGATGGGGCCTCGTCTTCGGTCTCGTTGGCGCCCTGGTCCTCTGGCCGCAGTTGGCAGAGGTGGTCGTCGGTCGCCGAGCGACGACATCGGAGCCGCTGGCGCTGGAACGAGCGGGGATCGACCGAGTGCTCACCCCCGCCGAGGTGCGCGAGCTCGACGCCGTCCTCGGGCTCTCGGGGGATCCCGAGGAAGCGGTGCGGGTCGGATGAGCGCGCTCGAGGTCACCGAGGTCAGCGTCCAGTTCGGTGGGCGACTCGCGCTCGACTCGGTCGATCTCACCGCCGAGCCGGGGATGGTCACGGGTCTCATCGGTCCGAACGGGGCCGGCAAGACCACCTTGTTCAACGTCATCTGCGGGCTCCAACCGGCGCTGCGGGGTCGGGTGCACATCGACGGCGGTGACGTGACGAAGCTCCCGCCCTTCAAGCGAGCGCGGCGCGGGCTGGCCCGCACCTTCCAGCGGCTCGAGCCCTTCGGGCTCCTCACGGTCCGCGAGAACGTTCGACTGGCCGCTGACGTCGGCGCGGCGCACCCACCCCGACCAGGTCGCGGACGAGCTCCTCGAGCGGCTTGGCATCACCGAGCTCGGCCACCAGCGCGCTGACCGGCTCCCCACCGGTCAGGCGCGCGTGGTGGAGCTGGCCCGGGCACTCGCCACGGCGCCGAAGGTCCTGCTGCTCGATGAGCCGGCCAGCGGCCAGGATGAGCACGAGACGGCGGTGTTCAGCGCGGTGCTGCGGGAGGTGGCCGCCGGCGGGGTGGCGGTGGTGCTCGTCGAGCACGACATCCACCTCGTGATGGAGGTGTGCAGCCGGATCCACGTGCTCGACCTGGGGCGCGTCCTGGCCACCGGCACGCCGTCCGAGGTGCAACGCGACGAGAGCGTGCTCGCCGCCTACCTCGGAGCAGCGCCATGAGGACACTCCTGTCGCTTCGCGACGTGCGCGCCGGCTACGGACCGATCGAGGTCCTCCACGGCATCTCCTTCGACGTGCCCACCGGGTCGGTGGTCGCTGTCCTCGGACCCAACGGCGCCGGCAAGACGACGCTGCTCTCCGTCATCGCCGGGCTGCACCCCGCCAGCGCCGGGAGCATCGTGATGGCAGGCCGTCGCGTCAACGGGGCGGAGCCCGACGCCCTGGCACGGGCGGGTCTCTGCCTCGTGCCCGAGGGCCGCGGCATCTTCCCTAACCTCACCGTCCACGAGCACCTTCGCATGGCAACCCACTCGGGTCGGCGCTTCGGCGACATCGAAGCCGAGGCCTACGAACGCTTCCCGCGCCTCGCGGAGCGGCGCACCCAGGTGGCTGGCACCTTGTCGGGAGGCGAGCAGCAGATGCTCGCGCTCGCCCGGGGCCTGGCCACCAGACCGGCGCTCCTCATGCTCGACGAGCTCTCGATGGGATTGGCCCCGCTCATCGTGGAGGAGCTCTACGCCCAGGTGGCTGCCATCGCCGCGTCCGGCGTGGCGATCGTCGTGGTGGAGCAGTTCGCGAGCACCGTTCTCGGCGTGGCCGACCTGGCTGCCATCCTCGTGCAAGGTCGCATCGGCGCCCTGGGCACGCCCGGGGACATCCAAGCCGACCTCTCGGCCGCCTACCTCGGCTCGACCGTCGACTAGCGCGTGGCCATGATCAACCCACCTCGCCCCCGGAGGCAGTGACCATGCAGGGACACCCTGACCGCATCGAGCAGTTCGAGGCCGACATCGCCGACCTGCACATCACCGATCCCTCGGCGCGGCGTGACCACCTGTCCACCCGTCTGGGCGTGGCGGGAATGGTGGTGGGGGTGCTCCTCGGCCTCTACGCCTACTCGTTGTCGTACGGCTCCGGTGGCGGCGACCCGGCGCCCCAGCAGCGTGATGCGATCGTGCTGGGTCTCCTTGCCGTCTCGGTCACCGTGGTCGGCGCGGCCCTGTACGTGAAGGGAACGATGTCGAGCTTCCTGCGGTTCTGGCTGGTTCGCGACCTCCACGAGCGTCGAGCCCAGACCGACCGCGTGGTCCAGCAGCTCGGCGGCGGCGACCAGGCGACCGAGGTCCCGCCGGCCTGATCGAGGCGCGCACCGCGGGCGGCATCGCCCCGCGCTGACTCCTGGGCGATCCCGGCCACGTCCTACGATCGCGGCTGTGCCCGATCCCCACCTCCTCTTCGAGCGCGACGGTCACGTCGCGACCATCACCCTCAACCGGCCCGAGGCCCGCAACGCGCTCTCCGGCGAGATGATCGTCCGGATGGCCGACGCCTGGGTCGAGGTCGACGAGGACCCGGACATCCGGGTCGCCATCGTCACCGGCGCCGGTGGGCACTTCTGTGCCGGCGCGGACCTCAAGGCCATGGCGGCAGGTCATCCGGACGACGAGTGGACACCACGCTTCAACGCCGACCCCGACCTCCACTGGAAGGGCTTGCTCCGGCACTTCCAGCCCCGCAAGCCCCTGATCGCGGCCGTCGAGGGCTATGCGGTCGCCGGGTGGCACGGAGATCCTCCAGGCGATGGACCTCCGGGTGGCGGGGGAGCATGCGCGTCTTCGGCGTGGCCGAGGTGCGGCGGGGGCTCTTCCCCCTCGGCGGCAGCACCGTCCGACTCCGTCGCCAGATCCCCTACACGATCGCCGCGGAGCTGCTCCTGACCGGTCGCCAGATGACGGCGGCCGAGGCGAAGGAGGTCGGCCTCATCGGGCACGTCGTCCCCGACGGCCAGGCCCTCGCGAAGGCACGGGAGCTGGCGGATCAGATCGCCGCGAACGGCCCGTTGGCCGTCCAGGCGGTCCTCCGCAGCCTGCGCGAGAGCGCCAACCTGACCGAGGCCGAAGGCCTGGCCAACGAGCTCGAGCTCGGCTGGCCCGTGTTCGGATCAGAGGATGCGCAGGAAGGCCCACGAGCGTTCGCCGAGAAGCGCGAGCCCCAGTTCAAAGGCATCTAACACGACGGCTTCTGTGTGCGCTCAGCACCGGATACCGGTGGCGAGCGCACACAGAACCGCAGTTGGCCGGGGTGGGGTCAGGCCTGCGGGACGATCGACTTGAGCTCGAGGTAGTGCTCGAGGCCTTCCTTGCCGAACTCGCGACCGATGCCGCTGAGCCTTGAAGCCGCCGAACGGGGCGACGAAGTCCATCGTGTACTGGTTGACGCCGAAGGTGCCGGTGCGGACACGGCGGGCGACGTCCATGCCGACCCGGTCGGCGTCGCCGGTCCAGACCGAGCCGGCCAGGCCGTACTCGCTGTCGTTCGCGATGCGCACGGCGTCGTCGACGTCGTCGTAGGGGATCACCGCGAGCACCGGGCCGAAGATCTCCTCCTGGGCGATGCGCATGAGTTGTCGACGTCGGCGAACACGGTCGGCTGCACGTACCAGCCCTTGCTCGATCCCGTCGGGCCGGCCGTTGCCGCCGACCACCACGCGAGCGCCCTCCTCCTGGCCGAGGGCGATGTACTTCTCGACCCGCTCCTGCTGGCGCTCGGCCACGAGCGGCCCGATCTCGGTGGTCGGGTCGTCGGGGTCGCCGACCGTCATGCCGCCGACCGTCTCGCCGAGAGCGTCGACGACGGCGTCGTAGTTGCGCCGCGACGGCGAGGATGCGGGTCTGGGCCACGCACGCCTGGCCGTTGTTCATCAGCGACGCGAACTTCAGGCCCTCCATCGTGGCCGCGAGGTCGGCGTCGTCGAGGATGATGGCCGCCGACTTGCCGCCGAGCTCGAGGCTCACCCGCTTGAGCTGCTCGCCGCAGATCGACGCGATGCGTGCGGCCGGCCGCGGTGGAGCCGGTGAACGCGATCTTGTCGACGCCGGGGTGGCGCACGAGGTGCTCACCGACCTCGCGGCCGGCCGGGATGACGCTGACCACGCCCTTCGGGATGCCGGCCTCCTCGAGCAGCTCGGCCATCAGCATAGGCGTCGAGCGGCGTCTCGGGCGACGGCTTGATGACGATCGTGCAGCCGGACGAGCAGCGCGGGCGCCAGCTTCGACATCGTGACGAACTGCGGCACGTTCCACGGCACGATGGCGCGCGACGACGCCGACCGCCTCGCGAGCGGACGATGACCGGCGGTGCCGAGCATGCCGGTGCGCTCCTCCTCCCACGGGTAGCTTCTGCGCCGATGCCGATGAAGCGTGTTCAGCATCATCCACGGCGCCGGCGACTGGGCGAGCTGCGAGAAGCGTGATCGGCGAGCCCATCTCGGTGGTGATGACCTGCGGCCATGTCCATCATGCGGGCGGCGTAGACGTCGCTGAACCGCTGCACGGCGGCGATGCGCTCCTCCGGGCGACATCCGGGGCCACGTCGCCCTCGTCGAACGCGGTGCGGGCGGCGGCGACGGCGCGGTCGATGTCGGCGGTCGGTGCCCTCGGGAACGCGCCCGACGACCTCCTCGGTGTGGGGCGAGATGACCTCGATCACGTCGGTGCCGGCGGGGTCGACCCACTCGCCACCGATGAAGAGCTTCTCGTGGACCTGCATGGGGGACGTCTCCTGTGGGGTTGATCGGGTGGTTCAGACGGGGATCTCGCCGCGGGCGACCTTGCCGGCCCACGGGTAGTCGGGCTTGCCGCTGGGGGAGCGGACCACCTCGGCGACGAGGTGGAGCTCCTTGGGCACCTTGTACCCCGCAACGTAGGCGCGGCAGTGGGTCGCGAGGTCGTCGACGGTGGGCGTCTCGCCCTCGCGCGGCTGCACCACGGCCACCACACGCTGACCCCAGCGCTCGTCGGGTACGCCCACGACGATGGCGTCGAACACCGCCGGGTGCGCCTTGAGGGCGGACTCGACCTCCTCGGGGAAGATCTTCTCGCCGCCGGAGTTGATGCACTGCGACCCCCGACCCAACAAGGTGATGGTGCCGTCGGCTTCGAGGATCGCCATGTCCCCGGCCAGGGCGTACCGCGATCCAGAGGGACCCACGACGAAGGTCTCGGCGGACTTCACGGGATCCTTGTAGTACGCGATCGGAACGTTGCCGCGGCGAGCGAGGCGGCCCACCTGGCCGCTGCCCGCGGGGATCTCGTTGAGCTGCTCGTCCAGCACCACGGCGTCACGCGCCGCGGTGACGGTGGGGCCGCCGCCGCTGTTCTGGGTGTCGCCCTTGGCGACCACTCGCATGCCGTTTGCGCCCGTCTCGGACGAGCCGATGGCATCGACGATCATCAGGTTCGGGAACAGCTCCAGGTACTGGTCCTTCACGGTGGGGGAGAAGATGGCTGCGGTCGAGGCAAGCACGAACATCGAGGAGAGATCGAGGGCATCGGGCCCTCCCATCTCCTCGAGCGCCTCGATCATCGGGCGGGCCATGGCGTCGCCGGTGATGGAGACGTTGTTGATTCGCTCGCGCTCGGCGGTGCGCCACACCTCCTGCGGGTCGAACTTGCTGAGCATCACCACGAGGTTGCCTTCGAAGGCGAACCGCAGGAAGCCCCACTGGGCGGCCCCGTGCATCAGGGGCGGGAGGTTGAGCGAGCGCAGGGGGCTCTCGACGGCCTTCGCCTTCTCGGCCAGCGCCCACTCGTCGGCCACCCGCTCGTTGGTGTACGCGTCGATGCCGCCGCCGAGCGCGAAGAAGACGTCCTCCTGCCGCCACACGACGCCCTTGGGCATGCCGGTGGTGCCGCCGGTGTAGAGGACGTAGTGGTCGTCGCCGGAGCGAGGGGGAAGTCGCGCTCGGGCGAGCCGGAGGCCACGGCCTCCTCGAAGGTCACCGATCCCAGCGCGGTCAGCACGCCCGGCTCGGCCTCGGTCCCGTCGTCGATGTGGACGAGGTGCTCCAGGAGCGGGAGCGAGCTGCGCACCGCTTGGATCCTCGGCGCGAACTCCTGGTCGTAGACGACGGCCTTGAAGTCCGCGTTGTCGAAGAGGTACCGCAGCTCCTCCTCGACGTACCGGTAGTTCACGTTCACCGGCACCGCCCGCACCTTGTACGCCGCCAGCGCCGCCTCGATCCACTCGACGCTGTTGGAGCCGTAGACACCCACGTGATCGCCGGGTCCGATGCCCTGCGACGCCAGGTGGTGGGCGAGCTGGTTGGCCCGCGCCTCGAGCTGCGCGTACGTGCGCCGCTGAACCCCCACGACCAGGACCTCGCGATCGGCCACCGAGTCGACGGTGTGCTCGAAGAGGTCGGCGATGTTGTACGCCACGCATCTGACGCTACGTCAGATACGAGAACGCGTTCTAGTCCGCGGCGCCGACGGCGGACAGCAGCTCCGCCATGGCGTCCTCCGCGCAGTCCACCAGCGACCACACGTCCGGCACGAGATCGCGGCAGGCCATGAACCCGATGTCGACGTGGTCCCTGTACGAGATCACCGTGATGTTGAGGCCGGCGCCCTCCATCACGGGGCCCATCGGGAGGATGGCGTCGAGGGTGGCCCCCGCGAAGTACAGCGGGAACGGCGGTCCGGGCACGTTCGAGATCACCACGTTGTGGATGGGCCGGTGCCGATCGCTGAGGTGCATCCCGGAGTAGAGGCGGGCCGCGAGCGCAAAGGTGACCGGCTCGGCCATCTCCGCCCAGTCCTGGAGGAGGTTCGGACCGAGCACGTCGTGATCCTGCTTCGCTCCCATGCTGACCCTGTGGATGACGTGGAGGCGCTCGATCGGGTCATCGACGTCGGTGGCCAGGCTGGTGAACATGGCGGACACCTTGTTGTTCGACTGCCCGAGCTCATCCTCGCTCCGAACCGACACCGGGCACACAGCCACCAGCGGCGCCTCGGGCGCACCCCCGTGCTTCTCCAGGTAGCGCCGGAGCGTGCCCCCCATGAGCCCGAGGATGACATCGTTCACCGTGCAGCCCACGTGGTTCTTGACGCGCTTCACGTCGCTGAGCGCGACGCGGGTGAAGCTCATGCGGCGCTGCGGTCCGATCGCTCGGTTCCACGGCGTCGGTGGCGCGGTCAGCGGCACCGCACCCACCGCCAGGTCCGGGTCGCGGTGGCGCGAGGCGACGCTGCCGACCCGGCGAGCGGTGGCACCGATGAGCGGGAGCAGGGACATCTGCTGGCGCGCGCGCGGGACGTGAGCGCGTGGGTCACCAGGTCGAGATCGTTCGGCACCACCTCGGGTTGGCGCGCCGGCGGTGGCTCCACCACCTTTCCGCCTGGCTCGAAGTCGAAGAGGCTGACGAGGAGCTCGGCTCCCGAGACGCCGTCGACCGCGCAGTGGTGGACCTTGAAGACCATCGCGAAGTCACCGTCGGCCAGCCCCTCCACCACGTGCAGCTCCCAGAGCGGCCGGCGGCGGTCGAGGGGTGTGCTGGCGATCTGGGCGGCGATCTCGGCGAGCTCGTGGTGGCCACCCGGCCTGGGGACAGCAATCCGACGGATGTGGTAGTCGACGTCGAAGTTCGGATCCTCCACCCACAGTGGGTGGTGGAGGCGGAACGGCACCTCGACGACCCGACGCCGGAAGGGCGGCACCAGGTGGAGCCGCGAGGCGATGCCCTCCTTGATCCGGTCGATGTGATAGCCGCCGGGCATCGTCGTGGGGTCGAGGATGGCCGTGATCGCCACGTGCATGTGCATGCTCGGCGTCTCCAGGTAGAGGAAGGAGGCATCGAGGCCGGAGAGGCGTTCCATGGCCCTCAGATCATGCCGCGGAACGGCTGGACTTCACCCATCGGGTCGTCAGCCGCCAGACTGGATGGGTGAGCTGGCTCCTCCTCCTGCTCGGCGCCGTCGGCCTGTTGCACGCCCTGAACGCCCTCGCACCCCGGAAGGGATCACCGGTGGTGTTCGCGTGGAGCTTCGCCGCATCGTGGCTCACGATCGAGCTCGTGTGGCATCACCTGGCGTTCGGCGCCGTGGCCACGGCCTGGCTCGTCTACAGGGGGGCGCTCGAGGAGCCTGCTGGGGTGCTCGGCCTCGTCCTGATGCTCATCACGGGGGGGATCCTGCTCGCCATCGGCCTCACGACCCGCCGGACGAGCGTGACGGTTCGCGGCGCCCTCGTCGACCTCGAACCGGAGGACCGACGCACCGCGGTTTCCGCGCAGCCACGTCGTCTTCCCGTTCCTCGTCAACCACCGGACCGGCCTCCGCCGGGTCAAGGACATCGAGTACGCCCGCGTCGGCGGCCGGCGGCTCCGCCTGGACGTCACCATCCCCAGTGCACCCGTCCCGGCGGGACGCGCCCGGCGCCCGGCGCTGATGCAGATCCACGGCGGTGGGTGGGTCATCGGGGACAAGCGGGAGCAGGGCCTACCGCTCCTCAACCACATGGCCGCCCAGGGCTGGGTGTGCTTCAACGTGAACTACCGGCTCAGCCCCGGCGTCGCCTATCCGGACCACCTCGTCGACCTCAAGCGCGGCCTCGCGTGGATCAAGGAGCACGCCGACGACTACGGGATCGACCCCGACTTCGTCTGCGTCACCGGCGGCTCGGCCGGGGGGCACCTCACGGCGATGATGGGACTGACCGTCGACGACCCCGCCTACCAGCCAGGCTTCGAGGACGCCGACACGAGCGTGGCCGCCGCGGTCCCCTTCTACGGCGTGTACGACTTCACCCCCACGGGCGCCTTCGGGAGCGACCCGGAGATCTTCCGGCGCTTCCTCGAGCCGTTGGTGATCCAGGCGTTCGTCGACGAGGAGCCGGAGCGGTTCGAGGCGGCCTCGCCGATCCACCATGTACGGGCGGACGCGCCACCGTTCTTCGCGATCCACGGTGACCGGGACACGCTGGCCCCGGTCGAGGACGCGCGTGCGTTCGTCGAGCGCCTGCGGGCGGTGTCCACCCAACCGGTGCTCTATGCCGAGATGCACGGAGCCCAGCACGCGTTCGAGGTCTTCCCGTCGGCTCGCACGGCCAAGGTCATCGAGGGGGTCGAGCGATTCCTCTCCACCCTGTGGGCGCGCCGCGACGCCTCGGTCCCGGCGGTCGAGTCGGAGCTGGCCGACTCCCTCACCAGCGGATGACCGTCCGTCACGTCGTCGTGTTCCGCTGGCGCGCCGAGGTGACGAGCGATGATGTCGCGGCCATCGACGACGCGCTGGCGGCGTTGCCTCTGCAGATCCCGAGCCTGCGCGCCTACCACCACGGTGCCGACCTCGGGCTGGGCGAAGGCCGCTGGGACTACGGGATCGTCGCCGAGTGCGACGACGTCGACGGCTGGCGTGCCTACGACGAGCACCCCGCCCACCAGCGCGTCGTGGTCGAGGTGCTCCGCCCTCGCGTCGCCGAGCGGGCGGCGGTCCAGATCGGCTCCTGACTAGAACCTGTTCTAGTCTGGTGGACGGTGGACTTCGACGACACGCCCGAGGAAGCGGCGTTCCGTGCGGAGGCGCGGGCATGGCTCGAGGCCAACGCCATCCCGAAGGGCCACCCCGACGACTTCTCCGCCGGCATCTGGACCTCCGCCTACACAGAGGACACCTACATCAAGCGGTGCCGAGAGTGGCAGGGGCGGCTCGCGGAAGGGGGGTGGGCCGGCATCACGTGGCCCCGGGAGTACGGCGGCCGCGGCGCCAGGCCGATCGAGTCCGTGATCTTCAACCAGGAGCAGGCGCGCCACGGCGTGTCCAACGGCGTCTTCGCCATCGCGATCGGCATGGTCGGCCCCACGCTGCTGGCCCACGGCACCGAGGAGCAGAAGCAGCGCTGCCTGCCCGCGATGCTGCGGGGCGACGAGGTCTGGTGCCAGCTCTTCAGCGAGCCCGAGGCCGGGTCCGATCTCGCCAACGTCTCCACCCGTGCGGTCCTGGACGGCGACGAGTGGGTTGTCACCGGGCAGAAGGTCTGGACCTCGTCAGCCCGAGCGCGCCGAGTGGGGGATCCTCCTCGCCCGCACCCACCCAGAGCTGCCGAAGCACCGGGGCATCACCTACCTCCTCCTCGACATGGCCACACCGGGCATCGACATCCGGCCCCTGCGCCAGATGACCGGCGACGCCCACTTCAGCGAGGTCTTCCTCGACGAGGTGCGGATCCCAGCGGCCAACGTCGTCGGGACTCCGGGGGAGGGGTGGCCGGTCGCGCAGACCACGCTCGCCAGCGAGCGCACGGCCATCGCCGGCGGTTCCGGTGGCGCCGACCCGCCGGGCCTCATCGCGTTGGCCCAGCAGCTCGGGCGGGCCGACGAGCCGCTCGTGCGGCAGGCCGTCGTCGAGGCCTACCTGCGCAGCGAGCTGCTCCGCTACCTGCGGATGCGCTCCCAGACGGCGCTCTCGAAGGGCACCCGGCCCGGTGCCGAGACCTCCGTGATGAAGCTGGCGTACGCGCGGTTCATGCAGCAGATGACCACCGCCGCCGTCAACGTCCAGGGCGCCACCGCGATGCTCGCTGATCCGGCACGGCTGCCAGGCGACGGCGTGTGGACGACCAAGTTCCTGCACTCGCCGTCGCTGCGCATCGCCGGTGGTTCCGACCAGGTGCAGGGCAACATCATCGGCGAGCGAGTGCTCGGCCTCCCCGCCGAGGCGCGTCCAGACAAGGACATCCCCTTCCGCGACCTGCACAAGGCGCTTCGGTAGGTTCCTCACGATGGCCACCGCGGCGGAAGCCCTCACCAAGAGCCAGGCGGCGCGACGACAGCGCGTGCTCGTAGCGGCGCTGCAGCTGGGCGCTGACGGTGGCTACGACGCCGTGCAGATGCGAGACATCGCCGCGTCGGCCGAGGTCGCGCTCGGTACGATCTACCGCTACTTCCCGTCCAAGGACGCGCTGCTCGCGGCCGCGATGGTCGAGTGGATGGAAGACCTCGAGCGTCGGGTGACCGCCAAGGCGCCGCGAGGGCACACGACCGCCGAGCGCGTCTACGACGTCCTGCGACGGGCCGTCGCGACCATGGAGCGCCAGCCAAAGCTGGCCGAGGCCGTCATCACGGCGCTCACCTCCGACGACCGCGAGGCCGGCAGTGCCTCGGTCGCGACCACTGACGTCATGCAGCGCGTCATGTTGCGAGCGTTCCCCGACGACACCGACGCGGAGACCGAGGCCGCCATCGCCAAGGTGCTCGGCCACGTCTGGTTCTCGTGCCTGGTCGCCTGGAGCAACGGCGTCGGCGACCTCACCTGGGTGAGCGAGGAGCTCGAGACGGCCACCCACCTGCTCTGCGATCACCTGGGCTGAGCCCAAACCCCACTGCTTCTGTGTGCGCCCGGCATCGGATGCCGGTGATCCACGCACACAGAAGTAGTGGGCTGTCGGTGTCAGATGGCCCGGTCCCGCCCTTCCCAGTAGGGGTCGCGGAGCTGGCGCTTGAGGAGCTTGCCGGTGGGCTCCCTCGGGAGCTCGTCGGTGAAGTCGATCGACCTGGGCCACTTGAACTTGGCGAGGCGACCGGCGAGGTGCTCCATGATCGAGGCCGCCAGCTCGTCGCCCGCCTCGTAGCCAGGCGCCGGCTCGACGACCGCCTTGATCTGCTCGCCCATGTCGTCGTCGGGCACCCCGAACACCGCGACGTCGCCGACGCCCGGGTGGGCGAGGATCTCGCCTTCGATCTCCGCCGGGTAGATGTTGACGCCGCCCGCGATGATCATGTCGCTCTTGCGGTCGCAGAGGAACAGGAAGCCGTCTTCGTTGAGATAGCCGACGTCGCCGACGGTGAAGAACCCGTCGGCGTCGTGGTTCGCGTCGGTCTTGGACTTGTCGCCCTTGTACTCGAAGTCCTGCCCGCCCATCTTCATCCAGACGGTGCCCGGGACGCCGGGGCCCACGACGTTGCCGTCGTCGTCGGTGATCTTGAGCTCGGAGATCGCCCACGGGCTGCCGACCGTCCCGGGGTACTTCAGCCAGTCCTCCGGGGTGGCGGTGGTGCCCCCGCCCTCGGTGGCGCCGTA
This sequence comes from uncultured Microthrixaceae bacterium, assembly GCA_963750645.1. Taxonomy (GTDB): domain Bacteria; phylum Actinomycetota; class Acidimicrobiia; order Acidimicrobiales; family VFJN01; genus VFJN01. Next base: position 51,596 of record CAVVRO010000005.1, on the reverse strand, counting down.
GTACTCCCAGATCACGGGGCCCCACCAGTCGAGCATCTTCTGCTTGACGTCGATGGGGCACGGGGCCGCGGCGTGGATGGCCCACCGCATCGAGGACACGTCGTACCTCGCCTTCACCTCGTCCGGCAGCTGCAGCATGCGATGGAACTGCGTCGGCACCATGTGCGTGTGCGTGACCGAGTAGCGCTCGATCTTGGCCAGCGTCTCCTCCGGGTCCCACTTGTCCATGAACACGACCCGGTGGCCCGAGTTGAGCGCGTTGCCGGCGAACGTCGTGACGGCCGTGTGGTAGTTCGGCGAGGTGCAGAGGTGCACCTGGTCGTCGCGGTGGGGGATCCCGAAGAGGCTGAAGAAGCCGGTGAAGAGCTCGGCCATCACGTCGGGGTCGACGTCGTTGAGCTTGCGCTTCACGCCCTTCGGCTTGCCGGTGGTGCCCGACGTGTAGTGCATCGCGGCACCGGCGGCTCGGTCGTCGGGGAGCGTGTCGGGCTGCTCGGCGAGCGCGGCTTCGACGTCGCGGAAGCCGGGCACCGACCCGTGGGCGAGACGGGCCTCGGCTGGCACGCCGGCCTCGTCAGCGGCGGCCGCGATCACCTTGGCGTAGCGCTCGTGCGACACCAGCGCCTTCGCGCCCGAGTCCTGCACGATGTAGGCGATCTCCGGCGCCGACAGCCGGTAGTTGATGGGCACGTAGTACCAGCCGGCCTGCAGCGCCGCGAGGTACACCTCCATGGGGAGCACCCCGTTCGGCAGCACCGCGGCGACGCTGTCGCCCTTCTCCAGCCCGAGCGAACGGAGCAGGTGCACGTAGCGGTTCGCTCTCCCCAGCAGCTCGCCGGCGGTGTGCTCGGTGCCGTCGGGGTCGACCACGGCGACGACGTCGGGGTCGGCCTGGGCGTACTTGTAGAAGCCTGACATCGTCCGTGGACCCCCGGAGTTTCGCATCTGACGGAGCGTCAGACTAGAACGGGTTCCAGTAGGGCTCCAACCTCCAGGGGGAACACACACATGCGCGCTGCACTGCTTCGCAACATCGGTGACGAGGCTCTGGAGGTGCGGGACGACGTCGAGCTCGTCGGCGTCGGCGCCGGCGAGGTGAAGGTCAAGATCGAGGCGACGGGCGTCTGCCACTCCGACCTCTCGGTCATGAACGGCACCATCCCGCAGCCCGCACCGTGCGTGCTGGGCCACGAGGGCGCCGGGATCATCGCCGAGGTGGGGGAGGGCGTCAGCGACGTCGCTGTCGGCGACCACGTCATCGTGGCGTGGAGCCCGCCCTGCGGCGAGTGCGCCTTCTGCGGGCCGCGCCACCAGCCGAACCTGTGCTCCAACATCCAGATGGTGATGGGCGGCACGCCGCACTTCACCCTCGACGGCTCGCCGATCTTCGGCATGGCCGGTGCCGGCACCTTCGCCGAGGAGATGATCATCCCGCACCAGGGCGTCGTGAAGATCGACGACGACATCCCCCTCGAGATCGGGAGCCTCGTCGGGTGCGGCGTCATGACCGGCGTCGGGGCCGCCATCAACACCGCCAAGGTCACCCCCGGCTCCTCGGTCGTCGTCTTCGGCTGTGGCGGCGTCGGGATCTCGGCCATCATGGGCGCGAAGGTCGCCGGGGCCTCGGTCATCGTCGCCGTCGACCTCAACGACCAGAAGCTCGAGGATGCCAAGCGCTTCGGTGCCACCCACTCCTGCAAGCCCGACGAGCTCGACAGCCTCAAGGCCAGCCTCACCGGGCGGCGACGGCTTCGACTACGCCTTCGAGGCGATCGGCCTCCCGAGCACGATGCGCGCCGCCTACGACGCCATCCGCCGGGGCGGCACGGCCTGCATCGTCGGCGTGGGCAAGCTCGACGAGTTCGTGACGTTCTCCGCCTTCGAGCTGTTCTTCTCCGAGAAGATCCTGGTGGGCTCCTACTACGGGTCCGCCGACGTGCGCACCGACTTCCACAAGCTCCTGGGCTTCTGGAAGGACGGCCAGCTCGACCTCGACGGCATGATCACCCGCCGCATCAAGCTCGACGAGATCAACGACGCCTTCGCTGCCATGCAGCGCGGCGAGGTCATCCGTCAGGTCATCTCCTTCTAGCCGGCTCACGAGGTCCACGTGACTGACGACACCGGGGTGCTCACCGCGCCACTGATCATCGAGTACCCGTTCTGCCGCACGACCGGGCCGGTGATCGGCGCGTTCCTCACCGGGCTGCGCGAGCAGGCTCCTGGTCGGGATCAGGGCCGAGGACGGCCGGGTCATCGTGCCGCCCACCGAGTACGACAGCGTCACCGGCGAGGAGCTCACCGAGCTCGTCGAGGTGGGCCACGGCGGGGTGGTCGACACCTGGGCCTGGGTGCGCAGCCGATGCCCAAGCACCCGCTCGCAGGTCCCCTTCGCCTGGGCCCTGGTGCGTCCCGACGGCGCCGACGTCGGGCTTCCTCCAGCCGGTCGACGCCGGCGTCGATCGACGCCATGTCCACCGGCATGCGGGTGACGGCCCGCTGGGCCGAGGCGCGCGACCGGGTCGATCCACGACCTCGAGTGCTGGGAGCCGGAGGCCTGATGACGCGACATCACCCTGCCCGCGGCGCTCCAGGGCGTCGAGCCGGTGCGCTCGGTCCGCACGCCCGCCCGCCTCGACTACACGTACACCGCCGGCGTCGCCACCACCCGCTTCCTGCAGGGCATCGCCCAGAAGCAAGATCCTCGGCGAGCGCTGCCCCGTGTGCGGGAAGGTGTACGTGCCGTCCCGCGGGGCCGACCCGCAGCTCGGCGTGCCCACCACCGAGCAGGTCGAGCTGCCGCACGTCGGCACCCTCCGTCAGCTTCTGCGTGGTGAACGTGGCCTTCACGGGCAGGGCATGGAGATCCCGTACACCTGCGCGCTGATCCTGCTCGACGGCGCCGACCTCCCGCTCATGCACCTCATCCAGGAGTGCCCGGTGCGACGACGTCCACATCGGGCATGCGGGTCGAGGCCGTGTGGGTGCGACGAGGCCGACCTCGGCCCGACCCTCGAGAGCATCCAGTACTTCCGACCCAACGGCGAGCCCGACGGGCCCGTCACGCAGCCGGGTGAGGGGGTGACCTGGTGAGGGACGTCGCGGTCGTCGCGTTCGCCCAGATGCCGAACGTCCGGGCCGAGACCGACCTCAACGAGGTCGAGATGCTGATGCCGGTCATCCAGGACGTGCGGACGCGCGCCGGCATCGACCAGCAGCAGATCGACTTCACCTGCTCAGGCAGCCACCGACTACCTGGCCGGCCAGGCCTTCAGCTTCGTCATGCACGCTCGACGGCGTCGGGCCGTGGCCGCCGATCCAGGAGTCCCACGTCGAGATGGACGGCGCCTGGGCGCTCTACGAGGCGTGGGTGAAGATCCAGCTCGGCGAGGTCGACACGGCGCTCGTCTACGGCTACGGCAAGTCCGTCGCCCGGCGACCTGCCGCACGAGGTGCTGACCCGCCAGCTCGACCCGTACTCACGTCGCCCCGCTGTGGCCCGACTCGGCGTCGCCTCGCCGCCCTCCAGGCCCGGGCCGCTGCTCGACGCCGGCACGGTCACCGAGGAGGACATCGGCCGAGGTGGCCGCGCGCAGCCGCCGCGAACGCGCATGGACAACCCGTACGCCCAGCTGGCGTGGAGCCGCTCCGAGCACGAGCTGCTCGCCGAGGAGCCGATCGTCGCCCCGCTGCGCAAGCACGACTGCCCGCCGATCACCGACGGCGCCGCCGCGGTGATCCTGGCCGCCGGCGACGGGGCCCGCGAGCTGTGCGCCGCGCCCGGCGTGGATCCGAGGGCATCGACCACCGCATCGAGCCGCATGGCCCTCGGCCTGCGCGACCTCACCGGTGTCGGCCTCGACCGCGCACGGCGGGCGAGAAGGCCGGCGTGGCCGACGGCATCGTTCGACGTGGCCGAGCTGCACGCACCCGTTCAGCCCACCAGGAGCTCATCCTGCGCGAGGCGCTCGGGCTCGGCGACGACGTGGACGTCAACCCGTCGGGTGGGCCGCTCGCGCGCCAACCCGGTGATGGCGGCCGGCCTCATCCGCATCGGCGAGGTCGCCCACCGGATCACTCGACGGCGACGCGCGACCGGGCGTGGCCCACGCCACCTCGGGCCCGTGCCTGCAGCAGAACCTCGTCTGCGTCCTGGAAGGGGACGTGATGGGCAAGGAACGAGTCGCCGTCGTCGGCATCGGCCAGACGAAGCACCAGGCCACCCGCGGCGACGTGTCGATCGCCGGCCTCGTCCGCGAGGCGGCCACGCGGGCCCTCGACGACGCCGAGATGACGTGGGCCGACATCGACGCCGTCGTCATCGGCAAGGCCCCCGACTTCTTCGAGGGCGTCATGATGCCCGAGCTGTACCTGGCCGACGCCCTGGGCGCGGTCGGGCAAGCCGCTGTTCCGGGTGCACACCGCCGGCTCGGTCGGTGGCTCGACGGCCATCGTGGCCGCGCAGCTCGTCGCAGGCCGGCATCCACGAGCGGGTGCTCACCGTCGCCTTCGAGAAGCAGTCCGAGTCCGAGGCGATGTGGGCGCTGTCGATGCCGATCCCGTTCCAGCCGCCGCTGCACGCCGGCGCCGGCGGCTACTTCGCCCCGCACATCCGCTCGTACATGGCTCGGTCCAACGCGCCCGACCACATCGGCATCCTGGTGGCGCTCAAGGACCGGACCAACGCGCTGAAGAACCCGTACGCCCACCTCCACGAGCCCGACATCACCTTCGACTCCGTCAAGGACTCGATGATGCTGTGGGACCCGATCCGCTACGCCGAGACGTGCCCTCGCTCCGACGGCGCCTGCGCGATGGTGCTGGCGAGCGAGACGGGTGGCGATCGCCGCCGCGCCGACGCCCGTCGGCCTGGATCAAGGGCACCGCGATGCGCTGCGAGCCGACGATGTTCGCCGACCGCGACCGGTGCTGCCCGCGGGCGGCCAGGACTGCGCGGCCGACGTCTACGAGCAGGCCGGCATCACCGATCCCCGCCGCGAGATCGACGTGCGTCGAGATGTACGTGCCGTTCTCGTGGTTCGAGCCGATGTGGCTGGAGAACCTGGGCTTCGCGCCGCCAGGGCGAGGGCTGGAAGTTCGTCGAGGACGGCGTCACCCAGCTCGACGGCGACCTCCCGGTGAACTGCTCGGGCGGCGTGCTGTCGTCCAACCCGATCGGCGCCTCGGGCATGCTGCGCTTCGCCGAGGCCGCCATGCAGGTCCGGGGCCAGGCCGGCGAGCACCAGATCGACGGCGCCCGCACCGCGCTGGGCCACGCCTACGGCGGCGGCTCCCAGTTCTTCGCCATGTGGGTCGTCGGCTCGGAGAAGCCGTAGATGGGTGACCGTCTCGCCGGCAAGGTCGCCATCGTCACGGGGGCCGCGCGGGGGCAGGGCGAGGCTGAGGCGCGCCGCTTCGTCGCCGAGGGCGCGTCCGTCCTGCTCACGGACATCCTCGACGACGAGGGCCAGGCGGTCGCAACGGACCTCGGTGAGCAGGCGGCCTACCGGCATCTCGACGTGTCCTCCGAGGACGAGTGGATCGCCGCGGTCGCCGACGCCGAGGCGCGCTTCGGGCCCGTGACGATCCTCGTCAACAACGCCGGCATCCTCGACTACGGCCCGATCGAGCACCAGGATGTCGAGCGCTTCCGTCGGGTCATCGATGTGAACCTGATCGGCACGATGATCGGCATCAAGAGCGTGGTGCCCTCCATGCGGGCCGCCGCCGGGGGGTCGATCATCAACATCTCGTCGAACGCCGGCATCGTCGGCCTGCCCGCGCTCGGCGCCTACGTGTCGAGCAAGTGGGCGGTGCGCGGCCTCTCGAAGTCGGCGGCCATGGACCTCGGCCCGCTCGGCATCCGCGTGAACTCGCTGCACCCGGGCGGCGTCGACACGCCGATGACCCGGCGGCCGGGCCATGACCCGAACGACTCTCCCTTCGCGAAGAGCCTGCCCCTGCAGCGATTCGGGCTCGCCGACGAGATCGCCAACGTGGCCACCTTCCTGGCCTCGGACGAAGCGAGCTACGTCACCGGGGCAGAGTGGGCCGTCGACGGTGGCGCCACGGCCGGCGACCGCACCTTCCTCGGCTGAGGCTGCGCCCGTGCACCGGCTGGTCCGGGTGGCAGACTGTCGCCGATGAGGGTCGTCGTATGCGACGAGGATGAGCTTCTTCATGACCTGGTCGTGGACGCGATCGCCCGTGCGGGTCACGAGGTCGCCGGGATCGCCGACACGACCGCCGCCGCCCTGGGGCTGATCGACGCCGCCCGACCCGACGTGGTCGTCGTCGACATGTGGCTCGGGTTCGACTCCGACTTCGACATCATCCAGCTGGCCATCGACGTCGGCGCGCGCCCGATCGTGTTCTCGCACCACGGCGACGCTGAGGTGCTCGCGACCTACTCCGTCGAGCCCGCCTTCGTGCCCAAGCCGGACCTCAGCGCCCTCGAGCAGGTCCTGTCACGACTCGGTGTGGACGAGGACGACCACCGAGTCGTGGCCCAGGAGCGTCGCAGCCGGCCGGCGCGAGCTGCCGCCGGGCCTCCGTCCAACGGGCTGGAGGATGCCCATGCCTTCTTCGAGGCCATCAGCGAGGCGGCGGCGGGTGATGGCCTCATCACCATCGACCTGCGGCATGGCGCGGATGCCCTCGCCGTCGACGTCGTCCAGCTGCTTCGCGACGGTGATCGGGTCCTGCTCCTCCCCAACACCGTGCGGCTCTACCTCCCTGGAGGAGGGAACGAGGGCGTCCGATCGGTGCTCGCACGGGTCGCCGCCCACTCCGTGGCGACCTCCGAGGGCACCGCGGCAGCGGTCGTCGTGGCGCCCGGCGAGCATGGTTCCGACGCGTTCAGCCGCCTGAAGCACCAGGCCTGACCTCCGGCGTCGCGTCGAGGCGGCGAACCCTCAGGTCCGTCGCCCGCGGCTCCGCAACCCGGAGTCGAGGAGGCGACGGATCAGCTCACGGGACGACACCGGCACGGCGCCCAGCTCGATGGCGCGCTCGCGGTAGTCCTCGGGCACGTCGTAGTGGTCACCCTGGAACCAGCGGCGCTCGATCCCCAGGGCGTCGGCCATGGCGTGCAGCTCCTCGTAGCTCTCGTCGCTGACGAGGTGGGCCCACCGGCGGCCGCGCCAGGGCCAGAGCGGCGGGTCGACGAGGACGATCAGCCCGCTCCGTACTTGGCGCTGGCAGTGGCCTTGGCCGGTGCCTCGTCCGCGCGGTCGGGCCACCACGGGGGCGGGAAGACCGTCCGCTCGTCGCTCACGCCCTCGGCGTAGAACTGGGCCGCCCACTTGCGGAACTTCATGAACGGGCCGTCGGTGTCGGCGAGCGCGGGACGCACCAGGTGCGCCTTGTGCTCCCAGATGGGCATGTCCTCGAGGAACTGCTTGTCCACCTCGTCGACGAAGGCCTGCCCGACGTTGCGAGTGGTCGTCCGTCGTCGCCCATGGTCTGCGAAGCGTGAAGTTGAAGCGGATGCTCGCACCGGTTGGCGGTGATGGGCGTGGTGCACCGCGAAGCCAGCGTGTCGACGATGCCGGCGAAGCGGACGATCGCGAAGCCCGGGCCCGATCTGCTCGACGTCGATGCGGCCGTCCACCACCCCTCGCGGGGTGGGGAACTTCTGGCAGGAGCGCATCTGCGTGCCCGGGAAGCCCGGTCTCGTAGCTCTCGATCTCCGGCACCTCCGCCGGTGTTGTGCACGTAGCGGAAGTGGGCGGAGTCGACACCGTTCTCGGCCAGCTCCTGCCAGGCGCGTCGACGGTGTGCTCGGTGCGGATCACGGTGGACCACTCCGGGTCGCCGTTGAACTCCGGCAGCTCGCGGATCTCCCACATCGGCTCGACCGTCGGATCGGGGTGGTACCAGGCCATGCATGACGCCGTTGCGCTCCATCACGGGGTAGGTGCGGAGCGTGCGCCTTCTTGTTCGTGCGCTCGCGGTAGGGGATGTCACGTGTTGACGCCCTCGGCGTCGAACTGTCCAGCCGTGGAAGGGGCAGACGAGCTCGCAGCCCGTCGACCGTGCCCGCCGTGGCCGAGGTGGGCGCCGAGGTGGGGGCAGAACGGCGTCCTGCAGGTGGAGCTCGCCCGCTTCGTCGCGCCAGGCGACGAGGTGCTGGCCGAAGTAGTAGAGCGCCTTGGGCTCGCCGACGGGGAAGTCCTCCGGGTAGCCGACCGGAACCAGCCGAAGGGCACCGGGAACGGGGAGCGGGCGGTGGTGGGGACCGTGGTCATCGTCATGCCTCCAGGCCGAACACTCGGACGGCGTTCTCGCGCAGGAACTTCGGCCACACGTCGTCCTTGAGCGGGCACGTTCGGCAGCTCGGAGAAGATCCGCTCGAGCGTCAGCCCCATGGGGAAGTAGCCGGCGTACATGATCTTGTCGGCGCCGCGGGTGTTGGCGTAGTCGATGATCGCCTGGGGGTAGTAGCGGGGGGCGAAGGCGGACGTGGAGTAGTAGAGGTTCGGCCACTTGAGCATCAGCTTCACGGCCAGCGTCGGTCCCACGGCTCGGCGCCGTGGCGCATCACGAACTTGAGCTCGGGGAAGAACCAGCACACCTCGTCGATCAGCTCGATCTTCTGGCAGAGCCATCGGCACGCGCGGGCCGGGCACGCCGGTGCGTGACGAAGATCGGGATGTCGAGCTCGACGCACTTGGCGTAGATGGGGTAGAAGCGCTTGTCGTTGATCGGCACCTGCGGCATGCATCCCGGCCGGGAACGCGCTGGCCGCCTTCACGCCGATGGTCTCGTAGGCCTTCACGAGGTCGCGCACGGCCTTCATGCCCGGGTTGGGGTCGACCTCGTAGCGAGCAGAAGAAGCGATCGGGGTGCTCCTCGACGGCACGTGTGGAGGTGCTGCGCTGGAAGCCCACGCCGATCATGGCCTTGTCGATGCCGAAGTGGTCCATCTCGCCGAGCACCACGGCGACCGGGTCGGCGCCCGGCTCCACGTCGTCGGGCACCTCCTTGAACATGTACTCGGCGGGGAACTCGATCTCCTTGGACTCGTCGTCCATGAGGCCGGCCCGGAGGAACCCGTACCACTCCTTCTTGGAGCCTTCCGGAATGCCCATCATCAGGTCGACGATGCCGATGTCGGAGGGGAACGTCATGCCGACCAGACTAGAACACGTTCTAGTTACGAGCGAACAGGGCGGGGGTAGGGTCCCGCGCATGGATCTCGGACTGATCATCGGGTACTGGCCGTCGTCGGGGCCGCCCCCGGACGCCGCCGAGCAGATCGCGACCGCCGAGCGGCTCGGCTTCAAGAGCGTGTGGATGTCGGAGGCCTACGGCTCCGACTGCTTCACGCCGCTCGCCTGGTGGGGAAGCGCGACGTCACGCGTGCAGCTCGGCACCGCGATCACCCAGATCTCGGCTCGCACACCGGCGTCCACGGCGATGACCGCGATCACGCTCGACCACCTCAGCGGCGGGCGGTTCATCCTCGGGCTCGGCGTCAGCGGTCCGCAGGTGGTGGAGGGCTGGTACTCGCAGGAGTACGCCAAGCCTCTGGCGCGCACGCGTGAGTACATCGACATCGTCCGGGCCATCGTCGCCCGCGACAAGCCGGTCGAGTACGTGGGGGAGCACTACCAGATGCCGCTCGTGGGGGGCACCGGCTTCGGCAAGCCGCTCAAGTCCATCGTCCGCCCGCTGCGCACCGACATCCCGATCTACCTGGGCGCCGAAGGGCCCAAGAACGTGGCGCTGGCGGCGGAGATCTGCGATGGCTGGCTCCCGATGTTCTTCTCGCCCAAGGCCGACCGCTTCTACCGGGACGCATTGGCTGAGGGGTTCGCCCGCCCGGGGGCCCGGCAGACGCCGGAGACGTTCGAGGTGGCCTGCGTGGTGCCCACCATCGTGGGCGATGACGTCGAGACCTGCGCCGACTTCCTCCGGCCCACGCTCGCGCTGTACATCGGCGGCATGGGCGCCAAGGACCGCAACTTCCACAAGGACGTGTTCGCGCGGCTCGGGTACGAAGAGGCCTGCGACAAGATCCAGGAGGCCTACCTGGCCGGCCGCAAGGACGAGGCGGCCGGCTACGTGTCCACCGACATGGTGCAGGACGTCTACCTGGTGGGCCCGAAGGAGAAGATCCGCGACGACCTCGAGGCGTGGCGGGAGAGCTGCGTCACCACGCTCCTCGTCAGCGGTCCGCCGTTCCTGCTCGAGGAGATCGCCGAGATCGTCCAGGGCTAGGGTCGCCCCGCTCGCCCAGCGGTCGATCGAAGGAGCAGCATGGGACAGGCCCTCGGCGAGGTGCTGCCGGCCGCGGCCGGCGTCGCGCTCAGCCCCGTGCCGATCATCGCGGTGATCCTCATGCTGGGCACGCCGCGCGCCCGCTCCAACGGGCCGGCCTTCGCGGTGGGATGGATCGTGGGCCTGGTGGCGGTCAGCCTGCTCGTCCTCGTCATGGCCAGCGGTTCGGACGATCCTGATTCCGGCTCGTCGACGACCGTCGACGTGGTGATGCTCGGGCTCGGGCTCGCGTTCCTGGTGATGGCGCTCAAGCAGTGGCAGGGCCGGCCCCGGCCGGGCCAGCCGCAGGAGATGCCGAAGTGGATGAGCTCCGTCGACCACTTCACGCCCGGGAAGTCCCTCGGCCTCGGCGCCCTGCTCTCCGGCGTCAACCCGAAGAACCTGGCCCTGACCCTGGCCGCCGCCGCCTCGGTCGCGCAGGCGGGGCTCGACGCTGTGCAGAGCGCGGAGGTCATCGCCGTCTTCGTGATCATCGGATCGCTGACGGTCGTCGGGCCGGTGCTCTACTTCTTGTTCGCAGGCGATCGCGCCACCAAGCCGCTCGCATCGGTCAAGGGCTTCATGACCGACAACAACGCCGTCATCATGATGGTCGTGCTGCTCCTCCTGGGGGCCAAGCTGGTGGGGAGCGGCATCACCGGCCTCAGCGACTGATCAGTGCTCGAAGGCCTCCGGAGGGGGGCAGGCGCAGACGAGGTGGCGGTCGCCGTAGCCGCCGTCGATGCGGCTGACGGGCGGCCAGTACTTGCCTTCCCTGAGGCCCGCGACCGGATAGGCAGCCTGCTCGCGGCTGTACCGGCGGTCCCAGTCCTCACCGAGCAGGTCCTCGGCGGTGTGCGGCGCGTGGGCCAGCGGGCTGTCGTCGTGCGTGACCTCGTCCCGCTCGATCTGGGTGATCTCGGCACGGATGGCGAGCATCGCGTCGACGAAGCGGTCCAGCTCGGCCAGCGATTCTGACTCGGTGGGCTCCACCATCAGCGTGCCGGCGACGGGGAAGCTCATCGTCGGCGCGTGGAAGCCGAAGTCGATCAGGCGCTTGGCGACGTCATCGACCGTGACTCCGGTCGCGGCGGTGATCGGCCGCAGGTCGAGGATGCACTCGTGGGCGACGCGGCCGTGGTCGCCCGTGTAGAGCACGGGGAACGCGGCATCGAGCCGGGCGGCCACGTAGTTCGCGTTGAGGATGGCGAGCTCCGTCGCCCGCCGCAGCCCGTCGGGCCCCATCAGCGCGATGTATGCCCACGAGATGGGGAGGATGGAGGCCGAGCCGAAGGGCGCCCCGGAGATCGGCCCCGGTCCGGTGGCGGGGCCGGCCTCCGGCAGCAGCGGGTGGTTCGGGAGGAACGGGGCCAGGTGCTCGCGCACCGCCACCGGCCCCACCCCGGGACCGCCCCCGCCGTGGGGGATGCAGAAGGTCTTGTGGAGGTTCAGGTGGCTGACGTCGCCGCCGAACCAACCGGGTCGGGCCACGCCGACGAGGGCGTTGAGGTTGGCGCCGTCGACGTAGACCTGCCCGCCGTGGGCGTGGACCAGGTCGCAGAGGTCGGTGATGCGCTCCTCGAACACGCCGTGCGTCGAGGGGTACGTCACCATCAGCACGGCCAGATCGGCGGCGTGCTCCGTGACCTTCGTCTCGAGGTCGGCCACATCGACGTTGCCGTCCTCGTCGCAGGCGACGACGACCACGCGCATGCCGGCCATCACCGCCGACGCGGCGTTGGTGCCGTGCGCCGACGAGGGGATGAGGCAGACGTCGCGCCCGGCGTCGCCGCGGGAGGCGTGGTAGCCACGGATCGCGAGCAGGCCGGCCAGCTCGCCCTGGCTGCCGGCGTTGGGCTGGAGGGATACGCGGTCGTAGCCCGTGATGTCGCAGAGCCACGCCTCAAGCGAGGTGATCAGCTCGCGGTAGCCCTCGGCCTGGTCGATCGGCACGAAGGGATGCAGGTGGCTGAACTCGGGCCAGGTCACGGCGGCCATCTCGGTCGTGGCGTTCAGCTTCATCGTGCAGCTGCCCAGGGGGATCATCGAGCGATCGAGGGCGACGTCCTTGTCCGCCAGCGAGCGCAGGTAGCGGAGCATCTGGGTCTCGGAGCGGTGCGCGGCGAACACCGGATGGGTCAGGTACTCGCTGCGCCGTCGGAGGCTCGCGGGGAGGGCGTCGTGGGACGAGGCGAGCAGTGAGGCCCCGAACACGGATGCGACCTGCTCGAGGGCGTGGTCGTCCGTCGTCTCGTCGAGCGCGATGCCGATCGTGTCGGTGTCCACGAGTCGCAGGTTCAGCCCGTGGGCGAGCGCAACGGCCACCAGCTCCTCCGCCCGACCCGCCGCCCGGACGGTGATGGTGTCGAAGAAGGCGTCGTGGACCGACGGGAACCCCGCCGTCCGGAGGGCGGCCGCCAATCGGGTCGCTCGGCGATGCACCTCCTCGGCGATGTGCCGCAGGCCCTCCGGCCCGTGGTACACCGCGTACATCGACGCGATCACGGCCAGCAGCACCTGCGCGGTGCAGATGTTCGACGTCGCCTTCTCGCGGCGGATGTGCTGCTCGCGGGTCTGAAGGGCGAGACGGTGAGCCGGGCGACCAGCCGCGTCGACTGACACGCCGACGAGGCGGCCGGGCATCGACCGGCGCAGGTCGTCTCGCGTGGCGAGGAACCCGGCGTGGGGGCCGCCGTAGCCCATCGGCACGCCGAAGCGCTGTGACGACCCGACGCACACGTCGGCGCCCTGCTCGCCAGGCGGGGTGAGGAGCGTGCACGCGAGCAGGTCGGTGGCCACCGCGACGAGGCCGCCGGCGGCATGGATGGCAGCGATGGTGGGGGAGAGGTCACGTACGACCCCGCTCGTGCCGGGGTGCTGAAGAAGCGCACCGAACACGGCAGACGGATCGAGCTCCGCGAGGTCCCCGACCACCAGCTCGATGCCGATCGGCTCGGCACGCGCGCCGACGACGGCGATCGTCTGGGGGTGGGTCTCGGCATCGACGAAGAACGTCGGCGCGGAGTGCTTCGCCGAGCGGCGGATCAGGGTCATGGCCTCCGCCGCGGCAGTGGACTCGTCGAGCATCGACGCGTTGGCGATCTCCATACCGGTGAGGTCAGCGACCATCGTCTGGAAGTTGAGGAGCGCCTCGAGCCGGCCCTGGCTGATCTCCGGCTGGTAGGGCGTGTACGCGGTGTACCACGCCGGGTTCTCGAGCACGTTCCGCAGGATCACCCCGGGGGTGTGGGTGCCGTGGTACCCGGTGCCGAGCAGCGAGGTGACCACCTGGTTGCGGCTGGCGAGGGTCCGCAACGTGGCCAGCACCTCGGGTTCCGAGCGAGCGTCGGGCAGCTGGAGGGGCTGATCCGCGCGGATGGTCTTGGGCACCGCCTGGTCGACGAGCTCGTCGAGCGTCGCGACGCCGAGGACGGCCAGCATGCGCTCGACGTCGTCGGGGCGGGGCCCGAGGTGCCGATCGGCGAAGGTGGTGGCGGGGGAGGGGTGGGGCATCGCGGGCTCCCGAGGGGGGTCGATGGCGTGGATCCCCCGCTGTCGCCTCGTGCTCCAGCGTCGCCTCACCCCCGTGGTCCTGTGGCCTGAGAGGTTCCGGGGCGGTTGCACCTTCGGCGCCCGACCAACCGGCCGGAGCCGGTCGCCGGGACTCTCCCACAGGGGATCATCAGCCCCGTCAGGCTAGCCCGCCCCATCCCGGTCGCCGAACCATCCGTCGCCGGCTGTCCTGACCCTCGGTAGGATTTCGTCATGACGAAACCACCGGGTGCGGACCGGTGCGAGTGGTGCGGTCGGGGGCTGCCGGAGCGGTTCGGCCCTGGGCGTCCCCGCCGGTTCTGCCGGCAGGCGTGTCGGCAGGCTGCGTACGTCGCCGGGCAGCGCCGGGCCGAGCTCGGCTTGAGCGAGCAGGAGCTGATCGTGACGCGCCAGGCGCTCGACGACCTGCGGGATCGGCTCTACGTGCTGGAGGCCGCCGTCGAGGACGTCGAGCGCGACCTCGAGGAGGGCGAGACCGACCAGGTGCTGCGTGACGCCCTGAGCTGGCTCCTCGCCGCGGCCCGCCCCCTGGTGCAGCACGGCCCTAACTTGACGTAACGATGATTATGGGCGATCGGATCCTGCCTGTCCGCTCCGCTTATGCCCGCGCGTCTCTCCAGGAGCGCAGTCGCCGCAAACGGATCCGCTGCTTGCTGTCAGCCTCACCCCAGAACGCGGCATACAACTGAGACTGATCCTCGACGGCCGACGAACTGAGCACGCTGAGATCCGGCTCGATCAGCGTGCTCGGGAGCGCGTCCAACGGCGTGGACATTGCGATCTCGTCGACCTCCGGCTCCGGCTCGGCGGGCGCACTCTCCCACCACCACGAGGTGTCCGCCTCTGCGACTGACCACATCCGTTGGCACACTAGGGGCGCCATCTGTCGCCCGCTTGAATGGACCACGAACCCTGACGCGGCGCTGGAGAACCGACGCAAGGCGTTGAGTCCACGGTTGAGGTGAACCGAACCCTCGCACGGCCCGGCCGTTCGAGTGTCGTGCAGTGGTGCACCTCCATTGTGGGTAACTGCACGACACTCGCTCAGGCCACCCGAGCGTCGCCCCCTGTGCGCTCGGACCTCGCGGCGTGTCCCCGGTGCGCCGGCCACCTGCGCTGGCGGCAGGCGGTGTCGCAGTCTGCCCGATCACGCCGTTGCAGATCGGCAATTTGGGCGTGGTCTAGCGAGCCTCGACGGCCAGCTTCAGCAGCAGCATGTTTCGTGCCTCTTCGCGCCTCATCATCGCGAGGAAGATCGGAAAGATGAGCCGGAAGGCCCCGCGCGGACGTGCATCGAACCGGCTGGTCAACGTGGTCACGACCGCTCGGGCGGCCCGTCCTCGATACTTGACCTTTCCGCTCGGAGTTGTGCATCATGGCCTCCCGCCTAACTCGATCGTCTCGATCGACAACGACGGAAATTCTGCCATTGCGGACGGCTGGGCAGGATTCGTCTGCGCAGCGTTGTAGCGACAATCGCTGTGCCTGGACGACCGTCTAGCGGTCGTCCTCGGGGAGGCCACCCTCGGGACACGCCCGAGCGGTCATGTCCTCGACCGGTGTCCAGAACGGACCGCTCCGCTCGAACGTCCTTCCGTGCCAGTTGCAGCCGTCGTACCAGGTGGTCGCAGCCGGCTTGGGAAGCACCACAGCTCGAGGCACGCGGTTCGGCCACGCGAGTGACGCCATCACGTACACGACCACCACCATGCCAACGACCAGCAGCGCCAGTCGGGCTCGCGACCTGCTCCCCGATCGCGTTCCCTCCGCCAGGACGTCCACCCGGCCATGTTGTCGCTACAACGCTGCGAGAACCAGGAGACGGACCGGCGGCAATACTTGACCTTTCCGCTCGGATTTGTGCATCATGGCGCGCCATGACTTCCCCCCCAGAACCCGCCGCAGTCCGCTCTTGCTCCTCGTGCTCCTGTTCGGCCTGGTCGTCGCGGCGTGTGGTGACGACAGCTCGGCCGCCTCCGGCGCGACGGCGGAGGAGCGATCCCGTCACGGTGCGGCTCGGCTACTTCCCCAACCTCACGCACGCCCCCGGGATCGTCGGGGACCTCGGCGGGTACTTCGAGGACAACGTCGGCGACAACGTCACCATCGAGACGAGCAGCTTCAACGCCGGTCCCGAGGCCGTCGAGGCGCTGTTCGCCGAGGCGCTGGACATCACGCTGATCGGACCCAACCCCGCCATCAACGCGTTCGCCCAGTCCGACGGCGAGGCCATCCGGATCGTCTCCGGCAGCACATCGGGCGGCGCCTTCCTCGTCGTGCGAGAGGGTGTCGACACGCCGGAGGACCTCGAGGGCCTCACCCTTGCCACACCGCAGCTCGGCAACACCCAGGACGTGGCCCTGCGGGCATGGCTGAAGGAGCAGGGGTACGAGACGGACGACGCGGGCGGCGGCGACGTGTCGATCCAGCCGCAGGCGAACGGCGACGCGCTGGCCGCCTTCATCGCCGGCGACATCGACGGCGCCTGGGTCCCGGAGCCGTTCGCCACTCGCTTCATCCAGGAGGGCGACGCCCACGTGCTCGTCGACGAGCGCGACCTGTGGCCCGACGGGCGGTACGTCACCACCCACCTGATCGTGCGCACCGCCTTCCTCGAGGAGCATCCCGACGTCGTGAAGGGGATCATCGCCGGACTGGCCGATGCCATCGATCTCATCGAGACCGACCCGGAGCAGGCCAAGACCCTCACGAACGAGGGCATCGAGGCGGTCACCGACAAGCCGCTCAGCCCTGAGGTGATCGACGCCGCCTGGGAGAACCTCGTGTTCACCCTCGACCCGATCGCCTCCTCGCTCGCGAAGTCGGCCGCCGACGCGGAGGACGTGGGGCTCCTCGATCCAGTGGACCTGGACGGGATCTACGACCTGCGCCTGCTCAACGAGGTCCTCGCCGAGCGCGGCGACGCGAAGGTCGAGGGGCTCTGATGATCGGACCGCTGACGCCCTCGGTACCCCCCACACCACTGGCCGCGCTGCAGGTGCGAGGCCTCTCGAAGGTCTACGGCCAGGGGGCGTCGGCGGTCCACGCCCTCGACGGGATCTCGCTCGAGGTGCGAGCCGGCGAGATGCTGTGCCTCGTCGGGGCCTCCGGGTGCGGGAAGACGACGCTGCTCAACCTGGTCGCCGGCCTCGACCGTCCGTCGGCCGGCACCATCGATCGCCGCGGCCGGGTCGCCCTGATGTTCCAGGAGGCCGCCCTGTTCCCGTGGCTCACGGTGCGGTCCAACATCACCCTCGCCCTCAAGCTCCGCGGCGTGCCCAGGCGGGAGCGGGCCCGGGAGGCCGACCAGCTCCTGCACATGGTCCACCTGGACGGGTTCGGGGACAAGCGGCCCCACGAGCTGTCCGGTGGGATGCGCCAGCGGGTCGCCATCGCGCGCGCGTTCGCGCAGCAGGCGGACATCCTGCTCATGGACGAGCCCTTCGGTGCCCTCGACGCGATGACCCGAGACCTGCTCCATGCCGAGCTCGAGCGGCTGTGGGCAGACCGGAACCTGAGCGTCGTCTTCGTCACCCACAACGTTCGCGAGGCGGCCCGTCTCGCCGACCGCGTCGTGCTCCTCTCCAGCCGTCCGGGCCGTGTCGTGGACGAGTTCGACGTCGACATCGAACGACCTCGGCGGATGGACTCCCCCGAGGTGTCGTCGCTCGCCGCCGAGATCACCGACCAGCTCAAGATCGAGGTGCGTCGCCATGCCCACGCGTGAGGTCGAGGCCGCCAGCGCGCGAGACCAGCGTCTCGACGCGGAGCTGGCCGGGCTCGACGCCCTCGAGCTGGCCAGCACGGGCCGCCGTCCCCTGACCCGCCGGATCTGGTCGGCCACGTGGCCGAAGCTGGCGGCCATCGGCATGGCGCTGGGGCTCTGGCAGGCCGTGGTGGCCAGCGGCTGGCGACCGGAGTTCGTGCTCCCTCCGCCCAAGGTGGTGTGGGACGCCCTCGTCGAGCAGGCGCAGAAGGGAACGCTCTGGACCGCGCTGGGCGTGACGCTCCGGCGCGCGGCGGTCGGCTTCTCGATGGCCATGGTGATCGGCGTGGTCGTGGGTGCGGCCGTGTCCCAGGTCAAGGTGCTGCGGGCTGCGTTCGGCTCGTTCATCACCGGCCTCCAGACGATGCCCTCGATCGCCTGGTTTCCCCTCGCCGTGCTGCTCTTCAAGAAGACCGAGGCCGCGATGTACTTCGTCGTCGTGCTCGGCGCGGCCCCGTCGATCGCGAACGGCCTCATCGCCGGCATCGACACGCTCCCTCCCTTGTGGCTGCGGGCCGGACGAACCATGGGTGCCCGGGGATGGACGCTCCTGCGCCACGTGGTGCTCCCGGGTGCGCTGCCGTCGTTCATGGGCGGCATCAAGCAGGGATGGGCGTTCGCCTGGCGCAGCCTCATGGCCGGCGAGCTCCTGGTCATCATCGCCAACTCCCGCTCCATCGGCGAGCGCCTCGAGAACTCCCGCCAGCTGAGCGACGCCCCGACCCTCATCGCCTACATGCTCGTGATCCTGGCCATCGGCATCGTGCTCGACGCCCTCGTGTTCGGCGCCGCCGAGCGGGCCATCCAGCGACGCCGGGGCCTCCTGGGCAGCTCCTCCTGAGCGAGCGTTACCCCTGGTAGTGGGTCAAGAGACTCACTCTCCGTGCCGATGACCGCGGAGAGTCACTGCCAGGTGCCGCGCGAGCTGGGGAGGTCCGGACCATCACCGTTTCCGTCACGGACGCTGCCCACCTGCTCCGACGCACGGGTTTCGGGGTCACGAGCGCCCGCCTGGCCGAGCTGACACCCCTAGCGGACCGCGCCGCCGCCGTCGCCCGCGTCACCGATGTGTCGCTCGCGCCCCCCGCCGACGACGCGCCCATCGGCGGAGGCTGGGTGGAGAACCAGTGGGAGGCCTGGTACCAGCTCTGCTGGTGGTGGATGGAGCGCATGCGCACCAGCCCCGTGCCGATCGTCGAGAAGATGGTGCTCTTCTGGCACAACCACTTCGTCAGCGGCCAGGACAAGCTCTACGACATGGGGCTGCTGTACACGCAGAACCAGCTGTTCCGGCAGCACGCCCTCGGCGACTACCACGCCCTCGTCCAGGGCATGGCCATCGATCCGGCGATGCTCTGGTACCTCGACAACGCGGAGAACGTCGCCGGTCGCGAGCAGGAGAACTTCGCCCGTGAGGTGATGGAGCTCTTCACGATGGGCCAGGGCAACTACACCGAGGCCGACGTCATCTCGATGGCGCGCGCGTGGACCGGTCACAACGTCACCAGCGACGGGCGGAGCTACCTGTTCCGGTCGGGCAGCCACGACACCGGCCTCAAGGCGCTCTTCGACGGCGCCCCCACCAGCTGGGACGGACCGGCCACGCTGACGGAGATCCTCCGCGGCAGCCGGGCGGTGCCGGCCTCGCGCTTCATCACCGCCAAGCTCTTCTCCTACCTCGCCTACCCCGTGCCGGTCACCGACCCCCTGGTGGCCACTCTGGCCGACGGGTTCCGTGCCAACGACCTGTCGATCCTCTGGCTGGTCCGCGAGATCCTCAGCTCGGACGCCTTCTGGAGCTCCCCCGCTCGCTACGCGCTCGTCCGCAACCCCACGGAGTGGTTCGTCGCCGGCATGGAGGCCCTGGGCCTGCCGCCCAGCGAGTGCCATCCGGAGTGGTGGATGGAGGGCACCGGTCAGCAGCTCTTCTACCCCCCGAACGTCGCAGGGTGGAAGCAGAACAGCTACTGGATCTCGACGGCCTCGGGCTGGGCCCGCACCGGCTGGGGCTCCTACCTGCGCTGGCGCGCCAACACCGCGGGCGTCTTCGCCGGGATCCAGAGCCAGACCCCAGCCGCGATCGTCACGCAGGGGTTCGAGCGCTTCGGCATCGTGGACCCCTCCCCCACCACCCGTGTCGCGCTCGAGGCCTGGGCCGCCAGGGCCAAGGCCGAGGGCGACAGCTGGTCGATCCCGCCGAACCTGGTGCTGCTCCTGCTCGCGTCCCCCGACTTCCAGCTGGCCTGAGGAAGTGCTCTGATGCCCGATCCCGACTACGAGGACCTCCTGCCGCTGCTGTCCGTCCCCGCCGCGCAGCACGACCCGGGCCTCGCCGGCGTCACCCGGCGCCGGTTCCTCCAAGGGACGCTCGCGACGACGGGGGCAGCCACCCTCGTCACCTCGAGCTGGGCGAAGGAGGCGTTCGCGTCCCCCATCGGCGCGTCCGACGGCATCCTGGTGATGGTCATGCTCGGCGGAGGCAACGACGGGTTCAACGCGTTCGCCCCGATCTCCGGCAGCGACCGGTCGCGGTACCAGACCCTCCGCGGCGCCCTCGCCATCCCGGCGGCGCAGCTCCTGCCGGCCGCCGACGGCTATGGGTTCCACCCGCGCCTCACGAACCTGCGGGCGCGCTACGCCACGGGCCGGGTCGCCGTGGTCAGGGGCGTGGGGCAGCCCACCAACGACCTGTCCCACTTCACCTCGATGGCCACCTTCATGGCGGGCACCACGAGCACTTCGCGCTCGAGCGGCTGGCTGGGCCGCTACCTCGACGGCGTCAGCGAGTTCGACAGCGGCATGCGGGGCATCACCTTCTCCTCGTCCGTGCCGCTCCACCTGCTGGGGCAGCGCGCCAAGGTCACCGCGGTCCCGGATCAGGGCGGGATGTGGGGCTCCGACCCGACCGAGCGGTGGGAGCGCTCCGCGTTCGCCGCCGTGCAAGGCTTCGCCGACGCCCCGACGGGCCTCAGCGTCTGGGGCGACCGGTTGGCCGCCAACGGCAAGAACGCCATCGGCATGGCGCAGACCATCAACAGCCTCTACCAGCCCGACCTCACGGCCACCGGCCTCGCGCGGGACCTCACCCTGGCCGCCCGGCTCATCAACGCCGACCTCGGGACGCGCGTGATCGGCGTGAGCGTCGGCGGCTGGGACACCCACTCCGCCCAGCTGTACGACCACGGCGAGCTCCTCGGCGAGCTGGACGCCGGCATCGAGGCGTTCTTCACGACCCTCGCTCCCGGCTTCCGCGACCAGACCACGCTCGCCACCTTCTCGGAGTTCGGGCGCCGCCCCGAGAGCAACGACAGCGGAGGCACGGATCACGGCACGGCCAGCGTGATGTTCGTCGTCGGTGAGAACGTGCGCGGGGGTCTCCACGGCGCCCAGCCCTCCCTCACGACCTTCGACCAGCGGGCCAACTTCGTGCCGACGGTCGACTTCCGCTCCGTCTACGCGACCCTGCTCGACCGCTGGCTCGACGGCGATCCCGCCGCCGTGCTCGGCGGTCCCTTCGAGCAGCTCGACCTCTTCACCAACGTGCCTGGTGGACCTCGCACGCCGCCTGCTCCCCCGCCGCCTCCCAACCCCGCCACGCCCTTCCCCGACTGGACGGCCCTCGTGCGCCAGCAGTACGTCGACCTCCTGCTCGTCACCCCGGCGGCCACCTCCGTGGCGACCTGGGTCGGACGGCTGCAGCGCAGTGAGACGACGCCGGTGGACATGATCGTGGCGTTCATCGGATCGACGGGATCGGTGCAGCAGGTGCAGCCGGTGCTCCGCGCGCACTGGGCGTGCTTCGGTCGAGTGCCGACCTACGACCAGCTCGCCTACTGGGTCGGGGTCTGCCGCAGCTCCGGGATCGCCAAGGTGTGCGACGCGATGGTCGCCACCGCCTCCTTCCGCGCCCGCAACGGCAGCCTCGACAACACGGCGTTCGCAAAGTGGCTGTACCGGGCGACCCTCGGTCGGACCGCGACGACGAGCCAGTACACCCACTGGGCTGGCGAGCTGACCGCCCGCCGCACCACGCGGGGCGGCGCGATGGCCACCTTCATGGCCCTCCCGGCCTCGGTCGCCCACCTCCGCTCGGAGTCGCTGACGAGCATGTTCTTCGCATGCATGATCCGCCGCGTGCCGAGCTCGGCCGCCTTCAACACCTGGACGTCGAGGTTCGACACCGGCACGACGCTGACCAGCGCGGTGAGCCAGTTCTTCGGCGCCACCGAGTACGCGGGACGGTTCTCCTGAACGCCGCCATCCCGGCCCTGGCGGATCGTCCGCAGGCACCCGGACCCGACGAGCGAACGGACCGGCGCGCGCAACGACGCCGCCAGCTGTTGGACGACGGCATCGAGGCGATCCGCGAGATCGGTCCCGGCATCACGATGGAGCAGCTGGCTCGCGCCGGTGGCGTCACGAAGCCGATCCTGTACCGCCACTTCGGCGATCGTGACGGCCTCATCAATGCCATCGCCGAGCGGTTCGAGGCCGATCTGCTGAGCTCGGTCACGACCCCGCTCGCCACGGACACCACCAGCCTCGAGCTGCTGCGGTCGACGGTCGACGCCTACGTGGGGTTCATCGAGCGGGAGACGAACCTCTACCGCTTCATGGTCCAGCACCCGCCCGAGCGCGGCGACGACGCCACGGGCATGCGCTCCCTCGTCGACCGGATCGCCCACCAGGTGGCGCTCGTCGCGAGCGAGCGCCTGCAGCGCGCGGGACGTGACACCCGGGCCGCCGTCCCGTGGGCGCACGGCATCGTCGGCCTCGTCCACCAGGCGGGCGACTGGTGGGTCGACGACCGGACGATGAGCCGAGAGGCCCTCGTCGATGACCTCGTCACTCTCCTCTGGGATGGTCTCGGTACCGCCGCGGCCACGGTCGACTCCGGCGCGTAGGATCCGACGGGCACCCGCCCGCTGGAGGCACGCCGTGAGACCCACCCGACCGCACACCATCCCCACGTTCTCGTCGCCCGACGAGGAGCGCACCCACATCAAGCAGCGCATGGCCGCCGCCTTCCGCCTGTTCGACCGCTTCGGCTTCAACGAGGGTGTGGCCGGCCACCTCACCGCTCGCGACCCGGAGCGCCCCGACTGCTTCTGGGTGAACCCGCTCGGCCTTTCGTTCGGCCTCATCCGGGCCTCGGACCTGATCCTGGTGAACCACCAAGGCGATGTCGTGGAAGGCGACTGGCCGGTCAACGTCGCCGCCTTCGCGATCCACTCGCAGGTGCACGCCGCCCGCCCGGATGTGACGTCGGCCGCCCACACCCACAGCAAGGCCGGACGGGCCTGGTCCACCCTGGGGCGCCTCCTCGATCCCATCACCCAGGACGCCTGCTCGTTCTACGAGGACCATGGCATCTTCGACGACTACACGGGCGTCGTGGTCGACGTCGAGGAGGGCAAGCGCATCGCCCACGCTCTCGGCGAGCGCAAGGCCGTCATCCTGCGCAACCATGGCATCCTCACCGTCGGCCACTCCGTCGACGAGGCGGCGTGGCTGTACATCACGATGGAGCGCACCTGCGAGGTCCAGCTCCTCGCCGAGGCCGCCGGCAACCCGATCTCGATCGATCCCGAGATGGCACGCCTCACCCGCAACCAGGTGGGTAGCCACGTCGCCGGCTGGTTCAGCTTCCAGCCGCTCTACGACAAGATCGTCGCCGACCAGCCAGATCTCCTCGACTGAGTTGATGCTTGCTCCGGGCGTCGGTTCCCTCCTGCCTCCGCAAGTGCCTCTCGGCGACTGGCGGAGCCAGCTCGCCTCCGGCCTGCTCGTGGACATCACTCCCAGTGGCCTCCGATGTCGGTGACGCCGATCGACGCCAAGCAGCGCGAGCAACGAGAGACGACGCTCCGCGCCCTGCTCGAGGCCCAGAACCGGCACGACGTGGACGCCTCGCTCGCCTGCTTCGCACACCCGCGGTACGAGCTGGTCGGGAACCAGCGCGTCTACGACGGCATCGAGGACGTTCGTCGCTACTACGCCACGACGTTCGGCGCGTTCCCTGACATCAGCTTCGACCTCATCGCGGCGCATCACTCCGACGGCGCGCTGTTCGTCGAGATGTGGATGAGCGGCTCCCACCTCGGATCCAGGCATGGCTTCGAGGCCACCGGCAAGCACTTCCGGTGCCGCATGGCGGCCGTGTTCCAGTTCCGAGACGCCGACCTGATCGGCGCGCGGATCTACTACGACACCGGCACCATCGCCCGCCAGCTCGCCTGACGCCTCGAGCTCTTGACCGGTCGGTCAAGTGCCCTAGGCTGCACGGATGGATTGGCCCCTCAGGTTCGGCATCTTCCTCGCCCCGTTTCATCCCGTCGGACAGAACCCCACCCTCGCCCTCGAGCGCGACCTCGACCTGATCGAGCACCTGGACGCGCTCGGCTTCGACGAGGTGTGGATCGGCGAGCACCACTCCGCCGGCTACGAGATCATCGCCAGCCCCGAGGTCTTCATCGCTGCCGCCGCCCAGCGGACCCGGCACATCCGCCTGGGCACCGGGGTGAGCTCGCTCCCCTACCACCAGCCCTTGATGCTGGCCGACCGCATGGTGCTGCTCGACCACCTCACCCGAGGTCGCGTCATGTTCGGCGTCGGGCCCGGCGCCCTTCCATCCGACGCCTTCATGATGGGCATCGAGGTCGCCCGTCAGCGGGACATGATGGAGGAGGCCTTCGAGGTGATCCTCGAGCTGCTCGACGGTGAGAAGCCCGTCAATCGACAGACGGACTGGTTCACGCTCAAGGACGCGCGCCTGCAGCTGCGCCCGTACTCGGAGCCGTGCTTCGAGATCGCGGTGGCCGCCCAGGTGTCGCCCTCAGGCCCGCGCCTTGCCGGTCGGTTCGGCAAGTCGCTCCTGTCCATCGGCGCGACCAACCAGGGCGGCTTCGACGTCCTCGGCTCGCACTGGACGGTCATGGAGGAGCGGGCGGCCGAGTTCGGCACTGCGGTAGACCGACGGAAGTGGCGGCTGGTCGGTCCGATCCACATCGCCGACACGAGGGAACAGGCCTATGAGGACGTGAAGTTCGGCCTCCCGCAATGGGTCGACTACTTCCAGCGCGTCGCCGCCTTGCCCCTCGGCCCCGACACGACCGACGTCGAGGAGATGGCGAACGCCATGAACGCGTCGGGCTTCGCCGTCATCGGCACCGTGGACGACGCCATCGCCCAGATCCAGCGCCTGGCCGACCAGTCCGGCGGCTTCGGCACCTTCCTGAACATGGCCCACGAGTGGGCGCCTCGCGACGCCACCTGGCACAGCTACGAGCTGCTGGCCCGCTACGTCTTCCCGCGCTTCCAGCACTCAGCCGTGTCGACGGAGGCCAGCCGCGACTGGGCTGCCGAGAACCGGCCCGAGTTCATCAACGCCGCCACTGCCGCGGTGATGAACGCGGTCCAGTCACACCATCAGGAGAAGGCCGAGAAGGCCGCCGCCCAGGCCGACTGACCGCCTGGCCTCAGCCGCCGGAGCAGTTCTCGTCGACGTAGTCGGTGACGGTCTGGCTGGCCGCCTCGTACTCGTCGTCGAACACGTCCTCCAATCCCGCCATGGCCTCGGCGTACGCCTGCGGGTCGGACGCGTCGACGTCCTGCAGTGCCTCGGTCATCTGGGCATATCCGTTCGCGACGATCTCCATCGCGTCCTGGATCTCCTCGGGCGCCTTGTCGGCGATGGCCGCGAGCTGATCCGCGGTCTCCTCGTCGCCCGTGGCGGCAGGGTTCGCGAAGAGGCCGGCAAGGAGGAACTGACAGTCCTCGTCGACCAAGCCTGCGGCGATGTCCGCATCGGTTCCACCGCTGTCGCCGCCGCCGTCATCGGCGGTACCGCCGTCGTCCGTGCTCGCGGACGTGTCGTCGGAGGACGAGCTGTCGTCGCCCCCGCACGCTGCCACCCCGAACGCGAGCAACGCCGCCATCCCCAGTGTCAAGATCCGCCGCATGAGTGCTTCCTCCTGAAGGTTCCCGTCCCGAGGAAACCTACCGCCCGCCGACGAACGGGGTCGGCACCACCGTGGCGGGAACCCGGTCGCCACGGACATCGACGGCGACCGCCGTGCCCTCCTCGACGTGAGGCGGCAGGAACGCCAGCCCGATCCCGTGGCCGAGCATCGGGGAGAAGTTGCCGCTCGTCACCGTCCCTGCCGGTGCCCCGTCCAGGAGCACGACCTGCTCGGCCCGGGGGGGCCGGCGGCCCTCGACGGACAGCCCCCGAAGGCGTCGCGTGATGCCGCGCTCGCGCTCGGCGACGAGCGCATCGTGCCCCCGGAAGCCGCCCTCCTTGTCCCATGCGACCACCCAGCCCAGTCCGGCCTGCAACGGGGTGATCCCTGGACCCAGCTCGTGGCCGTGCAGGGGCAGTGCCGCCTCCAAGCGCAGCGTGTCCCGCGCGCCGAGACCGGCAGGGACGACCCCCGTGGCGAGGATGGCCTCCCACACGGCCTCGGCCTGTGCCGCCGGCACCGCCAGCTCCAGCCCGTCTTCGCCCGTGTACCCGGTGCCCGCGACCGTGCATGCGACGCCCGCGACCGAGGCCGTGCCCACGCGAAACCGTCCCACGGCGGCCGCCTCGGGAGCGATCGCCGCCAGGTGCTCCCGTGCCGCCGGGCCCTGGACGGCGATGATCGCCCGGCTCAGGGTGACGTCGGCCCCTCCGATGGCTGCGACCACGCGCTCGGTGTTGGAGGCGTTGGGCATCACATCGAACACCTCGTCCGCGACCCACCACACGATGATGTCGTCGAGCACCGAGGCGTCGGACTCGTCCAGCAGGTGGGTGTACTGGGCGCGCCCGGGAGCGATCTTGCCGAGGTCGTTCGTCAGGGTGGCTTGCAGTCGCTCGAGCGAGCCCGGACCCTCCACCCGCACGGTGCCCAGGTGGCTCACGTCGAACGCGACCGCGGCGGAGCGGCACGCCTTGTGCTCCACGATCGTGCCGTCGGCGTAGGACAGGGGCATGTCCCAACCGCCGAAGGGCACCATCTTGGCGCCGAGGTCGCGGTGGGCGGCGTCGAGGGGCGAGGTGCGCAGCGTCACCTCCGGGAACCTATCGGGCGGCGATCACCGGGCCGGACGGCTCGAGCTCGGCGTCGAGCGGGCGCAGTTCGAGGATGGCTGCCTCGACCTGCTCCACCACGCCGTCCAGGGCCAGCAGGTTCAGGACCCCCTGCCCCTGGTACTTGTTGACGACGTCGATCAGGTTCTCGCCCTCCCGCACCAGCACCACGCTGTCGCCGGCGATGACGAGCTGCGCCGAGCTGAGATCGTCCCCGAGGTCGCGCAGGTACTCGAAGGCGGCGCGCACCCGCTCCAGCTTCTGGCCGGCGTCGAGCAACGTCTTGATCATCTTGAGCTCGACGAGATCCTTGTAGGAGTAGCGCCGCCGCGACCCGCTCCCCTTGGCGTCGGCGAGCGACGGCCGGATGAGGTCGGTGCGGGCCCAGTAGTCGAGCTGGCGGTAGGTGATGCCGACGATGTCGGCGGCCTCGCGGCCGCTGAAGCCCTCTGTGGCCATGGTGGTGGCGTCCTTCGCAACGGTCGAGTGGTGGGTCTCGACGAGGTGACACCGGTGGAGTTACACCGATGTAGTGGCGGAGAGCACAGTACGACGCCCCGCGCGCGCCGTCAACGGGTGTTGGCGCGGCGCCCTTCCCTCATGGCGTCCCGCCCGCCGCTCGCTTGAGCGCGTCGAGCTGGTCCTGCGTGCCGATGGCGATGAGCAGCTGACCCGCCTGCAGCTCCACGTCCGGCGATGGGTTCGTCACGAAGGTTCCGTCCTGATCCCGCACGGCCAGGACGAGCGCGCCCGTCCGATCGCGCACGTGTGCCTCCCGGACGGTCCGGCCGGCCAGGGCGGACGCGCGCGTGAGGGCCACCTCCGCCAGCCGGAACTCGAGACTGCCGTCGTGCATCACGACGTCGAGGAAGTCGGCGACTGACGGCTGCAGGGCCAAGGCGGCCATCCGTGCCCCACCGATCTGCTGGGGGTTCACGACGCGGTTCGCGCCCGCTTGGAGGAGCTTGGCGTCGGCCGACTCGGTGCGAGCGCGGGCGACGATGAAGATGTCCGGTCGGATCGAGCGCGCGGAGAGCGTCACGTACAGGTTGTCGGAGTCGTTGCTGAGCGCCGCGACCAAGGTGGCCGCCCGGTCGATGCCGGCGGCGCGCAGGACGGTGTCATCCGTCGCATCGCCTTCCACCGTCGGGAGCTCCGACGCGCTCGCGCGCTCCGGGTCGTTCTCGATGAGCACGACGTCCTGTCCGGCGCCCTGCAGGTGGGCGGCGATCGTCCGGCCGACCCTCCCCCACCCGCAGACGATGACGTGATCTTCCATGCTGGCGATCCTCCGTTGCGCGCGACGGTGTCCGATCCGATCGGTGAGGCGGCCCTCGACGAGCGTCTCGAGGAACACGCCGAGGGTGTACAGGGCGCTGCCCGCGCCCACGAGGATGACGACGAGGGTCGTGATCTTCCAGGCCGTGGTGGGCTCGCCGTACTCACGGAACCCGACCGTGGAGATGGTGGTGACCGTCTGGTAGAGCGCGTCGAGCGGAGACAGCCCGAGGATGGCGTACGCGAGGGTGCCGCCGAGCGTTACAAGCCCCAGCACCAGGGCGCTCACCTGCACCCTGCGCCACGGATCGTCCCGCCGGGTGGTCCCCGGCCGCAGGGGAACGCTCAACCTGTCACCGAGCGCTCAGGAGCGCCAGCGCGAGCCCGATCGTGCCGACGGCAGCGGTGCCGTAGGCCGCCGGCGCCAGGTCGCGCCGGGTGGCGACGGGCCGAGGGCGCCCCGCCGATGGCCGACGCTGGTGAGCGCTCCAGTACCCGAGCGCCCACGTGGCCGCCCCCAGGACGAGGATGACGGCACCGACGATCGGGCGACTGGGATGACCGGTGAGCGAAGGGAGCCCGCGGAGCACGATCAGGCCGCACGCGCCGAGGGCGAGGCCGCTGCGCGACCAGGCCAGGTCGGTGCGCTCGGCCGCCATGCCCGGGTCGGGACCTTCGTACCCCTCGGCCGCGCCCGCGCCGAAGCCGTCGGCCCCCGTCACGAGCCTTCACCTGCGAAGAGGGAGAGAAGGAGCGCGATCACCGCCGTGACACCGACCACGACGGCCACGAGCATCGGCAGCGCGGACGGCGGGAGCGGCCGCCCCTCCGCCATGGCTCGTTCATTGGCCTGCCACTGGCGCAGGCTGACCAGCGACACCACCACGCCGAGCGCGATCAACGGGATCCCGATCATCCTCCGACCGCCCACGACCGAGAAGTCCGGGAGCAGCTGGGTCACGGCCAGGCCTGCGGTCACTGATGCGAGCGCGGTGCGGTTCCACGCGAGGAACGTGCGCTCGTTGGCGTACGAGAACCGCGCATCGATCGGCGGGATCGCTCCCTCAGGCGGGTCGGAGGGGGGCTCCACGAGCAGGACCGTACAACGTGCGGGACCAGCGGGGCTCCGTCTAGGAACGGCGCCCGCGAGCCTCGCCAGCGCCCACGACCTCCCGCGGCACCGAACGAGTGTCGGGCAGGCTGACGTGGTGCACGAGCGGAGATCTGTGCGAGCGGCGGACGTGCTCCGCATGGCGGTCGAGGTGCTCGGAGACAAGTCTCGCGACCGCTCGGAGCACGTCGTCGTTCGCTGTCATGGCCCGGCCCCCCGAACGTCGGCACGCTGTCAGCCCCGAAGTCTTCCGCGCCGAAGCCCCCGACTCGCGGATGTCACGGGCGTTGCGGATGGCAGGCCCGCGCCGCTGATCCCTAAAGCCCGGGCGAGCGGTTCGCCGATGACTCCTACGAAGGTCGGTCTGACCAGTCCTCTAGGGCTGCGGCCTCTCCGTGGGGCGGACGAGGCCGCAGCCCTAGTGTCCATGCGATCGCGCCCTTCGTGCCCCCTCAGCTGAGCCGGTAGAGCACGAACTGGGGGTGGTCCACGTCGAGGGTCTCAACGGTCGTGAAGCCCGCTTCGGTGGCGTAGCGGCGGACCGTGTCGGGACGGATCACGGTGCCTGTGCCAGCTCCGCCGTCTTGCATGCTGACGGCGAGGCAATGCAGCGTGCTGAACGCGTAGAAGAAGCGTTCCATCTCGGTGGTGGGCACCGTGAAGCGTTCCTCGGTCCGTTCGTCGACCACCAGCACCGCCCCTGTCTTGCCGGCGAGCCTCCGCATCGTGCGCAGGATGCCCACTGGGTCGGGCACGTCGTGGAGCATCTCGATGGCCATGACGAGGTCGTACTCTCCGTCGATCGTCGGGTCGGCCGCGTCTCGTACCTCGAATCGTGCACGATCACCGACCCCAGCCGCCGCCGCGTCCCTCCGGGCCACCGCGACGGACGCTTCGTCGAGGTCGAAGCCGTCCACCTCGGCGTTCGGAAAGGCTCTGGCGATCGTGATGGCGGCGAGACCCTCACCGCAGCCGATCTCTGCGACCCGCACTGACGCGCCCGAATCCAGCTTCGACTGCACCTCCGGCAAGGCCGGTAGCCAGTGCTGGGCCAGGTGGTTGACGAACACCGGGCGTGTGAACGCGGCCTGAAGGTCGTGCAGGTCGAACAAGCCGAACGCCGCGCCCGTCCCGTGCCGGAACTCCTCGACCATGATGTCGATCGCCTTCGCCACCCACGGCACGACGGCGGCGCACGGCTTCATGCACGCTTCACTGTCGTCGTCGAGCAGGACATGCGCGTGCGCGTTCGGCAGCTCGAAGCGTCGCTCGTCCGGTGCCTTGGCGGGGTCGTCGACCTCGACGACACCCGCCGCCGCCTGCTGTTCGAGCCACTCGCGTGCGTACCGCTCCGCGATGCCTGTGCGACTCGCCAGCTCGGCGGGCGTCACGGCCCCCTGGCCGGCCAGCGCCTCGTAGAGACCGAGCCGTATCCCCAGCTCGACGTTGGCGAGCTCCATCGCCGCGAGGCACGCACCGAACAGGCCCCCTGCGAACTCCTCGACCTTGGCCTCGTCGCTCGCGGCCAACTCGATCACCGGCATGACCACCCCCAGAAGCGGAACACGGCAGCAAGACTGCCTTGCGGCTCGTGGTCAGGAGCGTAGGTCTGAGCGACGCTCGCCCGCTCGACCGTCCAGCGCGCGGGGCGGCGGAGGCGGAGAGCGGAGGAAGTTGACTCGGTGGAGGGCCTGCTGGGGCCCCAACATGAACTCGCCACAGATGTAGCACCTGAGGTTCTCAGGCTTGTTCGGATGGTCGCGGCTGCACAAGACCTTCGAGATGTCGGCGACACGGACCGGGTGGCCGGTGTCGCGCAGGTCGAGCACCACGTCATTGGCCATGCTCGCCTTGGCGGGTCGTTCGTGACGAACGGGCATCGGCCCCCTCCTCGTGTTCCCCGCCACTCGAAGTATCGCGCCACTGGTCCGCCAGCACTACGAGCAGTTCGCTTTGCTCGGGAACCACACCACCCCGCCGTCGACAGCCCTCAGACCGGCATGGTCGGCGACATCCGCGCTCGATCAGAATCGCAGCTATCGAACCAGGTGCAGCGGAGTGAGGGGCTCCTCACCACGCAGGTGTCGAGCCCGTGGCGTGTCAGCGGCGACGAACCGCTCCTGCCAATCCGGACTCAGCTCCGTGCCCCCGCCGTAGGGCGCCAGCCGCTCGCTGATGTCGACGACGTCGTCGTCGTCGTTCGCGCCCTGCACGCCCGCCCGCCTGAACATCGAGTGTGACTATCCCTCACTCTGCGTGGCCGAGCAATTGGAGTGGTGACCCCGCTACGGGACGTAGGGAACGACGCGGGCGATGCCCGGCTACTCAGACGCGAAATCGTCGGGGTTCACCTGGTCGATGAACTCCTTGAACTGCTCCACGATCGCGTCGGGCACTCCCTCGCCGGGCGAGCGCCCCGCCTCGTCGAGGACACCCTCTTCCGCGTACACCGGAGCGCCGTAGCGCACAGCCAGCGCCACGGCGTCGGAGGGGCGGGCCGACACGGAGTGCACCGCGCCGGCGATGGAGACGACGATGTCGGCGTAGAACGTCGAGTCACGCAGGTCGCTCACCACCACGCGCTCGATGCGTGCGCCGAGCTCGTCGAGCAGGTCCTTCATGAGGTCGTGGGTCATGGGCCGCGGAGTCTCGACATCCTCCAGCGCGAACGCGATGGCGGTCGCCTCCGGGCTGCCGATGAAGATCGGGAGCACACGGCGATCGCCTTCGGCTTCGCGCAGCAGGAGGCACGGGATGTTCGGGGGCCGCTCCAGCTCGATCCCGACCAGCTCCATCTCGACTGCCACACCCGCACGCTACCCAACCAGGCGCGGCACCGCGCCTCGGGATCAGCGCAGGTCGGTGTGATCGCGGAGCGCCGCCCGGAGCAGCGCCGCGCGGAGCCGCTCCCCCAGCCCCGCCAGCTCACCGAGGTTGTCGGCGGCCTGCTGGCGGGCCGTCGGGTTCCGTTGCTTCAGCAGCGGCATCACGACCTGCTCCATGAAGCCGGCCTCTCGTTCGGCGGCCACCTTGTACATGCGCAGGTGGCGGGCCTCGATCCCGAACCGGAGGAACGCGGCGGCGGTCCGGGCCACGACCAGCGCGTCGCCGTCGTAGAAGGTGTCCCCTGCCACCAGATGGCCCGTGAGGAGGCCGTAGCGGCCGAGCTCATCGAGCTCGTCCGCCGAGAGCCCGCTCGCCTCGGAGAGCTCCTCGATCGTGAAGCTGACACCGGTGGGTCCCCCATCCAGCGGGTTGACGGACGGACGCACCGGAAGCGCCGGCATGGTCGGCGCCGGGCGCTCCGACCGCACCGTCGCCGGGGGCGGCTTCGCCTCCGGCGCCTTGGCCGGCGGCACCTTCTTCGCCGCCGGGGGCTCGGACACCTCGGGGGCTGGCTCCGGCTCGGCCACCGGCGGGTCCGCGCGGGTGTCCTCGAAGAGCGAGGGTGTGGCGGATGGCGCCGCGGGCGCCGGCTCGTCCGGGGGCACGACGAGACCGGCGGCGGCCGCCTCCTCGAGGCGGTCCTTCATGACCTTCAGCGGCAGGAAGTGGTCGCGCTGGTGGCGCAGGATCCACCGGAGTCGCTCGATGTCCCCCTGGTAGAACTTCCGATAGCCCGACGGGGTCCTCTCCGGGTCGAGCAGCCCCTGGCTCTCGAGGAAGCGGATCTTCGAGATCGTGACGTCCGGGAAGTCGTCCTGCAGCAGGCTCAGGACCTCGCCGATGGACAGGTGCGAGCGGTCTGCGGTGGCCGAGGTCACGGCCGGCCTGCGATGAAGAGGAGCTTGAACGTGCCGATCTGGAGCTCGTCGCCGTCGTCGAGGCGGGCCGACTCCACCCGCTCTCGGTTCAGGTACGTGCCGTTCAGCGAGCCCACATCCGTGACCTCGTAGCCGCCGGCGACCTGCCGCACCTCGGCGTGGCGGCGGGAGACGGTGATGTCATCGAGGAAGATCATGCTGTCCGGATGTCGCCCCGCAGTGATGAGGGGCTCATCGAGGGCGTACTTGGACCCGGAGTTGGGGCCGCGGGTGACGACGAGCATCCCCACGCCGGGCGGCAGCTCGTCGAGCTCGATCTCCACCTCTTCCATCGCGCTGTCGACGGGCACGGTGACCGACATCGTCGTGTGGTGCTCACCGTCGTCGAGCGGGGCGCCGCAGGAGGAGCAGAACTTCGCGCCCAGGGGGTTCGGGTGCCCACACTGGGGGCAGCTCACCTCGGCCATCGGCTAGCCCTCGACGAGCTTGCGGTAGTCGGCCGCCGTGAGCAGGGCATCCACCTGGGAGGGATCGGTGAGCTCGATCACGCAGATCCATCCCTCCCCGTACGGGTCGTCGTTCAGGCGCTCCGGGGCATCGCCGAGATCGGCGTTGACCTCGGCGATGGTGCCGGACACGGGAGCGTAGATGTCGGAGACGGACTTGGTGCTCTCGACCTCGCTGATGGACGTCGCCGCCTCCACCGCCACACCGATCTCCGGCAGGTCCACGAACACCACGTCGCCCAGCGCGTCCTGGGCGTAGTCGGTGATGCCGATCGTGACCTTGCCGCCCTCGACGCGGATCCACTCGTGGTCGGTCGAGTAGCGGAGGTCGTCGGGGATCTGCATGGGCCGGAGGCTACAGGAACCCTCGACCCGCCGTTGAGGGTTGCGGCCCCTAGCGGAGCAGCTGGCGGATGCGACGGGCGTACTCGGTGGCGAGGGCCTTCGCCTCGGCGTCGGTCTCGCCCTCCGCCCAGATGTGCGTGACCGGCTCCTCCGGGTCGGGCAAGGCCAGCGCCCACCCGCCGTCGTGGCGGACCTTCACCCCGTCGATCAGCTGCACCTCGCGGTCCTTGCTCATCTCCACGAGCGTGCGCATCACCGTGCCCTTCTGCTCCCACGGCGTCACGACCGTGTCGTGGGCCAGGTGGGTGCGAGGCAGCGCCTCCACCACGGCGGAGAGGCGGGTCTCGGTCCGGGCGAGCAGCTCGAGCACCTTCACGAGGCTCGCCGCGGCGTCGAAGGCAGGCAGGAAGCCGGGGAGGATGAAGCCGCCATCGGTGCTGGCGGCGAACCCGACGCCGGGTTCTGAGGCCGCGTCCATGAGGGACGAGGTCGCCAGCTTCGTCCGCCGAACCCGCACGTCATGCGCCGCCGTGATGCTCTCGGCGTGCCGGGTGACCGTGACCGGCAGGGCGACCGTGTCACCGAGGAGGTGTCCGCTCACCAGCGACAGGAGGGCGAGCAGCGCCTCCTCGTCGGACAGGATGTGGCCGGTGTCGTCGATCAGCGTGAGGTGCTCGCCGTCAGGGTCCAGCACGGCGCCCAGGTGGGCGCCGGACGCGCGCACGTAGCCGGCGACCTGCGCGGCGTGCTCCTGCCGGTCGAAGCCCAGGGCCCCCACGGTGGAGGCATAGGGGTTCACGCCGAGGATGTCCGCCCCGAGCTTGGCGAGGACGTTGGGCATCACGAACGAGGTGGAGCCGTAGGCGTAGTCGACGACGACCTTGAACCGCGCCGCCCGGATGGCGGTGATGTCGACGGTGGCCTCGAGGGCCGCCGTGTACTGCTCGAGGGCGCGGGGCGGGAACCCGATGTCGCCGATCTCGGCCGGGAACACCCGCCGGAAGTCTTCGCGTCCGAACAGCCGCTCGACCTTCCGCTGGGCGTCCTCCGAGAGGTCCGACCCGTGGCTGTCGAAGAAACGGATCACGCAGCTCTGCGGATCTCCTTCCACCAAGCGGATCGTGAGGCCCCCCGCGTGCTCCGGCCGCCTCACGATGAACCGCGTGACCGGCACCGACGCCACCTCGAGGTCGAGGACGTTGACCCCGGCCGCGTTGGCGCCGGCCATCATCGCCCGCTTCAGCATCCGCGCGGACCGGCTGGAGTCACGCGAGGTGATGATCGTGCTGTCCTTCTTCAGGGTCGTGGCGTAGGCCATCGCCACCCGGGTGGCCAGCTCCGGTGTGATGTCGACGTTGGCGAGGCCGGCCACGCCGACCCGACCGAAGAGGGAGCGCGAGCCTCGACTCTCCCAGACGATGGAGGTGTTGATGACCGCGCCCTGTTCGACGGTCTTGAACGGGTACACCTTCACACCTGTCGCCAGCACGGCGTGCTCCCCGACGAAGCACTCGTCACCGAGCACCACGCCCTCCTCGCCGCGCACCCCGCGGCGCAGGTCGCAGGATCGGCCGATGGTGGCGCCACGAAGGCGGACGCTCTCTCCGAGGTAGGAGTTGTCGTGCACGACCACCCGCTCGAGGTCGGCGTTCGCCCGCACGCGGACGTTGGTGCCGAGCACCGTGTAGGGCCCCAGCCGGACGCCAGCCTCGATGCGGCAGTTCTCGCCGATCACGGCCGGCCCCACGAGCGTGGCCTCAGGGTGGATCTCCGCCCCCTCCCCGACGTGCACGCCCGCGGCCATCTCGAAGCCCGGGATGTCCACCGCGACCCTGCCATCGAGGATGTCCTTGTGGGCGGAGAGATAGCTCTCGAGGGTGCCGACGTCCTCCCAGTAGCCCTCCCCGATCGCGCCGAAGAGCCGCTTGCCGTCGGCAAGGATCGCTGGGAACACCTCCGAGGAGAAGTCGACCGACCGGTCCGGCTCGATGTAGTCGAAGATCTCGGGCTCCAGCACGAAGATGCCCGTGTTGATGGTGTCGCTGAACACCTGACCCCAGGACGGCTTCTCGAGGAACCGCTCGATGGAGCCGTCCTCGCGCGTGATGACGATGCCGAACTCGAGCGGGTTCTCGACGCGGACGAGCGCGATGGTCGCCATCGCCTTCTTCGCCTCGTGCGCCTTGACGATCGCCGTGAGGTCGAGGTCGGTCAGCACGTCGCCGGAGATCACCAGGAACCGCTCGTCGAGCTCGTCGATGGCGTTGCGAACGGACCCGGCCGTGCCGAGCGGAGCCTCCTCGGTCGCGTACGCCATCCGCACGCCGAAGTCGGAGCCGTCGCCGAAGTACGACTGGATGCTGTTGGCCATGAAGGCCACGGTGACCACGATCTCGTCGAAGCCGTGGTGCTTCAGCAGGTGGACGATGTGCTCCATCATCGGCTCGTTGACGAGCGGCATCATCGGCTTGGGAGCGTTCGAGGTGAGCGGTCGCAGGCGGGTGCCCTCGCCCCCCGCCATGATCACGGCCTTCACGCCTCCACCCCCACGGGTGCGCCGCGCTCACGGAGCGCTCGGCGGGCGATCGGCAGGTAGAGCGCCGCCGAGTACCACGACAGGACCAGGCCCGGGATCCCGACGGCCAGCGCGAGCACGCCCGCCGCGTCATGCCAGCTGACCGTGCTCTCCGACGCGAGGAAGAGGGGGAACGCGATCATGAGGAGGAGGGTGTACGCCTTTCCGAACCAGGTGACGTCGATCCGCCGCACGCCCATGGCGGCCAAGGTCAGGGACCCAGCGGCCACCAGGACCTCACGGGCGAGCACAGCGACCGCGAACCAGATGGGCACCGACCCGTCGATCATGATCGCACCCACGCCGACGAAGAACAGGAGCCGATCTGCGACGGGGTCGAGGACCTTTCCGAGCTCCGAGACCTGGTTGAAGTGGCGGGCGACGTAGCCGTCGAGGAAGTCGGTGACGCCGAGGACGGCCAGGAGGAGCGCGGCGCCCGCCCGGTTGTCCTGGACGAAGAGGAGCCACAGGAACACCGGCAGCAACGCGAGGCGGACCGCCGTGATCACGTTGGGGACGGTGAGGATCCGGTCGGTCTCCTGGGGGTCCCGGCGCTCGTCGTCCACCCCCTCACCCTACGATGCCCACCATGTCGGAGACCGAGTTGCAGGGCCAGGTGGCCGTCGTCACGGGAGCCGGGTCGGGCCTGGGCGCCGCCATCGCGCGCCGGCTGGCCGCCGAGGGGGCGCACGTGGTGGTGAACGACCTCCACGCCGGTGCCGCAGAGGTGGTGGCCAAGGAGATCGACGGCGAGGTCGCCGCGTTCGACGTGGCGGACTCACGCGCATTCGACGAGGCGGTCGATGCCGTCGCCGAGCGACATGGCCGCCTCGACGTGCTGGTGAACAACGCCGGGATCGTCACCGACCGCCCCGAGGTGTTCGAGCGCCTGATGGCCGCACAGATGGCCGCCATGACCGGGGAGGCCGCCGAGCCCGTGCGGTGCTTCTCCAGCCTGACGGACGAGCAGTTCGACCGCATGATGCGCACGCACGTGTACGGCACCTTCAACGGCATGCGAGCCGCGCTCCGCCACATGGAGACGGCCCGGTCGGGCGCCATCGTCAACCTGTGCAGCGTCTACAGCTACGGCGGATCCGTCGCCACGCCGGAGTACGCCGCCGCGAAGCACGCCATCGCGGGGTTGACCAAGTCGGTCGGCGCCGAGGTGGCACCCCTCGGCATTCGCGTGAACGCCGTGGCCCCCGGCTTCATCGACACTCCGCTGCTCGACACCATGGCCGACGCGAAGCCCTTCCTCGTCACCCGGATCCCGGCCGGCCGGCTCGGCCAGGCCGCCGAGGTCGCCGAGCTCGTCCGCTTCCTCGTGTGCGACGCCACCTACTCCTTCGGCGAGATCCTGCCGATCAGCGGTGGGTGGCTGGCGTGACGACCACGGTCTTCACCCGGATCATCGAGGGTGAGATCCCGGGCCGCTTCGTCTGGCGCGATGACGACGTGGTCGCCTTCCTGCCGATCGCCCTCCTGGCTCCGGGCCACACCCTCGTCGTGCCCATCGAGCCCGTCGACCACTGGATCGACCTGGCCCCCGCGCTCAACGCCAAGGTGTGGGCCGTCGCCCAGACGATCAGCCAGGCGCTTCACTCGATCTACCGACCCACCAAGGTCGGTGTGCTCGTGGTCGGCGAAGAGGTCCCCCACGCGCACATCCACCTGGTGCCCTTCACGCAGCTCAGCCAGATGAGCTTCGCCAACCAGGACACCAACCCGGCCGCGGCAGCGCTCGACGAGCAGGCCGAGGCGCTGCGGACGGCGCTGCGGGCGGCCGGCCACGCCGCCTCCGTTCCCTCCGCCTGACCCGACTCAGGTCGCCTCCTGATCGATCTCGTCGGTGAGCTGCGCCCTGTCGTTGCGCACGTTGTTCACCTCGGTGGAGACGGGATGCATCGTGATGACCGACGGATCGGCCGGCACGAGCAGCTTCCCGAGCAGCTCGAGGTCATCGTTCTCCCGGTCGAGCCACATGTCCCACGCCGAGGACGGCAGGATCACGGGCATCCGGTCGTGGATCCGGGCCATCTCCGCGTTGGGGGTCGTGGTGATGATGGTGCAGGACCGCAGCGGCTCCTGGTCCTTGTTCGGGCCACGCCACACCTCCCAGAGGCCCGCGAAGGCGTAGAGCTCGCCATCGGGGCGGTGGATGTAGAAGGGCTGCTTCGGTCCCTTCTTGGGATCGGTGGCGCTCTTCTGCCACTCGTAGAAGCCATCGGCGGGGATGAGGCACCGGCGTCGCCTGAAGGCCGACTTGAAGGCGTTCTTCTCCGCGAGGGTCTCGGCCCGGGCGTTGATCATCTTGGCGCCGATCTTGGCGTCCTTGGCCCACAGCGGCACGAGGCCCCAGTGGAACGCGTCCACGTGGCGGGTGGTGCCATCGGACAGCACGGCGTACACGTCCTTCGTCGGCGCCACGTTGTAGGACGCTGGGAGCGTGACCTCTGGCGCCTCGGCTCCGAAGTAGGCCGCGATCTGATCGGGCGGGGTGGCGGAGACGTAGCGACCGCACATGGCTCGAAACCTACCGGGCTCCTGTGACGCCTCGACGTAGGGTTCCCGGGTGCAGAGCTGGACCATCGGCGAGGTCGAGATCACGCGCGTGGACGATCCCGGCTTCGAGCTCACGATCCCGTCCGACGAGGCCACGGTGGCGGCCCTCCAGCGCTCGCCATGGCTGCACCCGCACTTCGTCTCGGATGACTGGGCCCTGCGGATCGGGTCCTCGGCCACCGTGATCCGCACCGCCGGAGCGGTCGTCCTCGTCGATCCCTTCCTCGCCTTCGACGACCCCGACCGGCATGGGCCTCGCCTCTTGGCGCTCCGCGAGGCAGGCGTGGAGGCAGACGACGTCGACGTGGTCGTCAACACGCACATCGACGGCTTGGGCGTGAACCTCCTGCACGATGGATCCCCCACGTTCCCGCGTGCCCGCTACCTGGTGCCTCGGGCGGAGATCGACAGCATCCGGGCCGGCGACCACCCCGACCTGCGCCACCCCGAGGTCGTCGAGCTCCACGACTCGGGGGCGATCGAGGCCACCGGGGGGACCGAGGACGTCGCCCCGGGCGTGCGGCTCGCGGATGCCCCTGGACACAACCCGGGGCATCACGTGGTCTGGATCGGCGACGCCGGCGCCAGCGCGGTGGTGATCGGCCACCTGTTCCTCCACCCGGCCCAGATCGCCTCGCCTGAGGTGGACAACGGGGACCTCGACCCGGCCCTGCTCGCCCGGACACGGCGGGCCCTGCTGGCTCGCTGCCGCGGAGGACGGCTCCCTCCTCGTCGCTCCCCTGTTCGCCACCCCTGGGGCCGGTCGGGTGCTCCCGCACGGTGATACCTGGCGGCTCGAGGTCTAGGCGTCGCCCGGCGACACGCCGTCGAAGGCCACCCTCGAGACGGGACCTTCGCCCCTGGGCGCCACGACCGCTGTGCGAGACGCTGCGGGCACCGATCACCTCATCATCAGGAGTCCGTGATGCCCACCCCCGCTGCTGCGCGCACCCCCACCGAGCACCACGACGAGGTACCGCCCGAAGAGGGGCTGACCGATGGGGCGCTCGGCCGGGCCATGGCCTTCGGCTTCACGGGAGGCACCGCGCTGATGTTCGTCGTCTGCCTCCTGATCAGCATCGTCGGCGACGCTGACCTGGGCACGGCGGCGGCCATCGCGGTCCTGCCCGGGATCGTGGCCGGGTTCTTCTTCGGCGGTACCGCCTGGATGAGCTACGAGGTCTCCAAGTCGGGCCACTGACGGCGCGGGGCGTCTAGCCCGGGGCCGCGGCGGCCGGCTCGATGCTCGGCGCGGCCGCCTTCGAGGTGGGGATCGCGGGCACGACGACGACGAGGCGACGGGCGGCGCGCCTCGCGGCGCCGACGATGCCGAACGGCGCCACGAACATCATCAGGATCAGCAGTGTGGCGAAGACGAGGGTGGCCAGGTTCGGACGCCCCTGCAGGAAGTCCTGGAAGCTGGTCGGGAGCCAAGTCTTGTCGGGGAGCTCGCGACTGACCTGGTCGACCCGGTAGTAGACGACGGCGCCGATGATCGGGCCCAGGAGGCTCCCCGCGCCGCCGACGACCATGATCACGAGGAACAGGATCGCGCCGAGGATCGTGAACAGCAGGTTCTCCGGCGTCGTCTGCGTCTGGCGGAGCGCGAACGTGCAGCCGGCCATGCCCGTCAGCGCCGCGGACAGACCGAACGCGATCGTCTTGACCGCCGCGACGTGCACCCCCATCACCGAAGCGGCCGTGGGGTTGTCGCGCACGGACACCATCGCTCGACCCATCCGGCTCTTCACCAGGTTGCGCACGAGCAGGTAGCCGAGCGCGAGGGTGCCGAGGGCGACCCAGTAGAGCCACTCGGAGCGCCCTCGCCGGCCGGGGTCGAGGCCGGTCCACTCGGGGGCGTCGTAGCTGAGACCGCCGATGCCGGCCGAGCCACCGGTCAGCTCGTCGAACTTGCGGATCAACGCCGGGAAGATCTGCGCGAGCGCCAGGGTCACCAGCGCGAGGTACAGACCCTTGAGCCGCAGGGCCGGTACCCCGACCAGGACCCCGACCACGAAGCAGATGACGGCGGCCGCCGGGTAGGTCCAGCCAGGGCTCCACCCGTGGTCCGAGACCAGGATCGCGAGCGTGTAGGCGCCGATCCCGAAGAAGGCGGAGTGGCCGATGGAGATCTGTCCTGTGAACCCGACGAGCAGGTTCAGCCCCACCGCCGCCAGTGCCAGCACCGCGATGTCGGTGAGCTCGCCGAACTGACTCGGCGTGAGGTCCCGGAACAGCGGCGAGAGCGCGTAGTACGCGACGACCAGAACGGCCAGACCCCGGAGCGCCAGATCCGCGGGGCTGTTGTGCGCCAGGCGGATCGGCATCAGACCCGCTCCACCCGTTCGGTGCCGAACAAGCCGGACGGCTTGACCAACAGCACGCCGAGGATCACGACCAGGCTCATCACGACCTTGAGCTCCTGACCGATGAAGTCGAAGTAGCCGGCCATCATGTTCTCCAAGACGCCCAGCACCAATCCGCCGAAGACCGCGCCGAACAGGCTGTCGTAGCCGCCCAGGGTGGCGGCGGCCGTCGCCGCGAAGAAGATCGTGAACATCATCGAGGCGTCGACGTTGCCGCGCAGCGACCCGACGAGGCCGCCCCCCACCGCACCGACCGCGGCGGCCAGACCCCATGACACGGCCAGCACCTGTCCGGCCCGGATGCCGACCAGGGGCGCCGACTCCGGGTTGGTGGCCACGGCCCGCATGGCCAGGCCGAACTTCGTGCGCTGGAAGAGCAGGTAGAGGAGGAACGACGTGACCCCCAGCACGGCGAGCACGCCGAGGTTCTCGTAGCGCCACTCCGCCCCCCCGATGCGCACGAAGTCGTCGGACGCGTTCGGGAACAGCGAACCGAACTCCTCTGGGATCGTGACCTTCCATATGAAGGGGGCCAGCGCGTTGAACCCCAGGAACAGCCCGATGGCTGCCACGACCACCGCGAACGGGCTCTTGTGGGCGATCGGGCGGATGATGAAGCGCTCGACGCCCATGGCCGCGACGAAGGCGATCCCGGCCGAGAGCAGGACCGCGGGCCAGAGCCCGACGCCGTTGTCGGCGAGCCACCAGGCGATGAAGGCGCTGAACATCGCCATCTCCCCTTGGGCGAAGTTCAGGTGTCCCGACCCGCGATAGATGATCACCAGGCCCAGCGCCACGAAGGCGTAGATGGATCCCTGGGAGAGCCCATCGAAGAAGTACTGGAGGAAGCGTTCCACGGTTCGTCGTTTCTCCTAGTAGCCGAGGTAGGCCTGACGGATCGAGTCGTCGTTGCGGATGGTCTCGGCGTCGCCGGTTGCCACGATGCGACCGGTCTCCAGGAGGTAGGCGCGATCGGCGATCTCCATGGCGAGGTTGGCGTTCTGCTCGACGAGCAGCACAGAGAGGCCCTCCTCCTTGTTGAGCCGGGCCAGGATGCCGAAGAGCTCCTGCACGATCAGGGGGGCCAGGCCCAGGCTCGGCTCGTCGCAGAGCAAGAGCTTCGGTCGACTCATGAGCGCGCGCGCGATGGCGAGCATCTGCTGCTCCCCGCCGGACAGGCTCCCGGCCTTCTGCGAGCGCCGCTCCGCCAATCGCGGGAAGGTCCCGTACCAGCGATCGAGGTCGCTGGCCGCGTCGTCGCGGCGCGTGTAGCCGCCGATCCGCAGGTTGTCCTCGACGCTGAGGTCGACGAAGGTCCCCCGCCCCTGGGGCACCTGGGCGAGGCCGGAGCGCACGATCCGGTCGGGGCTCGCCCGCGTGATGTCGTCGCCGTGGAGCCGCACCTCGCCACGCCGGACGATGATGCCGGAGATCGCCCGCAACAGCGTCGTCTTGCCGGCGCCGTTGGCCCC
Organism: uncultured Microthrixaceae bacterium; assembly: GCA_963750645.1. Classification (GTDB taxonomy): domain Bacteria; phylum Actinomycetota; class Acidimicrobiia; order Acidimicrobiales; family VFJN01; genus VFJN01. The sequence goes on along the minus strand of CAVVRO010000005.1, from coordinate 8,960 downwards.
GAGCACCACCACGACCTCACCGTCGCCAACCGTGAGGTCGATGCCGTGCAGGACCTCGACAGGCCCGTAGCCGGCGTGGAGGTCAGCGACGGCGAGGAAGTCGCTCATGCCGTGGTCCCCAGGTAGGCCTCGATCACGACGGGATCTCGCTGCACCTCGTGGGGCGCGCCCTCGGCGATCTTGCGTCCGAAGTCCATGGCGACGACGTGGTCCGAGATCCCCATCACCAGCGCCATGTGGTGCTCCACGAGCAGCACGGTCAGTCCGAAGGTGTCTCGGACCCGCTTGATCGTCTCGCCGAGCTCGTCGACCTCGCCGTGGGTGAGACCCGACGCCGGCTCGTCCAGGAGCAGGAACCTCGGGCGCCCCGCCAGGGCTCGCGCCAGCTCCAGGCGCTTGAGCGTGCCGAACGGAAGCCCGGCGGCCGGGCGAAAGGCATGCTCCGCCAGCCCGAGCTCGGCCAGCAGCTCGTAGGCATCGGCCCGGGTCTCGCGCTGCTCACCCCAAGGCGGGAGTCGGAGCGCGGCTCGCGTGAACCCGATCGAGCCGCGGGAGTGGGCGCCGACCATGACGTTCTCGAGGAGCGTCATGGTCGGGAACAGCGCGAGGTTCTGGAAGGTCCGCGCGATCCCGACGCTGGCGATTCGGTGGGCCGGCAGGCTCAGGAGATCGCGCCCGTCGAAGGACACGTGGCCCGAGGTGGGCTCGTACAGCCGGCTGACCACGTTGAAGCAGGTGGTCTTGCCCGCACCGTTGGGTCCGATCAGCCCGCAGATGTCGCCCTCTCGGATGCCGAAGGACAGCGAGTCGAGCGCCACCACCCCGCCGAAGCGGACCGTCACCTCGCGCACGTCCAGCAATGGGCGTGCGTCGGTCGGGGTGGTGGTGTCGACCACTAGGGCAGCTCGGTCTGGCCCTCGAAGCTGGTCACGAGCTCGCCGATGTCCGTGTACGTCTTCGTGTCGGCGTCGTACTGGACCACCTGCATCGACTCCAGGCCATAGGGATCGTCGGCGCCGTTCATCGTGTAGTTGATGCCCTCCCGCGCCAGGCTGGGGTGGTAGTCCATCGCTCGTGCGGCGTTGATGATCGACGCCCGCGTGAGGCCGTCCTCCGAGGCGGCGGCCGCCTTGAGGAGCTCGAGCGTGAGCTCGCCGTTGGACCAGCCGACTGACGCGGTCGCGAAGTCGCCGTCGGCGGCGAACCCGAGGCCGGTCATGGCCTCCTTGTAGGCGGCGATCTCCGGGTCTGCGTCGTTGGCCGGATCGTTGGCGTCCTTGGCCGTCACGATGGTGAAGATCTCGTCGGCCGCCGGGCCGGCAATGGCCAGGAGCAGGGTGCTGGCGCAGGTGCTCGTGATGTAGATCCGCGGCTCCCAGCCCGGGTTGGCCGCCTTCGCGTTGGCCATCTCGGTGAGGAACGTGGGGCACTGGGCCCCGAGCGGGACGCCGAGCACGATGTCGGGTTCCTGGCTGGCGATGGCGTTGATCTGCGAGGTCGGAGGGTTGGAGTCGGCGTTCTCGATCGTCTGCTCCTCGACGATCTCGATGCCGGCGTCAGGAGCCAGCTCCTCGAACGCCGTCTGGTAGGCATCGCCGAACTCGCTGTTCACGTGGAAGACGGCGGCGGTGGCGCCGTCGGGGAACTCGCGGGTGATGTCCTCCACGTAGATCGCGGTCTCGGTGTTGTACGGGGGAAGGCCGCCGGTCGTCCACGGGTAGTTCTCCACGTCACCCCAGATGGGGGCCCCGGTGTTGGCGAAGAGCTGCGGGTAGCACTCCTCGTTGAGGAGGTCGCGCACCGCCTGGTTGTTGGCCGTGCCGATCATCCCTGTGAAGAGATCGACGTCGGTCTCGTCGATCAGCTTCTCCACGGCGGGGGTGGTGAGGTTGGAGTTGAACTGGTCGTCCTCGATGGTGAGCTCGAGCGTGTACCCGGGGAGGAGATCGTTCTCGTTGGCGTAGTCGAAGTAGTTCTGCAAGCCCGCGGCGACCGGCGCGAACGCGGCGGCTGCGCTGCCGCCCGAGAGCGGGAGCGTCGTGCCGATCTTGACCGTGCCCTCGATGGGCGTGTCGACGCTGTCGTCCGGGCAGTCACCCGTGTCGACGGCCCACGCACCACCGTCTCCGTCCGTGCTGCCACCGCCGCCGGCGGCGGTGGTGTCGGAGCTGCTCGAGTCGTCGCCGCCGCACGCGCTGAGCAACAGCGTGCCTGCGACGGCGATCGCGACGATGCGACGGCCTCGTGCTCGGAACATTGGTGTCTCCCCTGGGTCGTCCGATGGCGGAACGGGCACACGTTAGAGCGCGCCGCCGTCGCACGCTGACGGACTGGTCAGCCCACCCCCGCGTACGCCTACGATCGCTCCGATGGCGCTGGCGAGCACGAGGCACGAGGCACCCGAGCCGCTGACCGCGGAGCTGGACGTCTGGCTCCCACCGGACGGACCCGCCTATCGGTTCAAGCGCCGCTTCCTGGGACCGCCGCTGCACTCCGACGAGATGGAGCACCAGCGCCTCGGCAAGCCGACCGCCCTGGCGGTCTTCGCGTCAGACAACCTGTCGTCGTCGGCCTACGCCACCGAGGAGATCCTCCACGTCCTCGTGCCGGCGATCGGCCTTGCTGCCTTCTCGCTCGTCGTGCCGATCACGCTGGCCATGGTCGTCGTGCTCGGCTTCCTGATCCTGAGCTACCGCGAGACCATCAAGGAGTACCCCTCGGCGGGGGGCGCCTACCTGGTCACCCGCGACAACTTCGGCATCGTGCCGGCCCAGGTGGCAGGGGCGTCCCTGCTCGTCGACTACGTCCTCACGGTGGCCGTGTCGGCGTCCGCTGGCACCGCCGCACTTGTATCGGCCTTCGAGGCGCTGGCGCCGTTCAAGGTGCTGATCGCGCTCTTCTTCATCTGCCTCATCGCGTACGGCAACCTCCGCGGCGTCAAGGAGTCCGGGAAGGTCTTCGCCGTCCCCACCTACTTCTTCATGGCCAACATGTTCGTGCTGCTCGGCGTCGGGTTCTGGAAGCTGAGCGCCGGCACACTGCCAGTCGTGGGCACGTTCGTCGAGGGCAACGTCGATCACGGCAGCGCGGGCAACGGCCTCCTCATGGGTGCCGGGCTCTACGTGGTCCTGCACGCCTTCGCGTCCGGCGGCGCGGCCGTGACGGGCGTGGAGGCCATCTCCAACGGCGTGCCGGCCTTCAAGGAGCCGTCGTGGCGGAACGCGCGCCAGACCCTCGTGCTCATGGGCGTCGGACTGGGCATCATGTTCCTCGGGCTCTCAGCGCTCGCCGCCCACATCGAGGTGTCCCCGTTCGAGGGTGGCACACCGACGGTGATCTCCCAGATCGGCCAGGCCGTCTACGGCAGTGGCACCCTCGGCGACGTCCTCTACTACTCCCTGCAGGCCGGCACCATGCTCATCCTGGTCATGGCCGCCAACACCGGGTTCGCGGACTTCCCTCGGCTCGCGTCGTTCCAGGCTGGTGACAGCTTCCTGCCCCGTCAGCTCACCAAGCGCGGTCACCGCCTCGTGTACTCCAACGGCGTGCTGGTGCTCGCCGGTGCGGCGATCCTGCTCGTCATCGCCACCGGCGCCGAGGTGACGGCCCTGATCCCGCTCTACGCCATCGGTGTGTTCACCGGGTTCACGCTGTCACAGGCCGGCATGACCAAGCACCACGTCCGCCAGAAGGAGGCAGGGTGGCGCAAGGGGGTCGTGATCAACGGCTTCGGCGCCTTCCTCTCCCTCATCGTCGCGGTGATCATCGCCGTCACGAAGTTCATGGACGGCGCGTGGCTCATCCTGATCCTGCTCCCCGTGATGGTGGTCGTCCTGCTGCGGCTGAACCGTCAGTACGCACGCGAGGCGCAGGAGCTCGACAGCGATGTGCCGGCCGCCATCAAGGCCCCGATCCTGCGTCGGCACGTGGTGCTCGTCTTCGTGGATCGCCTCGACATGGCGACGGCTCGCGCCATCCAGTACGCCCGGACCCTCACGCCGGACGACCTCCGAGTCGTCCACTTCGCGGTCGACGACCGGGTCGCCCACGAGCTCGCCGACGAGTGGAGGCGCCTGGGCCTCCTCCGGGTGCCCCTCGACATCGTCGCGTGCCCGGACCGACGACTCACCCGCGCGGCGGTCCAGCACGTGGCACGGGAGCTGGCGGACGGCCAGACAGAGGTGAGCGTCCTGCTGCCCGATCGTCGCTACCGCGGCCTCTGGCACCGGGTGCTCCACGACCGGACCGCGGAGGCCTTCCTCGCCGACCTCTCCCGACTTCCCCACGCCAACGTGACCACGGTCCCGTTCCAGTTCGACGGTCCCTCGCCCGACGCCGACACCGAGACGGCGCTCCTCCGCTCCATGATCGCACCGGACGCGGAGGCCCCAGCCGTCGTGAACGGCCGCGCTCCCCGGCAGGATCTCTCCGTCATCACCAAGATCGCCGACGCGCGATGGCGCGACCGCGTGGTGGTGCAGGGACAGGTCCGCTCGCTTCGCGTCGTCTCCCAGCACGACTCACCGACGTTGGAGCTCGTGATCACCGACGGGAGCGGCGCGCTCTCGCTGATCTTCCTCGGACGCCGCGAGGTGGCTGGGATCGACGTGGGCACCCACCTCGAGGCCTCGGCCGTCATCGGGATCTACCAGAACCGCCTGGCCATGCTGAACCCCGTCTACGAGCTCCGCAACCCGTAGGCGGCCCGCAAGCACGCGACACGGCCCCCGCCGAAGCGAGGGCCGAGCGCTCCCCAACCCGCGCAGAGGGTCGTTCGCCGCCACTGGGGTAATCGACTGAGAGCCCACCGGGGATACGGACACGGGTGCCTCGATGCCGTCGGCCATCGGACGGGCTCAGCGAGGCACGACCGCCTCGTAGCTGGTGCCGATCCGTGCGCTCTCGAACCAGTGCTCCGGGCCCACCCCGATGGTGGTGTTCATCCCGTACACGCCCAGCTTCGGGTAGATGTAGGTGTCGTTGGGGCAGAGGGTCGGGAAGTAGATCCGCATCTGGCCGTTGGTCATCATCTGCCTCGTACCGTCCAGCCAGACCTCCAGGTAGCCGACCGATGCGAGCTTCGAGAACTGGACGTGGATGACGAAGCTGTGCCACGACCCCACCATCGTGGACATGCTCGGGCCGTTCCACGCGATGTTCTGGTACGCCGTCAGGTACAGCTCCGAGCGCAACGTGAGCCGGCCGTACTTGATGGTCAGCCCCACCGCCGGACCGCCACAGGATGAGTCACCCTTGAGCTGCATGAAGTTGCCGTCGTTGCTGTGGCTCGCGTCGGCGACCACGCTGCTGCCGAACAGCGAACGCCACCCGAACCAGACGTTCTGCGTCGACCCCAGGGGCGTGACGTCGTTCGCCAGCCTCAGCTCCGTCGTCCCGTCGCCGAGGAACGCCTGAGAGAACTCGGCTCGGTTGCTCCCGCTCGCGATGTCCGTAGGCGTGAGGTACGCCCGGTACGCCCTGCCGTAGAGCCCCTTCGGATCGTTCACGATGCTCAGGCGGCTCAGGTTGTTGGCCTCCTTGTTCCAGAACCGCGTGCCGCTGCCGGCGTCGACGTCGACGTCGGCGTCGGCGTGCCACATCGGCGTCGCTGCCGACGTCGACGTGGTCACTGCGCTTGCGTAGCCGAAGGCGCCGCGGCCGTAGGCGTTGAAGGCCCGCACCCAGAAGGTGTACGGCGCTCCGGGGGTCAGTCCGGTGATGGTCTGACCGGTGGCGGTGCTGTTGAACACCACCTCGGTGGTGCCGTAGCCCACGACGTACCCGAGGATCGGGGTCGTCCCGCTCGAGGCCGGAGCCGTCCAGGTCACCGTCGCGGTCGTGCTGCCGGGCGACGCCGCGACGCTCTGCGGCATCGACGGGGGGCTTCCGACGACCAGCTGGCACGCGCCGGCCATCAGGGCGAACGCCACGAACACCGCCGCCGCGGCGATGTGCCCTGGAGACCGACCTGACACGCGCATGCCCACGCGCTCCCCTTCCCAACTGCCGGGGGCAGAGGCTAGAGCACGCCGGGAGGCGCGCGCTCGTGACGTGGCCGTCGAGGGCGCGTCCGCCGGGGTCCCACCTCCCCGACCTGACTCCCAGCGCCCGTGCGTCAGGTGCATGATCCCACCAGCGCGACGATCGCTGTCGCCGCTCGCTCCGCTGCCCTTCCGTCGCCGAACGGACATTCGGCGGCCGCCATCTTGGCGCGGCCTTCGGGATCGTCCAGGAGCCCCTGGGCGAAGGCCACGATGCGATCCGCGTCGGTGCCCACGAGGATCGCCCCTCCGGCGGCGACGACCTCAGGCCGCTCGGTGACGTCTCTCAGCACCAGCACGGGCACACCCAGCGCCGATCCCTCCTCTTGCACGCCGCCGGAATCAGTCAGCACGAGGTGGGCTCCCGCCAACGCTCGAGCGAACTCGCCGTACGGCAGGGCAGGCCGCACGCTGACGTTGGGAGCGGGAGCGAGCACCTCGCGAACGTCGCGCTGGACGTCAGGGTTCATGTGCGTGGAGACCAGGAAGGCATAGGTCGGGTTGGCGGCGGCAAGCCGCGAGACGGCGGTCGCGATCTCACGGATGCCCTGCCCCCAGGACTCGCGCCGGTGCGCCGTGACGACCACGTGGCCATCGAACCCCTCCGGGACGCGCGCTGCGTACGCGCTGGAGCGTGCCGCCACGCGCCTCACGGCGTCGACCGAGGTGTTGCCGATCACGCGGACCGACGAGGGGTCGATGCCCTCCCGGCGGAGGTTCGCGGCAGCCTCCCTGGTCGGGGCCAGGTGGAGGGCGGCGAGAGCGCTCACGAGCCTGCGGTTGCCCTCCTCTGGAAAGGGTGCGTAGAGGTCGCCGGTGCGCAACCCGGCCTCGAGGTGCACGAGGGGGATCCGCCGCCAATAGGCCACCAGGGCACCCGCGAGGGTGGAGGCCGTGTCGCCCTGCACGACGACGGCGTCGAATCGATCCGCCGACAGCTGCGACGCCAGCACCCGCTGGGCCTCGGTGCCGAGGTCCACGAGATCGGCACTGGATCGCTCGAGCTCCAACGACACGTCAGGCTCGAGGTCGAACGGCTCGAGCGCCTCATGGACCGCCGCCACGTGCTGTCCGGTGGCGATCAGGGTGGGCTCGGCCTGGGGGTGGGCGTGCAGCGCGAGATGGACGGGCGCCACCTTGGTGGCCTCCGGCCGTGTGCCGACCACGAGCGCGACGCGCGCCGTCGATGGCATCACGCCGCCTCCGCTCGGGGCAGTGCCGTTCCGGGGGTGGCCTCGGCATGGCGGGCCGTCTTCACCCAACCGTTCCTTCCGAGGAGGATCCGCCCGACGGCCCGCCATGTCGCGACGAAGGTCACGTAGCTGCCCACGACCGCCAGGTGGGCCATCCCGACGCTGCGGGCCACGCCCGAGTCACTCCGTCGGTGATAGGCGAACGCGGCGAAGAGCATCGGAGCGAAGGACAGCAGGTACCACCCGAGCAGCACGGCGAGCCGCAAGGCCAGCGCTCCATCGCCGAGGGGCATGCCGGGTTCGTCGACGGCGAAGCGGACGAGCTCGACCAGCCCCCACGTGAAGAGGACGCTCCAGGGGATCACGAGAGCAAGGGGGCCCAACAGGTAGGCCGTCACCTCGACGAAGCCGAGCCCAGGAAGTCGGTTCGACCGCCAGAGCTCGGGGATCCGGCGTGCACAGGTGATGTGGCCCTGGTACCAGCGCGTCCGCTGGCGCACCAGCGCCGGGAGGTCCTCGACCCCCTGCTGCGTGACGTGCGCGTCCGGGGTCGACGACAGCTTCCAACCCGCGGCGAGGAGGGTGACCGCCAGGTCGAGATCCTCGGTGAGGGCGTCCGACCACGGCGAGCCCAGGGGCAGCAGGGCCGAGAGTCGAGTGAACTGCCCGTTCCCGCCGAGGCTCACGGAGTGGGATCGGATGCGGGCGATCTGGGCGAGGGCGGCCACGCCCCAGAACTCGAAGTCCTGGAGCTGACCGATCAGGGTGTCTCGATTGCGGATGCGCACCGGAAGCTGGACCCCACCAACGGTTGGATCGCGGAAGCGAGCTATCGCGCGGCCGATGGCGCCCTCCGACAACCGGCCATCGGCGTCCATCACGACCACCAGCACGCGATCTGGGTCGAGACCTCGCCGATCGACCTCGGCGACCAGGGCGCGGTACCCGGTGTTGAGCGCGGCTCCCTTGCCCTGACGGGCCTCGGGCAGTGTGCGTCGGCAGACGATCAGCCGGCCGGCTCCCGCACGCCTCGCCTCGCCAGCGGTGTCGTCGCCACTCCCGTCGTCGACGACGACGACGGTCGACGTCGGGTCCTCCCGCAGGGCGGCCGCCACCGTGTCACCGATGACCGCCTCTTCATCGAGGCAGGCGATCAGGAAGAAGACGTCGAACCTGTCGGCCGCCTCCAGCTTGAGGAGACCTGAGGCGGCGAGCTCGACCTCCCCCTCGGGGGCCGGGTCCGCCGCGCGGGGGCGAGGTAGCCGAAGACGATGAGGAGAGCGAACTGGACGAAGCCCCACAGCACGAGGAGCAGCACCACGGCGCCCGCCACCTCGGCCATGGGTCAGCCCGACTCGGGATCGGTGGCTCGCCTGACGCGCAGCGCGCGATAGCTGAGCAGCACGGTGAGGGCCGCGCCGACGAGGCCGAGCACGCCACCGCCATGCGGGCCCATCGTGGCGAAGGCCACGCCTCCCAGCGTGACCCCGCTGGTGAGCCCTAGGAGAACCGCACAGCTGTACACGGTCCCCCCTCGAAAGCCCATCTCGATTCGATCCGACGAGGCACTCCACCCGCGTCGGGTCGCGTCGAGGAGCGCGAACGGCTGGTTCTGACGCTCACAGCACTGCCCCCTGTTGTGTTCCGTGGCTCGGACCTTCTGAACTATAGGCCGTTAGGCCTACGCGAGCCTCGCAGTGCGTGACGGGCCGTCGACAGACGGTGC
>CAVVRO010000004.1:0-15836 GCA_963750645.1 uncultured Microthrixaceae bacterium | reverse complement strand
ATCGCTCGCCGCCGGTGCCATCCACGCGGCCGCCATCGGCGTGCACAGCGAGCACCGACAGGCCGTCATCGCGTTCACCATCGTGGCCGCCATCCAGCTCGGCTGGGGTGCCATCGCGCTCACCCGACCCGGTCGTCTCGTCGTGGCCCTCGGTGCCGTCGCCAACGCGGCCATCTTCGGCGGCTGGGTCCTCGCCAAGGTGAGCGGCATCTCCTTCATCGACGGCCTCGGAGAGGTCGAGTCGCCGCAGCTGGCGGACAGCCTCGCCGCGGGTCTGGCGGTGGTGGCGGTGCTGGCTGCGGTCTTCTACCTGCTGTCCATCGGGAGCAGCGCGCTGACGAAGAGCCCGATCCTCACCGGGGTCTCGGCAGTCCTGATCGCCTCGCTCGCCGTCCCCGGGATGGTGGCGGCGGGGAGCCACAGCCACGCCGGCGGGCACGGCCACGATGAGGGCGCCGCAGCCCACAGCCACGACGACGGGTCGGGAGCCGCCTCCACGGAGGTGGCGTCCGCAGTCCCGCCCAAGCCGTTCGACCCTGCGCTGCCGATCGATCTCGGCGGCGTCGAGGGCGTCTCGCTCCAGCAGCAGGCGGCCGCCGAGAACCTGCTCGCCGTCACGCTCACCCGGCTCCCGCAGTTCGCCGACCCCGCCGTCGCCGAGAGCATGGGCTTCGTCTCCATCGGTGACGGCTTCCTCGGTCACGAGCACTACCTGAACGCCGCCAACATGAACGACGACAAGCTGCTCGACCCCGACTACCCGGAGTCGCTCGTGTACGACACCACGGTCACCCCGAAGAAGCTGGTGGCGGCGATGTTCATGATGAACCCGGGCGACACGCTGGCCGACGTGCCCGAGCTCGGCGGCAAGCTCACCCAGTGGCACGTCCACAACAACCTCTGCTTCGCCGGGCCGCGGGTGGCCGGGCTCACCGACGCCGAGGGCCACTGCGCCCCCCCGCTGACCAAGGGCGCCGAGACGCCGATGATCCACGTGTGGATCACCCCGCACGAGTGCGGGCCGTTCTCCGCCCTCGACGGCGTGGCGGGCGGCACGATCGCCGACGGCGAGACGCGGCTCTGCGACCACGTCCACGGCGCCAGCTAGGCGCATCTCCGTCGGGAGCATCCACCACGTCGTGAAAACCGGCGTTTAGCGTGACCGTCGCTAGTACTGCCCCTAAGGAGGGCCCTCGATGAACAAGGCCGAACTCGTCAGCGCCGTTGCCGAGAAGTCAGGTCAGTCTGCGGCCGCGGTTGGCTCCGTGCTGGCCGCTTTCGAAGACGTCGTCACCAGCACCGTCGCCAGCGGCGGCAAGGTGCAGATCCCCGGGTTCCTGAGCTTCGAGCGGGCCGAGCGCGCCGCTCGGACCGGGCGCAACCCGGCGACGGGAGCGGAGATCCAGATCGCCGCTGCCACGGTGCCGAAGGTCAAGGTCGGCAAGTCCTTCAAGGATGCCGTCAGGTAGCACCCTGCGGGTCACCGTCACCCGCGCGGTGACGGTGACCTCGCAGTCATGCAGGTCGAGCGCGCCATCGGTGGTCTCTGGCACGTTCCAGCGGGGTTCGTCACCCCTGGGGTAGAACGCACGGATGGCAAGCCCCGAGCTGCTGACCATCATCGACCTCCTCCGCTCGCAGACGACCATCGACGGCGACTTCCCGGCTCGCCGGGCGGAGATGGACGCGGGGGCCAGCCTGTTCCCGATGCCCGAGGGCGCGATGGTGGAGGAGGTCGACGCCGGCGGGGTCCCATGCGAGTGGGTGTCCGGCCCGGGCATCGCCACGGATCGTGCGATCCTCTACGTCCACGGCGGCGCCTACACCACCGGATCCCTGGCGACGCATCGACGGCACGTCGCCCAGCTCTCGGCCGCCGCGGCGCGCGGGTGCTGAACGTCGACTACCGGCTGGCGCCTGAGCACCCGCACCCAGCGGCCGTGGACGACGCGGTCACCGCGTACCGCTGGCTCACGACCGCCGCCGCCATCCCGCCCGATCGGGTCGTCCTGTGCGGCGACTCCGCCGGAGGTGGTCTGGCCGTGGCCACCCTGCTCGCGTTGCGCGACGCCGGCGATCGGCTGCCGGCAGGTGCCGCGCTCATCTCACCGTGGACGGATCTCACGTTCTCGGGCGCCTCCCATGACACACGCCTCCACCTGGACCCGATGTGCTCACGGACGTCCCTTGCACCGTCCGTGGAGGCCTACGTCGGCTCAGGCGATCCCGCGGCGCCGCTCGTCTCCCCCGCCCACGCGGACCTCGCTGGGCTCCCGCCGCTGCTCATCCATGTCGGCGACCACGAGACGCTCCTCGATGACAGCTCGATGCTCGCCGACCGGGCGGTGGCCGCGGGCGTGGACGTCGAGCTGTGGGTCGCGCCCGAGATGATCCACGTGTGGCACCTGTTCGCAGGGATCGTGCCCGAGTCCGACGTGGCATTGGCGGAGATGGGGCACTGGATCGAGGCGAGGTCGTCGGCGTCGTAGCGGGGGTACGGTCGGGCACGATGGATCCGGCCGGCGTCGAGCGCGACACGCAGACGCTGGCTCGACGCATCGCCGAGTTGGGGGGCGGCGAGCGCTCGAAGGTGTTCCGCATGTCCTGGTGGAGCGACCGGATGATGGACTGGGCGATGTCGCGGCCCGCCTTCAAGACCCAGCTCTTCCGGTTCGTCGACGTGTTCCCCGCGCTGGAGGGGAGCGAGGACATCGCCCGCCACGTCGCGGAGTACTTCGATGGGGTCGACGTGCCGAAGGCGCTCGACCTCGGCGTCGATCTCGCCGACCGGGTGCCGTTCGGGGCGTCCCTGGAGGCGCGGGTGGCCCGCAAGAACATCGCCCGCATGGCGGAGCAGTTCATCGTCGGCTCGACGCCGTCCGAGGCCGTGGCCGGGCTGCACGCCCTCTGGCGCGCAGGGAGCGCGGCGACGGTCGACCTCCTCGGCGAGAAGACCGTCGTGCGCCGTGAGGCCGACCGCTACCAGGCCCGGGTCCTCGAGCTCCTGGAGGCGCTCTGCACGGCGGCCCCGTCGTGGGCGCCGGACGACCTCCTCGAGCGGGACGACCTGGGATCGCTGGCTCGGGTCAACGTGAGCATCAAGCCCACCGCCCTGGCCACGCACTACGAGCCGTTGAGTCGCGCCGAGGGCATCTCGTCGGCCAAGGAGCGCGTCCGACCGATCCTGCGGCTGGCGCGCGACCGCGGCGCCCACGTGCACTTCGACATGGAGCACTACGACGCCAAGGACCTCACGTTGTCGCTGTTCCGGGATCTCTTGGCCGAGGACGAGTTCGCCGAGGTGTCGGCTGGCATCGTGATCCAGGCCTACCTCCGCGATGCCAGGGACGACCTCGCCGATCTGATCGCCTGGTCGGGCGGTCGGCGCACCCCCATCACCGTGCGGCTCGTGAAGGGCGCCTACTGGGACGCCGAGACCGTGCACGCGCGCGCCAGCGGTTGGACGCCCCCCGTCTTCGAGCACAAGGAGGAGACCGACGCGAGCTACGAGCGCTGCGTCCGGCTCCTCCACGATCACCACGGCGCCGTGCGGGCGGCGTTCGGCTCGCACAACCTGCGGTCGCTGGCCTACGCGGTCAGCTACGCGCGGCATCGGGGCGTGCCCGACCACGGGTACGAGGTGCAGCTGCTCTACGGCATGGCCGAACCGGTGCACGCGGCGATCAAGCGGCTCGGCCTGCGCTTCCGCGTGTACGGCCCGGTCGGTGAGCTGGTGCCCGGGATGGCGTACCTCGTGCGGCGGCTCCTGGAGAACACCTCCAACGAGAGCTTCGTGCGGCACCGCTTCGCCGAGGGCCGCGACCTCGATGAGCTGGTGGCGCCGCCGACGGTCGCCGAGATCCCAGGACCCGCGGAGGCGCCGGTCGTCCTGCCCAGCGACCCCTTCACCCCGCTGCCGTACGAGCCTGAGCCATTGCGCGAGTGGCGGCGTGGTTCCGCGCGCGGGGCCTTCGCGGTCGCCGTGGACCGCGTCCGCGAGGACGTCGCGCCGCAGGTGCCGGCGCTGATCGCGGGGGAGCAGGTGCGGACGGCGGCCACGATCCTGTCCGTCGACCCAGCGCGGAACGACGTCGTCGTCGCGACCAGCGCGTCCTGCACCGCTGCCGATGCGGACGCCGCGGTCGCCGCGGCGTTGGTGGCGGCCCCGAGCTGGCGTCACACGCCGGCCGTCGAGCGCGCCGCGCTCCTGTTCCGCGCGGCCGACTGGATGCGTGGGCGCCGCGATCGAATGGCCGCCCTGCAGTGCTTCGAGGCCGCCAAGCCGTGGGACCAGGCCGACGGCGACGTCTGCGAGGCCATCGACTTCTGCGAGTACTACGGCCGCGAGGTCCTGCGCCTGGCGGCCTCGGCCAGCGACCTGGTCCAGTCGCCGCCCGGGGAGGCAAACCGCCTGACCTACCAGGGCAAGGGCGTGACGGCGGTCATCGCGCCGTGGAACTTCCCGCTGGCGATCCCGTGCGGCATGACGGTGGCCGCCCTCGCGGCGGGCAACCCGGTCGTCCTCAAGCCCGCCGAGCAGACCCCCGGCGTGGCGTGGGGCCTCGCGGAGGCACTGCTGGCGGCGGGCGTGCCCGCAGGTGTGTTCCAGCTGCTGCCCGGGCTCGGGGAGGACGTCGGGGCCCGCCTCGTGGAGCACCCTGACGTCTCGGTGATCGCGTTCACCGGCTCCCGTGCCGTGGGGCTGGAGATCAACAGGGTCGCGGCGATCGCCCAACCGGGTCAGCGGCACCTGAAGAAGGTCGTCTGCGAGCTCGGCGGCAAGAACGCGCTGATCATCGACGACGACGCCGACCCCGATCAGGCGGTCCCCGCCGCCGCCTACTCCGCCTTCGGCTACGCAGGGCAGAAGTGCTCTGCAGCTTCTCGGCTGATCGTGGTCGACCGAGCCTATGACCCCGTGGTGGAGCGCCTGGTCGGGTGCTCGGAGGAGCTGCTGGTCGGCCATCCGGCCCAGCCCGGTGTCCAGGTGGGACCCTTGATCGATGCCGACGCGCACGCTCGGGTCCGTCGGTACGTCGACGCGGCGTCGACGCAGGGCACCGTGCTCCTCGCCCGGGAGGACGTCCCGGACGGGGGGTGGTTCGTCGGCCCCACGATCGTCGCGGTCGACGACCCGAGCGCTCCCGTGGCCACCGAGGAGATCTTCGGTCCGGTGCTCGCGGTCCTCCGAGCGCGCGACTTCGACCACGCCATCGAGCTCGCCAACAGCACCGACTACACGCTGACCGCCGGATGCTTCTCTCGCTCGCCCGTGCACCTCCGGCAAGCCGCCGCCGAGCTGCGGGCCGGCAACGTCTACCTGAACCGCCACATCACGGGCGCGGTCGTGGGTCGGCAGCCCTTCGGCGGCTATGGGATGAGCGGCATCGGCTCGAAGGCGGGCGGCTCCGACTACCTCCACCAGTTCCTCGACCCCCGGGTCTCCACCGAGAACACCCTCCGCCAGGGGTTCGCGCCGGAGTAGTCGTCCCTCAGTCAGTCGCTGTCGTCACAGCTTCGCCGGTCTGGACGCGCCAGAGGGCGGCATACAGGCCGCCGTGATCGACGAGCTCCTCGTGCGTTCCGGCCTCGATCACCTCACCGGCCTCGAGCACGTGGATCCGGTGGGCATGGCGGACCGTGGAGAGCCGGTGCGCGATCACGATCGTGGTGCGGTCCGCCGAGACCCGTGCGAGCGAGCGCTGGATGGACGCCTCCGTCTCGTTGTCGACAGCTGAGGTGGCTTCGTCGAGCACGAGGATGGCCGGGTCGCGGAGGATCGCTCGGGCGATGGTGAGCCGCTGGCGCTGGCCGCCTGAGAGCCGCTGGCCCCGTTCGCCGACGACGGTGTCGTACCCATCTGGGAGCGCGCTGATGAACGTGTGCGCCTCCGCCAAGGTGGCCGCCCGCACCACGTCGGCGCTGGTCGCATCCGGCCGGCCGTAGGTGAGGTTCTCGCGGACGGTGCCCTGGAACAGGAACACGTCCTGGCTGACGAAGCCGATCGCGCCGCGGAGGGACCCGAAGGTGAGCTGGTCGATCGGCACCCCATCGATGGTGATCGTTCCGGCGGACGCTTCGTAGAGCCGCAGGAGCAGCTTCACCACCGTGCTCTTGCCGGCGCCGGTGGCGCCGACGATGGCGTGCGTCTCGCCGGGTGCGATGTCGAGCGACAGGCCGTGGAGCACGTGCGCCTCCTGGCCGTAGCCGAACCACACGTCGTCGAACCGCACGGCGCCGGACACCGGCCGGTCGAGCTCCTGCGTGCCGGGTTGGATCGAAGGGGTCACGTCGAGGAGCCCGAAGATCCGCCGGCACGAGGCCATGGCCCGCTGATAGAGGTCGAGCGTCTCGCCCAGGCGGGTGAGCGGCCAGAGCAGGCGCTGGGTCATGTAGACGAGCGACGAGTACAGGCCGACCTCGAGGTTCCCGTCGAGCACCGCCCGCCCACCCACGAGCAGGGTCATCGTGAACCCGGCGAGGATCGCCATGCGGATGAGCGGGATGAAGGCGCTGGAGTAGCGGATGGCCTCGCCGTTGGCGTCGCTGTAGGACCGGCTGTCGACCGCGACCCGCTCGACCTCCCGCGCTTCGGCGTTGAAGGCCTTGATCGTGGTGATGCCCCCGAGGTTGTTGGTGAGCGTGTCCGCGATCCGGCCGGCCGCCGCCCGCACCGCGTCGTAGCGCTTCTCGAGCGTGCGCTGGTAGCGCAGCGAGCCCATGATGATCACCGGGATCGGCAGGAACGCGAGGACGGCGATCTCGGGGGAGATGAGGAAGAACGCGATCCCGACGAACACGACGTTGCTGATGGTGAGGATCACGTCGTTCGCGCCGACGTCGAGGAACCGCTCGAGCTGGTTCACGTCGTCGTTCAGCACCGCCATGAGCCCACCGGCCGAACGGTCCTCGAAGTAGGCCAGCTCGAGCTGCTGGACGTGCTGGTAGGCCTCCATGCGGACGTCGTGCTCGATGTCCTGGGCGAGGTTCCTCCACGTTCGGTCGGCGATGTAGTCGGTGATCGACTCCAGGACCCACACCACGACGGTGATGCAAGCGAGGATCGTCAGCTGGAGGAAGGGATCCTCGACGCCGAACAAGCCGCCGATCCACGACTGGTCCTGGTTCACGACGACGTCGACGGCGGCGCCGATCAGGAGCTCGGGAGCGATGTCGAAGAGCTTGTTGAGCACCGAGAAGACGGTCGCGAGCACGATGCGCGGCCGGTGTCGGCCCGCGTGCGCCCACAGCTGGCGGAGGGGCGGCGCACTGGAGAGCGGCACGGCGTTGCTGTCGGGGTCGACCATCCCGAGAGCCTACGGACGGGGCGATCCAGCTCCGTAGGAAGTTGCCCGGCGGCTCAGCGCGTCGAGCGCTTGCGCGGCGGGGGCGGGCGATCGGTCGCCTCGTCGATCACCTGTGCGACGAGCGGGAGGACGCGGTGGCGCACCTGCTCGCTGAGGGCGATCTGGGTCGTGGTGCGCATGATCCCAGGCACCTCGAGCACGCGAGCAAGGACCTGCTGGAGGTGCGCGTTCGTGCGGGCAACGATCCGGCAGTGGAGATCACCGGGGCCGGTCGTCGCGTGCGCCTCGAGCACCTCGGGGATGGTCTCCAGGTGCTCGATCACGTCGTCGAGCCGGCCTTGCGCGATCTCGAGGGAGACGAAGGCGAGCACCTCGTAGCCCATCGCCTGCAGGTCGAGGTCGGGGTCGAAGCCGCTGATGATCCCGCGCTTCTGGAGCTTGTCGAGGCGGGCCTGTACCGTGCCGCGTGCCACGCCGAGCTGGCGGGCCAGCTCCATGACGCCGGCCCGCGGCGTCTCGCACATGGCCTGGATCAGCTTGGCGTCGAGCGCATCGATTCCGCTGGGCAACATGAGCAGAGTGTCTACCACATTGCGCTGGTTGCTGGGCAGATCGTCCATCGGGCGATGCATTGCTTGACCTGATCGTCGACATGCACTTCCCTGGACCGAGCAACTCGTGCATCCAGGAGGGGGGCTCCACCATGATCACGGCGACCCAACCGACGCTCACCGCCGTTCGGGAGCGGGTGGATGCGCTGGTCGCGCACCACCCGGTCGTCGAGCGCAACCGGTACACCGCCTGGTTCTCCGGCGGGGCGGCCACTCGAGGCGAGGTGCGGCACCTGACCGTGCAGTTCTCCGTGTTCAGCCACCTCTTCGTCGAGGCGCAGCTCCGCAAGGTGATCAACGCCGCGGATCTGGACACCTACCGCGCCGGCAAGGAGATCCTCCTCAACGAGCTCGGCGTCGTGTTCAACGCGGGCGTCGCGCCCGCGCCATCAGGCGCCGACCCAGATCTGGTGGCGACGGAGGGCACCGTCGACGGCGGGAGGTTCCGCTTCGGTGCCGCGCACTTCGAGTGGCTGCTCCGGTTCGCGGCGCCCCTGGGCCTGGGCTTCGACGATCTCGGCAAGCGTCGCCACGGCTCCCGATCGACGCTGTTCTTCTGCGACGAGCTCCTCGAGGTCTACGGCGCAGAGGATGCATCGGTCGCCGAGGGCGCGAGCTATGCCGTCGAGCACTGGGCGGCCGCGGGGTTCTGGAAGGAGCTCATCGCCGGGCTCGAGGCCTTCCAGGCTCGCGAGTGCGAGCGCCTGCCGCTCGCGTTCTGGACGTGGCACGACAAGGTGGAAGACCAGCACGCCGCCCACACCTCGGACGAGGTGGAGGAGGCGTTCGCGCAACCGTGGTTCGACGCGGAGGCGTTCGCGCAGGGTGCCAGCCGGATGCTGGATGGCGTCCAGGTGTTCTGGGACGGCTTGTGGGCCGACCACGAGGCGGGTGTCGAGCGATGACGGCCGTCCCTGCCGCGCCGAGCCTCGGTGGCATCGACCACCTCGAGTGGTGGGTCGGCAACGCGAGGGCCTTCTCCGGCTTCCTCGCCTCCGCGTTCGGCTTCGACCTCGTCGGCTACGCCGGTCCGGAGACCGGGCGCCGCGATCGGGTGAGCTACCTCCTGGAGCAGGGCCGGGCCCGGTTCATGGTGTCGGGCGCCCTCCACCCGGACAGCCCCATCGCGGCACACGTCCGCACCCACGGCGACGGCATCCGCGACATCTGCTTCCTCGTCGATGACGTTCCACTGGCCTTCGACGCCGCGCTGGCACGGGGCGCCTCCGTGCTGCGGGAGCCCGCCAAGGATGAGGACCGCCACGGCGTCGTGCACCACGCCGCCATACGGGCCTATGGCGACACCGTGCACACGTTCCTCGACCGCTCCGCCTACACGGGCCGGTTCGCACCGCAGTTCGAGGAGACCGATCTCATCCGTCCGGTGGGCCCGGGCGTCGGCATCACCCGCTTCGACCACGTCGTGGCCAACGTCGAGCGAGGCCACCTCGACGAGTGGGTTGCCTACTACCAGGACGTGCTCGGCCTCCACGAGCTCACGCACTTCGACGACGAGCAGATCTCGACCGAGTACTCGGCGCTGATGTCGACGGTCGTCTGGAACCACGACAAGGTCGTGCTGCCGATCAACGAACCGGCGCAGGGCCGGCGCAAGAGCCAGATCGAGGAGTACCTCGACTACTACGGCACGCCAGGTGTCCAGCACATCGCCCTGCACACGCCGGACATCGTGGCGTGCGTTCGCGCGCTGCCGGCGCGCGGGGTCCGATTCATGGACGTCCCGGGGGAGTACTACGACGAGGCGCGCGTCCGCTTGGACGGAGTGGAGCTGCCCTGGGAGGCCCTCGCGGGGCTCGGGATCCTCGTGGACCGCGACCATGACGGCCACCTGCTCCAGATCTTCACGGAGACGCTCACCGACCGGCCGACGGTCTTCTTCGAGATCATCCAGCGGGAGGGCGCCACTGGCTTCGGCGAGGGCAACTTCAAGGCGCTCTTCGAGTCCATCGAGCGGGCCCAGGCCCGGCGGGGGAACCTCTGATGGACGGGGTGCCCCAGTGGATCAGCGGGGTGGCGAGCCGCCAGGCGCACGTCGGCCTGCCACCCGGGACGGTGGAGGAGGAGCACGGCCGCTCAGGGTTCTTCGGACCGGCGAGCCACCTGTACCGATTGCACGCCCCGACCGACTGGGTGGACGTCGACGGACCGGCCGCCCACCACGCGTACGACACCCGGTTGCTCACTGGCCGCGACGACCTCTGGCCGACGCTCCTCCTGGGCAACCACCAGCTCTCGATCGCCTGGCACCGCTACGAAGAGGGTCGCCCCGAGTTCCTCCGTGACGCCGACGGCGACGAGCTCTTCTTCGTCCACGCGGGGACCGGGTGCCTGCGCACCGAGTACGGCCCGCTCGACTACGGCCCCGGCGACTACCTCGTCGTCCCCCGGGGCACCACGTACCGCTTCGAGCCCGCCGCGCCCACCGACCTGCTCGTGGTCGAGGCCTGCGAATCTCGGTTCCAGCTGCCGGACAAGGGCCTGCTCGGTCGCCATGCGCTGTTCGACCCGGCCGCGATCGAGGTGCCCGAGGCAGAGGCGATCGACGAGGCGGGGGAGTTCACCGTGGTGGTGAAGCGACTGGGCCAGGACACGCGCGTGACCTACCCCTTCCACCCGTGCGATGTGGTCGGGTGGAAGGGCGACGTCGCCCCGATGCGGATCAACGTCGCCGACTTCCGGCCGGTGACCTCGGCCCGCTACCACCTTCCCCCGTCGGCGCACACGACCTTCGTCGCCGACGGCTTCGTCGTCTGCACCTTCGCCCCTCGTCCGGTCGAGGACGATCCGGAGGCCGTGCGACTGCCGTTCTTCCACCGCAACGTCGACTACGACGAGGTCATCCTGTACCACCGAGGCGAGTTCTCGTCCCGGTCCGGGATCGCGGAAGGGATGCTGACCTGGCACCCGTTCGGCCTCCACCACGGACCCCAGCCGGCGGCCCGCGAGCGTGACGCGGCGGCCGCCAGCTCGCCGACCGGGGCCCGCCGGATGGCCGACGAGGTCGCAGTGATGATCGACGCGCGGCACGCGCTCGTCCCCGGCGAGGCAGCCAAGGACCTCGACGTCGAGGACTACATCCAGTCGTGGGCGCCCGACGGTTGAGGCTTCGTCGGCGCGGTGGTCGGCTGCTAGCGTCGTCCCCTCACGGGCCGTTAGCTCAGTTGGCTAGAGCACCTGCATGACGCGCAGGGGGTCAGGGGTTCGAGTCCCTTACGGCCCACCCATTCAATCCCAGGTCAGAGGCTGTTCTCGACGATCAGCAAGATCCGCCCCCGGGGGCCTGGGTGCTTAGGCTCAAGCGCGACAGCGGGCTGCCCCTGGGTGCTGTGGGTGGCCGAGTCACGCCCGCGCCCTAGAGGGGTCCGGCCTTCGCCGAGGACCAGACGCGGGCGCGTGACGTACCGGCAGGAATGTCGCAGCGGCGCTTGGATCTCGCAGCGTTGTAGCGACAAACAGATCCGCGTTCGCCGATGCCTCGTCGCTTGTCGCTACAACGCTGCGCCGAACGGCCATGTTCGGCAGATCTGGGACCGCCGCTCCGAGGTACCGTTTGCGTGTGCGGAGAGGTCGTGGAGCTGCGATCGCCGTCGGTCTCGTTCTCTCGCTGGTGTTCCTCGTTGCGGCCGCAGATCGGCATCCTCAGGGCGACATCACGCGCGCCGTCCCGTTCGTTCTCGCGGCCTTGTTGCTCTGGTCGGTGGTCGTCGGAGTCGCCTTCGGTCCGCGGTGGGGTGCGATCGTCGCGCTCGTGGGGGGTGCGGTCTTCCTGCTGGCGGCGGGCCTGTACGTCGTCTTCGTGCCGCAGATCGACTATGCCGAATGCCAACAGCTCTACTTGGAGGTTTCGAACAACGCCTGTCGAGATCACAGCGATCTCGGATGGGCCGTGTTCTTCCTCGTCGGCGCCGTGTGTTGCGGTGCGCTTGGCTTGAGTGTGAGCCGTCCCCGAGCGCAGACCCCGGCCTGAGGCCCGACGCCTCTTGTCCCAGCCGCCCCCAACGGAGCGGCCCCCAGCCGGCGGCGCATTGACATGAGCTGTCGAATCCTTCACCATTTACCTATGCACCTAGGTAATCAGTGGAACGCTCGATGATCGAGTTCCGCATCGACCCGCGCTCAGGGATGCCCCCGTACCGGCAGATCGTGCACCAGGTGCGCCAGGCGCTCCACCTCGGGCTCCTGCGCGAGGGTGACCAGCTGCCGACGGTGAAGGACGTCGTCGGACAGGTGGCCATCAACCCCAACACCGTGCTCAAGGCGTACCGCGAACTCGAGCACGAAGGTCTCGCCGCGGGCCGGCCCGGACTTGGGACGTTCGTGACGAAGTCGCTGGTCGGCGACTCGGTCGCGGCGCACAAGGGCCTGCGGACCGAGCTGAGGCGGTGGCTGGAGAAGGCCCGGCGGGCCGGGCTCGACGACGCCAGCATCGCCGCGCTGTTCGAGAGCACCTTTCACGCCTCCTCCGCCGAGGGGGTCGCGTGAGCGCGATCGTCGCTGACGGGCTGGGCAAGCGATACGGCCGACGGTGGGCGCTCCGGGACTGCACCCTCGAGGTCCCCGAGGGGTCCGTCGTCGGGCTCGTCGGGGCCAACGGGGCCGGCAAGTCGACCTTCCTCCACCTCACCGTCGGCCTTCTCGAACCCACCGAGGGATCGCTCGAGGTGTTGGGCGGTCGGCCGGGCGCGGATGCCACCCAGCTCACCAAGGTCGGGTTCGTGGCGCAGGACGCGCCCGTGTACGGCGCGTTGTCGGTCGCTGACCACCTGCGGCTCGGTGCCCGCATGAACCCGGGATGGGACGACGTGGCGGCCCAGGAGCGCGTCCGCGCCCTCGGACTCGACCCGCGTCAGCGGGCCGGGAAGCTCTCGGGCGGCCAGCGCTCGCAGCTCGCCCTGACGATCGCCATGGGCAAGCGGCCCGAGCTGCTCGTACTCGACGAGCCAGTGTCGAGCCTCGATCCACTGGCTCGGCGTACGTTCCTCGCCGACGTCATGGAGCTGATGGCGGACCACCACCCGACCATCGTCCTGTCCTCGCACCTGCTGTCCGACGTCGAGCGCGTCTGTGACCACTTGATCCTGATGGCGGCTGGCGAGGTGCAGCTCGTCGGGCCGGTTGACGAGCTCCTCGCGCATCACAAGCTGCTGTCCGGCCCGCGGCGCGACGAGCGTGCCCTGCCGAGCGACCAGGTCGTCGTGCGGGCGAGCCACACGGACCGGCAGACCACCGTGCTGGTCCGCACGAGCACGCCCATCCTCGACCCCGCGTGGGTCGTGTCCGACGTCGGACTCGAGGACCTCGTCCTCGCCTACATGGCCCGCACGACCACCCCGCCAGCCCACGCCTCCCTTGAGGCGGTGCGGTCATGACCTGGCTCGCCTGGCGCCAGGCCCGAGGCCAGGCACTGGTCGCCGCAGTAGCGACCGCCGCCGTCGCCGCCATCCTGGTCGCCACCCGCAGCCACATCGCGGCGACCCCCGAGGACGAGCTGTCGACCTTCTACACGCAGCTGCAGCTGCTCGGGACGGTGCTGGTCGGGGTGCCCGCCGCCATCGGCGTGTTCTGGGGTGCGCCGCTGCTGGCCCGAGAGCTCGAGCTGGGCACCCACCGCCTCGCCTGGACCCAAAGCGTCACCCGCCGGCGCTGGCTGGGAACGCGGCTCGGCGTCCTGGCCCTCCTCGCCGTCGTGGCCACCGTCGTGTTCGCGGCTCTGTTCACCTGGTGGTCCCTCCCGATCGACGCCCACGGCAACCGCATCGGGACCGCCAACTTCGGACAACGAGGCATCGCGCCCGTCGCCTACGCCGTGTTCGCGCTCGCCCTAGGAACCTTCGTGGGCACCGTCGTCCGCCGCACCCTGCCCGCCATGGCCATCACCGCCGTCGCGTTCTTCGTGGCCCGCTACACGTTCCAGCTCGCCGTCCGCCCCCACCTCGCCGGCACCGTCGAGCTCCCACGGGGCCTGTCGATGTTCGGCCCCGGCGCCAACGACCCTGCGTCAGCCGGCGCATGGGTGGTGTCGAGCAAGACCGTCGACGGCAACGGCCGCGTTCATCCCATCAGGCTCGGCAGACCGCATCCTCGCCGAAGCCTGCAACCTCACACGCGACAGCACCGAGGGAGCCTTCCGCCAGTGCGCCGACTCGCTCGGCCTCCACGACGTGGTCACGGCCCACCCCGCCAGCCAGTTCTGGACGATGCAGGCCTGGGAGTCGCTCGCCTTCTGCGCCCTGGGCGCCGCGCTGGTCGCAGCGTCCTTCTGGTGGGTGCGCCACCGCACGTCCTAGCGCAGGGCCCAATGGTCAACCCAAGCCGAGCAGTCACACTTCGGCAGGAGTGGGACGCCTTGATCGGCTGATCATCGGACCTTGCCAGCCGGTCAACTCCTCCACCACGGCCCGGAAGGACCACTCCCACAGGGACAGCTCGGGCGCGTTTGGCGGCGGCCTGGTCCGTCAGCGTGCGCGCCGTGAGCGGGGATCTGAAGCTCGGGGCACGCACAGCCGAGTGAGCCGGGCTCCACTCGCAGGACTGCGACGAGGGGATCGGCGGCCTGCTCTACGGTGCTGGTTGAGGTCGACGACGGGAGGACTTGGTGGGTTTGCTCGACGGGTTGCGGGGCCGGCAGGCCAAGGCGTCAGCGGGCTCGGTGGGGGTGCCGTTCCACTTTGCCGTGGTCGACCTGGAGACGACCGGGCTCAACCCGGCGCGGGACCGCATCCTCGAGGTAGCGGTCGTCTTGTCGGACAGTCACGGCCAGGTGCTGCACGAGTGGTGCACCCTGGTTAACCCGGGGACGGAGTTCGGCGCCGGTCACATCCACGGCATCGACGTGTCCTGGCTCGCCGCGGCGCCGTCATTCGCTGAGCTGGCCGCTGAGATCGGCACTCGCTTGAACGGGCGCGTCCTGGTGGGTCACAACGGAGCTTCGATGCCGGCTTCCTCGAAGCCGAGTTCGCTCGAGCCGGGTACCGGTTCGCGCAGAGCTTCCCAGTGCTGGACACGATGGCCATCGCCACCGCCGTCGGGCTCCCCAGCGGACTCCGCTCCGCGTGTGAGCAGATCGGCTATCCCTACGAACCGCATACGGCCCTGGGGGATGCGCGTGCTGCGACAGCGCTTCTGCATCGGCTCCTGCCTGTGGTCGACCCGACCACATTCGATGGTGGAGCGAGTACGTCCCCCTTCGTGCCGAGCGGGTTCTTCCCCGCCGGGGCCACTGCCGTGGCGCCCGTGGCGCGTGGCGTAGCAGCACAGGCCACCACCGCTCGCAACCTGCTGGCCGACGCGATCTACCGGCTGCCGCCCCATGACCCGAGCGCGGATCGCGACCCTGCCGTGGCCGAGGCGTACCTCGACGTCCTCGCCTCCGCGGTGGCCGACGGCTATGTGAGCTCGGACGAGTTCGAGGAGCTGGTCGGAGTGGCGACTCGATCAGGGCTGTCTGAGCCTGAGGTGCGCGACCTGCACCACGAGTTCGTCTTGGGCCTTCTCGACGCCGCGCGTCGGTGACCGGCGCATCTCCAAGACCGAACGAGAAGCCGTCGAGCGGGCCGCCACCTGGCTCGGTGTCGACCTGTCCGATTGGGACGCCATGGTGACGGCCGCCCGCACGGGGGTGAAGCTGGCTCAGGCCGCGTTCCACGAGGAGGTGATCGGCAAGACCGTGGGCTTTGCCGGGCGGGGGCTACACCCGGCCAGCATCCGCGACGCCCTGGCCCTCAAGCACGGCATGGTCATCAAGCCACCGACGTCAAGTGACCTCGATCTCCTCGTCGTGAGCGCAGAGGATCTGGCTACCGCAGCAGTGGCGGCCGCTCGCGAGGGCGGAGTGCCGATCATCGTGGAGCAGACCTTCTGGGAGCGCCTCGGCGAGGGGTGACCGCCGCGCCTCGAA
>CAVVRO010000003.1:0-63334 GCA_963750645.1 uncultured Microthrixaceae bacterium | reverse complement strand
GGAGCCGAGCCGGATCACGACGTCGACCAGCTCGACCGACGCCTGCAGCGATCCGGCGGCCCCCTTTCCGGCACCGACCTTCAACCCGATCGCCACGAGCACCAGTGCGACGGCGCCCAGCAGCAGGCCGACTCCCCAGAGCCACTGCTGCTCCCACAGCACCCCGCCCACGATGAGCGAGACGGCGACGAACGGCCGCACCGCCACGCCCGCTGGGCAGGCGTCGAGGGCGAGTCCGATCCCCCCCTCCCGCCAGCGGTTCACGACGCCGAACCCGTAGGCCACGGCCAGCAGCCCGGCACCCACCACGATCCCGGCAACCAGCAGTCGCGTTGGTTCGTCCAGCGGCCGCAGCCACAGCGGCTCGATCACGTCGGTCGCCGAAGAAGAACTCCCCGTACAGCACCCCGAAGAACCCAGCCGCCACCCCCAAGGCCACGATCAGTGGCCACGCCCGGCGCGCCCCACGACCCGCGGGTTGCGGCTCTTCCACAGCCACAGCCCCACGAGGATGACCGCGGCATCACCGACGTCGCCGAACATCATCCCGAACATCACGACGTAGGCGGCCGCTGCCGAAGCCGTCGGGGTCGACAGCACGGTACGGGACGGTGGCGTAGGTGTTCACCAGGGGCCGGGCCGGGTTGGCTCCAGTCCCGGGCCAGCAGCGTCGGCGGGTCGGTGTACCGGCCGGCAGCGGCAGCTCCACCACCGCACCACCCAACGGGCTGACCCGGTCGACGAGACCCGGCAAGGGCCGACACCGGCAACCAGCCCGCCACCCACGCGCACCGGGTCACGCGACGTCGACGCCGCCATAAGACAGATGAAGCTGTCCGCCCCCTGGCTCGACCCCGTCCAGTTCGACCACGCCGGCGTCGGCCACCTCGGCCAGGACCGCGCCGCCACCGAGTCTCGGGCGCCACCACGGCGACGCGGGCCATGCGACGGGGCAGCAGATCCTCGCCGCGCCACCGCATCGAAGGCCTCGATTCCCTCGCCACCCACGGCGCCGCCTCCACCACGGCCTGGGCTCGCCAGGCGTCGGCTACCAGCCGCGCCGCTCCAGCCACGGCCGCCGCCAGGCCGGGCCACCCGGCACGCAGCGCCCTGGCCGCGTCATCGTCCACTCGGTGCCACCATCATCCTCGGCCCGCCACAGCTCCTCGGGGGCGTCGACTCCCGTCCAACACCCACACGCCCCGAGCGGGGGAGGCGTGCCGCCAGGTCGGCGACATCGGTGGCGGTCTCCCGAGTCCGCCCAGCTGCCGTCGGAGATCCATCAGGGCCACGGCCGGCACCGCCTGACCGGAGGCAAGCCGGCGGGCGACCACCATGGGCCGCGGCACCCCGCCGCCCACGGCAAGGCGTCCGGCACGGCGTAGGCGAGCCAGCTCGTCCACCGCGCCTCCAGCGCAGGGCACCATCGCGGCCCAGTCGGTCTCGCCCGGGTCGCCCCACACCGAGCCGGTGAGCGCCTCCGGACCTCCGCCGTGGTCTCGGCCACCGCCACCAGGGGCCATGCCGCCGAGTTCCTGCCAGGGCGT
The DNA here is from genome assembly GCA_963750645.1 of uncultured Microthrixaceae bacterium. GTDB lineage: Bacteria > Actinomycetota > Acidimicrobiia > Acidimicrobiales > VFJN01 > VFJN01. The sequence continues at coordinate 61,787 of CAVVRO010000003.1, read as the reverse complement.
AGGGCTCCGCCACGGCTTCGCCGGCGAGCGCCACCAGCCGGTCCCCGATGTTGGCCATCTCGAACCGGCCCCGAACACACGCACCACGTCACCACAGCGGCCGCCAGCCCGCCAGCACCCCCGCAGATGCCACACGCACACGGATCCGATCCCGGCACGCGGCGCGACCGACATCCCGACACGAACATCGCGCCCGTGCGCCGACCACGAGCTCGGCCACGGCGGCGTCGGTGCTCCCGAGGCCGCCACCGCCGTGACGCCGGCTGTCCCAGCCGCCGACGGGTGAGCAACCGCCCACGGATGCTTCCGGCCACCCACCCACGCTCATCGAGCTAGCTCCCGTGCCCCGTGGACGGATCGCCCGGCGGCAGGCCGGCGGTGGCCCAGACGCCGTCGAGCACCCGGGCGACACGTTCGCCAGGCGTGCCGCGGCGACGTTGCGCACCCGGTCGCCTCCTCACGCGTCTCGCTGTCCAGCTTGGCTCGCTCCTCGTCGAGCGCGCCGCCATGTGGGCGGAGTAGGCCTCCGCTCGAACCGCGTCGAGCAAGGCTTGCGCATCGGCGACTGTCAGCCCGGTCGGCTTCCTCGACCGCCCGCAGGCAACGATGCGCCGCGTCGGCCCGGGCCTGTTCCCGCACCCGTTGCGCCTCCTCCACCGCCGGCTCGAGCTCCGCGAAGACCACCGCCAGCTCCCGCGGCGGCCTCAGCGACCCGATCGGCGGGCACCCCTGCGGGGCTCGCCGGGCCGGGAGCGACCGTGGGCCGATAACGCCGCAAGATGTCCGACAGCGTGCGCGGCACGATCCACCTCCTCGCTGGGTTCTGGCCGACGCCCGGGCGGCTGCACCGCTGTGATGCCGTCCGGAGAAGGGCCAATGGACCCTTCTCCTGCCGCGCTCTCGTGTCTCAGGCTCCGATGACGAAGGACAGTCCCGAAGGAGGACACGTGGAACGCATCCTCGTTGGCGTCGACGGATCCCCAGCCGCTCTCGATGCCCTGACCTGGGCGACTGACCTCGCCCGACGTGGCGGGTTCGAGCTGATCGCCGCCCGTGCGGTCGCACCGGCCCGGGGCGAGGGCTCACCCGACCACGACGTGTCGCTCCCCGGACGCGACTCCCGCCGACACGGTGCTCCTCGACGGCGATCCCCCGGATGCCCTGCTGGCCGGCGCGCGACCGCCATGCCGACCTCCTCGGCATCATCAGGAGGTAGGCGGCACGGCGGCTTCGCTCGCCTGCACCTGGGCAGCGTCGCGCACCACCTGACCCATCACACCACCATACCGTGGCCATAGTCCCTCGCTTCGGCGCCGAAGCCGCCACCCACCTCGTCGTCGGCGTGGACGGCTCACCCGGCAGCCTGACCGCCATCGACCTGTGCGCCGAGATGGCGGCCCAGGCTCGAGGTGCCGGTGACGGCGGTGTACGCCTTCGAGCCCTTCGCCGAGTCGGTACCGGAGTCCGACCCCCGCAGCTGGCGCCACAAGGCGGAGGCCGACGTTCGTCGTGGACTGCGCCCATCGACAAGGCTGGCGTGGCCCTCGACATCGACATCGACCAGGACATCCATCCGGGCACGGCGATCATCGCCCTCGAGGCCCATCCCGGGTTCGTCGCCGTCGTCGGCACCCGCGGCCTGGGCGGTTTCACCGACTGCGCCTCGGACAGCGTCCCCCTCCAGCTGGTCCACCGCACCGGCGCTGCCGTGATCGTGGTGCCGAGGACCCCGCCGAGCGGGTCGCTCTAGGTTCGCGGTGCCACACGCTCACTCAGCAGCGTGGCGTCTCGAGTCGGCGTCGGGGCCAGCCGAATGAGACACGTGGTCGGATTCGTCGTCCGTGCTGGTCGTGGTCGGCTGTCTGCCGCAGGTCAATGGTCGAATCAGCCGAATCCCGGGAGGCCGGCACGACCACCCTCCCCCGCCCGCAGTGCGGGCAGCGGTCGTCGTCTCGATCATCCCCCACCCTCACGATGCGATCTCCTCAGCCGCCCTGCCTCTGCCCGTCACCGCGATCTTCGCAAGTTCGTGCGTGGCAGAGGTGGAAGCGGGGCGTGTCACGCTGCTCGGCACGTTTCGAGGTGCTGGCCCTACGGAGCGGAGGAAGATCGGCAAGGCCGTATCGCCCTGGTCCGCTCCGGGCGTATGTTGGCCCTCGAGGGCCTCGAGACCCCGCCGGTCTCGAGATCACCCCCGGGCGAGCGCTGGCTTCCTGTCCGCCGGTGTCGTAGAACTCGGGCACCCGACCCGCCTCGGGTGCCCGCGGTCGCGGCTCACCAGGCACTTGTGCACGCAGGTGCACACCTACGGCGACGGGTCCAGCGTGCACAAGACGATCGGCGTCGAGACGTTCTTGAGGTTCCGTTCGCCCAGGAGGTGGTCATCCACTGTTCTTGATGTTCTCGTAGACGACGCGTGACATGCCGATGTCACCAGGGGCGAACTCGCTCCTCGATGCGCGATGCGATGTTGACGCCGTCACCATGGACATCGCCGTCGGCGAGGCCCACCTCGCCCATGTGGACGCCGATCCGCACCTGGAACCGCCCATCATCGGCGACGGCCTGACGGATGCGAGGCGCATGCCACCGCGTTGGACACCGAGTCGAAGCCGAGCATCCCATCGCCCAGCTTCTTCAGGAGCGTCCCCGAGTGGGACCGGATGGCAGCGTCATGGATCCCTTCGTTGGCTTCGATGACGAGTGTCGCGGCCTCGTCATCCCCCATGGTGATTAACCCGACGATGTCGGAGACCAGGATGGCTGCGAGCTTGCGTTCCTTGGCCCAGTTGCTGCGAGCCCGAATCTGCTCGTCGAGGAAGTGACGCTTGCCCAGCTCAGCATTGCGATACTCGTCCTTCGACAGGATGTTCTCCTCGAGGGTGAAGTCCGGCGCAACAAGTTGTCGATGAAGGCCTCGAGACGGTCGCCACCGCCAGTTCTCCACCGCGTCACGGATGAAGTGGGCGTCGATGTTGACGCACAGCGCCCCCACGAGTCCGTACTCGAGGCCCGGAAGATGGGGACGGTTGTGCACTTGAACTGACGTGCGCCGATGTTGAGCTCGTAGTTCACCTTGTCCTCGCCCCGCTGCCGGCGCGTCTTCAGATCGAGCACCAGGTTGGTGGCGCCACTGCCGATCTGGCGGCCGGTCACTTCGCCGTTCTCGATGGCGATCAACGATCGCGATGGGTTCACGAGGTTGTGGAGGAGGATCTCGATCCCCGTGTTCGGAAACGATCGCCCGATCTGATGGACGATCCGGACGTAGTTCTCGAGGTAGACGTCGTTGTCGCTCATCACGGCATCACCGTCGTGGCGGGCGTAGAGCTGCTTGTAGCTCTGCAGCCAATCGCTCGGGAAGGTGTCACGAACCAGGTTCTGCTCACCGATGACGATGAGCTCCCGCGCCGCTCGTGCATTCGGCTCTTCGAGGAGGTGGCGGGCCGCCGCGGCGAACGACGCCGGATCGAACTCGACGTGCCCGTTCGCGTCGACGACGAAGGGGTAGAAGTCGTACTCCTCGAGGCGCCTCTCGGTCGTCGACGTCGTTCGGCTCGAGGACCTGGATCGACCCCGCCCGACGAAGAAGCAGATTGCGCCCACGGCGACCAGGAGGACGATCAACATCCCAGCTTCGGACACGCTCATCGACATCTACCCCTCGAGTAGGTGCATTTCAAACCTACACAGGGAAGGAGGAGCGGGATGAGGGAACGAGGGCGACAGCCAGCGCGCATCTGGCGGTACCGGGCGGCCTGATCACAAGCAGGTGCCGGCGCCGGCGAATGTGGCTGTTGCAGCAGTCTCACCACCTCGGTGACGGTTCCCCGCGCGGCACTAGCGTCCCGAGTCCATCAGCGAACAGGGGATCATCATGTGGGCACAGCTCATCACCGCGACGTGAAGCCGGGCCGGGAAGCGGATCTGCCGAAGCTGTTCGAGCAGCTACAGGCGGTCGAACAACCAGGCTCGGGCCTGCTGCGGTCAACCGCAATGCAGGACCAGAAGGACCCGAGCAAGGTCTCGATGCTGGTCGTGTTCGAGAGCGAGGACAAGGCCCGTGCCCGGGAGCAGGACGAGCGACGCCAGGAAGGGCTGGCGGACAGCGAGGGCGACGATGGCGGCGATCTTCGACGGCCCCCCGGAGTTCGTGGACTTCAACGTCATCAACGACTTCCTGCCCTAGCTGTACCCGGCAGGACGTTCGTGACGGGTCGTGTGGGCGTCCCCGTCATCTGTCGTGGGCGGGTCCAGACGAGTTGGCGGGGCTCGTCCAGGGGAGATCAGCGGGAGATCAGGGGCCGCTCAGCGCCCAGGCGCAACGTGGACGGTGCAGGACCGACCAAAGGAGCGCCACCATGGCCACCGAAACCCGCACCACCAAGCCCCCGATGGATCCCACACGGAAGGCGGCGCTCGCCGCCGGCCTCTTCTACATCGGCACGTTCGTCTTCTCGATCCCCGCCCTCGGGCTCTACGACGGCGTCGTCAACGACCCGAGCTTCGTGCTCGGCGCCGGCAGCGACCAAGGCGTCCTGTGGGGCGGCCTCATCGAGGTCCTCACCGCCCTCACCGGCATCGGCACCGCCGTCGCCCTCTATCCCGTCCTCAAGCGCTACGGGCCCGGCCGCGCCGTCGGCTTCGTCGCCAGCCGCACCCTCGAGGCCGCGATGATCTTCACCGGCGTCCTCGCCGTGCTGGCCGTCTACACGCTCCGCCAGGACTTCGCCGGCGGGACCGACACCACCGCGTTGACGACCACGGCAAGCGCCCTGGTGGCGGTCAAGGACTGGAGCTTCCTGCTCGGCCCGGGCGTCATGCCGGCCATCAACGCCCTCTGCTTCGCCACGATCATGTACCAGTCCCGGCTGGTGCCCCGATGGATCCCGACGCTCGGCATGATCGGCGCCCCGCTCTTGCTCATCTCATCGACAGCGACCCTCTTCGGTGGGTGGGCGCAGGTCTCGTCCACCGCGATGCTCCTGGCCCTGCCCATCGCGACCTGGGAGCTCTCCGTCGGCGTGTACATGACCGTCAAGGGCTTCAAGCGCCCCGGAGCCCCCGACGTCATCGATGAGGAGGCGGCTCCGGTCTACGCACTCGCCTGAGCACGGCGACCAGGCCACGACACCCGCTCGTCCAGCGGTACCGCCCTCGTCGACAGGCGAGGGCGGTACCGCGTCTCCGCGAAGCGTCCAGCCGGTGCCCCGGGGCGGGATTCGAACCCGCATGGGGCCGAAGCCCCGGAGAGGTTTAAGCCCTCCGCGTCCACCAGTTGCGCCACCCGGGCGGGTGCGCGCTCAGGCTACGACGCCCTCGACGCCGCCGAGGTGGCCGTCGCCGCGGAAGTGGTGGTGGTGCCCGTCGCTGAAGCGGAGGACGGCGTGGCCGCTGAGCGACACGCGATCGGCCGTGTCGCCGCGCAGCTCGTACGTGCCGGGCGGGAAGTGCTGGCGATCGGACGTGCGGACGGTCGCCTCCCAGTCGTTGGGGCCCGGCTGCTCGTCACCCTCGCGGAGCACGACGAAGACGTCGGCGTAGCGGACCGGCACGTCGACCTCGTTGATGGCGACCGCCGACAGGAGCACGCGCCACGAGCGCATGCCGCCGACCGTACCCCGGTCCCGTGTCAGACCGTCTGCTCCGCGTACATCTCCTCGATCAGGTCGGTGTGACCGGTCGTGACGACCTCCCGTCGCACCTTGAGGGTGGGGGTCAGCTCGCCGGCGGCCACGGTCAGGTCGTGCGGCAGGAGCCGCCACCGACGGATCCCCTCGGCGTGGGAGTGGAGCTCGTTCACCCGCGTGACGGCCTCGTCGACGGCGGCCCGCAGGCCTTCGTCCTCCACGAGCCCCTCGACGGTCAGCGACCTCCCCTCGCGCGCCGCCCACTCGGCCGCAGCGTCCGCGTCCAGTGCGAGCAGCGCGGTGAGGAACGGACGGTCGTCCCCGACGACGACCGCCTGGGAGATCAGGGGCTCGTGGCGCAGGGCGGTCTCGATCTCCGTGGGGGCGATGTTCTTGCCGTAGGCGGTGATGATGAGGTCCTTCTTGCGGCCGACGATCCGCAGGTAGCCGTCGCGGTCGAGCGACCCGAGGTCGCCGGAGTGGAGCCACCCGTCGGCGTCGACGAGCTCCGCCGTGGCCGCCGGGTTGCCCCAGTAGCCCAGGCACACGTTCGGGGCGCGCACGAGGATCTCGCCGTCGTCGGCGATCCGGACCTCGACGCCCGGGATCGGCACCCCGACGGTGCCGACGTGGATGGCGTCAACCGGGTTGAGCGTCGTGCACAACGTCACCTCCGTCTGCCCGTAGCCCTCGGAGATGGGCAGCCCGATGCCGTGGAACCAGCGCAGCAGGTCGGGGTGCACGGCCGCGGCGCCCGACGCCAGGATCCGGGCGTGGTCGAGGCCGAGCCGCCGGCGCAGCGCCACGCCGAGCGTGTGGTCGAGCGCTTCGTAGGCTGCGTGCGCGCGGGCGTCCCCCCACCAGCGGGTGCCGTCACCGCGTCGCTCCGCCAGCTCCAGGTACGCGCGGAGCGGCGCCGCCAGCGGACGGGGTCCGTGCTGGGACACTGCGACGAGGGACTCCTGGAGCTTCTCCCAGACGCGTGGCACGGCGAAGAACAGGGTGGGACGGCAGGCCCGGAGATCCTCCGGCACGGTCCCGAGGCTGCGGGCGAACCAGGTCTCCCCGCCACTGGCGATCTGGCCGAAGTGGCTCACCGACCGCTCGGTGATGTGGCTCAGCGGCAGGAAGGAGAGGAACCGATCCGTGGGACGCAGCTCGATGACCGACGTCAGGCTGCGCAGGGTCGCCATGACGTTGGCGTGGGAGATCATCGCCCCCTTCGGCGGCCCCGTCGTCCCGCTCGTGTAGACGAGCGTGGCGAGGTCGTCGGCGGCCACGGCGTCCACCATGGCGTCGAACGCATCGGGACCGTTGGCCAGGCGCTGGGCGCCTTGGCGGCGCAGGTCCTCGAGGCTCTGCACGAAGCCGTCGTCGGCCCCGTCGAGCGCCTCCATCACGATGACGCCCTCGAGGAGCGGGAGCTGGTCCCGGCGCAGCAGCACCTTGGCGAGCTGGCGGGCGTCCTCGACGAAGCAGAGCCGGGCGCCGGCGTCCCGCAGGATGTGGGCGATCTGGCTCGAGGAGCTGGTCGGGTACACGGGTGTGCACACCGCTCCGGCGCTCAGGATCCCGAGGTCGGCGATGTGCCAGTCGGCGCAGTTGGCGCTGAGCACGGCGACGCGGTCCCCTGCCTCGATCCCCACGGCCCGCAGCCCGACGGCCGTCTCGGCGACCGCGCGCTCGTAGGCGCGCCAGCTGACCGGCTGCCACGCGGCGCCGTCGTGGTGCCGCAGCGCGACCGCGTCAGGACGGGCGCGCGCTCGCTCGCGGAAGAGGTCGACGATCGTGGCTCCCCGCACGGGGCCGGCGGATCGGTGCACGGGTCGGTGCAGCAGCGTCGTCGTCATGAGCGCATCACCTCCGGGGGCGACGACAGCGTCGCCAGCTCGGGTTGGAAGGTCTCGGACAGTTCGACGGCCTCGACGGCCTCCTCCGAAGGGATCCACACGGCGCCCCAGCGCAGCAGCGGCGGGAGGACCACGAGCACGCTCACGAGGGCGAGCGCCACGTCGAGGGCCACCACCACCCCGAAGTCGACGAGCAGCGGCATCGGCGAGATGGCCAGGACCACGAACCCCCCGAGCAGGGTGAGGCCGGAGGCGAGGAAGGCGCGACCGATGCGGCTGGCCGCGCGCTCGACGGCCTGGTCCGCGTCGGCCCCTCGCTGGCGCTCCTCGACGAAGCGGGCCACCAGCAGCACGGAGAACTCGGTGGTGATGGCGATCGCCAACGGCCCGCTCACGGTCGTGAGCGGCGTGAGCTCCAGCCCGAGCGAGTCGATGGCCAGACCCGACGCACCCACCGCCACGACCACGGGGACGAGCGGGAGCAGGACCATGGCGACCCGGCGATAGGCGAGCAGCAGCCAGAAGGCCACGAGGCCCAGGGCGGAGAGTGTGATGAGCTCACGGTTGGCCTCCAGCGCGTTCACCAGCTCGATGCCCACCACGGCGAGGCCGGAGGGGACGACGGTGACGCCGGTGGGCGGGTCGAGGTCGGCCACCATCTCGTCGAGGAGCGCCTCGCGCGCCTGGAGGGACATCGGGGCCAACGGGAAGATGAGGTTGGTCTGCCGCCGGTCGGGGCTCACGAAGGTGGCCACCACGTCATCCGGTGCGGCGGAGAGCAGCACGTCGACGTCCTCGCCCACGGGCGCGGTGCCCGTGATGGAGGAGACGATGGTGGCCAGGCTGCCCGGTCGCACCAGCGCCTCGGGGTGGGCGGCCAGCTGGCGACGGGCGTAGGCGTCGATCCACGTCACGACCTCCGTGGAGGTCACGTCATCGGCTTCGATGGAGAACCCCAGCTCGCTGGAGTACCCGGTGGCGTCCCGCAACGCCACGAGCTCCCTGACGGCGTCGCTGCCCTCCCCGACCCAGGCCTCCGGGTCGGTCTGGATCGCTGTGGTGCCCTGCCGGACGAGTCCCATCATCCCGACGATCAGGCCGACCACCACGAGCGGGAGGGCCCACCGAGCCGACAGCCGGGTCGCGGCCGTGGTGACCCGGTCGAGGCGGCCGGGGGGCGTCTCGGTCGCCTCGGCCGGATACCGGCGCTCACGCCAGAGGAGCAGCGCCGTCGTCACGACGATGGCCTCGACGACGAGGACCACCATCCCCACGGCCAGCAGCACGCTGAAGTCCTGGACCATCGGCGAGGCCGAGAGCCGGAGGGCCAGGAAGCCTGCGACGGCCGCGACCATCGCGATGGTCAGCGGCGGCGCCATCCTCGCCATCACGGCGTCCACGGCCGCGTCCGGGGACGCCCGTCCCCGGAGCTCCTCCTCGAACCGGTTGTGCGTCTGCACGGCGAAGTCCACCCCCAACCCGAGCAGGATGGGCAGGCCCGAGATGGTCACCAACGAGAGCGGCACCCCCAGGTAGCCCAGCGCACCGAAGGCCCACACGAGCCCGACGACCACCACGCCGAGCGAGAGGAGGCGCCAGCGGGCCCGGAACACGAGCCAGAGGACGCCCAGCATCACGACGGCGGCGAGCGCGCCGAGGATCGCCATGCCGCCGCGCAGGTAGTCGTTGATCTCCTGCATGAGGACGGGCGAGCCCGTGGCGAGGGTCTCGAAGCCCTTGATCGGGTGCCGGGCGACGATCTCGCGCACCTGGTCGGCGAGCACGCCCTGGTCGGCGATCGACGCGTTGCCCGGCAGTCGCACGACGAGCATGCCGTGGTCGGGGTCGGGGAAGATGTCCGCGAGGGCGGGCCGCACGCGGCCGTCGGCCTCGGTGAGCAGGAAGTGCACGAAGGCCGGGTTGTCCAGGCTCTGCTCGCCGGCGGCGGCCAGGCGGCTGGACTCGCCGGCGATGAGATCTGCGTAGCGCTGGGCCACCGCCGCTCGGCTCGCCTCGTCGGGCGCGGCCGCCTGTTCGCGGGCCGACGCGCTGCTGAGCAGGACGGGCGCGATGTCGAGCTGCGAGACCGCGAAGTCGAGCGTCATCGCCGGGCCGAGCACCGCGACGAACCGTCCCGTGGACCGCAGCTCGTCCTCCAGGGCACGGAGCTCCGCGAGGTTCTCCGGGGCGACCAGCTCCTCGATGGGGCCGGTGTAGAGCGCGATCATCGGCTCGCCACCGAACTGAGCCTGGTAGCGCTGGCTCGTCCTGTAGACGTCGCTGTCGGGGGAGATCAGCGAGGCCTGGCTCGTCTCGAACTGGAGGCGGGTGACCCCGCCGGCCATCACGAGGGTGACCAAGAGGACGACGATGCCGACCGCGCGACCCCGGCGCACGATCACCTCGCCGATCCTTCGCCAGATGCGCTCCACGTCACCTCCCCCGGTGTTGCTCACCCTCTACACGCGCGCCGATCACGCCCGAGTGGAAGGGCCGATGGTCACCTTCCGCTCAGGTCGCAGGGCGACCCGAGCCGAGGTCGCTCCGGAACCGGCCGCCCATCCGGGTGAGCGCCACGGCGATGGCGATGATGAGCCCGCCCGTGACCATGATGAGCAGCGGGGCGCGCGCCTCGCCGGGGAAGTACCAGCCGACGGCCCAAGGCACGTTGATGAGCAGGCCGACGGACCCGAGCAGCGACAGCAGCACCTGGCCGGGCAGCATGCCGAGGGCCACCAGGCCAACCGCCGTCGCGATGCCGAAGAGCGGGGCGAAGCCGGCCCACTGCACGCCCGTGAGCGCCGCACCGCCGAGGAGGGCCACCGCGCCGAGGAGCTCGGTGGGCACCGGCCAGCGCACGAGGCGACGAGCACCGGCCGCGAGCACGAGGGCGCCCAGCAGCCAGGTGACCAGCCCGGTCACCCCGGCCGCGTGCTGTCCGTAGTACGCGAGCGTGCTCGGGACCCCCTGCAGGAGGGCGAACCCGCCGACCAGGACGAGGACGACGCGATGCGCGTGCTCGGGCGCCAGATCACCCACGCCGGCGAGCGCGAGCAGACCGAGCCCGCTGGCCACGACCAGCAGGAGCCCGACCCCCGGCCACGGGTTCACCATCAAGGCCGCACCGGCCAGGAGCGCGACCGCGCCCACGAGCACGGTCACCACGGTGGTGGTCGGGATGACCCGCCGCAGGCCCACCGCCAGCAACGCGGCACCGGCCAGCCAGACCGCGACGCCGGCGACGCCCGTCGTGCTGACCACGGCGAAGAACGTGCCGACCGCGACGACGGCACCCGCCAGCGTGGTCAGCTGCTGCACCGGCCGCTCGTGCCCTCGCCACAGCACGAGGCTGAGCATCGTCACCGTGCCGGCGCAGGCGAGCGCGACCGTCTCGTCGGCGACCTCGAGGCCGTCGAGGGTGAGCACGCCCGCGAACAGGGCGGCGGTCACGGTGCCGGCCAACCACAGGAACCACCGCAGGCGCGCCCACGCCGGATCGGTGGCTTCCGGGGACGCGAACCCGGCCGCGAGCAGCGCGACGGTGGCCACCCCGCTCAGGAGGAGCCGAGACGCCGTCGCCATGTCGGGCCAGTACTGGGCGACGACGAGCAGGAGGCCGATGACCGCGAGCATCCCGCCGAGGTAGCCCAGGGCCTCTGCCACCGCCGGGATCCGACGGGTGCGGGCGGGCCGCGCCGGCGCTGGCGCTGGCGGCGGGGGCGCGGTGGCCAGGGCCTGCTCGTAGGTGAGGATCGCGTCCCGCTGCTCCGCCGTGACCAGACCGGCGCCCACCCAGCGGTCCAGGGTCGCATCCATCGGCCCGCCGCCCGTGGTGGCCGCCTCGGCGTCGGTCTCGGCGACCGGTGGGACACCGGCCGGTTGACCGCGGCTCGCCGAGCCGTGGCTCTTGGTGGCGTAGACCACGATCGCGACGACGATCGCCAGCAGCAGAACGCCTAGGAACATGGCTCCACTGTCCCCCCGGGTTCGGCGAGCGGCCAGGGCCGAAGGTCACTTGGGGGGTCAGGCAGCCACTTCCTCTTCCACGGGCGGGGTGCCCTCGAGGGCGCGCCACAGCTCCGCCCGGACGCGATCGGACGCCGGGCTCTCGAGGTCGTTGGCGGCGACGATGCCCTCCACGAGATCCGCCTGGACCGCGGGCCAGGGGCGGCCGCGCACCACCACGGCCACCGTCGCCCCGCCGGGCCACCGCTTGATCGAGCGCTGCACCCCCACCAGGCGGGGTGGGCTGCGGAAGCCGGGCACGAGGAGGCCGAGGGCGCGGGTGGCCTGCGCGAGGGCCTGCACGGCCCGGGCGAAGCGGAGGGACGAGGACTGCTGCATCACCCGTCCATTCAACTCAGCCGGTGTGACAGTCTCCCGGGGTGGACGAGAACCCCGCCCAGGCCGAGGTGCTCGCCGCGCTCGGCGCTCGCCCGCACGAGCGACCCGAGTTCGACCCGCGGCTGCGGGCGGAGCTGCGCGAGGGCCTGGAGCGGCGCCTGGCCCCCGTGGCCGACCGACTCCCCGCGGGCGAGACGCTGTGGGTGTCGAAGCACCTGCTCAGCTCCGTGCACGGGTGCGAGGGGCTCTTCCTGGCCCAGGAGGAGGAGGAGTTCGCGTGGACACCGCAGACCGCACGCGGCACCGTCTCCCACAAGGCCATCGAGCTGTCGGTGAGCTGGCGGGGTGACCCGTCGGCCGGGGAGCTCGTGGACGAGGCCATCGCGCGGCTGATCGCCAGCAACGACCGCATCGGCGACTACCTCGGCGCCCTCGGCGAGGGCGAGCGGGCCGAGCTGCACGGCGAGGCGAGCGAGCGGGTGAACATGTTCCTCGAGTGCTTCCCGCGCCTGGAGCCCCGCTGGCGACCGGTGGCCGAGAGCCGGCTGCGGGCCGACCTCAACGACGACAAGGTCGTGCTCTCGGGCAAGGTCGACCTCACCGTCGGGAGGGCCGAGGGCGTGCGGGCGGGCAAGGTCCTCATCGACCTCAAGACCGGTGGGTTCGCGCCCAGCCACCGCGACGACCTGCGCTTCTACGCCCTGATCGAGACCCTGCGGCTGGGCGTGCCCCCTCGGCTGCTGGCCAGCTACTACCTCGACGGCGGTCGCCTCCAGCAGGAGGTGGTGTCCGAGGACACGCTCGCGGTCGCGTTCGAGCGGGTGGTGGCCGGCGCCGAGGCAGCCGTGTCGCTCCGCCACGAGGGTCGCGACGCCGTTCTGCGCCCCGGCGCACCCTGCCGCTGGTGCCCCCGGCGGGAGGAGTGCGAGGTCGGACGTCGCCACCTGGAGGAGCGCGCCGAGGAAGACGGCGGCTGGTAGCGCCCGGAGCACCGACCACTACCATCGGTGGCCATGGCGACCGTCCCCCGCCCCAGGCCCAAGGTCGCCGGATTCGGATCCGCCACGTCGGTGGCGCTGGTCCCGGTGCCCAAGGAGGACGAGGAGTCGAGCGACCTCGCCGACCCGCGCCGGTCGGACGTCGACGAGTGGGGCCGCTCCGAGCACATGCGGGAGATCGCCCGGCGCCTGTACGGGCCGCTCTACCGCACGTGGCACCGCGTCGAGTGGGAGGGGCTCGACAAGATCCCCACCGAGGGCGGCGCCCTGCTCGTCGCCAACCACGCCGGCGCCATCCCCCCCGACGCCCCCGCGATCATGCACGGCATCGAGGAGGAGCTCGGCCGGCCCGTCTACGGCCTCGCCGACGAGATGTTCAAGCGGATGCCGGTGGTCGGCACGCTGTGGTCGCGCGTCGGTGGCGTGCTCGCCCACCCGGACAACGCCTACCGCCTCCTGCGCGAGCAGCAGCAGCTCGCCCTCGTCTTCCCCGAGGGCACGAAGGGCACCGGCAAGACCTACGGCGAGCGCTACCAGCTCCGCCGCTTCGGCCGCGGCGGGTTCGTGGAGATCGCCATGCGGGCCGGGGTGCCGATCATCCCGATCGCGGTGATGGGCTCCGAGGAGGCCATGCCGATGCTCTGGAAGAGCAACGGGCTCGCGAAGCTGCTGGGCGTCCCGTACGTGCCCGTCACCGCCAACATGCTCGCCTTCGCGGCGCTCGGGCCGCTCGGAGGCGTGCTGACGCTTCCCGCCAAGATCAAGATCCGCGTGCTCGACCCGGTCCACTTCGACGTTGAGCCCGACCAGCCTCGCTACTCGCGCAGCCTGATCATGGACGAGTCGGAGCGCATCCGGCAGCAGATCCAGGAGGCCCTGTTCGACATGCTCCGCCAGCGCGAATCCGTCTGGTTCGGCTGACCGGATGGGCAGGCGCGTCCTCATCACCGGCCTGGGCACCTTCTGGGGCAGCCGCGTGGCCCAGGCCCTCGAGGCCGACCCGAGCGTCGACGTCATCGTCGGGCTCGACCGCCACGAGCCCACCGTGCCCCTCGAGCGCACCGAGTACGTGCGCAGCGACGAGAGCTACTCGATCCTCGCCCGCATCGTGAAGGCGGCGCGGATCGACACGATCGTGCACACCTTCCTCGTGGTCGACTCCACGCAGATGCGGTCGCGCACGATCCACGAGATCAACGTGATCGGCACCATGAACCTCTTCGCGGCGGCGTCGGCGCCGGGCTCGACCGTGCGCAACGTCGTCGTGAAGTCGTCCACCCTCGTGTACGGCGCCCACCCGAAGGACCCGGTGTGGTTCTCCGAGGAGACACGCCGCGCGCAGCCGCCGAGGGCGATGGTGGAGCGCAGCCTCCTCGAGGTGGAGAGCTACGTCCGTGACTTCGCCGTCGACAACCCGCACGTGAACGTGGCCATGCTGCGGTTCTGCAACGTGCTCGGGCCTGACATCACGACGCCCCTGGCCAAGGCCCTCGAGCTCCCCGTCGTGCCGTCGGTGTTCGGCTTCGACCCGCGCCTCCAGTTCGTGCACGAGGCCGACGTGGTGCGGGCGATCCTCTTCGTGCTCGAGGGCCGCGTGCAGGGGATCTACAACGTGGCGGGCGACGGGCTCCTCCCGTGGAGCGAGGTGGCCGCGATCTGCGGGAAGCGGACCTTCCCGCTCCCGCCGCTCGGGCTCGGGTTCCTGTCCGCGCCGCTGACGCGGGTGGGCCTCGACCTGCCGCCGGAGCTGCTCGACCTGCTGCGCCACGGTCGCGGCGTCGACAACCGCCGCCTCAAGAGGGTCGGCTTCGAGTACCGCTACACCTCAGCCGGGACCGTCGCCGACTTCGTGGAGGCGCTCCGCATCCGGCAGATGGTCGGTGAGAGCGAGACGGCCTACCAGTACGAACGGGACGTCGAGCAGTTCTTCCGCCACTCCCCCGCCGTGACCCGCGACGCCGAGACGCCTCAGCTCACCTAGTTGCCGTTCGAGGACCAGTGCCAGGGCTCGCTGGGCAGGTTGTAGAAGCCGTAGCTGCTGGCGTTGCCGGCCAGCCACTGGAAGCACGGGCTGCTGTGGGAGCCGATCACCCCGCCGCCGTTGCAGGTGAAGTCGACGGCCAGGCCCCGCTCGTGCATCGACTGCCCGGGGCGGGCCGTCGGCGGGCTGCACTGCGACGCCGGCATCTCGTAGATGGCGTAGTAGCTCGTGCCGCAGTTGTTCATCCGCGTCTGGATCTGCCCGTCCGAGGACCGGTAGCCGCCGCCGCAGAGGCGGATGCCCGAGGACGACGCCGCGTTCAGCATCGACTGCAGGGAGCCGGCGATCGAGCTGGCCACGGTGATCGAGCCACCACCCGGGCAGGAGGCGCTGCCGAGCGAGGGGTTGAGGGAACCACCACCGCCGCCACTGGTGCCGCCACCGCCGCCGCCGCCGGATCCTCCGGAGGGCGGGCGGGGGACGGACGCGGCGGCCCGGCGGGCGAGCTCGGCGGCGCGGGCCTGGTCGGCGCGGATCTGGGCGGAGAGGCTCTCGTCGAGATCTTGGAGCGCGGCCGCCTCGGAGAGCGTGTGCTCGAGGCGCGCCTCGACCTGGTCGGCGTAGGCCGCCTGCATGTCGCGGGCCTGGCTGAGCTCGGCGAGGCGGTCCCCGGCCTCGGCCTGCTTCTCCTGCGCTCGGCGGGACGCATCCTCGGCGAGCTGGCGCTGCACCTCGAGGTCTTCCTCGGCGGCACTGAGACGGTCGAGCAGGTCGGCGTCGCTGGAGTTCTGGACCTCCAGCAGCGCCCGCTTCTCGGCCGCCTCACCAGGGTCGTCGGAGTCGAGCGCCGCCAGCGCGTCGTCGGACGGAGGGTGGACGAAGGCGTCGACGGCGAACTCGCGGATCTCGGTGCGCAGGAGGGCGATCTCCTGCGTCTTGGCCTCCACGGCGGCGGTGGCGTCGGCGAAGGCCTGCTCGGCCTCGGCGGCCGCCCGCTTGGCCTCGGCGAGGAGCGCGGCCTGGCCGGCGACGTTGGCCTCGAGGGCGTCGAGCGCGGCGGACACCTGGGCGTCGGTGGCCTGGAGGGCGTTGACCTGGCTGGCGACCTGGGCCTTCTGCGCCCGCACCCGCTCCCGCTCTGACGAGGGGTCGCCACCGCTGCGCTCCGCGGAGCTGACGAGCGGGCCCGACACGAGGGCCACGGCCAGCACGACGCTGAGCATCGTGACGACCGCTCGCAGGGACAGCCTCGGGAAGCGCATGTACCTCACCATGGGTGGACGGGCAGGATCAGCTGGACAATGGTTACCGACAGCCACACTGGCCACAAGACCCACAGCAGCCACATTGCGGCCATGCGTCCGTACATCGGTTGGAGTGACATCGAACTGTAACAATCGCCGGGGCCGAAGTCACGTCACACCAACTGCCAGACTCTCGGCATGTCCCTCGTCCGCACCGACATCC
Source organism: uncultured Microthrixaceae bacterium (assembly GCA_963750645.1). Lineage (GTDB taxonomy): Bacteria > Actinomycetota > Acidimicrobiia > Acidimicrobiales > VFJN01 > VFJN01. The sequence goes on along the minus strand of CAVVRO010000003.1, from coordinate 45,517 downwards.
GCGCCGGCGTCGCCACGGTCAGCCTCAGCGACGCCGACCGCCGCAACGCCCTCACCCTCCCGATGGTCACCGAGATCATCGACACCTTCGACCGCCTCGAGGCCGACCCAGCCGTCGGGGCGGTGGTGATCACAGGGGACGGCCCCGCCTTCTGCGCCGGCGCCGACCTGTCGCACCTCTCCTCATCCGCCACGGGCGGGGCCGAGGCCGGGCTGCGCGCGATCTACGAGGGGTTCCTCCGCATCGGGCGGTCCCCGCTGCCCACGCTGGCGGCGGTCAACGGGGCCGCGGTCGGCGCCGGCATGAACCTCGCGCTCATCTGCGACGTGCGGCTCGCGGGGCAACGCGCCCGGTTCGACACGCGGTTCCTGCAGCTCGGCCTCCACCCGGGGGGCGGCCACACCTGGATGGCCCACCGCATCGCCGGACCGCAGACGGTCCTCGCCACCGTCCTGTTCGGCGAGGTCCTCGACGGCGCGGAGGCCGAACGCGTGGGGCTGGTGTGGCGATGCGTGCCCGACGGCGAGCTCCTCGCCGCGGCCAACACCATGGCCGAGCGAGCGGCGAGCGGCCCCCACGAGCTGGTGCGACGCATCAAGGCGACGATCCACGACGTCGCCGAGATCGACGACCACGCCGCCGCCGTCGACCGCGAGCTCGCGCCGCAGGTCTGGTCCATCGAGCAGCCCGCCTTCAAGGAGCGCGTCGCCGCCCTCCAAGCGAAGATCACCAAGAGGTAGTCGCTAGGTCCAGTCCGCGAGCAGCTGGTCGCGCCGCTGCTCCCACTCCTCGACGGTCATGGCGTAGCGGATGTGGTCCTCCCACACGCCGTTGATCTCGAGGTAGCGCTGGGCGAGGCCCTCGTCGCGGATCCCGAGCTTCTCCACCACGCGGCGGCTCGCGGTGTTGCGGGGGATGATCGAGATCTGGATGCGGTGGAGGCGGAGCTCCTCGAAGGCCGTGCGGCAGAGGAGCACCAGGGCCTCGGGCATGTAGCCGTGGCCGGCCTGGGCCTCGTCGATCCAGTAGCCGACGTAGGAGCTCTGGAACGGTCCCCGCTGGATGATCGACAGGTTGATCTCGCCGACGAAGTGCCCGTCGACGAAGATCCCGTAGCCGAAGGCGGTGCCGAGCTGTCGCTCGCGCTGGCGAGCCCCGCAGCGCACCGCGAACGCGTCGCGGTTCTGCACGGGATCGGGTGCGCCCGCCGTGCGCTGCGGCTCCCACTTGAGGAGCCAGTCGGTGTTGCGGGAGCGCACGTCGCGCCACGCCGGGAAGTCCTCGACCACGAGCGGGCGCAGGAGCACGCGTCGCCCGATGATGGTGGTGGTGGTCGGCACGGCCGGAACCTTAGGGCTCCAGGCTGGCCACGAGGCCGTCGAGGATGTCGCTCTCCGACACGAGGACCTCGTCGATGCCGAGGGTGCGCACGAAGGCCACGAGCGCGCAGCAGCCGCCGACGATCACGTCAGCCCGCGCCGCCTCCAGCCCCGGGTTGTGACGCCGGTCGGCGAGCGACTCGATCGCGAGCGTGCGGAAGACGTCCTCGATCGCCGCGCGCGTCAGGACGAAGTGGTGGATGACGTCCCGGTCCCACTCGGCCAGGCCGATCTCCACGGCGGCGACCGTCGAGATGGTGCCCGCGAGCCCGATGACCGTGCGCGCCGCGACGGCGGCCGGCACCTCGCGGGCGAGGTCGTCGAACCAGCTGGTGGCCTCGTCGATGGCGTTGGACAGCTCCTCGGGCGCGGGCGGGTCGCTCTCGAGGTGCTTCTCCGTGAGGCGCACGCACCCGATGTCGAACGATCGGACGGCGTCGACGCGGTCGGTGCCCACCATGCACTCGGTGGAGCCGCCCCCGATGTCGACCACCAGGAACGGGCCATCGCCCGGGTCGAGGTCGGCCGTGGCACCGGCGAAGCTGAGCTCGCCCTCCTCGGTGCCGCTCAGCAGCTCGGGGCGCGTGCCGACGACGGCCTCGGCGGCGGCGAAGAAGTCGTCCGCGTTCTCGGCGTCCCGGGCGGCCGAGGTCGCGGTGATCCGCACCTTGGCGACGCCGTGCTCGTCCATGGCGGCGCGGTAGTCCCGGAGCACGTCGACGGTCGCCGCGATCGCCTCGGGGTCGAGCCGCCCGGTCGCGTCGACGCCGCGCCCGAGTCGGGTGATCACCATGCGCCGGTCGACCGTCCGCCCGCCGTCGCGGATCAGCAGCCTGGTCGAGTTCGTCCCGCAGTCGATGGCGGCCAGCACGGACATCGGTCCGGACGCTACCGGCGCGCGGCGAACGGCGGCGAAGGGCAAGGGCGCGACGAGGCGGCGCTGGGTGGTCGGTGCCTCCACGCCTGGCTGCGGTTGCCGCGGCGGCGCGCCGCCGATCTCGTTTGCGCAACGTCGTGGCGACAATGACCGGTCGGCCGCTCGATGCCCTACGCCGGCTCTGCGGCTCGCGTTTGCGCAGCGTTTTGGCGACAACCGCACTACGTGACGGACGGCACGCTCGGTGCGTTTGTCGCTAAAACGCTGCGCAAACGAGGAGGGCCGAGCCGAGGTCGCCGAGCGGACGACCGCAACCGAGGCGTGGAGACACCGAGCACCACCGCTCCGCCTCGCCGCGCCCTTGCCCCTTCGCCCATCAGGAACGACCCTCGAGCCAGCGACGCATCCATCGCACCGTGGACGGCGGGATCGCCCGCATGACATACTCGAGCGGGCCTGCGCCGGACCCGGCCTCGCCGGATCTCCCACCGGAGGATGTCGGACACGGTCTTGCTCGGCACGCCCGGGCACGCTGTGCCCGTCACCGGTCGAGCGCGGCGAGCAGCTCGCGGCAGGTCAGCGGGCGGCGGGCGTCGAGGAGCACGAGGGTGAGGCGGTAGCGCAGCTCTCGTCCGGCGACTCGTCTGGTCATGTGTCGGCATCCCGACAGGCTGCCCACGGCCTGTGACAGTCGCCGGGGTGAGCTGCTCAGCGGACGGCGGGGAGGTGCTGGTCGATCCAGCGGCCGACGGGGTCGTCGCCGCCGGCCAGGTGCCAGGCGTAGTGGGCGTGGAGGCACTTGACGCCCACGCGGGTGCCGCCGACCCCGCCGCTGGGGCGGTGACCGGCGTGGTCGCCAGGGATGGCTGCGTCGCGCTCGGCCGCGTAGAGGGCGTGGGCGGCGGCGAGCTCGTCAGGGTCGACCTCGGCTTCGGCCCGGTTCACGCCCCCGTCGGCCTCGAGCCGCGAGATCCAGGTGCGCTCGGGTTCGCCCACGAGCCAGTAGCGGGTGGGCATCGGCGTGCCGTCCCGCAGCAGGGGGGCGTTGCGCAGGACCACCGGGGAGCCGTCGGCATGGCGGACGACGATCGCGAAGTCGCCCTGGACGGGCCGTCCGAGCAGGGCCTCGACGGCCGCCCGATCGGCCTCGTCGACCACTAGTCCTTGCTGCGGCTGAGCAGCTTCTTGAGCAACCAGAGGATCGCGATGACGGCGAGCACCGGCGCGACCCGGCGAGCCACCGGCGTGCCCGCGGTCTCGATCAGGTCGACGGGCTCCGGCTCGGGATGGTCGATCTTGCGGACCTCCGACGAGTCCGCCTCGACCGGCTCGACCGGCTCGGGTGCAGCAGCTTCAGCCTCCTTGTCGACCAGCACCGTCGTCTCGAGGTTCTCGACGAACTGGTCGAGCAGCTTGGCGCTCACCTCGGCGAGCACCCCGCGACCGAACTGCGCGACCCGGCCCGTGATCGTGAGGTCCGTGACGACCGAGACGGCGGTGCCGTCGTCGACGGGGGTGAGCGTGGCGGTGATGGTGGCGTTGGCGTTGCCCTGGCCACGCGTCTCGCGGCCCTCGGCCCGCAGCACGGCGACGTGGGCCTCCTCGTCCTGCGACACGAACGTGGCCTTGCCCTTGTACTGGGCGGTGATCGGACCGACCTTGACCTTGACGATCCCGCGGTACTCGTCGCCTTCGATCTCCTGCAGCTGGGCGCCCGGCAGGCAGGGAGCGATCAGCTCCACGTCGGTGAGCACCTTCCAGGCCCGCTCCACCGGCACCGCCACTCGGAAGTCGTTGGTCAGCTCCATCGTTCGAGGTCCTCCACCGTGTCGACATCCCAGGCTTGACCGCTGCACGGTACCTCCCGCACGAGCTCGGGCCTCCCGCGCATGAGGGCGCGCGCTCCTTCGTCACCGGATGCCGGGAGCAGCGGCCAGACGGCGGCCGCCAGGCGCACCGGGTTCCCGCGGCGGCCGTCGTAGGTGGCGACGGCGATGGGTGGCTCGAGCGGCGCGTCGGCGAGCCGGCGCCAGGTCGCCGCCGTGACCGCCGGCTGGTCGGCCAGCCCCACCACGACCGCCTCGTGCCCGGCAGCGGCGGCCCAGTGGACGGCCACCTGCAGCGAGGCGGCGATGCCGTCTGCCCACCGCTCGTTGCCGAGCCGGGTCACGCCCGACCGCACGTGGTCCGCGAGGTCGACCGCCCCTTCCACCAGGGCCACGGCGTCGAGCCCGGCCGCGAGGACGGCGTCGAGCACGTGATCGAGCACCGTGCGCCCGTCGAGGTCGGCCAGCAGCTTGTGGCCCTCGCCGCCCGACGCCGTGAACCGCGCGCCGGCACCGGCGGCCAGCACCACCGCGGCCACGGTCATCGTCAGTGGATGGGGCCGTCGCCGTCGGTGAGCCGCGGGGCCTGCCGACCCGTGCGGTGAGCGATGATCTCGGCGCAGATGGCGACGGCCGTCTCCTCGGGGGTGCGGGCGCCGAGGTCGAGACCGATCGGCGCCAGGAGCCGCTCCATCTGCTCGTCGGTGACGCCCTCCTCCCGCAGCCGCTCGGCTCGCTGCTCGGTGGTGCGGCGCGATCCCATCGCCCCGAGGTAGCCCACCTCGGTGTCCAGGGCGGCCACGATCGCGGGCACGTCGAACTTGGCGTCGTGGGTCAGCACGCACACGGCATCGCGTGGACCCAGCGCGGCGCCGACCTCGGCGAGGTGGCGGTGCGGCCAGTCGACGACGACCTCGTCGGCGAGCGGGAACCGGGACTTGGTGGCGAACACCTCGCGTGCGTCGCACACGGTCACGTGGAACCCCAGCACCTTGGCCACGCGCACCAGGGCGGCCGTGAAGTCGACGGCGCCGAAGATGAGCAGCCGGGGCGGCGGCGCGTAGGCCTCGAAGAAGACCGTGACCGCCTCCTCGTTGGCCTCGCCGCAGGCGCCGTAGCGACGCACCGACGTGGCTCCGGCCGCCAGCGCGGCCTCGGCGTCGCGCTGGACGACGCGCTGCAGGTCCGGGTCCGCGAGCTGGCCCTGGGGCGCGTCGCCGTCGACGAGCAGCAGCTTGTCGCCGACGCCCGGTCCGTCGACGACGGTGGCCAGCACGGCTGGCCGGTGGTCACGGACGGCCGCCTGGAGGGCGTCCATCCAGTCGAGCGGCTCGATGAAGAGGTGGACCGTGCCGCCGCAGGTGAGGCCGACCGCGAAGGCGTCGTCGTCGCTGTAGCCGAAGGTGACCAGCCGTGGCGTCCCGGTGGACAGCACCTCGAGGGCCTCGGTCACGACGGCCCCCTCGACGCAGCCGCCCGACACGGAGCCGATGACCTCGCCGTCACCGCTCACGGCCATGGCGGCCCCGGGATCGCGCGGTCCCGAGCCCTCGAGGTCGACGACGCGAGCCAGGGCGACCGGCTTGCCCTGGGCGCGCCACCGGGCGAGGTCGCGCAGGAGATCCCTCATCGGGCGATCACCTCCGCCAGCGCTTCGAGCGACGCGAGCGAGTGGCCCTCGACCAGCTCGTCGACGTGGGGCATCGCCGCGGCCATCCCGCGCGCGATCGGTGCGAACCCCGGGCTGGCCTTCAGCGGGTTCACCCACACGAGCCGATGGGCGACGCGCTGGAGCCGTCGCACCTGCTCCCCGAGCACGGCCGGGTCGCCGCGGTCCCACCCGTCGGAGAGGATCACCACGACGGCGCCGCGGGCCAGGCCGCGCACGCCCCACGTGTCGTTGAAGGTCCGCAGCCCCTCCCCGAGGCGCGTGCCGCCGGACCAGTCGTCGACGACCCCGGCCACGGCGTCGAGCGCGGCGTCGGGGTCACGCGACCGGAGCTCGCGCGTGATGCGGGTGCAGCGCGTGCCGAGCGTGAACACCTCCACCTGCGCCCGGCCCACCACGGCGACATGGGCGAAGCGGACCAGTGCCCGCGCGTACGCCTCCATCGAGCCGGACACGTCGCAGAGCAGCACCACCCGCCGCGGCCGGTCACCCGCTTGGCGGTGGACGGTGCGCAGCGGCTCGCCGCCGGTCCGCAGCGCGCCACGCGTGGTGGCACCGAGGTCGAGCGGTCCGCGCCGGCGGCGGGACGGACGGAGGCGGCGCGACCGGCGGCGGGCGCCGACGAGCCGGAGATCGGCCATCAGCCGGTGGGCCTCGTCGAGCTCGGCCACGCTGCAGCGGGCGAAGTCCTTGTCCCTCAGCACCTCGCGGTCGCTCCACCGCAACGTCAGGATGGGACCCTCGACCAGCTCGTCAGCCCCGGGGCCGCCGGCTGACTCGTCCTCCGTGTCGAGGAGGATCGTGATCGACTCGAGCTCAGGCGCCTCGGTCGCCCCCTCGGCCGGCTGGAGGTCTTCGAAGACCGCGGCGAAGGCCCGGTCGTAGGCGGGGACGTCCTCGGGGCGGCGCACGAGCGTGGCCCGACCCGCCCAGTAGACCGACGAGCGATGGCCCATGCCCACCTCGGCGAGGGCGGACGCGTAGGCGACGGACGCGTCCGGCGGGGTCGGCACCCCCAGGCCGCGGAGCGTCCGCGCCATCGCCACGGCCACCGTCTCGATCGTCGCCATCACATGCCCCGCAGCACTGCTGCCTGCACCAGCGCGGCCACGCCCTTGCTGCGCACCCGCTCGTGGTCCTCGCGGTACTTCAGGACCGTGCCGAGCGTGGCGCTGACCGCCGCCTCGTCGAGGGTCGCCCGCCCCAGCGTGGCCAGGGCCTCGGCCCAGTCGATCGTCTCGGCGACGCCCGGCGGCTTGTACAGGCCCTCCGCCCGCAGCCCCTCGACGGCCGCCGCGACCTGGCGGGCCAGGCGCTCCGGCACCTCGGGCGCTCGCAGCCGCACGATGGCGACCTCGCGATCGAAGTCCGGGTGCTCCACCCAGTGGTAGAGGCACCGGCGCTTGAGGGCGTCGTGCACGTCACGGGTTCGGTTGGACGTGATGATGACGAGCGGCGGCACCTCGGCGCGGAACGTGCCGAGCTCGGGGACCGTGATCGCGTAGTCCGACAGCACCTCGAGGAGGAAGGCCTCGAACTCGTCGTCGGCCCGGTCGATCTCGTCGATGAGCAGCACCGGCGGCCCGGACCCGTTCGTCGGCGAGATGGCCTGCAGCAGCGCCCGTCGCACGAGGAAGCGCTCGGTGTACAGCTCGCCCTCCAGCTCATCGGTGCCGCGGTCGGCGGCCAGGCCCGTGGCCTCCGCCGCCCGGAGGTGGAGCAGCTGGCGGGCGTGGTCCCACTCGTAGACGGCTTGGTTGGCGTCGAGCCCCTCGTAGCACTGCAGCCGGATCAGGTGCCCGCCGGTCCAGCGGGCCAGCGACTTGGCGACCTCGGTCTTGCCGACGCCGGCCTCGCCCTCGAGCAGCAGAGGCCGCTGGAGGCGCATGGCCAGGAAGATCGACGTCGCCAGGCCCTCGTCCGCGAGGTACTGCTCTCCTGCCAGCCCCGCGCGCACCGAGTCGACCGACGCCAGCTCCACGGAGACGAGGCTACCGGCGTGTCAGGACGCGGCGGCTTGGGCCAGCGCCCGGCCCACCAGGACGCGGGCCAGGTGCCGGCGGTACTCGGCGCTGGCGTTGAGGTCGGCGCTGGGCTCGGTGCCCTCGTCGGCGACCGCGGCGGCGTCGGCCGCCGAGGCCCCGCCGGCGAGTGCTGCCTCCGCGGCGGCCGCGCGCAGCGGGGCGGAGCCCATGTTGACCAGCCCGATGCCCGCGCCGGCAGCCGTGCCCTGCAGGGCGACCCCGACGATGGCCCAGTCCTGCGCCCGCCGGTTGAGCTTCTGGAACGACCAGCCGACGCCGGCCGCCTTCGGCACCCGGATCTCGGTGAGCAGCTCCGTGGGTGAGAGGGCGGTCTCGAGGAACCCGGTGAAGAAGTCGTCGACCGGGATCGTGCGCTCGCCGCTGGGTCCCCGCGCCACCAGCGTGGCCCGCAGGGCCAGCAGCACGGCCGGGAGGTCGGACGCCGGGTCGCCGTGCGCGATGGACCCGCCGATGGTGCCGCGATGGCGCACCTGCGGGTCGCCCACCTGGCCGGCGGCGTGGGCGAGCAGCGGGACCTCGCTGGCGAGCAGGCCGCTCACCTCGAGGTCACGGTGCCGGGTGAGCCCGCCGATGGCGACGTGGTCGCCGGCGTCGCGGATGTAGGACAGGTCCTGCAGCCGGCCGATGTCGACGAGGATGGACGGGGCCGCCAGCCGCAGCTTCATCAGCGGGAGCAGCGAGTGGCCACCGGCCAGCAGCTTGGCGTCGTCGCCGTGCTCGACGAGCGCGGCGACCGCGGCGTCGGCGGAGTCGGCCCGGACGTAGTCGAAGGCGGCGGGGATCATGCCGAGGCTCCCTTGCTGGCTTGGATCGCCTGCCACACGCGCTCGGGCGTGGCAGGCATGACGATGTCGGTGATGCCGTACGGCGACAGGGCGTCGGCGAGGGCGTTCATGACGGCGGGGGTGCTGGCGATGGTGCCGGCCTCCCCGATGCCCTTGGCCCCCATCGGGTTGGTGGGGCTCGGCGTGGTGGTGTGGTCGAGCGTGAAGCTCGGCAGCTCCGCCGCCGAGGGCACGAGGTAGTCCATGAAGGTCGGGTTCTTCAGGTTGCCCTCGTCGTCGTACACGGCCTCCTCCCACAGCGCCTGGGCGACACCTTGGGCGATGCCGCCGTGCACCTGCCCCTCGACGATGAGCGGGTTCACCTGGTTGCCGCAGTCGTCGACGGCGATGTAGTCGACGAGCTGGACCATGCCGGTCTCGGTGTCGACCTCGACCACCGCGATGTGGCTGCCGAACGGGAACACGAAGTTCGGTGGGTCCCAGCTCACGCCGGCATGGAGGTTCGGCTCCATCCCGTCGGGCAGGTTGTGGGCCGTGAAGGCCTGGAAGGCCAGCGCCTGGATCGACAGCTCCTTGTCAGGGCTGCCGGCCACCCGGAACGTGCCCTCGCTGAACTCGAGGTCGTCCTCGGCCACCTCGAGCTGGTGGGCGGCGATGGTGCGGGCCTTGTCGACCACCTGGTCGGCGGCCATCACGATCGCGGTGCCGCCGACAGCGAGGGACCGCGAGCCGTAGGTGTCCATGCCGAGCGGCGAGATGGCCGTGTCGCTGTGGAGCACCTCGACGTCGTCGGTGCCCACGCCGAGCTTGTCGGCGACGAGCATCGCCCACGTCGTCTCGTGCCCCTGCCCGTGCGGCGAGGCGCCCGTGACGACCTGCACGGTGCCGGTGGGCAGCACGCGCACCTGAGCGGCCTCCCAGCCGCCGGCGCCGTAGTTGAGCGACGCCAGCACCCGGCTCGGGGCCAGCCCGCACATCTCGACGTAGGTGGAGATGCCCAGTCCGACCTCGATGGTGTCGCCGGCCGCCCGGCGCGCCGCCTGGTCCGCCTTGCGCTCGTCCCAGCGGACGAGGTCGAGGGCCTTCTCCAGGTTCGGCGCGTAGTTGCCACTGTCGAACACCAGCCCGCCGACGCTGCTGTACGGGAAGGCCTCGGTGGGGATGAAGTTGCGGCGCCGGATCTCGTCGGGGCCCACGCCCACCTTGCGGGCCAGCGCGTCCATCGCCCGCTCGATCGCGTACGTGGCCTCGGGGCGGCCGGCGCCCCGGTACGCGTCCGTGGGCGTCTTGTTCGTGAACACGGACGTGCACGTGAACGAGTACGCCGGCACGTCGTAGAGCCCGTGGTACAGGAACGCACCGAGCAGCGGGATGCCGGGGGTGACGAGCTGCAGGTAGGCGCCCATGTCGGCCAGGAGGTGCACGCGCACCGCGGTGACCTTGCCGTCGGCGTCGGCCGCCAGCTCCATGTCCTGGATCTGGCCTCGGCCCTGGATGGTGGCGTGGGCGTTCTCGCTGCGGCCCTCGTTCCACCGCGCCGGCACCCGGAGCTGCCGGGCCACGGCCAGCGTGATGAGCTCCTCGGCGTACACGTCGAGCTTCGAGCCGAAGCCGCCGCCGACCGACGGGGCGATCACCCGGAGCTTGTGCTCGGGCACGCCGGCGGTGGCGGCCAGCATCACCTTGAGGATGTGGGGGATCTGCGTGGCAGACCACACCGTGTACTCGCCGCCGTGGGGCTGCGGGACGATGGCCACGCCGCGGGGCTCCATGGCCGCCGGGATCAGCCGCTGCTGGAGGTACCGCTCCTTGATCGTGTGGGCGGCGTTGGCGAAAGCCGCGTCGACGGCGTCCTGGTCGGGGATGAGGGCCCAGTCGTAGGACTTGTTGGTGCCCAGCGCGTCGTGGATCACCACCCGGTCCGACAGCGCGTCCTCCAGGTCGACGACCGCCTCGAGCGGCTCGTAGTCGACGACCACCGCGCCCACCGCGTCGGCCGCCCCGTAGCGGCTGTCGGCCACGACGACCGCCACGATGTCGCCCACGTAGCACGCCTTGTCGACCGCGACCGGGAAGTGCTCTGGGTTCTTCATGTCGTCGGTCACCGGCCATGCGCACGGCATGGGGGCGGCCCAGGCGTCGCGCAGGTCGGCGCCAGTGAGGACGGCTTCGACACCCGGCAGCGCGAGGGCGTCCGACGCGTCGATGTTCGTGATGCGGGCGTGGGCGTACGGGCTGCGCACCATGCCGAGCCAGCGGGCGCCGGGGATGACGAGGTCGTCGACGTAGCGACCCTCGCCGGTGAGGAGCTCGGGGTCCTCCTTGCGCACCATGCGGGTGCCGACGACGGCGGTCATGACGGAGCCCCACCGGCGGCCGAGAGGACGGCCTTCACGATGTTGTGGTAGCCGGTGCAGCGGCAGAGGTTGCCCTCGATGCCCTCCCGCACGTCCCGTTCCGTCGGGTTGGGCTGCTCGGCGAGCAGCGAGACCGCCGCCATCACCATGCCCGGGGTGCAGAAGCCGCACTGGAGGCCGTGGCACGCCTGGAAGGCGGCCTGGACGGGGTGCATCACCGCACCGGTGGCCAGGCCCTCGATGGTCGTGATCTCGTGGCCGTCGGCCTGGACGGCGAGCATCGTGCAGCTCTTCACCGACTCGCCGTCGACGAGCACGGTGCACGCACCGCAGCTCGACGTGTCGCAGCCGACGTTGGTGCCGGTCAGCCCCACGTCGTCTCGCAGGTGGTGCACGAGGAGCCGCCGTGGCTCCACGTCGCTCGTGTGCGTCGAGCCGTTGACGGTGACGGTGATCTCCATCTGGCAACCCCCCGGTTGACGTGCCGCCCTTGTCGTATCACCTGTGGCGAGTGCTCGCTCGGGCTCGGTGTCGCCACGCCTGCCGCCGGGCGACCGGCCGCACCTTGTTTGCGCAGCGTTGTAGCGACAATCGCCGGCGGCGCCACGGTCGTTGTCCGGTCGGGGCAAGGGCAAGGGCAAGGGCGCGGCGAGGCGCAGGTCCTACGGGGTGAGGCGCTTGAGGCCGGTGACGGCCCAGAGCCAGAGCACGGCGATCGAGCCGGCGATGGCGAGGAGGCCGGGCCAGGTGGTGTGCCAGGCGACCTCGCCCAGGAAGCCCTGGCGGGCCAGCTGGAGGATGGGGGTGAGCGGGTTGACGGTGGCGATGGGCTTGGTCCAGCCGACCTGGTCCTCCAGCGGCACGTTGCCGGTGGACAGGAACGTGGCGAAGAAGATCCCGACCTGCAGGATCGGGCCCGAGCGTGAGTTGGGCACGCGGTACACGAGACCCAGCGCCCAGCCCGTGGCGACCACGGCCACCCCGACACCCGCGACCCACAGCGCGAGCAGGCCGGGCAGCGCGTCCGTCATCTCGACCCCGAGCACCAGCCCGAGGGAGAGGACAGCGACCAGCGTGAACGTGCAGCGGGCGATGCCGGCGATGATCGGGCCGACGAACAGCGGCAGCCGCGACCCTGGCGCCAGCAGGAGGCGGTCGTAGAAGCCGTCCTCGATGTCGCGCACGGTGCTGAAGCCGGTGCCGAAGCCGGCGAAGGCCGCGCCCTGCAGGATCGCGAAGGGCACGAACCAGTTGTACATGTTGTCCGTGGGGAACGCCGGCAGGTCGGACAGGCTGCGGAACGACCCCGAGAACGCGATCACGAAGAACATCGGCATCGCCACCAGCGGGATGACCGCCGCCGGGATCCGCAGGATCCCCACCATGCTGCGCTTGGCCAGCGACCACGCGACCGGCACCCATGACACGCTGCGCGCGGCGACGGCCGGGGGCCCGGCGACGGCCGTCATGAGGCCCTCTGCAGGCGCGCCTGCAGGGCCCGGTTGGCGCCGAAGATCGCGAGTGCCGCCAGCACGCCGGCGATGGCGATCGACAGGAGGCCCTCGCTCCAGTCGAACCCGTCGATCACCTGGTACCGCATCCCGTCGATCATCCACGTGATCGGGTTGCGCTCGGCGATCCACTGGTAGGCGCCCGCCATCGCCTCCGTCGGGAAGAACGCCGAGCTGATGAACAGCGCGATGAACGTCAGCGGGAACACGTTCTGCACCGCCTCGGCGGACCCGGTGCGCAGCGCCAGCATGGCGGCGAACCCGCCGATGACGAGCGCCAGCACCATGGCGTAGACGATGAGGAACAGCATCCCGGGCACCCCGCCCGCCACCCGGACGCCGAAGATGCCGTAGACGACGATGAAGACGACCGCCTGGATCGCGCCGGTGGCCGACGCGCCGGCGAGCCGGCCGACGAGGATCGACGTGCGAGCCACGGGTGACGCCAGCAACCGGTCGAAGAACCCGGTCTGGATGTCGAGCGCCGTGTCGCTGCCGGCGGTGAGGCCGCCGAAGAGCACCGACTGCGTGATCGACGCCGCCAGCAGGAAGGCCAGCAGGGACGGGACGCCCTCGAAGCCGGGGACGAAGTCGATCGCCTTGCCCATCGTCGAGGAGTTCACGGCGGCGATGAACATCGGGAAGAACAGGCCGGGCAGCCACACCTGCGGCTGGCGGAGGGTGCCCCGGATCGAACGGCCGGCCAGGCCCCGCGCCTGGGCGATCGCCTCGCGGCGGCCGATCTGCATCTCGTGCCGGCTGAGCGCCTCGGTCATGTGGGCGCCTCGGTCATGTGGGCGCCTCGTAGGCCTCGGCGCCGCCGGAGCCCTCGAGGCGGCGGCCGGTGGCGTCGGCGAACACGTCGTCGAGGCTGGGGGCGTCGAGCTCGACGTGCGCCACGTCGACTCCGGCGTCGCCGAGGGCCCGCAGCGCGCCCGGGAGCGCGCCCGGTCCGCCGGCGAGGCCGATGGCGACGGAGCCGGGTTCGGCGGCGCGGTCATCGCCGAAGGCTTCGAGCACGGCCCGGGCCTCGGCCTCCACCTCGGGCCCGACCGTGACGACGAGGGTGTGGGCGCCGACGGCGGCCTTGAGCACCGAGGGCTGGCCCTCGCGCACGATCTGGCCGCCGTCGATGATCGCGATCCGTCCCGCCAGCTCGTCGGCCTCCTCGAGGTACTGCGTGGTGAGGAACACGGTGGTGCCCTCGGCGTTGAGCCGGCGCACCTCGTCCCAGAGCGCCAACCGGCTGGTGGGGTCGAGGCCGGTGGTGGGCTCGTCGAGGAACAGGACGGTGGGTTCGTGCACGAGCGACAGCGCGAGGTCGAGGCGCCGCCGCATCCCGCCGGAGTAGGTGCCGACGCGCCGGTCGGCGGCGGCACTGAGGCCCACCCGTTCGAGCAGCACGTCGCCGCGCTGGTCCGCCTCGCTCCTGCCGATCCCGTGCAGCACGGCCTGGAGCCGCACGAGCTCGCGCCCCGTCATCAGAGGGTCGATGGCGGCGTCCTGCAGGGCGACGCCGATCGACCGGCGCACCGCGCCCGCCTCGGTCACCACGTCGTAGCCGGCCACCCGGGCCCGGCCGGCCGTCGGGCGCAGGAGGGTGGTGAGCATGCGCACGAGGGTCGACTTCCCGGCGCCGTTCGGCCCGAGGAACCCGAAGATCTCGCCCTGCTCGACGACGAGGTCGACGCCGGCGACGGCGGTGAGGTCACCGAACCGCCGGACGAGGGCCTCTGCCTCGATCGGGTGGCTCACGAAGTCGCAGCCTGGATCGCGCGCCACACCCGCTCGGGCGTGGCCGGCATGTCGAGGTGGCGCACGCCGAGGTGCGCCAGCGCGTCGACGACCGCCGACTGCACCGCGGGGGTGGAGCCGATCGTGCCCGACTCGCCGATGCCCTTGGCGCCGAGCGGGTTCACCGTCGTCGGCGTCTCCATCGCGACGAGCTCGAACGACGGCAGCTCGGCGGCCGAGATGGCCGAGTAGTCGGCGAGGTTGGAGGTGACGGGGTTGCCGTCGTCGTCGTAGCGGACCTCCTCCAGCAGCGCCTGGGCCACGCCCTGGGCGATGCCGCCGTGGCGCTGGCCCTCCGACGAGCAGCGGGTTGAGGATCCGGCCGGCGTCGTCGCAGGCGATGAAGCGGCGCAGCACGACCTTGCCGGTCTCGGTGTCGACCTCGACGACGGCCACGTGGGCGCCGAAGGGGAACGTGGGCGCGCTGGCCTGGAAGCTGGTGATCACCTGGAGCGGGTCGCCCGAGTCGGTGGCGGTGCTGGCCAGCTCGGCCCAGGACCGGCCGATGGCCGGTGTCCCGGCGACGTGAAGCGGCCGCTGGCCGTGTCGAGCACGACGTCGTCGGGGTTGGCCTCGAGCAGCGTCGGCGGCGATCTGCTTGGCCTTCTCGACGAGCGCCGACCGACGCCTGCTGCACGGCCGTGCCGCCGAGCTGCAGCGAGCGCGAGCCCATGGTGCCCGTCGCCCTCGGCGACGAGGTCGGTGTCGCCGTGCGACGACCTTGATCTGCGCCATCGGGATGCCGGGCTGTCGCTGGCGAGCATGGCGACCACGACGGTGGCTGGCCCTGCCCGTGGGGCGAGCGTGCCGGTGTAGACGGTGGCCGAGCCGTCGGCCTCGATCTCCACCTTGGCGAACTCCTTGCCCGGCGGTCGGCCGGCGGTGACCTCGACGTAGAGCGACACGCCGATGCCGAGCTGCACCGCGTCGCCGGCCGCGCGGCGACGGGCCTGCTCGGCCCGCAGCTCGGCGTAGCCGGCGGCCTCGAGGGCCCGGTCGAGGGCCCCCTCGTAGTCGCCGATGTCGTAGGTCGTGTCGGTCTGGCCCGTGAACGGGAAGGCGTCGGCCGGGATGAGGTTCTCGCGGCGCACCTCGGCCGGGTCCATCCCGATCTCGGCGGCGAAGAGGTCCATGGCCCGCTCGATGGCGGCGGTGGCCTCGGGGCGGCCGGCGCCCCGGTAGGCGACGATGGGCGTGGTGTTGGTGGTGACCGACCTGGCTGTTGCACTCGACCTTCGGGATGGCGTAGGTGCCCTGGGCCATCGTCCGGGTGAGGAACGGGAGGATCGCGCCCATCTCCGGGTAGGCGCCGGCGTCCTGGAGGACGGTGAGCCGGTAGGCCTCGACGGTGCCGTCGCGGCGGCCGCCGATCTCGAGCCGCTGGCTGCTGGCCCGCGGCCGTGGCGCATGGCCGACCATGTTCTCGCTGCGGGTCTCGACCCAGCGCACCGGGCGGCCGAGCCCGCTGCGCCAGCCAGCCGAGCAGCAGCTCCTCCTGGTGCGGGCCGATCTTGGCGCCGAAGCCACCGCCGACGTCGGGGGTGATGACGTGCACCTGCGCCGGCTCGAGGCCGTAGACGCGCCGGCGAGCGTCGCCGTGCACGCCGTGGGCGTCCTGGGTGCTCGCCCACTGCACGAGCCGGCCGTCGTACCAGGCCGCCGCGGCGGCCCGGGTCTCGAGCGGGCACGGCGGCCAGTCGCTGGTTCACGACGTCCTGGCGTGACGACGACCTCGCAGCCGTCGAACAGGTCGTCGCCGTGCGACCGAAGGTGAGGTCGACGACCACGTTCGTGCCGGCCGCCTCGGGGAACAGCAGCACCTCGTCGGTCGCGGCCTCCACCGGGTCGACGACGGCCGGCAGCGGGTCGTAGTCGACCAACACGAGCTCGGCGGCGTCGGCGCCCTGCTTCGGGCCGCTCGGTGACGATGACGGCGATCGGCTCGCCGACGAAGCGGACGGCGTCGCGCGCGAGGCACGGTCGCGTCATGGCGGCGGGGAACATCGGCGACCCGGCCGGGAGGTCGGGCAGGTCGACGTCGGCCGCGGTGAAGACGCCGACCACCCCGGGCGCCGCGCGTGCGTCGTCGACGTCGACCGACAGCGAGCCGGGCGTGGGCGATCGTCGAGCGCACGTAGGTGACGTGCACGGCACCGTCGAGCTCCGGGATCCGCAGGTCGGCCACGTACGTGCCACCGTCGGTCAACAGCCTCGGGTCCTCGACCCGCACCACCCGATCCCCGAAGACGCTCATGGGCGCGCACCCTATCGGCGCGCTCGGGCTACTCGGCGGGGGTGGGTTGGAGCATCTCGCCGAAGGGCCACACCGGGGGGAGGTCGAGGTCGGGAAGCGGCGCCGGGAGGATGGCGTACGCCTCCTCCCCGGGGAAGACGAGGTTGTACTGCTCGCGGGCGATCCGCTCGATCTCCTCGGCCGTCTGCAGCCGGGCGATCTGCGCCTCGTAGGCCTCGTTCTGGGTCCGTAGCACCTCGAGGCGCTGCTCGGACTCGCTGGTGTCGGACCGCTGGTCCAGGTAGGTCGAGGTGGGGAACACGGCCACGGCGAGCACGCCGCAGAGGACCGCGCCGCCGCCCACGAGCCCCATGAGCCGCCCGGCCCGTCGCAGCCGCGAGGGCGGCGCGACCTCGTCGTCGCTCATCGCGGGAGCCCGCCTCCACGGGCCAGCGCGCCCGCACCCCAGTAGGCGGCCGTCTCGCCGAGCTCGGTCTCGATGCGCAGCAGCTGGTTGTACTTGGCGACGCGGTCGGACCGGGCCGGTGCGCCCGTCTTGATCTGGCCGCAGTTGGTGGCGACGGCGAGGTCGGCGATCGTCACGTCCTCGGTCTCGCCGGAGCGGTGCGACATCACCGACGATGTAGGCGGCCCGGGTGGCCATGCCCACCGTCTCGAGCGTCTCGGTGAGCGTGCCGATCTGGTTGACCTTGATGAGGATCGAGTTGGCGACGCCGGCGTCGATGCCGCGGCCGCAGCCGCTCCACGTTGGTGACGAAGAGGTCGTCGCCCACGAGCTGCACGGTGGCCGACAGGCGCTCGGTGATGCGGCTCCAGCCGTCCCAGTCCTCCTCGGCCATGCCGTCCTCGATCGACACGATCGGGTACGCCGCGCACAAGCGCGCGTAGCTCGTCGACCATCTCGGCCGGCGTCAGCGAGCGGCCCTCGCCGGCCAGCACGTAGGCGCCGTCCTCGAAGAACTCGGAGCTGGCCGGGTCGAGCGCGATGGCGATCTCGTCGCCCGGGGCGTAGCCGGCCGACTCGATGGCCCGCACGAGCCAGCGGCAGGCGTCCTCGTTGGAGGCGAGGTTGGGCGCGAAGCCGCCCTCGTCGCCGACCGCGGTCGACAGCCCCTCGGTCGTGCAGCAGCCCCTTGAGGGCGTGGTAGGTCTCCACGCCCCAGCGCAGCGCCTCGGAGAACGACGCCGCGCCGACCGGCATGATCATGAACTCCTGGAAGTCCACGTTGTTGTCCGCGTGGGCGCCCCCGTTGAGGACGTTCATCATCGGCACGGGCAGCACGTGGGCGTTGGCCCCGCCGACGTAGCGCCACAGCGGCAGGCCCGTCTCCTCGGCGGCGGCGTGGGCGACGGCCAGGCTGACGCCGAGCATCGCGTTGGCGCCGAGGTTGGCCTTGTTCGGCGATCCGTCGAGGTCGATCAGCAGCAGGTCGACGCCGCGCTGGTCGAGCGCCTCGTAGCCCTCGAGGGCATCGGCGATCTCCTCGTTGACGTGGGAGACGGCCTCGCTGCACGCCCTTGCCCATGTAGCGGGTCGCCGCCGTCGCGGAGCTCGACCGCCTCGAACTGCCCGGTGGACGCCCCCGAGGGGACGATGGCGCGGCCGGTGGCGCCAGAGGCGAGGAACGACCTCGACCTCGACGGTGGGGTTGCCGCGGGAGTCGAGGACCGCTCGACCGGCGACGTGCTCGATGTAAGACATGTGGCTGGTGTGGCTCCTGTTGCAGGTGTGAGGATGGTACGCCGCGGCCGGGGCCGCCCGCAGCACCGATCAGGTCACACCGGCTGGAGCTGGCCGCGCACGATGCTGTCACCGCTGTGCGCCGGCTCACCATCCACGGGCTCCCGGGACACGTCGACCAGCGAGAACCGGGCGGGGTCGATGCCGTTGGGCACCACGAGCTTGCCGCGACCGTCGGTGAGGCCGAGGGTCTGGAGCTCCTGGGTGTCGGGGTCGATGAGCCACACCTCGTAGACCACCCCGGCGGGAGTCGGGGGCAGGTCGACGAGGTCGACCTGCAGGAGCAGCTCACCGTCTGACTGCAGCAGCTCGGCGCGGCCCGCGGTGTCGCTGGTGACGCTGAGCAGCTCGTCGTTCAGCTCCGCCCGGGCGGCCACCTGCGGCTCGGGGTCGTCAGGCTCCATGATCGACGCCGCCAGAGCCACCGCCAGCAGCACCACCGCGGCGACCAGGCCGAGCACCAGCGGGCTCGCCCGGCGCCGGCGCGCCGCGAGCGGGACGACCGGCTCGGTCGGGGCGGCCGCCTCGGCCTCCGCGGCCGCCCTGGCCTCGGCCTCCGCCTCGGCGCGGACCTCCGCCTCGATGGCGTCCCAGATCTCGGGGGGCGGGGGCGGCGGTTCGGTGAGGTCGTCGGGCTCGAGGCCCGCGAGGGCGGCCTCGAGCCGCTGGCCGAGAAGCTCGTCGTCAGCCATCGATGGCTCCCACGCTGTCTCGGAGGCGTTCGAGGCCTCGGCGGATGTCGCTCTTCACGGTGCCCAGCGGCAGGCCGAGGCGATCGGCGACCTCCTGGTGGCTGTGGCCCTCGAGGTAGGCGAGGCGCACCACCGCCTGGGGTCGCTCGGGGAGGGCCCGCAGCGACCGGGCCACCACCAGGCGGTCGGCCAGGGCGTCCACGGAGTCGGGCGCGGCGGCGGTCTCGACGGTCTCGGCCGCCATGGGCACGGGGTGGCGGCCGGTGTCGCGCAGCACGCCCTTCACCTTGTTGCGGGCGATGCCCATGAGCCAGCCCACCAGCGGACCGCGCGAGGGGTCGAAGCGCTCCCGGTCGCGCCAGGCGGCCACGAACACCTCCTGGGTGGCGTCGCCGGCGAGGTCGGGGCCGAGGGTGCGGGCACAGAACCGGTGGATCACACCGCCGTACGCGTCGTACGCGGCCTTCAGGCCGTCCACGCCGGCGGCGAAGGCCTCCTCCACCACCGCGTCGCGACGTTCGGTGAGCGACCGCGGCTCCGCCCCGGCGCTGGTCACCTCCGCCCGCTCGGTCACACCCAGACGGTAGCCACCCGGGGCCGCCTCCATCACGAGCACCTCACACCTCCCGGGCGTGGACGACGATGTTGTCGCGGTAGCTGCGGGCGTCGGCGTCGAAGGAGCCGCCGCAGGTGATCAGGGCCAGGCGGGGCGCACCGGTGCGGGCGAAGACGCCCGAGTCGCGGAGCGCGCCCTTGGGGATCTGCTCGACGTCCAGCACCTCGAAGACCTGCTCCGAGCCGTCGGCCATCGTGACCTCGACGCGGTCGCCGCCCGCGAGCCGGCGGAGATCGAAGAACACGCCGCGCTTCCCGTCGTAGTCGACGTGGGCCGCGAGCACGGCCGAGCCGGGCGCGCCCGGGGCGGGCCCGAAGCGGTACCAGCCGACGTCGGTGGCGGCGGGCACCTCCATCTCCCCGTCGGCCTCCACGCCCACCGAGCGCACGGGGGCGTCGATCCCCAGGGCCGGGATCCGCAGCGCCACGGGCGGCACCACGGCCGTGTCGGGGAGGGCGTCGAGTCGGCCGGACTGCGTGCCGATGGCGGGGGCGGTGACCGGAGGTGCCGTCGTCGTGGGAGCGGCCGTGGTCGTGGACGACGCGACCGGGCGGTCGGACGCGTCCTCTCCCCCGCCGCAGGCGACGAGGGAGAGGACGGCGACGAGTGCAGCCGCCGCCCGCACCGGCTTGGGAAGGCGCGGGCGGCGGCTCATCTCAACGACCCCGGGCTCAGGCCGCTGCGCGGCGGCGGACCAGCACGAGCGACCCGAGGGTCACCAGCGCGGCTGCCATGGCGACGGGCACGAGCGAGGTGCCACCGGAGCCGTCAGCGGCGAGGCCGCTGTTGCCGGTGTTCACCGCGGCGGGCTCCGAGTGGAGGCCACCGATGGTCTGCACCAGCACGCCGAGGTTGCCGTCCTCGGCCGAGCCGACCGCGTACACGATGGTGGCCTGACCCTCCACGACCGGCACGTCGGCCGGGCCGATCACGGGGTCGGTGGTGCCGGCGAGCGCGACGGCTGCCGAGACGGTGCCGGCGGGGAGGTCGGCCTTGGCCTCGTTCGGGTTGGTGAGGTCGGTGAACACCGGCTCACCACCGGCCAGCACGTCGACCGCAGGAGCGGCGGCCGTGTGGCGCACGATCAGACGACCCTGGCCGGCGGCCGTGTTCGACACGTCGTTCACGAACGGCGTGAGGGTGGGGTCACCGGTTGCGGAGAGGTGGGCGATCACCGAGACGTTGGCGCCGGCGGTGAGGGTGGCGGTGGCCTCGAGGATCGGGGCGTCGGCCGGAGGGGCACCGGCGGCGCGCACGGCGAGGTCGTAGTCGCCAGCGGGCAGCGACAGCGGGTCGGTGACGGTCTCGTACGTGAAGCCCTCGAGCGTGAGCTCGTCGTTCACGTAGACGTCGACGTCGACACCGGGGATGCCGTGGATGACGACCACGGTGGCGTTGGCGTCCTGGGCCGACGCGGCGGGTGCCGCGACGGCGAACAGGGCGAGGATGGCGGGTGCCAACCAGAGCTTGCGCATGACAGGGTTCCTCCTGGGAAGTTGCGGTTGCTCCCTCCCTTCGCGCCGAGTCGCCCGTTTGGATGCAGGATACCGAGGTCTCGGCACTCCTGGGCGCTGAAGGCCTCGCGGAGGCGGGTGGTGGCGGCCCGCAGCTCGGTCTCGGGGTCGGCGTCGGCCCGGCGGGCCTCGTCCACCAGCTCGAGGAGCCGGGCCTCGAGCGACCCGGGCGCCACGCCCGGCAGCGTCCGCCAGTCGACCCCCTGGGCGGCCGCCTTCTTCTGCACCTTGGCGGCGTAGGCCAGCGCGGGCAGGGCCGCGGGGATGCCGTCCATCACGCTGGCCCGCCCCTTCTCCTCCACCTTGCGCCGCTCCCACTCGACGGTGAGGTAGGCGGTGTCGTTCACCCCTGGCTGCGGATCGAACACGTGCGGGTGGCGGTCGTACAGCTTGTCGTGGATGCCCCGGGCCACGTCGGCCAGCGTGAACTGGCCCTCTTCGGCCGCCAGCACCGAGTGGAACACCACCTGGAACAGCAGGTCGCCGAGCTCCTCCTCGAGGTGCTCGAACCCGGTGCCGGCCTCCTCGTCGACGGCGTCGAGCGCCTCCAGCACCTCGTAGGTCTCCTCGAGGAGGTGCCGCGTGAGGCTGGCGTGGGTCTGCTCGCGGTCCCAGGGGCACTCGGCGCGCAGGGTGCGCACCAGCTCGTGGAACCGGGCCAGCTCCCCCGCCACGGGCGCCGCCAGCGCCGGGATCCACAGCGTCGTCAGGTGGTCGGGCACCACCTCGCGGTCGAGGTCGTCCCACGCCACCGTGCGCACCGACTCGTCCGGGAGGCCGAGGCGCTGGAGCACGACGACGTCGGGACCCTCGTCCAGCGCCAGCTTGATGTCGGACAGCACGTGCACCTGGTCGCACTGCCCGACGAGCAGCGGCCCCCGCTCGCCGGCGGCCTGCGTCTCGAACCGGCGGCCGTCGACCAGCCGGGCGCCGAGCGCGACCGGGTCGACCGCGAGGCGCGCCCACGCGAGGTCGAGGAACGACAGCGCCGGCAGCACCGCCACCTCGACCCGCGGGTCGGCGACGAGCAGCTCGACGGCGCGCTCGGCCACCACGGGCGAGCCGGGCACGGCGTAGAGCACCTCGCCGTGCTCGACGGCACCGGCCACGACCGCCTCGACGATGGCCGCGTAGACGTCCTCGAAGGACTCGGCGGTCTCGTACAGGTGGTCGAAGTCGACGGCGTCGGGCACGGCGACCGCGGCCGGGTGGCGGCGCGTGCGCAGGAAGCGGTGCGGGACGGCCTCGAGGGCGGCGAGGGTGCCGGCGGTGAGGAGGTCGGCGCCCGCGGGCCCGAGCCCCGCGATGACGACGCGCGGCAGCTCGCTCATGGGATCAGGGGGTGGCGAGCGGCACCGTCGTCGTCGGCGCGGGGCGGGGGCCCTCGGGCGGCACGACGGTGCCGGACTGGCTGTCCCACGAGCCGAACCGCGGGTTCACCTCGATGTCGGTGACCGTGAACGCGTCGACCAGCCAGGCCTGGTAGCCGTCCCCCATCGCCTGGGTGACCGCGAACTGCTTGGCGACGTCCTCGACGAGCTGGTCGGCGTAGTCGGCGTCGAGCTGGCCCAGGACCTCCTCGGACTGGTCGCCGAAGATGCCGGACTCCACCTCGGCCAGCTCCTGGTCGGTGAGCTCGAGCCCGAGGGCGTCGAACTGCTCCCGGTGGAGCTCGAAGCCGATGCGATACCCGAGGACGGCGTTGACGAACGTGGTGGAGTACGACCCCTCGCCGGCCCCGGCCGGGTCGCCGAGCTGCAGGCCCTCGACCATGGCGGGGCTCCCCGCCCACTGGCCGACCTCGTGGAGCAGGTCGTCGGTGCTGATCTCGATGTCGTCGCCGACCTGGGCGGCCGAGGAGACGTCGTCGGCGCAACCGGCCGTGAGCGCCACGACGACCACGAGCGCGACGAGGGGGAGCAGGCGTCGGGGCACGGCTCGGGAGCCTAGAAGGTCACCCTGGCCCGCCCGAAGTCAGCACGAGGTGCGCCCAGTGGGCGAGGTCGACGTTGCCACCGCTGACGATGACGCCGACGTCGGGGGGCAGGTCGGCGCCGCCCGCGGCGAGCTGCACCAGGCCGGCGAGGGCGACGGCACCGCTGGGCTCGACGAGCTGCTTGGCGTCGACGGCCAGCCGTCGCATGCCCTCGACGATCTGGTCTTCGGTGACGGTGACCACCTGCACGGCGTGGGCCTGGAGGATCGCCAGGGTGCGCTCGCTCAGCTGGGCGACGAGGCCGTCGGCGATCGTCTCGGTCGGCCCGTCGAGCACGAGGTGCCCCGCGGCCAGCGAGCGGAAGGCGTCGTCGGCGCCGGCGGGCTCGGCGCCCCACACCGGCAGCGAGGGGTCGATGCCGTGGGCGGCGATGGCCGTGCCCGACAGCAGTCCGCCGCCGCTGACCGGTGCGACCACCAGGCCGATGGCGGGGACAGCCTCCAGCAGCTCGAGGGTCGCGGTGCCCTGCCCGGCCTGCACGCGGGGGTCGTCGAAGGGGTGGATCTCGACGGCGCCCGTGTCGGCCACCAGCGCGGCGACGGTGGCGGCCCGAGCCTCGAGGGTCGGGTCGCAGATCACGACGGACGGCGCCGGCGGCCTCCGTGGCCGCTCGCTTGGTGGCGGGGACGCCGCGCGGCATGACGACCGTGCACGGGATGCCGCGCCGCTGGGCGGCGAGCGCCAGGGCGGAGGCGTGGTTGCCGGACGAGTGGGCGACCACGCCCCGCGCGGCCTCGTCGTCGGTGAGGAGCAGGATCGCGTTCGTGGCGCCGCGGAGCTTGAAGGCCCCGGTCGCGTGCAGGTGCTCCGCCTTGAGGTGCACCCGCGTGCCCGCCCAGTCGTCGATCGCCGCCGAGCGCAGGACCGGGGTGGGCGGCACGAGCGCGGCGATCCGCGCCGCCGCCGCCCGCACGTCGTCGAAGCTCGGCCCGACCGGCGAGGTCACTCGAGGGTGGCGTAGCTGGTGGAGCGGTCGGTGAGGCGGGTGCCGCCGACCTCGACGACGCACTCCTCGAGGTCGCGGAGGAAGTCCTCGATGACCGGGGCGTTGCCGGCGCTGACGGTGGCGTGCAGCGAGTCGGGCGGCTTCTGGCGGTCGAGGTGCCAGCCGCGCGCCAGGAGCGCGTCCCCCACCGCGAACACGTCGAGGGCGTCCTCGTAGCCATGGGCGACGCTGATGGCGAGGCACTGGGCCTCCGGCTCGCCGAGCACGGTGAGCCCGGCGATCGCCCGCACGCCCTCCACCATCCGCTTCCGCGTGTCGATGGTGGCCTGGGTGAGGCGCAGGTACCCGTCGCGGCCGAGGTGGTGGAGCGTGGCCCAGGCGGTGGCCATCGGGGCCGCGGCGCGGGAGCCCTGCATGCCGGGCGAGGCGTAGAACCCGCCGAGCCAGTCGTCGAACACGAAGGTCTGGTAGCGGCGCAGCGCCTTGGTGCGGTGCAGCAGCACCGAGGCGCCCTTGGGCGCGTAGCCGAGCTTGTGGAGGTCGGCCGAGATCGTGGTGACGCCCGTCCACGCGGAAGTCCCACGGGGGCACGTCCTCGCCGAGCTCCTCCATGAAGGGGAGCACGAAGCCGCCCATGCAGGCGTCGGTGTGGAAGTTCGCCCCGGCCTCGGCGGCCAGGGCGGCCAGCTCGGGGATGGGGTCGATGACGCCCTGCGGGTACTGCGGCGCGCTGCCGACCACCAGCACCGTGTTCTTGTTGACGAACTCGGCCATGCCGTCGACGTCGGCCCGCCAGTCGTCGCGCACGGGCACCTGGTGGAGCGTCACGCCGAAGTAGTGCGCCGCCTTGTGGAACGCGGCGTGGCCGCTGGCCGGGATCACCATCTCCGGCTCGGTGACGCCGCGCTCCTCGAGCCCGCGCTCCCGCGCCGCCTTGACCGCGCACGAGGATGCTCTCGGTGCCCCCGGAGGTCATGAACCCGGCCGCCTCGGTGCCGTGGAGCAGGTCGGCCGTGATGCCGACGACCTCCGACTGGATCTTGGCGAGGCTCGGGAAGGCGTTCGTGTTGAGCGCGTTCTCGTGGAGGAACATCGTCGCCACGGCCTCGACGACGTCGTGCGCCTCGCGCCCGGCGTCGTAGACCATCCCGAACGTGCGGCCGTCCTGCCATCGGGCGTCGTCGCTCCGGTACTCCTGGAGCGCGTCGATGATCTCGGCCTTGGTCATCCCGGTCTGCGGGAGACGGCTCACTGGCGACGGACCCGGTCGCGCAGCTCGTCGCTCGCTTCGGTGAAGGTCGCGTTGACGGCCTCGAGGAGCAGCCGTCCCGCTTCCTTGGCGTCCTCCTTGACGGCGTCGTCGGAGGCGGCGGACCCGAGCCCCTCGAACACGTGCTCGAGCGCGTCGCCGACCTTCTGGAGGTTCTCCTTGATCGTGGTGGCGGCCTCGCTGGCCTCGCTGCTCTCCTGCTCGAAGTGCAGCTTCAGCTTCAGGCCGAGGGCCTCCACCTGGCTGCCGAGCGCCTTCCAAGCCTCTGATGTCTGCTCCATGGTCATGGCACCACGATCCCCCACCGGCCGCCCGCGTGCCAGGGCCCTTCGTCACTGTTGGACGGGTCAGGCGGGCTCGAGCACCGGGTCGAGCTCGCGGAGGAGGTCGACGAGCCAGTCGGCGGGGTTGTCCCTGTGAGGGACCTTGACGATGAGGAGCTGGTCCGGCTCCTTGTAGACGGCGGTGGGGTGCAGGCGCTTCAGGCGGATCTGCTGGCTCGTCTTGAGCGGGAGGGGTGACAGGCGGGCGGTGGAGGGCGCGCCGCCGAAGCTGCTCGGCTTCACGACCGTGACCTCGCGCACGCCGGTGCGGGACGACTCGGCCCGCAGCCGGGCGACCTCGAGCAGCGACTCGGCCGGCGGCGGCACCGGCCCGTAGCGGTCCTCCCACTCGGCGCGGATGTCGTCGCACCTCGCCGTCGGTGGTGACCGCGGCGAGGCGGCGGTAGGCCTCGAGGCGCAGCTCCTCCTTCTGCACGTAGTCGCGCGGGAGGTTGGCGTCGAGCGGCAGCTCGAGCTTGATCTCGGCCGGCTCCTTGACCGGCTCGCCCTTCAGCTCGGCCACCGCCTCGCTCACCATCTGGCAGTAGAGGTCGTAGCCCACCGCCGCGATGTGGCCGGACTGGCCGGTGCCGAGCAGGTTGCCGGCGCCGCGGATCTCGAGGTCGCGCATGGCGATCTTGAAGCCCGAGCCCGAGCTCGGTGGCCTCGCCGATCGTCTTGCAGCCGCTCGTAGGCCTCCTCGCTGAGCGCCCGGTCGGGCGGGACGAAGAGGTAGGCGTAGGCCCGCTGCCCCGACGCGGCCGACGCGGCCGCGCAGCTGGTGCATCTGGCCGAGGCCCGAGCAGGTCGGCCCGGTCGACCACGAGCGTGTTCACCGTGGGCATGTCGATGCCGCGACTCGATGATCGTGGTGCACACGAGCACGTCGTACTCGCCCTCCCAGAAGTCGAGCACGACCTGCTCGAGGCGTGCCCTCGTCCATCTGGCCGTGGGCGACGGCGACGCGGGCCTCGGGCACGAGGTCGCGCACGTGGTCGGCGACGCGGTCGATGTCCTGCACCCGGTTGTGCACGAAGAACACCTGGCCCTCGCGCAGCAGCTCGCGGCGGATGGCCTCGCCCACGGCGCGGTCGTCGTACTCGCCCACGTAGGTGAGGATCGGCTGGCGGTCGGCCGGCGGCGTGTTGAGCAGCGTGAGGTCGCGGATGCCGGTGAGGCTCATCTCGAGCGTGCGCGGGATCGGCGTGGCGGTGAGCGTGAGCACGTCGACGTCGGTCTTGAGCTGCTTGATCGGCTCCTTGTGGCCGACGCCGAAGCGCTGCTCCTCGTCGACCACCAGCAGGCCGAGGTCCTTGAACGTCGATGTCCTCGGAGAGCAGCCGGTGGGTGCCGATGACGACGTCGACCTCGCCGCTGCGCAGGCCCTCGGCCACCTTCGCGCGCCTGGGCGGTGGTGAGGAAGCGGCTGACAGCACCTCGACCCGCACCGGGTAGCCGGCGAAGCGGTCGCCGAAGGTCTGGAAGTGCTGCTGGGCCAGCAGCGTGGTGGGCACGAGCACCGCGACCTGCTTGCCGTCCTGCACCGCCTTGAAGGCGGCCCGGATCGCCACCTCGGTCTTGCCGAAGCCGACGTCGCCGCACACCAGGCGGTCCATCGGGTGGCTCGGCCTCCATGTCGGCCTTCACCTCGGCGATGGCGGTGAGCTGGTCGGGGGTCTCCTCGAACGGGAAGGACGTCCTCCAGCTCGCGCTGCCACGGGCGTGTCGGCGGGCGAAGGCGTGGCCGGGCGTGTGCACGCGCTTCTGGTAGAGCACGACCAGCTCCTGGGCGATCTCGGCGACCGCCGAGCGCACCTTGGCCTTGGCCTTCTGCCAGTCGCCGCCGCCGAGGCGGTTGAGCGTCGGCGAGTCGCCGCCGGTGTAGTGGCGGACGGCGTCGATCTGGTCGGACGGCACGTAGAGCTTGTCGTCGCCCCGGTACTCGAGCAGCAGGTAGTCGCGCTCGACGCCGCCGATGGCCCGCTTCACCATGCCGCCGTAGCGGGCCACCCCGTGCTGGTGGTGCACGACGTGGTCGCCGGGCTTGAGGTCGTCGAAGAAGCCCTGGGCGTCGCGGCGGCGGCCGGCGGGCCGGCGCGGTGGGCGCGCCGGCGGCCGGTGAGGTCGGGCTCGGCGAGCACGGCCAGCTTGACCGCCGGGCAGGATGAAGCCCCGCTCGAGCGGGCTGACGATCGATGCCGCCGGGCGCGATCGGCCGTGGCTCGTCGAGCGAGGTGCACGCCCTGTCGCCGAGCGCGGGCGGCGCCGAGCCCGTCGCCGTCGGCGGCCACGACGACGCGGTAGCCGTCGCCGAGCCAGCTCGGCGAGCTGGCGCACCAGCCGCTCGGGCCGTCGCCGACGACCGGCGGCCAGCCCATCGACGCCACGGTGGCGACGTCGGGCCCCTCGGGCGCGGTCGTGACCGTCCACGCCGGCGCGTCGGTGTGGGCCAGCAGCCGGTCGAAGGGCAGGTGCAGGCGCGGGAAGCCCTCGTCGTCCCCTGCCGCGTCGCGCCCCAGGTCTTGGCGAGCGTGGCGGCCAGGTCGGCCTCCTCGGCGAGGATGTCGGCGGCGCGGTCGCGCATGCGGCGGGGCTCGAGCAGCAGCACGTGGGCGTCGGCCCGACGAGGTCGAACAGCAGGTGCTCGCCCTCGGTGAGCCACGGCAGCCAGGTCTCCATGCCGTCGAAGGTCTGCCCCTCGGCCAGGCGCTCCCACTGCTCGCGGCCCCACGGCTCGAGGCCGATGAGCGCGCTCGGCCCGCTCGCGCACCTCGTCGGTGGGCAGCAGCTCGCGGCACGCGAAGATCTCGACCTGCGGCCAGGTCGTCGGTCGAGCGCTGGTCGGCGACGGAGAACTCGGTGAGGCGGTCGACCTCGTCGCCCCAGAGGTCGATGCGCACCGGGACGTCGGCGGTGGAGGGGAACACGTCGACGATCGAGCCGCGCACGGCCACCTCGCCGCGGTGCTCGACCTGCTCCTCGCGCCGGTAGCCCGTCGCCGACCAGCGCGCGCGACCAGCTCGTCGCGGTCG
The DNA here is from genome assembly GCA_963750645.1 of uncultured Microthrixaceae bacterium. GTDB lineage: Bacteria > Actinomycetota > Acidimicrobiia > Acidimicrobiales > VFJN01 > VFJN01. Next base: position 16,890 of record CAVVRO010000003.1, on the reverse strand, counting down.
ACGCTGCTCGCCCGGCACGACCACCACGGGCTCGACGTCCTCGACGTGGGGCCCGAGCCGCTGCACGAGCGCCCGCACCGGCGCCACCAGGACGCGTGGCGCCCGCTCGGCGTCGCGCAGGCGCCACATCGTGCGCAGCCGCCGGCCCATCGTCTCGACCGACGGCGACACCCGCTCGAAGGGCAGGGTCTCCCAGGCCGGGAAGATGTCGACGGCGTCGGGCCCGAGGAAGGTGCGCAGGTCGTTGGCCAGCCGCTCGGCGTCGCCGGTGGTGGGCACCGCCACCACGAGCGGCCGCCGGGACGACAGGGTGGCCAGCCCGGCGATGGTCAGGGCGCGCGCCGGCTCGGGAACGGCCAGGACTGCGGAGGACCGGCCGAGCACGGACGCGAAGCCGGGCTCCTCACGCAGCAGCGGGGGGAGGTCGCGGAGCAACATGGGAACTGCCGAGCAGGCTACCGGCGTCATCGAAGGGCAGGGTCCGGTGGCCTACGATCGCCCCATCAGCTCATCACCAGACGACCTCGCCCAACAGCTCGAGCAGCTCTTCGACCGCGCGTCCACCGAGGACGCCGACGAGCCCGCGCCCCCCGACCCCGACGTCGCCACCGACTTCGAGGCCGACCTCGAGGCCGAGATGGCCCAGGCCGCCGAGCCCGACGCCGCGGTCGAGGCCGCGCCCCCGCCCGCCGAGCCCCACGGCGAGCGCGGCGGACGAGCCCTCCGAGCTCCAGCACCAGATGGACCTGCTGCGCGACCAGCTCGAGGGGGCCTTCGACGAGGTGGTGATGCGCATCGGCCGCGTGGAGCAGCGCCTCGCCTCCTCGGCGATCACCGAGCTCGAGGCGCGCAGCGCCGAGACGCTCACCCTCCTCCACGGCCTGGTCACCACCGTCGACCGCGCCGTCGAGCTGGCCGAGGAGCCCCTCGACTGGCCGCCGGCGCCCACGAACGACCTGAGCGCGCAGATCGAGGACTACCGGATCCGCATGGAGAACCGCCTCGACACCCTCCACACCCAGATCGGCCTGCTGCGCGACGTGCCGCCCACCGTCGACGTCGGGGAGCTGGAGGAGGTGGCCAACCGTGGCGCGCTGCGCAACGCGGCCGACATCGCCACCGTGCGCCAGGGCGTGGAGAGCCTCGGCGACCTCGTGCGGCTGCAGGAGAAGAGCATCACCGAGCTCCGCACCACCCTGGAGTGGATCAAGGAGCGCCTGCTCCTGCGCTGAACCTCAGCGGCGGCGGTCGCGGTGCCAGGCCACCTGGTTGCGGATGCCCTCCTCCAGCCCGACCGACGGCCGCCACCCGAGCTGCTCGCGGGCCCGCACGATCGAGCCGCCGTTGCGCATGACGTCGCCGGGCTCGGCGGGGAGCGGCTCGATCGCGACCGGGGCACCGACCTCGGCCTCGACGCGCTCGATCAGGTCGCGCAGCGAGATCGTGGTGCCGCCGCTGATGTTGAACACGGAGCCGGGCCGGACCTCCGCGGAGGCGGCCAGGCGGGCGGCGACGATGGCGTCGGAGACGTAGGTGAGCTCGCGCACCTGGGTGCCGTCCCCGTACCGGGGGAAGGTGGTGCCGTCGAGGGCGGCCTCGATGAGCCGGTAGATGCTCATGTCGGGCCGCTGGCGGGGCCCGTAGACGGTGAAGTACCGGAGGCTGACGGCGCCGAGCCCGAAGTTGAGGGCGTAGGCCTTGCAGAGGTGCTCGGCGGCCAGCTTGGTGACGCCCGAGGGGCTGAAGGGCGACGGCACCGTCTCCTCGATGGTGGGGTAGGTCGCCGCGTTGCCGTACACCGAGCTCGAGGAGGCGTAGACGAAGCGGGGGACGCCGGCGTGGCGGGCCGCCTCGAGGAGCCGCTGCGTGCCGAGGATGTTGTGGCCGTCGTAGTCGGTGAAGCGCTCGGCCCACGACTTGCGGACGCCGGGCTGTGCCGCCTGGTGGTGCACCACCTCCACGCCGTCCACGAAGGGGCTCAGGTCGGAGTAGCGCAGGTCCGCCTCGACGAACGTCACGCCGGCGTCGGTGAGCGACGCGACGTTCTTCCGCTTGAGGCCGACGTCGTAGTAGTCGGTCATGGCGTCGATCCCGACCACGTCGTCGCCGGCGGCGGCCAGCGTCTCGGCCAGCTGCGACCCGATGAACCCGGCCGCGCCGGTCACCAGCACTCTCATGTCACCTCTCGTCAGGGGCGAGCGGACCGGCGCACGGGCGCGCTGGAGGACATCGCGTTCGAGCAGGGCGAGGTCAGTACAGGGTCGGTGAGGCGTCTCGTACCGAGCGGTGAAGGTGCTGCCGTTGGGTCCCGTGAACTGATCGGCCCAGGTGCCGGTGCCATCCGTGATGAGGCTGTTCTGCACCGCTCCCGAGCAGGAGCTGTTGTTGAAGATCTGGATCAGCACGTTCGGCGGTGCAGTTCCGAACACCCGGTACGACGGCTCGGTGCCCACTTGGCAGACGCTGGTGATCACCGGCGCGGCAAGCCCACCGGGCCCGGGACCGCCACCACCATCGCCGCTCACGGCTTGCGCACCGGCAGGTAGGTGGAACGTGCTGATGATCGGCGCTGACACCACGATGCCACCTGCGGCCGCAGCCTTCCGCAGCAGCGCGCGCCGATCTAGACCCGCCTCCGGAACCTCGCCCATCGTGCCCTCCGATTGCATGCCCAGGTGCAAGCCCGCGAGATCCCGTCGACCCCGCCTCAGATGACTCATGCCCGTCGGCGCAACGTAGCAGCGTTCCCCGCCGTCCGCTCGGGGTCCTACGCTCCGCGCCGTGCACCTGGGCCCGTACCGCGCCATCGACCACCCCTTCGGCCTGACGCTCGACGGCGCCACGACGGTCGACGTCCGCTCGATCTTCGCCGGCTTGGAGGACCCGGATGCCGAGCCGAGCCGCATCTTCCGGCTCACCTTCGACCAACCGGATGGACGGGGAAGCCTCCACGACGGAGACGACCTCGTCACCACGGGAACGGCACGGGTCTTGCTCCAAGGCGTCATCTCACGCCTCGGTCAGTCCCTCGCCGACGAGGGTCGCTCGGCCGCGGTCCACGCCACCACGGTCGGCGACGAGCGGGGCGGCGCCATGCTCGTCGGTCCCTCGTGGACCGGGAAGTCGACCCTCGCCGCGGCCCTCATGGCCAGCGGCATGCGACTGGTGGCGGAGGACATCACCATCTTCGACGACGACCTCCGCGCCCGCCCCTACCACCGCCCCCTCGGTCTGGCGAAGGCCTCCTTCGAGCTCGTGGGCCTCGACGTCCCCGAAGGTGTGGACGATCACTGCGGCTGCGGCGGCAAGATGCTCGCCAGCGCGGACCAGCTCGGCTTCGGCGTCCAGGGCGCCACCCCCATCCGGCTCGTCGCGCTCTGCGACCGCACCTCCGGCACCCTCCAGAGGATCAGCCCGGCACGGATGCTCGTCCGCCTGCTCGAGAAGGGGGTGGCACCGCTCCCCGACCCGGGCCACCACCTCGACGTCCTCGCCCGCGTGCTGGCCCAGGCCGTGTGCGTGGAGCTGGGCACCGAGAGTCTGCCGATGGCCACCGAGTGGGTGCACCAGATCGAGAGACCGACGACGGCACCATCACCCACCTTGGTCGAGGTGCAGGGGGATCGCGCCGACGTCTTCTGCGGTGACGAAGCGGTGATCGTCCACCTCGACGAGCTGCGCGCCCATCACCTCAACCGCTCGGCGGCAGCCGTGTGGCTGCTCCACACCGAAGGGCTCGACCCGGCGGACATCGCGACCGAGCTCGGGGCTGACCCCGCGATCGTCGAGGAGACCCTTGCTGAGCTCGCCGATGCCGGCCTCCCGGACGGAGCGGCGCAGCAGCCGTGACGTCAGGCGGCGGCGCCGGTCACCAGCACGCTCAGGTCACCTCTCCTGTCTGGAACCACTCGATGGTGCGGTGGAGCCCGGTCTCGAGGTCGACGGGCACGATGGCGGGGAACAGCGCCCGCAGGTTCGTCTGGTCGGCCTGGCTGTCGCGCACGTCGCCCGCGCGGGGCGCCACGTGCACCCGCTCGATGGGGTAGCCGAGCAGGTCCTCCAGCTCGGCGAGCAGCTCGAGGAGCGACGAGCGGCCGCCGAAGGCGAGGTTCACCGGGGCGTCGTGCGCCACGCCCTCGGCCACCGCGGTGGCGATCACGTCGCACACGGAGCCGACGTAGGTGAAGTCACGGGTCTGGCCGCCGTCGCCGTGCACGGTCACCGGCTCCCCCGCGATGGCGGCGGACACGAAGGCGGGCACGACGGCGGCGTAGGCGTGGCCGGCGGCCTGCAGCGGACCGAACACGTTGAAGAACCGGAAGGCCAGCGCCCCGAACCCGAAGCAGCGCGGCGTGGGCCAGCGCGTAGGCCTCGGTCGCCAGCTTCGACACCGCGTAGGGCGACAGCGGCATCGGCACGAGGCCCTCGTGCTTGGGCAGCGTCGGGTTGCTGCCGTACACGGACGACGACGAGGCCACCACCACGTGGCCCACGCCGTGGCGCCGCACGCCCTCCAGCACCTCGAGGGTGCCGGTGGCGTTGGCCCGGTGGGTGGCGATCGGGTCCTCGAGGGACCGCGGCACCGACGGCCGGGCCCCCAGGTGCACCACCGACCCGGCGCCGGGGAGCACGGCGTCGAGCACCTCGGGGTCGACCATGTCGCCGACCACCAGGCGGGCGTCGACGTCGTCGAGGTTGTGGGCGAACCCGGTGGAGAGGTCGTCGAGGGCCACCACCTCGTCCACCCCGGCCGTGGCGAGCAGGCGCCGGCACAGGTTCGCCCCGATGAACCCGGCCCCGCCGGTGACCACGACCTTCATCCTCACCGTCTACCAGCCCGTGACCCTCCCCGTGTGCGGGCCGCCACCACGGGTGGGCTCCAGCACCGGAATTGGGCCGAACGACCCGTATCCACCGCGGGCAGGACGGCGTTACCTTGCCGGCAGGGGTAGCGATGATCCTCCCGGCGCTCTGGTTGGTCGCCGAGCCGGGTGGGGAGCCAGGGCGAAACCGACCCTTCAGGAGACGGCGGGCGAGCCGGAGCTCCCGGTCGTCCTGAAGGAGATCGTCGCGAATGACCAGCCGTGCAACCAAGGGTCGCCGCTTGGGTGCCGTCGCCCTCGGGATCGGCATCGGCCTGCTGGCCGTCGGCATCGCGAGGTCCATGGTCGCCGACCCCACCACGCGGCAGCGAGACGTCCACAGAGTCCACGACGGCCAACGGGACCAACAACGGCAGCGCGGACGACCGTGTCTCGGGCACCGACGCCCAGGGGTCCTCCGCCCCCACCGTGGCCGGCATCACCGTCACGAGGCAGCCGACCCAGTCGGGCACCGACGCCGAGGACTACTCGATGATCATCATCGGCGCCGGGTTGGCCGTGGCCGGCGGCGCGAGCCTGAGGCTGAGCAACCGCCGCCCGACGATCACCGCCACCCCGCTCGACCCCTACCGGCCCAAGCACTTTCGCTGAGGGAGCGCGGCGCCCGCAGCGGCGGGACGAGGTCCGCGGCGGCGTAGCTAGGACGCCGTCAGCACGACGTTGTGGATGATGGCACCGCTGTTGTCTGACCCGGTTCCGGCGAACGTGGCCGTGACCGTGCCAGCCGACACAGCGAAGGTGAAGAGCACCTGGTGGAGGTTCTGGACTCCAACTCCCTCCGCGATGAGCGTGAAGGGTGGAATCAGGTCCGAGCCCCGGGTGAGGGTGGCCGTCGCGTTGTGGGTGGACGGGTTGGACCAATCGAAGCTGAAGTTGACGGTGCTGTCGCAGGGGATGAGGAAGTCCCGTGTGAGGGTGCCGGCCCCCTGGGTCGCGGGGTTGCCAACGGGGCTTCCACCCAGTTCGATCACGGTGGTGTTCGCGGGGAATGCCCCCGTGCTGTAGGCGGAAGGGGTGTTGATGGCATCCACGGACCCCGCCGTCACGGACCAGCCCGTCCCGGCGATGTTGGTACTGCCCGCGGGGTAGGTGACATAGCTCCCCGCAGCCCCACCGTTCATGCTCGCAAAGCCATCGGAGTACGAGACCCCGCAACCAGGGCCCCCGGGCCCGCCAGGGCCAGACGCTGCCGATGCCGGGGAGAGCACGCTGTCCATCACCACAGGCGCCGTCCAGGCGACCGCACCGGCGACGCCGATCTTCTTGATCAGGGCCCGGCGGTCCAACGTTGCGTCGCCGTCGTTCGCTACGTGCTCGTGCACCGTGAGCTCCCTCACCCGCTGGCTTCCTGCCGATTCTGGTTGGCGGCAGAGTACTGCAGCACCGTGAGCCGGATCGTCAGTGAGCGTTGCTGCCACGGCGACGAATCAGTAGCCACCGTTCCCCGAGTCAACGGCTCTCTTGGGCGTTGGGCTCGGCCAGGGATCCCCTGCACCGCGCCACAACAACCATCTCCAGTGAAGCCGACAGCGACACTCTGGTCCGCTCGCCGTACAGGCGACAGGCCACCTACAGGCCTTGTATCAGCCAGTGACGCTGAAGTCGCCGATGAACACGCCCTGGTTGCTTGTCCCCGTGTCGGCGATCGTGATCGTCGTGCGGCCGCTGGTGGTGAACACCTGGGTGTAGGTGTAGAGGGTGTTGATGGAGGCCGGCGTGACGGTGTCGGTGGGGAACCGGTGATGTCCACCGTGAAGGCGCGCCGGTGCGGGCCAGGTAGCCGAAGCTCGAGCGTGAACGTCAGCGCGGGGAGCGCGAGCGTGACCGCTATGCCACCGAACCCACCGCCGGCGGTCCCCGCGAGCTCGATGACCGTGATCGCTGCTCGCGGTGCCGGTGAAGGGGCCGCTGTCGAAGAAGGGCACCTCGACGCCATCGACGTTGGACCCCGTGACGACGAAGTCGGGGGTGCCGGTGAGGCCGCCGGGCTCGAAGGTCGCGGAGTGAAGGCCTCCTGTGCCGTTCGGGACGCCGTCGAAGTCCTCCGTGTACGAGAACGACGGGCCCGGGCCGGGGCCGCCGCCAGACTGGGCCGCTGCCGGTGAGAGCACGCTGTCCATCAGCACTGGCGCGGTCCACGCGACCGCACCGGCCACGCCGACCTTCTTGATCAGGGATCTGCGATCGAGCGTCGCGTCGACTCGCGTGGTCTTCGTTGCTCGTCACGTGGGACCCCTCACTCCAGAGGCCCGCCGGCGCCTCGGTTCGACGACCACCCAAGTTCGCCGGACCGGTCGAACACGCGCACGCGGATGCTCAGCCGGCGCGCTCGGCCACGGCGAGGAACCCCTCCACCACGCGATCCTGGTCGGCCTCGGTGAGCGAGCTGCCGCTGGGCAGGCACAGGCCCTGCTCGAACAGCCGGGCCGAGGTGCCGTCCAGCCGAGCGGGGCAGTCACTGGAACACCGGCTGCAGGTGCATCGGCTTCCACGTGGGTCGGGCCTCGATGTCGAGCGACTCGAGGTGCTCGCGCACCTCGACCGGCCCGTACCCGGCGACCGCCGCGTCGATGGTGAGGCAGGTGAGCCAGCGGTTGGCCCGCACACCGGGCGCCTCCGGCATGAAGCTCGACGCCCGGCAGATGGCCGAGCAGCCGCGACGTAGCGATCGAAGATCGCCCGGCGCCGCTCGACCCGCCGGTCGAGGTCGGCCAGCTGCGCGCGCCCGAAGGCGGCCAGCAGGTTGGAGAGCCGGTAGTTGTAGCCCACCTCGGTGTGCTCGTAGTGGGGCACCGGCTCGCGCGCCTGGGTGGCCAGGTGGCGCACCCGATCGGCCACCGTGGCGTCGTCGGTGACGAGCATCCCGCCGCCGGTGGTGGTGATGATCTTGTTGCCGTTGAACGACAGCGCGGCGCACGTCGCCGTAGGACGCCGGCGGGCCGTCCGGCGTAGGTGGCGCCGAGGCTCTCGGCCGCGTCGGCGATGTGCAGCACGCCGTGCTCGGCGAGCAGCGGGCCGATGGCGTGATGGTCCGCCACCTGGCCGTAGAGATCAACGAGGATGGCCGCCTTGGGAGGGTCGGTCCGTCGGGCGGAGAGCTCAGCTGCCACCAGCTCAGGAGACAGGTTCCACGTGGACGCGGTGCTGTCGATCAGCACCGGCGTGGCTCCCACGTACGCGGATGGCATTGACGGAGGCAGCGAAGGTGAGATCCGACACCAGCACCGTGTCGCCAGGCCCCACGCCGTGCACCACGAGCGCGAGGTGCAGTGCGGCGGTGCCGCTGCTGAGCGCCACCGCGTGCCGGCGCCCCACCACCGCGGCCATCTCCTCCTCGAAGGCGACCAGGTCAGGACCGGCGGGTGCCAGCCACCCGGAGTCGAGCACCGAGAGCAGCGCGTCACGCTCGGCGGGACCGGCCTCGGGTGGCGACAGGAAGATGCGGGACACGGTGAAGTCTCTCGGGACGTCGACAAGGATGACTAGCATCGGCCCGGCACGAGTGCGGGCGGCGCTCAGCATGACAGGGCAAGCACCAGAGCCGGAGCACACCGGCTCGACGGGAGCGATGAGCGTGGACCAGGGCAGCGAGGCGAGCCAGACGCAGGAGCAGCCTCGCAAGCTGTGGACGGCGCTGATCGAGCACCGCTTCGCGTGGCTGGCCGGCTGGGACTCGCTGAGCTGGGTGGCCGCCATCTGGCTCGCCACCTGGGTGCGCTACGAGTTCGACGTCCCCGCCTACGCGGTGGCCGGCGTGTGGAAGGCCATCCCCGTCGTGGTGGCCGTGCAGCTCGCGGCGGGCTTCTGGCAGGGCCTCTACCGCGGCCGCTGGCACCTCGGCTCGTTCGAGGAGATCGCCGCCCTGCTCAAGGCGGTGGTGCTGTCGGCCCTGGTGCTCTTCGCCATCGACCTGCCGCTGCGGTGGGTGCCCATCAGCGTGCCGGTGGCGGCGCGTGTTCATCGCCCTCGTGAGCATGGCCGCCGCTGCGCTACGCGCTGGCGCCTCGTGATCGAGCGCCGCAAGCGCCCCAGCGACGAGGGCACCGCGCGGGTGCTGGTGTTCGGCGCCGGCGACGGCGCCCAGCAGGTCATCACCGCCATGCTGCGCGATCCCGACAGCCCCTACCTGCCGGTGGCCATCGTCGACGACGACCCCCGCAAGGCCCAGCTCCGCATCCGGGGCGTGCCGGTGTGCGGCACGCAAGGCCGACATCCCCGCGGTGGCCGCCGACAAGCGACGCCGAGGTGCTGCTGATCGCCATCCCGTCGGCCGACGGCGCCCTCGTGCGCGAGCTGGCCCAGATCGGCGACGAGGCCGGCCTGCGGGTGCTGGCGCTGCCCGCCGTGAAGGACCTCTTCGACGACCGCGTCGGCCTGGGCGACATCCGGCCCCTCACCGACGGCCGACCTCCTCGGCCGCCACGAGATCGACACCGACGTCGCCGCCATCGCCGGCTACCTCACCGGCCGCCGGGTGCTGGTCACCGGCGCCGGCGGCTCGATCGGCTCCGAGCTGTGCCGCCAGATCGCACCGCTTCGGCCCCGGCCGAGCTGGTGATGCTCGACCGCGACGAGTCGCGCCCTGCACGCCGTGCAGCTCTCGCATCGAGGGCCGGGCCCTGCTCGACGACCCGCAACCTCGTCGTGGCCGACATCCGCGACGCAGGACCGCCTGGCCGAGGTGTTCGCCGAGCACCGCCCCGAGGTCGTGTTCCACGCCGCCGCCCTCAAGCACCTGCCGCTGCTCGAGATGCACCCGGAGCGAGGCGGTCAAGACCAACGTGTGGGGCACCCAGCACGCTGCTCGAGGCCGCCGCTCGAGCGCCGGCGTCGACCGCTTCGTCAACATCTCCACCGACAAGGCCGCCGACCCCGTCAGCGTGCTCGGCTACCACCAAGCGGATCGCCGAGCGGCTCACCGCCGCACGCCGCCCGACGCAACGACGGCACCTACCTGTCGCGTGCGCTTCGGCAACGTGCTCGGCAGCCGGGGCAGCGTGCTCACCGCCTTCCACGCCCAGATCGAGGCGGGCGGGCCGATCACGGTCACCCACCCCGACGTCACCCGCTACTTCATGACCGTCGAGGAGGCGGTGCAGCTCGTGATCCAGGCCGGCGCCGTCGGCGAGCGACGGCGAGGCCCTGGTGCTCGACATGGGCGAGCCGGTGCGGATCGCCGACGTGGCCCGCGCCTGGCCGACCAGGCCGACCGCGCCGATCGAGATCATCTACACCGGCCTGCGCCCGGGCGAGAAGCTCCACGAGGTGCTGCAGGGCGGCGACGAGGACCCCCAGCCCTCCGCCCACCCCCTCATCGCTCGCGTCGAGGTGCGAGCCGCTCGACTGGCACCACGTCACCGGCCTCTGCTCCAACGACCCGCGAGACCCTGCTGCGGGAGCTCGACGAGCACGCGCAGACGCGCCGTCGTCCCAGATCACCGTCACCGACTGAGTGCCCTCAGCAGCGCCACCACGGCACGCCCACCACTGTGGCCGCGGCCACACGTCCTGCAGCACGACGACGAACGCGAGAGAGTTCATTGATTAACCATCTCTCCGCCATGACTAGCGCTGACCGTGGTCACCGGTGCCGCGCAGTAGCAGACGTAGCGGAAGATCAGCGTGCGGAGATAGCTCTCTGCACTGCCTCGCCACCTCGTCACGGTCGTAGTCGACGCTGTCCGATCGTGACGCTCGTCGCGAGTTCACTCGTCTCGAGAACGGCATATGAGGGCCGCGGATCGCCATCACGGGGTTGACCGCACGAACCCGAGTTGAGGATGGCGGTTGTACCGTTCGTTGCGCTGAAGGGTCGGTGGGTGTGACCCATGATCACGACGTCCTCAGGAATGACAGCGAAGTCCGCGGCTCTTCCGTGGTCGGGATAGATGTACTCACTGGCGGGGGCCCATGGACTGCCGTGGACCAACCGCACTTGAAGGTGGCCGAAGGCGAGCGTTCTCTCGCATGTCAACGCGACTCAAGCCAATCGACCTCCTCGACTGTCAAGGACTCGGCGGCAAGGGCCAGAAGCAGGCCCGTAGCGACTGCCGTAGTCCTCAGGTGTCGGGATCGGCAGTGGATAGCCAACACTCCGGCCCTGATGCGCCAGGAAGATCAAGTCGTGATTCCCGGCGATGCAGACAGCGCCCAGTTGACGGAGCCTCCTCAACACGGCAGGACCATCGAAGTAGTAGCCCAGGAGGTCACCGGTGAAAACAAGCTGATCCACATCGCCCATGTCGATCAGGCACGCCTCGAGGCCTTGGAGGTTCCCGTGAGCGTCGGACACGATGCCCAGCCTCATGCGGGATCACAATTCGCCATTCGGCGCCACTGGACCAGCTCTTGCACGCCTGTCCCAAGGTCCACCGCCGGGGCGACGCCGAGGTGCTCGGTCATTCGTGAGATGTCGACGACCGCTCGAGAGTCGGGCGAGTCGGCATGACCAGCGCAGGTCGACGATCCCGCGGTCACCTGCGCGACCTTGGCTAGGGCTGCGCCACTGGTCTCCACGCCTGATGCGACGTTGATGAGGCGTGGGACCGCTGGCTTGGTGGCCGCCGCCACCGTCGCTCGCGTGCGTCGGTGACATGCAAGAAGTCAGCGTAGGCGCCGCTCTGGACCGTCAGGGGGCTACCTGTCACCGTGTGGTCTACGCAGGCAGGCAAGAGCCCGCGCCATGCCATCCGCGACGCCATACAAGGCGCTGAACCTGAGCACAACACTCGAAAGACCGGCCTCATCGCAGAGCGCAGCGGTGAGCAGCTCACCCGTCAACTTCGACGAGGCATAGGCGGTGACTGGTCCGCGGTGGAGCGGTCGGCGCATCCTCCCTGAGCGGAACGGGCCAGGGACGCGTGGACGACGGCAAGAGTCGAGCAGAAGACCACTCGTGTTGCGCCGCGCCGTGCCGCCCATCGGGCCGTGTTCAAAGCCCCGACTGCATTCACAGCGAGCATCGACTCGGCGTCTGACAATGTCGGCGGACCGACCGGAACCTGTGCGGCGCATGACACGACAACGTCCACCCGATGAACCGACAGGCGAGCGAGGCTCTCGGCGCTGACGACGTCCGCAACGAGGTTCGCGCCCCGACCAGACCGCGTGACGGGGACCACCTCGACTCCCGCGGCGGTCAGTCTCGCTCCACACCGTGGATCCGAGGAAGCCGGTGGCCCCGAGGAGTGCGACGATCAATCCGTCATCACCCGCTCCGTCACGAAAGGCATGGCTTCCGACCCCCGCGGTTCCATCTCTCCCAGTGCCTGCAGCTCTGCCACCGCTGATGCATCCACGAACAGGTCCGACCATGCTCGCAGCACGACCCCGGCCCGCGGCACAGCATCGGGTATCGGCTCGCCACAGAGCGTGTGATCGAGCATGGCGTGGACTTCGTCGAAGCCGAACAAGGCTCGCAGGGGGGTCGTTCCGCTGAACCGCGTGTTGATTACAAAGACGACGGGTCGCCCGTCTCGGACACGAAACTGGAGATTGCAGGTGCCCTCCACATTGAGGGCGCGAGCGATGATCGCGTATCTCGTCGACATAGCGGTCACTGCCGTCGTGGTACGCACGATACGTGTTGCCATCGTGGAGACTCGCTGGAGCACGATGATGCCGCCGATCGTCCGCCGCGCCGAGGCAGCCAGCGGTGAACTCGCCGGCCTCGCTGGGCAGATACTCCGGGATGACCAGGTCCGAGTTGGGCCCAATGACTGCGTCGAGTTCGGGAACGGACGACAGCGACCGCGGACCGATCGATCGAGCCCCTCGCCGCGGGCTCGGCGAACACCGGGAGCCCGGTGCGCTCGACGAGAGCCGAGCACGCAGCGGGGTCGCTCGCCAATGCGGTCTCGGGATAAGGCAGGCCGGCGCCTCGGAGGAAGTCAGCCGTGAGCCACTCGTCGTCGGCGATCTCGATCACTTCCGGCGAGGCCACAACGAGCTTCACTCCGCGCGCCTCGAATGCACTGCGCTCTCGGGCAAGTCGCGCGAGCTCCACGTCGGTGCCTACCAGAATGGCGTCGACTTGCTCCTCAGCCGTGATCCGATGCACCTCAGCGACGAAGGACGCGTCTGAGGCCATCGGAATCAGATGAGCCTTGTCCCCGAGCCAGTGTCCTGCAACTCTCGCATCCGGATCTGCAGTCACTATTCGAACGGGCGCTCGAGCTTGCCGCAGGAGACGGAGCACGCCCTGGCCGACCAGCGCTCCGGCGCCGGTCACAAGGACGGTCGGCTGCGGCCGAACCTCCCTGTCCCGCTCTCCCTTCATCGATGCCTCGCTCCTGGTGCCGACCCGGACACTGACAAGGGTACGCCTGCCGGACGTTGGAGGACCGGGCTGCCATCGCCCCACCCGCACCACCACCCGGCACTCTCACCTCCGACCTCCACCGAGCGGTCTTGCGATTCGACGACTCCTACTCCGCCTACCAAGATCCGTGCCATGGCCCTCGTGAGCAGGCGAAGAGTGGCGTGGGTCACGAAGGGGCGACGGCAGGTGGGGCCGAGCGCCTTCTGGTTTCCTTCGCCAAAGTAGGCGATCACGCCGCGTTCGAGTTCACAGTGCTATCCTCCGGGGCAGACACACAGACGTCGTAGAGCACCTAGAGGCAGCCGGGGTGCACACGGAATGCATTGGCGGGGAGCGTGGGATCGCTGATCTCCGTCGGCTCTGGCGCCTCGTCCGACGGGTGCGCACTGATCGAGTCGACCTCGTTCATCTGCACTCGCCGCTGGTCGCAGCTCTGAGCCGACCGCTGCTGCGACTCGTGCGCCGACGATCCCGTCCTCGCATCGCGTACACGGAGCACAACCTCTGGGAACGTAACCATCCGCTCACCCGCTGGGCGAACCGACTCACTCTGTCCATGGATGACACCCGGTTCGCGGTGTCCGGAGGAGTGCCGTCGATGTCGCGTCGGGCTGCCCGAGGAACCGAGGGCCGGGTCCACGGCGTGGACGTCGCCGAGCTCCCAGCGTCGAGGGTGCATCGGGCGAGTGTGCGGGAGTCGCTAGGAGTGAGCCCGTCCCAGGTGGTCGTCATGAACGGCTACCAAACCTGCCAAGGATCATCGCACCCTGCTCTCAGCCGCACAGATCGTGGTGGCCACGGGGGCTCCCTTCACGTTCTTGTGCGTTGGACAGGGACCTTTGTTGGGCGAGCTACAGAACCAGTGTGACGAGCTTGGGCTTTCGGATCACGTCCGGTTTCTTGGGTTTCGAGCCGACGTATCCGAGTTGCTGAGCGCTGGGGACGTCTTCTGCCTGTCGTCGCAGTGGGAGGGCCTTCCCATTGCACTGCTGGAGGCGCTGGCGATGGGACTTCCTGTCGTGTGCACCAGCGTCGGTGGGATCCCATCCGTCATCACCGATGGCAAGGAGGGTCGGCTTGTCAGGCCAGGCAACGCCCCGGACCTCGCTGACGCTCTCCTCTCTATGGCTGACACGGCCGTCCGCGAGCACATGGGTGAGAACGCTGCCGAGCGAGGTTCGGCCTTCGACATCCGGGTAGCGGTCGGCAGGCAGCAGACTGCTTATCGCGTGAGCTGATCCACTCGTGACTGGAAGCTCAAGACGCCAGGATCTTGCCGATCTGTCTGCGTGCCTCGTTGTCGATGGCGACACAGTCGCTCGCTGGCAGGCAGTCGCAATAGCGAACGCGATGAGCAGGGGACTGAAGGTGGCTCTCGTGCTTCGGTGCGAAACGCCTTCACCACCGACCAACGTCGCGAAGCACGCCGGCTACTACGCGCTGCGTGCCACATCAATGCGGACATCTTGGACGCCTCGAGTCCCGTGGCGGCCGCTCGTGGGCGATGAGATCGCCGTCGAGAGCTTCGAAGCGGAGCGTGACGGCGCCTGGCAGCGAGTTCCGGGCGAAGACGCTACGGAAGATGGCAGAGCACGAGCTTGACGTCGTGATCAAGTTCGGCATGGGCCTGCTTCGGGATCCCGATGACCTTCCCGCTCGGTTCGGTGTGCTGTCCTTTCACCACGGTGACCCCGCAACCCATCGAGGTCGCCCGGCAGGCTCTACGAACTGCTCGAGGACGCAGCGTCCATAGGCACGATCGTCCAACGCATCGGTAACAAGCTCGATGCCGGCGCGGTGTCGGCGTACGCATCAAGCCGTGTCGTGCGGCACTCGTACCGCCAGACGCTGGAGGGCGTGTACGGCAACAGCACCCACCTTCTCGTCAAGGCACTCCGCAACTGCATCGAGGGGACGACGCTCTTGAGCACCCGACGAACGGAAGGAACTACCGCCGGCCCTCCAATCTGACCGCCGCCCGGTTCGTGGGAAGGCTTCTCCGTCGTCGAGTGGAGCGGCTCATGTACGGGTTTGCCGTTCAGAAGGAGTGGCGCGGCTCCGGCCGGACCGAGCCAATCGACCTCAGTGACACGGCGTCGGAACGAGTACTTGGGACGCCAGTTGACGTTCCGGTGCCAGATGGATTCACATTCCTGGCAGATCCCCTTCCGGGAGCCCCGGGAGAGATCTGTGTGAGGCGATGGATTCCCGTTGGGGCAAGGGGCGAATTGCAGCACTCACGCCGGGGAAGGCATTGCAGGTGGTCGAACTACCCGACGTGACGGCTCACTGTTCGTATCCGTTCGTGGTCGAAGCCGAGGGCAGGCGGATCCTCGTCCCGGAGATGGCAGCCGCCGGCCCCCCTCGACTCTTCGAGCTCGACGGCACATCGGTGATTACCTCGGCGCCCTTGGCAGGCCTGGAGGACGTCCGATTGCTGGATCCGACATTCCTTCGCCACGACGGCCGCTGGTGGTTGTTCGCCGGGATGCCAGGGTCTGCTGCGGACCTATTGTGGCTGTGGTTCTCAGAAGTGCTCGGCGGCCCCTACAAACCACACCCAGACAATCCGGTCATCATGGACGCTGCGTGCGGCCCGCCCTGTGGGCCCGATCGTGGTCCAGCGGCCGGCTGTACCGACCGGGCAGGACGGCCGTGGGAGGTACGGCGACGGCGTCACCATCTCGGAGATCGTTACGCTGACGAAGGAGCGCTACCAAGACGAAGTGCGGTTCAGCGTGCGGCTCCGCGGCCGCCGCGGCCCACACACTGTGATCATGGAAAGGGGCTCGACGACCGTCGACTCCTACGTAGATCGACTGGAGCCCTTCGCCTGGTTGAACCGTTTGAAGAATCGCACGCGGACGTGAAGATCTACGGCCGGCGTGTGCCTGAGGATTGACGGTGCCTACTCTCCTTGGCTCCCCTGGAAGCGCGGCATCGTCGCATCGCCCTCACCGCTGATTCCCTCCCGACGAACCACCGCACCGACGGTACGCCAGATGATCGTGAGGTCGAGCGTGAGCGACTGTGTCTCCACGTATCGAACGTCGATCTCGAGCCGATCGTCCCACTCCACGAGGTTGCGTCCTTCCACCTGGGCGAGCCCCGTCAGCCCAGGACGGACCTCGTGACGGCGCGCCTGCCTTGGAGAGTAGAGATCGAGGTAACCGACAAGAAGCGGCCTCGGCCCGACCAGGCTCATGTCGCCGCGAAGGACGTTCCAGAAGCCTGGCAGCTCATCGAGGCTCGTCGCCCGCAAGAACCGGCCGAGCCGCGTGCGAGTCGATCTGAATCCGGTTCCTGGCCGGTTCGCATCGTCCGGAACTTCACGAGGGTGAAGGGCTCACCGTGCAGACCGGGACGAGCCTGCCGGAGAGACCGGCGACCCCATCGTCAACCTGATCGCGCACCGGCGACGACCACCATCGGCACGGCCGTGATCACCAGCCCGAAGACGGCTCCGATCAGATCGAGGAGCCGCTTGGTCAACGACGGACGCCTCGACCCACACTGCCGCACGACCACCCACGGGCGACGGCGAGCGGAAGCCACGGCTCCGTCGCACCGTGCCGATCAGCGGGGTGAAGCTCAGCCGAAGACACGCCAGAGGTCACGGACGCGCGGTGCCCCGTGGTAGGACCGTGGAATGTCAGCCACGAAGCGACGAAAGACTGCCTCACCTGA
>CAVVRO010000002.1:0-326218 GCA_963750645.1 uncultured Microthrixaceae bacterium | reverse complement strand
CCGACGGTGAGGTGGAGGAAGGTCGACTTGCCGGCCCCGTTGGCCCCGACGAGCCCGACGACGGACCCCTCGGGGACCTCGAGGGTGCAGTCCCGGAGCGCCCACCGTGGGCCGTATCGCTTGCCCAGCCCGTCAGCAACGATCACGCTGACCGCGACCCCCTCGGCGGAGGAGGCGTGAAAGGTGCTCTCGAACAGCACGGCGATGCTGGCGTCGTCGAGCCCGGCCCGCCGGGCCTTCTCAGCCACCGCCTCAGCTCGGTCCGCAGGCCCTTGTGCGCCGCGACCGAGTCGCCGACCCGCAGTTCGTCACGAACGTCCCAAGTCCGGGCCGGCCCACGGCGAGACCTTCGTGCTCGAGTTCGCGGTACGCCTTGAGCACGGTGTTGGGGTTGATGGCCACCTGTCCGACGACGTCCTTCACCGTCGGCAGCTGGTCACCCTCGCGCAGGAGCCCGAGGTGGAGCGCCTGGCGCACCTGGTGCACGATCTGCCGGTACGGGGGCGTCCCTCGCGGGTCGATGCGGAACTCGATCATCGAGCGTTCCACTGATTACCTAGGTACATAGGTAAATGGTGAAGGATTCGACAGCTCATGTCAATGCGCCGCCGGCTGGGGGCCACTCCGTCGGGGGCGGCTCGGACAAGAGGCGTCGGGCCTCAGGCCGGGGTCTGCGCTCGGGGACGGCTCACACTCAAGCCAAGCGCACCGCAACACACGGCGCCGACGAGGAAGAACACGGCCCATCCGAGATCGCTGTGATCTCGACAGGCGTTGTTCGAAACCTCCAAGTAGAGCTGTTGGCATTCGGCATAGTCGATCTGCGGCACGAAGACGACGTACAGGCCCGCGACAAGCAGGAAGACCGCACCCCCCACGAGCGACGATCGCACCCCACCGCGGACCGAAGGCGACTCCGACGACCACCGACCAGAGCAACAAGGCCGCGAGAAGCGAACGGGACGGCAGGCGTGATGTCGCCCTGAGGATGCCGATCTGCGGCCGCAACGAGGAACACCAGCGAGAGAACGAGACCGACGGCGATCGCAGCTTCCACGACCTCTCCGCACACGCAAACGGTACCTCGGAGCGGCGGTCCCAGATCTGCCGAACATGGCCGTTCGGCGCAGCGTTGTAGCGATAAGCGACGAGGCATCGGCGAACGCGGATCTGTTTGTCGCTACAACGCTGCGAGATCCAAGCGCCGCTGCGACATTCCTGCCGGTACGTCACACGCCCGCGTCTGGTCCTCGGCGAAGGCCGGACCCCTCTGGGCGCGGGCGTGACTCGGCCACCCACAGCACCCAGGGGCAGCCCGCTGTCGCGCTTGAGCCAAAGCACCCAGGCCCCCGGGGGCGGATCTTGCTGATCGTCGAGAACAGCCTCTGACCTGGGATTGAATGGGTGGGCCGTAAAGGACTCGAACCCGTGACCCCTCGCGTCATGCAAGTGCTCTAGCCAACTGAGCTAACGGCCCGTGAGGGAACGACGCTAGCAGCCAACCACCGCGCCGACGAAGCCTAGACCGTGGGCGCCACGACTGGATGTAGTCCTCGACGTCGAGGTCCTTGGCTGCCTCGCCGGGGACGAAGCGCGTGCCGCGCGTCGATCATCACTGCGACCTCGTCGGCCATCTGGCGGGCCCCGGTCGGCGAGCTGGCGGCCGCCGCGTCACGCTCACGGGCCGCCGGCTGGGGTCCGTGGTGGAGGCTGAACGGGTGCCAGGTCAGCATCCCTTCCACGATCCCGGACCGGGACGAGAACTCGCCTCGGTGGTACAGGATGACCTCGTCGTAGTCGACGTTGCGGTGGAAGAACGGCAGTCGCACGGCCTCCGGATCGTCCTCGACCGGACGAGGGGCGAAGGTGCAGACGACGAAGCCGTCGGCGACGAAGGTCGTGTGCGCCGACGGGGGAAGGTGGTAGCGGGCCGAGGTCACCGGCCGGAAGTCGGCGACGTTGATCCGCATCGGGGCGACGTCGCCCTTCCACCCGACCACATCGCACGGGTGGAAGGGGTAGGTCACACGCGTGTCCTGGCCCAGTCGCTTCACCACCACGGTGAACTCCCCCGCCTCGTCGATCGCCTCTGCCTCGGGCACCTGGATCGCGGCCGGGTCGAACAGCGCATGGCGACCGAGCAGGCCCTTGTCCGGCAGCTGGAACCGAGATTCGCAGGCCTCGACCACGAGCAGGTCGAGATCGAGGGCGCCAGCGGGCTCGAAGCGGTACGTGGTGCCCCGGGGGACGACGAAGAGGTTCGTCCGGGGCGGTGACCTTCGAGCAGGCCGTACTTCGGCGCAGGCACACGGTCCCCGCGTGGACGAAGAAGAGCTCGTCGCCGTCGGCGTCACGGAGGAACTCGGGGCGACCCTCTTCGTAGCGGTGCCAGGCGATCGAGAGCTGGTGGTTGCCCAGGAGGAGCGTTCGGCCAGGAGTCGTAGCGGCCAGTGAGCAACCGGGTGTCGTACGCGTGGTGGGCGGCCGGTCCGTCGACGTCCACCCAGTCGGTCGGGGCGTGCAATCGGTACAGGTGGCTGGCCGGTCCGAACCCTGAGCGGCCGTGCTCCTCCTCCACCGTCCCGGGTGGCAGGCCGACGTGCGCCTGGCGGCTCGCCACCCCGCTGATCCACTGGGGCACCCCGTCCATCAGAGGTTCCCCCGCCGGGCCTGGGCCCGCTCGATGGACTCGAAGAGCGCCTTGAAGTTGCCCTCGCCGAAGACCAGTGGCGCCCTCCCGCTGGATGATCTCGAAGAAGACCGTCGGCCGGTCGGTGAGCGTCTCCGTGAAGATCTGGAGCAGGTGGCCGTCATGGTCGCGGTCCACGAGGATCCCGAGCCCGCGAGGGCCTCCCCAGGGCAGCTCCACTCCGTCCAAGCGGACACGCGCCTCGTCGTAGTACTCCCCCGGGACGTCCATGAATCGGACCCCGCGCGCCCGGCACCACAACGCACGCCACGATGTCCGGCGTGTGCAGGGCGATGTGCTGGACACCTGGCGTGCCGTAGTAGTCGAGGTACTCCTCGATCTGGCTCTTGCGCCGGCCCTGCGCCGGTTCGTTGATCGGCAGCACGACCTTGTCGTGGTTCCAGACGACCGTCGACATCAGCGCCGAGTACTCGGTCGAGATCTGCTCGTCGTCGAAGTGCGTGAGCTCGTGGAGGCCGAGCACGTCCTGGTAGTAGGCAACCCACTCGTCGAGGTGGCCTCGCTCGACGTTGGCCACGACGTGGTCGAAGCGGGTGATGCCGACGCCCGGGCCCACCGGACGGATGAGATCGGTCTCCTCGAACTGCGGTGCGAACCGGCCCGTGTAGGCGGAGCGGTCGAGGAACGTGTGCACGGTGTCGCCATAGGCCCGTATGGCGGCGTGGTGCACGACGCCGTGGCGGTCCTCATCCTTGGCGGGCTCCCGCAGCACGGAGGCGCCCCGTCCGCACGCGGCGTCGAAGGCCAGTGGAACGTCATCGACGAGGAAGCAGATGTAGCGGATGCCGTCGCCGTGGGTGCGGACGTGTGCCGCGATGGGGCTGTCCGGTGAGGGCGCCCGACACCATGAACCGGGCCCGGCCCTGCTCCAGGAGGTAGGGCTTCACCCGATCGCGGCGCCCGGTCTCCGGACCGGCGTAGCCGACGAGGTCGAAGCCGAACGCGGAGGCGAGGAAGCCGGAGAAGGCCCTCGCGTTGCCGACCCACCACTCGAGGTGGTCGATGCCACCGAGGCTCGGCGCGGCAGGGACGGCCGTCATCGCTCGACACCCGCCTCGTGGTCGGCCCACAAGCCGTCCCAGAACACCTGGACGCCATCCAGCATCCGGCTGGCACCTGCCCGCGAACGCCTCCGCGTCGAACCACGGTTGCAGGCGGACGCCGACCTCCACCTCGTCCGAGGTGTGGGCGGCGTGCTGGTCTTCCACCTTGTCGTGCCACGTCCAGAACGCGAGCGGCAGGCGCTCGCACACTCGCGAGCCTGGAAGGCCTCGAGCCCGGCGATGAGCTCCTTCCAGAACCCCGCCGCCGCCCAGTGCTCGACGGCGTCGCCGCGCCCTCGGCGACCGATGCATCCTCTGCGCCGTCAACCTCAAGGAGCTCGTCGCAGAAGAACAGCGTCGATCGGGAGCAGTGGCGACGCTTGCCGAGATCGTCGAAGCCCAGGCCCAGGGGCGCCGCGAACCGGAGCAGCCACTCGAAGTCCGCGGCACCGAAGCGGAACCTCCCGCCGTCGACGGTGCCCTCCGTCGCCACCAGATCCGGGTCGGCGCCTGATCGGCACGGACCACGTCCGCGTTGAACACGACGCCGAGCTCGTTGAGGAGGATCTCCTTGCCGGCGCGGTCGATGTCCAGATCCGCGGCGTTGATCACCTTGCGGAGCTGCGCCTCGACGAAGAGGTGGCTGAACACGGAGAACTGCACGGTCAGGTGCCGCACCTCGCCTCGAGTGGCCGCCCCGCCGGAGAACCAGGCGGTGTACCGGTTGCGCTCGACGACCGGGTGGTGCGCGACCAGCGCATCCACCCGCTCCCGAACGGCGGTCGTTTCGTCGGTTCGGGTCGCCGTGATCATGGTGGAGCCCCCCTCCTGGATGCACGAGTTGCTCGGTCCAGGGAAGTGCATGTCGACGATCAGGTCAAGCAATGCATCGCCCGATGGACGATCTGCCCAGCACCCAGCGCAATGTGGTAGACACTCTGCTCATGTTGCCCAGCGGAATCGATGCGCTCGACGCCAAGCTGATCCAGGCCATGTGCGAGACGCCGCGGGCCGGCGTCATGGAGCTGGCCCGCCAGCTCGGCGTGGCACGCGGCACGGTACAGGCCCGCCTCGACAAGCTCCAGAAGCGCGGGATCATCAGCGGCTTCGACCCCGACCTCGACCTGCAGGCGATGGGCTACGAGGTGCTCGCCTTCGTCTCCCTCGAGATCGCGCAAGGCCGGCTCGACGACGTGATCGAGCACCTGGAGACCATCCCCGAGGTGCTCGAGGCGCACGCGACGACCGGCCCCGGTGATCTCCACTGCCGGATCGTTGCCCGCACGAACGCGCACCTCCAGCAGGTCCTTGCTCGCGTGCTCGAGGTGCCTGGGATCATGCGCACCACGACCCAGATCGCCCTCAGCGAGCAGGTGCGCCACCGCGTCCTCCCGCTCGTCGCACAGGTGATCGACGAGGCGACCGATCGCCCGCCCCCGCCGCGGAAGCGCTCGACGCGCTGAGCCGCCGGGCAACTTCCTACGGAGCTGGATCGCCCCGTCCGTAGGCTCTCGGGATGGTCGACCCCGACAGCAACGCCGTGCCGCTCTCCAGTGCGCCGCCCCTCCGCCAGCTGTGGGCGCACGCGGGCCGACACCGGCCGCGGATCGTGCTCGCTGACCGTCTTCTCGGTGCTCAACAAGCTCTTCGACATCGCTCCCGAGCTCCTGATCGGCGCCGCCGTCGACGTCGTCGTGAACCAGGACCAGTCGTGGATCGGCGGCTTGTTCGGCGTCGAGGATCCCTTCCTCCAGCTGACGATCCTCGCTTGCATCACCGTCGTGGTGTGGGTCCTGGAGTCGATCACCGACTACATCGCCGACCGAACGTGGAGGAACCTCGCCCAGGACATCGAGCACGACGTCCGCATGGAGGCCTACCAGCACGTCCAGCAGCTCGAGCTGGCCTACTTCGAGGACCGTTCGGCCGGTGGGCTCATGGCGGTGCTGAACGACGACGTGAACCAGCTCGAGCGGTTCCTCGACGTCGGCGCGAACGACGTGATCCTCACCATCAGCAACGTCGTGTTCGTCGGGATCGCGTTCTTCCTCATCTCCCCCGAGATCGCCGTCCTCGCGTTCCTGCCGATCCCGGTGATCATCATGGGCTCGCTGCGCTACCAGCGCACGCTCGAGAAGCGCTACGACGCGGTGCGGGCGGCGGCCGGCCGGATCGCGGACACGCTCACCAACAACCTCGGGGGCATCACCACGATCAAGGCCTTCAACGCCGAAGCGCGGGAGGTCGAGCGGGTCGCGGTCGACAGCCGGTCCTACAGCGACGCCAACGGCGAGGCCATCCGCTACTCCAGCGCCTTCATCCCGCTCATCCGCATGGCGATCCTCGCCGGGTTCACGATGACCCTGCTCGTGGGTGGGCGGGCGGTGCTCGACGGGAACCTCGAGGTCGGCCTGTACTCGTCGCTCGTCTACATGACCCAGCGCCTGCTCTGGCCGCTCACCCGCCTGGGCGAGACGCTCGACCTCTATCAGCGGGCCATGGCCTCGTGCCGGCGGATCTTCGGGCTCCTCGACGTGACCCCTTCGATCCAACCCGGCACGCAGGAGCTCGACCGGCCGGTGTCCGGCGCCGTGCGGTTCGACGACGTGTGGTTCGGCTACGGCCAGGAGGCGCACGTGCTCCACGGCCTGTCGCTCGACATCGCACCCGGCGAGACGCACGCCATCGTGGGCGCCACCGGCGCCGGCAAGAGCACGGTGGTGAAGCTGCTCCTGCGGCTCTACGAAGCGTCCGCCGGAACGATCACCATCGATGGGGTGCCGATCGACCAGCTCACCTTCGGGTCCCTCCGCGGCGCGATCGGCTTCGTCAGCCAGGACGTGTTCCTGTTCCAGGGCACCGTCCGCGAGAACCTCACCTACGGCCGGCCGGATGCGACCAGCGCCGACGTGGTGCGGGCGGCCACCTTGGCGGAGGCGCACACGTTCATCAGCGCGCTCCCAGATGGGTACGACACCGTCGTCGGCGAACGGGGCCAGCGGCTCTCAGGCGGCCAGCGCCAGCGGCTCACCATCGCCCGAGCGATCCTCCGCGACCCGGCCATCCTCGTGCTCGACGAAGCCACCTCAGCTGTCGACAACGAGACGGAGGCGTCCATCCAGCGCTCGCTCGCACGGGTCTCGGCGGACCGCACCACGATCGTGATCGCGCACCGGCTCTCCACGGTCCGCCATGCCCACCGGATCCACGTGCTCGAGGCCGGTGAGGTGATCGAGGCCGGAACGCACGAGGAGCTCGTCGATCACGGCGGCCTGTATGCCGCCCTCTGGCGCGTCCAGACCGGCGAAGCTGTGACGACAGCGACTGACTGAGGGACGACTACTCCGGCGCGAACCCCTGGCGGAGGGTGTTCTCGGTGGAGACCCGGGGGTCGAGGAACTGGTGGAGGTAGTCGGAGCCGCCCGCCTTCGAGCCGATGCCGCTCATCCCATAGCCGCCGAAGGGCTGCCGACCCACTACCGCGCCCGTGATGTGGCGGTTCAGGTAGACGTTGCCGGCCCGCAGCTCGGCGGCGGCTTGCCGGAGGTGCACGGGCGAGCGAGAGAAGCATCCGGCGGTCAGCGCGTAGTCGGTGCTGTTGGCGAGCTCGATGGCGTGGTCGAAGTCGCGCGCTCGGAGGACCGCGAGCACCGGACCGAAGATCTCCTCGGTGGCCACGGGAGCGCTCGGGTCGTCGACCGCGACGATCGTGGGGCCGACGAACCACCCCCCGTCCGGGACGTCCTCCCGGGCGAGGAGCACGGTGCCCTGCGTCGACGCCGCGTCGACGTACCGACGGACCCGAGCGTGCGCGTCGGCATCGATCAAGGGTCCCACCTGGACACCGGGCTGGGCCGGATGGCCGACCAGCAGCTCCTCCGAGCACCCGACCAGGCGCTCCACCACGGGGTCATAGGCTCGGTCGACCACGATCAGCCGAGAAGCTGCAGAGCACTTCTGCCCTGCGTAGCCGAAGGCGGAGTAGGCGGCGGCGGGGACCGCCTGATCGGGGTCGGCGTCGTCGTCGATGATCAGCGCGTTCTTGCCGCCGAGCTCGCAGACGACCTTCTTCAGGTGCCGCTGACCCGGTTGGGCGATCGCCGCGACCCTGTTGATCTCCAGCCCCACGGCACGGGAGCCGGTGAACGCGATCACCGAGACGTCAGGGTGCTCCACGAGGCGGGCCCCGACGTCCTCCCCGAGCCCGGGCAGCAGCTGGAACACACCTGCGGGCACGCCCGCCGCCAGCAGTGCCTCCGCGAGGCCCCACGCCACGCCGGGGGTCTGCTCGGCGGGCTTGAGGACGACCGGGTTGCCCGCCGCGAGGGCGGCCACCGTCATGCCGCACGGGATCGCCAGCGGGAAGTTCCACGGCGCGATGACCGCCGTCACGCCCTTGCCCTGGTAGGTCAGGCGGTTTGCCTCCCCGGGCGGCGACTGGACCAGGTCGCTGGCCGAGGCCGCCAGGCGCAGGACCTCGCGGCCGTAGTACTCGCAGA
Source organism: uncultured Microthrixaceae bacterium (assembly GCA_963750645.1). Classification (GTDB taxonomy): domain Bacteria; phylum Actinomycetota; class Acidimicrobiia; order Acidimicrobiales; family VFJN01; genus VFJN01. The sequence continues at coordinate 317,966 of CAVVRO010000002.1, read as the reverse complement.
AGTCGATGGCCTCGCAGACGTCGCCGTCGGCCTGGTCCCACGGCTTGGCGGCCTCGAAGCACTGCAGGGCGGCCATTCGATCGCGGCGCCCACGCATCCAGTCGGCCGCGCGGAACAGGAGCGCGGCGCGCTCGACGGCCGGCGTGTGACGCCAGCTCGGGGCCGCCACCAACGCCGCGGCGACCGCCGCGTCCGCATCGGCAGCGGTGCAGGACGCGCTGGTCGCGACGACGACGTCGTTCCGCGCTGGGTCGACGGACAGGATCGTGGCCGCCGTCCGCACCTGCTCCCCCGCGATCAGCGCCGGCACCTGCGGCGTGACGTCCTCGCGGACGCGGTCCACGGCGACCGCGAAGGCCCCGCGCGCGGAACCACGCCGCCACTCGCGCAATGGCTCAGGCTCGTACGGCAGCGGGGTGAAGGGGTCGCTGGGCAGGACGACCGGCGCCTCCGCGGGTCCTGGGATCTCGGCGACCGTCGGCGGCGCCACCAGCTCATCGAGGTCGCGGCCCTCGGCGAAGCGGTGCCGCACGAAGCTCTCGTTGGAGGTGTTCTCCAGGAGCCGCCGCACGAGGTACGCCATCCCGGGCACCAGCTCACCGACCGGGCCGTACACGCGCAAGCGCAGGCCGAGCCGCTTGATCGCCGCGTGCACCGGTTCGGCCATGCCGTAGAGCAGCTGCACCTCGTACCCGTGGTCGGGCACGCCCCGATGCCGCGCGTAGCTGACCGCGTAGGCCAGCGACCGCAGGTTGTGCGAGCCGAACGCCGCCCGCACGGCGCCGTGGTGATCGTGGAGGAGCCGGACGCAGCGCTCGTAGCTCGCGTCGGTCTCCTCCTTGTGCTCGAAGACGGGGGGCGTCCAACCGCTGGCGCGCGCGTGCACGGTCTCGGCGTCCCAGTAGGCGCCCTTCACGAGCCGCACGGTGATGGGGGTGCGCCGACCGCCCGACCAGGCGATCAGATCGGCGAGGTCGTCCCTGGCATCGCGGAGGTAGGCCTGGATCACGATGCCAGCCGACACCTCGGCGAACTCGTCCTCGGCCAAGAGATCCCGGAACAGCGACAACGTGAGGTCCTTGGCGTCGTAGTGCTCCATGTCGAAGTGCACGTGGGCGCCGCGGTCGCGCGCCAGCCGCAGGATCGGTCGGACGCGCTCCTTGGCCGACGAGATGCCCTCGGCGCGACTCAACGGCTCGTAGTGCGTGGCCAGGGCGGTGGGCTTGATGCTCACGTTGACCCGAGCCAGCGATCCCAGGTCGTCCCGCTCGAGGAGGTCGTCCGGCGCCCACGACGGGGCCGCCGTGCAGAGCGCCTCCAGGAGCTCGAGGACCCGGGCCTGGTAGCGGTCGGCCTCACGGCGCACGACGGTCTTCTCGCCGAGGAGGTCGACCGTCGCCGCGCTCCCTGCGCGCCAGAGGGCGTGCAGCCCGGCCACGGCCTCGGACGGCGTCGAGCCGACGATGAACTGCTCCGCCATGCGGGCGATGTTCTTGCGGGCCACCCGCGCCTCCAGGGACGCCCCGAACGGCACCCGGTCGGCGAGATCGACGCCGAGGTCGAGCGCCTTCGGCACGTCGACCCCATCGAAGTACTCCCGCGACGTGGCGGGCGATGTCCTCGCTCCCCTCCAGCGCGGGGAACACGTCGACGAACCGGAAGAGCTGGGTCTTGAAGGCGGGCCGCGACATCGCCCAGTCCATCATCCGGTCGCTCCACCAGGACATGCGGAACACCTTCGAGCGCTCGCCGCCCCCCAACTCGGCGATGCGTCGAGCCAGCGTCTGCGTGTCGCGCTCGACGCCGGCCGGATCCATCGTGCCCGACCGTACCCCCGCTACGACGCCGACGACCTCGCCTCGATCCAGTGCCCCATCTCCGCCAATGCCACGTCGGACTCGGGCACGATCCCTGCGAACAGGTGCCACACGTGGATCATCTCGGGCGCGACCCACAGCTCGACGTCCACGCCCGCGGCCACCGCCCGGTCGGCGAGCATCGAGCTGTCATCGAGGAGCGTCTCGTGGTCGCCGACATGGATGAGCAGCGGCGGGAGCCCAGCGAGGTCCGCGTGGGCGGGGGAGACGAGCGGCGCCGCGGGATCGCCTGAGCCGACGTAGGCCTCCACGGACGGTGCAAGGGACGTCCGTGAGCACATCGGGTCCAGGTGGAGGCGTGTGTCATGGGAGGCGCCCGAGAACGTGAGATCCGTCCACGGTGAGATGAGCGCGGCACCTGCCGGCAGCCGATCGCCGGCGTCGCGCAACGCGAGCAGGGTGGCCACGGCCAGACCACCTCCGGCGGAGTCGCCGCACAGGACGACCCGATCGGGCGGGATGGCGGCGGCGGTCGTGAGCCAGCGGTACGCGGTGACCGCGTCGTCCACGGCCGCTGGGTGCGGGTGCTCAGGCGCCAGCCGGTAGTCGACGTTCAGCACCCGCGCGCCCGCGGCGGCCGAGAGCTGGGCGACGTGCCGTCGATGCGTCGCCAGGGATCCGGTGGTGTAGGCGCCGCCGTGGACGTAGAGGATCGCACGATCCGTGGCGATGCCCGGGCCGGACACCCACTCGCATGGGACCCCGCCGGCGTCGACCTCCTCCACCATCGCGCCCTCGGGCATCGGGAACAGGCTGGCCCCCGCGTCCATCTCCGCCCGGCGAGCCGGGAAGTCGCCGTCGATGGTCGTCTGCGAGCGGAGGAGGTCGATGATGGTCAGCAGCTCGGGGCTTGCCATCCGTGCGTTCTACCCCAGGGGTGACGAACCCCGCTGGAACGTGCCAGAGACCACCGATGGCGCGCTCGACCTGCATGACTGCGAGGTCACCGTCACCGCGCGGGTGACGGTGACCCGCAGGGTGCTACCTGACGGCATCCTTGAAGGACTTGCCGACCTTGACCTTCGGCACCGTGGCAGCGGCGATCTGGATCTCCGCTCCCGTCGCCGGGTTGCGCCCGGTCCGAGCGGCGCGCTCGGCCCGCTCGAAGCTCAGGAACCCGGGGATCTGCACCTTGCCGCCGCTGGCGACGGTGCTGGTGACGACGTCTTCGAAAGCGGCCAGCACGGAGCCAACCGCGGCCGCAGACTGACCTGACTTCTCGGCAACGGCGCTGACGAGTTCGGCCTTGTTCATCGAGGGCCCTCCTTAGGGGCAGTACTAGCGACGGTCACGCTAAACGCCGGTTTTCACGACGTGGTGGATGCTCCCGACGGAGATGCGCCTAGCTGGCGCCGTGGACGTGGTCGCAGAGCCGCGTCTCGCCGTCGGCGATCGTGCCGCCCGCCACGCCGTCGAGGGCGGAGAACGGCCCGCACTCGTGCGGGGTGATCCACACGTGGATCATCGGCGTCTCGGCGCCCTTGGTCAGCGGGGGGGCGCAGTGGCCCTCGGCGTCGGTGAGCCCGGCCACCCGCGGCCCGGCGAAGCAGAGGTTGTTGTGGACGTGCCACTGGGTGAGCTTGCCGCCGAGCTCGGGCACGTCGGCCAGCGTGTCGCCCGGGTTCATCATGAACATCGCCGCCACCAGCTTCTTCGGGGTGACCGTGGTGTCGTACACGAGCGACTCCGGGTAGTCGGGGTCGAGCAGCTTGTCGTCGTTCATGTTGGCGGCGTTCAGGTAGTGCTCGTGACCGAGGAAGCCGTCACCGATGGAGACGAAGCCCATGCTCTCGGCGACGGCGGGGTCGGCGAACTGCGGGAGCCGGGTGAGCGTGACGGCGAGCAGGTTCTCGGCGGCCGCCTGCTGCTGGAGCGAGACGCCCTCGACGCCGCCGAGATCGATCGGCAGCGCAGGGTCGAACGGCTTGGGCGGGACTGCGGACGCCACCTCCGTGGAGGCGGCTCCCGACCCGTCGTCGTGGCTGTGGGCTGCGGCGCCCTCATCGTGGCCGTGCCCGCCGGCGTGGCTGTGGCTCCCCGCCGCCACCATCCCGGGGACGGCGAGCGAGGCGATCAGGACTGCCGAGACCCCGGTGAGGATCGGGCTCTTCGTCAGCGCGCTGCTCCCGATGGACAGCAGGTAGAAGACCGCAGCCAGCACCGCCACCACCGCCAGACCCGCGGCGAGGCTGTCCGCCAGCTGCGGCGACTCGACCTCTCCGAGGCCGTCGATGAAGGAGATGCCGCTCACCTTGGCGAGGACCCAGCCGCCGAAGATGGCCGCGTTGGCGACGGCACCGAGGGCCACGACGAGACGACCCGGTCGGGTGAGCGCGATGGCACCCCAGCCGAGCTGGATGGCGGCCACGATGGTGAACGCGATGACGGCCTGTCGGTGCTCGCTGTGCACGCCGATGGCGGCCGCGTGGATGGCACCGGCGGCGAGCGATCCAGCCGCACCCACGGCCAGCCAGCCGAGCGCGCCGAGCGCGGCCACGGCATGTGACGGGTGGAGCTGGTCGCGAGACGCGAACGGCTCCCGATCTACGGCGATGGCCACGAGTGGGACCCCCTTCTACGACGGCAAAGTCTACGTGCCCGACGTCACGTGAGGGGAGTCAGGAGACCAGGGAACCCGTCGACGGAGCCCCACAAACCGCTCAAGTCGGGACGGATCGTCATCCGGGACGGACCGCGACCAGCACGTCGCGCGTGATCGAGCGGTCGACGGTGTGCACGAAGTCGTCGGCCTCGGGGGCAGGCACCCTGAACCCGACCGCCTCGGCCAGGCTGCAGAACCGAGGCCGGGTGAGGACACGCCGGTTCCAGGCCAGCGCCGCGGCCGCCCCGGGACGGAGCAGCTCGAACCACACCGGGAGGGCGGCTTCGAGGAGGCGCTCGGGCCGGCGTTCGAGCGCGCCCGCCTCGGGGCGCGAGCCGTGCTGCACGCCGTAGGGCAGGTCGCAGACGAGGAGGTCCATCGACCGTGCCGCGAAGTGGTCGCCCGACCGCACGGTGTCGTCGTGCACGACCTCGGCCACCCGACGAGAACGCACGTCCTTCCCGGCGCCGTAGGTGATCGTGATCCGCCGCGCGGGTGCCGGGCGGCCCTTGCGCAGCCGCGCCTGCTCCACGGTGTGCTTGAGGCGCTTGTCCTTGAGCCAGGTGGTGAAGAAGACGCGATATGCCTCGATGGCGCGCGGGTCGGCATCGAGGCCGAACGCGTCCATCCCGTACAGCGCGGCACGGTTGAGCGAGGTGCCCCGACCGCACGCGGGGTCCACGAGCCGCAGCCGCTCCCCCGCCAGCAGTCGAGCCATCGCGTCACCACCGGACGCCAACGCCACGTTCACGAGCAGATGGGTGAAGGCGTCGTTCGTCTTCCCGGCGTAGCGCTGGATCGTGGCGAGATCGCCGTCGACCACCTGCCTCGGCGCGATCGAGACAGGACGGAACCGACCGTCGTCATCCAGCTCGAAGAGCGCATGGAGCGACGACAGGTTCGACAGCTCGGCCACCTGGGGCTCGTCGAGGGCAGCGGCCGAATCGAACCGCAGGTAGTCGACACCGCCGATGGTGGTCCGCTCAACACCGTCCAGCCGTCCGCCGAGGGACGGGGCGAGGAGCGCGAGCTCGGCCCTCGCGAGCGCGAAGGCAGACTCGCCGAACACGCGGTTCGCGTTGGCCTTCAGGAGCAGTGCGTATCGGGCCACGCGAAGACGAGGAGACCGCGCTACCCGCGGGCGGCGAGGCGGCGCAGCGGGGGCAGCGTCGGCGGCGGCTGTTGGCGAGGTGGCAGCTGCGCGAGCAGCTCCTCGGTGGCCAGGGTGATCCGGCGGACGGCCTTCTCGAAGGCCACCTCGGTGCGCTCGGAGGTCTTCTGCACGCCGCTGACCTTGCGCACGTACTGGCGAGCGGCGGCTTCGATCTCCTCGTTCGTGGCCTCGGGTTCGAGACCACGCAAGGTGGTGATGTTCCGGCACATGACCGCCAGCCTACGGACCGATGCGCACGACGTGGAGGTCGTTCCCGAGCTCGACGCGACCGTCGAAGTGCGCCAACGCGATGTCCCGCCACTCGTCCTCCGCGCCGGGGAGCAGGGGCGGCACGTAGTGGGTGAGCACGAGGGTGCCCACGCCGCTGCGCGCGGCTGTCTGCGCCGCCTGTTCGACGCTCGAGTGGTAGTCCAGGATGTCCTGCAATCGGGGGACCGGGATAGCAGCGACCAGGTCGGCCCGGATGACGGTGTGCACCAGGGCGTCGGCCCCCTGGCACAGCCGGTCGAGGCCGTCACACGGCACTGTGTCGCCGGCGATGACCACCGCCTGGCCGTCGTGCTCCACCCGGAAGCCCACGCTCGGGTCCACCGGCCGGTGGTCCGTGGGGGCCGCGACGATGCGCACCCCGCCCTCGTCGAACACGACGCCGTCGACGTGCTCCGCCACGGCCACGGCGGGGTCCCAGCTGAGGTCCTCGTGGTGGGCGAGTCGGTAGGAGATGTCCGGGGCGAGGGACGCCAGGATCCCGTCCACCACGGTGCCGGTGCCGGGAGGCCCGATGATCCTGAGCGGGGACGGGGCAAAGGTGGTCACCCAGCGGCTCGTGATCACGTCGTTGAGGTCGGTGATGTGATCGCTGTGGAGGTGGGTCAGCACGAGCGCGGTCAGCTGGTTGGCCTGGGCTCCGGCCGCGGCCGCGCGCATCAGGACACCTCGCCCGCAGTCGAACAGCAGGGTCGCGCCCCCGGCGCGCACGAGGGTGGCCGGGCCCGCGCGCAAGGGGTCGACGAGCGGGCTCCCGGTGCCGAGCAGCGTGATCTCGATCATCCGAACGTTCTGTCATACCTACTGCCAGAATGCAACGGCTCGTAGGCTGGATCGGTGCCCCTCTCGCCCGACCACCCCGCGCTGGCGGTCATCGCACCACCGCGCGTGGCCCGCTTCCGCGAGCTCCTCGGGCTCGGACCGGACGACGAGATCGGGGCGGATTTCACCGGATGGTCCAAGCTCGTGCTGCTCACCGCCGACCGGGCGATCCTGTTCCCGCGGGACCACACGCAGGTGGCGCCGCTGCGCCGAGAGGTGCTGGCGCTCGAGGCCGTCAACAGCCTCGATGTCCCCGCCGTCCCCCGGGTCCGCGAGGTGTGGGAGGACCCCGCCGTGTCGGTGCACCCCGTCGTCGTGCTGGAGCGACTGCCCGGGGTGCCGCTCGCGAGCATCCTCGAACGGCTCCCGCTCACCACGCTCGCTGACCTGTTCGGCGAGCTGGGGCGGCTGGCCGGCCGCTGGCACAGCCTCGACACCACCCTCGTGCCCACGCTGCCTCGTCGCGACACCCCCGAGGAGCACACCACCCTGGCAGCCGAGCTGGAGCTCGACCCCGCCGAGGAGCGCACGGCAGCGCGGGCGATGGCGCGAGCACGACAGCTCGAGCCCGTGCTGGTCCACGGCGACCTCCACGAGGGCCAGCTGCTCGTCGACGCCGAGCCGCCGCACGCCCTCACGGGGATCCTCGACTGGCAGACGGCGCGCGTGGACCATCCCTTCGTGGAGTTCGACCTCGGCGAGTGGGGCACGGCCATGTGGCGCGGGCACCGTGCGGAGTTCCCCGAGCTCAGGGGTCGGGCATGGGACGCCTACGCCCTCGCGCGCGGGCTCCCGGCCGATCTCGCCCCGGTCTTCGAGTGGCACCACGCCTGCAGCCACGCTCGCCGGCTCCTCGGCATGAGCACCTTCCCGGTGGCGCACCCACCGGGCGTGGTCGGCACGCTCGACGAGGCGCGTGCCCAGGTGCGCGGCTCGCTGCGCGTGCTCGCCGACCGCTGAGGTCCAGCGGAATAGTTGCGGCAGCAACCATGTTGGGTCGGGGTGCACCGATCTCCAGGAGGAGCCATGCCTGCCATCACCGTCGACGACGTCCTCGTCCTGCCGAGGATCCCCGAACCCGACCGGGCTGCCGCCGTCGACCGGCCGGTGCGGTCGGTGACCACCGCCCCGCGTGGGTTCGAGGGTGAGGGCTTCCCCGTCCGGCGCGCCTTTGCCGGCGTCGACCTGGGCGACCTCGATCCCTTCATCCACATGGACGAGATGGGCGAGGTGGAGTGGGAGCCGGGCGCCGCCAAGGGCACCTCGTGGCACCCCCATCGTGGGTTCGAGACCGTCACCTACATGCTCGACGGCACGTTCCAGCACCAGGACTCCAACGGGGGCGGCGGGATCATCAGCGACGGTGACACCCAGTGGATGACCGCCGGAGGCGGGATCCTCCACATCGAGGCGCCGCCCGAGGAGGTCGTCGCCGCCGGCGGGACCTTCCACGGGATCCAGCTGTGGGTGAACCTTCCCAGTCGCCTGAAGATGACACCGCCCCGCTACCAGGACATCCGCGGCGGCGAGGTGGCGCTGCTGACCAACCACGACGGTGGAGCCCTCCTCCGGGTGATCGCCGGAGACGTCGCAGGCCACGCGGGGCCGGGCATCACCCACACGCCGATCGCGTTGCTCCACGCCACCGTGCAGCCCGGAGCCGACCTCCGCGTGCCGTGGCCCGTCGACTTCAACGCCCTCGTCTACGTGATGGCCGGGCGAGGTGTCGCCGGACCTGACCGGGTGGCCGTCCAGCCTGGTCAGCTCGCCGTGCTCGGGGCCGGCGACGTCGTCGCGCTCCACGCTGACGCGCGGCAGGACGAGCGCACCCCCGCACTCGAGGTGCTGGTCCTCGGCGGACTCCCGATCCGGGAAGCCGTCGCGGCGTACGGGCCCTTCGTGATGAACACCCGCGCCGAGCTCCAGCAGGCGTTCGACGACTTCAGCGCCGGACGCCTCGGGCGGGTGCCGGCCGAGGCGCACCCCGGCCACGACGTGATCTAGACGTCTCGTTGGAGCAGCACGAGGTCGAGCCACCGGTCGTGCTTGAAGCCGAGGCGGGGCAAGCGCGCCACCTCGACGAAGCCGACCCGCTCGTGGAAGCGGATCGATCCCGCGTTGTCACCGTCGACGGCGGCCACCACCACCCGCTTGCCGGCGAGCCGCGCCCGCTCGACCAGCGCTTCGACCAGCGCGCGCCCGATCCCGGTCCCCCACTGGTCGTCGCGCACGTGGACGGTGTGCTCGACGACGAACCGGTAGCCGGGCCACCTGTGCGTGTCGCGGAAGTCGCTGTAGGCGGCGAACCCGAGAAGCCTCGTACCGTCGACGGCGACGAGGACAGGATCGCCGTGCTGCCGGTGCTCGTGGAGCCAGCGCTGCCGGTCGTCGACCGCGTAGAGCTCGTCACGCCACTCGATCGTGGTGGTAGGGATCAGGGCGTTCTGGATCGCCACCACCTGCGGCAGGTCCTCCTCCCGCGCGTCCCTGATCTCCATCGCTACTCCTGCGGGTACTCGTCCGGGTAGAGCGAGCTCGTCACGCGGGACAGCAGGTCGACGCGGGCAGCCCGTTCGATGCCCGCGACGACCTCGAGACCGGGGTCAGCCAGCAACCGACCACCGGCGGCGAGCTGCTCGAGAGCGCGGTCGACCACGACCCGCGGGTCGGCCGCGGGTTGCGGCATCCGGTCCTCGTCGACGGGGTGGGAACGCCAGCCCGGCGTGTCCATGGCCGGCGCCACCACGGCCTGGCACACGACACCGGAGTTGCGCAGCTCCCAGCCGATCGCCTCCGCGAGGTTGAGCACGTAGGCCTTGCTGGCGCTGTAGGTGGCGACGGCGCCCGTGCCCGCCAGCGCCGACCCCGAGCTGGTGACCACGAACGCGCCTCGGCCCCGAGCCACCATCGGCGGGATGGCCCAGGCCGCCAGCTCCGTGGTCGCGAGGCAGTTGACCCGGACGATCGCCGCCCGACTGGCGGGTGGTTGCCCGAGGAACGGCCCGACGTAGGACACCGCCGCGTTGGCGACGGCGAGCCCGATCTCCAGGCCGTCCGTGGCCGCCGCCACGATGTCGAGCCAGCCCGGGTCAGCCAGGTCGGCGACGACGCCCAACGCCTCCGATCCGAGGCCGGCCGCGACGTCGACCACCTCCGGCTGGCGGTCCACGAGCACCACCGCGCAGCCGCGCTGGAGGAGGGCTTCGCCGAAGGCGAGGCCGACGCCCTGCGCTCCGCCCGTCACGAGCGCCCAGGCCCCGTACCTCTCGGAGAAGGCCGTCACGGCACGGGAGCGTAACCGTGCCCCCTCGTGGCGGTACGGTGCAGCGTGCGCTGCGCCGGGAGGGAGCGCTGAGGAGATCAGTGTCTGAGATCGAGACCGGCTTCGACCTGGGCGAGTTCGCCTCGTCGAGTCGGCTGCTGTGTGCCATCACTACACGCACGGGGCGAGTGCTCTGGGCCAACGACACGCTTGGGCGCGCCTTCGCGCCTGATGCGGGCGCCATCGTCAACCGTCCCTTCGTCGAGCTCCTCGACCCGTACGACCGGCCCGAGGCGATCCGGGGGATGACGCGGCTCGACGAGGTCGGCGACGAGGTCGCCTTCCAAGCCCGACTGCACCCGGTCGCCGGCGGGTTCCCCGCCGAGTGGTCGTGCCGCGTCGGACGCGACGGCCTCCTCTACGTGCTCGGCGTCGAGTCCGAGCCCGAGGTGAGCGCCGTGTCGGAGGACACGAGCGGCCCGGACACGCTCGAGCTGCGAGAGCTGGTCGCGCGCGACCACCTGACGGGCACGGCCACCCGCCGGACGTTCGAGGCGGCGCTCGACATCCAGCTCGACCGGTGCCGTCGCGATGGTCTCCCGCTGTCGGTCGCCCTCGTCGATCTCGACCGGTTCAAGCAGTACAACGACACCCTCGGGCACCTGGCCGGCGACGAGTGCCTCGTCACGGTCGCACGGGCCATCCAGCAACGGGCGTCCCGAACCGGCGAGCTCGTCGGGCGCTTCGGGGGCGACGAGTTCCTGGTGCTGTGGCCGGGCATCGACGTGGCCACTGCCCAGCGCAACGCGAATCGCATCCGCGACGCGGTGCGGGTGCTCGACCTGCGGATCGACGGCCAGCCCGTCCACGTGAGCGTGAGCATCGGGGGCATCACCGTCGTGCCGACCGCCGAGACGACCGCCGTGGCGCTGGTCCACGCCGCCGACCGCGCCATGTACGCGGCGAAGCGAGCGGGCGGCGATGACACGCGCTGGGTCACCGACCCGACCCAGCGCCACGAGGACGACGCGACGCTCTTCTAGGTCGCTACGCGGGCTGGTGGAGCTCCACCAGGTTGCCGGCCGGATCATGGAGGAACGCCTGTCGCCCCGTGCCGACCGGCGAGGGGTCGGACACCTCGAGCCCGGCCGATCGCAGCTCGCTGACGGTGGCCTCGAGGTCGGCCACCTGCAGCGCGAAGTGCTGACCCCGGTCACCAGGCAGCGCCCCCTCGATCAGGTGCACCTGCTGGCCTCCGACGTCGAGCCACGCACCCCCGAAGCCGAAGTCCGGCCGATCGCGCCGTCGCGTCAGCCCGAGCCGCTCGACGTAGAACGCCACCGCGGCGTCGACGTCGTCGACGTTGATCGACACATGGTGCACCCCGAGGACGCGCATGCAGATCAGCCTGCCACCTCGGCTCGCTGCGGGCCGGCTCAGACCCGGGTCAGTGCCCTCCTCTGGCGACCGCGGCGGTGGCGTTCACGATGCCCTCGCCCCAGAGGCTGTTGTTGGCCGTCGTGCCGTTGCAGACCGCGTTGTAGAGCGCCGGGTCACGGCCCTCGTCGCTGTAGTCCTCGAAGCCCGCCGCGGGACAGGCATGATCGGTGGCCGTGCGGAGGAGGATCGACGCCACGGTGTCCGGCGCCAACGAAGCGTTGCCGCGTCGTTGACGGCCATGGGCGTCGACGACCAGTGCGGCCACGCCGGCCACGTGCGGCGACGCCATCGAGGTGCCCTGCAGGTACGTGTAGAAGCCGCAATGCCGACCTCGGGAATCGCAGGACACGACGGAGAACTCGTCGGTCGGCAGGCCGTTCTCGTCGGCGAGCCCCTGGTCGATCGCCGCCTGCAGCGGGTACGAGGAGAGGATCAGGTTGCCCGGGGTGCGGTACGAGTCGGTGCCGACGCCGTCGCGGAACCAGCCTCCTGGGGCGGCGAGGTCGATCGAGCCGAGGCCGTAGTTCGAGTAGTCCGCCTTGGTGGTGGACGGCCCGGTGGCGCCGACGGCGATCACGTGCGGCCCCTCGCTCGGCAGGTCGAGGCACTGGTTCGTGACGAGCCGCTCGACGGGGTCGACACCGTAGTCGGGACTGGTGTCGTCGAAGCGCGTCGGCAGTGAGTAGTCGGTGTTGCCGTTGCCGGCGGCCGCCACGAGCGTGACGCCACGGCTGTGGGCGTACTCGAGCGCGGCGCTGACGGTCTCGCGGACGAAGGCCTGTTCGGCGATCTCCTCGTCGGTGACCGGTCCCTCGAGGTACTGATCCGCGGACGGGCAGTTGAACAGCCACGGGTCGGTGTAGAAGCTCATGTTGACGACGTCCAGACCGGCGTCGGCGGCGTAGCTGATGGCGGCCACCGTCTCGTAGAGGAAGAAGTAGCCCGAGTCCTGCCCGGCGCGGACGTTCACCAGCTCGGCGTCGGGCGCGATGCCCGAGATCCCGATGCCGTTGCGGGCGGCGGCGATGGTGCCCGCAACGTGCGTGCCGTGCCCGTCGTTGTCGACGTTGGCGGGGTCGATGCAGGTGGGCGTCTCGCAGGGCCCGTCGATGTCGGGCATGTCCATCGTGAAGTTGCGGGAGAGCCGGGCGTTGAAGTTGGGCGCCAGGTCCGGATGCTTCCCGTCGATGCCGGTGTCGATCACACCCACCTGGACGCCGTCGCCGGTGGCGCGACGCCAGGCGCCGTCGCCGTTCGCGCCGATGGCGGCCATGTCCCACTGAAGCGAGGCGAGCGGCTCGGTGCGTCCGCCGTGGCCATCACGGCGCTCACCCCGCCCGTCGCTGGCCGCGGCGCGCTCGGCGAGGCTCGGACGCTCCTCGACGACCCGGTGGGGCATACCGAGCCGAGTGGTGCCCACGCTGTGGTTGGGGGCGGCGCCGGACACGGCGCTGTCCGACCGCACCGCGCCGAGGAAGTCGGCGGCGGACGACTCGACCAGGGCGACGCCGGCGGACTCGTTGACGTCGACCACGGTGCCCCCGGCGCTGGCCATGGCCCTGAGAGCGTCTGCCTGGGCGGCCTGGTCGAAGGCCACCACGTACTCCTGTTCCGCACTGCCCTGGCTCTCCGAGACCGGCCGGGCCGAGCTGGCGCCGACGCCGAGGACCGGGACCAAGGCTGCCGCGGTCACCGCGACCCCAACCGCGCACTTCCAGACAGATCGCATGCTGCTCCCCTCGTCTACAACCGGTTCCCCCGGTCGTGCGCCCGGCGAGACCATAGACGCGACTGGCTGGTGGCGCTCAGGGCGACCCGGAGCGCTCGGGCAGCTACTCGACCGTGAAGCTGGCGTTCATCCCCTCGGCGAAGTGGCTCTCGATCTCCCCGGAGTCCTGGTCTTCCTCCGTGATGTTGCAGAACAGCACGTAGTCGCCCGCTTCGAGATCGAAGGTCACCGACTTGGACGACTGAGCCTCGATGTCCTCGATCTCACCGACGAACGCCCCCTCCGGGAGGTCGTCCTCGACCACCGCGCCATCCTCGTCGACGGGCAGACCCGCCGCATCAGCGGCCTTGACCATGACCAGCTCGTGCGTCTCGCCGCCCTGGTTGTCGCCGACGATCTCGACCTCCCCAGCGCCAGCAGACGCAGGGTCGGGTTCCACGATGAACTCGCTCAAGGTCACGTCGACCTTGGCGGAGTCATCGTCGTCGCTACAGCTGCCAGCTCCGACCGCCAACACCACGAGCACCATCCCCGCAGCGATCGCCACACGGGCTCGCGTCGACCTGTTCTCACCCATGATGAACTCCCCCCAACCTGAGTACTTGTGATGCCCATCCTTCACCCATCGCGCCGATTTGTCACCCGCGCTGGCTGGCGGCACCCCGCTAGACGCCGTCGAGCTCCGCCGTGCGGATCCCAAGTTCAAGGCCCGGGTGAAGCGCATCATCGAGGAAGACCGGGAGCTGCCCGAGCGCCTCGCGAAGTGAGCGTCGAGTACCTCGACCTCGTCGACTACCTAGCCATGCTGCGGCGATCACCGGTCTCGATCTCACCACCGTGATGACGGTCACCAGCTGGCGATCACCATCCCAAGCACTCGATCACGCGATTCGATGACCGCCTGAGACTGCAGCCGGAGTGACGCGCTGGCGCGGCAGAGCGGGCGGTAACGGTCCCCTGCCGCGCTGCCTATCCGGCGGTAGGGGATGCCACGAAGAACCACCTCCCGTTGCCGAGGCAGCACATGAGCCGTCCCAAGACCGTCGGCAGCGCGGAGTATGGGAATCTCTCGCGCCACAGGTCAAGGCGACGGAAAGGCGAGTACCGACGTGACCAGCCATCAGAGCATTCAGGAGTCGCTCTACCCCGAAACGACCTGTTTCGGGTGTGGACACGCCAATCCGGACGGCTTCCACCTACGCAGCTACCACGAGGGAGACGTCACCGTTGGTGACTTCATCCCCCGACCCGAACACGACAACGGGTTCGGGTTCCTCAACGGTGGGATCATCTCGACGGTTCTCGACTGCCACGGCGCAGCGGTGGTCATGTGGGAAGCCGCCGCCCGCGGATGGGACGCACCCCCCGGTGCGCCCGTGCCCTTCATCACCGCTGGCTTCGAGGTCAAGTTCCTTCGGCCGACACCCCTCGGGCCGGCGGTTCACCTCACGGCCAGCCCCGTCTCCGTCGAAGAGGACCAGATCGTCGTCCAAGCTGCGCTCGAGTTCGAGGGCAAGGTCAGGGCCAACATGACCGCTGATTGGCGCCGCTTCCGGCCACGTTGAACGCGCTCGAACGACCGAGCCGGCGTTCGGGGGCCCCGACGAGCGTGGAGGCATTGGCGAACGGGGATCTCTTTGTCGCTACAACGCTGCGAGATCCAAGCGCCGCTGCGACATTCCCGCCGATACGCTCGCCTGTTCTCGGGCATCATGCGTGGGTTGGTCCAATGCCAGGTGGCCTGCCGGAGCCACTGGATCCCTGACCGACATACCGACACAGGGGAACAGCTATGTCCGTCGTATCCGTTCACCTCGCCGACGTTGGACTGCCGAAGTCGCTGGGCCTCATCCGGCGCCCACGTTCAGGCTCGATCCCGGGACTGCTACACGCCAACACTGGCATCGCCGCCAAGTTCGGCACGACACCCGCGAGGCTCTCGCCTGGGCGCGTCGGGCTCATCGCGTTCTGGCAGGACGAACACGCGCTCACCCAGTTCGAGGCCACGCATCGGCTTGCCGCCGACCTCGACGACGGGCTCGTGGTGCACGCCCGTCCGTTGCGCATCCACGGCGCCTGGCCCGGGATCGGCGATGACATCCCGAAGCAGCGAAACGTCGAACACGACGGCCCGGTCCTTGTGCTCACCCTGGCGAGGACGAAGTTCTCGCGCGGCATCCCGTTCTTCCGTGCCAGCCAGCCAGCGGAGAAGGCCGTCGTCAAGGCGCCGGGCAACGTGTTCTCGAGCGCTGTCTTGCGCCCACCGTTCATCTCGTCGGTGTCCTTGTGGGAGAGCACCGACGCGGCGATGGACTACGCCTTCAGCGGCCATCAAGCCGGACACCCGGAGGCCATCGCCGCCGGTCGCGTCAAGCCGTTCCACCACCAACAGGCCTTCATCCGCCTCGCGATCGACGAGATCCACGGCTCGCTCGCGGGGCGCAATCCGATGCCAGCGGGCGCACTCCGCCCCTGAGCTCGATCAGGCCCGGCGGAGACCTCCGGATCGGATCCCGGACGCGCATGCCTGCCGAACATGGCCGTTCGGCGCAGCGAAATCCAAGCGCCGCTGCGACATTCCTGCCGATCTGACGCAGAATCTCTCAGGAAGATCTGAGCGGTACTGAACGGAACTGGTGCCGAGCGGAGTCGGAGCGCGACGAGAATCGTGTTTCGCATGACCGCAGGTCAGAGACCTGGAGGTGGCGGCGGGAATCGAACCCGCGTACAGGGCTTTGCAGGCCCTTGCCTAAGCCACTCGGCCACGCCACCAGGGGAACGGTCACCATAGTCGGACGCCTTCGCGGGACTGAACGCCGATCGTTCAGCGGGAGAGCGCAGCGACGGTCCCGATGATGATCGGGAGCAGCAGCGAGACGGCCAGCACGATGGCGACGATCCGGGTGCGCCGACGCTGACGCCGCTGGCGGGCACTGCCCTCGTAGGGCTCGAGCGTCACGCGACGAGCTCTTCGGCCTCGATCGCCCTCAGCTGCTCGAACCGCTCCCGCAGCTCCGGGCGGCGACCGTTGTCCATGGCCAGGTTGACCAGCTCGTGCGGGTCCTCCTGCTGGTCGTACCACTCGTGCTCCTGGTCCTCGAAGTCGGCGTCGGGGCCGAACAGCATGGGGGTGGGCACCCCGGTGAAGTCGTCGTTCGGCAGGCCGCCGCCGACGCCGTAGTAGCGCGCGTACTTGTGACGTCCATCGAAGATCCCGCGGATCGACCAGCGCGTCGCCCGGATGTTCGAGGTGTGCGCGGTGGCGTGCGCGAACAGGACGTGCTCGCGCACGGTGGCTGCCGGGTCAGCCAGGAGCGGATAGAGGTCGACCCCTTGCATCCCTGGTTCGGGCTCCACCTGTGCGAACGAGCAGATGGTGCGGGCCAGGTCGACGTGGGACGAGAGGGAGTCGCTGCGCTGCCCGGCCGACGAGGCCGCCGGTGACGCGGCCGCCGGCTTCACGTAGCACGGCACTCGCATGATCTCGTCGTACACGAAGGGGCCCTTCGAGCGCAGGCCGTGCGAGCCGCACATGTCGCCGTGGTCCGAGGTGAAGACGATCACGGTGTCATCCCACGCACCGCTGCGCTCGAGGGCGCCCAGCACCGTGCCCAGGCTGTCGTCGGCGAGCTGGTGGAGCCGGACGTAGTAGTCGAGCTGGCGCCGCCACTGCTCCCGGTCGGTCGGCGGGATGTAGCCGGCGAGCCAGTGCTGCTGGTCCCAGCGCCACTGGCGGTGGCAGGCCGGCTTCGTGAGCAGGTCGTCCGCGAAGTTCTCGGGCAGCTGGTCGACCACGTGGGGGTAGTCGTCCGTGAACGGTGGCACCGCGTTGCCGTCCTTCCACTTGGCCAAGTCGAGCAGTGCCTCCGTGGCCGCCAGCTCGTCCGGGTGCGCCGCCTGGTAGTCGGGCTGGTCCATCGGGAACCACATGACGTCGTGCGGGTTGACGAGCGCGACGGTGAGGAACCAGGGGTCGGCCTGGGACCCGTTCGCATCCAGCCAGCGAGCCGCGGAGTCGGCGATGACGGGGTCGAAGTGGACGCCGGTGCCCGCCCAGCCCATGAAGTGCTGGTCGTTGCCGTCCCAGTCGGCGTAGCCGTACAGGTCCATGGGCGGCGTGGGACCGCCGGTGAGGTGCCACTTCCCGATGTAGGACGATCGATAGCCGTCGCCGCCGAGCTGCGAGCCGATCGTCGGGATCGCGGGGTCGAGGCTCTTGTGCCAGCTGAAGACGGTGTTGTCGTACACCTCGTGGCCCGGCAGGTACCGGCCCGTCATCATCGTGGCGCGCGACGGCGAGCACGGCGCCGAGTGCGTCCAGTGGTTGCCGAGCTCCACGCCCTCCGCCAGCAGGCGCTCCCGCCACGGCAGGCGGACGGATGCCGGCAACCACGAGCGCTCGCGCTCCTGGTCCGAGACGACGAACAGCACGTTGGGACGACGACCAGCCATGCCGGAGTCTGACACGACGTCAGGTCACGGCCACCCGCGCCGGAGCGCTACAAGCGGGCGAAGACCTCGGCGACCCACAGCCTCCCGGAGCTGTCCCGTGCCACGCCGACGCCCATGTGGGTGTAGCCAGCGTTCACGAGGTTGGCGTAGTGCCCGCTCGAGCGGACGAACGCGTTGTGGATCGTGAGGTACGTATCCGACGTCGGGCTCGAGTAGCCGACGTTCTCGCCGAGCGCCTTCCAGTTGAGGCTGCTCACGCCCGCCGTCAGGGTCGAGTGCCCGAGGCGGCCCGTGCTCGCCATCTGCCGGGCCCAGTCCTCGGCCTTCGCGGTGAGGGTGTCGTGCTCTTTGAGCGCGGGCACGCCCACGGAACGTCGCAACGAGTTGGTGCGATCGAGGAAGCTGCGCGAGTCGTTCGGCATGCAGCCGGCCAGGGCGACAGCGAGGAGCACCACCGCCAAGATCGTCGCGGCGGTCCGAGGATGGCGGGTCGGCGCGTGGGTGGCGGCGGGGAGCTGGTGGTCGGTGGTCATCGGGTCCCTCCGGAGAGTCGGTTCGTCGCCCAATCGCAACACTAGTCGCACGACCGCAACACTTGATCCCAAACAAGCGTTTGATCGATACTTGCTCCCGATGCCCGTTCCGCCGCCGCCCTGCCCGATCGACGTCCTCGACCCTCGCTTCTACGACGACCCGTGGGAGGCCTACCGGTGGCTGCGGACCCACTCCCCCGTCCACTGGGACCAGCGCAACGACCTGTGGGTGGTCTCCCGCCACGCCGATGTGACGCACGTCTCGCGCCACCCGGAGCTCTACTCGGCCGCCGAGGGCGTTCGACCCCGCGTGGCGGCGCCGATGTCGATCATCTCGATGGACGATCCTGAGCACACACGCCAGCGCCGGCTCATCAACCGGGGCTTCACGCCCGCCCGCGTCCGGGCGCTCACCGACCACATCCGTGAGCTGTCGAACCAGATCATCGACGAGGTCGCGCACCGTGGGGAGCTCGACTTCGTGGAGGACTTCGCGATCCACGTGCCGCTGATCGTCATCGCCGAGCTCATGGGGCTCGATCCCGAGCAGCGGAACGACCTCTACAAGTGGAGCGACGCGATGATGGCCGGCGACGGCCACGACGATCCCGAGGATCCGGTCCTGCATGCGGCCGCCGAAGCCTTCGGCGAGTTCGCCATGATGTGCACGGCGCTGATCGAGGAGCGGCGGGCCGAGACGAGTGCCTCCAACGATCTGATCAGCATCCTCACCCACGCGTTCGACGACGGCTTCCTCGCTCGTGACGATCTCGGTGGTGCCAGCATCGACGACCCGGATGCCGTCCTCACCACGGACGAGCTGCTCATGTTCCTGGTGCTCATCGTCGTGGCCGGCAACGAGACCACCCGCAACGCGCTCACCGGCGGCCTCGTCGCCTTCTCGCAGTTCCCGGAGCAGAAGCAGCGGGTCATCGACGACCCGACCCTGTGGGAGACCGCGGTCGACGAGATCATCCGGTTCGTGTCGCCCGTCCTCTCCTTCTCCCGCACCGTCACCACTGATCACACCCACGAGGGCGTCGAGCTCCGGAAGGGCGACAAGGTGTTCATGCTGTACCAGTCCGCCAACCGCGACGAGACCGTGTTCGACGCGCCCGACGAGCTCCGCGTCGATCGCGATCCGAATCCCCACCTGGCCTTCGGCATCGGCACGCACTTCTGCCTCGGTGCCAACCTGGCCCGCGCCGAGGTGCGGGTGGTGTTCGAGGAGCTGTTCCGGAGGCTGGGCGACATCCGCGTGCCGGCCGGGACGGTCCCGGAGCGGGGTGACTCGGCCCTCGTGCTGTCGGTCGCGCACCTTCCCGCCGTCTTCACCCCCGAAGGGGTGCGCTGATGGCGCTCGCTCGCCCTCTCGACCAGCGCGGCCGCATCCTCGATGCGGCCCTCGTGCTGATGGCCGAGCAGGGCTCGATGGGGGCCTCGATGCGCCAGCTCGCCTCGGCCTGCGATCTCAACGTCGCCACGCTGTACCACTACTTCCCGTCGAAGGCCGACCTCCTCCGCTCGGTCGTGCAGGAGCGGCGGTATGGCGAGCGGTTGGCGCAGGACGTGCCCCCGCTCGACCCCTCGCTAGCACCTCGCACCCGTCTCGTCGCGCTGCTCGACTGG
Organism: uncultured Microthrixaceae bacterium; assembly: GCA_963750645.1. Classification (GTDB taxonomy): domain Bacteria; phylum Actinomycetota; class Acidimicrobiia; order Acidimicrobiales; family VFJN01; genus VFJN01. The sequence goes on along the minus strand of CAVVRO010000002.1, from coordinate 298,179 downwards.
CTGTGGGCCAACGCGCTCGAGGAGCAGGCGGTGTGGCGGCTCCTGGTCGGCGAAGCGGTGCGGGGCGAGGTCGCCGCCACGGAGGCCGCGCAGGAGGTGGTCGACCTCCTGGCGCTCACGCTGGAGGGCTGGCTCGACGAGGGCTTCCCCGACGTTGCCGGCGACCACGCCGCCATCGCCCGGGTGATCCGAGCACAGGTGTTCGCGCTGGTCGTCGAACACCTCGCGCTCGGGAGCCGTCACCACCTCCGCCGCGCATCAGCGCGCGGAGGAGCTCGCCGCGATCGTGTTCCCCTGACACGCCGCGCACCGACGCGCCTAGCCTTTCCGGCGGAACAGGCGAGGAGCCTTCGGAGGTGACGCCATGGCCCTTTCCACCCGTGATCGTCGTCGATCGCTCAGCCCGCCCGACGACATCTCCGTCTACGTCGACGGCGAGGAGGGCACCGCCGCCCACGCGCTCGAGCCCCTGCTGACCGAGGTGCTCGGCCCGAGGCTCCCCGTGCGGATCGAGCTCTGGGACGGGAGCACGATCGGCCCGGTCCCCACTCCCGGCGTCCTCCGGGTCCGGTCCCGTGACGCGCTGCGTCGGCTGCTCTGGGCGCCCGACGAGCTGGGGCTCTCCCGCGCCTACGTGGCCGGCGATCTCGACCTCGACGGCGACATCTTCGAGACCCTCGAGCGGCTCCGCGACGCCGTGGCGCACGAGGGCCACCGCGCCCTCCGGCTCGCGCTGCGGGCCCTCGCGGCTGCCCGCGCCACAGGGGCGTTCGGCCCGCCCCTCCCGCCGCCACCCGAGGAGGCCCGACCCAGGGGGCGCCGCCACTCGCCGCAGCGCGACGCAGCCGCCGTCCGTCACCACTACGACGTCGGGAACGACTTCTACGAGCTCGTGCTCGGACCGTCGATGACCTACTCGTGCGCGCGGTTCTCTGATCCGGCGACGACGCTCGAGGACGCGCAGGCGTCCAAGCACGAGCTCATCGCACGAAAGCTCGGGTTGGCCGAGCATCCCGGGTCACGCCTGCTGGACGTCGGGTGCGGCTGGGGATCGATGGCGATCCACGCGGCCCTGCACCACGGCGCATCTGTGGTCGGCATCACCATCAGCCGGGAGCAGGCCGTCCGCGCACGCGAGCGCGTGGCCGCGGCAGGGGCCAGCCACCTCGTCGAGATCAGAGAGCAGGACTATCGCGACCTCGACGACGCCGAGCCCTTCGACGCCATCTCGTCGATCGGGATGTTCGAGCACGTGGGCGAGAGCCGCATGGCCGAGTACTTCGCGTTGCTCCGCCGGGTGCTTCGTCCCGAGGGCCGGCTCCTCAACCACGCCATCTCGAGGGTGGGAGCGTCGCGCCTCCGCCGACGGTCCTTCAGCGGTCGCTACGTGTTCCCGGACGGCGAGCTCATCGACGTCGGACACGTCACCCTGGCCATGGAGTCGGCGGGCTACGAGGTGCGAGACGTGGAGTGCCTGCGCGAGCACTACGCCCGCACGCTCCGCGCTTGGGTCGCCAACCTCGAGGCGGGATGGGACGCCGCGGTCGCCCTCGTCGGCGAGCGCCGCGCACGGATCTGGCGGCTCTACATGGCCGCGTCCACCCTCGGCTTCGAGGAAGGCGCCCTCAGCGTCCACCAGGTGCTGGGTGTGACGCCCACTGCGTCCGGCGCGAGCGGGATGCCCCCCACCCGAGACGGATGGCAGACCGCCGGCTGACCGCCGTGTGGCACCCTTCGGTCCATGCCCGCCCCGGAGGTCCATCGTCCCCCTGCCCTCGCCGTGCTGCCCGTCGGCTACCAGCAGCTGTTCGACCGAGCCGTCGACGTGCTCCTCGCGGATGAGCGCGTGCGCGCGCTGTGGGTGCACGGCTCGGTCGGACGCGGCGAGGCCGACGGATCCTCGGACCTCGATCTGATCCTCGCCGTCGAGGACCAGGCCTTCGACGACCTCTGGGCCACGTGGCCCGAGTGGCTTGCCCGCATCACGCCGACCGTCATCGCGCGACCGCTGCCGTGGATCACCGGGATCCTCTACGCCCTGACGCCCGACTGCCTCCGCCTCGACGTGGTCGTCGAACCGATCAGCGCGCTGGCCACGAGCGGGTTCGGGCGACGAGCGCTCGTGTTCGACCGCGACGGCCTCGATGCCCAGGTGCCCCCACCACCCGTGCCACCGGGTCCCGATCGCAGCAAGGTCGAGACCGCCATCGAGGAGCCCCTGCGCTACCTGTCGTTGCTGCCGGCCCTCCTCGACCGCCAGGCGCACCTCCTGGTGCAGGAGGGCTACGGCCACATCCGGCGACGGCTCGTGGAGCTCTTCCAGCAGGCGGACGCCCCCCAGCCCGCAGTCGGCGTGAAGCACGGACGCTTCCAGGTGACGGACGAGCAGTACGCGGTGCTCGAGGCGCTCCCGTGGCCCCAGGCCACCCGGGCCGAGCTGGTGGACGCGCATCGCGTCATCGGCTCGTGCCTGCTGGAGATCGCGCCCCCGATCGCCGCCATGGTCGACCTTCCGTGGCCGCAACCCCTCGAGGACGCCGTCCGGGCCCACCTCCGGCGAGAGCTCGGGATCGAGCTCGACGGTTCGACGGGGAGCGACCCGAACTGGAAGCCTGGATCCCTCCGACCCCCCGACCCGCAGAGGTAGAAGGCACTTCGATGAGCACGCTCAAGGTTTGGATCGACCAGGATCTGTGCACCGGCGACGGCATCTGCGTCGAGCTGCAGCCTGGGATCTTCGCGATGCACGACGACGGCCTCGCCTACGTGAAGGAACCCGGCTGGTCCGACATCTACAACGGCTCGGGCACGGACCCGGCCTACAAGATGGCCGAGGGGACCGCGACCGTGCCGCAATCGCACGTCGACAGCACCATCGAAGCGGCCGAGGAGTGCCCCGGCGAGTGCATCTTCCTCGAGATCACCGAGTAGGTCAGCCGCGCTCGACGCCGGCGACCTTCGCCAGCGCGTCGAGGTCGTCGACGATCGCCTCGACCATGTCCCACAGGTCGGGAACGAGCTCGCGACAAGCCACGAGCCCGAAGTCGAGCGTGTCGAGGTAGCTCTGCACGGTGATGTTCAGGCCCTGCCCGTCGACGATCGTCGACACGGGGTAGTAGTGCAGGAGCCGAGCGCCGGCGGTGTAGAGCGGCACCCGTGGGCCAGGGACGTTCGAGATCACCACGTTCACCGGCAGCGCGAAGCGGGTTGTGAGCCGCGTCGCCGTGCGCATGGCGCGAGCGAACACCGCCGGCGGCGGGAACTGCGCGAAGTCGGTGAGCGCGTCGGCGGGCACCGCGTCGAACAGCTCCTTCGCACCCACCATCGCCTCGTGCACACGAGCCACGCGCTGCAGCGGATCGGGCTCATCGGTGGGCAGCGCGGCAAAGATCCCCGAGACCCTGTTGGTCCACTTCTCCGTCTCCTCGCCGGTGCGGATCGAGACGGGCACCATCGCCACGAGCGACGCATCAGGGAGGGCGTCGTGCGCCTCGAGCCAGGTGCGCAAGCCGCCGGCACAGGCCGCCATGACGACATCGTTGACCGTGGCGCCCAGTGCGTTCTTGATGTCCTTGACCAGCTCGAGCGAAGTCGATCGGAACGCGAAGCGCCGGTGGGCGGTGATGGACGCATTGAAGGGCGTACGGGGCGCCGCGCTGGTCGGGAGCGGTCCGACCGTTTCTCCTTCCGGTGACCGTTCCCGCCCGATGTTCAGCACCGCACCGAGGGGGCCACGCAGCCCGTCGCGCAGCTGGTTCGCGGCCGCGACCATGACCGGGGCGCGGGTGGTGCGCCCGAGATCTCGAACGGTGCGCGTCGCGAGCAGGACGGCCCGACCGGGCTTGCGCACCAGGTTGGAGGCCGCCCGGGTGAGCACCTCGCCGTCCGTCGGCAGGCGCTCGGGGTGCCAATCGTCCGGCGCCGGAGGGATGTCGTCGCCTTCAGGATCGCCGTCGAGCATCAGCACGAGGAGCTCCGCACCGGCGGCGCCGTCGATCGTCGCGTGGTGCACCTTGGTCAGGATCGCGAAGCGGTCACCGGGCAGACCCTCGATGACGTAGCTCTCCCACAGCGGCCGCCGCCGATCGAGGGGGCGGCCCACGATGCGCGCCACGAGCTCGCCGAGCTGCTCGTCGCTCCCCGGTGGTGCGACCGCCGTGTGGCGAACGTGGAAGTCGATGTCGAAGCCCGGGTCGTCCACCCAGTACGGATGGTCGAGGTTGAACGGCACATCCCGCAGGCGGCGGCGAAGAGGCTCCAGGAGGTGCAGGCGACGCTCGATCTGGTGTCGCCACGAGGAGAGCGGCTCGTAGTCCGGGTCGTCGGGCCGCTCGTAGATCGAGAGGCTCGACACATGACCGAACTGCGACTCGGTCTCCATGTACAGGAACGACGCGTCCAGCCCGGAGAGCTGCTTCATGGCACCCTCCTCCCTTCAGGTCGGCTGGTAGCGGGCGATCTCCGCCCGACCGACGACCATGTGGTGGACCTCGTCCGGTCCGTCGGCGAGGCGGATGGTGCGCTGGCTCGTGTACATGTCCGCGAGCGGCGTCCACTGCGAGACCCCCGTCGCGCCGTGCAGCTGGATCGCCTGGTCGATGATCTGGCACACGCGCTCGGGCACCATCGCCTTGACGGCGCTGACCCAGACGCGTGCCTCCGCGTTGCCCATGAGGTCCATGGCCTTGGCGGCGCGCAGGACCATCAACCGCATGGCCTCGATCTCGATGCGCGCCCGCGACACGAGCTCGGTGTTCTTGCCGAGCGAGATGAGCGGCTTGCCGAAGGCCTCCCGACCGAGGCCCCGCTCGACCATGAGCTGCAGCGCCCGCTCGGCGGCCCCGATGGCGCGCATGCAGTGGTGGATGCGACCAGGGCCGAGGCGGAGCTGCGAGATCTCGAAGCCGCGGCCCTCGCCGAGCAGGATGTTCGCCCTCGGAACGCGAACGTCGGTCAGTCGGATGTGCATGTGCCCGTGCGGGGCGTCGTCGTGGCCGAACACGTGCATGGGGCCGAGGACCTCGAGGCCAGGCGTGTCCATCGGCACCAGGATCTGCGACTGCTGCAGGTGGGCGGCGGCGTCGGGGTTCGTCCGCACCATGCAGATCATGATCTTGCAACGCGGGTCGCCGGCACCGGAGATGTAGTACTTCTCGCCGTTGATGACCCACTCGTCGCCGTCGAGCACGGCGGAGGTGGCGATGTTGCGGGCGTCGGAGGAGGCGAGGTCGGGCTCGGTCATCCCGAAGCAGGACCGGATCTCCCCGTCGAGCAGCGGCTCGAGCCACTGCTTCTTCTGCTCCGGCGTGCCGACGCGCTCGAGCACCTCCATGTTGCCCGTGTCGGGCGCGGCGCAGTTGAGGCACTCCGAGGCCAGCGGGTTCTTCCCGAGCTCGACGGCGATGTAGGCGTAGTCGAGGTTGCTCAGGCCCTGGCCCGTCTCGGCGTCGGGCAGGAAGAAGTTCCACAGCCCGTTCGCCTTGGCCTTGGCCTTCACGCCGTCGAGGAGCTCCAGCTGGCCGGGCGCGAAGCTCCAGCGGTCGGCCCGTCCTTCACCGAGGCGGAAGAACTCGGCCGTGATGGGCTCCACCTCGTCGGCGATGAACGCCTTGACCTGGTCGAGCAGCGGGCGGGCCCCCTCGGACATGCCGAGGTTGTAGAGCTCACCGCCGAAGTCGTCGGTGTTGAGGGGGTTGGCGGGCATCAGCAGCTCCAGAGAGATCGCGGGACACAGAGCACACCACACCCAGCGCTCCGGCGCGTCCTCCTACGTGGGTGTGGGCGTGAACCGGAGCGGCAGCCGGCTCGGGCCCCAGATCCCGACGCTGGCGGGCTTCCACTCGATGGCGCCATCGAGCTCGAGGTCCGGCAGGCGTCGAGCGAGGAGCGTCAGGGCCTCCTGCAGCTCGGCCCGGGCCAGGGATGCGCCGAGGCAGAAGTGGATCCCCGAGCCGAAGGTCATGTGGCTCGCCGTGCCCGGCTCGCGCTCGATGTCGAAGCGGTGTGGGTCCTCCCAGACCTCGGGGTCGAGGTTGGCCGCCGCGAGGCTGGCCATGACGAGCGTGCCGGCGGGGAACCGGACGCCGCGGTACTCGATGTCCTCCGACGCCACTCGCGCGGTCCCTCGGACCGCGCCGAGGTAGCGCATCGTCTCCTCGACGGCGCCCGACGCGAGCTCCGGGTGCTGTCCCAGTCGGGCCCACTGGTCGGGGTGCTGCGCCAGCAGTGCCACCGAGCACGCGAGCTGGTTGCGGGTGGTGTCGGTGCCGGCCATGAGCACCGCTTCGGTCATCATCACGAGCTCGGCCGTGCTGAGCCGGTCACCCTCCTCCTCGACGGCGATCATGTGGCTGAGCAGGTCGTCGGCCGGGCGGCCACGACGTTCGTCGACCATCGCTCGCACGTAGGCCTCGAGCTCGTCCATGGCCGTCTCGATGCGTGCCTGGTCGTTGGCGATGTCGTTGTTGAAGATCCGGAAGATGTTCGTGGCCCAGTCGGAGAAGAGCTTCCAGTCCTCCTTCGGAGCCCCGAGGAGCTCGCAGATGATCGGGATCGGATACGGCTCGCAGAGGTCGGCGACGAGCTCGCACGAGCCGCGCTCCGCGAAGGTGTCCACGAGCCCGTTCACCACGTCGCGCATGAACGGCCGCAGGCGGTCCGTGGCGCGAGGGGTGAAGGCGGGCGAGGCCAGGCGCCGCAACCGCGTGTGCTCGGGCCCCTCCATCGACAGGATGGAGCGCGTCTGCCGCTCCCTCACCGCACCGTCGACGCCCGCCATCTGTGGCAGGACCGAGAGCGCGGAGTGGAACCGGCGCTCGCGCAGGATCGCCGTCACGTCCTCGTGGCGGGTCACCGCGTAGCCAACCGGGACCCGGCACAGCCAATGGCGGCGTCCCGCCTCCTCGAACGCCGCGATCAGCTCCGCTCGCTCGGCGCCGAGGGGGTCGACCTCCGGCAGGTCCAGATCGTGCACCGAGGTCGCCACCGGATGAGTCTGCCTCACCCGACTCGGACCGAGCGCCTCAGAAGTTCTCGTCGTTGTAGGCCGCGATCGCGTCGGTGATCGTCTGGTCGGCCTCACTGATCGCATCGTCGGGGCTGGCCCCGCCGAAGAGGAGCGCGTCCAGCGCGTCGCGCACCGCGCTCCGGGTCTCGGTGTACGGCCCGATCAGGGGTCCCGGCCAGCTCCGGGTCGACGTTCTGGAGGCCGTCGTAGGCGGTCTTCAGCCACTTGCCGGGCCGGGTGTCGGCCCAGAAGTCCTGGACCTCCTGCGAGTCGACGGTCGCCTGGCTCACGGGCAGGTACGACCCCTCGAGGTGCCAGAGCGCCTGGTTCTCGGGCTGGTTCACGAACTTGATGAAGTCCCACGCGCCCGCCTGCTCCTCGTCCGAGCCGGCGTTGGTGATGTACCAGACCCCGCCGCCGAGCTGGCCCTCACCCGGGCCGTCCAGACCCGGGAACGGCCCGGCGTCGACGTTGACGTCGATCGGTGGCAGCTCCGTGTCGAGCCCCAGCTCGGCGGGATCGAGGTTGCCCTCGAGCACGGCGTTGATGGTGGTGACGGCCGTGGAGGTCTCGATGGTCATCGAGGACTGCTCGAGGCCCAGCGCGAAGTAGTGGTCGAACTGACCCTCGGTGCCTGGAATCGCGTTCAACAGGCCCTCGTCCTGCATCGACTTGAGCTGCTCGAACAGCCGGTGGGTGGCTTCGTTGTCGAACGCGCCCGCCGTGGTCTCGCCGTCGCCCCGGCCGTTGTCGTTGTCGACGAGCCCCTCCCCGACTCCGGTGAGCCAGAACTCGGTGAACCAGGGCTGCATGTTGAGCACGATCGGCTTGTCGACGATCCCCGCGTCCTTGATCTTGCGTGCGTACTCGGCCATCTCGTCGAGGGTCTGGGGCGGCGCATCCGGGTCGAGGCCGGCGCGCTCGAAGTGGTCCCGGTTGTAGTACAGGAGCACGGTGGCGACGTTGAACGAGGCCGGCTGCATGACGCCGTCGACGCTGTAGAAGTCCTTCACCTGCTCGCTGAAGTCGTCGTACCCCGTGTAGCCGTCGGCCTCCGCGCACGCCTCGCCCGGGATGATGGTGCCGGAGTCGGCCAGGAACTGGGTGTTGGTGTCCTCCATGATCCCGATCGTGGGCAGGTCGCCGCTCGGGATGCCCTGCCGGTACTTGCGGAGCAGCTCCTCGTAGGAGGCGCCCTGGTTCTCCACCTGGACCTTCACCTGGTCCTGCGACGCGTTGTACTCGTCGGCCAGCTTGTTCAGCGTCTCGTTGGTGAGCCCGACGTAGGTGTGCCACAGCGTGACCTCGACCGGACCGTCAGCGTCGTCGAGGGCGTCGACCGGGCACGCCGCGCCCTCACCGTCGTCGGCGCTGTCGCCGGAGTCACCTCCGCAGGCGGCCGCGATCAGTGCGCCGGCCATCAGCACGGCGAGCAAGCGGAGGAACCGGGTCATCGGCGGCATGGTGGTCATGATGCTCCTAGGAGGGTCGCTCGAGGGTCGGCATGTCATCCCTTGACCGCACCGGCGGTCAGGCCGCGGATCAGGTGGCGCTGGAAGATGACGAGGATCACGAAGATGGGCACGGCCGCGATGATCGCCGCGGCGAAGCCGAGGTTGAGCTCGTTGATGTTCTCGCTCGCGAACTTGGGCAGGGCGATCTGGATGGTCTCCCAGGCCTCGCGGGTGACGATGGACCGCGGCCACAGGTACTGGTTCCACGCGGACAGGAACGAGATGACGGTGAACGAGGCGATGATCGGCCGGGTGAGGGGGACGGCGACGTTCCACAGGAACCCGAGGTGGCCGTAGCCGTCCAGCTCCGCGGCGTCGCGCAGGTCGTCGGGGATGCCGAGGAAGCCCTGGCGGATGAGGAACGTGCCGAAGGCGGTGGCCAGGAACGGCGCCGTCAGCCCCTGGTACGAGTTGAGCCATCCGAGGCTTCGCATCGTCTCCACGTTGGCGATCAGCGTCACCTCGATCGGCAGCATCAGCGTGGCCATGAAGAGCGCGAACACGGCGTTCCTGAACGGGAACCGCAGGAAGGCGAAGGCGTAGGCGGCCAGCACCGAGGTGACCACCTGGGCGGTGACGATGATCACGGTGACCACCGCCGAGATCATCATCCTGCGACCGAGGTCGCCCTGGACGAAGGCCCGCCGGAAGACGTCCCACTCGGGGTCGACCGGCCGGGCCGGCTGGCCCGCCGCCAGGTAGGAGATCGGCTGCGACAGCGCCCGCACCAGGGTCATGTACACGGGGAACAGCACGAGCATCGAGAGCAGGCCCAGCAGCGCGTACCAGCCGAGGTTCTTCACCCGGCGAACGGTGCCGCCACGCCGAACGTGCGTCGCGTCCGTCACCGGCGATCGCTCCCATAGTGGACCCGTCGCTCGAGCAGCAGGAACTGTCCGAGCGCGACGACGAACGTGAGCACGAACAGGCCGACGGCCATCACCGAGCCCTCCCCCACCGCGCCGCCCTGCTGGTGTCTGAAGATCTTGAACACGAGCGTCTCGGTCGAACCCGCCGGCCCGCCCTCGGTGAGGATGTCGATCTGGGCGAAGGCCTGGAAGGCGAAGACGATCAGGACGACGACCAGGAACAGCAGCGTGGGCGAGAGCAGCGGCAGCGTGACGGTGAAGAAGCGGCGGACCGGCCCGATGCCGTCGATGGTGGCGGCCTCGTTGAGCTCCTCGGGGACGGCCTGCAGGCCGGCGAGCACGATGATGAACGTGAGGCCGAGGTTCTGCCAGATCGAGGACAGGGAGACCCCGAACAGGGCCATGCCGGTGTCGCGCAGCCAGTCGACCTTGAAGTAGCCGACCGTGGGGTTGATGAGCACGAGCCAGACGATCGACGCGACCGCGACCGAGGTGGCGACCGTCGAGGCGAAGATCGTCTGGAAGACCTTGATGCCGCGCAGCCGCCGGTTGGCCGCGACGGCCAGGAGCACCCCGAGCACCAGCCCGATCGGCACGGTCAGCAGCACGTACTTCAGCGTGGTCGACAGGCCGTCGGTGAACTCGTCGCCGGTCAGCACGTCCCGGTACTGCTCCAGACCCACGTAGCGCTGCTTCGTGCCGGTCCGGTTCTGCTGGAACAGCCCGAGGTAGACGATGCGGTCGATCGGGTAGAAGAAGAAGGCGCTGAAGATCAGGACGGAGGGGGCCAGGAGCAGCGCCGCCAGGCCTGCCTCGCGGGTGCGTCGTCGACGCCAGAACGCCATCAGTTCAGCCGTTCCGTGGTCTCGGGGTCGAACAGGTGGACCGCGCCGGGGCTCGCCGTCAGCGTCACCTCGTCGCCGGGTCGAGCACCGCCACCACCAGCCTCGGTGTCCCGCACGATGAGCGCCGCGCCGCCGGCGTCGCAGAAGACGTGGCGCTCGTGGCCCAACCACTCGATGGCGCGGACCGTGGCAGCGATCGGGCCGGCGCCGATGCTGAGGTGCTCGGGGCGGACGCCGACCACCACCGGCAGTCCGTCCGTGACCGGGCCGTCCACGGCGACGCCCAGACGTCCGCCGCCGATCTCCACCGACACCACGCCGCCGTCCACCCTGGCCGTGCCCGGCAAGGTGTTCATCGGGGGGCTGCCGATGAAGCGGGCCACGAACAGGTTGGCAGGGCGCTCGTACACGGCCTGGGGTGCGCCGACCTGCTGGAGCCGGCCGCTCGTCGATCACGGCGATGCGATCGGCCATCGTCATCGCCTCGACCTGGTCGTGGGTGACGTAGACGAACGTGGTCTGCAGCTGGCGGTGCAGCTCGACCAGCTCGACACGGGTCTGAGCCCGCAGCTTGGCGTCGAGGTTGGACAGCGGCTCGTCCATCAGGAACACCTCGGGCCGCCTGACGATGGCCCGGGCCAGGGCGACGCGCTGGCGCTGCCCACCCGACAGCGCACCCGGCTTGCGGTCGAGCAGCTCCTCCAGACCCAGGGTGTCGGCGGCCTCCCGCACCCGCTCGTCGCGCTCGGCCTTGGTCAGCTTGCGCGGCGGCGCGTCGTCGACCGAGTACGTGCGGGCCTTGAGCGGGACCTCGATGTTCTGGCGCACCGTCATGTGCGGGTAGAGCGCGTAGCTCTGGAAGACCATCGAGATGTCCCGGTCCTTGGCCTCCACGTCGTTGACGACGCCATCACCGATCCGCAGCGTCCCCTCGGACACGGTCTCCAGGCCGGCGATCATCCGCAGCGCGGTGGTCTTGCCGCATCCGGACGGGCCGAGCAGGACCATGAACTCCTGGTCGATCACCTCGAGCGAGAGCGAGTCCACCGCCACCACGTCGCCGAAGCGCTTGGTGACCCCGTCGAACACGACTCCGCTCACGCACGCCCCCAGTCGGGATGATGACGTCCTCAGCCTGATGGCGGCATGATGCCTCGGCTAGAGGCCAAGGTCCCACCCCGCGCCGACTGCAGTTCGTGGTAGGCAACACCCGGTGGGAGGCATCCGAGGTCGTATCGCGGTCGTCATCGTCCTGAGCTCGTTGGCCATCGGCCAGCCGGCCATCTCGGCGGGCCCGCTTCCGGCCTACCAGGTGCGCGAGAGCGTCCAGCAGCTCGCCGTCACCGGCGCCATGGCCGGCGAGGCGGTGGTGGTGGAGCGGGATGGGCCCGGCGGCAGCGTGACCGTGCAGTCGGCGGTGGCGGACGCACAGGGCAGCGTGCTGTTCCGGGGCCTCGCGCCCGGCAGCGGCTACTCCGTCCGCGTCGGGGATGTCGCCACCACAGGGCTCGTGGTCGACTCGCCCGCGTCCTCCCAGCCCGATCAGGCCTTCTACGACGGCCAGGACCTCGTGGAGGGGTTCCAGTACATCGAGACCCGTGATGGCACCGAGCTCTCGATCAACGTCGTGCTCCCCGGCCCGGTCGAGGAGGGTCCGTACCCCACCGTCGTCGAGTACAGCGGGTACGACCCGTCGAACCCGATCGCCGGCCTCGATGGCGTGCTGCCCGGCGGCATCGACCCGACGCCCCTGTGCGGCGAGCTGCCGATCCTCTGCAAGGCGCCGGCCGAGCCCGCGTCCCTGCTGGCCGGGCTGACGGGCTACGCCGTCGTCGGCGTCAACGTGCGGGGCACCGGTTGCTCGGGGGGCGCCTACGACTTCTTCGAGACCCTGCAGGTGCTCGATGGCTACGACGTCATCGAGACGGTCGCCACCCAGGACTGGGTGGCCGGGCATCGGGTCGGCATGGTCGGGCTGTCGTATCCGGGCCTCTCGCAGCTCTTCGTGGCGCAGTCGAGGCCACCCAGCCTCGCGGCCATCACGCCCTTGTCCGTCTACGGGGACACCGGTACGGGGGTGGTGCGCCCCGGGGGCATCCTGAACACCGGCTTCGCCGTGTCCTGGGCCGATCAGGTGCTCGAGAACGCGGAGCCTTCGGGCACGGCGTGGGTGCGGCAGGTGATCGCCGACGGCGACGCGACGTGCGCCGCCAACCAGCTGCTCCGGCTCCAGAACGTCGATGCGGCGGAGAAGGCGCGGGACAACCCCTTCTACACGGAGGAGGTGGCCGCACCGCTCGACATCCGCCGGTTCGCCGGCGACATCGACGTCCCCGTCTTCCTCGCGTCCGCCTGGCAGGACGAGCAGACCGGCCCATCGTTCGCGGAGCTGCTCGACCGCTTCGACTCGGCGCCGGTGACGCGCTTCACGCTCTACAACGGCTTGCACGCCGACGGCTTTGCACCACAGATCCTCGCCGAGTGGAACGCGTTCCTCGACCTGTACGTCGCTGACGAGGTGCCGAGCATCCCGCCGCTCGTCCGCACCCTCACCCCCATCTTCACGCAGGCGATCTTTGGAGGACCTGTCGAGCTGCCACCGGACCGGTGGGTCGGTGTGCCGGACGCCGCGGCCGCCCGGGCCCGCTTCGAGGCGGAACCACCCGTGCGCGTCATCTTCGACAGCGGCGCCGGGGACGCGGCGGGTCTGCCCGTCGGCTCGTTCGAGCACACGGCCTCGCGGTGGCCGGACCCCGACGTGTCCGCCCGGCGCTGGTGGCTGACCCCCGCGGGCGGGCTCCTCGATGCACCGGCCCGTCTCGGCACCACGGCCGTGAGCATCCAGCCTGACCCCGCCGAGGGTGCGACCACCTTCTGGTCCGGCGGCAGCAGCGACATCTGGAAGGCCCTCCCCGCCTTCGACTGGCAGCCCACCCCGGCTGGGCAGGAGGCGGCCTTCGAGACCGCCCCGCTCCCCGCGACCGTCACCATGCTGGGCACCGGGAGCGTCGACCTCTTCGTTCGCTCCGACGCCCGCGACGCCGACCTCGAGGTGGTGCTCTCCGAGGTGCGGCCGGACGGCCAGGAGATGCTCGTGCAGACGGGCCGGATCCGCACCAGCTACCGGGCCCTCGAGCCCGACTCGACCCTGCTCCACCCCATCCACCTGGGTCGGGAGGCCGGCATCGTTCCGCTCGACCCCGGGTCGTGGACCACGGTGCGGGTGCTCATCCCCGCCTTCGGCCACGCGTTCCGGGCCGGATCCCGGATCCGCATCGCGATCAACACGCCGGGCGGTGACCAGCCCACCTGGGCCTACGAGCTGCTCAGCGTCGACCCCGGGACCCGGCACCTCGTGGGCACCGGCGGGGTGGCGACGTCGTCGGTGGCCCTGCCGGTGCTGCAGGGCGTCGACGTCCCCACGCCGCTCCCCGCCTGCCCGTCACTCCGAGGTCAGCCGTGCCGCGCCACCCCGCCCATCGCCAACGTGCTCGCCACTGCGGCTCCGGCCACACCTGCCGCGGAGGCACCGAGGTTCACCGGCTGAGCCCGTCAGTGCGCAGCACCCTCGGCAGGCTCCACCTCGCCAGCCTGGAACAACCCGAGGGCGCCCTTGCCGACGTTGGCGAACTTGTGGGTCACGATCGGGTACTGACCCGCCTCGTCGAAGGTGAACTCCACGAACCCGCCCTGTGACGGCTGCAGATCCAGCGCCTGGGACCCCGCCCGCCGAGCGTCGGGCTGGATGAGGTAGGTGCCTTCCTTGAACACCGTGTCGAAGATCGTGCCGACGATGTGGAAGGCGGAGTTCTCGCTCGGCCCCGCGTCGAGCACCCACACCCGCACGCGCTCTCCCGGCTCGACCCTGATGGGCTGGTGGAGGTACTGGTTGACGTAGCCGTTGAACACCACGGCGTCCTGGTCCTCGTTCTGCATCTTCGTGAGGTCACCAGGCGCACCCTCGGCCCCGAGGTACAGCTCCGACTGCACGATCAGGTACTCGTGGTCGACCGGAGCGAGTACCGGCGGGTCGATGATGATGGCACCGAACATGCCGTTCCCGATGTGGTGGAGGGCCGGCGCCGTACCGCAGTGGTACATGAAGATGCCGGCGTGCTTGGCCTCGAACTGGTACACGAGCGACTCGCCGGGCTCGATCGTGCGCATCTCGTCGTTCCACGCGACCTTGCTGGCGTGGAGGTCGATCGAGTGCCCCATCTTCCCGTCGTTCACGAGCGTGATGGTGAAGATGTCCCCCACCCGTCCACGGAGCGCGGGCCCCGGCACCTGGTCGTCGAAGGTCCACATCTCCTGCGTGACGCCGGGCGCGACCTCCATGACGGTCTCGGTCGCGTGCATCGTGAGCTTGTGCTCGGTCCCGCCGGGAGCAGGAGCCAGCGTCGGGTCGTAGGCCGTGAAGTCCGCGGCGGGCGTCGCGGAGAAGTCGATGGCGGCTGACTCGGCCGTGGCCTCACCACCGCCGTCGGCGCCTGCGTCCGGCGCACCGCTGACGTTGATGTCGAGGACCATGCCCGCCTCCTTGTGGCCGGGCACCGTGCACCATGCCTGGGTGGTGGCGTCCATGGCCCCCAGGTGGATCACCTCGCTCGCACCGGGGTCGAGCAGCGCCGTGCCCGTCTTGCCCTCGAGCTTGAGGTCGTGGGCCATGGCGCCGTGGTTGGTCACCTCGAGCGTCAGCTCCGTGCCGGCCGGGATGTCGATGGAGCTGGGGCGCACGAAGAGGTCGCCCAGCTCGACGGCCACGGTCTGGGGGCCGGCGTCGGACGAGGAGGCCGCGGCGCTGCTGCTCGAATCCGAGAGCGCGAGCCACCCGAGGCCGGTCCCCAGCACCCCCGCCAGGAGGGCCATGGCCGCCAGCACGAACACGAGCGTGCTCCAGCCGGCTCGCCGGTCCTCTTCTCGCCTCAGCTCACGCCGAAGCTCCGCGATCTGATCTGGTACATCGGGACGTTCTGCCATGGGGCCAGCATCCGGCGAGCCCTCCGCTGACGGCAGGGTCCTCTGTCACCGACTGGTGGACGAAGGTCCCACGCAGCCTGCTGTCATTGAGGTCCTGACCTATAGTCGTTCACTATGCGACTAGAGATAACTCGTCGATCCGATCTGGCCACGAGGGCGCTGCTCGAGCTCGCGCACGAGGGCGAGCGGACGAAGTCGGCGGTCCTCGCGGAGCGGTTGGAGACGACGCCCGGGTTCCTGTCGCAGGTGATGACGCCGCTGGTGACGAAGGGCTGGGTGCGATCCGAGCCCGGTCCGTCCGGTGGCTACACGCTGGTGGCCGATCCTCGGCGCGTGAGCGTGCTCGAGATCATCGAGACGATGGAGGGTCCCACCGAGAGCGGGCAGTGCGTGATGGAGGATCGGGCCTGCGCCGGGGGCGGACCGTGCGCGCTCCACACGCCGTGGTCGGCTGCTCGGATGCGGCTGCTCAAGGAGCTCTCCCGCACCCGGCTCTCGAGCCTGGCTCCCGGACCATCCCGGTGAGCGCCGCGCCGGGCTCGTCGGTCGTGACGTCACGGCCGGGGATCCGGTCGGTCGCGCTGCCCACCGAGCACGGGGGGTGGGGTCTCACGCTCGAGCCCTGCCTCTTGGGGCTGGCGGTGGCACCGAGCGGGGCCGGCGCTTGCCTGTCCGCCGCCGCGATGACCGCCTTCGTGGCCAGGACGCCGCTCAAGCTCGCCCTGGTCGACCGGCACCGCGGACGGTCGCTCCCCCGCACGGTGCTCGCGAGGCGTGTGGCCACGGTCGAGGTGGCCGTGCTCGCCGTGCTCGTCGGCGGGGCCGTCGTCTTGGCCGACGCTTCGTTCTGGGTGCCTGCGGCCGTCGCCGCGCCGCTCGTCGTGGTGGAGCTCTGGTTCGACGTGCGGTCGCGGAGCCGCCGCCTCGTCCCCGAGCTCGCTGGCGCCATCGGCGTCTGCGCGGTGGCCCCGATGATCGTGCTCGCCGACGACGGTGACGCCCGCCTGTCGGCCGCACTGTGGGTCGTGCTCGCGGCGCGGATCCTGACCTCGATCCCGTACGTCCGGTCCCAGATCGCACGGTTGCACGGCCGCCCCGCGGCACCGGCGACGGAGGTGGCCGCCGACGGCGCCGCGATCGTCGCGGCGGCTGCCGCCGTCGTCCTCGATCACCAGGTGCTGGCGGGCGCGGTCGCCGTCGTGCTCGTGGTCATCATCCAGCGCCTCCTGGCTCGCGGGCCGGTGCCTCGCGCCGCCGTGCTCGGGATCCGCCAGATGGCACTCGGGTTCGGCGTGGTCGCCGCCACCGCGCTCGGCGTCCTCACGACCTGACGATCCGCGGCCGGCGCCCTGCTCAGGGCGCGTGGTGCGGGACGACGAGCACCGGAACGGGCGCGTCACGGATGATGCGGCGAGCCACCTTCGACAACGTCAGCTCCGCGGTCTCGCCGCGGCTCGTGAGCACGATCAGGGGTGCGCGCTGATCGCGCGCCGCATCGACGACGAGTTGCGCCGGCTTGCCCTCGGTGACCTCCGCGGTCACCACCAGGTCGGCGGCACCTTCATGGGACGCCACGGTCTCGATCAGCGCGGCGGCCTCGGTCCCCTCACCGCCGAGCGAGCCGGGCGGGGTCACGTGCACCAGGTGGAGACCCACCCCGAGCTCTGACGCCCAGGTGATCGCCGGCGGGAGCGCGCTGGTGGCCGAGGACGAGCCGTCGAGAGGGACCAGGACTGGACCAGACGCCTGCGGACCGACCTCCGCGTCAGGGCCAACGAGGAGCACCGGCGCCAGGCTGCGGGCGATCACCAGCTCGCTCACGCTTCCCAGCAGCAGCTCACCCAGCCGGCCCCGACCATGGGTCGCCATGCAGACGAGGTCGCCACGCGCATGGGCGGAGTCGACGATCTCGTGCGCCGGTCCGGTCGAGGCGATGACCTCCACGCCCGTCGGTTCGACGCCGGCGCGGGCGGCCGCGTCTCGGAGGTAGTCCGCCGCCTCGGCCTCGTCGCTGTTCGGGATCACCACCGTCATCAGCCGGACCGAAGCGCCGATCAGAGCCGCCAGGTCGCGGGCGGCTCCCAGCCCCGCTTCGGCCGAGGGGGATTCGTCCAGCGGCACGAGCAGCGACTCGATCATGATCTCCTCGCTACCACACTCGGACCCGAGCCCCTGACCTGCGGTTCCTTGGAGCGGACGACGGGATTCGAACCCGCGACCCCAACCTTGGCAAGGTTGTGCTCTACCAGCTGAGCCACGTCCGCGTGAGCCAGCGACGATAGCAGGGGGCTCCGGGGCTTCCCCAACCGCTACGGCGCTACTCCGGCGTCAGCGCCCGGCCGATCAGGGCCCGATCGCGGGCGCGCATCGGCAGGTCGCCGACGAGGCCGAGCGCTCGATCGCTCATCTTTCCGGCGGTCTTGCGGATGACGTCGAGCATCTTCTCGTCGCCCAGGTCGTCGACCGTGGTCGCCAGCTGCGTCTCGAGGAACACGAGGCACAGGGCGTCCTCGTGGGTCTGGACCGCGGTGTCGCTGCCCAGGCCCTCCTTGCGGATGATGCGCTGCACCCGGTCGATCGTGGCGTCGTCGTAGCCCACGTCGACGAGGATCGCCGCCACGTCCTCCGCGTGCTGCTGCTTCAGCGCGGTGCGCCAGCGCAGATAGGCCGCTCGCCCCTCCGGGTACGAGGAGCGGGGC
Organism: uncultured Microthrixaceae bacterium; assembly: GCA_963750645.1. Lineage (GTDB taxonomy): Bacteria > Actinomycetota > Acidimicrobiia > Acidimicrobiales > VFJN01 > VFJN01. The sequence continues at coordinate 280,266 of CAVVRO010000002.1, read as the reverse complement.
ACGGTCCATCGGCGCAGGTGATGGGCCCGGGCCGCGAGGCGCTGGGCCTCGTCCGCGGCGGGATCCAGCCTCGCGAGCCACTCGGTCATCAGCGCGGCGTGCGCGAGCTCCTTCGGCCGGACCTCGCCCCGCACCTCGATCGTGTGCGGGTCGTCTGCGTTGGCGGCGTCGATCGCCGCGATGGCCCGCTCGAACCGCGAGCTGGTCACCGATCAGTCGGCGTCGGCGGGCCGGAGGTCGATGCGCAGCACGAGCACGCCGTCGTCGACCTCGGCCGCGGCGTCTCCGACGATCGCGAAGTCCTGGAAGTCGAGCTGCGCCTGCTCGATGAAGCGGGTGCGCTCCTCCCCCGCCACCGGCGGGAGCGGCCGGCTCCGCACGGCATGGGCCCGGTCGCGGAAGCGCTGGAGCATGGCCTCGACGTCGAGCGACTCACCCATGGTCCGACCCTACCGTCGTCGCCAGCGGCGGCCGGGTGGCCGCCCAGTAGCGCCAGGTCAGGATCGACACGACGACGGCGAGGAGGACGAGGCCCCCGACGATGAGCGCCAGCAGGGTGCCGTCGCTGGCGCCCCCCTCGTTGCTGATCGTGGTCGGCGTCTGGGTGGTCGTGGTGGTGGACTCGGCCCCTTCGCTGCCGTCGCCGGGCACGAGGACATCGATGCTGGTCGACACGTCCAGGGTGGTGGTGGTCGTCGTGACCACCCGCTCGGCCGTGGTGGCCGTCTGACCCCGCGTCGTGGTCGTCTGCTGGTGGGTCGTCGTGGTGGTGGTCGGCGCCGTCGAGGTCGTCGTCGACGCCGTGGTGGTCGTGGTCGTGGTCAGTCGACGATGGTTGTCGAGGACGGAGTCGTCGCCGCCGACGCCACGCCGCTGCCCAGCAGCGTGAGGGTCGCCAGGAGCAGGGCGGCGATGAGCGCTGCCAGCCGTGCCCGTCTTGGTCCGCTCATCTGCCGTGCCGCTTCCTACCTGGGGGGAGGGTGCCAGGCTACCGGCTGCCATCCACGGCTCCCAGCCACGTCAGCGCTGGTGCAGGGGGCAGGAGTAGGTGGTGCGGCCGCCGATCGTGCGCCGCTGGAGCGGCGTGCCGTCCCTCGGGCAGGTGGCGCCCGGCACCCGGGCGACCTGGAGGTCGCCGGTGTGGCTGCCGCCCCGCTCGGTCAGCAGCCGCACGGTGCGACGCATCTGCCGGTGGAGGCGCGTGGCCTCGTCGGCGTCGAGGGAGCGACCCGGACGGGCCGGGTCGAGCCCCGCTCGCCACAGGATCTCGTCGGCGAGCAGGTTGCCGATGCCGGCGACGTGGCCCTGGTCGAGGAGCCAGGCCTTCAGCGGTGCCCGGCTGGTCGACAGCGCCGCGCGGAAGGCCGCCGGTGTCACGGCCAGGGCGTCGACCCCGAGGTGGCCGGTGTCCGGGTCGAGCTGGACGCCGCCGAGGCGGCGGGGGTCGACCATGCGCAGGTCGCCGCCGTCGTCGAACCGCAGGGCGAAGCGCACCCAGGTCGGGTCGTCGCGACCGCTCGAGTACTCGAGCTTCTCGATCGGGCCGGTGCCGTCGACGAGGAGCCGGCCGGTCATCCCGAAGCGCAGGCCGAGGGTGGGGCCGTCGGTGTCGAGGAGGAGCAGCTTGCCGATGCGCCGGGTGCCAGTGACGGTTCGCCCGCGCGTGGTGGCACGGAGCGCCCGAGCGGTCGTGTCGCCCTTGAGGTACCAGTCGTCGCGGCGCGACGACCGTGCGGACGGTGCGGCCGACGGCGCGCTCCGCTACGCGGCGGTAGTACTCCACCTCGATCATCTCGGGCATCGACGGCTCCGGTTCAGGCGTCCGTACTCAAGCACAGACCGGCCTGACAGAGTGTCAGGCATGACCCACCTGGAGATCGCCGACGCCGACGGCGTCCGGCTCGTGACCTGGAACCGGCCAGAGGCGCTGAACGCGCTCAACGACGAGCTGTGGGATGCGACGCGGGACGCGCTGGTCGAGGCTCGGGCCGATCCGGAGCTCCGGTGCGTGGTGCTGACGGGAACCGGGCGGGCCTTCACCGCGGGCCAGGACCTCACCGAGATGATGGCGCCGCCCGATCACGATGACGACGAGATCCACGGCTACCGCGGGCTGATCCCCGTGCTGGAGACGTTCGACAAGCCGCTGCTGGCCGCCGTCAACGGGCTCGGGCTCGGCATCGGCGCCACGCTGCTCCCCTACTGCGACATCGTCTGGATCGCCGAGGGCGCCCGTCTCAAGGTTCCGTTCGTCACGCTGGGCGTGACCACCGAGGCGGCCGGGTCGCTGCTCCTCCCCCAGCGGATGGGCTGGCAGGATGCCGCCCACTTCATCTTCACGGCCGAGTGGCTCAGCGCTGAGGAGGCGGTGGCGTGCGGGTTGGCGTGGAAGGTCAGCGCGCCCGACGCCCTGCTCGAGGATGCCATGGTGGTCGCCCGCAGGATCGGCGCCATGCCGGTCGACTCGCTGCAGACGACCAAGCGGCTCATGGTCGCCGGCCGCCTCGACGCCGTGCGGGCGGCCCGCCAGCGCGAGGACGCCGAGTTCGTCCGCATGGTCGGCTCCGAGGCGAACCAGGCCGCCCTCGCCCAGTTCCTCACCTGAGCCGCGGGCCTGAGGCCCTCGCGTCCTCCTCCCCCCATGCGACCCCCCCCCATTGCGAGCCTGTGTTCGATCCTCAACCCTCGCTTGACGATCGAACACATCCATTTAGGGGTACCGGTTCGCGGAGTGTCGCTCTATGTTGTGGCGGCTTCCCCCGAGCCGCCCGGCTCACGCGCTCGGAGGGTCCGCGTGAACACGCTCGACGACCGGCTGCTGCCGGTGTTCGCCCGCCAGCACTGGCTCGCCACCCTGGCTGATGTCGAGGCCGCCGGAGGTTCCGTCGCGACCGCCTCCCTGCGAGTCTGCGCCGGACGGTGGGAACAGGCCGATGTGAACGTGTACCGGCTGGCGGGAGTCCCGTCGACGTGGCACTCACGCCTGCTCGCGCCCATCCTCGCGATCGGCGGAGGGGCGGTGGCGTCGCACTTCGCGGCGGCGGCCCTCTTCGGCATCGACGGCTTCGGACGCGGCGTGGCCGAGTTGTCGATCCCACGCGGCCGGGAACACCGTCGAACAGTGGCTCGCGTGCACACCAGCACGGACCTCGACCGCTGCGAACGTCTGGTCATCGACGGCATCCCCGTGACTGACCTGTCCAGGACGATCCTCGACGTCGGGCGGAAGGTGGGCGACCAGAAGCTGATGCAGGCCATCGAGTGGTCGAGGCGGGAGCAGGACCTCGACTGGTCCGATCTCATCCGGACGCTCGCGCGGCACGCGCGCCGAGGACGTCCGGGGATCCGGCGCCTCCGACGCGTCATCACCGCCAATGTGCACCGCGATGAGGTCACCGACTCCGACTTCGAGCTCCTCGCGCTGGCCTTGCTCGCCGAGTCGGGCCTGCCCACCCCGGTGCTCCACCACAGGATCCTCGACGGCCACCGGCTGGTGGCGGAGGTCGATCTCGCCTACCCGGATCTGAGGATCGCCATCGAGCTCGACGGTGCCGTCCACCTGCGGAGCGATGTGCGCGAGCGCGACTTGACGCGCCAGAACGACCTCGTGCTTGAGGGCTGGATCGTCCTGCGCTTCAGCTGGCGGCGCTTCGTCGACCATCCCGATCGCGTCGTCGGCGAGATCCGGGCCGCGATCAAGCGGCAGCGGACGCGCTGACCGCTGCAACTCGTGTTCGATCCTCAATGCAGGCTTGAGGATCCAACACAGGCTCAGAAGGGGTACGGGGTGACGCGGGCAGCCGGTCGAGCCTGCGTCGGATGGTCAACGAAGCATTGAGGATCGAACACAGGCTGCGGCGGATGTCCGCGTCAGGCGGTGAGGGCTTGGGCGAGGTCGGCTTGGAGGTCGTCGACGTGCTCCAGGCCGACGGACAAGCGCACGAGGCCGTCGGTGATGCCGAGCTCGGCTCGCTCGGCGGGCGTGTAGCGGCTGGCGATGGTGGCCGGGTGCGTGAGCAGGGTCTCCGGGCCCCCGAGTGAGAGCGCGATGCGGGCGAGGTGGCAGCGCTCGAGGAAGGCGATGGTGGCGTCCGCCCCTCCGGCCACCTCGAAGGCGACCACCGTGCCGCCGGACTGCATCTGGCGCTGGGCCAGCTCGTGCTGCGGGTGGCTCGGCAGGTGGGGGTACGACACGGACTCGATGGCCGGATGGGCCTCGAGGAACGACGCCAGCGCGAACGCCGTCTCGGCCTGCTGGCGGGTGCGCACGCCGAGCGTGCGGATGCCGCGGATCGCGTTCCATGCGTCGAAGGGTGATGCCTGCGCGCCCATCGCGGACTGCCACGCCCAGATCGGGTCGAGCAGGTCGGCGTTGCCCGCCACCACGCCGAGGAGCGCGTCGTTGTGGCCCGCGATGCCCTTGGTGGCCGAGTGGAGGACGAGGTCGACGCCGTGGTCGAGCGGTCGCTGCACCGTGGGGCCGGCGAAGGTCGAGTCGACGACCGTGATCGGACCCTTGATGGCACCGATGGCGTCGAGGTCGACGAGCGACAGCGCCGGGTTGGCCGGCGTCTCCACGAAGACCACCTGGGTCTTCCCCGGTCGAATCGCCGCGGTGATGGCGTCGGGGTCGGTGCCGTCGACGAAGGTGACGTCGATGCCGAACCGCGGCAGGTGCATCACGAGGAGGCCGTACGTGACCGAGAAGATCTGGCGGGTGGCGACGATGTGATCCCCCGACGAGCACAACCCCATGAGCACCGAGGTGACGCTCCCCATGCCGGAGGCCGCCGCCAGCGCAGCCTCCGCTCCTTCGAGCTCGGCCACGGCCTCTTCGAAGTCGCGCACTGTGGGGCTGCCGAACCGGGAGTAGAGGCGCGTCGAGCGTGGCGCGCCGACCATGGCGGCGTGCTCGGCCACGGTCTCGACCGAGTACGTGGTGGACGGGAACAGGGGCGGCGCGAGCGAGTCGCCACTTCCCCCGCGTCCGGCGGTGACACCGAGCGTGTCGAGGTGCGGGGTCGGCTCGTCGGCCATCACGGTGTCTCCACGTCGTCGAGGAAGGCGCTCAGCGGGATGCCTACCTGATCAAGCTCGATCAGGAACGCATCGTGTCCGTGTGGGCTGTCGAGCTCCACCGAGCGGGCCGGCACACCGGCGGCGCGCGCCGCGGCCACGATCTCCTGGCTCTGGTACAGCGGGTACAGGATGTCGCTCTCCACCCCGATGGCCAGCAGCGGCGCACGGACGCGGCGCATCGCGGCCTCCGTGCCGCCGCGTCCGCGCCCTACGTCGTGCAGATCCATGGCCTTGGTGAGCAGCAGGTAGGAGTTGGCGTCGAAGCGCCGGACGAGCTTGTCGCCCTGGTACTCGAGGTACCGCTCCACCTCGAAGCGCTGCCAGAGCGAGAACCCGTCGAGTGGCTCGACCACCTCGCGCCCGAACTTGCGGGTGAACACGTCGTCACTGCGGAACGTGATCTGGCTGACCATGCGCGCAACCGAGAGGGACTCGTGCGGCCCGTCACCGGGCGCCGCGTCGTAGTAGTCACCACCCCGCCAGCGCGGGTCCATCCGGATGACGCGCCTACCGGTGGACCACCACGCGATCTGCTGGGCGCTGGCCGCCAGCGCGGTGGCGATGGGAACGACCGACGCCACTCGATCGGGGTACATCACCGCCCACTCCAGCACCTGCATCCCTCCCATCGAGCCGCCGACGACGCTGTGCCAACGCCGGATGCCCAGGTGGTCTGCCAACGCCGCTTCGCTGCGGACCCAGTCGCGCACGGACACCACGGGGAAGCGGCTTCCCCACGGCGTGCCATCGTCGGGGTGGGCGCTCGCAGGTCCGGTGGTCCCCTGGCAACCGCCGAGGACGTTGGCGCACACCACGAACCACCGGTTCGTGTCGATCGCCTTGCCCGGTCCGATCAGACCGTCCCACCAGCCTGGCGTGGGGTGGCCGGGAGCCAGCGGACCGGCGGCATGGCTGTCGCCGGTGAGGGCATGGCACACGAGCACGGCGTTCGACGCGTCGCTCGCCAGCGTGCCCCACGTCTCGTAGGCGACGGTCACACCGCGGAGCACCCCGCCCCCTTCGAGCGCGAAGGCGCGGTCGCCGAGCGAGAAGAGCTGCCGATGGCCGACCGGGTCGCCCTCGCGCCAGGCACCCGACGCTGGGAGGAGCGAGACGTGGGCGCGCCGGAGGCCGACGGCGTGCTCGAAGCTGCCCTCCCTGTCTCTCGGCGGCACCGTGGCCACTCCGTCCTCCTGGCGGGGACCGGACACCCTCGTGGGTCGAGACCCGAACACTTCGTTGCCCTGTCGCCAGGACCACATCCCCACCCCGGAGGGTGGGAGAGCACCTTGGGTGTCCGTCCCAGGTTGCTGGACCCGGCTGCCCGGGCCACTCCTGATGTCGGCGAGAGCCTACCGGCGCGTCCTCGCCGGACTCCAGACCGTTGTCGCGCGCTCGGCCCACCATGCCGCCACTTCGGGCCCGGTGGCGTACGCGGTGCTCATGGCACCGGCGAAGCCGTCGAGGTCCCGCGCTCGGAACGCCGCCGTGCCGCATGCCCAGGCGTCGTCATCGGTGGGGAGGGGCACCTGCCGCAGGAGCGCGGCGGTGACCTTGAGCGAGCGGGGCGTTCGAGCGGTGCCGGCGGCACGCTCGAGCAGCCACGCGCTCACCGCCGGTGCCGCCAAGGCAGCCGCGAGACGCCAGAGGCGCTCCGTGGGTGCCAGCACCACCACCAGGGGTACGCCGGCGATCCACTCACCTGCCTCGTCGACGACGACCTCGACGATCCGCGTCTGTGTCGCGACCATCAGCTTCGGCCCGCCGGTGCGATGTGCCCAGTCGGCCGCCCGCCCCTCGAGAGCACCGACGTCGAGCACCGGCCGGTCCCACGCGCGCCCACCGACCCGCGCCGAGCGCTCACCCCACGCACAGTGCCCGAGGTCGATCAGTCCCGTGGTCACGAGCGGGGTGCCGGAAGGTAGGTCGGCCTGCTCGTGGACATGGCCGACCATGCCGTAGTACTCGCTTCGGAACGCGGCCGTCGTGGAAGCCTCGTCGCCCAGCGTGCCGTCCTCGGGAAGATCGACGACGGGCACGCCGTGGGCAGCAGCCAGGTGCGCGCTCCACCGGGTCGCGTGCCCCGGAGGGCCGACCTCGATGACCGGCGCGCACACCTCCACCGCAGCGTCGAAGCCGGCCTGGGTGGGGACGAGGACGTCGACCAACCGCCCGAGCTCGCCGATCGCGTCTCGCACGCCGGCTGCGTCTCGAGCGGCCAGCACCGACTGCGGCTGCACCATCGCCACCGTCCCGCCCGGGCGAGCGAGATGGCATCCCCGCAGCAGGAACAGACCGGCGGCGTCCGTGTAGGCGCGCACCGCCGGGCCGAAGCGCGCGCGCAGTCGGTCAGCGTCCTCGGCCGTGCGGGCCGCATGGCTGCTGAGCGGCGTGAGGAAGGGTGGGTTCCCGACCACCGCGTCGAGCGCCGGCCAGCCCAGGTCGTCCAGCAGCGCGTCAGCCACGACGAGCCGCCCGGGTGGGGGCGGCGCACTCGCCCACAACGTGAGCGCGGCCTCCGTCGTAGCGACGGACAGCGGGTCGATGTCGGCACCCCACAGCCGACCGACGACCTGCCGCGGGTGCTCCCCGCTCGAGGCCAGCCGACGAGCCCCCGCCAGCAGGAGCGCACCCCCGCCACACGCGGGATCGCCGATCGACGGGCGCCCGTGGCCGGCCAGCGCTCGATCGATCAGCTCATCGGCGAGCGCGATCGGCGTGAAGTGCGCGCCCCGACGCTGGCGCTCGACCGGGTCGAACGAGGCCTCGAGCAGCTCCCCGAGCTCCTCGGGAGCGCCCGGCACCGGCGCGACCTCAGGATGTCCATCGGCCAGCGACCAGAGCGCCAGTCCGTCGGGGAGGTCGACGCCCGTCGCCGCGGCGATCTCCGCGGCCCGCCGGGCCACGACGAGCGCTCGTTCGTCGACCACGGAGCGACCGTACCCAGCCGCACCGGTACGGTCGGGCCATGCGCGTCGACGGTCCCCTGGTCACGCAGGCGCTGGTGGAGGTGGCCTCGGTGGCGAAGGGGTTGGAAGCCGCCGCCTACGACGGCGCGTTCACCTTCGAGGGCCCCCACGACCCCTTCCTCCCGCTCGTGCTGGCAGCCGACGCGACCGACCGGCTCGAGCTCACGACGGCAGTCGCCATCGCGTTCGCCCGGAGCCCGATGACGATCGCGTCCCAGGCCTGGGACCTCCAGCGGCTCTCGGAGGGCCGCTTCCACCTCGGGCTCGGCAGCCAGATCAAGCCGCACATCCAGCGGCGGTTCTCGATGCCGTGGTCGGCACCGGCGGCCCGCATGCGTGAGCTGGTCCTCGCCATCAGGGCGATCTGGGCCACCTGGCAGGACGGCGTTCCCCTGCACTTCGAGGGCACCCACTACACGCACACGCTGATGACGCCGTTCTTCGACCCTGGGCCGCTCGACGTCGAGCCGCCGCGGGTCTGGCTGGGCGGGGTCGGTCCCCGCATGACCGAGGTCGCCGGTGAGGTGGCCGACGGCTTCATGGTCCACCCGTTCTGCACCGAGCGATCACTGCTCGAGGTCACGCTCCCGGCGCTGGAGCGCGGTCGCGCACGCGCGGGTGCGGTGAAAGCACCGATCCAGGTGTCGCTCCCGGCGATGATCGCCACCGGGCCGGACGAGCCGTCGATGCGGGCAGCCACCTCGGCGGTGCGGGCCCAGATCGCGTTCTACAGCTCCACACCTGCCTACAAGGTGGTCCTCGACGTCCACGGGTGGGGCGACCTCCAGCCGCAGCTGCGCGACCTCACCCGAGCGGGCGACTGGGAGGCCATGGCGCGGGTGGTCCACGACGACCTGCTGCACGCCGTCGCCATCGTCGCCGAGCCCGACCAGGTGGCGGCCGAGGTCACCCGCCGCTATGGCGGCGTGCTCGACCGCGTCGCCCTCAACGCCCCCTACGCCGCCGACCCCGACCTCTGGGTCCAGATCGCCGCCGACCTCCACGCTCACCGCACCTCGAAGACGTAGGCGCCGAGGTCGTCCTCCGCCGCGTAGGCGACGCGCCAGGTCCCGAGCGGGAGGTCGTCTGGGAGCGTGACCGTCATGCTCGTCGGCAGTGGGACGCCGATGGCCGGGCACGTCACCTCGTCGTCTCGGGCGATCGGCTGCGCCTCCGAGGAGGAACGCTCCCACCACCAGGCACTTCGCCAGCCGCCTCGCTCCCAGCGGTCGATCGTTGCACACGCGCTGCCGAAGGCCCGCTCGTCGGCGGCGAGGTCCAGCACGACCGTGGCGCCCGGGATCGGCTCGGCGCTCACCTCGACCGAGACCGGGCCGGCCGCCGGGCCCGGCTCCGGTCGCGGGTCCCCACCGAACGAGCACGCGGCCCCGAGCACGGCGGCGGCCAGGGCCACCGCGCGCGCTGACATCACGGGCGGATCTCGTAGAGGGCGTTGATGGGGTGGTCGATGTCGAGCTGGCGGAACCGGGTGAAGCCGGCGTCGCGTGCGAGCTGCTCGGCCCGGGCCGCCGAGAGGCCGAGGGTGCCGAGGCCGGCGCCGCCGGGCTCCGAGAGAGCCGAGCTCATGCAGCTCATCACGCTGATGCCGTACATGAGGCTGGCCATCGGGTTCCGCCGGACGTTCTCCGCGAACGTGTCGTGCGCCTTGATGTCGACGAGCAGCCAGGTGCCGTCGTCGGCCAGCGCGGCCCGGATGGCCCTCACCATGCCTGCGGGGTCCGTCATGTCGTGCAGGCAGTCGAACGTCACGACGAGGTCGGCGGAGCCGTCGGCGGGCATCGGGTCCTGGCGCGGGTCCTCGAACGAGGCGTTCGTGAGCCCCGCTTCCGCTTGGCGCTCGCGCGCCAGCGCGAGCGCGTGCTGCGAGATGTCGTACCCGGTGACGCGGCTGGCCGGGAACGATGACGCGAGCACGAGGACCACCCCGCCCGCGCCGCACCCGACGTCGAGCACCTTGGCGCCGTCGCGCAGCCTGGTCTCGACCCCGTCGAGCGCCGGCAGCACGGTGGACAGCAGGTTGGCGCGCATCCAGGGCTCGAAGCCGCGCGCGATGCCTTCGGCACAGTCGGGGCCATGGGCGTCGTAGTCGAGCCCGAGGCCGGTGCGGAAGCTCTCCGGGAGCCGCTCGAGGGCCCCCATCGTCTGCGGCAGGTGGTGGAAGCTGCCCATGCCGAAGGCCGGGTGGTCGGGATCGGCGAGCACCGCCACGGCCTCGGGTGCCAGCGAGAGCCGCTCGTCGCTGTCGATCTGCACGATCTCCGCGGCGCCCTGGTTGTAGGCCCACTCGCGCACCCACCGCTCATCGAGCCCTGTCTGCTCGGCCAGCTCGGCCGTGCTCAGCGCCCCGTCGGCGTCAGCCAGCGCTCGGTAGAGCCCCAGCCGGTCGCCCAGGTGGACCATCGCCGAGGTGACGGCGCCCTCCAGCTTCGAGAACACCCGGTACGAGAACAGCCCGACCTGCGTCGGGTCCAGGTCGGTGCGAGCAGCCATGGCCGCCGACCGTACCCACCCCTCACAGCTTCTGTGTGCGCCCACAACCGCGTTCCGGTGCTCAGCGCACGCAGAACCAGTCTTGGGCTTGGGGTGGCCTAGGGGGTCCAGGCGGTGAGGTCGTCGAGGCGGGGGTCGTTGGAGAACATCTCGGTGATCGGTTGGATCACGCCGATGCGCTTCTGGAGCCGCTTGATGTGCAGCTCCTCGTTCCACAGCGACAAGGTCACCGCCAGGCCCTTCGAGCCGGCCCGGGCCGTGCGCCCGGAGCGGTGCAGGTACGTCTTGTGGTCGGGAGCGGGCTCGTAGTGGATCACCACGTCGACGGCGTCGATGTGGAGCCCACGGGCGGCGACGTCGGTGGCCACGAGCACCTCGAGCTTGCCCTCGCCGAACTTCTTGAGCGCCTCCTCGCGCTGGCCCTGGCGCAGGTCGCCGTGGATGGCGGCCGCGTGCACGCCCTCCTCGTTGAGGGCCCGAGCCAGCCGGTCGGCCACGCGCTTGGTGTTGGTGAACGCGAGCGTCTTGCCGCTGCCGCGGGCGATGGCCGCCGCCACCTTCACCTTGTCCATCTCGTGGACCATGATGAACCGGTGGATCATCGCGTCGACGGTGACGGTGGCCGAGGCCACCTCGTGGTACACGGGGTCGTGCTGGTAGCGCTTGATGAGGCCGTCGACGACGCCGTCGAGCGTGGCCGAGAACAGCAGGGTCTGGTGACGGCCGTCGATGTGGCGCAGCAGCCACTCGACCTGCGGGAGGAAGCCCATGTCGGCCATGCGGTCGGCTTCGTCGACGACCACGATCTCGAGGCCGTTGAGCTCCACCTCCTTGCGGTCGACGAGGTCGATGAGCCGACCCGGCGTGGCGATGATCGCCTCGACGCCGTCGGACAGCGCCTTGATCTGCTTGTTCATGTCGGCGCCGCCGTACACGGCCACGACCCGGCTGCCGATGGCCTTGGCGAGCGGCGCGAGCACGTCGTGCACCTGGAGCGCGAGCTCGCGGGTGGGTACGAGGACGAGGCCGCGTGGGCTTGCGGGGCTCGGCCTTGTCGAGCCGCTCCAGGAGCGGAAGCCCGAAGGCGAGCGTCTTGCCCGACCCGGTCTTGGCCTTGCCGCAGACGTCACGGCCCGCGAGCGCGTCGGCGATCGAGAGGCGCTGGATGGCGAAGGGCTCGGTGATGCCCTGCTGAGCGAGGACCTTGACGAGAAGCGGGGAGACGCCGAGGGTCTCGAAGGTGAGGTCGTCCTGCTCGGCGAGCTGGGTCGGTGCTGTCGGTGTCGGTGTTGTCCATGATGTTCTGGACAACGATACCGGTGGGGCCCCCCGACCCCTGCATCACCTCAGCCTGGGAGCACTGACTCCACGGCCTTCACGAGCCCCTCGTCCTCGGGTGTGACCATCGGGCCGAAGCGCGTGACCTGACCCCCGGGAGCGACGAGGAACTTCTCGAAGTTCCACTGGATGTCGCCGTCGCGACCCTCCGCGTCGGCCACCGCGGTGAGCTCGTCGTACAGGGGATGGCGACCATCGCCGTTCACCTCGACCTTCTCGGCGAGCGGGAAGGTGACGCCGTAGGTGGTCGAGCAGAAGGTGGCGATCTCCTCGGAGCTCCCCGGCTCCTGGCCGCCGAACTGGTTGCACGGCACGCCGAGGACGGAGAAGCCCTTCGCCGCGTACTGCTCGTGCATCTTCTCGAGGCCCTCGTACTGCGGGGTGAGCCCGCACTTCGAGGCGACGTTCACGATGAGCAGCGCCTTGTCCTCATACTCGTGGAGGTCGAGCGGCGTGCCGTCCAAGCGGTTGAGGGTGTGGTCATAGATCGACATCCCGGCAACCTAGCGGTGCTTCGACAACTTCACTCGGCCACGCAACTCGTCGACGGCGACCCCCTCGGCGAGGAGCCGGCGGGTCTGCTCGGCCTCGTGGCCCGGCACGAGGCGGCCGCTGGCGCTCACGACCCGCCACCACGCGTACGCGCCGCCCGAGCGCGCGAGGAAGGTGCCCACCGAGCGCGCCGCTCCGGGTCGACCAGCCTCGAGCGCCACCTCGCCGTAGGTGACGACCTCACCCGGCTGCAGGGACCGCAGCACCCGGTCGATGGCCTCCTCCCAGGGCGTCACAGGCACTACCTTGCCCGACGTGCCGACCCTCTCCGCCACCGAGCGCGACGTCCACGTCGAGCGCATCGCGGCGCAGGGGTACTCGATCATCGGGGACGCCATCGAGCTGGACCTCATCGAGGAGCTGACCGACGAGCTCCGCCGGCTCGAGGTCGACCTCGGGATCGTGCCCGCCGCGAACGACTTCGAGGGCAGCCGGACGGTGCGCATCTACAACCTGCTCGTGCACGGTCCGGCCTTCGAGCGGATCCCGGTGCACTCGAACGTCCTGCCGGTGGTCGAGGGGGTGCTCGACCGGGGTTGCCTGATCTCCTCGGTGTCGTCGATCGCCATCTGCGAGGGCGAGACGCCCCAGCCCATCCATGCAGACGACCAGCTCATGCCCATCCCGAAGCCGCACCCGCCCACGGTGTGCAACACGATGTGGGCGCTCACGGACTTCACCGAGGCCAACGGCGCCACGCGGATCATCCCCGGCTCCCATCTGGCCGACCGGTCGCCCGACTACGGCGCGCCCTACGACTCCGTCCCCGCGGAGATGGCACGCGGATCGGTGCTCGTCTGGCACGGGAGCCTCTGGCACGGCGGCGGCGCCAACACCACCTCCGACCCTCGCATCGGGATCGCGATGAACTACTGCGCCGGGTACATCCGCCAGCAGGAGAACCAGCAGCTCGGCATCCCCCGCGACACGGCCGCGGGGTTCGGCGAGCGCCTCCAGCAGCTGTGCGGGTACAGCGTGTACCAGGGGCTCATCGGCCACATCGACAAGCACGACCCGATCGAGCTGCTGGCCGGCGAACGCTCCCACCGGATGGTGTGGGACTGATGGGCACGACCGGCATCACGGACTCGGACGAGCGGCTCCACCCGATCGAGGATCCGTCGCCCCACTGGAGCGACTCCCTCTACTTCAACGCCTGGGACCCCGGTACGAACACCTTCGTCATGACCCGCATCGCGGTGATCGGCAACGCGGGACGGGTCACCGGCGGCGTCATCGTGTGGGCGGACGGCGAGCTGGCGTACGCCTACGGCCGTGAGCTCGACGAGATCCCGCCGACCGACTGGGACGTCATGGCGACCGACGGCCTCACCTACCGGATGCTGCAGTCGGGCCAGGCGTGGGCAGTGCAGCTCGACGACGACGAGACCAGGGCGCATCTCGAGTGGCACGGCCTGAGCCCCGCCACCTCCTACGACGCCCACCCCGCGGGTCCGCTGCCGCAGGCCGTGGCCTGGGGCCACTACGAGCAGAGCTGTCGCGTGACGGGCGACCTGCTGGTCCGCGGGAACAGGATCGCGTTCGACGGGTTCGGGCAGCGAGACCACTCGTGGGGCTTCCGCCACTGGGCTGGTCTGCACCAGTGGCACTGGGTCACCGGCTTCCTCACGGATGGCCGCACGTTCAACCTGTTCGAGGTCCACACCCACGACGGCGCCACCTCGGTCAACGGCTTCCTCCACGGACCCGGAGGAGACGAGTACGTGACCTCTGTCGATCGAGTGCTGGCGCGAGCCGACGATGGCGGTGCCGAGACATACGAGATGACCCTCACGTCCCGCGACGGTGCAACGCTGACCATCTCCGGAGAGCGGGCGGGGTCTTCCATACCGGTGCGCCCCGACCCGGCTCAGCCCGCCGTCGTGCACGAGACCCCGATGCGCCTGCGCGCCGGCGACGTGGAGGGCTACGGGATCTACGAGCACCTGGTCACCGAGTTCGACTGAGCCGGGGGGTCCCACCGTCGGAGCACCGGTTGTGGCACTGTCCGACCATGCCGTCAGGAGCTGGGCCCAGGGGGCATCGTGCGACCCGGACACCGCTGTGCTGCGGGGTCGCGATAGGTCCGTGCGACCCATGGGCCCCAAATCGGCGCCACGGTAGGTTCGACTGACCGATGGGAACGACCGCACAACGGGAGGCAGGAGGCGCGCTGGCCGAGATCAGGGCCCGCACGGCCCTCCGCGGCGCGGGCCTGGACCCGAGCGTGCCGATCCAGCGGGTCAGCAGCGTCACGAACGAGGTGTGGCTCACCCCCACGCACGCGGTGCGCGTCAACCGCCACCCCAGCAACCGCCTCTACCGCGAAGCGCTGGTCGCGCAGACGCTGCCGCCCGAGGTCGGCTACCCGAGGGTGGTGGCCCACGGTGGGGGCCGCGGCGAGGACTGGCTCGTGGCGGAGCGCGTGCCCGGCGAGCCCCTCGCCCACGTCTGGCCGGACCTCACCGATGCCGACCGCTACCGAGCGATCGACCAGATGGCCGCCCGCCTCGCGGCGCTGCACCGCACGCCCGCACCGCCAGACCTCCCCCCGATCGAGAACGCGCCACAGCTCCTCGAGGTGGGCGCCGACGATCCCACCGGACCGGTCGTGGCTGCCCTCCATCGGGCCATGAAGCTCGAGCACGTCGACTCCGTGATGCTCGCCAATGCCGTCGACCTCGTCACCGAGCTCGCCCCGGCCCTCATGCCGTTCGAGTCGTCGACGCTGGTCCACGGTGACATGACCTTCGAGAACGTGCTCTGGCACAACGGGAAGGTCACCGCTCTCCTCGACATCGAGTGGGCCCGACCCGGCCCGCGCGACCTCGATCTGGACATCCTCCTTCGCTGCGCGGCCTACCCCCACCTGCACGTCTCCGACTCCTTCGTGAGCCGCACGCGAACCGAGGACTACGCCGAGGTGCCGTGGTGGCTGGCTCGCGCGTATCCGGAGCTCTTCGAGTACCCGCGCCAGATCGACCGCGTCCGCGTCTACTCCATCGCCTACGACGTGCGCGACCTCCTCGCCTCCCCGCCGCAGGCTCCGCCGCGGCTCCTCCCGGAGCTCCACGCCTACCACCGGCTGAAGCGCGTCGTGGAGCGCCAGAGCTACATCGACGCCCTCGGCCGCGGCCGAACCTAGTGCACTAGAACCGGGCCGCGGCCAGGTCGCGGTTGGTGGCGGTGACGGCGGGGATCAGACCGGCGGCCTGCGGCAGGATCTGCTCGCAGAAGAACCGGGCCGTCAGGACCTTGCTCTCGTAGTACGCCTCGTCGGCCGGGTCGGCACCGGCGAGGAGCGCGGTCGCCTTGAGGGCCTGCCGGGCCATGACCCAACCACCCGTCACGAGGCTGAAGAGGCGCAGGTAGGGAGTCGCTCCGGCCAGCGCATCCAGCGGGTTCGCCAGACCGTTGGCCAGCAGCCAGTCGGTCGCGGTGCGCAGGCCCGCGAGCGCGTCGACCAAGGCGTCGCGGATGGAGGCCAGGTCGTCGCCTGCACCGCTGAGCTCGTCGACGGTCGCGTCGATGCCCGCGAGGTAGTCGCTGATGGCACCGCCCGCGCGCATCGGGAGCTTGCGGCCGACGAGGTCCATGGCCTGGATGCCGTTCGTGCCTTCGTAGATCGGAGCGATGCGCGCGTCCCGATAGTGCTGGGCGACACCCGTCTCCTCGATGTACCCCATGCCGCCGAACACCTGGAGGGCCAGGCTCGTCACCTCGACGCCGAGATCCGTGCCCCAGCCCTTCGACACCGGGGTGAGGATGTCAGCCAGCTCCGCGCAGCGGCTCCGGGTGGTCTCGTCGGGGTGGCGGGCCGCCCGGTCGATGGCGGCGGCGTTGGCGTAGATGATCCCTCGCAGGGCCTCGATCGAGGCCCGTTGGGAGAGCAGCATCCGGCGCACGTCGGGGTGCTCGACGATGAGCGACTGCTCCCCCGCGGGCGCACCGGGGGCGCGTCCCTGCCGGCGCTCCTTTGCATAGGCGAGGGCCATCTGGAAGGCCCGCTCGGCCAGCGCGAGGCCCTCGAGCCCGACCGACAGCCGAGCGTTGTTCATCATCGTGAACATGTACCGCATGCCGGCGTTCTCCTCGCCGATGAGGTAGCCGACAGCGCCCTCGCCGGCATCGCCGTAGCTGAGCACGCAGGTGGGGCTGGCCTTGATCCCCATCTTGTGCTCGATGCTCACGCAGGTGACGTCGTTGCGCTCGCCGAGGCTGCCGTCGTCGTTGACGAGGTGCTTCGGCACGATGAAGCAGCTGATCCCCTTCGTGCCGGGCGGCGCCGACGGCGTGCGGGCGAGCACGAGGTGGATGATGTTCTCGCTCATGTCGTGCTCGCCGAAGCTGATGAAGATCTTCGTTCCGGTGATGCGGAAGGTGCCGTCGTCCTGTGGCACCGCCTTGGCGCTCAGCGCTCCGACATCCGAGCCCGCCTGCGGCTCGGTGAGGTTCATCGTGCCGGTCCACTCCCCCGTGATCATCTTCGGGAGGAAGGTCTCGCGGTGCTCCTCGGACGCGTGGTGCAGGAGCATGTCGACGGCACCCTGGTTGAGGAGCGGGCACATCGAGAACGCCATGTTGGCGGAGGTCAGGATCTCTTGCATGGCGATGCCGACGAGCCACGGGAACCCGCCACCTCCGTAGTCACTCGGGAAGGCCACCCCGTTCCAACCCGCGTCGACGTAGGCCTTGTACGCCTCCCTGAAGCCGTCGGGGGTCGTGACCGTGCCGTCCTCGTTGCGGACGCTTCCCTGCACGTCGCCCACCCGGTTGAGGGGGGCGACGAGGTCTTCCATGAAGCGCCCGTTCTCCTCCAGCACGGCGTAGACCGCGTCGGCGTCGACGTGCTCGAAGCCCGGGAGCGCGGCGACGCTCGGCAGGTCGACGAGGTGCTCGAGGACGAATCGGATGTCGCGCAGGGGGGCGGTGTACTCGGCCATCACCCCAGGGTAGGCGGCGCCCGGTCAGGCCTTGCGGGACAGCGTGAGCGCGAAGTCGCCGGCCGCGTCGGTCATGAGCCGGTCCACCTCCAAGCCCGCTGCCGCCAGCTCCTCCTCGATCCTCGCGCGTGTGAACTTGGCGCTGATCTCGGTGTGCAAGAGCTCGCCGTCATCGAAGTGGAGGTCGAGGTCGACGGCCCGGAGGTGGGCCTGCTGCTCTCCTTCGGCGCGCAGGTGCATCTCGATCCACTGCTGTTCGAGGTCCCACTTGGCGACGTGGGCGAACCGATGTGGCATGAGGTCACCGTCGAGCTCCCGGTTGAGGACACGGAGGATGTTGCGGTTGAACTCGGCGGTGACACCGGCAGCATCGTCGTAGGCGGCGACAAGCCGCTCGGGATCCTTCACGAGGTCCGTGCCGAGGAGCAGCCAATCGCCCGGTGTCATCTGGTCCGCGAGCTCGCCGAGGAACTTGGCCCGGGCGACAGGGTTGAGGTTGCCGATCGTTCCGCCGAGGAACGCGACGAGGGTGGTGCCCTCCATCGGAAGGCGCCCCAGGTCCCGTTCGAAGTCACCCACCACCGCGTCGACGCGGACGCCGGGGTAGCGGGCGGCGAGATCGGGACCGGCGGTCACGAGGATGGGCTCGCACACGTCGAAGGGGACGATGCGCTGCAACGAGCCGTGGGATGCCAGACCATCGAGCACGAGGCGGGTCTTGGTCGACGTTCCTGAACCGAGCTCGAGCAGGCTGGTCGCACCCGTGCGCGCGGCGATGGACGATGCTTCGCGCTCGAGGATCTCGGTCTCCCGCCGGGTCGGGTAGTACTCCTCGAGGCGGGTGATGTCGTCGAAGAGCAGCGACCCGCGCTCGTCGTAGAACCACTTCGGGGGCAGGCGCTTCGGCGTGGCCGTCAGCCCGTCGCGGGCGTCGCGGCGGAGCGCCTCCGCCAGGTCGTCCTCGGTGAGCAGCACCTCGATGGTGCAGTGGTCGTCGATGCGGGTGCGGGTCACGGGGGTCCTCCATGGGACGAGAGCGGGGAGATCTCGAGATCGGTGCCCGTCGCTCGCACGACGGAGCCGTCGGGGACGGGCTCCCAGTCGTCGTGGTCGTCGAGCGGCTCCGAGGTCACCAGCACGCCTCCGGCGGCGAGGCCGTGTCCCCGGAGCGTGAACAGCGAGTTGCCGAAGGTGGTGGCGACGATCGTGTGCCCGTCCGACAGCAGGAGGTTCAGGTGGGCCTCGGCGCGGCTGGCGGCCTCGCCGATGACCCTGGCCAGCGCCTCCTCCGGTGTCGCGCCGGCGTCGAGGGAGTCGAGCACGAGCGCGAAGAGCAGCTCCGAGTCGCTCGTGCCGTCGATCCCGACGGCACGAGCGTGGCTGACGAGCTGGCGAAGGCCCTCACCGACCGAGCCGCGGAAGCCCCGCACGAAGCCGTTGTGGGAGAACAGCCAGGACCCGGCCGCGAAGGGCGCGTTGCCCGTGTCCACGATGGGCGACGGAGGCGTTGCACTGCGGACGGCGGCCATGAAGGCGCTCGCGTGCACGACCTCGGCGACCGAGCGGAACGACTGGTCGGTCCACATCGGCGATGCGGTGCGGTAGCGCGCCGGGTCCGCCCGCACGGTCGGGTCCCACCAGCCCACGCCCCAGCCGTCGGCGTTCAACGCGCCCTCGCGCTGGAGTCGGGGCTTCCAGCTCTGCTGCTCGAGCGACTGCTCGGGTTCGTAGAGCAGCGAGGCGAGTGACCGGGGCGGTCCGAGGTAGGCGAGGTGGCGGCACATTCAGGCGTCTCTTGCGGTGCGGAAGCCAGCGAAGATCTGGCGCCGGATGGGGTGGTCCCAGTTGCGGAAGGTGCTGCGCCCCACGATGGCGTGCGTCGCCCAGGAGCTGCCGCGGAGCACCTTGTAGTCGCCGCCGAAGAAGACGTCCGAGTACGCCCGGTAGGGGAACCACGCGAAGCCCGGATAGGCGAGGAAGTCGCTGGCGGTCCACTCCCAGACGTCACCCACCATCTGGTGGCAGCCGACGGCGCTGACGCCAGCCGGGTAGGCACCCACGGGCGCGGGGCCCAGGTGCCGGTGGCCGAGGTTGGCGTGGGCGTCGGTGGGGTCGTCGTCGCCCCACGGCCAGCGACGGGTGGTTCCCGCGTCCGGGTCGAACCTCGCTGCCTTCTCCCACTCGGCCTCGGTGGGGAGCCGGCGACCGGACCATCGTGCGTAGGCGTCGGCCTCGTGCCAGCACACGTGCTGCACGGGCTCGTCGTCCGGCAGGGGCTCCACGACGCCGAAGCGCAGCCGCGCCCACCCGGCGCCGTCGCGTCGCCAGAACTGGGGCGCCACCAGGGACGCCTCCTCGCGCCAGCCCCATCCGCGGTCGCCCCACCAGTGCGGCTGGTCGTAGCCACCGGACTCCACGAACTGGCGGTACTGCCCGTTGGTCACCGGCGCGGCATCGATCCAGAAGGCCGGGAGGTCCACCTCGTGCACAGGACGCTCGTTGTCGAGGCTCGCCGGATCGTCGGTGCCCATCGCGAACGGTCCCGCGGGCACGAGCACCTCGGCGGGCGGCACGACCTGTACGACGGGCAGAGCCGGAGCGGTCACCACGTGGCACTCGTCGGGCGGCAGGAGCTGGATCGCGGCGAGCAGGGTCTCTGCGTGCTGGTGCTCGTGCTGGGCGACCATCCGGTGCACGAAGCCATGACGCAGCAGAGGGTCGGTGCTGCTGGGACCGAAGTCGCTGCGCTGGAGCCGGTCGAGGGCCCGCGCTCGCACGGCCTCCCCGTAGGCGCGGGCCTGCGCGAGGTCGAGGAGCGGCAGCGCCTCCCGTACCCGCCGGGGCTGCTTGAAGGCGTCGTAGAGGTCGTCGAGGTCGTCCCGGGTCGGCTCGCCGCCGAGCGCGCGCACGAGCCAGAGGTCCTCGTAGTTGGCGACGTGGGCCAGATCCCACAGCAGCGGCGACATGAGGACGTCGTGCTGACGTCGGAGCACGACTTCGTCGAAGGGTTCCAGGATCTCGAGGAACCGTTCGCGGGACTCCTCGAGCAGGGCGGCGAGCGCGGCGGCATCGGTCACGACCACCACACCTCCTCGGGCGGGTCGGCCAGCTCGAGCAGGCGGGCTCCTGCTCCGAGTCGGTCCTCGAGGTCGTCCGCCGGGCAGCGGCCCTTGGCCGGCCACCGCTCCCCTGCGTCGGCGACCGTCTCGGCCCAGCGCGAGGGCGCCTCGGTGCGGTCGAGCGCCTCGGCGGCGGCGCTGAGGGCGGCGGCGCCGGCAGAGGCGAGGTCGGGGTCGCGCGTGCCGAGGCTCGCGGTCGTGGTCCAGGAGGCGACCCGATCCACCGAGGCACAGGCCTCCACTGCCTCGTCGGCCGCCTGCTCGTCGATCAGGAGCGCGACGACCGCGGCGCTGGCCACCTCCGCCAGGCCCGCGGGGAGGCAGTCGAGCCAGCGCACCTCGAGCCAACCGCGCGGACGGACCGGCGGGAACAGGGTGGTGCAGTGGTACTCGAGGTCAGCCAGCGTGGGACGGCGTCCGGCGATGCCCTCGTCCACCCACTCACCGAACGACATCGGCACCGCCACGGGTTCGCAGCGGTCGTCGTCCTCGTGCAGGAGCATCAGGCGAGCGGCGAGCACGTAGTCGCTCCAGTCCTCGGCCAGGTCCCCGGACGCGAGCACGGGCTTGGTTCGGCTGGGATCGATGGCGTTCCACATCGCGAGGCGCTCGGACCGGTGCAGGGGGGCGGGCGAGCACGCGAAGGCCGCCGCCAGCGCGGGCCCGATCCGATGGGCGACGTCCCAGCGACGTGCGAGCGTCGCGGGATCGCCGGAGTCGATGTTCACCTGGATCGACGCGCAGCTCGACATCATGCGGCGACCTTCGGGGCCCCAGTCGTCGAAGTAGGCCTGCATGGCGTCGTAGCGAGGGCGGGTGAGGGTGCGCGCCGGCTCTCGGAACGGATCGATGCCGGCGGCGAGCACGGCCATGCCGGCGGAGGCCAGCCGGAGTCGCACCTCCGCACCATCGAGCCGCAGGGCGTCCAGGGAGCACCACCACGGCTCGGTCGGTGGGGTGGCGAGCTCGACCTGGCCCCCGGGCTCGACGGTGATCGTGCTCCCGTTGGGGAGCGGCCCGCCATCGGTCGCGGCGCCGAGCACCTCGTCCGGCCGCACATGGCGGGCCGGCTCGGCCAGGTCGTAGGTGTGCCACTCCTGCTCGATGCCGACCTTCACGGGGCCAGCGGAGGGAGCGCAATCGTGCGCCCGCAGGTGCTCGATGACGTCTCGTCTCGTGACGGGGCGGGCGCGTCCGTCCATGGTGCTATCGGTGCCCGAACCGGGCCGCGACCCATACCCCGTTGCGGACCGGGGCTGTCCACACCGTTCGGTCGAGCTCGGCCATGCGTCCCCCTCGTCGACGACTGTTCCGTAGAGCGTACGGGCACATCCCTGCCATCCGATGGCAGCGATCAAACCGCCGCTGGCTCCTCCACCGTCCCGTCCGGGCGGCGGGCGAAACGCCCCTGGGCATGGCGGTGCACCGGCTCCTCAGAGGGCCACGGCCAACCGCCGAACTGGGTCTCCCGGTAGTCGGCGAAGGCCTGCTCGATCTCGTGCTCCTCGTTCATCACGAACGGGCCGTAGCGCGCGACCGGCTCGCCGATGGGTCGACCCTGCAGTACGAGGACCTCTGTGTCCGCCGGGCTCTCCAGGTCGATGTCGACGTCCGGGCGCACGACGGCGCCCGTGCGGGGGCCGACCTCGGTGCCGTCGACGACGAGGCTGCCGCCCTCGAACAGGTAGAGCGTGCGGACGGTGTCCGGCCCTGTGGCCCTGGGCATCTTCCAGCGCGCACCGGGCGCGAGGTGCAGGTGCCAGATGGCGACGTCGGCGTCGGCGCGGCTGGCCCACGAGTGGGGCGGCGGCGGCGGGGGCATGAGCCCGCCCAGCTCACCGGCGATCACGGTGACCTCCACGCCCTCTCGCTCGGAGCCGCGGGATCTCGCCGTCCCACAGCATCGAGAAGTGCGGCTCGACGAGCTTGTCCTCCGCCGGAAGGTTGAGCCAGATCTGGAACAGCTCGAGCGGGTTCGGCCGCTCGGCCTCCAGCAGCGGGAACATCTCCGAGTGCACGATGCCCTCGCCGGCGGTGAGCCACTGCACGTCGCCCCGGCCGAAGCGAGCGGCGGCGCCCAACGAGTCGGAGTGGTCGATGAGCCCCTTGCGCACGTAGGTGACGGTCTCGAAGCCCCGGTGCGGGTGGTTCGGGAAGCCCGGCACCTCGCGACCGTGGTACATCCGCCAGCCGTCGAGGCCCTCGAAGTCCTGGCCCAGGTCCCGCCCCTCGAGCGACACGGCCGGCCCCGCCACCTCGTTCCCCGGCGGGTACGCGTCGTCGTGGTGCACGCAGAACAGGAACGGGTCGATGGTCGGCCACTGGAACCCCAGCGGCACGGTCTGGAGCACCGTGTCAGCCATGGGGATCAGGCTACGGGCGCCCGCCACCCCCGCAACTTGTGTTCGACCGACCTCAGAGGCTGGCGAGGACCTCGAGGATCTCGTCGCCGTAGGACTCGAGCTTGGCCGGGCCGATGCCGGGGCAGGCCCGCAGCTCGGCCAACGAGGTCGGGTGGCGCTCGGCGATTCCGTCGAGGTGCTTGTCGCTGAGGACGACGTAGGCCGGCACGCCGTCGGCCTTGGAGCGCTCGAGCCGCCAGGCACGGAGCCGCTCCCCCGCGGCGACCGCGACCTTGGAGGGTGGCCGGGCCAGGGTGAGCGGCGTGCCATCGACCGTGATGCGCTCACCGAAGCGGATGAAGAACGAACCGCCGCCGTCGAGGTGCAGGCGGACCCCCGCCTCCTCGATCACATCGATCACACCCTCGTACCCGCCGAGCACCCTCACCGCCTGGCCGACCTCGGCCGGCAGCGTGGTACGCCCGGCGGGTGCCTTGCGGGTGGCGGTGACGGGCACAGGAGCCGCGGCCACCGCCGCCGCGCACGTGGCCCCGCTCAGCGCTGCCGTCGAGCTCCGCGAGGAACGGGCTCCGCCGGGAGCGATCACCCAGCACGAGCACCCGCTCCCGACCCGCGTGATGCCGACGTGGAGGATCCGCCGTTCCTCCTCGACGTCGGTGGACAGACGGTGCGGCATCAGGCCCTCCGTGGCACCGAACACGACCACGCGGTCCCATTCACGGCCCTTCACGCGGTGGATCGTCGACAGGGTTACACCACCCTCCGCACGCTCTCGGTGGAACGTGCGCCGCAGCCAGGCCTCGAAGGAGCCTGCGTCGGCGTGGAGGTCGGCGACCTGGAGGAGCGCCTCGAGGTCGTCGAGATGCGACCCGCTGGCGCCACCCGAGCTGTCGAGCAGGGTCATGGCCGAGCCGAGGCCGATGTCGTCGCGCACCGCGGTGAGCAGGTCACGCGTCGTGGCTCCCACCTTCGCCAGCGACGCCAGCCGGTCGAGATCAGCTGCGAGGTCGTCGAGCTTCTGCCCCACCTTCGGGTCATCGATGCGGGCGGCAGCCCGCCGCACGTCGTCCACCGACCGGCACTTGTCGAGCCACTTGGTGGCCCACTGCGGCAAGCCTCGGCTGGGGCGGCGGTGCACCTCGCTGAGGTCGGCACCGCTCACGTGGTCGGGGTCGACGGCGATGCGGACGTAGGCGAGGGCTGCCCGCACCCCCAGGCGCGACAGCACGCTCTCGTCGAGGATCGAGTCGACCGGCACCCCGGCGTCGGCCAGCACGACGTGCGGCGCCAGCAGGAGGGACTGCACGCGCGTCAGCACCGCCACCTCGGACGGCTCCACCCCGGGCTCGCCGAGCCAGGCCTCGACGGCGTCGACCAGCGCCCGTGCGCCGGTGTCCGCGGCGTGCGTCTTCACCGTGAACGTGTCGGCGTCGGTGACGACATCGGGTCCTGGTCGGATCGTCTTCGCCACCCGCACGTCGTTGTAGGCCAGGAGGGTGGCGGCCGCGTTGGTGACCGGCGCCGGGCAGCGGTAGTTCACCTCGAGGGCGTGCTCGGTTGCACCAGGGAAGAACCGCTCGTAGTGGACGAGGAAGCGGGGATCGCTCCCCACGTGTCCGTAGATCGACTGATCGTCGTCGCCCACGCCGAAGACGTCAGCCGCAGGGCCGGCGGCGAGGCGGACGAGGAGCACGTGGGCGGGGGTGAGGTCCTGGAGCTCGTCCACGAGGAGGTGGCGGTGGTCGGCCTGCACGGCCCGTCGCAGCTCGCCGTCGTGCAGCAACGCCTCGAGCGCGCCGAAGACCTGCTCGTCGAAGTCGATGGCCCCCCGGCGCCGCAGCGCGTCGCGGTAGGGCTCGTAGGCAGCCGCCAGACCGGTGACGTCGTCGAGGGTGTCCTCGACCTCCTGCGGATCGCGCAGGCCGAGCCGGATCAGGGTGAGGCCGTCGAGGTAGGGCGCGATGGGATCGGTGTTCACCCGCCGCTGCTTGCTGGGGACCAGCCGCTCGACGATCGACCGCACCTCCCGCTCGTCGAGCAGCTCGGGTCGGCGACCGAGTGCGCGGCTGAGGATGCCGTAGCCCCACGCGTTGAGCGTCTGGATGCGCGCGCCCAGCCCGGTGAGGCGCGCGGCCATCTCCTCCTGCGCCTTCTTGTTGTACGCGAGCGCGACGACGGCCTCCCGCTCGTAGCCGCGGTCGACGAGCAGGTGCCGGTAGCGCTCGGTGAGCACGCGGGTCTTGCCGGACCCCGCCGGGGCGATGATCCGCGCTGGCCCCGAACCGTGGGCGACGGCCTCCAGCTGGTCGAGCGCCAGCACCGCCGTGGGCGCCATGGTCGCCGGCTGCGGTGCGAGCCCACCGAGCTCCACCGTGTCGCTGTGCACGACGGCAGCACCCTCGAGCGGCACCTCGAGGGGCGATCGGGGGCCACCGTCGATCCACGCGGGCTCGCCGCCCGGGAGCAGGACGTCGGCGGGCCCGCCCTCGAGCGCGCCCAGGCGGGCGGCCTTGCGAGCCCACCACCAGATCGGCTCGCGGTCGCCCCGGGCGTCGTAGCTGTTGGCCCAGAGCAGGAAGTGCAGACGTTCGGTCCATGCCTCGAAGCCGGCGGTGAGCTGCCACGGTGGGGCGAGGAACGCCTCGGGCTCCCGGAACCGAGCCGGGTCGACCACCACCTCGATCACGAGTGGCCGGCGCTGGCTCCACGCGTCGTGGAGGCAACCGACCGCCGCGGCCGGATCGGCCAGCACGGCATCGTCGATCAGCACCCGGTCGGCGCTCGCCCAGGCCGACGGCGCCGCCCCGCCGGGCTCCACGATCACCGCTCGACCGAGCGAGGCAGGACCAGGAGCGGGCATCCGCTCACCCTACGCACGGGGTGCGACAGCAGACCGCCGCCGCAGCTTGCGACACTGGCCGCCCGAATCGGTCACCGCACGTCGCAGGCTGAATGGCACCGGGCATGCCCTCCCAACCTGCGACACCTCGCGCCCGGAACGGTCGCCTGCTGTCGCAAGCTGGAGCGGGGCTCCTCGCGCTGACCACCGGTACGGTGCCGCCTGTGGACGACCTCACGCTCCGCGAGGCCCGCGGGCCCGAGATCAGCGCCGCCGACCTCTACGCCGCGCTGTGCCTCCGGTCCGAGGTGTTCGTCGTCGAGCAGGAGTGCGCGTACCTGGACCTGGACGGGCGCGACCTGGAGCCCGGCACGACCCACCTCTGGCTGGCGACCAGCGGCGACACGATCGCGTCCTACGTCCGCGTGCTCGCCGAGCCAGGTGGCGGACACCGCATCGGCCGGGTCGTCACCCGGGCGACGAATCGAGGCGCCCACCTGACCGGGCTCCTCATCGAGCACGCCCTCACCCTCGCCGAGCGACCCGTTGTGCTCGACGCCCAGTCGCACCTCGTCAGCGTGTACGCGCGCCACGGCTTCGTCGCCGACGGCCCCGAGTTCGTCGAGGACGGCATCCCTCACACCCCGATGCGCCTGCCCTGACGGCTGTGCCACGGTGGGGGGCATGACGGCGCCCTGGCTCGACGAGCTCCCGCTCGACCCCGGGCCGCCGTGGCTGACGATGGCCACCCGCAGCCTCGACGCCGCCGACTGGCTCATCGTCGACGAAGAGAGAGACCGCGACCTCGTGCGCAAGCAGGTGCTGCTGGCCGAGCGGCACACGGAGGTGTTCGCCGCCCTCGACACGCCCGCCGTGGCGGCCGCCTCCCTCGAGGTGCTCGAGCTCGTGGTGGCGGCCACAGGCGCCCGCGCGGTGCCGGCCGACCTGCACCCCCTGGACGCCGCCGGGCGACTCGTGCAGGAGGACCTGTGCTTGATGGTGCTGCGCGACAGCGCCCCCCACCTCGACGCGGCCTCCCTCTGCTTCCCGTCGTACTGGCGCCTGCGGGACAAGCTCGGACGCCCGATGGCTGCGGTGCACGGCCCCGTTGCGCACTATCAGGACGAGCTCGCCGCCAAGGTCGACACGTTCCTGCAGCGCCTGCGCCCCGAGCGACCGGTCTGGCGCCGCAACTGGAGCATCCACGACGACCCCTCGTACTTCTTGCCCGACCCCACGCCACCGCTGCCGGTCGCACCGCCGGACGGGCTCTACCTTCGCAGCGAGCGTCAGACGCTACGGCGGCTCACCACCGCCGACGTCGTGCTGTTCACGATCCGGACCCAGCAGGTGCCGCTGGCCGTGCTCGCCGAACGACCGGACATCGCCCACCGGCTCGCGGATGCCATCGCGCACTGGTCTCCCGAGCTGGCGGCGTACAAGGGCGGGCACGGCGCCCTCGTCGCGCAAGCCTGGCTGGCCAGCCGATGACCGATCGCTGGCCGTAGCCTGGTGGCCATGTTCGGACGCGACAAGAGCCAGCTGATCGACGCCGCCGACGCCCTCCCTGGGCGTTCCCAGACGATGCCGATCCCCGAGCGGCACCACGTGAACGGGGCGCCCCTGGGCCCACACTTCCCGGCGGGGATCCGGACAGCGGTGTTCGGGATGGGGTGCTTCTGGGGTGCCGAGCGCAAGTTCTGGGAGCTCGACGGCGTGCTCTCCACCGCCGTGGGCTACGCGGGCGGGCACACGCCCAACCCCACCTACGAGGAGACCTGCAGCGGCCGCACCGGCCACGCCGAGGTCGTGCTCGTCGCCTACGACCCGGCCAAGGTGAGCTACGAGACCCTGCTGGCCACGTTCTGGGAGAACCACGACCCCACCCAGGGCATGCGCCAGGGCAACGACCGCGGCACCCAGTACCGCTCCGCGATCTACGCCTCGGCCGAGCAATTGCCGCTGGCCGAGGCGAGTCGGCGGCGCTACCAGGACGTGCTGACGGCCGCCGGCTACGGCGAGATCACCACCGAGATCCGGCCCGTCGAGGAGACCCCGTTCTTCTACGCCGAGAGCTACCACCAGCAGTACCTGTCCAAGAACCCGATGGGTTACTGCGGCATCGGCGGCACGGGCGTCAGCTGCCCAGTCGGCCTCGCCCGCTGACGTGCTGATCCGCTCCGACCGTCGCCACCGCTTCTCGGTGTCGCCGGAGGAGCTCTGGGACGCGATCGCGCGTGTCGACGCCTACCGGCAGTGGTGGCCGTGGCTGCGACGGCTCGACGCTGCCTCCCTCGCCATGGGCGAGGTGTGGACGGCCACCGTCCAACCACCCCTCCCCTACCGGCTCCGGTTCGACATCCACCTCGACGACGTCTGCGCGCCACACCACGCCAGCGCGACGGTCCTCGGCGACATCGAGGGCCGAGCGCGGCTCGAGATCGCCCCGAGGTCCGACGGATCCGAGCTCCACGTCGTCTCGGAGCTGGCCCCCACCAACTCCGTCCTACGCGCGGTCGCGAACGTCGCCGCACCGATGGTGCACTTCGGGCACGAGTGGGTGCTGAACACGGGCCTGCGGCAGTTCCGCGACCGAGCCCTGCCCTGAACGCCTCAGGCCTCGCGTGCGGCCACCGCCGGCTCGTCGAGGAGCGAGTCCACGTCGAGCGGGGTACCGCCGCAACTACAGTCACACGGACTGTCACATCTCGACTCAGGGGGACCACCGATGGACGCGCTGCGCACACCCGACGACCGCTTCACGGACCTCCCCGGCTACGGGTTCGCCCCGCACTACGCGGAGATCCCCGATGGGGAGGGCGGCACGCTCCGCGTCCACCACCTCGACGAAGGCCATCCGAGCGCGCCCGTGGTGCTGCTCCTGCACGGTGAACCCAGCTGGAGCTACCTCTACCGCCACATGATCCCCGTGCTGGTCGGCGGCGGGTTGCGCGCGATCGCCCCCGACCTCGTCGGCTTCGGCCGGTCCGACAAGCCCACCCGACGAGGCGACTACACCTACGCCCGTCACGTCAGCTGGCTCACCTCGCACGTGTTCGACGAGCTCGACCTCCGCGACATCACGCTCGTCTGCCAGGACTGGGGCGGTCTCCTCGGCCTCCGTCTCCTCACGGCGCAGCCCGGCCGGTTCGCCGGCGTCGTGGCGGCGAACACGTTCCTGCCGACGGGTGACGGCACGCCGAGCGATGCCTTCCTCGCGTGGCAGAAGTTCTCGCAGGAGGTGCCAGAGATGCCGATCGGCCGGATCGTCAACGGCGGCTGCACCACCGACCTCCCGGAGGAGGTCATCGCGGCCTACGACGCACCGTTCCCCGATGAGACGTTCAAGGAGGGGGCGCGCCAGTTCCCGTCGCTCGTGCCCACCTCACCCGAGGACCCCGAGGCGCCGGCCAACCGCGCCGCGTGGGAGGTGCTCGCCGCCTACGACCGGCCCTTCGTGTGCGCCTTCAGCGACCAGGACCCGATCACGGCCGGCAACGAGCGACACCTGATCAACCGGATCGCCGGGGCCAAGGGGCAGCCTCACACGACCATCGTCGGTGGGGGCCACTTCCTGCAGGAGGACCGGGGGCCCGAGCTGGCCCAGGTCGTGATCGACCTCATCGGTCGTCGGTAGCGGACCTGATGGCGCTGCGCATCCTGTTCGGCGTCACGCTGCTGGTCACCGGCATCGTCTGGTTCTTCCAGGGCATCGGTGCCATCGAGGGATACGGGATGACCGGCCACGGCGAGTGGAGCGTGATCGGTGCGGTGCTCATCGTGATCGCTGTCGGCCTCCTGGCGGGCGCCCGACGGCGCCACGACGACGAGTAGTCGTGGTCGGCGCGCCTTCAGGGTTGCTTCTACGTGATCGTCTCCCGCGCGGCGACACCACGGTCGTCGCCGGGGTCAGCGCGTGGTCGCGCAGCCCGCGTCACCCGATCGGAGCCCGTGTGCGTCTGTAGGGGACGAGGATCCCACAGCGAAGCGGAGCGACACGATGACCGATCTCGCCAGCCCACTGGCCCCGGGAGTGGAGCGCACGTGGCCTGGAACGGTGCGGACGTTGGCGACGGGCCTGGTGGGCGGGTTCACCCTCGGCATCCTCGCCCGGGCATGGATGCGGCTGATCTCGGAGGAGCCCGAGTTCACCTGGGCGGGCACGCTCTTCATCGTCCTGGGCTTCGCGATCTTCGGCCTGGCCCAGTCGGTCGCCGCGGTGGCGCGTCGCCACGGCCGGCGTCGCTGGACGCTGACGGTCGCTCGGTGGTTCGGCGTCGTCGGGATGCTCCCGCTGTTCGTCGCCGCCGGCGCCGTGATGCTCCCGACGGTCGTCGGCGGTGGGCTCGCGCTCGCTCGTTCGGACTGGCGACCGGTGACGAGGGTGGTCTGCATCATCGTGGCCGCGCTCCCGGTGCTGTTCGTGGGGAGCGACCTGGTCGACTCGTTCGGCTGGTCGCCGCGCAGCATCGTCGGCTTCGTCGGCATGCTCGGCGTGTACGCGACGATCATCTGGGCGACGCAGTGCACGTTCGCTCCCCGTGCCGACGGCCGCCGGCTGCCAGGTTGGCTCCGGGTCGCGGTCCCCGTCACCGCGGGCCTTCTGCTGGTCGTCGCGCTGACCCAAGGTGGCATCCAGTAGCGACCGACCGCCCGTCAGGTCTCCCACCACCAGGCCAGCCCGACCAGTCCGGGGCCGACGTGGACGAGCATCACGGCACCGAACGAACCGACGAACGCGTCGGCGTCGGGGACCTCCGCGAGCACGGACGCGAGCAACGACCGGGCTCGGTCCGGGCACGCAGCCTCCAGCGCCGCGACGTGCAGCCTGGAGCTGCCCCTGCCTCGAGGCCGCGACCCGACGCAGGAGTGCACGATGCGCTGCTCAGCCGCGCGCCGTCCGATGGCTGGGTGCAGCGCTCGGGCCGCGCCGTCGCGGAACTCGAACAGCGGGTTGACCCTCATCGCGTGGGCGGCGGCACCCGTGATGTTGGCGACTCGCCCGCTGCGAACCAGGTGGTCGAGGCTGTCGACGGTCGCCACGAGGTGCATGCCGTCGATGACCGCCGTGATCGCCGCCACGATCTCCGCAGCAGTGGCTCCCTGCTCGGCCAGGCGGGCGGCGGCCAGGGCCACGAGCCCTTCGCCGCCCGCCGCCGACCGGGTGTCGACGACGTGCACGGCGTCGCCGATCGTCGATGCGCCGAGCCGAGCCATGCCGTACGTGCTGCTCATCTCGGACGACACCGTGAGCGCCACGACTTCGTCGGCGCGCTCCAGCGCCCGCTGGATGGCGGATGTCCACTCTCCCGGGTTCGGACCGGACGTCGTCACGCCGCCACCCGGGAGCCGGGCCAGCAGCTCCTCGGTGCTGACCTCGCTGTCCGGCCGGCTGTGCCCATCGATGACCACGGTCATGGGCACGACCTCGATGCCGTAGCGCTCGACCAGGTCCAGCGGAAGCGACGCCGCGCTGTCGACGGCGATCGCGGTGATCATCGATCCCCTCCTTCGTCACGGTCGAACACCAGTCGGGTGGCGTAGGCCGCCACATCGCGCCGCGCCGGCGGGTGGTTGCCGACGAGCCGCTTGACGAGCATCGGGAGGACGACACCCGCGCCCACGAGCGCGCCTGCCGCGCCCCTGGTCCTGGCGAGCACGGGTACCAACGCGACGTCGGCCACGAACCCACCCAGGCCCGTGGCATCGACCGCCTTGAAGGACAGCCCCGCCATCAGCGTCACCGCACCGGGCCAGTCGCGGACCAGGAGGGCCCCCATCGCCGGCGAGATGCCGCGTCCGCCGGCGCCACCCAACCAGATCGACCAGTTGTGGCCGCACACGGCCGCCGCGCTCGCCACCGCCGAGAGCACGGGCCGTTCGGGGCCCGCCAGGACCGGTCCGACCGCGCCCTTGGCGACGTCGGCCATCCCCGCCATCGCCAGCGCCCCGAGGCCAGCCACCTCATAGAGACCTGATCCCGACACGGTGCCGGAGCCCACCTCCCGAAGGTCGACGTCCGCTCGCTGGCGGGCCATCAGGTTCGAGAACGGGATCGAACCGGCGAGGTACGAGAGGGCGACCACCGCGAGGGGTCGAGCCACCGCCGACCGCGCCATCAGCACCGCGCGGCGGCCGCAACGCTGCCCACGGCCGTTAGCCTCGGACGATCATGCAGGACTGGCTGGTGACCCGCGACGAGGTCCGCGTCGCGGTGCGGCACTGGCACCCGCTCCGGCCGCCGACGGGCACGGTCGTCGTCCTCGTGCACGGGTTCGCGGCGACCAAGGACGACCCATCGGTCGTCGCGGTCGCCGAGGCCGTGGCCGCGTGCGGCCACCACGTCGTCGCGTGCACGGGTCGAGGTCATGGCGAGTCGGGTGGTCTGTGCACCCTCGGCGACCTCGAGCACCTCGACGTCGAGGCCGCGGTCGCGTCCGCCCGGGCGCACGGCGATCGCGTCGTGCTGGTCGGCACGTCGATGGGAGCCATCGCCGTGCTGCGCCACGCGGCAACGGCGGACATCGATGGCGTCGTCACCGTGTCGAGCCCGGCGGAGTGGCGAGTTCCTCGCACGATCCAGAGCGCAGGGGCGGCGCTGCTCACGCAGCTCCCGATCGGTCGTTGGCTCGCTCGACGGTTCCTCGACGTGCGACTCGCTCCCGGATGGTCCGGGGCATCCTCGCCGGTGGAGCTGGCCGCGGGGATCGACGTGCCTCACGTCGTCGTGCACGGCACCGGCGATCGCTTCATCCCGTCGTCCGAGGCCCGCAAGCTGCACGCAGCCGCGGCAGATCCCAGTCGTCTGGTCCTCGTCGACGGGATGGGCCACGCCTTCGTTCCTGAGTCACGAGCTGTCATCACCGACGCCGTCGACTGGACCCTGGCCCGATCGCTCTGCAAGTGAGGGCGCCGGGGGCGCCAGCTGCGCCGCCTGGGGCAGCTGGCTGTCGACGAACTGCGTCACCGCCCTGACGCTCTCGAGGAACTGGGCCGGGAAGATGATCGTCGAGTTCCGCTCGATCGCGATCTCGGAGAGGATCTGGAGGTTGCGGAGCTGCAGGGCGATCGGGTGCGCGGCGATCACGTCGGCGGCCTCCGCGAGCTTGCCGACGCTCAGGGCCTCGCCCTCGGCGGCGATGATCTTGGCGCGCTTCTCACGCTCCGCTTCCGCCTCCCGTGCCATCGCCCGCTTCATGGTCTCCGGCAGCTCGATGTCCTTCAGCTCCACCACCTGGACGGTCACGCCCCACCGCTCGGTGGTCATGTCGAGGATCTGCTTGATCGACTCGTTGAGGGTCTCGGTCTCGCTCAAGACGTGGTCGAGGCTGGAGCGGCCCACCACGTTCCTGACCGTCGTCTGCGCGATCCCGTAGATCGCCGACTCCACGTTCTCGATCTCGACGATCGACTTCACCGGATCGACCCGCCGGTAGTAGGCGACGGCCGCGACACCGATCGAGACGCTGTCCTTGGTGATGATCTGCTGTGACTGGATCGGCATCGTGACCGTTCGCAGGCTCACCTTCTGCATCCGATCGGCGAGCGGGATCATGAACCGGATCCCGGGAGCTCGCACGTTGCGGACCTTGCCCAGCCGGAACACGACACCCCGCTGGTACTCCCGGACGATCGCGACCCCGAAGCTCGCCACGCCGATCAGCCCACGGTCCGCTCGAGCACCAAGGCCACCTCGGTGGTGCCCGCCGATGCCGCACCCACCAGCGCCCGGATCGAGGTGTCGGCCAGCGTGGGGATGATGAACAGGAGGTCCCAGCCCTCGTCTGCGAGCCCGTTGAGCTGGTCCTCGAGGGCCCCGGCCCCGTCCTCGGACCCCGCCCAGGTTGCCACCTCGACCCGATATCGCTTCACCAGGTCGACGCTATCGGGCCCCTCCCGTCGCAGCGGCCACGCCGTTGGCCTAGCGTGGGTGCCGTGGGCAGCGACGGTGCCACCGACCGGGCCTTGACGAGAGTGGGCCTCCGCCTCGAGACGGTCGCGTTCGAGTGGCGGAAGCGCCTCGATCGCCACGCCGAACGACGAGAAGCAAGGCGCCGGGAGCGGTTCGAGCAAGCCCAGAGGGCCTACCGTCCGCCGAGGTACCACCTGCTCGAGCGCTGCCTGCTGATGGCGGTGATCGGCATCGCCTGCATCATGAGCCTGACCTTCATGGGGTCGATCCTCAGGGGCGTGTTCGAATCGGTGGGCAGCAAGCTCTAAGGTCGGTCCTCGACGCGTGGAGCAGGTCTCAATGGGAGACGCCCTGCCAACCGGCAGGGAAGGGCAGGTTCGATCCCTGCGCTCCGCTCCAATCGCCCCCTCGGGTTGGCGCAGACCACCCATCGTGGATACCCTGGGGGGTATGTGCAGACGAGCGCAGTGCCCCACCTGCCACCGGCCCACCTACTCAGGGTGCGGCAAGCACGTCGAGCAGGTGCTCGGCGACGTGCCGCCATCCGAGCGATGCCAGTGCCCCGCTGAAGCCCCGCAAGCCAGGCGTTCCTGGTTCGGGGGACGTACCGCCAAGTCGACGTCCTGAGGAGAGCCGAGCCGTTCGGCTCAACCTTCTGCACCTCCCTGCCGATCACATTGTCCTCGGCTGTCTCTGGGAGGTACATCCACGATGGAGACACACGGGTGGGGGTCGAAGGTGGCAGGCTGGGCAAGGCTGACCGTCTGGGCCGTTGGCCTGGGCCTCATCACGGGTCGTCTGGCCTACCAGACAGGTGGTCGCGGGGCTGGTCTCATGATCGCCGCTGCGTGCGCCCTCCTCATGTGGCGGATCGTCGTCACGATCGACCCGCTTCAGACGAGGCGCGTGGAACGAGCCGACTCGACGGACGCGGCCACGCTGGCGTCGGTGCTCGACCAGGAACGCGTGCCCGGTGCCGTCTAGCTCGTGCACTGCTGGGGGAACGGTCGAGGCATGAACCGGACGCCACAGATCTACGTGGAAGCTCGCGACGACGGCTGGGCGGTGCAGGAGCTGGACGCGCCTCCCGCCCCGAGTCGATTCAGGCGCAAGGTGGTGGCAGAGGCCGTGGCTCGTTCTCAGGCGGCGCGCAAGGCCGCCGACCTCGTCGTGCTCGACATCAACGGCCGCATCGAGCGCTGGGAGTCCAGTCGTCACCCATCGGCGGGCTGACCAGGACCCGAGTCTGCGGCCGGACGAGGGCCAGCGAGCTCGCCGCGATCCACAGCGTCCGTGTGTCCGCCACTCGGGCGACGGCTACTTCCCGTCGAAGAAGTCGTCGTGCGCCTGGATGTCCTCGGGCAGGTCCCACAGGTCGAGGACCTTGCCGTCGCGAAGGCGGAGGACGTGCACCTCGTCCATCGCGATCGACGCGCCGTCGGGACGGCTGGCCGTCTCGTGGAGCACCACGGCGGCGTGGTCGTCGTCGGCGTAGATGCTCTTGATGTCGAGCGCCTGCGTGCCCGCGGTGAGCTCGAAGTTCTTGATCAACGCCGCGGTGATGGCGTCGCGGCCCTTGTGGTCACCGCTGTTCGGGCCATCGCCACCGAAGTGGAACACGCAGTCGTCGGCCAGGTCGGCCAACGCCCCGTCGAGATCACCCTTGGCGAACGACTCGTAGGCGTTGCGGACGATGGCGACGTTGGGATGCTCGGCCATTTCGGACTCATTGTCCGGTCGGTCACCCGCCGACCAGGTGACGACGCTAGGCGCTGACGTCGTCCAGCGCCGCGTGGTGCGTCACGCCCGTGTCACAGCGGGCGGTCGTTCCTCCCCTGGCCGCTGGTGGCACTGCTTGGCCTTCCGACCCGAGCCACAGGGGCAAGGTTCGTTCCGGCCCGCGGACGCGAGGAGGTCCATGACCTCATCGGCGAACCCTCCGGACCGCAGCCGATCCGCCATCAGACCCATGACGCCATTGATGTGCGTGAAGAACGCCTTGTAGCCGGCGCACAGGTAGTTGAGCCCCGGCTCACCATCCGGGGTGATCGTGAACCGGTTCTTGGGGCACTCGCCGTTGCACGCGAAGCGGACCTCGCATTCGCGGCAGTACCGAGGCAGCGTGTCGCGCTTGGCGTCACCGAAGGCCCGCTGCTTCGGCGAGGCGAGGAGCTCCACCATGTGGGTGGTGGTGATGTTGCCGAGCAGGTGGTCCGGCTCGACGAAGTGGTCGCAGGAGTACAGGTCGCCGTTGTGCTCCAGCGCCACGGCATCGCCGCAGGTCTCTGCGAAGACGCACACCGCGCCGGGGACGCCCAGCCACGACGCCAGCGCGGCGTCGAACGTCTGGACGTAGATCGATCCGACGTCGGCTCGGACCCACTCGTCGAACACGCCGGTCAGGAACCGTCCCCATGACTCGGGGTCGACCGAACGGGTGGTGACGGTGTCGCCCTCCTGGAACCCGGTGTCGTTGTCACGCTCGACGATGGGGATCAGCTGGATGAACGTCGCTCCGAGATCGTCCCGGAAGTACCGGTAGACGCGCTGAGGGTGATCCTGGTTGGCGGCGTTGACGGTGCAGAGGATGTTGGTCTCGACGCCATGGTTCCGAAGCAGCTCGTACCCGCGCAGGACCTTCGCCGAGGTCGGGTTGCCCTTCTTGTCGACCCGGAACACGTCGTGCATCTCGGGCGGACCGTCGATGCTGATGCCGACCAGGAAGCCGTGCTCCGCGAACAGCTCACACCACTCGTCGGTGAGGACGGTGCCGTTCGTCTGGATCGTGTGCTGCACGCTCTGGCCGGGCTGGCGATGTTCCTCGACGAGCGCGACCGCCCGACGGAAGAACTCGACGCCCATGAGCGTCGGTTCCCCACCCTGCCAGGCCACCGTGATCTCAGGCACCGTCTGAGACTCGAGGAGCTGACGGACGTAGATCTCGAGCAGCTCGTCGCTCATCCGGAACCGATCGCCCGGGTACAGCGCCTCCTTCGAGAGGAAGAAGCAGTACTCGCAGTCGAGGTTGCAGATCGGCCCGGAAGGCTTGGCGAGCACGTGGAACTGGGCCGGCGCGGTCAGCGGTCGGTCGGCCGGCGCGGACGGCACCGGTGGCTTCCTGGTCAGCTCGACGGGGGTCTCGCTCATGGGTTGGTCACGTCGAGGCGGTCCTTTTCGACGGGATCGAGGATGCCCTTGATCCTGACGACGACCGTAGTCAACGACCTGCCGAGTCACGCCCCTACAGGAGCTTCTGGCGCTGTAGGGACCGGAAGGCGTGTGCACCGAACAAGGGCGGGGTGTAGAAGGTGATGAGGCGGTAGCAGAGCGCCGCCGCCAGGGCGGTCGCCTCGTCGACCCCGATCGCCACGTAGCCGGCGGTGAGCGCCGCTTCCGTCACGCCCATGCCGCCGGGCACTGGCATGAGGCCGGCGAACAGGGCGACGCACTCGTTGACGAGCACGACGTCGACGAAGGACACGGACTGGCCGAACGCCTGGAGCACCGTGTAGCTGCACAGCGAGAACAGCAGCTCGACGACGACGTTCGCGGCGAACACCTTGACAACGCGGCTCGGCGGGCTGAGCAGGGGTCCGATCCTCGACCACCCGGTCCGGATCGCCGAACCGACGGCATGCCGCAGCTTCGGGATGACCACGACGGCCACCACCGCGAGCCCCAGCACCGCCCCGAGGAGGAGCAGCAGGTTGCCGAGCGCCTCGAGGGTCGCCGTGTCGTCGATGCCCAGATCCAAGGTGCCCGATCCGAACACCACGATCACGACGATGAGGCTGATCTGCGCCATGAAGCCCATGACGCTGTCGAGGGCTCCGATGGTGATCGCGGCGACCTTGTCCAGGCCACAGCGCTGGAAGAAGCGGATGTTCACCGCCACGCGCGCGGCGGTGGAGGGCATCGCGAGGTTCACGAACGTGATGGCGAACTGCAGGGTCGTGAGCCGGCCGAACGGGAGCCGGATCGGGGACGCCGCCGCAAGGGACGCTGCGTTCGCCACGCGTGGTGTCTGCCCGATCACCAACGCGAGGAGCAGGATCGGCAGGCTGGCGGCCTGGACCGAGTCGACGATCGTCTCGATCCCGACCTCTTCGATCGCCGACACCATGGTGACGGCGACGATGAGGAGCAGGACACCGGTGACGACACCGCCGAGTGAGAACCTCCGCAGCTGTTGGAGCTCTTGTTCCTGGCCGCCGGCGGCGGCGATCACGGTCTTGCGGAGCTCGTCGAGGTCGAGGTCGGCGGCGGCGGCCTCCTTGCGCATCACGGGGGGGAGCGCGGCCGGTTGGATGAAGGACGTGACCGCGGCGAGACGCTCGGGGCCGAGGGCGTCGAGCGCGGCGGCCGTGGCTCGTTCGGTTCCTACCAGCACCGCCGTGGTGATGAGGAGCTGCGCCTCGTCGAGTCGGCGGGACTCGTCGTCGGAGCCGACGACGGCGCGATCGAGGTCGCTCAGGTACACCACGTCGCCGACGACCCGCAGGAGGTCGGTGGTGATGGCGCCGTGCCGGATGCCCGCATCGCCGAGCTGGGCAAGCGAGACCCAGCACGCGGCCAGCTTGATGTCGGTGATCTGGTGCGTTGGGTCGGACAGCGCCACCCCGACGTGCTCGGAGACGAGCAGCGCGTCACCGCGCGCGTCGATCGCTGCCGCGACGACGGGAGCGACCGTGGCGCCCCGTCGCTCCGCGAGCAGGGTGACGAAGGCTTGGTGCTCCATCTGCTGGCGCCGGGTGAGCGCGACATCGGGCCCGTCCGATCGGTACCAGAGCCACCGCCACAGCTTCACGACCAGCTGGCTGTCCCACGCGTCGCGGCTGTGGATGTCGACGTCCAGGTCGGTCCCGTCCACGACGGTGGCGCGAGCTCGCATGCGACCACCGACGGGCTCGATCGAGCTCGGCTCCGCCTCCAGCCCCATGGCCAGTAGTGCTCGGCGCACCTCCCGCAGCGGCGGTGCCCCGCTCGGCGAGCCGACGACGAGGTGGGTGAGGGCTGCCGCACCCCAGCCGAGGGACAGAGCACCGAGCACATACCCCGGAGGAACCAGGCCGAGCGCAACCCCGGAGAGCGCTCCCAGCCCGACGAGCCACCGGCCGGTGTGGCGCAGCGGGCGGGCCAGGTAGGGCGCCGCCACCGCGACCGCCGCCGCGCTCCCTGCGAGCGCCATCGACGGGAAGTCCGCCGGCGGCTCCGCCGAGCCCAGCCCCCCCAGGAGGTCCGGCCAGTCACCGGTGGCGAGCCGCCCCGTGACCAGCGCACCGAGGGCGACGGCGGCGATCACGACCGCGAGGTCCCGAGTGAGCCCCCAGCGCCGCCGGAGCACCGAGAGCACGATCAGGAAGAGCGCCCACACCTGGACAAGATCGAAGGCGATCTGCCAGACCGGCTGGAGGACCAGCGGGAAGCTCTCCAGCAGCGAGCCCACCGCCGCCTCGAAGCTCCCCGCCGGCTCATCGATCCTCACCGCGGTCACCAACAGCACCGCCAGCGAGAGCACGAGGAGGATCGCGTCTGTGGAACGCCTGAATCGGTGCGGGTGTCGCGGCACCGCGAACGCCCGAGCACCCGCCTTGTCGATCCGCGTGAACCTCGACCGACTGCTCGCGTCGACTGATGTGAGCGTCACACCGGCTCGGCGGCGACCTCGAGGCGGCCGGAGTCGATGGCCGCCTCGAAGCGATGGAAGTCCTCGAGGTTCTGGTCGGCGTAGGCCGCGGCGAAGGCCGCGATCGC
This sequence comes from uncultured Microthrixaceae bacterium, assembly GCA_963750645.1. Lineage (GTDB taxonomy): Bacteria > Actinomycetota > Acidimicrobiia > Acidimicrobiales > VFJN01 > VFJN01. Next base: position 240,887 of record CAVVRO010000002.1, on the reverse strand, counting down.
CCGACCGAAGGTGTGGCTCTTGCCCAGGTACGACGAGATGGCCACCGGGTCACCCGATCGAGCGTGCCCTCGAGCAAGCGTCCGACCGCAGAAGTCCGCGTAGAAGGTCAGCTGCTCGGGGGTGAGCTCCTCGACTTCGATCGAGCCCTTCCAGTCACGGAGCTGGCGCACGTAGAAGTGATGGTGCTCGATCCTGCCCTCAGTCCAGCCCAGGAAGATGTCCGACTGGGCCTGCGCCAGGCGCTGGCCCTCCACGATGCGGCGCCCGTGGTTCTCGTAGGGACTGGCGCCGAGGTGTGGCGCGAGGACCGACGCCTGCGCCTCCTTGGCCTGCAGGAAGAACGAATCGTCCTCGTCACGCCCTTCGAGCAGGAGGATGATGCACCGGGTACCGACGCTGCCGACGCCCACGACCTTGAGGCCTACGTCCACGACCCGGTACCGGTCGAGCAGCCAGTGCCGATCGTCGTTGAGGGTCGCCTTGTAGGCCTCCAGCGCCTCGAGGGCCGCCCCCTCCATCTCGTCTGGCCCGTACTCGAAGGGCACGTTGCGCAGCGGGTACAGCACCGGCGGATCGTGGCGGATCTGACGTCGACCGTCGACGGTCTCCGTGAGCTTGCCCACCGCCTGTTGGCTGGTCTTGCTCTTGGCCTTCCGCTCGAAGCGGTCGAGCCGACGGCTGAGCTCCTTCTGCGACAACCTGGCCGTGTCACGGAGATCGTCGACGGTGACCAGCTGGTTCCACGTCTCCAGGTACCCGATCTCAGCGAACCCGGCCATCGCCTCCCGGTAGGCGCGTGTGGCCTGCTTCGCCGCGCGGTGAGCGGCAGCGGTCGACATGTCCGAGTGCCGGGCCGCGATCACGACGCTGGCGGCAAGTCGCTTCAGGTCCCACTCCCACGGGCCCCGCAGCGTCTCGTCGAAGTCGTTGGCGTCGAAGACCAACCGCCGTCCGGGAGAGGCGTAGGCGCCGAAGTTGGAAAGGTGAGCGTCCCCACCGACCTGGACTGTCAGCCCGCTGTCGGGCGTGCCGGCCAGATCACTCGCCATGATCCCGGCGGCCCCTCGGTAGAACGCGAACGGCGACACGCGCATCCGCTCGTGCCGAACCGGCACCAGCCATGCCACACGGGACTCGTTCTGCGCCTCCAGCAGCGCAACCGGGTCGGCCCGTCCGGCCCGCGGTGTCCAATCGCCGTGCGAGGATCGCGGCGCCGCACGTCGGGCGGCCCGGCCGAGCTCGACGCTCGATTCGATCGAGCTCGGATCCCCAGTGGTGTCTCGTGTCACGTGTCACATCTCCTCGTCAGAGTGGCCACGCTCGCGCCAGCCAGCCGATCAGACGCTCTTCATCTCCCGGCCGTGCGCCGTGAGCGCCCAGATCACCAGCACGTCGATGGTGATGATCGTCAGGGCCCAGATCGGGTAGACGGGCATGAAGAAGAAGTTCGCCACCATGCTCAGGGCGGCGATGATGACGCCGACCGTGCGGGCCAGGATGTTCCCCGTCATCACGCCCAGTCCGGCGAGGAGCAGGCAGGTTCCGAGGATGACGTGTGCCCAGCCCCACGTCGTCAGGTCAGCCAGCACGGCCGTCGAGGTCTCTGCGTTCCACCCGACCCAGGTGTCGTTGACCAAGGCGATGAAGCCGTACATCAGATTCAGTGAGCCGCCGACGATCATCATCACCGACGCGAACACGATCCATCCGGTCCATCCGGTCGGCTCGTCGTAACCCTGTCGCTCTGTCATCCTGCAACCTCCTGTAGTGGACGTCACCACAATCAGGGAACATGTCGGAGGCGTCATCACCCAATGCGGGCGACCTTCGCTGAATCACCCTCATTGGATGACGTGCAGCCGGCACAGCAGCGCGACGCTCGTGGCTTCGCCGACAGATGCGCTGCTGCACTCATCGAACCAACGAAATGGACGCCTCATGACCAACACCCCGCTGGACGAGCTCGGGCCCGTCGACTACGTCATCATCGAGTTCCCGGCGGGACAGGCCAACTTCACCGGTGAGATGGCGGACGAGCTGATCAAGCTGGTCGATGCCGGCATCATCCGGCTGGTCGACATGCTCATCCTCGCCAAAGACGACCAGGGCGCGGTCGAAGCGATGGAGCTCTCCGACCTCGACGAGCTGGGCCCCCTGCAGGTCCTCGAGGCCGAGCTCGCCGAGCTGCTCGCCGAGGAGGACGTCGAACACCTTGCCGCGGCGATGACCCCGGGGAGCGTCGCGGGCGTGCTCATCTACGAGAACATCTGGGCCGCGCCGTTCGCGTCTGCCGCTCGCCGCGCCGGCGGCCAGCTCATCGCGAACGGGCGCATCCCGATCCAAGCCATCATCGCCGCCGTCGAAGCCGACGAGGCACTCGAGACCGAAGGAGACTGACATGCCTCTCAGACGAGCACGAGTGGGAAGAGTTGGAGTGATCGGCGCGCCAGTGGCCAAGACGGCCGTCGTGGCGAAAGCGGTCACGCCTGGCCCCGCGCCCGTGGCCAAAGCGGCCGTCGTCGGCGCGGCCGTGACGCCCGGGCGGCGTCGCCGGCGCATCTGAGGACCCCAGCGCCATGACAGAACCTGGCGACTCCAGCGCGCCGCCGGCGAAGCGGTCGCTGCCGTTCTTCCAGGGCCTGTTGCCGATCGACCGGGCACGGGTGCCCACGGAGATCATCGCGGGTGTCACGTTGGCGGCGCTGGCCATCCCGGAGGTGATGGGTTACACGACGATCGCCGGGATGCCGGTCATCACCGGGCTCTACACGATCCTGCTGCCCGTCCTGGTGTTCGCCGTGCTGGGCTCGTCGCGCCACCTGGTCGTGGGCGCCGACTCGGCCACCGCCGCCGTCATGGCCGCCGGACTGGCCGGCCTCGCCGCGTCCGGCTCGAGCGAGTACGTCGCGCTCGCCGGCGCGCTGGCGCTGATGGCCGCCGTGCTGTTGATCGTGGCCCGCCTGATCGGCCTCGCGTTCCTGGCCGACTTCCTGTCGCGCACCGTGCTGATCGGGTTCCTCACCGGCGTCGGCATCCAGGTCGCCTGCGGTCAGGTGGCCGGGATGCTCGGGATCCCGTCCGGGGACGGCGTCACCATCGGCGGCCACCTCTTCAGCGGCACGCTCGGCAAGCTCGCCTCCACCCTCGAGAACATCGGCGACCTCAGCTGGACCACCGTGGCCGTGTCCGCCGGCGTGATCGCCACGACGCTCGGCCTCAAGCTCATCACCGACAAGATCCCCGGCGCCCTCGTCGCCGTGATCGGGTCCATCTTCATCAGCTGGAACTGGGACCTCGCCGACCACGGCGTGGCCACCGTCGGCACCCTGCCCAGCGGGCTCCCCTCCCTCGGACTCCCGGATGTGTCGTGGTCGGAGATCCCCGCCCTGATCGGCACCGCGGTCTCGATCTTCGTGCTGATCCTCGCCCAGAGCGCCGCCACCTCCCGGGCCTACGCCGCCAAGTACAACGACCACTTCGACGAGAACGTCGACCTCGTCGGGCTGGGTGCCGCCTCCGCGGCGGCCGGGATCTCGGGCACCTTCGTCGTCAACGGAAGCCCCACCAAGACCCAGATGGTCGACGGCGCCGGCGGACGCAGCCAGCTCGCCCAGCTGACCACCGGCGCCGTCGTGGCGATCGTGCTGCTGTTCCTGACCGTACCGATCGAGTACATGCCCAAGGCCGTCCTCTCCTCGATCGTCTTCCTGATCGGGATCGAGCTCGTCGACCTCGCCGGGATGCGCAAGGTCCTGCGCCTTCGCCCCGACGAGTTCGGGGTCGCCACCCTCGTGGCGGTCACCGTGGTCGTCATCGGCGTCGAACAAGGCATCGTCCTGGCCATCGTGGCGTCGATCATCGACCACCTCCGCCGCTCCTACCGCCCCGGCACCAGCGTGATCCAGCCCGCGACCCAGGGGGGCTGGACAAGCGTCCCCGCCACCCCCGACGCCCGCACCCTCCCCGGACTCACCGTGTACCGCTTCGCCGGCAGCCTCTACTACGCCAACGCCAGCCTGCTCTTCGAACAAGCCTCAGCCTTCGCCAGCTCGGCCGAACCGCCCCGCTGGTTCTGCCTCGACGCCGCCGCCATCCCCGACATCGACTACAGCGGCGGCGAGACCATCAAACAGCTCCACGGCGAGCTCCAAGCCCACGACATCAACCTCGTCATCGCCGAGGCCATGGAACCGGTGCGAGCCGAGCTCGACCGCTACGGCATCACCGAGCTCCTCGGCCACGACGCCCTCTTCCCCACCGTCCACGACGCTGTCCAACGCTTCAACGAGCTCCACCCCGCCACCGACCGCTGACCGTCGATCGATCAGCCGCGTTCACGTCGGGCGAGGTGGCCGTGACAGGCGGCACGCGTCGGCGGCGGCCGTCACCGTGCCGTGGAAGTGATCGGCACCTACGGCCTCGGTCAGGCCGACAGCATCGAAGCGCAGCTGCAGCTCGACTGCCGCCCTGGCGATGTGGAGCTCGATGTTCCGCTCGCGCAACCCCGCGATCACCTCGCGTAGGGCGACCTCGGCACTGGCGTCGATGTCGCTGATGAACGAGGAGTCGAGGATCACGTTCCGCACGGGCTTGGGAGCGCCGTCGACGGCGGCCCAGAGTCGACGCTTGAAGAAGTGGGCGTTGGCGAAGAACATCCTGTCCTGGATGCGGTAGACGACTGTCCCGGGGATGATGCCGGCATCGAGGTGGTCGCTGACGTCGACGTACCGGTCCTCCTTGGCCGACCACCCGAGCACGGCGTCCGCAGGTCGTGCCGCCCGCCGGACGACGTCGGCGATCGACAGGACGACGGCCACGATGATCGCCTGCAGGACACCGATCGTGACGACGAAGACAGCCGTGATGGAGGCGATGACCACTTCCGCCGTGCTGCTGCGCGCGAGCGACCGCCATTGGTCGGGATCGACCAGCTTGGACGCTGAGAACACGATCACTGCGCCAAGGACGGCCGACGGCAGGTACTCGATGGGTGCCGTGAGGAACAGGAGGATGACGCCGATCATCGCGGCCGCCGCCAGCCCGCTGACCTGGCTCGTCGCGCCCATGTCGTCGTTGACCGCCGTGCGCGACCCACTCGTGCCGACCGGCATGCCCTGGGTGACCCCTGCAGCCATCTGGGCGAAGCCGAACGCGAGCAGCTCCTGGTCCGCATCGACGACCTCGTGATGGCGGGCGGCGAAGGAGCGGGCGGTGAGGATGGCGTCGGAGAACGCAACGAGGAAGATGGCCACCGCCGCCGCGGTGAGCGTGCCAAGGTCCGAACGCGACACGTCGGGCAGAGCGAGCGACGGCAGCCCGCTGGGCACGGGGCCGGTGACGGCGACGCCCTGAGACGCAAGGTCCAACGCCCACGACGCGGCGATGCCGAGGACCATGAGTACGAGTGCGCCCGGGATGCGCTTGCTGATCCTGGCGGCGAGGACGAGGAGCCCCAGTGAGATGGCTCCGACCACGACCGTCGCACCATTGGCGTCGTCGAGGTGACGGACGATGTCGACTGCCTCGCGAATGGCCCCCTCCTCGTCGCTGGAGACGCCAACCAGCTTGCCGAGCTGGCCGAGGATGAGCACGATGGCGACCCCTGTGATGTAGCCAACCAGGACCGCCTGCGAGAAGTAGTCGGCGATCCAGCCGAGCCGAGCAAGACGGGCGGCGAAGAACACCACGCCCACCAGCAGGGCGAGCATCGCGGCCAACTGCGCGTACTCGTCGCTCCCGCTGGCGGCGAGCGGAGCGATCGCCGTCGCGACCAGTAGCGCCACCGTGCCCTCTGGCCCGATGACCACCCGAGGCGCGGACCCGAAGATGGCGTACGCAACGACGGGCAGCAGGAGGGCATAGAGGCCGGCGCTGACCGGAACACCGGCTAGCTCCGCATAGGCCATGGCCGACGGAAGGGCCAGGGCGGCCACCGTGATGCCAGCGATGACATCGGTCCGGAGCCGCTCCCTCGAGTACCCCGACAGCGACCTTGCGAACGGCAGATACCGGGTCGCGATCGGCGGTCGGCTCTCCGGCGCAAAGGCGCCCCGACCCTCGTATGCCTCGCGGAACGGCTCCACCGCTTCACCCAAACGGACCCGTCGACACCCGCCATCCCCCCAAGAGGGTGAACCGCTCGGTTGTGACAGTGCTCATTCACGCGCACCCCGTCGGAGTGGTGCTCGCTCAGTCCGACTTGGGCATCTTCGCCGCGCGCGCGACTGCGAGGTCCTTCAGGCGATCAGGGAGCGACTTGGCCATCAGAGCCACCGTCCGCGCGCCCTTCCCGGCGAGGTAGCGCGTCTTCGGCTTCTTCGCGGTGAGTGCATGGGCGACCGCCCTCGCGACGCGGTCGGGTGGCACGGCATCGGCGGCAGTCTTCTCGACGAGAGCGCGCACGGAGGCGATCTGACCGTCATAGACGTCGATCCCACGATCGTGGAGGCCCTGCTCCATGTCGTCCATGGCGGCAATCGTCTTCGCAAAGATCGCGGTGGCGGTGGCCCCAGGATCAACGAGCGAGACGTGGATGTCCCACTGCCGGAGCTCGAGCCTGAAGGCGTCAGTGACCGCCTCGATGGCGAACTTCGACGCGCTGTATGCGCCGTGGAGCGGGAGCACGAGGCGTCCGCCGATCGACCCGACGTTCACCAGTCGACCCTGGCCCATGCGAATCAGTGGAAGAAACGCCTGGGTCACCGCGACGTGGCCGACCAGGTTGACCTCGAGCTGGCGGCGGAGATCCTCGATCGGCTGGTACTCGAGAGGGCCGGGCCGCACGATGCCGGCATTGTTCACCAGGCCAGCGATGCCGCGATCACCCACAACCCTCGAGACCGCCTCGACCGCCGCTGCAGTCATCTCCGCGTCCGTGATGTCGATGGGCAGCGGCGTCACCTCTCCTGACGTGCGCGTGGCGAGGGACTGAGCATCGGCTTCGCGACGGACGCCGGCGACCACCGAGAACCCCGCGTCCAGGAGCCGCAGGGCACACGCCGCGCCGATGCCGGTTGATGTGCCGGTGATCACGACCGTCCCGCGGCCGTCTGACCCGACCACGCCGCTCAGCTCGCGTCGGTGGTCGAGTGGGTGAACACCTTGTCGGCCACATCGTTGATGAAGGTCGTCGCCTGCGCTTCGAAGCCAACCTTCAGGTTGGGCTTGGGCAGGGGAACACCGCACGAACGGCGCGTCTCGATCTCGCGGCGCATGAACACGAGCCATGACCACATCGAGGTCACCTGATTGCCGTCGGCAACGAAGTGTGTCTCGTCGACGAACTGCCCACCGCGCTTCACCCCCAGCTCGCGGATGGTCTTCAGGTTGCCCTTGTAGTAGCGGCGGGACGTGGAGAACACCGCGAACGGGTGGCCGGCGAGAACGCTTCCTGCCGCCGGATCGTGCATGTAGGTGCGGACCGGCATGCAGGTGGTGAGCCACCAGGTGGGCGAGCCGATGACAACCAGGTCGTAGTCGGCCTCCGACGCCTCCGGTGGAATGCTGATCTCGCCTGTCTTCTTCCGGAGCTGCGCTGGCAGCATGCCGAAGATGTTCGCGATCGGCCGGCTCATCGGGTGCTGCGAGAACCGCTTTCCGTAGTGCGCGTCGGTGAACTCGATCGCAGCCTCCGTCACCCCGTACCCACGATCACGGAGCGCGTCCGCCATCGTGTCCGCGACTCGGCGAGTCTGCTGGGTGAAGGAGAAGTAGACGATCAGCACGCGCGGCGCCGCATCCTCGGCCACGACGCAGCCTCCCTTCTGCTGCAAGGGGCCTAGTGGCTCTTTCCCTCTTCGGCCATCTTCTCCTGGGCGTCGGCCAGCGCTCCCTTGAGCGCCTTCACGTGGTTTCCCTCGGCCTCTCCGACCACCTTCTGCACTGCTCGGGTGACGGCGGGCTCGACCTGCTCGGCCGCGGAGCGCGGGTAGGCGACGATCAGGCCGGCGCCTCCGATCGGGATCGTCTCGCCGGCCTTCTCGCCGATGCCGCTGCCGAGCTTCTTGTGGAGTGCTTCACCACCGACCGCGCCGAGCGCCGCGCCGATGGCGGTGGCGGCGAGCAGTGGTGGGGCGAACAGACCCACCACGAAGCCGACCGAGGCGAGGCCCGCGGCGCCCTCGGCCACCGCGTGGTCGGTCTCCTCCACCGAGAGGTTGCCTTCGAGGTCCTTGCTCACCACGACGGCACCCCAGAGGCGCGCACCGCAGTCCAGGACGGCGGCGTAGTCCTCGTGGGCGGCGTCGGTGGAGAGGTAGCCGCCGATCAGGACGTCGGTTGTCTCGTCGTCGATGTGCATCAGCGCTTCCTCGTGATCTTCAGGCGGATAGTCCGTGAGCGGCCTGGCCCTGGTGGGCCGCAGCGTGGAGGTCGATCTCGTCCTGCGAGGAGAGGTGTGGCTGCACGTCGAAGGTGACCTTCTTCACCGTGCCGGTGAAGGCGAAGGGCTTCATGCTCTCGTAGCTGAGGTCGACGACACCGCCGTTGTCGCGGCCGATGTCCATGCCGGCGTAGCCGGAGAAGCGGACCGGGACCGTGTGGTCCATCCGTCCCTTGCCCACTGGCCGGTCGTCGATGTACAGGGTCACCTCGCCGCCGGTCGCCGGGGTCGCACCGTCGGCGGCGAACTCCATGCGAACCGTCACGTCACCGCTGGGGAGGTTCTCCTCGGCGACCTGTTTGAAGACGAACACACCCATCATCGAGTAGGTGTGGGTCAGCTTGCCGTCCTTCACGTACAGGGTGAACCCGCCGAGGTGGTCCGCCTCGGCCACGATCACTCCCTCCGCGCCGCCCTCGGGTACAAGCAGGTCTGCGGTGATCGAGTAGGAGCGGTTGTAGATCCTCGGGATCATGCCCGCCGCCACGTTCTGCACGCCTCCGCGGTACTCGAAGGTGGTCTCGTCGGGGATGGGTGGCAGCATGCCGAAGAACGTGGAGAGGGCAGCGAGGAGGGGCAGGACCCGATACCGCTCCGCCTCCTCCCAGAAGAGGGCCTTGAGCTCCTCGACCTTCTCCGGGTGGTCGGCTGCGAGGTCGTTCGCCTGGGAGAAGTCGTCGGGCAGGTAGTAGAGCTCCGCCGGGCCCGCGTCGGGGTCCCACACACCCGGCGCGTACGGCTTGAGCGCGTCGGGCGTGAGCACCCAGGGGATGCGCTCCGTCCTCATCGCGAGCCACCAGCCGTCCTTGTACATGCCGCGGTTGCCGATGGTCTCGAAGTACTGCTGGGTGCGATGCTCCGAAGCCGCGCCCTCGGTCAGCGACGCGGCGAAGGAGGTCCCCTGCATCGGCTCCTGCTCGATCCCGTCGACGGTGTCGGGCACCGGGATCCCGGCGAGATCGAGGATCGTGGGAGCCACGTCGATCACATGGGTGAACTGTGAGCGGAGCTCACCTCTGTCGTCGACGCGATCGGGCCAGTGCACGACCAGCGGGTTGCGGGTCCCTCCAAGATGTGAGCCGACCTGCTTGCCCCACTGGAACGGCGTGTTCCCGGCCCAGGCCCAAGCCGCCGAATAGTGCGGGTCCATGATCGGGCCGCCCCACTGGTCCAGGCCGCCGTAGCGCTCAGCGAGCTGGAGCTGCATCTCGTCGGTGAGGGGGATGCCGTTCTGCATCGTCAGCTCGTTGAACGAACCGGTGACCGTTCCTTCCATGCTGGCGCCGTTGTCACCCCAGATCCACAGGATCAGCGTGTTGTCGAGCTCGCCCAGCTCCTCGATCGCGTCGATCACGCGGCCGACGTTGTGGTCGGCGTTCTCCGAGAAGCCCGCATAGACCTCCATCTGGCGCGCGTAGAAGGCCTTGAGCTTGTCCGGAAGGTCGTCCCAGGCCGGAAAGGCGTCGTCGCGGGCTGTGAGCTCGGTGTCGGGGGGGATGACACCGAGGTCCTTCTGGCGGGAGAAGGTCTCCTCCCGGAGCTGGTCCCATCCCTGGTCGAACTTCCCCTTGTACTTGTCGGCCCACTCGCTCGAGACGTGGTGCGGGGAGTGGCTGCACCCGGTCGAGAAGTAGATGAAGAACGGCTTGTGCGCGTCCTGGGCTCGGACGCCGTGCAGCCACTCGAGGGTGCGGTCCGCCATCGCATCCGGGAAGTAGTAGGGGTCGTCCTCGTCGTAGTACTCGTCGGGCGTGCCGATGATCTTCTGATTCTCGGCCAGGCACGGGTCCCACTGGCTCGCGCCACCTCCGAGGAAGCCGTAGAAGTAGTCGAAGCCCCAACCGTTCGGCCAGCGGTCGAGCGGCCCCGCCGGACCCTGCTGGCCGTCCGGCGTGAGGTGCCACTTCCCGAACGCGGCCGTGCTGTAGCCGTTGTCGCGCAGGATCCTGGGCAGCGGGGCGCAGTCCCTCGGCAGTGTGGCGCAATAGCCAGGGAACCCACCCGCGAACTCGCCGACCGAACCGAAGCCCACGTAGTGGCTGTTCCTGCCGGTCAGCAGCGCGGCGCGCGTGGGTGAGCACAGCGCCGTGACATGGAACCGGTTGTACCGCACCCCGCCGTCGGCGACCCGCGTGTAGTTCGGCGTCTGGATCGGTCCGCCGAAGGTGCTCGGGTTGCCGAACCCCGCGTCGTCGATGAGCACCAGCAGGACGTTCGGTGCATCGACCGGGGCGGTCGGGTGGCCGATCAGGTTCCAGTCAGGCTGAGAGCCCTCGAGGGTCTTGTTGATCACCCCTCCGGACGGCTCCCGGCGGATCGGCAGCGCACTGCGGTCGATCTCACTCATCCGTCGACCCCCACCCGGCGTGCATGGGCTGCCATCCGCAGACTCCTCATTGGGTCGAGCGTGGTCACGCTAACTCCTTTCCTGTCGTCCTGGATCGGTCGCAGGATCGGCACTGTCGGTCGGGCGCCCTCACGAACGACCCAATCACGCCGTGCGACGACGATCATCACCCAGACTGGGCGATGACGTGCGAACGAGCGCCGGCGCATCGTTCTCGGTGCCGGCCACGCCGTCCGAGTCCACACCTGCGTCTTCGCTGCCTTCGACGAGAGGAGCTCGTTGCTCCTGCTGTTCAACTCCGATCGACCGCTCAGCTATGTGGCCGCGAGTGCTGCGTCCGCTCCACGAACAACGAGCGGGGGCGGGCTGGCCGAGCTTCCGTGGCGCCGCGACATCGGATCTCGAAGACCGCGGCAGCCGACCCTGGCTGGAGCAGATGCCCCAGAGCTGACGAGCGCGGAGCGGCTACGTCTGGCGCGCGCCATCGAGGCTGGTGTGGTCGGTGAGCCAGAGGCCCTGCCGCGGGTCCTGACCGACGACGCCGAGGGTTGGTCGCCAACGCTCGCCTACTGCACGCGGGCCGAAGCACAGACGCAGCTCCTGCAAGAGCCCTGGCCGCTCCTGGTCGTGCAGTTTCGGGTCACGAGCCTGATCTGGTCGCCGCCACTGCTGTTCGCGGAATGGCACCTCGACGCGATCCAGTCCGGACCCATGCTCGTCGCCGACGACATCCTGATCGAGGCAACACACGGCACGATCGCCCTGGCCGGAGCATCGGTGGCTCGGATGCGAGGCGACCGCATCTGTGCGATCCACACCTACTTCGACGACGCCGACCTCATCGAGCAGCTGCTGGTGGACACGAGGGATCACCGTCGCCGGGACACTGGGCTGGAGCCATGAGAGGCCGTCGACGGCGGCATCGACTCGCAGCCAGGGCCTGGCCGCAGTTTAGACTCCGCTCCCGTGGTCGTCGACGCGCCCGGCAGCGCGAGCGAGGTTCGACTGAGGGATGCCCTGCCGGGAGTGACCGCGACGAGCTCGCATCCACCTCCGCGCCATGAGGGGACCCTCCCGAGAGAGGATCTCGTCCAGCGGTTGCTCAGATCCGACAAGGCGGCGGTGAGCATCACCGCTCCGTCGGGCTACGGCAAGACAATCACCGCACTGCTGTGGGAACAGGCCGACGACCGCCCATTCGCCTGGGTCCAGCTCGACGCCCTCGACGACGACGCCGTCCACCTCTGCCAGCACATCGCCCTGGCGCTCGACCACGTCGAGGCGATCGACTCCCGAGCCCTGCGTGCTCTGACGGGTCCAGGGCGCTCCGTCGACCTCGACCTGCTCCCCGCCCTCATCCGCTGCCTCGAGGACAGGCCTCCGAACGTGCTACTTCTCGACGACGTCCACGTGCTTACCTCATCCGCCTCGCTGCACTGCATCGATGCCCTTCTCCGCGGAACACCACCGGGTGGCACCCTGGGCTTGGTCGGCCGCTCGGTGGACCACCTCCCGCTCGCGAAGCGCCGAGTGACAGATGATCTCCTCGAAGTCGGGGTGAGCGATCTCGCGATGTCATCGCGAGAGGCAACCGAGCTGTTTCGACGCGCAGGCCTGGACGTCGCAGCTGACCACGTCGATGAGCTGGTGGAGCGGACGGAAGGCTGGCCCGCAGGACTGCACCTCGCCGAGCTCTTCATGCGGAGCTGGGGCGGCGACGGGGCCACGACCGCGTTCACCGGACGCGATCGGCTCGTCGGGGACTTCCTCGTCCAGGAGGTCCTCTCCGTGACGCCGACCGACGTGGTGGAGTTCCTCGAGCGCTCATCCGTGCTCGACACGATGACCGGCCCTCTGCTCGACGAGGTGCTGGAGCGCGACGACTCGGCTCGGCTGCTCCAGTCCATCGAACGATCCGGCAACCTCTTCCTGAAACCACTCGACAACGACGGAGTTCGCTTCCGGTACCACCATCTCTTCGCCGAGCTGTTGCGGGACCGACTGGAGGTCTCGAGTCCTCTGCTGGCCCGCGAGCTGGAGCGGCGAGCGAGCGTCGTGCTCGAGGCCCATGGGGACATCGACCGCGCGGTTCGGCACGCAGCTCGGGCTGGTGACGAGCCCCGGGCGTCGGATCTCATCCTGTCGCACGCGGCGGCGCTCACGTTCCACGGCCGCATCGAGCGCCTCGCGATGTGGCTCGATCTCCTCGGCGAAGGCGCGATGACGCGGTCGCCTTCGGCAGCGGTCGCGTGGGCATGGCTGGGGGTGGCCTCCGGCGACGGTGCGCTGGCCGAACGAGCCCTGAGGGCGGCGGCGCGCTTCGATCCGGCGACGCCCCTTCCCGATGGCTCGCCTTCCGTACGGGCGGCGATCGCTGCGGTGAAGGCTGTCGCCGCCCGTGACGGAGTCCCCGGGGTCCTGCGCGACACCGAGATTGTCCGGGCCGAAGGAGGGCCAGGGGAGAACCCGTGGTGGGTGTTCGCGACCGTCGTCCAGGGCTCCGCCCACTCGATGGTGGGTGAGCACGGTCTGGCCAGGCAACGGCTCGAGGAGTCCCTCCCCTTCCTGGACGGAGTGCCGATGTATGAGGCGGGAGCCCTGGCCCACCTCGCCTTGCTCGCGCTCTACGACGACGACCTCGCCGAGGCCGACCGTCTCGCAACGAGGTCGGTGCGCCTCGTCGATCTCCACAACCTGGAGTGCGTGGTCTTCGCGCTCCCGGTGCTCGCAATCGGAGCAGTGACGTGCGCGCGTTGCCATCGATTCGATGAGGCGAGGGTGCTCGGAGCGAGGGCTGAGGACGCACTCAAACGGATAGGGGGCCTGTCACCGCGCAGCGTGGTGTTCGCCAAGGTGCTCCTCGCTCGGGTGAGCCTCATCCTCGGGGACCGAGCGGCCGCCCGCGCTCTGGTCGCTGATGGACAGCGTGCTCGACGGCGCGACCCCTCGGCGGGCTTCCTCAACGACCTGCTCGACGAGCTCGAGGTCATCCTCGTGTCGGGCGAGGGTGCTCCGACGCAGGAGGTGCAGTCTCTGACGGCGGCTGAGCTTCGGCTCCTCGTGTACCTGCCGTCGAACCTCTCGCTCCACGACATCGCACTGGAGCTGAACATCAGCCGGAACACGGCCAAGTCCCACTCCGTCGCTATCTACCGCAAGCTCGGAGTGTCGTCACGGGGTGATGCGGTCACAAGTGCTCGCCGAATCGGTCTGCTGACCTGAGCGGTCGCGGCGCACGGTGCGCACCCTCGTCCCGGCTCACAGGCGTCGCAGCGCCTGGCGGGCCGAACGCTCGGTCCACACGATCCGGTGACGCAGGGGCTTCACGCACGCGCACCGCTCCCAGCTCTCGCACACCTGTTTGGCGACAGCGGCGTCAGCCACGGTTGGGAAGTCCTCGCGAAGCCGGCACTCCAGCTCGTGCAGCAGATCGGACTCACTGGCACGCTCCGGGGAGTCGTCCACAGATGGTGAGGGTGCAGCGGAAACGCCCGTTCGTCATCGCCCAGAACGTACGACTGACCCCGGTCCACGGAGTGAGACGCACGCTCACCCGTTGTGGGTGATGTGTGCCGCAGCCCACCCCAGCACCCTGAGGCGGTGGTTGCTCGATGAACGACACGACTCCACGGCTGGCCCGTTACCTGCCTTTCCTGCGGTGGATCACCGGGTACCACACCCGATGGCTGGGCCCGGATGCGATCGCGGGCTTGACGGTTTGGGCACTCGTGGTCCCCGAGGCGATGGCGTACGCCTCCATCGCCGGGGTACCGGTGCAGTTCGGCCTGTACTCCGTCCCGTTCGCCGTCGTCGGCTACGCCGTGTTCGGCTCGTCGAGGCGCCTGTTCGTCGGTCCCAGCTCGACGGTCGCTGTGCTGTCTGCCTCCACGGTCGCGCCGTTGGCGGCGAGCGGATCCGACGACTACATCGCCTTGACGGCCGCCCTGGCCATCCTCGTCGGCGTTCTCTACGTCGTGCTCGGCCTGCTCCGCATGGGGTTCATCTCGCGCTTCTTCGCCAAGCCCGTCCTCGACGGGTTCATCGTCGGGCTCGGCCTCTACATCGCCGTAGGGCAGCTCTACAAGGTCGTCGGCGCGCCCAAGCCCTCCGGCAACACGGCGCAGCAGCTGTGGGGGGTGCTGACCGACATCGGTTCGTGGGACTGGACCACGACCGTCGTCGGGGTCTCGGCCCTGATCATCCTCTTCGCGCTCGCGAAGTACGCACCCAAGGTCCCTGGGGCGCTCGTCGTGGTGGTGCTCGGCATCGTGGCCACCGGGCTGTTGGACCTCACCTCAGACGGCGTCGACGTCGTCGGCGCCGTTCCGACGGGCTTCCACTTCGTGCCGTGGTCCGCGGTGACCGCCAGCGCCGTCTGGGACATGGTGCCCGGGGCCTTCGGGATCATCGTCGTCGGCTTCGCGCAGTCGCTGGCCATCGCCAAGGCCTATGCCGCCGAGGACAACGAGCCCGTCGATCCCAACGGCGAGCTGATCGGCTACGGGGCGGGAAGCGTCGGCGCGGGGGTGCTGCAAGGGTTCGCGCCGACCGGCAGCCTCTCGAAGTCGGCGGCGGCCACGGATGCGGGCGCCAAGACGCCCGTGGCCTTCCTCACAACGGCGGTGCTCGTGGTCCTCACCATCTTGTTCATCGCCGGTGTCTTCGAGGACCTCCCCGAGGCAGTGCTGGGAGCGATCGTCATCCACGCCGTCTCGGGCATGATCGACTTCCGCAAGCTCAGCCGACTCTGGAAGGCGAGCGTTCCCGACTTCTGGCTGGCCCTCGGTGCGCTTCTCGGCGTGGCGCTCGTCGGCATCCTCGCCGGCATCGTCATCGGCATGGCCTTGAGCCTCGTCCTGGTGCTCCACCGTCTGGACCACCCGCATGGTGCAGTCCTCGGTCGAGAACCCGGAACGGAGCGGTTCTCGGACGTCGAGCGAAACCCGGAAGCCGTCACCGCTCCCGCCGTTCTCGTCTACCGGCTCGAGGCGCCCCTCATCTTCGCCAATGCCGAGATCGTCGTCGACGACATCCGAGCACGCATCGCCTCGTCCGAACCCGCCCCAAGGGCGCTGGTCCTCGACTTCGAGGCCGTCTACGAGATCGACACCGAGGGGGCCGACGTGTTGGTGCGGCTACGCGATGAGCTCCACGCGCGGTCGGTCTCCCTCGTCCTGGCCCGTGCCCACGGCGCCGTCCTCGACTATCTCGAGCGTGATGGATCTCTCGACGAGCTCGGCCCGGCCGCGATCTTCCCTGGCGTGGCCGAGGCGGTCGACGCGATGAGGTGACGTTGCCCGACAACGATCTGTCCCCGGACACGGTGCTGCGGCTCGCGCCCGGCGTCCGCACGAGGTGGGATGCGGCAGGCCACGTTCTGGTCGATTCGCCGGTCGGGACCATCATCGACATCGGGCCAAGTGGCTTCGCAGTCCTTTCGCTGTTCTCGCGCCCGATCACGCTGCAGGGCGCGGTGGAGCGGCTCGAGGCTGAGCACTGCGGGTCGACCGAGTTCGCCCCGACGATGAGCGCCATCAACATGCTCATCGAGGAGGGTGCTCTGCTGGCGGGAGCTGGCCGTACCCCGACCAGCGGTTGGGCCGACCCCGTGGAGCACGCTCGCATGCTCCACGACGACCGCAGAACGGGTGACTACCTGGCGGCACTGACCGCGGCGGTGCAACCAGGCGACGTCGTCCTCGACATCGGCACGGGTAGCGGGGTCCTGGCCGTGGCGGCCGCCCGGGCGGGTGCCCGCCAGGTGTACGCAGTGGAGGCCAGCGACATCGCCGGGGTCGCCGAGAAGGTGTTCGAGGTCAACGGGGTCGCGGACCGTGTGACGCTCCTCCCCGGCTGGTCGAGGCAGATCGAGCTGCCGGAACGAGCCGACCTCCTGGTCGCGGAGGTCATCGGGAACGAGCCGTTCGAGGAGGAGATCCTCGAGACGACGCTCGATGCCCGTCGCCGGTTGCTCAAGCCGGGAGCTCGACTGATCCCGCACGCGCTGACCGTGTTGGCGCGCCCGGTGAGGCTCCCGGAGGCCGAGATCAGGCAGCGGACCTTCGGGCGCGCTGCCGTCGGACGTTGGCGCAAGCTGTACGGCATCGACTTCGAGCCGCTCCTCGACGCGGCGAGCCCTGCTCCCCTCCACACCGTCACGGAAGGCGAGGTCGTCGCCACCTGGGCGCAGGTGGGACGACCGGCCGTCCTCACCTCGGTCGATCTCACGAGCTTCGAGGAGCCGTCCCTCAGCTCGTCCGCCGACCTCGGCGTCGACCCGCCGGGCATCGTCAACGCGATCGCCCTCACCTTCCGGGCCGACCTCCACGGGGCCATCGCACACACCCTCGATCCCTGGATCTGGCCGGCATCGAGCTGGGCCACATCCGTGTGGGTGGTGCCCGAGCCGCTGGAGGTGGGTCCCGAGTCGGTCCTGCGGGTGCACTACGACCGTCGCGTCGGCGGGACCGCGGATGGACTCACCTGCGAGGTCGTCGGCCGGGGTGACCGCTGAGCGAACCCGCCCAATCACCCGATCTGTACGATGCTCCGTCTCCGTTGTCGACGTAGCGTCGGCAGTGGCCGAACCTCAGGTTGCTGGCCCGTGCCGTTGGTCGTGCACGTCACCCATGAGACAGGAGACAGCCATGGGAATGGTGCGTCGGAGAACCCGCCGCCGGACGATGATGGTCGCCGGTGGACTGGCATACGAGCGAGGCAGGAACTCGGCCGCTGACGAGGCGCCTGCGGCCGAGCCGGCGTACGACCAGGCCCCTCCGCCCCCCGCCCCTCCGCCTCCCGCGCCGAGCGCGAGCGACCCGACCAGCGAGATCGAGCGCTTGGCCTCGCTGCACGACAGCGGCGCGTTGACCGACGACGAGTTCGCCGCCGCCAAAGCGAACGTCCTCGGCCTCTAGTGCCCGCCGCCACCACCGAAGCAAGCACGAGGAGCACCCATGGCTGACGGTTCACGCGGTGACACCCTGCGCCGCGCCATCGAGACCTGCATCCGGCCCGACGACGCGGCTATCGCCGACCTCGGCTCGTTGTTCACCGACGACGTCACCGTGTGGACGCCGAACCTGCTCGCCAGCGGCATCGCGGACCTCGCGGAGAGCCTCGCGTTCCGCGAGCAGGCGTTCGCTGACGTCGACATCGACGTCGGTTCCGTCGACGTCTTCGGCGACCGGGGGCTGGCCGAGTTCCGGGTCGCGGCCACCTTCTCCGGCCCCTTCGTGGTCGCCGAGCAGCTGGTCATCGAGCCCAACGGCCATGAGCTGCTGCTGGGGGCCGCCGTCGTCGCCGACTTCGATGGCGACAAGATCAAGGCGATGCGGGCCTACTTCGACGATGCGACCCTGCTCGAGCAGATGCTCGCCGACTAGTTGGCACACGCGACGCTCCAGCCGGTGGACGGCTCGTACGCCCTCGTCGTCGAACAGGAGCCCGATCCGCGCGATCTGGCCGTTCTCGAGGAGCGACTGGCGGAGGCCGCGATGGCGGCCGTCGGCACCGAGGAGCGCGAGTTCGGGATCTTCGTCCGCGACGATGACCGACGTGTCATGGCCGGCGCCTCCGGCAGCATCTGGGGTGGGTGCTGCCAGATCCACGCCTTGTGGGTCGACGACCCGCTGCGAGGCCATGGGCTGGCCCGAGCACTCATGGCCGAAGCCGAAGCCGAAGCCCGACGAGGCGGATGTCGGCTGGTCATGGGGCTCACGTATGACGTGCTGACCGCCGACTTCTACGACCGGATCGGATACCGGACCGTCGGCACCATCGAGGACTGCCCAGCGGGCACGACGACCCGGTGGTACCGCAAGGACCTGTGAGCGGTGCGAAGGCTGAACGGGTTCGAACCCGTCGAAGGCGATCCGGATGGGAACCATGGCACAGGGCATCAGTGAGGTACTCGGGTTTGCCGTCGGCGTCGCGGTCAGTCCCTTCCCGATCATCGCCGTGATCCTCATGCTGTTCACCCGACGGGCACGAGTGAATGGTCCGATGTTCGGACTCGGATGGATCGTCGCGCTCGGGATCGTCAGCGGCGCGGCCTATGCGCTCGCGGACTCGGCGGATGCCGCATCGAGCAGCAGCACCGCCGACAGCATCGCCTGGGGCAAGGTCGCGCTCGGCCTGCTCCTGCTCGCCGGCGCTGCCCGCACCTGGAAGCGGCGCCCAGCGCCGGGCGAGCAGCCGGCGATGCCCAAGTGGATGTCGATGATCGACACCCTGACGCCCGGCAAGGCACTCGGCCTCGGCTTCCTACTTGCTGGCGTGAACCCGAAGAACCTCATCCTCGCCGTCGCCGCCGGCACGGCGGTCGCGCAGCTCGGCCTGTCGACAAGCGAGTCGGTCGTCTCGCTCCTAGTGTTCGTCGTCATCGCCAGCCTCACGATCGTCGGCCCCGTCGTCTACTACCTCGTCGGTGGCGAGAAGGCTGAGCGCACCCTCGATGACCTCAAGGGCTGGCTCGGAGTGCACAACGACGCTGTGATGGCAGTGCTGCTCCTCGTGTTCGGCGTCGACCTCATCGCCAAGGGCCTCGGGATCCTGGCCTGACGTACTCACTCGCCCACGACACCAGCCGCTCGCCAGGAGACGGCGAGAGGAGGGTGATGAGCTGCGAGGCATCGCCCAGCAGTCTGAAACTGCGGTTCATGGGTGGGCGCGGAGGGACTCGAACCCCCGACATCTGCCTTGTAAGGGCAGCGCTCTAGCCAGCTGAGCTACGCGCCCCGGGAACGGCCGAGGCTAGCGAGGCTCACCGGTGCGGGGCGCCGGTCCAGATCTCCTAGGCGACGCCCTCACGTGCACGGGCCTGGGCGACGAGGCTCTCGAGCAAGGTGATGAGCGCCTGCTTCACGCTCTCCTTGATCGCGCGCGTCGCACTCGACGACCGGCACGTGGTCGCCGACGCCCAGGGCCTCACGCACCTCGTCGATCGCGTAGCGGGGCGCACCCTCGAAGCCGTTGATGCCGACCACGAACGGGACGCTCTTGGCCTCGAAGTAGTCGATCGCCGGGAAGCACTGGTCGACCCGGCGCGTGTCGACGAGCACGACGGCGCCGAGGGTGCCCGTGCAGATGTCGTCCCACATGAAGCCGAAGCGCTCCTGGCCCGGTGTGCCGAACAGGTACATCACGAGCGTCTCGTCGACGGTGATGCGCCCGAAGTCCATGGCGACGGTGGTGGTGGTCTTCTGGCCGACGTGGGTGACGTCGTCGACACCGGACGACACCGAGGTCATGGCGGCCTCGGTGCGCAGCGGCTCGATCTCGGAGATGGCGCCGACGAAGGTCGTCTTGCCCACACCGAAGCCGCCGGCGACGACGAACTTGACGGGGACGATCCTGGCGTTGGTGCGCTGGGGTTCAGTGGCGTGCACGATTTCCTCCTGCAGGGTCCGGATCAGATGGCGCGCACGCGCTCGATCATCTTGGTCAGCATGTCGAGCTCGATCTCGACGGGATCAGTGTGGTGGACATCGAGGAGCCCCGATGCGATGAGGTCGCCGGCGATGACCGCGACGACACCCACCACGAGGTGGAGCTTGACGGCCACCTCGGCCACGGACAGCGGCTCGTCCCGGCACGCCAGCAGCAGGTCCTCCTGCTCCGACGGAAGGTCCATCGGGAGGTCGGCGACGGATGCCTGGAGCATGGTCTCGATGCGGAGATCGCGCCGGTCGGCACGGGTCCGGCCGCCGGTCATGATGAACGGACGGACGAAGTCGTGACCGCCTTGCGCTTCGTCTCGCTCGGTCATGACACCAGCATCTCCTGCTTCAGCTCGGCAACCAGATCCGGGGTGAGGACGGCACCGGCTCGTTCGACGAGCAGGGTGGTCTGGTAGCCGACGAGGCCGATGTCGCAACCACGCTGTGACACGACCCCGAGGCAGCTGCCGTCGGAGATCGACGACACGAACAGGAAGCCACGACGCATGGTGACGATGACCTGCTCGAGCCCGTCGAAGCCGAAGCAGGTGGACGCCCCGTTGCCGAGGCTGACCATGCCAGAGATGATCGCGGCGAGCTGCTCAGCACTGGCGCGGGTGAGGCTGCTCGACATCGCCATGAGGAGCCCGTCGGAGGACACCGCAACCGCATCCGTCACGCCGGCCGTCTTCTCGACGAACCCGTTCAGCAGCCAGCTGAAGCTGCGGGCCTCTTCGCTGAGGGTCTGGTGGCTCATCGCCCTTCCTCCTGGCTCGTGGGGGTGTCAGTGGCGGCATCGGCGCGACCTCGGGCCACGCCGGACTGGAAGTTGGAGAGGAACGAGTACACGTCCTCGGGACTGGTCCGGGCCGGCTCGGAGACCGTCGGCTCGGTCGTGCGGGCGGCCAGGCCTGCGTCAGGGCGTTGCGCCCCTGGCACTCGTCGTGCCAGCCCACTCGGGGTGGAGACGTCGTTCGTCGCTGGGAGCTCATCGGTGGCCTCCCCGTGCACCGCAGTACGCCCCTGGGTCGCTGCCACCGTATACATCGAGGGGCCCGATGGGCGGGATACGGCGAGGCCGCCGAACCCGCTGATCGGCAACGTGACCGGGCCGGCCGGCGCGACGGGCGACGGGGACGGGTCCGCGGCGACGGCGGGCTCCGGCTCCGAGGTCGTGACCTCCTCGTCCGGCTCGGCCGTGGGTGCGGACGTGGCGGCCTCGATCGGCTCGAGCTCGGGCTCGTCGACCGCGACCAGCTGACCACCGCGGCGCGGCAGGCCGCTGGTCGTCGTCTCGGTCGACACGGCGGCGGCCGTGGGTCCAGCCACGACGGGTTCGGGGACCGGCTCCGGGGTGGGCGCCTTCGCGAGGGTCCGGTCGAGCTCCTCGTCCGCGAGGAGACCCATCGGAACGTCGACGCGGGCGGTGATGCCACCGGCCGGGCTCTCCTGCAGCTCGACGACGATGCCGAGACGGCTGGCGAGGTGACCGGCCACGTAGTGCCCCAGGTACCGGGACGGCGCCACCGTGAAGCTCTCCTTGCCGGCCAGGCGCCGGTTGGCCCGCTCGATGTCGTCACCCGACATGCCCAGGCCGTTGTCGGTGATGGCCACCGTGTAACCGGAGGTGGTCAGACGGCCCTTCACCTCGACGGACTGATCCGGCGGCGAGAACGACAGCGAGTTCTCGATGAGCTCGGCGAGCACGTGGGCCAGGTCGGTGGCGATGGCGCCGGTGACCGACGCAGGCTCCAGGTGGCGCACGACGCATCGCTGGTAGTCCTCGACCTCGCCGAGGGCGGCACGGACGACATCGGCGACCCGCACGGGGGCCGACCACTGGCGAGGTGCCTCGATGCCCGCCAGCACGAGGAGCGACTCGGCGTTCCGGCGCATGCGGGTGGCGAGGTGGTCCAGGCGGAACAGGCCCTCGAGGCTGTCGGGGTCCGTCTCGTTGCGCTCGAGCTCGGTGATGAAGTCGAGCTGCCGGCTGAGGAGGTTCTGGTTCCGCCGGCCCAGGTTGATGTAGGAGTCCGAGATGTTGCGCCGCAGGACCGCCTGCTCGACGGCGAGGTCGACGGCGCTCGACTGGACGTGGCTCAGCGCAGCCGCGACCTCCGACACCTCGTCACGGGTCTTGACCGTGATCGGCTGCACGTCCGGGATCACGACATCCTCGCCGGGCGGGGTGTCGAGGATCTGCCGCACCGCCGCCGGCAGCCGGGTGCCGGCCATGTCCTCGGCCTGGACCTTGAGGGAGCGAAGCGGGCGGGTGATCGACCGGCTGGCCAGCCAGGTCACGAGCAGGGCCAGGGCGAGCCCGCCGAGCGCGATGCCCGACAGGACCTTCATGCGAGCGACCGCCTCGTCCTCCTTGCTGGCGGCCTCCGCGATCAGCAGATCGCCGGCCTTCGCCCGCAGGCCCGTGTACCCGATCGTGGGATCGGACGCGACCGCGGTCAGGAGCGGCGTGATCTCGACGCCGCTGCCGGCCAGGTACGACTCGATCTGCCGGTTGAAGCTCTGGATGCCGGCCTCGGCGAAGGTCTCGTCGCTGACTCCCGCGTAGGGCCCGGTGGCGTTGGCGCGGATGGTGTCGTCGAATCCCCGTCCTCGATCGAACAGCGCCGCCACCTCCTGCTGCACGGCGGGCTCGTCGAGCCGCGAGGTGATGGTCGCCTGGACGATGCTGCGAACGATGCGCGCCAGGATGTTGTTCTGGCGGGTGGACGCGTCCACGATCTCCGCGCCGTTCCGCAGCTCGGCATCGTCCACGGTGGAGACGACCGTCGAGGTGCCGTCGAAGAACGCCTCGATGATGGCGGTGTAGCGCCCGAAGACCTCGTCGGCGAACTCCTCGTTCGTGCTGTCCATCGGCCCGTCGTAGGCATCGATGTCCGCGCGGAGGTCCTCGAGGTCCTCGAAGGCCACCCACGCGGGCTCGAAGGCATCCCGGACCAGACCGCCGTGCGCGTTCGTCTCTTCGCTGAACACGACCGCGGAGGGATCGGTCGCCGCTCGTGCCTCGTCGTTGGTGTCGACCGCCAGCTCGGCCGCCGCGCCGAGACCGATCAGGTCGATGGCGGCTCGGTTGCGCTCGTTCTGCAGGTTCACCACGAGGCTGCCCGGCCCGAGCGAGGTCTCCGCGAGGTTCGTCTGCTCCTTCGCTCGGTCGACCTCGGCCTTCGAGTCGATCACCTCGAACCCGGCGACCGCGACGAGCGCGACCATGGGAACGGCCAGGGCCACGGCCAGCTTGGTTCGGATGTGGGTCGGACGGAACACGGCGGGTCTCCTGTGCTCAGCGCTGACCGGCCCAACGGCGGGCGGTCGGCGCAGGTTCGGGTTCGGGATCGGGATCGGGATCGGGATCGGGCTCGTGGGACAGGAGCTCGGTGATGTCCACAGCGGCGGCGACGGGCTCCGGCGCAACCCGGAGGTCGGTGTCGGCGTGGCGCACGGGAGCGAAGAGGGCATCGGCGGGGACGGCCGTGGCCTCGTCGAGCGGCAGCTCGATCGCCCATCCCAGCACGTCCGCGTCGTCAGTCAGCAGGACGATCTGGCGATGGGCCGAGCTGGCGCGGACGATCTCGAGGAGCTCGGCCCGGGTGGCCTGGTCGACGCCCACGAAGGGCTCGTCCAGCACCAGCAGCACTTCACTGGGCTGGTCGAGGAGGGCCTCCAGGGCCTCGACGAGGTCCTCTGCCCACGGACCCTCGTTGGCGTCTCCGGCCAGCTGCCGCTCGGCCAGGGCCTCCTCCAACTGCACCGACGCCGCGGCAACGGCCGCCTCCGCCCGGTCGATCTCGGGCCGGAGGACCTCGGCGTGCTCCCGCAGGCGCTCGGCGAGGTCGAGCAGGCCCTCGAGCGGGTCCCCGTCGGGCCGCTGGTGGATCGGGAGCTCCTCGGCGAGCTTCCGGACTCGCCGGGCGAGGTCACCGATCACCGTCGCGGACTGCTCGAAGCCTGCTTCGGCGGCGGCGACGAGCCGGGCCGCGGCGTCGACGACGGCGCGGGCGTCCTCCTCGGCGCGCCGCAGCGTGCCGGCGACCGACTCGATCTGGGCCCGCAGCTGCTCGGCCGCCGCGAAGCGCTGGAGGCGGTGGGCATCCTCGCCGGCCCGCACCGTGAGCTCGCCCTCGAAGGCGTCGACGGACCGCTCCGCCGTGTCGAGTGCCTTGGCGGTGCGATCCACCTCGGCCTCGGCCGCCAGCAGCTCGTCCTGGACGGCCGCCCACCGCGCCTCGACGGCCGCCAGCTCCGCCCGGCGCTCGCTCTCCCGCTGTGCCGCGTCCTCGTCCTCGTCATCGTCCTCGACGGCATCGTCCTCGGGGAGGGGGTTCGCCTGGAGGAACGCCATCGCCGCGTCGTCGAGCGAGATGCCGACGGGGCGCACCCCGACGGCCGCCATCGCCGCTTCGAGGGGTGCCCGCAGGGCTCGTGCGACGGGTCGGTGCGCTCGGAGCAGAGGGATGACGGCATCGCCCGGGTCGACTCCGAGGAGGTCGGAGATCTGCTCGAGCAGTCGGTCCCGCTCGGCCCGGAGGTGGTCGATCTCGGGCGCGGTCTGGCCGGCGCGCTCCAGGGCGTCCAGCGCGGTCTTGGCCTCGTAGAGCTCGCGCTCGGCTGGGTCGCGCGCTGGGTTCACCGCACTGGCGCGCCCACCCGTGAGCACGACATCGAGGTAGCCGCCGAACCCGTGCTGGTCGAGCAGGGCACGCTCCGCCGCCTGCGCCTGCTCGAGCTGACGACGGGCCGAGGCTCCGCCCCAGCGACCGCCGGTGCTCTCCTCGGCTTCGAGGACGGCGGTGTGGGCGACGTCGAGCTCCGCTCGCTGTTCAGGGGTGAGCGCGCTCGCCGACGCCTCGGCATCGAGCTCGGCGATGGCGGCGACGGCCGCTGCGAGCCGTGCTCGGGCCTGGTCGAGCTCGACGGTCGACGGGCCCCCGTCCTGGTCGCCGAGCTGCTCGAGATCCGCATGCAGGTCGATCCAGGCCGCGGCCAGCGCGTCCGCCGTGCGGTCGACCTCACCGTCGATCATCACCGACTGCATCGCCGCGAGCGCGTCGCGCACGTCGGCGATCGCGTCCAGCCCCGGGTCCGCGCCGTCGATGCTGCCTGCCGCGGTCGGCACGGGCGACGCCGCCTCGCGACGCACCTGCAGACCCGTTGCCTCGATCTGGAGCCCCTCGAGCGTTGCTCGCGCGGTCGAGTGGGCGTCCTGGGCGTCGCGCACGGCCTGGCCGGCGGCCTCGAGCTCCCGTCGCAGGGCGCTCTCGTCCATGCCGGAGCCGACGAGCTCGGCGAGCTCGCTGTCCGCTTGCTCGATGGCGGCGGCCGCTGCGGCTCGCTGCTCCAGAACCCGCTCGAGATCCTGCTGGGCCGCCCGCTGCTCAGCACGCCGCGCGTCAAGGGCATCACGCGCCGCTTCGGCAGCCCCGAGGTGGTCCGGGAGGGCCTCGTCGAGCTCGGTCGCCCACTCCGCTCCCTCGCGCAGGGTCCGGACCCGCCCGTTGAGGTGCTCCAGCTGGTGGCGAGCCGTGTCGCAGTCGTGCATCGTGCGGGCGACGACGGCGTCGAGGCGAGAGCGGACGGCGTCGCGGTCGCCGGCGTGCTCGAGGGCAACGCCGTCAGCCGCCAGCCACAGGTCCTCGGACCGCAGCAGCGGGGAGTCCGGGTCCGTGCCGATCGAGCTCAGGTCACCCGCCAGGAGCTCGGCCAACCGGGCGCGGTCCGACGCGTTCGCCAGAGCGACGGTCAGTCGCCGGTGCAAGCTGCTGGGTCGGGCGTCGTGGGCAGGCTGGTTGGTCACGTTGTCGGTCCCGTCGCATCGACCCCACGACACCCCTCGCGCCGTGGCTGGCGGGCCCTTCTGATGGGTCATATCGACCGAGAACGACAGGTCCTTGAGTGCGCCAAAAGGCCTGTTCGCGACCCAGACCATCCCCGGCCCTTCAGGAAGAGGCCGCTACCGTCGATCAACGATCGGGCCCTCAGATCGAGGAGCCGCTGACGGAGGATCTGGTGCCCGGGCGCAACCGTTCCCACGAGAGCGAGAGCACGGTCGACCTGACCCGTCGCTACCTGAGCGAGCTCGGGTCCTACCCCCTGCTGACCGCTGAGGAGGAGGTGGAGCTGGCCCAGGCGATCGAGACCGGCCGCCTTGCCGAGATCGAGCTGTCGTCGTCCACCCCCACCCGAGCCCGCAAGGCCGCCCTGACCGCCGAGATCCGTGCGGCGGACGCGGCCCGCCGCACGTTCATCCAGTCCAACCTGCGCCTGGTGGTGTCGATCGCGAAGCGCTACCAGGGCACGGGGATGACGCTCCTCGACCTGATCCAAGAGGGCAACCTCGGGCTGATGCGGGCCGTCGAGAAGTTCGATCACCGCAAGGGCTTCAAGTTCTCCACCTACGCGACCTGGTGGATCCGCCAGTCGATCGGACGCGGCATCGCGGACAAGGCCCGCACCATCCGGCTGCCCTCGCACCTCGTCGACACCATGGCGGTTCTCTCCAAGGCGTCGGCCACGATGCTGAAGACGCTCGGGCGCGAGCCCACCCCCGCCGAGCTCGCCGAGGAGACCGGGATGACCGAGGAGCGCGTGCTGGTCGCGCTCCACGCCGGGCCCGACCTCGTGTCGCTGTCGGTGTCCATCGGCGACGACGATGCCGAGCTCGGCGATCTGGTGGCGGACGACAGCGCGGAGGTCCCGTTCGAGATGGCGGCCCTCGCCCTCGCCCGCGACGACCTGCAGAACCTGCTCGACTACCTCAACCCGCGCGAGCGCGAGATCCTCTCGCTGCGCTTCGGGCTCGCGGGTGATCAGCCCCTCACGCTCGATGAGGTGGGCCGGCGCTTCAACGTCACCCGCGAGCGGATCCGCCAGATCGAGGCGAAGGCGCTGACCAAGCTGCGCCACCCGTGCTCAGCCCGCCATCGGCGGCTCGTCTCGTCCCTCGGGCACTAGTCCACTGAAGGGCTGACGGCGCGGCGGGCGAGCGCCATGAGCGCGCTGCTCGTCTCGAACTGCAGGTCGGGCAGGTCATCGCTCGGGAACCACGCCGTCTGGACGATCTCCGGCGACGCCGGTCGCGCCGAGTCTGGGTCCTGCCCATCTGCGACCCGGGCCCGAAAGATGACGTCGACGCGCTGAGCCGGGGCGTCGACGACCACGGCGGGGTCACCCACCAGCTCGACCTCGAGGGTGGACTCCTCGCGGACCTCGCGGAGTGCCGCATCAGCGGGCGTCTCGCCTCGCTTCAACAGGCCCCCCGGCAGCCCCCAGCTGTTTCGATACGACAGGCGGACCAGCAGCACCGCACCGTCCGACCGCTCGATCACGCAGACGGAACCGACGGTGTAGGCGGGCGCGATCGACCGCACGACCCGTCGGCGGGCCCGCACCGGGAGTCGTCGGAACACCATGAGCGAGAGCTGGTGGACGCGACCGAGCACGCGATCAGGCTAGTGACGCTCCTGTGAAGCCCACGGCTCTTGGTCGACGAACCCGCGGCGTGCCGCGACGGCCTGGTCGAGCAGTGCCGCCGTCGCGGCCGCCACCGGGGTGCGGCGCGCGGCGTGGTCGACGGTGACGAGGTCTCGCCCGAACGCGTCCACGACGACCGCCCCCGCCTCCTGGCAGATCAGCATCCCCCCGAGATAGTCCCAGGGCCCGTGGGCGCTCGGACTGCAGTCCACGTAGGCATCGAGCCGGCCCCCGGCCACCGCACACAGGTCGAGAGCCAGGGCACCGAGCGCCCGGTACTGCTTCCAGCCGAACCAGCGAGGCGGGTAGCCGGAGAGGCCCACGATGGCTGCGCCCATCTCCGTGCATCCGCTCGGCGACAGCGGCAGTCCATCGAGCCGAGCGCCCCCGCCGCGCGTCGCCTCGAAGCGAAGGCCGCTCGCCTGATCGACCACGACGGCTGCCCTGGCCCCGTCGCGGTCGACGGCGCAGAGGCTGGTGGCGTACCACGGCAGCCCGCGACTGGCGTTGGTGCTGCCGTCCACCGGGTCGAGCACGACGATCACGTCGCGGTTCCCCCCGTGCACCCCTGACTCTTCGCTCATCGCCCCCAGGCCGGCTCGATCGATGACCGCGAGCGCAGCGGCGTCGGCGGCCAGGTCGCTGCGGTACTGACCGGGGCGGGTCCCCGCCGATCCCCAGTCCAGGAGACCGTCCAGCGCCACGCGCACCGCGGACGCGGCGTCGTGGAGCACGGCGAGCAACGCGTCGTCGTCCACTCGTCAGGCGGGGTCGATGCGATAGATCGCGCCGGGGGTCAGCACGAAGAGGTCGCCGTTGGCGGCCTGACCGAACGACACCACGTTGCCGGGGTTCGCACCGAGGCCGCGATGCGTGCGGACCCGGCCGCCCTGGAGGGTGAGGCCGCGGATCTGGCCGTCGCAGTAGTCGCTGTAGAGGTAGGCGCCCACGAGGGCGGGGATCTTGCTGCCCCGGTAGACGTAGCCGCCCGTGATCGAGCACCCCGGACCGTGCGGGTACTCGAAGAGCGGTCCCGTGTGACCACCAGCGGGCGCGCAGCCGCCGTAGGGGTGGGTGCCCTCGTAGCAGCGCCAGCCCAGGTTGCGGCCCTGCTGGGCGCCGGCCGACAGGCGGGTGATCTCCTCCCAGCTCCCCTGCCCGACGTCAGCGACCCACAGGTCGCCGTTGGACCGGTCGAAGCTGAACCGCCAGGGGTTCCGGACCCCGCTGATCCAGCGTTGCACGGTCGGCCCGGCAGGGTCGATGCGCAGGATCTTGCCCAGGTCGGTGCCCGGGTTCTGCGCGTTGCCGTTGGGGTCACCTTGGCCGCCCCCGTCGCCGAGGCCCAGGTAGAGACGTCCATCCGGCCCGAACCCGATGTTGCCGCCGTTGTGGTTCGGCGCGGGCTGGTCCTCGGCCAAGATGTTGCGACGTTGGGCGACGTCGGCGGTGCCATCGGCTCGCACCGGGAACTCGTCGAGGCGGGTGTCCCCCGCGGCGTTCGTGTAGCTGGCGTAGAAGCGGCTCCCCGCGGGGTTGAAGGCGATGCCGAGCAGCCCCTGCTCGTTGCCGGAGCTCACGCTCGCCACCACCTGGCTCGCCGTGCACGAACCGCCGGCGAGCTTGCACACGGCCCCGCCCTTCCGGGCGACCCACACGCTGCCGTCGCTGGGACGCACCGCCATCGCGATCGGGTAGTCGAGCGAGACGACGCGGGTGAGGCGGATGCGCGCGGTGGCGAACGGGTCGGCGGGCGGCGGGGGCGCGCTGGTCATGGGCGGCGCGGCGGAGGTGGCGGGCGGGGTCGTGGCGGGGACCCCGCGGGTCGTCGAGCTCGACGCGGGGGACGACGTGGACGACGAGGTGGACGGCGCGGTCGTCGCCGTCGATCCCTCCGTGGTGGACGACCGGTGACGGGTCGTCGTCGTGGCGTCCTCGACCTCCGTGTCGACACGCGACGCGTCCTCACCATCGCCGTCCGTGACGACCAGGACCACCCCGGCCAGGACGACGACCGCTGCCGCCGACGCGAGGAGCCTGGCGCGGCCGGACAGCATGGCCGCATCGTAGGCCCGGCTCTGCTGCAGGTCTGGGCGGTGCCCGCCGGCCGTGGCAGGCTGGGCGCCGTGGCCGCCATCGACATCGCCGGGTTCGTCGCTGACCTGAAGGACCATGCCGTCGACCACGGCTTCCACGTGCACGACGAGCGCCACTTCGTCGAGACGTACTCGCTGCGGCAGGCCTGGGAGGTGGACCTGCACCCCGAGGAGGCCTGTGGCGGACCGCTGGACCTCCACCTCTCGCTCGAGGTCGACCCTCGCACGCTGCTGTCGTTCGAGGACCTCGTCGTGTCGCTCCCCGAGGACGACGATCCGCCCGACAGCTTCCACTTCCCGCTGCTCTTCACGTGGTCGCTCCCACCGCTGCCGGCCGGCCCCGATCTGCTCGTGCTGGCGACGGAGCTCGCCGGTGTGGGCCAAGCGGAGCTCCCGCTCGAGGTGTCAGCGATCGACTCCTATCCGTCCGCCACCGATCCCTCCGAGCGGAGCCTGACGATCGTCGCCCACGTCGAGGTGTCGCTGGCACGGGTGTTCGCGGGGCAGGAACAGCTCTGCGACATCCTCGACCGGTGCGCCGAGGTCAGCCACCATCTGCTCGACCGGGCCCCCGCCTGGTTGGGCGACGACCTGTAGCGGTCCCCACCCGATGTGCACCGTGCTGTTGCGACTCACCCCCGGCGGCGCGCACCCCGTGCTCCTGGGTGCGGTCCGGGACGAGTTCGTCGAGCGGTCCTGGGATCCGCCTGCTCGCCACTGGGACGGGGCAGCGGCCAACCTCCTCGGCGGCAGGGACCTCGTGGCCGGAGGCACCTGGCTGGCGGTGGACCCGGAGCGGCGGGCGGCAGCCGCGCTCCTCAACGCCGGTCGCCGCGAGGAACCCGAAGACGGACGCCCCCGCCCCACGCGGGGCACGCTCGCCCTGCGGATCCTCACCGGAGAGGGGCTCCCGGAGGAGCTCGAGCGCTACGACCGCTTTCATCTGCTGCGCGTCGACCTCGACGGCGGCGAGCTGTGGTCGTGGGACGGCGACGAGCTCGAGCACGTCCAGCTCGCCGCCGGCGACCACATCATCGTGAACGTGGGCCTCGACGTCGACGCCGTCCCGCTCGTGTCCCACTTCGCGCCACTCCTGGGCGCGTTGCCGTCGACCCCGGACGCGTGGCTCGGCCTCCTCGCCGGCGCCGACCTCGACCCGAGCGACGAACGGGCCCTCGTCGTGGCCAAGGAGATCGAGGGCAGGGCGTACGGCTCGACCTCCGCCAGCCTGGTCGCCCTCTCCTCCGGGGCGGTTCGGTATGACTTCACCGCCACTCCCACCGACCCGTCCTGGTGGCCCGTGGACACTGGCCGCTGACCCTCAGGCCCGACCGGCCGCCAGCACCCTCTCGACAGAGGCCGCCATCACGATCGACCATCGGGAACGAGCTCGACCACGTGGGGTGGCACGCCTTCGACGCGTTCCTCACCCACCCGGTACCCACCGATCACGGCCACCGAGCGGCCGGTCCAGACCACCGACGCCGCGACCTCCATCCCTGAGTCCGTCGGCAGTTCCCGCCAGACGTCTCGTGTCGGATCGTATGCCGCTCCGGTCAGCAGTTGACCCGTACCGGCTCCCGGGCCCGGAAACACCACCAGCTCGGTCCCGGTCCAGGTCCCGCGGCTGACGGATCCCCCGCGCTCGGCGACGACCTGACGTAGCGACGTCGGCGCGGCGCCGATCGTGCGCCACTGCTGGGTGTCGGGGTCGTAGGCCGCGCCGGCGTCGCGCGGGACGCTGCTGGCGCCGCCGCCCTCGGTCCCTTGCCCACCCCAGACCACCATCTCCTGACCGGTCCATGCGATCACGGCGGCGGCGGCGCCGGGGATCGGCGCGGCCGGAATGGTGGTCCACGTGTCGCGATCGGGGTCATACGCCGCCCCGTCTCGCAGGGACATGACACCCGCAGCGGTGCCCGGCACGTCGACCTCGCCGCCCCAGACGAGCAGCAAGTCGCCCGTCCAGACGACCGACGAGGCGAATCGCACCGGTGCCGGGGGCGCGTGACCGATCCGCCACGTGTCGCGGTCCGTCGAGTAGCTCATCAGGACGTCACCGCCGGGGCGTCTGCCTTCGCTGCCGAGGAGGAGGACTTCGCGCCCGGTCCAGAACGCCTCCCCGCTCGACAACGCGACCGGGGCCGGGGCCAGCCGCCGCCACGCCTTCGCTGACAGGTCGAGCGCGAAGGCGGACGGATCGGCCACTGCCTCAGGAGCGTCGCAGGTCGGTGAGGTCAGACCCGCCACGACGACCAGCTCCTGCCCGGTCCAGACAGGAGCCGTCGGCCCGCAACCAGTTGGCGACGGGGGCAGAAGGCTCCAGGTTCGCGTCGTCGGACGATACGCAGCCAGCTCCGGTCCGGGGAGCAGCGAGCAGCACCCACCGGACCCGGCCACCACCACCTCGCCCGCCGGCGCCACCAGTCCACCCAACCAGAACGGTGCATCCGGGCCTGCGACCCACGTGTCGGGAACCTGGCTGAAGGGCGGCGAGGTCGTGGTCGAGTCAGACAACGAGGTGGTCGTTGCGGAGGCGGTTTGCGCGGGTTCGTCATCTCCTCGTCCGGCGAGGAAGGCGACCAGCCCCACGACCACGGCCAAGACCGTGACCACCACCACTGACCAGCGGCGCGCGTTCATCACTCCGCGACCGTCGCGCGGCAGGTGCTCCGCCCCTCAGGGGACAACGTCACCGAGGGGCGGGCCGAACGACCCCGTTCGTTCGGATGGCCGCGGCTGCCGGGTCATGGCTCCCGAGCTACGACTTCACGGCCACACCTGCCGCCCCCGCGTGACGGCAGGTGGACATCGGCCGGGACCTGACCGTGGGCTAGGAGTTGGCGGCTCGCAGCATGGCCACCCACTCGCCGATGTCCCAGAGCGCCTCGATGGTCACGAACTCGAGCGTCCCGAGCGCCAGGATCTCGGCGACGCTGCGCTGGGCAGACACCTCGTCCGGGTACTCGATGACCGACGTCAAGGCGGTCTCGCTCGGCGAGAAGCTGACGACCTTCACGTCGCCGCCGTGCTTGCCGATGACCGCATAGATGGCCGCGGTCTGGGCGTCGTTCTGCTCGTCGCTGATGTCCTGCCACGCGCCAGGGACCGGCCGAGTGCGTGAAAGCTGTAGGTGACCCATCGTTCCTCCGTACCGCTTGGGCGACTCTCGGTCGAACCACGGCGCGACCGTGCCGCATGGAGCGTGCGCCGCGGACGCGGCGCACGCGGGGCGAACCTACGCTCATCGAGCGAACGATGTCGTCGGAGCTTGTCCCGGCAGGACCTAGGGTCCAGGCCCATGGGATTCCTCTGGGTGGTGTTCGGGCTCACGGCCTTGGCGATGTTCGTCGTTGCCTTCAATCACGTCCTCAAGGGACGGATCGGGATGGCGGTGGTGTTCGGCCTGATGGCCGTCATCATGAGCGGCATCGCGGGTGCCGTCGCCGTCTACGTCGATTGAGGACCGGGCTTCGAGGGAGGGGGGTCCCCGCCCTCCGAGAAGAGTTGAGGCGGGGACCCCAGGAGACCATCGGCGTGAACGGGGCCCGCGGTGGATGGGCCGAACGACCGGCTACCGGCGGTACGCGCTACCCGCAGTAGCCGCGCGCCCGAGCCTGTCGAGGGGACCTTCGACCCTTGTGCCGTCGTGGGGCGAGGCTGACGATTCAGGCGAGGTCTCCTGCCCATGGACGTCACCGACGGTCTGAGTCCGGCCTCGATGCCGGCAACGCCACGAGCACCCCTTCTGGTGCGCGCGTATGCGACGCTGTCGGTCGTCGCGGTCGCGGTCACCGTCGGTGTCTGGCTCCTGATGGTCGTCGATGACGACCGATCGCCCCTGCCGGCGACCGCTGACCTCGTGCTGACGTTCACCAACCTCACCACGATGCTGGTCGCGGTCTTCGCCGGGGTCACCGCCTGGTCGCGCCGCCCGCCTCGGTGGCTGGGGCTGGGCCACCTGACCGTCACGGTGATGGTGGTGGCGACCGCGCTCGTGAACGCGGTGCTGCTCGACGCTGCCCTGCCCGAGGGCTGGTGGGGGGTCGTGGACCTCTTCCAGCACTACCTGATCCCCGTGGCGGTGCTCGCGCTGTGGGCCCTCATCGGACCGCGCTTCGGACTTGCTTGGTCGAGGCTGCCGATGGTCTTCGCCCTGCCGATCGCCTGGCTGATCCTGACGTTCCTCCGCGGTGCGATGGTCGACGAGTACCCGTACGACTTCCTGGACGTGGGCGAGAACGGCTGGGTCTCGGTTCTCGGCATGGTGGGTGGCCTCCTGGTCCTGATGGCTGGCCTCGCGGCTGCACTGCTGGCGATCGACCATCGGCGAGAAGGTCGCCCCAACGGGGCGTATCGCGCGCGGGCGTCCGAGCGATTCATGTAGGTGAGGATCTCGAGACTCCAGGCTCGAGCTCACTCGGGCGAACGCTGGCTCTGCCAGCGTCGTCAGGCACGGCTCCCCGTTCACACCCCCGGGGGCCGCGCCGCGCCTGCTCAGCCGTGCAGTCGGCGCGGCGGGGGCGGGGGCGGAGGGAGCTGGCTCACGGGTGGCGGGGGCGGGGGCGGAAGGAGGCTGACCCTCGGCAGGAGCCCCCTCCTGGCCAACATGAACTCGCCACAGATGAAGCACCTGGAGTTCTCGGGCTTGTTCGGGTGGCCGCGGCTGCACAAGGCCTTCACCGAGACATCCGCGACACCGTTCGTTGCGTCGACCACACGCATCGGTCCCCTCCCAGTTCCCGTGTGCGGCCGATCATCGCGCCACACTCGTCTCTCTGCCAGGACGACGACCCTTGGTCCGAAGCTGACCGGGGATCATCCGTCGCCGGCGGGCTCGTTCGGGACCCACTCCGGGGCATCACTGAGGTCGTAGGGCTCCGTTGGGGCGTAGGTGTCCACGACCGCCCAGCCGTCCTCGCCTCCGTCGAGCAGGAGGTACAGCGTGATCTCCGAGAACGGTGGGCCGACACCTTGAACCGACTGGCCGTCGTCGGCCGCCAGTGGCACGGAGCACAACCCTTCGAGCGGGAACTCCGGATCGAAGTCGACGGGACATGGCCCGAGGTACGGCCCGCCAGGGCGAGCCTCGATCCATGCGCCGACCGCCGCCTCCTCGGAGGGAGCGAGCGTCGCGGTGGTGGTCGTGGATGAGGTGGAGCTCGACGCTTCAGTGGTCGTGGTGGCCGGGGCCCCGTCGTCGCCGTCGTCGCCGCAGGCCGCGAAGCTCGCGACGATCAGCACCCCCGCCATGAGCGTCCCCAGCCAGATCGATCGACGGGCATGCACAGGCATCCTCCTCCGTCGGCCCCTTCATCCTGAGCCCCGGCCCGCGCGCCAACCATTGCCGAACGTCCCGCTCGCGAGAGCCCAAAGCCCTCGTCCGGCCGGGCGATGGAGCCGAGATCGTGCCGCAGTACCGTCTGGGGAAGTGTTGAGGCTCCTGGCGGTCGTGGGTCAAGAGCCACTCCCAGTGGTGGAGGAGGGTCGCCCGCCCCTCTGGCAAGGCCTGATCATCCCGCTCGCGCTGCTCGTGCTGGCGAGTCTCGGGATTCTCGCCGCCCGCAAGCGTCGGGGTGCGGGCCTGCTCATCCTGCTGGGCGTTCTGTCGCCGATCGTTGGCTTCCTCCTCGCCGGCACCGTGAGCGGCACCGCAGACTCAGACGCCCAGCAGCTGAAGGCCTACGCGTTCTTCATCGGCGGAGCGGTGCTCGGCCTCGTCCTGTTGGTAGAGGGAGTCCTCGTTCTGCTCGCGGTTCGCTGGGCGTCCTCGAAGCCGGAGTCCCGAGACGAGGCTCTCGGTGAAGCTGACCACGACCAGGACCACGACGACGAGTCCACCGGGACGCAAGCCGTGAGCGATCAGAGGCCGGGATCGGGTTGTGGGCCGGCGCTGGGCATCGTGCTCGTCGTGGTCGGGTGGATCCTGACCACCGCTGTCATCGTCCTGGCGGCACTGGTCGACAGTGCGGACGATCCCGGTTCCGGCGGTCAGAACGCTGGAGGTGCCGCGGTCATGATCGGACTCGCCACGGCGATCGCAGCGGGCGTGATCTTCGCGATCGTCCGCTCGGGCGGCGACACGACGCCGCCCGCCGGCGACTGACCCCCCTTGCGCGGCTCGAGGAATGGCTGCTGCTGGGCGCGCGCATGACGACCGCGAGCGCCCAGGACATCGTGTTTGCCATGCCGGATGGCCAGGCGTGGAACCCGACGTTGCGCTGGTCAGGGATGGTGGGCCCGGTAGGGATCGAACCTACGACCGAGGGATTATGAGTCCCCTGCTCTGACCAACTGAGCTACGGGCCCGACGGACTTCTCTCAATGCCTACACGGCACCGTCCCGGCGCAAGGTAGGGCGTCACCCTACGCGGCGTCGCCGGCGCGATCCTCGCCACGGTGCCTTGGACGTTCGGGGGGGTCAGCCGGCATGAAGGTCGAGGATCCGGATGGTGGGTGGTGGGAAGTCCAGTGCGGCCCGTTCCTCCTCGGACACTGGCCCCACCCAGCCGGCGGCGGCGCAGCCGAGGGAATGGGCCCGGCAGAACTCAGACCATGCCGTCCGGGTCCCTGGGCCGACCACACCGTCGACTTCGAGGGCAGCGCCCTGACGGTTGAGGGCCTGTTGGAGCGCTTTGACGTACTCGCCGTAACTGGCCCATGCCAGGTGGCCGCCGATGCCGTCCAGGTAGAACGAGTCGAAGAGCCCCTCGTTGAACGCGAACTCCGCCTCCGGATGGAGATCGCGGAGGGCGTCCACGGTCGCGCCCGGCTCGAGGCCCGCGGCGGTCGCCAGCGCGTGACCTTCGGACGGCGCCACCGCACGCCAAGCGCTCACCTGCAGTGGAACCTGGGTCTCCGTGGTGCCGTTCGAGACGACCGAGTCCGTCACTGCCACCTCGAGACCGAACGCCGTCCAGCCGACGATCCGACCGATGTCCACGACACTGAGGCAGTCCTCCCACCCGGCTCCTTCCAGGCATTCGCGGTTGGGGTCGATGTCCGTCTCACGGTCCGGAGGACCCAACAGGCCCGACAGCACCGCGATGCCCTCGTCCGCTGGTGTCCCGAAGTCGACGGGACCGATCCCGTCGGGCCGCAAGGTCGGGGGCTGCCCCGTCTTCATGGGCGCTGTGGTCGTGGTGGCCTCGGTCGTCGTCGTCGCAGAAGCCTCGGTGGTCGTGGTCGCGGTGTCGTCGTCGTCCCCACACGCCGCGAGGCCCCCGAACATCAGCACGCCCGCCACCAACACGATCCGCGATGTCGATCGAGAAGCAGACACGGGTCACCTTCCGGCGTCGAACCTCATCGTGTCCCCACGGCCACGGCTTCGTCAGGGTCGAACGTCCCGATCCCAAGAGCCGAGCTGACGAAGCTGTGCCGAGGTCGCCTTCCTGTCACAGCAGGAGATTTCGCCGCCACGCTTCCCCTCGACCAGGGAGAACAGTCGGTTGCATCTCGCTCACGCCCGAGCGGTTATGAGTCCCCTGCTCTGACCAACTGCAGCTACGGGCCCGGACAAACATCCTGCTCAACGGGTCATTTTGGCCCGTCCCGGCGCACCGTACACGGTTGCACCGACTCAACCGGCTCGTCGTCTCTCGTGCCGTCGCCCGCCGCCATGGGCTGTTCGATCCGGGCCGGCTGCCTTGCAAATGGCGGCACCCCGAGGGGGACCCGGAGCCCCGGACTGCGCCATAGGCGGCTCGGTTGGTCTCCCGTCGGCGACATCCGCGGCACCGGGGTCCATGGTTACTCCGCCTCGGTGTCGCAAGCGGCGGGCAGCTGGGTAGCGGTGCCCGCCGCACCTTGGTCCGCCCCTGGGCCGTCTCGACCTCACGACGGGGCTGCCCAGGGGACGGGCTCCCCCTGACCTTGAGTCAGCTAGGCGTTCGCCGGGACACGGTCGATCATGATCCCGAGAAGCTCCTCGGCTTCTCGCGTTGGGAACGGCGACAAGGTCGATGCAAAGGTCGCGCTCGACTTCAACCCGACCAACACGAACCAGGACCACATCGAGGTAGTAGCTGACGTTCATACCGGACGTCGAGAAGGAGATCGTGGCGCGATAGGCGACGGTGTCATCGCCGAGGCTCGCGAACGAGATCGGGTTGAACGTTGGCTCACCGATCTCCATGTCGTCGGGAGGCGGCCCCTCGCTGTTCCGGATTGCAGCCTCGATGACGTCGCTGATCGTCTGGGCGAAGCAGGCCGGCAGGTCCTCGTCGTTGATGCGTTCCATGCCCTGTTCGGCGGCCTCTACGGACGCGGCATACGAGACGGTTGCGGTGACCCCCTCATCGTCAGGGAACGCGAAGTCCGGCGAGTCCGCGGACGGATTGTCCGGGTACAACACGTCGCGACCCACTTCGAGGCAGTCGGATACCGCCGCCTCCATCTCGTGTTGTTCGATTCTGTCCTCCTCAGCAGGGGACGCCTCCCAGCCAGGATCGAAGTCGTCGAGTGTGAGGACAATCTCCTCGGCGGCTGCCTGATCAGCCGCAAGCTCGTCAGGACTCCGATCGTCCTCACTCGACGGGGCGGCCGTGCTCGTCGTTCCGTCGGCAGCGCTCGGATCTGACTCGTCGCTACAACCTGCTGTCAGCCCCAGGACCAGCACCGTCACGACTAGAAGTCGCCGCATGGCCCGGACGCTACTGGTGACGATCGGACGGTGGCGACCGTCGCTCAGCTCCGTCAAGTGCTCGAGGAGGTCGAGGACGACGACACCGAGGTGGTCGTGGAGTTGCCCGGCACGTTCCGGCCGGCGTTGGCGATCACGCTCCGGTACAGCAGGAGATTCCTCTGTCCGGCTCGCTCGCGACCTGGGTAGACGTCCGGTTGCATCTAGCTGATTGCTACCCGGTCATGAGTCCCCTGCTCTGACCAACTGAGCTACGGGCCCGGGATGGCTCGGCAGCCTATGCGAGCCATCACCCCGCGAAGTACGCGACAACGGGACACCGCCCCGACTGGTCGATCGGCACTCACGGGATCCGACCGCCGTCGAGGACCTGTGCGATCACGTCGGGCTCGTAGAGCGTCTCGCAGGGGATCCCGTTCCCGTCTTCATCCATACGGTCGGGCTCACCCTCGAGCGACCAGTACACGAGCGACCAGAAGAAGTCCGTTGCTGGCGTGCTGCGCTGCGAGAATGGGTAAGCGTCCACATCGGCGGCGAGGAGGTCGCGACAGAGCAGACCCTTGGGGATCTGGTCGTAGCGAGCCATGAGGCTCTCCGTAGAGCCAGGGATGTCGGTCGCGACGTTGAAGGCGGCCCGTCCTGATGCATCGAGTACGTAGATGACCGCGTTCCCCGTCTCCAAGAGGGTTGCGGGTTCGGTGGTGGGCTCCACGGTGCACGCTAGGACGCCACCGACCTCGACGGTCCCGGTGTCGGCACAAGTGATCTGACTCGGCCCAGCGACCCCACTCGGGGGTGTCGACTGGGCGAACTCCTCGTCGAGTTGGGCCTGGATCCAGCCGACCACCTCGTCGACCGTGGCCGTGGTGGCCTCCGTTGTCGTGGTGGTCGACGCCTCGATCGTCGTGGTGGTAGTCGTCGACGCCTCGGTGGTCGTGGCCGACGTGTCATCGTCCTCGCCACACGCCGCACTGCCCCCGATCACCAAGACGCAGGCCGCGAACACCATCCGCAATGTCGATCGAGAAGCAGACATGAGTCACCTCCGCGTCGAACTTCATCGTGGCCCCGTCGCCCTGGACAAGTGAGAGTCGAACGTCCCGATCTCAACAGCCGAGTTGTCGGAGCCCGACCGGCGTTGCGTTCGTCGCACAGCAGGAGATTTCTCTTGCCACGCTTCCCATCGACCTGGGGAAACGGTCTGTTGCATCTCGCTCACGCTTGAGCGGTTATGAGTCCCCTGCTCTGACCAACTGAGCTACGGACCCGACATGGCTCGGCAGCCTATGCGAGCGTTCCGCCGCTTCGTCAGGGGCGAACGACGCGATCCCGACAGCCGAAGTGTCGGCTGCCCGTCCGACGGCCGGCCGGCCGGCTCAGGAAGGCAGGCGGTCCACTCGTGGAGGCGTGACCGCAATCGTGCCCAGAGCGACCGCCACCGTGCGACCACCGTTCTCGCACTCGACTTCGACGACGGCCGTTCGGGTCGTGATCGAGCGGACCTCTCCTCGGGCGGTCAGCAGGCCCTCACGTGCGGGGGCGAGGTAATTCACCTTGAACTCCAACGTCGCGGGCCAGCTTCCGGCGGGGATCAGCGGGACGACCGTGGTTCCCAAGGTGTGATCGATCAGCGAGGCCACCACCGCTCCGTGTGCGACACCGGCAGGGTTGAGCAGGTCAGGACGCAGCTCGAGCTCACAGACACACCAGCCGGGACCCACGTCGGTGAACCGCATCCCGAGGTAGTCGGGTATGCCCATCAGTGGAACGGTCCCCTCATCAGCGAGCATCGCGCCTGCCAGCTTCTCGTTGAAGCGCTCACCGAACCGGCCTCGGAGCTCATCGACGTTCATCGGTAGAGCCTCGCATCCCAGCCGCCCACCGGCTCAGTGAGCTGGATGGTCGGGGGACCGCCGAGTCACTCGGTACCGGAGGCCGGGGGCCAGATCCGTACGACTCCGTCGAGATCGAGCTCGATGACAGAGTCGTCGGAATCGACGAGGACGGGCGACTCTGCTTGGCCATCCAGACTGAGGCCAACCACCGCTCGCTCCCCGTCGAAGTCCACCCACGTCGGAATGGTGCCCGCCTCGGCGACGACAACCCGTCTCAACTCGCGGAGCGTCGCTGCGTCGATCACCACGAGTGTCGTGGGCTCCGAGACACGGGCTCCATCAGCGAGAACCTGGCCTGTGGTGTAGGCGACGGCCAGGCTCTCACCGTCGGGCGCCATGGCCACCTCGGCTCTCGACGTGCAGGAACCAGTCGCCGCGCAATCTCCAGAGCCGGCCCCGCAGTCACCGTTGACGAGCCAGGTCACGCGGTCTTGGCTCCCCTCCCCGATGTATCGGTCAGCGCTGCCGTCGAGGATGAGCGATGCGTCGAGCAGGCCGACGCACGAGTCAGCCTCCCCGTACGGCGAGACCCGTACAGCGGCGTGACGTCCGCCGAAGTCATAGCGACGCCCACTGGACTCGAAGGTCCCGATGATGCCGAGGTTCTTCTCCTCCCCGGTCGCGAGATCCCTGGTCACGAGGTAGTCGACCTGGTAGCCCCACCGGCACTCCTCGTCGTTCGGTGCGCACGGGTTCGGCAGTGTCCGGCTCACTCGGTACACCAAGGTGGGAACACCGTCGATCAGCGCCACGTCCTCGAGACCGAGCCAGCGAGCATCGGGCTCCGACACGATCACCACCGGCTCGTCACCGATCGCCGGAATCCACTCGATCGGCACCGGTGGCTCCGCGTCGGCCTGGAACACGACGCCGCCACGGTGGTCCGGCACCGCGATGGCCACCGGACGGCCGGTCACGATCGCGGTCTGAGTCTCCTCGGACCACAGATCGATGCCCGCCTCGTGAGCCACCAGCAGCTCCACCGGGGCCGTCGTTGCCGTCGTCGGTACGTCGATCGTGGTGGATGGGATCGCTGACGTGGTCGTCGACTCGTCTCCGTCGTCACCGCAGGCCAGGAGGCCCCCGATCATCAGGACCCCCACCACCAACACGGTCCGTGATGTCGATCGAGAAGCCGACACGGGTCACCTCCGGCACCGAGCTTCATCGTGGCCCCGCTGCTCCTGACCCGTCAGGGCCGAACGTCCCGATCCCGAACGGCCGAATCGTCGGAGCCCGACCGGCGTTGCGTTCGTCGCACAGCAGGAGATTTCTTTGCCACGCTTCCCATCGACCTGGGGAAACGGTCTGTTGCATCTCGCTCACGCTTGAGCGGTTATGAGTCCCCTGCTCTGACCAACTGAGCTACGGGCCCGACGGACTTCTTCTCAACAACGACGCGACACCGTCCCGGCGCACGGTAGGACATCGCGCCGCTGGTGGAGGAAGCGAGCACAGCACAACTCGCGCAACGCATGAGTCACCTCCGGTGCGCCTACCTCCATCGTCCGTCTGGCACCCTCTCTCCCGTCACGGCCGAAGGTCCCGTTCGCGGGAGGCGACGGTCGGCTCGACGCGTTCAGCGACGAGCTAGGAGCAGGCCGACTCGAGCGTGGTGACCACCGCGGTGCCAGTCGTGGCGACCGACTGGACCGCCGAGAGCACGTCGGACGCGTTGGCCAGGGTCAGATCGCCCGACACCGCGCTCAGCGAGGACTGGAGGTCGTCGAGCGACGTCTCGAACGTGCTGATCTCGGACGAGGCGACGTCGCCGGCCGACGACTTGAGGGCCGACAGGTCGTCCTTCAGCGTGTCCATCTGCGCCGTCACGGCGTCCGTGCCGTCGGCAACGACGTCCATGTCCTTGATCGATGCCACGTCGCTCTTCAGCTGGTCGGCGTCGGCGCAGTAGGCCTGCTGGGCGCTGGTCGTGGTGGTCGTGCCCGCCGAGTCGGAGTCGTCGCCGCACGCGGCCAGCGAGGCGATCGAGAGGGCGAGCATCAGGACGAGGGGCAGAGCCGTGCGACGCATCAAGGTTCTCTTCTCAGTGGGCGGAGCAGTCATCCGACAACGTACCCGGGGCAACCAGGGCGCGCCGGTCGCGGCTCCTGCCCCTACTGGATGACGGGACCGGTGTCGACGGCTTCGAAGGCCGAGCCCGGGATCTGCTTGAGGTCGCCCAGCGCATCGTCA
The DNA here is from genome assembly GCA_963750645.1 of uncultured Microthrixaceae bacterium. Lineage (GTDB taxonomy): Bacteria > Actinomycetota > Acidimicrobiia > Acidimicrobiales > VFJN01 > VFJN01. The sequence continues at coordinate 198,403 of CAVVRO010000002.1, read as the reverse complement.
TCCCAGCGCGGATCGTGCTGGCCGCTGACGTACCAGTTGCTGCCGTTGTCGGCCACGATCATCCCGTAGCGCTTCAGGGCGGCGCAGATCACCTTGACCTCGGTGCTGAAGGCGGCGCAGGAGTAGCTCTGCTTCATGCGGAACCGGGCTCCCATCGGGGGCACGTTGGCGTCCGTGATCGACGACGCGAAGTGCGTGGCAGGACGGATGAACCCGCGCTGGCTGCGGCTGATCGTGAACCGCAGGGCGTGGTCGATCACACCCTCACCGACGACCTCGTCGTAGCGCACGAGCCCGGGGTAGATCGGCAGGCCGGCGGCATCGGCGGACGTCCAGTAGTCCGGCCGCAGCGCGTTCGACCGGAGGTCGAAGACCGCGCCGGAGCCCGCCTGCCAGGACGTCCCGCCTCCCTGCGGGTAGGCCGCGAAGAGCTCGTAGAGCTTGCAGGCTGCGTCGTCGACGACGATCACATGGCGATCGCCGCTGCTCGACGAGCCGCCCTCGATCGGCGCGTCACGAGGGATCGGGTAGGGACCGGGATCGCTCTCGTCGGCGTACTCGAAGCTCACCGGCACCTTCGCCTGGCCGGAGCCGACGTGGACGAACGGGATGCCGATCGGCGCCCCGTCCCAGAACGTGCCGAAGTCGGGGTGCAGCTTCGTCGAGGACCCGATGCTCGCCACCCACGCCGCCGAGCGGGTGTGCACCGCGTAGGTCGAGATGTCGGTGTTCCACGGGTTGTCGGCGGGGAAGGTCGGGCACGCGCCACCGGTCGGTGGCGTGGTCGTCGTGGTGGTCGTGGTCGTCGTGACGGGTCTTGCCGTGGTCGTCGTCGTCGGCTTCGTGGTCGTCGTGGCGGGCTTGGTCGTGGTCGTGGTCGCTGACTTCGGCTTCGTGGTCGTCGTGACCCCGCCACCAGAGCCGGGCTGACACGACGCCGCACCGGCGACCAGGATGCAGAGCGCCACGGCCGTCGCCCCAAGAGGCCTGATCCGAGTCATCCCGTAGGTGTCGGCCGCCCGCCGGTCGATCCTGAGCCCAATCGCGCGACGCCTCGTCCCGGGCGCCTTCACAACCGTGTGGCTCAGGCGTACGGTCGAGGTGACGCACCCGAGGAAGGGAGCCGCCCATGCGCCGCTACCTCATCGTCGCCCACAAGACCCTGGGAGGCGATCACCTCATCGAGCACGTGCGGTCCCTCCGTGAGGAGGGTCCCTGCCGGTTCTTGCTCCTGGTCCCCGTCGAGCACCCCTCCGATCACATGTGGACCGACGGGGAGGTCAAGGTGGCCGGACGCCGCAAGCTCCAGGAGGGGCTCGACCGCTTCCACGATGAGGGGATCATCGCCGACGGGGAGATCGGCGACGCCAACCCCGTCTACGCCGTGAGCACCGTGGTCCGCCGAGAGGGTCTGGGGGCGTTCACGGGGATCATCCTGTCGACGCTGCCGCCGGGCCCGTCCCGGTGGCTGCACTGGGACGTGCCCAGCCGCATGCGCAGGGAGCACCCGAAGGTGCCGATCACCCACCTCATCGCGGATCGGGTGCCCGCCCACTGATCCGGTGGTCAGGTGTGGCTCCGGGGGGAGGCTCGAACTCCCGACAATCTGATTAACAGTCAGACGCTCTACCAACTGAGCTACCCCGGAAGGGACTGCGAACGATAGCGGCCGGGAGGAAGGCCCAGCCACCTGCTACTCGTTGTCGAGGTAGTCGCGGAGCTTCTGGCTGCGGTGGGGGTGGCGGAGCTTGGCGAGGGTCTTGGACTCGATCTGGCGGATCCGCTCACGGGTGACGCCGAACTCCTTGCCCACCTCCTCGAGGGTGCGGGCCTGCCCGTCGTCGAGCCCGAAGCGGAGCCGCACGACGGCCTTCTCCCGGTCGTTGAGCTCGTCGAGCGCGTCGATCACGGCCCGGTTGAGCATCCGGCGCGGCGGCCGCGTCGGCCGGGGCCTCGGCCGCCTGGTCCTCGATGAAGTCGGAGAGGTGGGAGTCGTCCTCCTCCCCCACCGGCGCGTCCAGCGAGAGCAGGTCGAGGCTGATGCGCTGGATCTCCCGCACGCGGTCCTCCGTGAGCCCCACCGCCTCGGCCAGCTCCTCCACGGTGGGCTCCCGCTCGAGGTCCTGCAGCATCTGGCGCTGGACGCGGTGCACCTTGTTGATGGACTCGACCATGTGCACGGGGATGCGGATCGTGCGGGCCTGGTCGGCGATGGCCCGCGTGATGGCCTGACGGATCCACCAGGTGGCGTAGGTGGAGAACTTGAAGCCCTTCGTGTAGTCGAACTTCTCGACGGCCCGCATCAGGCCGAGGTTCCCCTCCTGGATCAGGTCGAGGAAGTGCATGCCGCGCCCGACGTAGCGCTTGGCGATCGACACGACGAGCCGCAGGTTGGCCTCGATGAGCACCTCGCGGGCGTCCTCGCCTCGGCGGACGGCGCGCTGCAGGGCGCGACGCTCCTCGAACTCGAGGGCAGCCAGCCGACCAGAGGCGGCGAGATCGGCCAGACGGGTGGCCGCGAGGCCCCCCGACTCCGCGGCGCGAGTACTCGACCTCCTCGGCACCGGTGAGCAGCGGGACGCGGCCGATCTCCTTGAGGTACATCCGCACCGGATCCGAGGTGCCGCCGGCACCGCGGTCTGGTGACGAGGCCACGCGCAGGACGCGCCGGCGAGCGGCGGCGGAACGAGCCGGGCGGATCCCGCCGAGCTCAGGACCGTCCTCTTCGAAGTCGCCGGCGGCATAGACGGCATCGCGCGCCTCGTGCAGCTCGGCTTCGACCGACGGCAGCGGAGCACCGCCCGGATCGATGTGCTGGAGATCGTCGACGGGGGGCACGGACTCGTCGAGCTCGATGCCCTCGGTCGCCAGCAGGGCGCGCATGCCCTCGATGACCTCGGTCGTGAGCTCCTCGTTGCGGAGCGCGAGGACGACCTCGTCCATCGTCACCAACCCTCTGGCCTTGCCCCGCGCGACGAGCTTGCGCACGTCCTCGGAGCTCCCCCAGGGGTAGAGCGTCGGCGTCGCCTCGGTCATGCCCCTTCCTCGTCTTGTCGGCCGACGAAGGCTACCAACTCATCCGCGGCCTCGACGGCGGCGTGAGGGTCTCGCAGACGGTCGATGATCATCGTGAGCCATTGCTGCTCCTGCAGGAGTGGCTCCGGGTCGGTCGCCGAACCGACCCGGGCGGTGAGCTCCGCCACCCGTCGCCGGGCCAGCTCGGTGAGCAGCCGGACGACGGCATCGAACGGATCCGCCTGCTGCTCCTCGGTCGCGAGGCGGCCGAGGAGGTCCGCCACGCCGGGGTCCGCGCCCTCGATGGCCCCCTGCACCGTGGGGTGTGCCATGAGCGTGCGGAACGCCGCCGCGTGGAGCTCGCTGTCGAAGAGCTCCTCGTAGCGGATCCACGGCTCGACGGACTCCCAGTCGTGCATGACGTGTCGCAGCACCTCGAGCTCGGGACCGTCGCGCTCGTCGAGGACGCGGGGCCGCACCGGGCGAGCGTCCAGGTCTCCGGCGGGCTCGCGCCGACCGTCCCCGCGCTCGCGGGCGGGGGGCGCGGGGCGCCGCAGCATCTCCCGCAGCTGCTCGGGCGCGACCCTCGCGCTCCCGGCGACCTCCATCACGTACTGGTCCCGGACGAGCTCGCTCGGATGCTCCCGGATCACCTCCACCGCGGCCTCGGCGGCCCGCGCCCGGCCCTCGGCGGTGGTGAGGTCGGCCGCCGTGAGCACGCGATCGACCCGGAACTTGAGGAAGGGCACCGCGGACTCCACGGAGGCCGCGAGGCGAGCGGGATCGGTGGACGCCAGGTCGGCCGGATCGATCCCCGCCGGTAGGTCGGCGACGGTGACCTCGAGGTCGTGCTCCTTCTCCCACTGGTAGAAGCGCTCGGCGGCGGCCTGCCCGGCGGAGTCGGCGTCGAAGGCCAGCACGAGCTTCCGGGCGTAGCGCCGGAGCAGCTTGACGTGCTCGGTGGTGAGCGCCGTGCCACACGTGGCGACGGCGGCCGGCAGGCCCGCCCGCGCGAAGCCGATGACGTCCGTGTAGCCCTCACAGACGATGGCGCGGTCGTCGTTGACGATGCGCGCCTTCGACCAGTTCAAGGCGTAGAGGAGCTTGGACTTCTGGTACAGCACGGTCTCCGGGGTGTTCTTGTACTTCGGGCCTTCGCCCCCGGGCATCACCCGCCCGCCGAACCCCACCGCATCGCCGTTGGCGTCGAAGATCGGGAACAGGATGCGCCCCCGGAACGCATCGGTCTGCCGGCCGTTCTTGTTGAGGTACCCGAGGCCGGTGTCCCGCACCACGTCGTCGGGCAGCTTCAGCGCCTTCACCATCGTGTCCCAGGCCTCGGGCGCCCAGCCGAGACGGAAGGTCCGCACCTCCTCACCGCTCAGGCCTCGTTCGCGCAGGTACTTGCGGGCCAGTGCCGCGTCAGGGGCGGACAGCAGCCGCTCGTGGTACCAGTCGACCGCCTGCTCGACCGCCCGCACGAGCCGGGCCCGTCGCTTGCGAGACTCGCCCTCGTCCTTGTCCGAGTACCGCAGCGTGATCCCGGCCCACCCCGCGAGGAGCTCTACCGCACCCACGAAGTCGAGGTGCTCCACCTCGCGGACGAAGGTGATGACGTCGCCACGCACCTGGCAGCCCCAGCAGCGGTAGAGGCCGAGCTCCTGGTTCACGCTGAACGACGGCGTCTTCTCCGCGTGGAACGGGCACAAGCCCACCCACCGCTGCCCGGACCGGCGGAGCTGCGTGTACTTCGTGATGACAGCGACGATGTCGGTGGCGTCCCGCACCGCCGCGATGTCGTCGTCGACGATGCCCATCGGGACCGACGGTAGCGGGCGGGGTACGACACCCCGCCCGCTCCCCTTCTCGTGTCAGGGGCGCACCTCGAGCACCGCGTTGAAGGGCGTCTCCGCCGCGCGGCGGAACCGGGTGAACCCACCGGCCGACGCCACCTCCTCGAGGCGCGCGTCGCCAGCCTGCGCGCCCAGGCAGGCGGCTCCGTCCTGGGATCGGGATGCAGGGGTGCAGATCATCGTGGACGCCGAGTAGAACACCCGGCCGACGAGGTTCAGGTTGTCCTCCAGCCGGTCGCCGGCCGCGGGCTCCACCAGCAGCCACGTGCCATCGGCGCTCAGCGCGTGACGGATGTGCGCGGCCGCGGCCACCGGATCGCCCATGTCGTGGAGCGCATCGAAGATGCAGACCAGGTCGTAGCCCGTGCCGGGGAAGTCGCTCGCACTCGCCACCTCGAAGCGGACGCGGTCCGCCAGCCCTGCCTCCGCGGCTCGCTTGCGAGCCACGTCGATCGAAGCCTCGTGGTAGTCGAAGCCCACGACCGTGCACCTCGGGTACGCCTCCGCGAGCAGCAGCGTCGACGCGCCGTGCCCACACCCCACGTCCGCCACGAGGGCGCCGTCTCGTAGCCGGTCCTCGACACCGTCGAGGGCTGGGATCCACGTCGAGGTCAGATTGGCGACGTAGCCCGGCCGGAAGAACCGCTCGGTGCCGACGAAGAGGTCCTCGTGGTGCTCGTGCCAACCGAGCCCGCCGCCGGTCCGGAAGGCCGTGCGGACCGCTCCCTCGTCCTTGTGCATGGATGACGCAACGGTCATCCCACCGACCACGAAGGCAGGGTGGGAGGGGTCCGCGAGGCAGGTGGCCTGGACCTCGTCGAGGTGGAAGCGACCGGTGCTGGGGTCGTAGTGCGCGTACTCGCTGGCCGCCTGGGCGGACAGCCACTCGCGCAGGTACCGCTCGTCGCACCCGGTGACGCCCGCGAGCTCAGCCGGGGTGGCGGGGCCGTGCTCGGCGAGCGCCTGGTAGAGGCCGAGCTTGTCGCCCACCACCACGGTGGCGGCGTGGGCGACGGCGGCGAGGTCGGTCACGAACCGGCCGACGAAGGCGTCGAGCTCTGCTTGGTCGATGGTCATCGGTGTGCTCCTTCTCTCTCGTTGCCGGCCCGATGGCGGCACCCTCGCACCGTGCTCCGCCCGTCCTGCAGGGGCCCTGCACCGCGCTGCAGGCAGACTGCAGGCGCCGCGACGCATGCTGGATGCCGTGACGACGGAACTCGTCCCCCGTGCGGCGGCTCCCTCCGTCGACGCGCTCCTCGCGGGAGCCACCGATCGCCAGCCCCTCGACGCCAGCGACGCCAAGTCCGGCTCGTCCCTGGAGCGCGTCGTGATCGACGGCGAGCGGTACGTCCTGAAGCACCTCCACCCCGACGACGACTGGACGATGCGCGGCTTCGGCGACCTGGGTTGCCGGCCCGTGGTCGTGTGGACCTCAGGCATCCTCGACGCCTTGCCGCACGCGATCGACCATGCCGTCGTGGGAGCGGCGGCCGGTCTGGGCCGCAACGGCTGGGGCGGGGCGCTCCTGCTGCGCGACGTCACCCCGCACCTGGTCCCGCCCGGAGACGCCGAGCTTCCGCTGGCGCACCACCGCCAGCTCCTCGACCACCTCGCCGAGCTCTCGGTCGCCTTCTGGGAGCCGGTCGGGCTGCCCGACCTCCTCTCGCTCGAGAGCCGCTGGAGCGCCTTCGGTCCGGGCTGGATGGCGGCCGAGGAGGAGCGCGGCTGGCCGGAGCCCGTCCCCCGCATCGCCGCGGACGGGTGGGCGCGCTTCGCCGATCGGGCTCCGCGCGACGTCGTCGAGCTCATCGACACCCTGCGGTCCGACGTCGACCCGCTGGTGCGTGCGGTACGGAGAACCCCGCTCACGCTGCTGCACGGCGACTGGAAGCTCGGCAACCTCGGCGTGGCTGGCGATCGCACCGTGCTGCTCGACTGGACCTACCCAGGAGTCGGGCCGATCGCGCACGATCTCGCCTGGTACCTGGCGCTCAACCGCGCGCGGCTGCCCGAGTCGAAGGAGGCGTCCATCGATGCCCTCCGCGGGTCGCTCGAGCGCCGCGGCATCGACACGGGTCCGTGGTGGGACGCGCAGGTCGCGCTGTGCCTGCTCGGCGCGCTGGTCCAGTTCGGCTGGGAGAAAGCGCTCGGGGACGAGGACGAGCTCGCCTGGTGGTGTGACCGTGCCCGTCAGGGTCGACGGTGCCTGTAGTCGGCGACGCGTACTCGGCGACGGGCGCTGCGTGGCAAGTCGGTCCCGGCCGCGTCTACGACCGGCTTGCCGAGGTGCTCGTGGAGCTGTCGCCGGTCCCGCTGGCGGGTCGGCTGGTGCTGGACGTGGGCGCCGGCACCGGCGCCGCCAGCCGAGCCATCGCCCGCGTGGGAGGGCACCCCGTCGCCTTCGACCTGGCGCCTGGGATGCTCGCCGTCGACCGGCGCCAGCGCCCACCGGCCATGGTGGCGGACGGGCGCGCCCTACCGGTCGCGACGGGCTCGTGCGGAGCGGTGGTGGCGGCCTTCTCGTACAACCACGTCCCGGACCCCGACCGAGCCCTCGCCGAGGCCGTTCGCGTGGTCGCGCCCGGCGGCGCGGTGCTGGCATCCGCCTACGCGACCGACGACGATCACCCCGTCAAGGCGGCCGTCGACACGGCCGCCCGCGAAGCCGGGTGGCGACCCGAGCCGTGGGTCGACGACCTCCGCCGCGGACTCGATGCCGAGGTTGGCCACCGTCGCCGGTGCCGTCGCCGTCGCCCAGCGGGCCGGCCTGCCCGCCGAGGCGTCGGTCGTCGAGGTGGCCTTCCCGGACCTCGGTCCGCGGGATCTCGTGGCCTGGCGCATGGGCATGGCCTCGGTCGCACCCTTCGTCGCGACGTTGCTGCCCGATCGGCGGCGCTCCCTCGTGGCCCGCGCGCTCGAGCTCCTCGGCGATCCCGAGGTGCTCGTCCGCCGGATGGTGGTCCTCCGCGCCCGCACCTGACCTGCTTCTGTGTGCGCCGAGCACCGCCATGCGGTGCTGAGCGCACACAGATCGGGTGGCGGGGGTCAGCGGCCGAGGCGAGTCAGCTCGCGCTCGATCCACTCGCCGGTGCGGCGAGCGTCGGCGCCGCAGCAGTCGAGCAAGCACCCGACGAGACGGTCGACCGCCGGCCAGAGGTCGTCGCGCCGGGTCGCCACGACCACACGGGCGCCGAGGCGCCACCCCTCGAGGCGAGCCAACCGGTCGAGCCCCTCGAACGTCGCGGCGAGCGCAACATCGTCGGTGACACCCCCGGGGGCGTGCGCCAGGTGGGCGAGCACGTCGGCCTGCACCGCCGCACGGAGAGACCCGCGCCGGCGGGCGTCGGCCCGGACCCAGTCAGCGGCGACCAGCGCCCGCGGCGCGTCACCCTCGAGCAGCCCGATCCGACCCTCGAGCAGCCGCTTCCGCTGTCGCTGGTGCCAGGCCATCGCGCCCGCCTCGTCCGCAGGAACCTCCAGCTGGCCCAGCCACTCGGTCGCCTCGGCTCCGTCCTCCCGCTCGACGGCCGCCAGCGCCAGGTCGAGCAGCGCATGGTGCCTCGGCTCGGAGAACTGGCCCGCCTTCGCCAGCGCGGCTCGGCTGCGCGCCTCTGCGTCGTCGACGCGACCGATGGCACCGAGGATCCACGCCCAGAAGTTGTCGACCATCGGCCGAAAGCGCGCACCAGCGGGACCGAGGTCGTCGACCGCCGCATCCCATGCCTCCAGGGCGACCAAGGCCTCGGCGACGCGACCGCTCATCCCGAGGGCGTAGACGCGCGAGAACATCGCGTGCGGGATCACGAACGGGTGGCGCATCGCCGCGGCGTCGACGGCACCGCGCGCGGAGAGCTCGAGCGCCTCGGCGGGACGACCCTGGTGGACGCGCAGCGCGCCGAGCCACACCTCGCCGGTGCCGCGCACACCCGGTACCGAACTGGTGACCGCAGCCTCGAGGTCGGCGGCGGCGCCGGCCAGATCGCCCCGCGAGTGACGGGCGCGGCCGGCGAGGGTGAGGCCGCTGGTCCGCCGCTCCTCGTCGCCCGCGGCAGCGACCGCGGCGTCGGCCAGGCGAAGGGCGGCGTCGAAGTCGCGGTCGTAGTACGCCACCCAGCCGGCCACCTCGAGCGCACTGGCCCCTCCCCCCGCCGCACGGCCTCCTCGGCGTCGCGCCGGGCGGCGTCGAAGTCGGTGCTGGCCAGCTCCGCGCGCGCCCGCTGCACGAGCGGGTCCCATCGCTCCGGAACGCCGACCCGAGCGGGCTGCTGCTCCGGCTCCGCCAGGAGCACCTCCTGGTGGAGCGCCTCGGTGGCGGCGGTCGGCGACACGCCGAGGTCCTCGCTCAGGCGGTTGCGCGTGGCCGCGTAGGCCGCCAGCGCCGACGCCGGCCGACCGAGCGCGACGTGGCCCCGCATGAGGGCGCGCAAGGCAGCCTCGTCGTACGGGTCATGGTCGAGTCCCCGGGCTGCGAGCGCGACGGCCCCGGCCGGGTCGCCGGCCACCAGCGCTGCCTCGGCGGCGAGGAGCCTGGCCGCGGCGACCGAACGCTCGATGGCCGCTCGGGGGCCGTCGAACCACGGCGAGCTCTCCTCGGGCAGCAACGGACCTCGCACCAGGTCGAGCGCCATGGTGGCCGACAGCCGAGCCGAGAGCGCGTCGCTCACACCGGCCGCCCGCTCCGCCGCCGCGATGCTGTCGTCCATCTCCCACACATCGACCCAGTCGGGCTCGAAGCCGTAGCCGGCGTCGTGGCGCGGGAGCCGCTCGGCCCCCAGCACCCCGCGCAGGCGGCTGACCAGCACCCCGACCTGGTCCGCGGGGCGGGTCGGGAGGTCGTCGCCCCAGAGCACCTCGGCGAGCACATCGACGCCGACGGGTGCGCCGCGAGCCAGCGCCAGCACGCCCAGGAGGGTGCGCGCCTTGCGACTCCCCACCTCGATCGGTCGGTGTCCTTCCACCACGAGGCCGCCGAGCAGCCGGACGCGCACGTCGCCCACGCTCGGATGCTACGAGTCGACTGCTTCTGTGTGCGCTCGAAACCGGATACCGGTGCTCAGCGCACACAGAAGCAGTTTGGGGGTGTGTGGAGGGGGGGTCAGGGGAGCACCCATGGCTCGGTGGGGAGCGCCTCGGGATCGAATCGATCGAGAAGCTGCGCCATCGTGACCGGCTCACCGGGCGCCGCGAGGCCGAGGCTGACGGCGAGTCGCGAGCGCACCGCGTCCGGGCCGACGCCGGTCGTCGCGAGATCCGCCAGCGTGACGGCACCGTGGCGCTTCGCGAGCCGATCGCCGTCGGGACCGACCACCAGCGGGACATGCGCCCAGGCCGGCCGCGGACGGCCGAGGAGGTCGAGCAGGTGGGCCTGGCTCGGCGTGGCGTCGAGCAGGTCGGCGGCGCGTACGACCTCCTCGACCCCTTGATCGTCGTCGTCGACGACCACCGCCACGTTGTAGGCAGGGACGCCATCGTTCCGTCGGAGCACGATGTCGTCCGCGGGGCGAGTGACACGGCCCCGCAGGCGATCGACGACGGTGACGGGGACGCCCGAGGCGCGCAGGCGCAGGGCCGCGGGCCGACCGCCCGCCGCGCGCGCCGCCACCTGGTCGGCGCTCAGGTCCCGACAGGTGCCGGGATAGGTGCCGGGGGCGGCGTGCGGCGCGACGCTCGCCTCCCGCACCTCCCGCCGGCTGCAGAAGCAGGCGTAGGTCAGGCCGCGCGCCGACAGCTCGGCCAGCGCCGCCTCGTGGGCGGCCCGGCGCTCGGACTGTCGCACCACCGGCTCGTCCCAGTCGAGTCCGAGCGCGGCGAGGTCGGCGAGCTGGCCGGCCTCGTGCTCGACGGAGCTGGCCACCGGATCGAGGTCCTCGATCCGCACGAGGAACGCGCTGCCGGCGTGGCGGGCGAACAGCCAGGCCACGAGCGCGGTGCGCAGGTTCCCGACGTGGAGGGCGCCGGACGGGCTGGGGGCGAAGCGTCCGACGGCCACCCTCAGATCCTAGGGGGTGGCTGGATATGTGGGAGATCTGTCATTGCCGCCACCAGCGGCGGAGGCGCAAGATCACCCTGTGGAGCCCCGAGATGTGATCCTCGTCGTGTTCCCGGACCTCCAGGGGCTCGATCTCATCGGTCCGGCCGAGGTGTTCGCAGCGGCCAACCAGGAGGTCGGGCGCGCGATCTACCGCACGCGCCTGGTCGCCACTTCGCCCGGCCCGCTCCGCACGACGAGCTCCGTGACGGTGATGGCAGATGAGGCCATCGCCGCGGTCGAGGGCCCCGTCGACACCCTCATGGTCGTCGGGGGCGACGGCACCTACGGCGCGGTCGCCGACGCGCACCTCGTCGACCACGTCGCTCGCCTCGCGCGCGACGCGCGCCGCGTGACGAGCGTCTGCTCTGGCGCCTTCGTCCTCGCTCGGGCGGGCCTGCTCGACGGGCGACGCGCCACCACCCATTGGCGGGCCTGCGAGCTGCTCGCGACGTCGTTCCCGAAGGTGCAGGTCGATCCCGACCCGATCTTCGTGCGCGACGGCAACATCTTCACCTCCGCCGGCGTCACGGCCGGGATGGACCTCACGCTCGCGCTCGTGGAGGACGACCTCGGACGCGACGTGGCGCTGGCCATCGCTCGCCGCATGGTCCTGTTCCTCCGCCGCCCGGCCAACCAGTCACAGTTCAGCGCTCCTCTCCAGGCTCAGGCCGCCGAGCGGGACGGGATCCGCGAGGCGCAGCACCTCGTGACCGAGCACCCAGAGGGCGACTGCAGCGTCGCCGCCCTCGCCCGGGTCGCGCTGATGAGCGAGCGCAACTTCGCGCGGTGCTTCATTGCGGAGGTGGGCATCACCCCCGCTCGCTTCGTCGAGCGCGTCCGCATCGAGACGGCCCGCCGACTCCTCGAGGACACCGATGACGGGGTCGAGGTGATCGCCACCGCCGCCGGCTTCGGCACCGCCGAGACGATGCGGCGCACCTTCCTGCGCCTGCTGCGCACCAACCCAACCGAGTACCGCCGGCGCTTCCGCGCCGCCTGACGACAGGACCCACCATGGACATCGCCATCCTCCTCTTCGAACGGCTCACCGCGCTCGACGCCGTCGGCCCCTACGAGGTGCTGTCCCGGCTCCCCGGAGCCAACCTCACCTTCGTCGCGACCGAAGCCGGCCCGAAGCGCACCGACACCAAGGCCCTCGCGCTGGTCGCCGACGCCACGCTCGCCGACCTCCCCCACCCCGACATCCTCCTCGTGCCCGGCGGGCCCGGGCAGGTGGAGGCGGAGAAGGACGAAGCGATCCTGGACTGGCTGCGCACGGCCCACGAGACCACCACCTGGACGACCTCGGTGTGCACCGGATCCCTCGTGCTCGGTGCCGCCGGGATCCTGGATGGCAAGCGGGCCACCACCTACTGGCTCGCGCTCGAGGAGCTCGCCCGCCACGGCGCCATCCCGACCAACGAGCGAGTGGTGATCGACGGCAAGGTCGTCACGGCCGCCGGCGTCTCGTCCGGGATCGACATGGCCCTGACCCTGGCCCGCGAGATCGGGGGCGCCGACCTGGCGCAGCTGCTCCAGCTGGGCATCGAGTACGACCCGCAGCCACCGTTCGACGCCGGCTCGGAGGCCAAGGCCCCCGACCACATCGTCGAGGTGTTCCGAGCGAACTCGAGGTTCATCCTCGAGGGCTGATCAGTCCTTGGTGACGTCGTCTTCCAGCATCTTGAGCCCTTCGCCGACGTGGTCGTCGAGCACCTCGTCAGGGCCGTGGTCGTCCGGTCGGTCGAGCTTGATCGAGGCGACGATCGAGACGGCGAGCACGAGCGCGATGACGCCCAGGGAGACGAAGGTCGGGATGTGGTACCACTCGGCGATGATCATCTTCACGCCGACGAAGGCGAGGATGACCGCGAGGCCCGTCTGCAGGTAGTCGAACTTGTCCCGGAGGTCGGCGAGCAGGAAGTAGAGGGCGCGGAGCCCGAGGATCGCGAACGCGTTCGAGCTGAAGATGATGAAGGTGTCGCGGCTGACGGCGAGGATGGCCGGGATCGAGTCGACGGCGAAGATCACGTCGCTCGTCTCGATGACCACCAGCACGGCGAAGAGCGGGGTGGCCAACCGGCGAGCGTCGAGCTTCACGAACATCGACTGGCCGTGGTACTCGCTGGTCGACGGCACGATCCGTCGGACCGCCTTCAGCACCGGGTTGTTCTCCGGGTGGATCTCCTCGTCGTCGTGCCGCAGGAGCCGGATCGCGGTGAAGATCAGGAACGCGCCGAACACGAAGAGCATCCACTCGAACCGGTTGAGCAGCCCGACGCCGGCGAAGATGAAGATGAAGCGGAGCACGAGAGCCCCGAACACGCCCCAGAACAGCACTCGGAACTGGTAGGCCCGCGGCACGGCGAAGTAGCTCATGATGATCGCCCACACGAACACGTTGTCGACGGAGAGGCTCTTCTCGATCAGGTACCCGGAGATGTACTCACCGGCGGCCTGACCGCCCCACACCCCCCAGACGACGAACGTGAACGACAGGCCGATCGAGATCCAGACCGCGCTCTCGATGGCCGCTTCCTTGGTGCTGATGACGTGGGCCGTCTTGTGCACCAGCAACAGGTCGGCGATCAGCAGGCCGACGACCACCGCGAGGAACGCGGCCCACACCCACGGCGCCACGTGGAGGTCGGCGAAGTTCTGCTCGCTGCCTCCGCCGGACGCGGACAGTGAGATCGTCGAGGTGAGGTGGGCGATCACGGCGGTCCTTCGGGCTCCTAGCGGGTGTCAGACGTGGTCGCCCCCAGGATGGCCTGCGCCGCGGCCAGCCGGGCAATCGGGACCCGGTAGGGCGAGCAGGACACGTAGTCGAGCCCCACGCGGTGGAACAGCTCGATCGACTCCGGGTCGCCGCCGTGCTCACCGCACACGCCGAGCTTGAGCGACGGCTTGGCGGCTCGACCCCGCTCGGCGGCCAGCGCGACGAGCTCGCCGACGCCGTCCGGGTCGATGGTCTCGAACGGGTTGTGCCGTAGGAGACCCTGCTCGAGGTAGGCGGGCATCATCCGGCTCTCGACGTCGTCGCGGCTGAAGCCGAAGGTCATCTGGGTGAGGTCGTTGGTGCCGAACGAGAAGAAGTCGGACACCTCGGCGATCTCGTCCGCTCGCAGCGCTGCGCGCGGCGTCTCGATCATCGTGCCGATCGTGACCTCCAGCCCCTCCGCGTCCGTGCCCTCGACGGCGGCGACGGCCTCCTCGACCCAGCCACGGGCGAGCAGCATCTCGTCGCGGCTGACGGTGAGCGGGATCATGATCTCGACGATGGGGTGCTTGCCGGCCGTGTGGAGGTCGACCGCTGCCTCCATGAGCGCCCGGACCTGCATGGCGTAGAGCCCCGGCTTGAGCACGCCGAGCCGGACGCCGCGCGTGCCGAGCATCGGGTTCTGCTCTCGCCACGACTCGGCGGCCGTGAGCAGGGCGGCCTCCTGTGGGTCGAGGCCGGTGGTGGCCTGCTGCACCAGCAGCTCCTCCACGGACGGCAGGAACTCGTGCAGCGGCGGGTCGAGCAGTCGGACCGTGACAGGCAGGCCGTCCATCGCCTGGAGGATCTCGAGGAAGTCGGCCTTCTGCGCGACGCGGAGCTGCTCGAGGGCGGCCAGCTCGTCCTCGGGTGTGTGCGCCAGGATCATGGCCCGCACGATCGGCAGGCGATCCTCGGCGAGGAACATGTGCTCCGTGCGGCACAGGCCGATGCCCTCCGCCCCGAAGTCGCGGGCCACGGTGGCGTCTGGACCCGTGTCGGCGTTGGCCCGGACAGCCAGCTTGCCCTTCCGAACGTGGTCGGCCCAGCTGAGGATCGTCGCGAACTCCGCCGGTGGCTTGGCGTCCGCGAGGGCCATCGCACCGAGGACGACCTCACCCGTGGTGCCGTCGAGCGAGATGACGTCGCCCTGGTCGACGACGAGCTCGCCGATGCTGAAGTGCGCACCGCCGATCTTCACCGCCTCGGCACCCACCACGGCCGGGATCCCCCAGCCGCGCGCGACGACCGCGGCATGGCTGACCAACCCGCCGCGGGCGGTGAGGATGCCCTCTGCGACCTGCATGCCGTGGACGTCCTCCGGCGAGGTCTCGTTGCGGACGAGGATCACCTTCTCGCCGCGCTCCGAGGCGTCGACGGCGTCGTCGGCCGTCAGGTAGACGCGGCCGACCGCAGCCCCCGGGGACGCTCCCAACCCCTTGGCGATGACCGTCTTGGCGCCCGCCTCGAACTGGGGGTGCAGCACCTGGTCGAGGTGATCGGCCTCCACTCGCTGGATGGCCTCGGTCTTCGTGAGCTTCCAGCCCTTCTGCTTGGTCATCTCGACGGCCATGCGCAGCGCGGCGGCACCGGTGCGCTTGCCGATCCGCGTCTGGAGCATCCAGAGCTTGCCCTGCTCGATCGTGAACTCGGTGTCGCACATGTCCCGGTAGTGCCGCTCGAGTCGAGCGAAGATGGCCAGCAGCTCGGCGTGGATCTTCGGAAAGGTCCGCTGGAGCGCGTCGAGGTCTTCGGTGTTGCGGATGCCGGCCACGACGTCCTCACCTTGCGCGTTGACGAGGAAGTCGCCGTAGGGCTCGTTCTCCCCAGTGGAGGCGTCACGCGTGAAGCCCACGCCGGTGCCACTCTGGTCGTCGCGGTTGCCGAACACCATCGTCTGCACGTTCACGGCCGTGCCGAGGTCGTGCGGGATCAGCTCCCGCTCTCGATAGGCGATGGCGCGAGCTCCACCCCAGCTCTCGAACACGGCCTCGATCGCGCCGCGCAGCTGCACCGCCGGGTCCTGCGGGAACGGCTGGCCGGTGGCCGCTTCGACCACGGCCTCGTACCGCTGGCACAGCCGCTGCAGCGTCTCGGCGCTGATCCGCGCGTCGTCGGTGACGCCGTCCCACTCCTTGGCGGTGTCGAGCAACCGATCGAAGTGCGCGCCGTCGAGACCGAGGACGATGCGCCCGTACATGGCGATGAAGCGGCGGTACGAGTCGTACGCGAAGCGCGGGTCGCCGGTCTGCGCTGCGAGCCCCTGCACCGATTCGTCGTTGAGCCCGAGGTTGAGGACGGTGTCCATCATCCCCGGCATGGAGAACTTCGCCCCCGACCGCACGCTGACCAGCAGCGGATCGGCCGGGTCGCCGAGCCGCTTGCCCATCGTCTTCTCGACCTTGCGGACGGCCTTGGCCACCTCGGCGTCGAGGGACTCGGGCCAGCCACCGTCGAGGTAGGCGCGGCACGCGTCGGTGGTGATGGTGAACCCGGGAGGGACCGGGAGCTCGAGCACCGAGGTCATCTCGGCGAGGTTGGCCCCCTTCCCCCCGAGGAGGTCCTTCATGTCCATCGGGGCGCGACGGTGCTTGTGATCGAAGCTGAAGACGTACGGCACGGCCCGGAGCCTAGGAGGTCGCTCGGGCCTCCGGCTTCTGTGCGATCAAGCTGAAGCTGAGCGGGATCTGCGGCATGTCCGGCGGGCTGCGCCAGTCCTGGTGATCGTGCTCCACCTGGAACGGCCAGCGCTGCATGAACGACGTGGGGCGCTCCACGAGGGACTCCACCCGCAGGCCCGCCTTGGCGAGCGCCGTCACGATGGCACCGATGCCGTGGTTCCACTCGACGGTGTCGGTGTGCGTGAACGTGGCGTCGGGGTCGGCGTACGAGCCCGGCTCGTCGGGATCGTCGTCCCAGACCCACGGACCCTCGTGGAAGTAGGAGTACTTCACCGTGAGGTCGGTCTCGCTCAGGCACCAGTGGGTGACCGGATGGAACTCGACGAGGTGCAGCCGACCACCCGGCCGCAGCAGCTGGTCGACGATGCGCGCCCACTCGTCGATGTCCGGGAGCCAGCACAGCGCGCCGATCCCCGTGTAGACGCGGTCGAAGGTTCGACCACGCAGAGTGGTCGGCGCGTCGAAGACATTGGCGACGACGAACTCCGCGTCGAGCGCCGCGCGAGCGGCGATCTCCCGCGCCGCGTCGATGGCGGGCCCCGAGAGGTCGACTCCCACGACGTGCGCGCCGAGCCGGGCCCAACCCAGCGTGTCCAACCCGAAGTGGCACTGGAGGTGCACGAGGTCGAGGCCCTCGACGTCGCCCGCCTCGTCGACCTCGTAGCCGCGAAGTGGCGTCCAACCAGCGAGAAAGCGCTCGACACCGTAGAAGTCGGAGCCGACGTGCACCGGCACCCGCTCGTCCCACCACGCGCGGTTGAGCTCGAACCATGCGTCGTCCATGGCACGATTCTGCCCCGGTACGCGCAACGACCGCCTCATCCACGGGAGGGAGTGCGGCGGCCGCTGCTAGCGAGGGCTGGGCGGGCGGGAACAGCCCTCGTTGCTTCGCACCCTACGGACTCAGCGGCCCCGGCGCAACAAAGCGTCCAGAGGTCTGACGGACTGCGCGCTTACTGCCGCCGTCAGGGCGCGATCAGACCAGCCTCGACCGCAGTTCGCTGAGCAGATCGTCCAGTGGTATCCGCTCCTGCAGCATCGAGTCACGCTCACGTACCGTAACGGCGCGGTCCTCGAGGCTCTCGAAGTCGACGGTGATGCAGAACGGTGTGCCGACCTCGTCCTGCCGCCGGTAGCGGCGGCCGATGGCCTGGGTCTCGTCGTAGTCGCACATGAGGTGCGGCGAGAGGAGCTGGTACACCTCGCGCGCCACCGGCGTGAGCGTGTCCTTCTTCGAGAGCGGTAGCACCGCCACCTGGTAGGGCGCGATGCGGTGGTGGAGCCGGAGCACCGTGCGCACCTCACCGTTGACCTCCTCCTCCGCATAGGCCGCCATGAGGAAGGCCATCATCGTGCGCGTCGCCCCGGCCGCCGGCTCGATCACGTGTGGCACGTAGTGCTCGTTCGTCGTCTGATCGAAGAACTCGAGCCGCTCCCCCGAGTGCTTGGCGTGCTGTTGCAGGTCGTAGTCGCCGCGGTTGGCGATGCCCTCCAGCTCGTCGAAGCCCCACGGGAAGAGGAACTCCACGTCGGAGGTGCCGGATGAGTAGTGGGAGAGCTCGTCGGCGTCGTGGGCGCGCAGACGGAGCAGGTCAGCGGGGATGCCGTGCTCGACATACCAGTCGAATCGCGCCTGGCACCAGTGCTCGTACCACTGCTGGGCCTCCTCCGGCGGCACGAAGTACTCCATCTCCATCTGCTCGAACTCGCGCGTGCGGAACACGAAGTTGCCCGGCGTGATCTCGTTCCGGAAGGACTTGCCGACCTGCGCGATGCCGAACGGCGGCTTCTTCCGCGACGTCTCGAGCACGTTCTTGAAGTTCACGAACATCCCCTGCGCCGTCTCCGGTCGTAGGTACACCTCGTGCCCGGCACCCTCCACGGGACCGGCGTGGGTCTTGAAGAGGAGGTTGAAGTGCCGCGCCTCGGTGAAGCTGTCCTTGGCGCCACAGCTCGGACAGGTGCGCGGGTCGTCGAGCTTGTCCAGCCGGAACCGCTCCTGGCAGCTCCTGCAGTCGACGAGCGGATCGGTGAAGTTCGCCAGGTGGCCGGACGCCTCCCACACCGCCGGTGGGCTGAGGATCGAGGCATCGAGGCCGACGACGTCGTCGCGCAGCTGCACCATGGACCGCCACCACGCGTCCTTGACGTTGCGCAGCATCAGCACGCCCAACGGCCCGTAGTCGTAGGTGGACCGGAAGCCGCCGTAGATCTCCGCCGACGGGAACACGAAGCCGCGGCGCTTGCACAGGTTGACGATCTTGTCGAACAGCGCAGGGTCGGGTGCGGCAGGCATGGGCGGGAAGGCTACCGGGCGCCATCCGCCGACCGATCACGCAATGGGGTAGAACGGCCCGATGGCGTACCCCGTGCAGACCGACCCGACCGCCGTGTTCGGACGGCGGTGCGTCGCCGCCCTCCTGGACGCGGCCCTGGTCCTGATCCCGGTCATCATGCTGATCAGCTCGAGCTTCGAGTACCTCGAGGGCGGAGACATCAGGGTCGGCGGCGAGCCTGCCACCGGCGAGGAGTTCTGCGACGCCTTCCTCGACCAGCAGGGTGGCTTCTGCCTCAACGCCGAGGACGTCGACGAGCGCGTGTACTTCAGCGACGAGAGCACAAACTCCAGCGGGGCCCTGTACTGGGGCCTCACCGTCGCGCTGCTCGTCATCCTCCAGGGGCTCACGGGCTGGACGCCGGGCAAGCTGCTCCTGGGCATCCGCTGCGTGCGGGAGGACGGCAGAGCCTGCGGGGTGCTCAAGGCGCTGGTGCGCTGGTTGCTCTGGATCGTGGACGGCTTCCCCTACTTCCTGCCGCTCGTGGGCTTCATCGTGGGCCTCACGACGGTCGGTCACCGCCGCGTCGGCGACATGGCCGCCAAGACGTTCGTGGTGCGTCGTGCCGCCATGGGGTCACCGATCGTCGTGCCCGGTCTCACGGCGCCACCGCCGCCGGCCGGCCACGCGGGCACGTGGGGCGCACCCCCGCCCGACCAGACCGGCGCGACGACCGGCTGGGGCCCGGCCGTCGACCCGACCGCGGCTGGTTGGGCCAGTCCCACACCCCCCACGCCGCAGCCGACCACACCAGGCACGGACGGCCCGCAGTGGGACGAGGCGCGCGGCACCTACATCCAGTGGGACCCCACCCAGGGAGCCTGGATGCAATGGGACGAGACCGGCAAGGCGTGGTCCCGCATCCCTGGCCAGTAGGTCGAGGCACGTGTCGCACGTCATCGACCCCGACGGGCTGCCGTACGCGCCCGAGACGCTGCCCCGCAAGGACGACATCGGGGCCGAGGGGTTCTTCGCGCTCGACCTCCGGGCCGGGCGGGTGGTCGAGGTCGAGCCGTTCCCAGCGGCCCGCAAGCCGGCGTGGAAGCTCACGGTCGACTTCGGGCCTGTCGTCGGGCGGCTGCGCACCAGCGCGCAGATCACCAACTACGAGGCCGATGCGCTGATGGACCGGCTCGTGGTCGGTGCGATCAACCTCGGCGCCAAGCGCATCGCCGGGTTCACCAGCGAGTTCCTCGTGCTCGGCGCGCTCGACCCCGACGGCACCGTGCGCCTCCTGCAGCTCGAGCCCGACGTCCAGCCCGGCGCCCCGGTCGCCTGACTGCGGTCCTCGACTGAGGTCGCCTGACTGCTTCTGTGTGCGCTGAGCACCGGCATGCGGTCATCCGCGCACACAGAAGCGTGGGGGCTCAGCCGCGGTCGAGGATGGCGATCGAGCGGAGGCGGCGCTCGAGGTGGTGCTCCAGGGAGCGGGTGGCGAGGTGCTCGACCTCGGTCGTGGCCTCCGATGGCGCCTCGTTCAGAGCTCGGCCGAGGCGGCCACCGAGGATGTCGTTGAGCAGCGCGAGCGCGCCGGGAGAGACCGCGACCCCGACGCGGTGCAACGAGCAGCGGGTGCCACCGGAGTCGAGGTCGAAGGCGACCAGGTCGTCGGCTCGGCCGCACTCGATGCACCGGTCCACCACCGGTCGGAAGCCCTCGAGCGCGAGGACCTTCAAGAAGAAGCCAGGTACGACCAGCGGCCCGCTGTGCCCCGCGAGCGCGCGGAGCGCGCCGAGCAGCATCTGGAAGAGCTGCGGGTTGGGCTCCCCCTCCAGCCCGAGCTGATCAGCTGCCTCCAGCATCGAGACCGCGCTCGTCAGGCGGTCGAGATCGTCTCGGATCGCCCGGAAGTGGTCGATGGTCTCGGCCTGGTCGATGATGTGGAGCTCGCTGCGCCCCTCGTAGAGCTGGAGCTGGACATGGGTGGGCGGCTCGAGGCGGGCCCCGAAGCGGCTCTTGGTCTTGCGGACGCCCTTGGCGACAGCCCGCACCTTGCCGTGCCGCCGGGTGAGGACGCTGACGATGCGGTCGGCCTCGCCGAGCTTGTGCGTCCGGAGCACGATGCCCTCGTCCCGGTACAGGCCCATCGCCGCGACGCTACTGGTCGACCCCTCCGAAGCGGCGGTCCCGGCGCTGGAACTCGCGCACGGCGTCGAAGAGGTGCTCGCGCCGGAAGTCGGGCCACAGCGTCTCGGTGAAGATCAGCTCGCTGTAGGCCATCTCCCAGAGCAGGAAGTTGGAGATGCGATGCTCGCCCGAGGTGCGGACGACGAGATCGGGGTCGGGCATGTCGGGGGCGTAGAGCCGGGACCGGATCGCCTTCTCCGTGATCTTCTCCGCCGGCGTGCCGTCTGCGACCAGGGCCTGCACCGCGTCGACGATCTCCGCCCGCCCGCCGTAGTTGAACGCGAACGTGAGCGTCATGCGGCGGTTGCGAGCCGTCATGGCCTGGGTGTCGTCGATGTGCCGCTGCACCCGCTTGGGCACCCGCCAGCCCTTCCGACCGATGAACCGCACCCGCACGCCCTTTCCGTCGAGCTCGTCGCGCCGGGTGAGCAACAGCCGCTCGTTGAAGGCCATGAGGTACCGCACCTCGTCCACCGGCCGCCGCCAGTTCTCCGTGGAGAAGGCGTAGACGGTGAGCCAGCCGATCCCGAGCTCGAGGGCGCCCTCGACCGTGTCGAAGAGCGCCTCCTCCCCTGCGGCGTGCCCATCGGTGCGCTTCAGCCCCCGGCGAGTGGCCCACCGGCCGTTGCCGTCCATCACGCACGCCACGTGGGCCGGGATGCGCTCTGGGTCGAGGTCCGCGGGCAGCACGGTTCCGAACCTAGTCACGCGGGTACCGTCCCCCCGTGTTCGACCTCGATCGGTGGCGACGTCGGTGGCCATGGCTCGACCACGCACTGTCGGTCCACGAGCGCTTCGGCGCCATCGGCGGTGGACCCCTGTCGTCCTCGATCGCGCTGGCGGCCTTCTTGTCGCTGTTCCCGCTGCTGCTCGTGCTGATCGCGGTGGTCGGCTTCCTCTCGTCCGGCAACTCCGACTTCGCGACCACGGTGATCAGCGATCTGGGGCTGCAGGGCAGGGCCGCCGAGGTCGTCGAGGACGCCATCAGCACCGCGGAGGGCAGCCGACGCACCGCCTCCGTGCTGGGCATCGTCGGCCTCCTGTGGGCCGGCCTGGCCGTGGTCGGGACGCTGCAGCAGGCGCTCAACGCCGCGTGGCAGGCCAGGGGACGCGGGATCCTCGACCACCTGGTCGCCTTCGGCTGGCTCGTCGGGGCCGGGGCGCTGTTCCTCACCACCGTCGCGCTGGGCCCAGTCCTGCGGTTGACGCCGGGCACCGCCAAGCCGCTCACCGTGCTCGTCGGGCTCTCGCTCACGACCTTCCTGTTCGTGTGGACCTACCACCTGCTCGGGAACAGCAATGTCCGCTGGCGGGTGCACCTCCCCGGCGCCGTTCTCGTCGCGGTCGGCTTCGAGATCCTGAAGGTCGTCGGCGCGCTGTACGTCCCCCGCGCGATCGCCTCGGCCTCGGCCCTCTACGGGGCGATCGGGGTCGTGTTCGCCATCCTCGCCTGGTTCGCGATCTACGGTCGGCTGATCGTGTACGGAGCCGTGCTCAACGTGGTGCGCTACGAGCGCCACGCCGGCACGGTGACGGTCGAGATCGAGGTGCCGCGCATCGAGGGGGAGGTGCCCCTCACGGCCACACGAGGAGGTGCGGTCGACGAGAAGGCGGACGGCCCTGCGACGTGATCGGCGAGGGTAGTTGGTCACCTGTCAACGACGCGAGCGCCATCACCGGCGCGATGCTGGACCGATGCCCGGTGTCGTCGATGCGGAGCGCGCCCTCGAGCAGGCCGACGAAGCCCGCGCCCGGTTCGACGTCGAGGCGCTGATCACCCACCTGTCCGCCGCCATCCGTGGGTTCACCGCCGCGGATGCGCCCTGCCGTGCCGCGATGGCGTGCGTCCAGCTCGGCGACGTGCTCGCCAACCGCATGGGCAACGTCACCGCGGGCCACGCCTGGTTCGCCCGCGCGACGAGGCTCCTGGCGGACCAGCCGCCCTGCCTCGAGCAGGGCTGGGTGGCGGTGGCGGCGATGGGCTGCGAGGTCGACGATCCCTCCGTGCTCCTCGAGCGGGCGCAGCTGGCCCTCGAGCGCGCCCGGCAGTTCGGCGACCTCAACCTCGAGACGAAGGCGCTGGCCGACGGTGGGCTCGCCCAGGTCCAGGCCGGTCGGATCGCGGACGGGATGGCGATGCTCGACGAGGCCATGGCGCTCGCGTGCGGACCCGCCGACGACGCGGGCACCGCCGCCAAGTCGGTCTGCTCGTTCTTCACCGCCTGCTACCACACGGCGGACGTCGAGCGCTTCGGGCGATGGTCCGACCTGCTCCGCCGCCACGGCCTCATCGGGAGCGCGCCGCCGGGTCCGGCCTTCCTCTCGAGCCACTGCGACAGCGTGCAGGCCACGCTGCTCATCGAGCTCGGCCGCTGGACGGAGGCAGAGGCGCTCCTCCTGCGGGCCATCGCCGCCTTCGAGGCCGTGATGGGTCCCGCCTGGCACCCCGCGATCACCCTCGCCGACCTCCGCACCCGCCAGGGCCGCCTGGCCGACGCCGAGGCCCTGCTCCTCGGCAAGGACCAGTCGATGGAGGCGCTCCTGCCCGCGGCCCGCCTCCACCTCGCCCGGGGTGACCATGCCCTCGCCATCGCCGAGGCTGGACGGGGGCTCCGCGGCATCGGCGCCGACCGGCTCCGCGCAGTGGAGCTGCTCACCACCCTCCTCGATGCCCACCTCGCGACCGGGGACCTCGACGCCGCTCGCGCGACCTGTGACGACCTGCGCGCGCGCACCGAGGGTCTCGGCGTCCCCGGCCTCGAGGCCCGGGCCATGGCCGCGCGGGCCCGCCTGCTCTCGGCCTCGGGCGACCACGACGGGGCCACCAACGTCCTCACCGCCGCCCTCGACGGGGTCGACGACCGCCATCTGCCGTGGCTCCGAGCCACCCTCCTGATCGAGCTGGCTCGGCTCCACGACCAGGCCGGACGCCAGTCCGAAGCCCGCGCCGCCGCCGCGTCGGCGACCGCCTCGCTCGCGTCCCTCGACGTCGAGGTCGCCGCCGAGGACATCGCCCTCCTGCACCGGTTGGGCACGGCCGCTCCGTCCGACCGCACGGCCGTCGTCGCCGAGCTCTCGCGGGACGGCACCTGGTGGTCGGCGTCGTGCGCGGGCACCACGGTCCGGCTCCGTGACACGAAGGGGCTGCGGTACCTCGCCGAGCTCATCGGCACACCCGGGAGCGAGCGCCACGCGCTCGACCTCGTCGACCGGGTCGAGGGCGTGAGCAGCGGGCAGCCCGACCGTCGCTCCCTCGGCGACGCGGGCGAGGTGCTCGACGGCGCGGCGCGCACGGCCTACCGCCATCGCATCGAGGCGCTCCGCGCCGAGGCCGCCGACGCGCTCGTCGGTGGGCCGCCTCGACGAGGCCGAGGCCTGCCAGGCGGAGGTCGACCTCCTGGTGCTGCAGCTCGCCCAGGCGTTCGGTCTCGGGGGCCGCAGTCGCGTCGCCGGCTCGGCGGCCGAACGGGCTCGCCTCAACGTCACCCGCGCTCTGCGGTCGGCGCTGGCGAAGCTCGTCGACGCCCTGCCGGAACCGGGCGCCGCACTCGACCGGCGGATCCGCACCGGCCTCTACTGCGCCTACGAACCGCACGACGGCGAGGTCCGCTGGATCGTTCAGTCCTGACTGAACGAGATCCGCCCATCCTGAACGCCTTCAGGACATGGAACCCATGCAGCCAACAGTCGACGAGATCGCTGACGACATCTACCGCATCTCGACCTGGATCCCCGACGTGAGCCCCGAGGGGTTCACCTTCAACCAGTTCCTCGTCGCGCGGTGACGAGCCCCTGCTCTTCCACACCGGGCCGAGGTTGATGTTCCCGCTGGTCGCCGAAGCCGTGGCCAGCGTGATCCCCGTCGAGTCACTGCGGTGGATCAGCTTCGGTCACGTGGAGGCAGACGAGTGCGGGTCGATGAACATGTGGCTGAACGCCGCGCCCGACAGCCAGGTGGCCTTCGGCGCGCTGGGCTGCGACGTGTCGCTCAACGACCTCTGCGACCGGCCGCCCCGCGCGCTCGAGGACGGCGAGGCTGATCGACCTGGGCGGCAGGCGCCTGCGCCAGATCTCGACGCCCCACGTGCCGCACGGCTGGGAGGCGCAGGTGCTCTTCGAGGAGACGACGGGCACGCTGCTCTGCGGCGACCTGTTCTCGCAGGTCGGTGCACCCGCGGCCCTCACCACCGACGACGTGGTGGACCCGGCCATGGCGGCCGAGGCGATGTTCCACGCGACCTGCAACGCGCCGCACACCGGCGACGTGCTGCGGGCACTCGGCGACCTCGAGCCGACAACGCTGGCGATCATGCACGGCGCGTCGTTCCAGGGAGACGGCCGCAAGGCGTTGTACGAGCTGGCGGCCGGCTACGAGGCGCTCGCCGCGTCCTGAGCCGCGCCCCCTCCCCGTCACCACCAGCCGAGGGTGCGGGCGGTGGCCTCGAGCTCGTCGCGGAACGCAGGGTGGGCGATCGCCACGAGGGCATGGGTGCGCTCGCGGATGGTGCGACCGCGCAGCTCCGCTACGCCGTACTCGGTCACGACCTTGTCGACGGTGTTCTTGATGGTGGTGACAGCGGAGCCCTCGGGGAGTCGGGGGACGATGCGGGACACCGTGCCGTCCGCGGCTGTCGCAGGGAGCACGAGGAAGCCCTGGCCGCCGGGTGAGTACATGGCGCCCCGCGCGAAGTCGGCTTGACCCCCGCTCCCGGACCAGTACTCGCCACCGATGGTCTCCGAGGCCGCCTGGCCCAGGAAGTCGACCTGCAGCGTGGCGTTGACCGACACGAAGTTGCGCTCCTGGGCGATCACGCGAGGGTCGTTCACCCAGTCGACCGGGAGCAGCTCGACGGCGGGGTTGACGTCCAGGAAGTCGTAGAGGCTTCGAGTGCCGAGCGCGAAGGTGCCGACGACCTTCCCGGGCCGACGCACCTTGTACACGCCGGTGACGACGCCGCTCTCGATGAGGTCGATCACGCCGTCGGACAGGAGCTCGGTGTGGATGCCGAGGTCACGGTGGCCCGCCAACGCCATCAGGATCCCGTTGGGGATCGAGCCGATGCCGACCTGCACGCAGGCCCGGTCGGGGATGCGCTCCACGACCAGGTCCGCGATGCGCTGGTCGATGGCGTCGGGCACGACCGGCGGCACCTCGACGAGGGGCCGGCCGACCTCGCACCATCCGGCCACCTGCGAGAGGTGGATGCTGTTGCGCCCCATGGTGCGGGGCATCTGGAGGTTGGCCTCCACGAAGAACGGGACCTTCCCGATGAAGGGCGCCACGTAGTCGCAGTTGGTGCCGAGGCTGACGTACCCATGGCGGTCGGGCCGCGTGGTGGCCGCCACCACCAGGGGCTTGTCCAACCGCGCCAACAGCGCCGGCACCTCGCTGAAGTTGCACGGCACGAGATCGATCGTGCCCTCGCGGAACCGGGGACGGGTGACGTGCGACAGGAAGTAGCTCACGTGGCGCAGGCGATCCTCGTAGCGCCCGTCGAAGTAGGCGCGGTCGTGCAGCGCGTGCATCTGGTGCACGGTGACGCCCTCGAGCCCGCCGGCCTCTGCCACCGCCTCCACGGCGTCGAGCACCGCCACCGGCTCGCCGTTCGCCAACGGCACGATCAGGTCCGTGCCCGGAAGCAGCAGGTCCGCCACCGCCTCGGGCAGTCCCGCCGACGGGATCGTGGTCATGCAGGCAGTCTGACGCACCCGTCACGCGAGGGCTTGCCCGGTGATCGCTGTCGGTAGCCTCCGGCGATGGCCCCCGTGATCTCTGTCGCCGGGCTCGTCAAGACGTTCGGCTCCAACAGGGCCCTCGACGGCCTCGATCTCTCGGTGGAGCCCGGCGAGGTGCACGGCTTCCTCGGGCCCAACGGCTCCGGGAAGACCACGACGATCCGGGTGCTGCTCGGGCTCCTCCGGGCCGATGGCGGTCAGGTCGCGCTGCTGGGCGGCGATCCGTGGCGCGACGCCGTCGAGCTCCACCGTCGCCTGGCCTACGTGCCCGGCGAGGTGAACCTGTGGCCGAAGCTCACCGGCGGCGAGGTCATCGACCTCTTCGCGCCGCCTCCGCGGCGACGTCGACGAGCCCCGACGTGACGAGCTCATCCGCCGGTTCGAGCTCGACCCCACCAAGCGCACCCGCAACTACTCCAAGGGCAACCGGCAGAAGGTGGCGCTGATCGCCGGCCTGGCGTCGTCGGCCGAGCTGCTCATCCTCGACGAACCCACGGCCGGGCTCGACCCCTTGATGGAGGCGGTCTTCCAGGTCTGCATCCAGGAGGTCCGCGACGAAGGGCGGACGGTGCTCCTGTCGAGCCACATCCTCGCCGAGGTCGAGGCGCTGTGCGATCGGGTGACCATCATCCGGGCCGGTCGCACGGTCGAGTCCGGCACGCTCGACTCCCTCCGCCAGCTCACCCGCACCGCGGTCACCGCGGAGACAGCCGAGCCCCCTGAGGGCCTGGCGGAGATGCCCGGCGTGCACGAGGTCGAGGTGCATGGCGCCACGGTGCACTTCCACGTCGACACCATCCACCTGGCGGCGGCCATCCAGACCCTGAGCGACGCAGGCCTCCGCACGCTCGTGAGCAACCCGCCCACCCTCGAGGAGATGTTCCTACGTCACTACGGCGACGAGCTCGCCGAGGACCTGGGCAACGGCGAACCACCGGCGGCCCCGTGAGCGACCTGCTCGGCACCGCACCCCTGGTGCGGCTGATCGTCACCCGCGATCGACTGCGCCTGCTGGCATGGATCATCGGTCTCGTCATGCTCGTCTGGACGACCGCAGCCAGCACGAAGAGCCTCTACCCCACCCAGAAGTCGCTCGACGCGATCGCCCTCGCCGCCCGCGACAACCCCGTCGCCCTCGCGTTCAACGGCCCTGACCAGGCCCTCGACACCATCGGAGGCCAGATCGCCTTCCAGGTGGGCGCCTTCGGCCTCCTCATGGTCGGGCTCATGAGCGTGCTCCTGGTCGGGCGGGCGACGCGCGGCGAAGAGGACAGCGGGCGACTCGAGATGGTGCGCTCGCTGCCGGTGGGTCGTCACGCACCGATGGCCGCCGGCCTGCTCGTGGTCATCGGCACGAACCTCGTCCTCGGGGTGCTCGTGACCGTGAGCCTCCTGCTGGAGGACCTGCCCACCCACGGCTCGATCGTCTTCGGGGCATCGTTCGCCGCGGTCGGGATCACCTTCGTGGGCGTCACCGCGGTGACGGCCCAGGTGTCGGAGAACCCGCGGGTCGCCTCCGGGGCCGCCGGCGCGGTGCTGGGCGCCACCTACGTGGTGCGAGGTGTCGGCGACATGACCGACGGCACGCTCTCCTGGCTATCGCCGATCGGATGGGCGCAGAAGGCCCGTCCCTACGCCGGTGAGACGTGGTGGCCGCTGCTGCTCTGCATCGGTGTCGGCGTCGGGCTCATCTGGGTGGCGACGGCCCTGGCGGCCCGTCGCGACTTCGGCGCCGGGATGGTCGCGCCGAAGCCAGGACCGGCCCGAGCGGCGCCGTCGCTGAGCAGCCCCCTCGGGCTGGCGCTCCGACTGCACCGAGGGGCGATCATCTGGTGGGGCCTGTCGGTGCTCGTCCTCGGGCTGACCTACGGCTCTCTGACCGCCAACATCCAGGACTTCCTGGCCGAGAACCCGTCGATGGAGGATCTGATCGCGTCGCTGGGCCAGGCGAGCCTCGCCGACTCCTACCTCGCCACGTCGCTGCTGATCATCGCCCTCCTCGCTGCTGGGCCCGCGCTGCAGATCGTGCAGCGGCTGCGCGCCGAGGAGGCCGACGAGCGGGCCGAGGCGGTGCTGGCCACCGGCACCTCGCGCTGGACCTGGCTGGGGAGCAACCTGCTCGTCGCACTGGGCGCGGGCGCCCTCACCCTCGTCCTGGGAGGGCTGGGACTGGGGGCCGCCTACACGGCCGTCGGCGGTGGCGCCCACCAGATCCCGCGCCTGGTGGCCGCCGCGCTGGCCTACCTCCCGGCGGTGTGGCTCCTCACCGCGCTCGCCGTGGCCTTGTTCGGGCTGGCACCCCGCTGGACCGCGGGCGGGTGGATCGCGCTGACCGGCTGCCTCGTGATCGCGATGTTCGGTCCCCTTCTCGACCTGTCCACCTGGGTGCTCGACCTGTCGCCCTTCCAGCACACCCCGGCGGTGCCAGCCGATCCACTGCTGGTGCTGCCGCTCGCCATGCTCACCACGATCACCATCGGCCTCATCGCCGTCGCGATGATGGCGTTCCGCTCGCGCGACCTCGTCACCGCGTGACCGCGGACGCTCACTCGGTCCTGAGTGCGTGCGCCGGGCTGAGGCGGGTCGCCCGGCGCCCGATGGCGGCCGCCAGGACCAGGGTCACCGCCAGCGTGGCCACGACCACCGTCACGATGGCGGTCACCGGGGTGATCGGATCGGCGACGAGCCCGATGCCTCGCGCGAAGGAGGTCCAGAGCGCACGACCGACGGCGATGCCGAAGGGGACGGAGAGCGCGAGACAGATCGTCACGAGGGTCATGGCGTTCCAGCGCACGGTCGCCCGCAGCTCGCGCCCGACGAAGCCGATGCACCGGAGGACGGCCAGCTCCCGTTGCCGTCGCCGAGCGGAGGCGGCGATCGTCTGGGCGAGGACACCCACGCCGAGCACCGCCAGGATGCCGGCCAGCAGCACCGGCGTGCGTCGCACGGCGTCGTAGCCGCGGAGATCGGCGGTGTACACGGGTCCGTTGAACCCGGGCGCCACCGAGGGGTCGCCCACGGTGGACGCGAGCATCGCGTCGAGCTCGTCCGGGTCAGCTCCGGGCGCCAGATCGACCAAGGCGATGGCACTCGGCGGGCCCTCGGTGAACGGTTCCAGCAGTGCGTCGTCGACGAGTCCGCCCTCGGCCACCGAGAGGTCCTGGCCGTACGACAGCAGCGGAAGCAGCGTCTGCCCGACGATCGTGAGGTCCACGAGCTCGCCGTTCGGCGTGCGGAACGCCATCTCGTCGCCGAGCGAGGCGCCGAGGCGCTCCATCGTCTGTCCGCCCAGCGCGACCTCACGGTTGCCCGCTGGCCGCCGTCCCTCGACGATGAGCGGGTAGGCGTCGCCCTCGCGCGGTGACGAAGGAGAAGATCTGCACGGCCGCCCCGTCGCGCAGCAGGGTCGTGCGGCGGCCGATGCTCAGGCCCTCCACCGACGGCTCGGCGGCGAGTGCGTCCTGCACCTCGACCGGGATCTCGCCGTCGCCGCGCTCCAGGGCCACGTCCCACGTCCAGCCGTACCGTGCCGGCGTGTCCAGCAGCCGCCCCAGACCCCGCTGGAAGGTGAGCGCGGTCACGATGGCGACGATCGCCACCGCGACGCCACCGGCCGTCCTGGCTGCGCTCGCGCCACGCCCGTCGCCCGCCAGCGCCGCACGGACGCCGGCCACCGGAGCGGGTCGGGCCCCCACGGCCTGGAGCGCCTCGGCGATCTTCGACGGCCGACGCACCGTGCGGCGCTCCCGTGCCGGAGCGATCGCGCCGAGGAGCCGCGGACAACATCACGATCGCGAACGCACCCACCCCGATCACGACACCGTCGACGCGAACGCCGGGGTAGGGCTCGATCCGAGCGGCGATGCCGATCGGAAACCGAGCCGACCCGAGCACAGCGATCACGACGGCAACCACCGCCGCGACGATGCCGACGGCGGCGGCGCGGAGCGCGCTGGCCATGCGGAGCTGATGCGACCGCATCCCCACGGCCAACAGCGGTGCCCGGTCGACCTCAGGAGTGCCCGCCCAGCGGAGCACGCTGGGCCCGAGCACGCCGACGGCCGCCAGCGCGGCGACGGCCGCGAACAGGCCGAGGGCCCGCACGTACGGCTCGACCGTCCGATCCACCACCGCAGCCCGCAGCGAGGCGGACTGCACGGACACACCGGCATCCGTCGCCGCACGGTCGAGCACCGAGTCGACGTAGGCCCCCTGGTCCGCGCCGTCCTCCAGGTCCACGAGCACGAAGCTGAAGAACGCCGGCTTGCCCATCGCGGCGACGAGGGCCGGGCCGACCTGCGGGAAGAGGTCAGCCTCGCTGTCCTTCCGCTGCACCACCTCGTCCGGTCCCGGCTGGCTGACGCCCACGACCTGCAGCCGGTGGATCTCGCAGACCTGCTCGACGAACGCCTGCTGCTGCTCCCGTGTGGCCGTGCCCTCGACCACACCCTGCCCGAACGCGAGGGCCTCACCGAAGTCCACGACGCAGAAGTCGTGCGCTGAACCGACCGCGAAGCCCCGGTCGCGCATGTCCTCGGGCACCATCACCTCGTCGGCGGCATCCGGCGCGGGGAGTCGTCCCTCCGCGAGGAGCGGGCGATCGAGGTGGTACCACGCCGTCGTGTCGGCGGGCCCGAGCAGGCCGGTGCTGGTCTCGAGGTCCAGGGTGCCGTCCGGGAGCAGTGCCACCGCTCCGAAGCCCTTGACCACACCGGCCGACGCCACGCCGGGTCCGTCGACGGCGATCGTGGGGTCGAAGGTCGACGGGTCACCCTCGGCGGTGACGACCAGGTCCGCGTGGTTCACCGACTCGCTCAGCCGCTCGTAGGCCGACGCGGTGCGACGCGCGCCCGCCCAGGCCGTGAGGACCGTCGCCCCGGCCAGGCCGACGAGCGCGGCGAGGAGGAGGCCCGAGAGCGCTCGACGCGTCGCCCCCGATCGCGCGATGAACCACACGGCTCCCACGTCATCATCAGATCGCAGCGGCGACCGCTTGGCGAGCGGGCTGCCATCCATCCGTCGGGGGTGCCAGCACCCCCGACGGATGCTCAACCGCTGGCCGTCCTCGTACCAGCGCGGACGCCGCGGAGGAGCGTGAGCACGGTCCAGCCCTCTCGCTGTGCGCGTCGGATGAGCGGGAGCAGCAACAGCCACGCCCCCACCAACCCGAGCCCCATCATCGGCGCGACGTGGCGCGCCAGCCGCAGCGTCTGCGACCAGACCCAGTCGAAGGTCGCCTGATCGCACTGCGCGGGTCGTACCTCGCCGGACGGTTCGCCATCCGGCGTGACGGCCGCGGGGCAAGGCGTGGCGACGTCGGCCGCGGCCAGCTCCTCGATCGGCTCGTTGTCGCCCAGCTCGCCGTCGAGGAGCGCCGCCTGCACGGTCTCGCGCATCGCCTCGTGACCGATCTCGTTCGGGTGGAAGCTGTTGTGGATCCAGTTCTTCGGGTTGATGACGTCGACCAGCCGGCCCGACACCGGGTTCAGGGCGATGAAGTTCATGCCGAGGCCGCGTGGGGTGTGGCGGTCGCAGATCCGGAGGCGATCCTCGACGAACGAGGACTCGACGGCCGCCACGAACTTGAAGCCGTGCTCCTCGGCGACCTGTTGGATCGTGTCGTTGAGGTCATCGACGAAGGCCCGGATGAACTCGTGGTCGCCTGCGGACAGCAGCGTCCACCAGCAGCCGCCCTCCTTCACCGGCATCGGGTACGCCATGACGTAGACGGGCAGGTCGCCCGCCTCGTCGCGCGGCACACCGTCGAGCTCCACCTCGAGCTTGGTGTAGGCGACGTCGAGGCGACGTCCCACGTCCTCGAGCCGGTCCACGAAGCGCGCCCCGATCGTCGAGCAGTCGCCGGGCGCGAGGCAGGCCTTGCCGAGGTCGCCGAAGCCAGCATCGTTGCCCCCGATCGTCAACAGCACGGCCGTCACGTTCGCCTCGTCCAGGGCGAAGTCGGGTCGGGTGTCGTCCCGTCCCCGGTCGTCCGACACGGCGTCGTGGTACTGGGTCAGCTGCGGGAGCGGTTCTGTGCGGTTCGGCCGGATGCCCCACAGGTCCACCGCCAGGGCGCCCGAGCACCCGACGAACAGCACCTGGTCCGGGATCTGCTCGGCGGTCGCCCGCTCCACCAGCGTCACGGGATAGGCGGTGGGCGCGCGCCGGCACTGGTTCCCGTGCTCGGGGTCGGTCTCGTTCGTGCCCGCGACGAACTCCCGGGCCCCCTCGCCCGGAGATGTAGGAGTCGCCGAACGCGACGATCACGTCGCCGTCAGGGTCGAGCTGCATGGCCTCGGGCAGGTCCTCATCGGTCCGCGGCGCCAGCGCCCACACCAACGCCACCAGCCCGAGCACGAGCAGCACACCGGTGTCGCTGTCGGACGCGACCAGCGCCACCACGCCAACCGTGCCCAGGACGATGATGGCCACATAGGCAGGCTCGACGCCGAACACCAGCAGCGCGGCCGCGGTCCCCACGAGGGCGAAGCCGCCGCGGAGGACGAGGGCGCGCGTCCCGCCGCTGCGGTGCACATCGAGCCAGTCCTCGGTGTGGAGCTCCGTCGAGACGGCCGCCGCCAGGAGCCCGAACACCATGAGCGCGAGGCCGGCCGGCGCCGAGATGGCGCCGATGGGTCCGAGGCCGAGGGTGATGAGGAGCAGGGCCAGCGCGAACCCCACGTACCCGCGGGTGACCATCCACCGCCTCGAGTACCGAGCCTCGCTCAGCACCTCGGTGCCGAAGTGCGCGAGGAAGGCGACCCCGATGAAGGTCGCCGAGTCGCTGTCGGCCAGGAGGACGAGCGCCAACCCCACGACCAGGTGGGCGACCGCGACGCCGACGCGGAGGAACCCGGCGGCCGGGCCCATCCGGCGCAGCTGTCGGAGCCGCGCGCCCAGCACGAGGCTCGCCACCCCGGCGGCCCCCGCGGCGATGACCAGCCAGGTGAGGTTGGCCGCCGCGGCCGCGGCGGTCACCGCGATCCCCGACAGGCCGAACACGAGGTACACGGGGCCGATCGCCTTCAGCCAGCGCAGCGCGTCGTCTCGAGGGATCTCCGTTCCGGGGAGGTTGTCCGTCACGTCGCCTCCGGTGCCCGCTCAGGCCCGCGATGATCTTCACCGAACGCGGCCGTCTGCACCACCACCACCTGGGGCGGTGACCCGCCGGCCCATGTCAGACTCGGCGCGTGGCCCGAACGGTGCGGTACGCGCGCAGCGGAGACGTGAGCATCGCCTACGTCGACATCCCTGGCGGCCCGGCCGACGTCGTGTTCGTGACAGGGTTCGCGTCGAACGTGGGCAGCACCGAGGTCATCGCCACCTGGCTGCCGGACGTCGCTCGGTTCGCTCGGGTGGTGGCCTTCGACAAGCGCGGCGTGGGACTCTCCGAGCGATCGGTGGGCATCGCCGACCTCGAGACCCGCATGGACGACGTCCGCGCGGTCATGGACGCCGTCGGGCTCGAACGGGCGCATCTCCTCGGCGTCTCCGAGGGTGGCCCGATGTCGATCCTGTTCGCCGCCACCTATCCCGACAGGGTGCAGTCGCTCACGCTCTACGGGACCTTCGCTCGGTTCGTGCGCAGCGACGATCATCCGTGGATGCCCACCGTCGCGGAGCGGGAGGCCGACACGCGTCTGGCCGAGGAGTACTGGGGCACGGGTCTGGTGCTCGGGACCTTCGTCGCCGAGGAGGAGCGGTCAGAGGCGCTCATCGCCCGGTTGGCAGAGTTCGAGATGCAAGCCGCGTCGCCCAAGGCCGTCGTGCAGCTGCTCGAGATGAACATCACCATCGACGTGCGCTCGGTCCTGTCGTCGATCAACGTCCCGACCCTCGTCGTGCACTCCAAGGCTGACCACCAGGCTCCCATCGAGTGCGGTCGCTACCTGGCCGAGCACATCCCCGGCGCGCGGCTGGTGGAGATGGAGGATGCCGCGCACCTCTCGCTGGACACCGCGCGGCGGCCGTGGATGGATGCCTTCGAGGAGATGGTGACGGGCCAGCGGGCCGAACCGGACCGCGATCGGGTGCTGGCCACGGTCCTGTTCACCGACATCGTGTCGTCGACCGAGCTGGCGGCCGAGCGCGGCGACGCTGCCTGGCGGGACGTCCTCGATCGCCACGACGCAGTCGTGCGACGAGCGGTCGAGACCCACCGCGGCGTCCTCGTGAAGTCGACGGGCGACGGCGCGCTGGCCCGCTTCGACGGGCCGGGTCGGGCCGTGGCCTGCGCCCGCGCGATCGGCGACGACGTCGCGGGGCTCGGCCTGCTCATGCGGGCAGGTGCCCACACTGGCGAGGTGGAGCTACGGGGCGACGACATCGGCGGCATCGCCGTCCACATCGCCTCCCGCGTCGCCGGCCTCGCGAGTCCCGGCGAGGTGCTGGTCTCGCGCACGGTGAAGGACCTCACCGCCGGCTCCGGCCTGACCTTCGAGGACCGGGGCGAGCACGCCCTCAAGGGCGTCCCCGACCCCTGGCACCTCTACACCGCCGTCCCCTGAGGCTCGTGAGCGCGAAGTCGGCCGGCTTGCTGAGGGTCATGGTGCTCATGCCGGCACCGCCTCGACGGCCACCGCCGCGGGCGAGGGGACGACGGCGTCGACCGGGCGTTGCCGACTGGAGATCACCGCGGCCAGGACCGACGCGAGGGCACACATGAGCCACGCGCTCTGGAAGGCGTCGAGGGCCGCCGCCGGCGACGTGGGCGCGCCGAGGATCGACACCAGCAGGGCCACGCCCAGCACCGCGCCCATCTGACGGGACGTCTGGTTGAGGGCGCCGCCGACGGCGAAGCGATCGGCAGGGAGACCGGCCACCGCGGCCGCGCTCAGCACGGGGAACGTGAGGGCCACGCCGAGGCCCCCGAGCAGGCTGGCCGGCAGCCAGCGGCCCAGGTAGTCCGGCTCCAGCGGCATGAAGGCCACGCACCACAGCTGCGCGGTGGCGAACACGAGGCTGCCCACCACCAGCACCGGCCGGTAGCCGACCCGGCCGGCGAGGGCGCCGGTCGACCGGCTCAGCGCCGCCACCACCAGCGGCCCGGGCGTGATGGCCAGGCCAGCCTTCAGTACCGAGTAGTCCCACACGTTGGTGAGGAACAGCACGTTGGCCAGCAACATGGCGAAGAAGCCGACCGCGTAGGCGACCGTGGCGGCGTTGGCCAGGGCCACGGTGCGGTTCTCGAACAGGCGCAGGTCGATGGCCGGGGCCGGGTGGACGCGCGCCCGGCGCACGGCCGCCACGCCGAGGACGGTGGAGGCGGCGAAGGCGCCGAGCACGGCGGCGCTCGTCCAGCCCCAGTCGTCGCCCTGCGTGACCCCGAGCGCCAGCGATGCCACTGCGAGCGACAGCATCGCGACGCCGACCAGGTCGGGTGGCGGACCGCCCACGACGGACTCGGTGACCACCCGCCTCGTCACCACCGCCACCACCAGGAGGATGGGCAGGTTGATGAAGAACGCCCAGCGCCACCCGCCGGCGTCGATGAGCACCGCGCCCAGCGAGGGGCCCGTGGCGACGGCGAGGGCGGAGATGCCACCCCACAGGGCCACCGCCTGCGCCCGCAGGGAGGGTGCGGTGGCGGCCAGCAGCAGGGCCAGCGACGCCGGCATCAGGAGCGCGGCACCGACGGCCTGCACCACCCGGCCGCCGATCAGCAGCCACGGGGTCGTGGCCGCGCCGCAGAGCAGCGAGCCCAGGGTGAACACGGCCACGCCGCGCAGGAACCAGCGCCGCCGGCCCGACCGGTCGGCGATGCGCCCGGCCCCCAGGAGCAGGGCGCCGAACACCACGCTGTAGGCCGACAGCACCCACGACAGCGCCGTCGTGGACACGTCGGGGAAGGAGGACTCGATGGACGGGAAGGCCACGTTGACGATCGACAGGTCGAGGGCCACCACGAAGGCGCCGGCGACCGTCACGAAGAACACTGGCCACGGGATCTGTGGCGACTGCTCGAGCTCCGAGGTGGGTTGCGTCATGCGACCGACCCTCTCACGAAGGGTTGCGTCACGCAACCCTCACCTCTACAGTGACGGTGTGAAAAAGGTCTCGTTCGCCGACATGCACTGCTCGATCGCGCAGTCCCTCGAGGTGATCGGCGAGTGGTGGACCCTGCTGATCCTGCGCGACGCCTTCCTCGGGGTCACCCGCTTCGACGACTTCGCCAGGCGCCTCGGGATCGCCCGCAACGTGCTGACGGCCCGGCTCGACACGCTGGTCGACAACGACGTGCTCACCCGCGTCCCCTACGACGAGGCCCGCGGCCGCTACGACTACCGCCTCACCGACAAGGGCCGCGCCCTCCTCCCGGTGATCACCGCCATCCGGCAGTGGGGCGACGAGTGGATCCTCGGCGAGGGCAACGAGCCGATCGTGGTGGAGCACACCACCTGCGGCGAGATCACCCACGCCGTGATCACGTGCGATCACTGCCACGAGGAGCTCACCACCCGCACGCTGCGCGCCCGCCGCGGCCCAGGCGCCACCGACGACTCCCTGTTGCCGGCCGAAGCCTGAGCGCCAGACTCGCGGATCCTGGCTCGTTCTCGGGCGATCTGTCACGAGCGGTGCAGGCGGCGAAGGGACCTGATGGCCCGGATCGCCGGCCTCCGCCTGCAGGACCGCTGGGCGAGCTGGCATCGAGCCCCCTTCACCTCCGACAGCGAGAGCCAGGTGGCGGTGTTCGAGAAGCCGAGGTAGCACGCGGATAGCGTCGCCCGGTGGCTGGCGCGCCCGATCCGATCAGGGCGATCGCGATCTCGCTGGGGGCCGGGCTGTGCGGCGCCATCCAGCCGGACATCAACGCGGCGCTCGGGGAACGCCTCGGCAGCTCCCTGCTCGCCGCCCTCGTCAACTTCCTCGTCGCCCTGCTCGTGGCGGCGCTGGTCGTGTCGCGCCGGCCGGGCACCCGACACCACCTCGCCGCTGTGGCGGACTGGCCGGCGCCGTGGTGGACCCGAGCCGCGGGGCTCGGTGGCGTGGTGGTCGTGCTGGCCGGCGTGGTGACCGTCGAGCGGCTGGGCATCGCCGTCTTCTCCATCGCCTTCTTCGCCGGGCAGATGACCTTCGGGCTGGCGGTCGACCGGCTCGGCATCGCCCCCGGGGGGCGACGCCCGATCACCAGAGCCCGTGTCGGCGCGGTCGTGCTCGCGATGACCGCGGTGGGCCTGGCGCAGGCCGGACGGCCCGTCGGTGAGGTCGCCCCGGCCCTCGTGGTGTTCGTGGTCGGGGCGGGAGCGGCAGCCGCCCTCCAGTCGGCCTGCAACGGGCGGATCACCTCGGCGATCGGCGACCCGGTCGCGGCCACCGCGCTCAACGTCGCGGTCGGCACCGTCTGCCTCGTGCCGATCGCGGCTGCCCTGGCGCTGGCCGGTGACATCGATCCCCCACACTGGCCCACCGAGCCCTGGCTCTACGCGGGCGGCGTGCTCGGCGTGACGATCGTGCTGGCGCTGGCGGCCGCCACCAGCGCCATCGGCGTGCTGCGGACGACCCTGGCCATGCTGGCCGCGCAGCTCATCAGCGCGTTCATGGTCGACTGGGTGGTCCGCGACGAGGCGCCCACGGTCGGCGCCGTCGCGGCGGCGGTGCTGATCGTGGGGGCGGTGTCGCTCGTCAACCGCGGCGTCAACCTCCGCCTGAGGGGAATCTCGCATGGGCTGCCCAGCCCCAGTCTGGTTGTGTTGCGGCTCGTGACGCCGGCGAGGATGCACGAGGACGAGGTCGACACCGACGAGACCCTGGTGCGCGGCCTGCTGGCGCGGCAGCACCCGCAGTGGGCGGACCTCCCCGTCGAGCGGGTGCCGTCGGCAGGGACTGACAACGCGCTCTACCGGCTCGGCGACGATCTGGCGGTGCGCCTGCCGCGCATCCACTGGGCGGTGGACCACGTCGCCAAGGAGCAGGCGTGGCTCCCGGTGCTTGCCCCGCACCTGCCCCTGCCGGTGCCGCTGCCCGTGGCCGCCGGTGAGCCCGACGACACCTTCCCGTACCCCTGGGGGGTCGTGCAGTGGCTCCCGGGATCGATGGCCTCGCTGGACCAGCTCGACGACCCGGTGCAGGCCGCCCTCGCCCTCGCCGACTTCGTGCTGGCCCTCCGGGCCATCGAGGTGACCGACGGACCGAGGCACCAGCGGGGTCGTCCGATCCGGCTCGGCGAGGACATCGTGCGCGCCGGGATCGCCCAGCTCGAGGGCACGCTCGACACCGAAGCGCTGACGCGGGCCTGGGAGCGGGCCATCGTGGCGCCGGACCACGACGGACCGCCGACCTGGTTCCACGGCGATCTCGCCTACCTCAACCTGCTGGCGCGGAACGGGCGGCTCAGCGCGGTGATCGACTGGGGCACCTGCGGCGTAGGCGACCCCGCCATCGACACGATCGTCGCCTGGAACCTCTTCCCGCCCGACGCACGCGACGCCTACCGCGAGGCCCTCGGCGTGAACGACGCGGAGTGGGAGCGCGGCAAGGGCTGGGTGCTCACCGGGATCTTCGGGATCCTCTCGTACACCGAGACGAACCCGGTGCTCGCCACCAACCAGCGCAGGGCGATCGACGCGGTGCTCAGCGAACACGCCTAGGTCAGCATGTCGTCCGTGGAAGCGCCTGACCGTGTCGTGTCCGTCAACGGGGTGGAGCGGGCGGTCGACGGCGGTGGGCTCCACGACCCTCTCCGGTGGTGGTAGCACCATCGCTCCGGGTGGCATTTTCTGCTTTGATGCGGTGGCGAGCGGGGCATCCGACAACTGGAGGGAAACATGGGGAGCAACCGCTTCTTGATCCGAGCGGGCAGCGTCTGCTGCGCGCTCGTCCTCGGCGCCGTGGCGGCGCCGAGCACCGCATCCGCCCACGGTGGCGGCTCCGGCGGCAACGTCCGCGTCCTCGCGGAGGGGCTCTCGTCGCCCAAGGGCCTGGCCACGAACGGCGACGGCGATCCGGTCGTGGCCCAGGGCGCCTTCGGCCCGCCTGGACCCGTGCTCGTCTTCCCGCAGCGCGGGCCGGACAAGGGTTCGTCGATCCCGGTCACCGACCCCGTCAACCTGACCGACGTCGCCATCAGCCCGAAGGACGACACCGGCTGGGGCATCGGCGGCGGCGAGGTGCCGGACCACGTCTACCTGTACCACCAGCTCAGCGACGGGACGATCGTCACGGTGCTCGACATCACCGCCTACCAGGCCGGTGACCCTGACCCGGTGGACCAGGACGGCTTCGCCGAGGAGTCGAACCCCTACGGCCTGACGATCGACCGTCGAGGCAACGCGCTCGTCGCCGACGCGGCCGGCAACGACCTGCTGAAGGTCACGCCGAGCGGCGCGGCCCGCACGATCGCCCGGTTCGACCTCGAGCTGATCAAGACCAACCACCTCCCGCCGGAGATGGGGGCGTTCCCTCCGAAGATCACGGCCGAGGCGGTGCCCACCAGCGTGACGATCGGTCCGGACGGGGCCATCTACGTCGGCACCCTGAACGGCTTCCCGTTCCGGCCCGGTGCCGCCAGGGTCTGGCGCATCGATCCCCGAGCCGACGGCGTCCTCTGCTCCGTGAACACCCCGAGCCACGGCTGCAAGGTGTACGCCCGGGGCCTCACCGCCATCCAGGACATCGCCTTCGGACCCAAGGACCACAAGCTGTACGTGCTGGAGCTGGCGAAGGACGGCGTACTCGCCTTCGAGGAAGGCTTCGACACGGGCGTGTTCCCGCCTGCCGTCCTCCTCAAGGTCGGCCGCCACGGGCGCACCGAGCTGGCCAAGGGCCAGCTGTCGCAGCCAGGCGGGCTCGCGTTCAGCCGCTACGGCAAGCTGTACGTCACCGACGGCACCTTCGGCAACGGACGCCTCCTGCGCGTCCTGTGAGGAAAAGGACGGCTGGGGCCCGGCATCCGATCGGGCCCCAGCCGTCGCTCGCAAGCGCTGTCACAGCCCCCGCCTAGCCTTCCCGCGGTGACGTTGCGCGTGGTCAGCACCTCATACGGGCGGGAGGCCGCCTTCGCCCTGCACGACGCCGTCGCCGGGGCGAAGGCGGGCGAGCCGCTCGCCCCCGTGACGGTCGTCGTGCCGTCGAACCACGTCGGCGTCGGGTCCCGGCGGCTCCTCTCGTCCGGCTCGCTGGGGCCCGTCGCGGGCACGGGCGTGGGGCTGGCGGCGGTCACCTTCGTCACCACCTACCGGCTGGCCGAGCTCCTCGGGTCGTCGCTCCTGGCCGGGCAGGGACGCAGGCCGGTCTCCACGCCCGTGCTGGCGGCGGCGATGCGCGCCGAGCTGGCCGCCGACCCGGGGTTGTTCGGGCCGGTGGCGGAGCATCCCGCCACCGAGTCGGCGCTCGTCAGCACCTATCGAGAGCTGCGCGACCTCTCCCCCGGCGCCCTCGGCGCGCTGGCGGCGGCCAGCGAACGGGCTGGCGAGGTCGTCCGCCTCCATTCGGCGACGCGCGCCCGGCTCGAACCGGGTTGGTACGACGAGGAAGACCTCCTCACCGCGGCATCCGCCATGGCCGGCACGCCCGCCGCGGCGGCGCTCGGCGCGCTCGTCGTCCACCTTCCGCAGCGGCTGTCGCAGCACGGCGCCCGGCTGCTGGCGGCGTTGGCCGCGCACATGCCCACCACGGTCATCGCCGGACGCACGGGCCTCCCAGCCGCCGACGCCGAGGTCGTGGTGTCGCTCGGCCGGCTCGGGGTCGACGTCAGCGACGCGGTCGGCGTGGGCGATCCGACCCCGGTCAGCATCGAGCGCACCACCGTGCTCAGCGCATCGGACGGTGACGAGGAGGTGCGCGCCGCAGTGCGGGCGGTCGTCGACGCGGTGCGGGCCGGCACACGGCTCGACCGCATCGCGGTCCTCCACGCGAGCCCCGACCCGTACGCGCGCCTCGCTCACGAGCAGCTCCGGGCCGCGGGCATCGCCACCAACGGCGCCGCCGTGGTCCCCCTCGCCGCTCGGGTGGCGGGTCGCACGCTGCTCGATCTGCTCGGTCTGCCCGCGGGCGGCTACCGCCGCCAGGACGTCTTCGCCTGGTTGGCGTCGGCGCCGATCCTGCATCACGGGCGCCTCGCCCCCGCCACCGGGTGGGAGCGGCTCTCCCGTGATGCCGCCGTCGTCGCCGGGCGTGACGACTGGGACGTGCGCCTCACCCAGCTCGCGGCGCAGAGCGACGAGCGGGCCGCCGAGGTCACGCTCGACGCCGACGAACCCGAGTGGCGGGTCGGCCGCCTGCTGGCAGAGGCCAAGCGAGCCCGCGAGCTGCGGGGGTTCGTGCTCGAGGTCATCGACGATCTCGGCGGCGCCGCGGCACGACCCCGTCGGTGGAGCGAGCACGCCGCCTGGGCGCAGCGCTGGCTGAGTCGCCTCCTCGGCGGCACGAGCCGATGGGAGCGGTGGGACGACCCGGCCGAGCGCAAGGCCGCAGAACGGGTCGCCGAGGCGCTGCACCGCCTCGGTGCCCTCGATGCCGTGGAGCCCGCGGTCAGCCTCGACGTGTTCCACCGCACCCTGGAGCTGGAGCTCGAGCAGGACCTCGGCCGGGTGGGGCGCTTCGGCGAGGGCGTGCTCGTGGGCTCGGTGGAGATGGGCATCGCGCTCGACCTCGACCTCGTCGTGATCCTCGGCCTCGCCGAGGGCTCGTTCCCGGCCAGCGTGCGCGACGACTCCCTCCTCCCGGACCACGAGCGCGCCCGCACCGACGACGAGCTGGCCCTGCGGTCGGCACGCGTCGAGCGCCAGCACCACCAGCTCCTCGCCGCCCTCGCTGGGGCTCACCGCCAGCTGCTGTGCGTCCCTCGTGGCGACCTGCGCCGCAGCGTGGAGCGCGTGCCGTCGCGCTGGGTCCTCGACCTCTGCACGCACCTCGCGGGCACCGGCGTGCGCTGGTGGGCCCGCCACCTGCACGATGCCCAGGTGCCGTGGGTGCGGCACGTCGCATCCTTCGACGCGGGGCTGCGGCACCTCGACGTGCCTGCCACCGGCCAGGAGCACCGGCTGCGCGCCCTGCTCGCCGCTGGCGGCGACCTCACCGCCACGGACGACGACGGCACCACGCTCGGCGCCGAGCTCATCGGGGCGCGACGCAGCGCCTCGTTCACCCGCTTCGACGGCAACCTGACGGGCCTGCCCGTTCCCTCGCCGGTCGAGCGCGTCACCTCACCCACCCGCCTCGAGCGCTGGGCCGACTGCCCCCACCGACACCTCGTGGAAGACCTCCTCCGGGCCGCCCCCGTGGAGAACCCCGAGGACAACCTCATGATCACGCCGCTCGACAAGGGCAGCCTCGTGCACACGGTGCTGGAGGAGTTCCTGCTCGAGGTGCTCGACCGCCCTCTCGCCGAACGGCCACTGCCCGGCCGTCCGTGGACGCAGCACGACCTGTCGCGGCTCCTGCAGATCGGGAGCGATCTCTGTGACCAGTACGAGGCCCACGGCCTCGTCGGCCGCCGCATCTTCTGGACCCGCGACCGCCGCCGCCTCCTCAACGACCTGGCCGCCGCACTGGCCCGCGACTCCGAGCACCGCGCCGAGGTGGGCACGGCGCCGCTCTTCGCCGAGCTCGGGTTCGGGTTCATCGACGAGTCGATCGACGCCGTCGAGGTGGCGCTCCTCGACGGCCGCACGCTTCGGGTGCGAGGGCGCATCGACCGAGTCGATCTGGCCGCCGACGGCACCCTCCACGTCATCGACTACAAGACGGGCTCCTACTACCAGGGCTACAAGGACCTCCTCAAAGGCGACCCCGTCGGTGGCGGCACGAAGCTCCAGCTCCCCCTCTACGGCTTGGCCGGGCGGGTCGCACGCCGTGACGCCCAGGCGCCGGTGCGGGCCGAGTACTGGTTCGTCACCACCAAGGGGGGCTTCGCCCGCTGCGGCTACGACATCACCGATGACGTCCTCGAGCGCACGATCGAGGTGCTCGACGTCATCGTCCGCGGCGTCCAAGGCGGCGTCTTCCCGCCTCATCCCCCCGCCCTGTCGACCTTCTTCCGCATCGCTTGCCACGTCTGCGACCCCGATGGCCTCGGCACGGCCGAGCTCCGCAAGCAGTGGGATCGCAAGCGCCACGACCCGGCGCTGCGGGAGTACGCCGACCTCGCCGAGCCGTTGGAGGAGCCGGCCGACGCGTGAGACGCGCTCAGGTCGGCGCTGACCGGCCCAGGAGCTGGCCCTTGCGGAGCACCGAGACCGGCCCGTCCTCGCTCACCACGATGACCGTGGCGGTGGGATCGTCGTAGCTGTAACGACGAGCGGCCGTGTGGCGCATCCCGCGGAAGCCATCCACCTCGGCCTCGGCCGCCGCGCTCGGCACGAGCCGCACCCCCAGCTCGCGGAGCACGCCCTCGGCATCGAACACCGCGGCGCCGTCGATCTGGCCGAGGGCGTGGCGGAGCGGCGCCAGCGCGGTCGGCCGCCGGATCTGCAGCGGCGGGGGCGACGGCAGGCGGGCCTCCGTGACCGGACCCGGCGCGCCGTTGGGCCGGTAGATCAACAGGGCACCGATGCCCCGCGAGCCGAGGTCGTGCACCGCGACCTCGAGCAGCGCCCGC
This sequence comes from uncultured Microthrixaceae bacterium, assembly GCA_963750645.1. Taxonomy (GTDB): domain Bacteria; phylum Actinomycetota; class Acidimicrobiia; order Acidimicrobiales; family VFJN01; genus VFJN01. The sequence goes on along the minus strand of CAVVRO010000002.1, from coordinate 154,330 downwards.
ACGACGCCCACGTCACCGTGGGGATCGCAGGCGGTGACGGTGTCGATCCAGCTCGACACCGGCGGCTCGTGGTGCCAGCGGAGTCCGTCCCAGCGCGCCACGCCGTGCGCATCCACCACCCGCACCGCACCGGTGGGGTGGCGCTGCACGACGGTGGCGCCGAGCGCGTCGGCCAGCACGACCAGGTCACGCTCGGAGCCGGAGGGACGGTCGAACACCATCCACTCGTCGGGGCCGGCGACGCGGCGGACGAGCCAGCTCGACAGGCCGTCGGCGAACAGGCGCATGGCGTCGAGATCCCCGGACGGGAGCGGGCCGCGGCTGATCTCCAGCTGCGTCACGTCCGCCCAGCCGACGGGGTCCGTCGACGGCTCCACCACCGCACCCGAGCTCACCACGCGTCGCTCGTGCACCGGCGGTCGACGCGCTCGGTCGATCTCCTCGAGGACGATCGCCCCCTGGCGGTCCGCCGGATCGGGGGCCCGACCCACCTCTTCCTCGAGCTCCTCCACCAAGCGGCGCAGGCGGGGGGCGATCTCGACCATCGGGGCGGAGGCTATCGACGGCTCGGGAGGTCTCCCCTCGGGGTCACTCGCCGCGCACCAGGTCGGACGCCGGGCGACGGGCGACCCGGGCGACGGCCAGCGCGCCGAGACCAGCGGACACCACGATCGCCCCCACGACCAGGACCGCGGCCGCGAGGGGGCTGGGCGCGGGCATCCAGCCCGGTCCCACACCGATGCCCGTGCTGACCGCGTCCGACATGGCACGGAAGATCCACAGCCCGAGGGGCACGCCGACGACGGTCGCGACCACCCCCAACGCCGCGCCGGAGGCGGCCCCCTGCGCCTTCATCTGACGGGGCGTGAACCCGACGGCCAGCTGGACACCGATGCGGCCGGCCGACTCCCGGCTGGACGTGAGCAGCGTCGACAACAGGTTGGTTCCCGCCATCACCACCAGCACGACCGCGATCAGCCGCAGCACCACCATCAGGGGCTCGAGATCCTCGATGCCGGTGTCGAGCACCTCGACCCGGGCCTCCGGGCCGAGCCGCTCACCCAGGGCGGTGCCCAGGTCGGCCCGGGAGACGCCATCCGTGGCGTCGACGCGATACACGTCGGCGACGACCCCCGGCTCGGCTCGGCTCAACGTCTCGAGGCGGTAGCGGAGCACCTCGCCGCTGTCCTCCGTCTCCCGGTACCAGCCGACGATCTCGACGGTCACGGGCGTGGTCCCGGCGAGCACCTTCACCTCATCGCCCACCGACACGCCAAAGCGCTCGAGAAACCCGTACCCGGCGATGCCCTCCCCGGCCGCTCGCATCGAGCGACCCCCCGCGATGTCGTAGGCCGCCGCCGCGGGGTCGCCGCCGACGGCGACCGACAGGAAGGCGCCTTCGTCCAGCGTGCTGCGCCGGGCCACCTCGCTGAACCACGTGCCGGCGCCCGGCGTGGTGGCCAACGTCGCCTCGACCTCGTCTCTCGGGAGGTCGCCGGGGACGACCGCGACGTCCCACGGCGAGCCCGCCCGGGCCGGGTCGGCCACGACGGCGCCCACCCCACCGAGGAAGCCCACCGACACCAGCGTGCCCACGACCGCCACGGCGATGGCGAGCGCCGCCAGCGCACCTCGCGTCGGCTGGCTGGCGACCTCCCGCACGCCGAGCATCGACAGGCGGCTCGGGAGGGCGCCGGTGCGCCGGGTGAGCCAGCTCACCCGGTCGCGGGGCACGTCGCGCAGCACATCGGTGACCGGGCGGCGCGCCGCCGACACCGCGGGGACCACGGTCGCCACGAACAGGAGGATCGAGATGGCGGCCAGACAGACGATCAGCCCGACCGCCGACCAGCTCGGGTCCTGCGGGCCGAGCGTCCGGCCGAGACCGAGCTGAACCGCAGCCAGCCCTGGGCGAAGACCGCGTCGGGGGCATCGAAGCGAGCCAGCCCGGCCGTCGTCACCCACGACCAGCCGGGCTCGCACTGCGGGTAGAAGCAGTCCGTGAAGCTCACCGCGGTCCCCACGACCTCGAACTCGGTCGTGGTGCCCTCGATGCGGAACGTCACGGTGTCGCCCAGCCCGATGCCGAGATCGGTGGCCACGCTGCGGTCGAGCACGATCTCGTCGGATCCCTCCACCCAGTCGCCGGACTGCATGAGCGGCCGGTTGACCTCGACGTCGGGATCGTCGAGCGCCGTGGCCGCCATGGGGACGACCTCGCCGTCGACGAGCAGCTCGAGCTCGTCGATGGTGGCGAACGGCCCCGACCAGGCCACGACCTCCGGGTCGGCGGCGACCGACTCGATCGCGTCGGGGTCGCCCTTGAGCACGAGGTGGGCGACGTTGGCCTGCTCGGCGGCGGCGTCGAGCACCGGCGCGCCCTGCCGGCTCACCTCGAGCCCCGCGGCCATCCCCACCGCCGCGAGCACGAGGACGCCGAAGGTGGCGGCGACGCCCGCCCGGCGCCGCCCCCTGAGCCCGGCACCGGCCAGGACGGCGACGCTCCCGCCGATCACGGCACGCCGCTGACCGCACTGGGCCTGCCGCCATCGACGATCTGCCCATCGCGGAGGTGGATCGTGCGGTCGGCGGCCGCGGCCACGTCCGGGTCGTGCGTCACCATGACGATGGTCTGGCCCGTGGCGTGCTGGGCGCGGAGCAGGTCGAGCACGAGCGCCGACGCCGCGCTGTCCAGCGCGCCCGTGGGCTCATCGGCGAGGAGCAGATCCGGCTGGTTGGCGACTGCTCGAGCGATGGCCACCCGTTGCTGCTCGCCACCCGAGAGCGTGCCGGGCAGGTCCTTGCCCCGTGCCGTGAGGTCGAGCGTCTCGAGAAGCACACCGGCCCGCTCCCTGGCGGGGTGGCGCCCAGCCCCGGCGAGCCGCTGGGGGAGCTCCACGTTGGCGGCCACGTCGAGATGGGAGATGAGGTTGTACTGCTGGAAGACGTAGCCGACCTGGCGTCGGCGCAGGACCGCCCGATCGCTCACGCCCAGCGCGGTGATCTCCGCACCGTCGATGAGGATCGATCCCTCGTCGGGCAGGTCGAGCCCTCCCAGCAGGTGCAGCATGGTCGACTTGCCGCATCCGCTGGGCCCCATCACGGCGACCCACTCACCTCTGTCCACGGACAACGAGACACCCCGGAGCACGGGCCGCTCCACCCCGTCGGCCCGGAACGCCTTCACGAGCCCGGAGGCCACCACCAGCATCGCCACGCCCTCGATCCTCCCCACACCAGCCTCCGCGTGGCAGGGCCGAAGGTCCCGACCCGGGCCGAAGGTGCCGGGAACCGACTGTCACACCGCCTGTGCAAACCTCGTGGGGTCATGCTCATCGCTCCTGCTCCACCCGACCAGGCCGCCCGCGATCGGATCGCCACCGACCTGGACACCACCCTGTTCGTGGAGGCGGGGGCTGGCTCGGGCAAGACGACGGCGCTGGTTGACCGCGTCGTCGCCCTCGTCGCGTCGGGAACGGTCGAGCTCCGCCACATCGCCGCCATCACCTTCACCGAGAAGGCCGGGGCCGAGCTGCGCGACCGCCTCCGCCGCTCCCTCCAGGACAGGGCGGAGGACGACGGCCCTCAGGCCGACCGCTGCCGGCAGGCGATGGCCCAGCTCGACGGGGCGGCGATCGGCACGCTGCACTCGTTCGCGCAGCGGCTGCTGTCGGAGCACCCGGTGGAGGCACAGCTCCCGCCCCGGGTGGAGGTGCTCGACGAGGTGTCCTCCGCGGTCGCGTTCGACCGGCGGTGGACCCGCATCCTCGACCAGCTCCTCGAGGATCCCGACCTCGAGCGCACCATCCTGCTGCTCCATGCCGCCAACGTCGATCCAGCCAAGCTCCGCTCCCTCGCCCTCGCCTTCGAGCGCTCGTGGGACCTCGTGGAAGACCTCGTCGCCGAGCACTGCGCCGAGCCACCGCGCGTCACCGACCTCGTCCCCGCGCTCCACGCGGAGCTGGCGGCCCTCGCCGCTCTGAGCGGGGAGTGCATCGACCCCTCCGACAACCTCCTGCTGTCGGTCCACGAGTTCGTCGACTTCGCCGCGGCCCTCGCCACCGCCGGCGACGACGACCTCGACCTGCTCGAGGTGCTCGGTCTCCTCCCCAGGTACCGCAGGGGCAGCGGCAAGGCCGGCTCGTGGAAGGGCAGCAAGGACCAGGTCCTCGCCCAGCTCGCCACCGTGAGCGACACCGTGGAGACCATCCGGCGCAAGGTGCTCGACGGCTGCGCCCACCGCCTCGGCTCCGCCCTCCGAGCCACCACGCTCGCCGCCGCCGACCAGCGTCGGCAGGACGGGCGCCTCGAGTTCCACGATCTGCTGGTGCTGGCCCGCAGGGTGCTGCGCGACCCGGTGCAGGGACCCGTCGTGCGGGCCTCGCTGCACGAGCGCTACCAGCGGCTCCTCCTCGACGAGTTCCAGGACACCGACCCGATCCAGATCGAGCTGGCCGTGCGCATCGCCGCCGCCGATCCGGCGACGGCCGGCGAGGCTCAGTGGGCCGACGTCGAGGTGGCCCCCGGGCGCCTCTTCGTCGTCGGCGACCCCAAGCAGTCCATCTACCGGTTCCGACGCGCCGACATCTCGGTGTTCATCGCCGCACGCGAACGCTTCGCACCCGAGGCCGGCGGTGCCGTCGAGCTCACGGCGAACTTCCGCACCGTCGCGCCCGTCATCGACTGGGTGAACGTCACGTTCCGAACCCTCCTCGAGGAGGCGGTCGACACCGAGGTGCCGTACCCCTCGCAGCCCGACTACATCGACCTCCGACCCCAGCGGCACGTCGGCCCGATCGGTCCTCCGGTGGCGGTGATCGGCGCCGTCCCCCACCCGATCGGCAGTGGTGCCGACGTCGTCCGCGCCGCCGAGAGCCGTGACGTCGCGAACGTCGTCACCACGGCGCTCGCCGAGGGCTGGGTCGTCCGCGAGGGCGACGACGGCTGGCGCCCGTGCCGGCTCGGGGACATCACGATCCTCGTGCCCGCCCGTACTTCGCTCCCGTTCCTCGAGGACGCCCTGGAGGCCGCCCGCATCCCCTACCGCGCCGAGTCGAGCTCGCTCGTCTACGCCACGCGGGCGGTGCGCGACCTGCTGATGGTCCTGCGGGCGGCTCGACGACCCCACCGACCACCTCCGCATCGTCAGCGCCCTGCGCACCCCACTGCTCGGCTGCGGCGACGACGACCTCTTCCGCCACAAGGTGCAGGAGGGGCGCACGTGGTCGTACAACACGCCCACCCCGCCCGATCCCGCCGACGGCATCGTGTCCGCAGGGCTCGCCTTCCTGCTCGACGTGCACGAGGCTCGCCACTGGCAGTCACCCGCCGAGCTGCTCGACCGCATCGCGCGCGACCGCCGCGCGCTGGAGCTGGGCTTCGCGGAGGGCCGCCCCCGGGACGTGTGGCGGCGTCTGCGGTTCGTCGTCGACCAGGCGCGCGCGTGGAGCGAGGCCACCGGCGGCAGCCTGCGGCAGTACCTCCACTGGGTGGAGCAGCAGACGGCCGAGGGCTCCCGGGTGGCGGAGTCGGTGCTGCCGGAGACCGACGACGACGCCGTCCGCATCATGACGATCCACGCCGCCAAGGGCCTCGAGTTCCCCATCACGATCGTGTCCGGCGTGTCGGCCCGCCCCGGCGGCACGCGCAGCCCCGTGGAGGTGCACTTCCCGAAGGACGGCGGCCCGGTGGGCTACCGCATGGGAAGGGACGTCGTCACCGAGGAGTTCGAGACGGCCGTCCCCATCGACGAGCAGATGGGCTACGACGAGCGGCTGCGGCTCCTCTACGTGGCGTGCACGCGCGCGTGCGACCACCTCGTCCTGTCGCTCCACCGCGCCGAGCGCAAGAACCCTCCGGCCAAGAACAGCAGCCGCACCAACGCGGAGATCCTCGTCACCGGCATGGGCGAGCGCCTCGCAGCCCTGCCGGACCTCAGCGGCGAGCCCGTCGCGTTGCCGGGCGACCCCGCGGGCGTGCCCACCCCGCCCCCTGACTTCGCCGTCTGGGAGGCCGAGCGCGCCGCCGCCCTCGCCGAGGCCAGCCGCCCTGGTGCTGTCGCCGCCACGGCCCTCACCGACGAGGGCACCCCCGACTGGGGCACCGACCCCGCGCCGCCGTCTCAGCCGACCCTGTTCGACGACCCCACCCCCGATGGGGCGAGGGTCGGCGATGACGGTGATCCCGGTCCGGTGGAGCCCGACGTCGACCCGGGTCTGCAGAAGCGGCCCCGCGACCTCGACCTGCCACCCTGGCTGAAGGGGCGCTACGGCACGGCCGTCGGCCGCGCAGTGCACGGCGTGCTGCAGACGATCGACCTGGGCACAGGCGAGGGGCTCGGCGACGCCGTGGCCGCCCAGTGCCAGGCGGAAGCGGTCCCCGACCGAGCCGAGGACGTCCGCCGGCTGGTGGAAGACGCCCTCGCCTCACCGGTCGTCCGGGCCGCTGCCTCCCGGCCGCACTGGCGCGAGGTCTACGCCTGCACCCCCATCGGCGACCGGCTGCTGGAGGGCTACGTCGACCTGCTCTACCGGGCCGATGAGGGCCTCGTGGTCGTCGACCACAAGACCTCGGCAGCCACCGACCCCGCGGAGCTCGACCGGCGGGTGGCGGGATACCGCCTGCAGGGTGCCGCCTACACGGTCGCGGTCGCGCGTGCGACTGGTGAGCCCGTCGTGCGAGTGGTCTTCCTCTTCCTGACCCCCACCGGCGCCATCGAACGCGAGCTGGGCGACCTCGATGCCGCGGTGGGCGACGTCGAACGCCTCGTCGCCGAGGGCCAGGAGCTCGTCACGCCGTGACACACTTCGGCCCGTGATCGTCGAGCGTGACATCGACGCGGCGGAGCTCTACGAGACGACTCGGCTCGGGCTGCTCGAGCTCGTGCGCTCGCTCGACGACGAGCAGCTCGCCGTCATCGTCCCGGCCACGCCGGCATGGGCCGTGTCGGATGTCCTGGCGCACGTCATCGGCATCAACGCCGACCTCCGAGTCGGTAGCTTCGGTCCCGGTGACCAGGATGCGTGGACGGCCTCCCAGGTCGAGCGCCGGCGAGGTCGGTCGGTGGAGGAGCTGGCCGCCGAGTGGGACGCTGAGGCTCCGGTCTTCGAGGCCGGACTCCGTGCCTTCGGGTACGAGATGGGGAGCCACTTCCTGGGCGACCTCCTCCAGCATCTGTCCGACGTGCGCCACGCCCTCGGCCTGGCACGGATCCCGGACGACGACACGTTGCTGGTGGCCCTCGACTTCTACCTCGACTCGTTCCACGAGACGCTCGTCGACGCCGGCGTCGGCGCGGTGCGCGTCGACGTCGGTGGCGACCAGTGGACGGTGGGCGCCGGCCAGGTGGTGGCCGGGTGGACGACCGGTCGCTTCGAGTGCTTTCGAGCCCTCGGTGGGCGGCGGGACGAGGCGCAGATCCGTCAGGCTTGGACCGGTGACGTCGACCGGATCGTGGGATTGGTGTCGCGCTACGGCCTGCCGACGGAAGGCATCGTCGAACCCTGACCCCTAGGGTCGCGCACGCGAGGCACGGTCCTCGCACGGTGCCACCACCGCCAGGGGAGGTCGCATGCACGAGGCTCGCTACCGGGAGGCGGAGCGGCGGCTGTGGGCCCACGAGGGAGTGACCCCCACCGAGCAGCTCCTGTCGCTCGTGCGAACGGGCGCGACCGTGCGGGTCCAGCAGGTGGGGCAGGGCCCGGCGATCGTGTTCGTCCATGGGGCCGCCAACGGTGGGACGAGCTGGGCACCGTTGGTCGGTCGCCTCGCCGGCTTCCACTCGATCGTGGTCGACCGACCCGGCTGCGCGCTCAGCCCACCTCTGGCGAAGCCGTTCGATGACATCGACGAGTTCGCGGCCTTCGGCGACGCGCTCATCCCGGACGTGCTCGACGCCCTCGGACTCCAGCACGCCCACGTCGTCGCCACATCCTACGGCGGCTACCTCGCGCTGCACTCGACGGCCGCCCACCCCGCCCGCGTCGATCGGCTCGTCCTGCTCGGCTGGACCCTCGGTGCCCCGATCGCCAAGACCCCGATGGTGATGCGGCTGGCCATGGTGCCGTGGATCGGACGGATGCTCGCCTCCGTGCCCCCGTCCGAGCGCGCGGTGAAGACGATCCTCAAGGGCGCCGGCCTCCGCCAGGCCCTCGCGACGGGCCACTTCACCCAGGACATGCTCGATCTGTACCGGTCGTTGCTGCGTGACACGGACACCATGCGCAACGAGATCGACTCCGTCCCTCGCTTCCTCTCCCCGTGGCGCGGGATGGACGACCACATCCTCCTACCGGCCAGCCTGCTCGGCGCCGTCCGTGCGCCGACCTATCTCCTCTGGGGCGAGGACGACCCGATGGGCGGCCCCGCGCTCGCTCGATCGTTCGCCGCCCAGATCCCGACGGCCACCCTCGAGCTCATGCCCGACGCTGGTCACGCGGTGTGGATCGACGATGCCGACCACGTCGGCACGGTCACCGCCCGCTTCCTCGCGGGATGACGGCCACGTCAGCGCGTCGTGCATGAGGTCGAACCAGAGCACCGCGAAGAGGAACCCTGCACCCGCGGCGACGAAGGCCTCCATCGCTGCAGCGTGACACAGGTCATCACGCCAGCGATGACCTTCGGTGATCGTCTCGGGAAGCAGGCGAGTTGACTACGGTGGCCGTCCGGGGGAGGACCGTGATCGCACGCACAACGACACGCTTGATGCTGGTCGCGGTCGTCCTCGCGATCGCCAGCTGCGGCGATGACGAGGAGCCCGTCACCCTGGTCGAAGGCGTGAGCGCCGACGTGCGGGCGATCGACAACACGTTCCGCCCCGCGGAGGTCGAGGTCGAGGCCGGGACCGAGGTCGTCTGGACGAACGGCGGTCGCGTCGAGCACAACGTGCTGCCCGCCGAGGGCGAGGACTGGGGCGTGGAGGCGGACGCCTTCGCCCCCGGCGACGAGTTCAGCCACCGCTTCACCGAGCCGGGCACGTACGGCTACTACTGCTCACTCCACGGCACTCCCACCAAGGGCATGGTCGGGACGATCGTGGTGACCGGATGATCACCCGCACCACGGGAGGACCCATGCACCGAAGCCGCCGTCGCACGATCGTCACCGCGCTGGTCGCCCTCGCGCTGCTCACCGCGGCATGCAGCGACGACGAGCCGTCTGCGTCAGACACCACCGAAGAGGGCGGCGGCGCCACCATCAACGTCCCCGAGGACTACGACACGATCCAGGACGCCGTCGACGCCGCGGCGCCGGGCGATCTCGTGCTGATCGGGCCCGGCACCTACGACGAGGCCGTCGACGTCGAGACCGAGAACCTGACCATCCGGGGCCTCGATCGCAACGAGGTGATCCTCGACGGTGGCTTCGAGCTCGAGAACGGCATCCGCGTGCTCGCCGACGGTGTGGCGGTCGAGAACATGACGGCTCAGAACTACACCACCAACGGGTTCTTCTGGACCGGCATCACCGGCTACCGAGGCTCCTACCTCACCGCCTTCCGCAACGGCGACTACGGCGTCTACGCGTTCGACTCGACCCAAGGCCAGTTCGAGCACATCTTCGCGTCGGGCAGCCCTGACGCCGGTGTGTACATCGGCCAGTGCTACCCGTGCGACGCGGTGGTCGACGACGTCGTGTCCGAGTACAACGGCCTCGGCTACTCCGGCACCAACTCCGGCGGCAACCTGCTCATCGTGAACTCGACCTTCCGCTACAACCGCGCGGGCATCCTCCCCAACAGCGGCTCCTACGAGCTCTGCTACCCCGGTCGCGAGAACACGATCGTGGGCAACATCGTTCACGACAACATGGAGCCGGACACCCCCGCCATCGACGACGCTCTGCTCGGGATGGGCAATGGCATCCTGGTCGCCGGCAGCAACCGCAACATCATCGAACGCAACCTCGTCTACGACCATGAGCGGGTGGGGATCGGCGTCGTGCCGTACCCGGAGGAGGATGCGAACGACGGCGTCCCCGATCCCGACACCTGGGATGTCCCGTGCGCCGAGGTGCGTGACGACCCACCGGCGGTGACCGATCCCGATGCCTTGAGCTTCGTGCTCTGGGATCCCATGGAGAACTCCGTGATCGGCAACGACGTGAGCGGGTCGGGCCTTGCCGACATCGGCTTCGGCAGTCTCCAGCCCGATCTGGCGGCGCTCGACAACTGCTTCTCGGACAACGTCTTTGCGACGACATCCCCGACCGACCTCGAGGGTCTCGCCCCCTGCTCGGGCACCCCCACCGCGGACGATTGGAAGGCGGGCGCCCTCGACCTCGCCGAGCTCATCGCCAGCGAGCGACCGCCGTCGGTCGACTACCAGGACGCGCCCACGCCGGAGCCACCGGATCAGCCGAACATGCCCGACGCCGCCACCGCGCCGCCGCGGCCGGCCACCGACGTTCCCTTCACGGTGGACGTCGACGCCATCGTCCTGCCGTCGCGCCCCACGGAGTGACGGAGCGCCTCCGCCCACTCGCCCTGCTCCTCCTGGTCGTCGCAGGGGCAGTCGCCCTGGTGGCGGCCGTGGCCGCCGTCACCGCGCGCAACGACCAGGCCTCAGCCGTGACGGCCTCCGGGCTCGGACCGCAAGGTCGCGTTCCCCAGTTCAAGGTCGAGTGCGCGTGGAGCCATGCCGCTCCAGACGACCCGATCGTGCACCCGGGGCACCCCGGTCGATCGCACCTCCACGACTTCTTCGGCAACGTCGCCACCGACGCTGACTCCTCGGCCACCGCGCTGCTCGGGCAGGACACGACGTGCCAGAACAAGCTCGACACCGCCGCCTACTGGGCGCCGGCTCTGCTCCGTGACGGTGTACCCGTGACACCGAGCGGTTCGGTCGCGTACTACCGGCCGGGCCCAGGCGTGGACACGGCGTCGGTGCAGCCCTACCCACCCGGGCTCATGATGGTCTCGGGCGACATGGCGACCACCGAGTCGCAGATCCCGGCGGTGGCCGCCTGGCACTGCGGGGCGTCGCCCATCCTCCTCTCAGAGCCGCCGACCTGCCCCCGCACCGCGCCGCTGGGCGTCCGGATCGTGTTCCCCGACTGCTGGGACGGCGAGCGACTCGACAGCGACGACCACCGCGCCCACGTCGCCACCAGCGCCCGAGGCGGTTGCCCCGACAGCCACCCGGTGGCGATCCCTCAGCTCACCTTCGAGGTCCACTACCCCGTGACGGGTGACCCAGCCGGGCTCGAGCTGGCCTCCGGCGGCGTCCTCGGTGTCCACGCCGACTTCCTCAACGCCTGGGACCAGGCCGCCCTCGAGCGCGAGGTCCGCGTCTGCCTCAACGGCGGCAAGGTGTGCGGGGTCGTGTCCAACCGAGCCACCAGCTGACCCATCGGCGGGAGCGTCACAGAGGGCCGGTAGCGTCGATCCGATGCCTGACGCCGTCGCCGCTGCCCTCGAGCGGGTGGTCTCCGAGCTCCCCGGCGGCGGCGAGGCGCGGCTCGGGCAACGGGAGATGGCCGATGCCGTCCGCCTCGGGATCGCGGAGCGAAAGCACGTCGCGGTCCAGGCCGGCACGGGCACGGGCAAGACGCTGGCCTACCTCGTGCCGGCGATCCTCTCGGGGCGCCGAACGGTGGTCGCCACCGCCACCAAGGCCCTCCAGGACCAGCTCGCGGGGAAGGACCTCCCCTTCCTGGAGGCGCACCTCGACCATCCCTTCTCGTGGGCGCTCCTCAAGGGCCGGTCGAACTACCTCTGCATGCAGCGACTCTCCGAGGTCGTCTCCGCTCGCCAGGACGACGGGCAGCTTGCCCTCGACGGTGTCGCCGAGCGAGCACCGGCCGACGAGCTGCTCCAGCTGTCGAGGTGGGCCACCACCAGCCTCACCGGTGACCGGGCGGAGCTCGAGGTGGAGCCATCCGAGCGCGCCTGGAGCGCGGTGAGCGTGAGCGCGCGCGAGTGCCCCGGGGCGGCTCGGTGCCCCAGCGGCGGCATCTGCTTCGCCGAGGCCGCCCGCAGCAAGGCCCTCGACGCCGACGTCGTGGTGGTCAACCTCCACCTCTACGGCCTCGACCTCGCCATGGGCGGCGTGCTGCTCCCCGACCACGAGCTGGCGGTGATCGACGAGGCCCATCAGCTGGAGGACATCATCTCGGCCACCTGCGGCCTCGAGATCACTGGGGGTCGGTTCACCGACCTCGCGCGAAGGGTCCGCGGCGTGATCGCGGACGACCGCCTGCCGGCCGGGGTCGACGACGCAGGTCGGCTCCTCACCGAGGCGCTGCGCCCCCACCGCGACCGCCGCCTCAAGAGCACCCTGCCGGATGACCTCGCCGGCGCGCTCACCGTGGCACGGGGCAGGGTGGAGTCCGTCCTCTCCGCGGCCCGGAACGTGCCCAGCGACGCACCCGACGAGACGCGCACCCGCGCCCTGCGGCTCGTGCAGTCCGCGGGCGCGCTCGTCGAGGACCTCAGCGCGGTCGAGCAGGTGTCGGCGAACGAGGTGGTGTGGGTGGAGGGCACCGACGCCAACCCGATGCTGCGCGTCGCGCCGCTCGACGTGGCCGAGCTCCTCCGGGAGATGCTGTGGGACAAGCGCACCACCGTGCTCACCAGCGCCACCCTTCCGGCACGGCTGCCGAGTCGACTCGGTGTCGCCGCCGCGCAGATCACCGAGCTCGATGTCGGCAGCCCGTTCGACTACGAGGCGCACGCGCTCCTCTACTGCGCCAGCCACCTCCCCGATCCCCGGCACCCGTCCTACGTCGAGGCGCTCACCGACGAGCTGGGTGAGCTGATCGAGGCGGCCGGGGGACGCACGCTGGCGCTGTTCACCAGCTTCCGGGTGCTCGACGAGGCCGCGGCCGCCCTCCAGCTTCGCCTCGAGGTACCGATCCTCACGCAGCGCGACCTGCCCAAGGGACGTCTGCTCGAGCAGTTCGCCGCCGACGAGGGCACCTGCCTGTTCGCCACGATGGGCTTCTGGCAAGGCGTCGACGTCCCCGGCGCGTCGCTCAGCCTGGTCACGATCGACCGCATCCCGTTCCCTCGTCCAGACGAACCGCTCCTGCAGGCCCGGCGGGAGCGAGCGGGCGCGGATGCCTTCGGCCTCATCGATCTCCCGCGCGCGGCCACCCTCCTCGCCCAGGGTGCCGGCCGCCTCATCCGCTCCGCTGACGACCGCGGCGTCGTCGCGGTCCTCGACCCCCGACTGGCGAGGGCCGGCTACCGCTGGGACATGGTGCGCGCACTCCCACCCATGCGTCGGACCAAGGACCCCGCCGAGGCCCGCCGAGCCCTCGAAGCGATCCGGGACGGCCGCTAGCTGGGCGCAGCCGCGACACCTCCCGGGTAGAACCTCGGGCATGGTCCTCACCCTCTCCCTCCCGCCGTCGCCCAGCGCGGAGCGCAAGCGGCAACAGCTCGTCACCACCAGACGGCGAGCCACCGCACTCCTCGCCGCGGCGACCGCCGTGTTCATCGCCACCGTGGCGGCGGGGGCGGAAGGAGGGTCCGCGCTCGGCTACGTGCAGGCCGGGGCCGGAGCCTCGATGGTGGGGGGACTGGCTGACTGGTTCGCCGTGGTCGCGCTGTTCCGCCATCCGTTGGGCCTTCCCATCCCCCACACCGCGATCATCATCGAGCGCAAGGCGCAGTTCGGTGAGACGCTGGGCGAGTTCATCGAGGACAGCTTCCTCACGCCCGACGCGGTGGCCGAGCGGGTGCGGGCGGCCGGTGTGGGTCGCCGCGTCGCGACCTGGATGGCCGTCCCCGCCAACGCCGACAGGCTGGCCGGTCATGTGCTCGCGGGCGCGGTCGAGGTGATCGACCTCCTCGAGGACGAGGCCGTTCACGACGTGCTGGAGCGGGTCCTGCGCGAGCGGATCGAGTCGGCGTCCATCATCCCGATGGCCGGCCGGGCCCTCGGTGCCCTCACCCGCGAGGGACGGCACAACGAGGTCGTGGACGCCGGGTTGAAGGGCCTCGACCGCTACCTCGACGAGCACCGGAGCGAGCTGCAGGACCGATTTCGGGATCAGACGCCGTGGTGGCTGCCAGGTGCGGTGGAGGACCGCATCTTCGAGCGACTGCTCGACGGACTGCGAGCGGTCATCGACGACATGGCCAACGACCGAGGCCACGGCATGCGTCGCCAGCTCGACGCCCGCATCCTGCAGTTCGTCGACGAGCTCCAGACCTCCCCGAACCTGCGCGCGCGTGGCGAGCAGCTCACCCGCGACCTCCTCGATCAGCCCGAGCTGCGGGGCTGGGTGACCGCCGTCTGGGCCGACGCCAAGGCGCACCTGCGCGAGCAGGCCGACGATCCCTCGTCCACGCTCCACACGCAGCTTCGCGATGCCATCGTCGCCGCAGGTCATCGACTCCAGGCCGAGCCCGCCCTCACGGCCAAGGTCGACGACACGGCGGAGCTGGCCGTGCGGTACGTCGTCGAGCAGTTCGGCGGCGAGATCACCCACCTGGTGAGCACGACGATCGCCCGGTGGGACGGCGAGGAGACATCGCAACGCCTCGAGCTGCTCCTCGGGCCCGATCTGCAGTACATCCGCATCAACGGCACGGTGGTCGGGGGCTTTGCAGGCCTCGGGCTCCACGCCATCACCCAGCTGCTCGGCTGAGCGGCGCCGGCGGTACCGTCGCAACGTGATCCGGACCGCTCGCACGGACGACTACCCGGCGCTGCAGGACATCGAGCTCCGGGCGGGCCAGCGGTTCCGTGAGATGGGCATGGCCGCCATCGCCGACGCCGAGCCATACAGCGCGGCGGCGCTGGCGGCCGCGGCGACCGTCCTCGTCGCGACCGATGCGGCGGGCGATCCGGTCGGCTACGCCATGGTGGGCCTCGTGGACGGCCACGGGCACGTCGAACAGCTCTCGGTGCTCCCCGAACACGGCGGACGAGGCATCGGCACGGCCCTCCTCGACGCGGTGGCGGCGTGGGCCACGGCCAGGGGGGACGCGGAGGTCACGCTCACCACGTTCCGAGACGTCCCGTTCAACGCGCCCCTCTACGCAAAGCGCGGCTTCGTCGAGCTGGCCGACGCGGACTGGACGATGGCCATCCGGGACCTGGTGGCCGAGGAGGCCGCCCACGGCCTCGACCCCGCGACGCGCGCCGTCATGCGTCGATCGCTGCCCTGAGCCGTCCCCTCACTCCGTGCGCAGCACCGTGGCGGGCCGCCGCCGGGCTTCGCCGAGCGCCAGTGGAGCGATGAGGACGGCGATGCCCGCGAGCGTCACGCCGGCCACCCAGGCCAGCGATGCCCATCCCACGACCGGACGGTCGACCACATACGCACGGTCTGCGATCACGGACCACAGCTGACGCCCCACCGCGATGCCGAGCGGAACGCCGACGACGATCCCGAACACGGCGAGGGCGAACCCCTGGACCTCGGTCGTCATCGCGGTCGTGCCCGGCGTCAGTCCCAGCGCCCGCAGGGTGCTGGCCTCCCGCCGACGGAGGCGCGAGGTGACCGCCACCGAGTAGAGCGCCGTCACGAGCCCGAGCGTCAGCACCAGCCCCGCCACGAGCGGGGCCAGGCCGCGCACCTCCCCCAGGTTCGACACGCTCGCGGGCACGAGGCCCTCGGGCGTGGTGAGCACCTGGAAGCCGGCCGCCGCCAGCTCCTCGTCAGCAGCCACCGGATCGACGCCTGGTCCCCAGTTGAAGGCCAGCTGGTGGATGTCCGTGGCCTCGACACCACCCAGGAACCCAGCCGCCCCCGCGGTCATCGCCACGCCGGAGTCGTGGCTGAAGTCACCCTCGGGGAACAGCACCGCGCCGACGATCTCGAACCGAGCGCTCCCCTCGGGGCTCTGCAGCTCGATGTGGTCGCCGACGGCGAGATCCATCGCCTCGAGCGACGCCGGCCCGACGGCGACCTCGTCCGGCTGGGTGGGAAGTCGACCCTCCAGGACGGCGGCACCCGTGCTGCCCCGCCGCACGTCGTAGACCAGCGCCGGCAGGGCGACGGCACCGGGACCCTGCACACCGAAGCCGACGTGCACGCCGACGAGGTCGACCGCCCGAGCATCCGGGTCCATGGTCGCCAACGCCTGCTGGTACACCGCGAGATCCTCACCGGCGTCGATGACTCGCTGGCTCGCGGGCCCCTGCCCGCTGAGGGACGGCTCGACCAGGAGCCGCCCGATCGACGAGCCGATGATGAGGGCGGCCACCGCCAGGCCGACGCCGGCGGTCACCGCCAGGGCGGCAGAGCGGCTCACTCGGCCGCCCCCCTCGGGGGTGCCGAACAGTGCCCGCCGCACCCCGAGCGCCACGGCCAGCGGGCGCTGGAGCCGGGGCGCCGGCGGCACGGTCGCCTTGACCGCCCCCGTTGAGCGTCCGACCCTGACCGCGGTGAGCGCGAGCAGCGCCGCCATCAGAGCGCTGGCCCCCAGCGCCACGCCGGCCACCAGCCCGAGGTGGACCCGGATGGCGCGGCCAGCTGGGTCCACCGCGGCGGCGAGCCCCATCAGCGCAGCGGGGGACACGACGACGCCCACCAAGAGCCCGATGAGCACCCCGACCACCAACGCCGGCGCGAGCACCGACGTGACGAGGCGCACCACCTCGGGCCGCGTCCAGCCGATGGCCACGAGCGTCTCGAGGTCGTCCGCGGCGTCACGAGCGACGCGCGTGGCGAGGAGCCAGATCACGGCAAGGCCGGCGACGGCGGTGATGGCGGCGACCAGGCGCAGCGCGGTGGCGATCGTGTCGAGGCTGTCCTGCACCGCCTCGGAGCGACCCTGGGGCGAGGTCATCACCTCGAGGCTGTCGTTGCCGTCTGCCGCGAGGTCCTGCCCGGCGTCCAGCCGCGCCCGCAGACCATCCGTGACCGAGGCGACGACGAACGTGTAGGTCCGGACCTGCTCCTGGTGCTGATCTGCGTACGCCTCCGTGAGGTGCAACACGCCTTCGTGGCGCCCGAAGTCCGCTGGCGTGCGGGCGAGGCCGACCAGCTCGGCCGTCACCTCAGGCCCGTCCGGAGGACCCGCGTCACCGCCATTGAACGAGGTCTCCACCCACTCGAAGCTCATCGACTCGAGGTCCACCCGATCCCCGACGTGCAGCCCGAGGTCCGCGGCCAGGGCCTCGCTCATCGCCACCTCATCGACACTCGCCGGGTCGGGCGCTCGCCCCTCGACGATCACGGGCACGTCCAGGGGCTTCCCGCCGACGGATGGATGCGGGGCCACCGTCAGCAGGTTGTAGTCGGGGAACAGCTCTGAACCCTTCGGCCGGACGAAGAGCTCACGCTCCACACCCGCCTCGACGACACCAGGCATCGTGGCCACGGACTCGAGGAGGTCCCGTACGTCCGAATCGCCGTCGCCTAGCAGGACGTCCGACGCCCGTGTCTCGTCCCGTAGCCGGTCCATCGCGGTGGCGGACCGTTCGGCGCCCAGGAGCACCGCGAGCACCACGGCCACCGTCAGCGACACCATGGCAGCCAGCAGGACGTGCTGCCGCCACCCCGACTGCCACGTCCGTCGGGCGACCAGGGCGACGGCGCCTCGTCCGGTCGACGGCGCGTCCACCATCTCGTCGCCTCGCACGCCGTCATCGAACGCCATCGACAGCCGCCGGGCAAGGGTGGTGGCCCGAGGGCTGGGTGGTGCCAGCACCACGCCTCAGTAGCCGAAGCGCTCCATTGCCTTGGGGCGGCTCTGCCAGTCCTTGTCGACCTTCACGAGCAGCTCGAGGTAGGTGCCTTCGGGAAGCTGCTTCCGCACCGCCATGCCGACCTCCTTGAGGACCTGGCCCTTGTGACCGATCACGATCCCCTTCTGGCTGCTCCGCTCCACGAGGATCTCGCAGCGGATGAGGGGCCAGTCCCACTCCGTGACCCGCGCCGCGATCGAGTGCGGCAGCTCATCGTGCGTGCGGCGCAGGAGCTGCTCGCGCACGAGCTCCGCGACCATGAACGCTTCGGGGACGTCGGTGACCATGTCGTCCGGGAAGTACTGCGGGCCCTCGGGCAGCCGGGTGATCAGGTGATCGACCAGCGCCGTCACGCCCTCACCGGTCTTGGCGCTGACCGGGAAGTACTCGCTCAGGCCCACCGCGGCTGCCGCGACGAGCTGGTCGGCCAGCGCCTTCTTCGATGCCTTGTCGACCTTGTTCACGACACAGACGGCGTCCTTCGGCACGAGGTTCGCCACCCACTGGTCGCCGCGACCGAAGGGCTGGGTAGCGTCGAGGACGAAGCACACGACGTCCACGTCGCCGATCGTTCCCTGCGCGGTGGCGTTGAGCCGGGTGCCCAAAGCCGTCCTAGGCTTGTGGATCCCTGGTGTGTCCACGAACACGATCTGGGCATCGGGTCGGTTGAGCACTCCCATGATCCGCGTGCGGGTGGTCTGTGGCTTGTCCGAGGTGATGGCCACCTTCGTGCCGAGGATCTGGTTGAGCAGCGTCGACTTGCCCACGTTGGGGCGACCCACGAAGGTCACGAAACCCGATCGCATCAGAGGCCTTCGACGTCCGACGGCATGGGATCGAACGCGTGCACGCGATGCGCGCGCACCCGGCCGATGCGCCGGCCGACGACGCGCTGGGCCGTCAGCTCCCACCCCGCCACCTCCACCGCCTCGCCCTCGACCGGCACGTGACCGAGCTCCGAGAGCAGCAGACCGCCGATCGTGTCCCAGTCGCCCTCTGGGAGCTGCGCGCGGAGGAGGTCGTTGACCTCGTCGAGCGACATCCGAGCGTCTACGCGGTAGTCGCCGCCGGGGAGCGGCTCGACCATCGCGTCCTCGACGTCGAACTCGTCGACGATCTCGCCCAGCAGCTCCTCGATGATGTCCTCGAGGGTGACCAGCCCGGCCGTCCCCCCGTACTCGTCGATGACGATGGCCATGTGGAAGCGCTGCTGCTGCATCTCACGCAGGAGGTCCGCCACGCCCTTGGTCTCCGGCACGAAGTGGGCTGGGCGCGCCAGCTCGCCGACGGGCAGCTCCTCGTGATCGTCGCGCTCTGCTCGCATGAGGTCCTTGGCGTGCACGATGCCCACGACGTCGTCGATGCCCTCGCCGCACGCGGGGATCCGGCTGTAGCCGTTGAGGATGACGACCTCCATCGCGTCGCCGACGCGGAAGTCGGCCGTGACGGTGACCATGTCCGTGCGGGGCACCATCACCTCCCGCACCACCGTGTCACCCAGCTCGATCACGGATTCGATGAGCCGGCGTTCCTCCGCCTCGATGACAGCGTCCTCCACCGCGAGGTCGGCCACGGCGAGGAGCTCCTCCTCCGACGTGTAGGGACCTCGCTTGAGTCCCTTGCCGGGCAGGATCACGTTGGTGAGCCCGATGAGAGCCTTCGACAGCAGCCTGAGGGGCCCCCAGTTGGCGAGCGCCCTGATCGGGCGGGCCGAGGCCAGCGCGGCGCGATCGGTGTGCTGGATCGCCCACGTCTTGGGCGCCACCTCGGCGATGACGAAGAACAGGGTCACGTTGACGATCGTGGCGCAGAGCACGCCCCAGGCGCCGAACAGCCGGCTGGCCAGCACCCCGAGGAGCGTGGACTGCACGAGCTGGGTGGAGAGCACGATCAGCAGCGTCGGGTTCAACCACTCCTGGTCCTCCACCAGCGACAGCAGCACCTCGCCCCGCCTCCCGCTCGTTTCCGCCAGCGCGTGGGCTCTCGGCTTCGACACCCGGGTGAGAGCTGTCTCGGCCACCGCGAGCACGATCGACAGCAGGAACAGGAAGACGATGGCACCGAGGATCGCCCAGTCGGTGGAGGTGAGCTCGACCGCGACCATCATCGCCGATGGTGGTAGCGGTCGAGGAGCTCCCGCTCTCGCGCCTGCATGGCGGCAGCCTCCGCGGGGTCCGCGTGGTCCATCCCGAGCACGTGCAGCACACCGTGGACGACGAGCAGGGCGAGCTCGTCCTCGTAGCTGCCCGCGTGCTCAGGCGCCTGGCGGGCCGCCACCGCCGGACAGACCACCACGTCGCCGAGGAGCAGCGGGAGCTCGCTGATCTCCGGCGGTTCGCGATCGGGACCGGTGCTCCCCGAATCGGGGAAGCGACCCGTGTCGATCGGGTCATCGAGGGGGAAGGCCAGCACGTCCGTCGGCCCGTCGGCGCCCATGAAGCGCTTGTTGAGGTCGGCCATCACCGCTTCGTCGACGAAGAGGAGCGACAGCTCGGCATCGCCCCGGATGCCGGCGTCCTGCAGCACGTCAGTGGCGAGGTCGACCCAGCGGGCCAGCGCCACCCGTTCGTCCGCCTGCTCGTCGACGCCGAACACCTCCACCTCGCCCTCGGCCGGCGGCCGGCGACGACGAGTGGACATCGGAAGGCGTGGCAGGTCGTCCGGTTCGATGCCATCCGGCAGGTCGGCGGGGTCGGGCTTGTCAGGCCCCTCGGGGGGCTCGCCGGACATCAGCGGGTGGGCTCGGCCGGCTGTGCCCGCTCGTAGGCGTCGACGATGTCCTGCACGATGCGGTGACGCACGACGTCGCTGCTCGTGAGGTGCACCCACCCGAGGCCGTCGATGTCCGCGAGGATCCGCTCCAACCCGCCGAGACCGCTGCGCCCCCCGGCGACGTCGACCTGGGTCGTGTCGCCGGTGACCACGGCCTTGGAGCCGAACCCGATGCGCGTGAGGAACATCTTCATCTGCTCCGGGGTCGTGTTCTGCGCCTCGTCGAGGATGATGAAGCTCGAGTTCAGGGTGCGTCCGCGCATGAACGCGAGCGGGGCCACCTCCACCGCGCCACGCTCGAGGAGCTTGCCCGCTGTCTCGGTGCCGACCATGTCGTGGAGCGCGTCCCACAGCGGCCGCAGGTAGGGATCGACCTTCGCCATGAGGTCGCCGGGCAGGAAGCCGAGCCGCTCCCCCGCCTCCACCGCCGGCCGGGTCAGGATGATGCGGTCGACCTCCTTGGCCTGCAGCGCGTGGACGGCCATGGCGACGGCCAGCCAGCTCTTACCGGTGCCGGCCGGGCCGACCCCGAAGGTGATCACGTTCTCCCGGATCGCGTCGACGTACCGCTTCTGCCCGCTCGACTTCGGCCGCACCGGGCGACCGCGTGCCGGTCGGAGCACCTCGGTGCTCAGCACCTCCGCGGGTCGCTCGTCGTGGCGCACCATCTCGATGCTGCGTCGCACCGTGCCGGGATCGAGGCGGTGGCCCTGCTCGACGAGCACGACAAGGTCCTCGAGCAGCCTCGCCACCCGCTCGACGTCGTCGTCGCCATCGAGTGCGATCTCGTTGCCACGGGCATGGATGGTCACCGACGGGAACGCGCTCTCGATGGCACGCAGCACCTCATCCCGCTCGCCCAGGAGCAGGGGCATCAGGTGGTTGCTGGGGACGGAGATCTTGATCTGGGTGCTCGACACGTCGGCGGTAAGGCTACCGGTCGCCCGACGCCACCCCGCCGGCGTTCGTCACCGCGCTCTACGCTCACCGCATGGATGAGCGCCCGGGCCAGCGCTGGGACGGTGCGCTCCCGGCCGCGGACGGCCTGCTGGGTGGTGATCGAAGGCCGAGCCTCGCGGCTCGCCTCGAGACGTGGATCGCCGATGCCCGGGTCGAGGGCTCTGCCGATGCTCGAGCTCGCGAACGCTGGTTGCACGCGGCCGCGGAAGCGGACGCGACCTTCGCCGGGGTGCTGCTCGACCTGGCCGAGCGCCGCACGCCTGTTGCCGTGACCATCCGCGGGGAACGCCGCCACCACGGTCGCCTCGAGGTCATCGGTGCCGACTTCGTGGCCCTGCAGACCGCCGGCGGCGCGGAGGTTCTCCTCGTCCTCGCGGCGATCACCTCCTTGCGCACCGCTCCCCTCGTCGGGGCGACCGTAGGTGAGCGGGTGGTGACCACCGAGCTGCGCCTCAGCGAGGTGCTCGCGGAGCTCGCCGCCGAGCGCGCTCGGGTGCTCCTCGTGAGCGCCGATGGCCGCGACGCCGTCGCGGGTGAGCTGCACGCCGTCGGCCACGACGTCGTCCGCGTGCGGACCGACGCCGATCCGCCGGCGACGGCGTACGTGCCGGCGGCCGCCATCGCCGAGGTGGCGCTGGGCTAGGACCGCGTCAGCGCTTGGCGCTGGTGTCGGGGTAGAGGTGCTCGAGCGTGCCCGGCTCGATCCGGGACCCCTCGATGAAGCTGTCGACGTCGGTGGCCTTGAGCCGGATGACCCGGCCCATGCGATACGCCGGCAGGTCGCCCTGGTCGACGAAGCGGTAGAGCGTGCGGGTGGTGATCCCGAGGCGTCGGGATGCCTCCTGGGTCGACAGCCACTCGATGTCCGCAGAGGATGTCATGTCCCCACGCTAGCGCACACTGTCCTCATGTAGTCTCATGCTTCTTCGAGGGGCCGGGGGGCGCCATGGAGATCCAGCGTCATCGGGGGCTGCCCGGCAGCCGGGCCGTGGTCGGCGGCGTCCTCATGGCCCTCGCCGCGGTCGGCGTCTACGTCGCCTACGACCAGGCCAGCGCTCACCCCACCGAACCGGTGGTCGTCGCTGCGCGCGACCTCCGGGTCGGCGAGGTGCTCGAGATCGACGATCTCCGCACCAGCGAAGCCGACCTGCCGGCGTCGGCCGCCAGCGCCGCCTTCACCTCGACTGAGGCACTCGCGGGCCGCGTCGTGCTCGGTCCTATCGCAGCGGGGGAGATCATCCAGGCGGCGGCCGTCACGGACGGCTCGTCCACACCCGACGTGCACGAGATCGCCATCAGCCTCCCGCGCGGCCAGATCGCGGTCGGCCGCCTGAAGCAGGGTGAGCGGGTTGACGTGTTCGCCACCTATGACGATCGCACCACGTCGGTGGTGCGAGGCGCCGCGGTCGTGCAGATCGGCGCCGACGACAGCGGCTCGCTCACGAGCAGCCGCGAGGTCACCCTCGTCGTCGCTGTTCCCTCCGGCGACGCCGTCGCGGCGGTGGTCCATGCGCTGCGCACGGGTGACGTCACCGTGGTGCGATCGACCTTCGTCGACGCCAGCACGGAGCAGCCACTCGTCTTCACCGACGACGACGCCCATACCCCGACGAGCCTGGCGGAGGACGGCTGATGCCCTCGGAGCGCTACGTGGTCCTCGGACTGGCGAACGTGCGGTCGCCGTGGTTCCGCGAGGTCGCCCGCTGGGCCACCTCCGCCATGCTGCCCGTCGAGTTCGTCAAGGCGATGTCGGTGGAGGAGGTGCGGGTGAGCCTTCGCTCCGGACGCGGTTTCTCTGCCCTGCTGGTGGACGACTCGCTCGCCGGGCTCGACCGAGACCTCGTGGAGCTGGCGCGAGAGTCCGGTTGCGCGGTCGTCGTGGTCGAGAGCGGGCGCGCACGCCGGGCGTGGGCCGAGCTCGGCGCCTCCGCCGTCCTGCCGAGCACCTTCGGGCGCGAGGAGCTCCTCCAGACCCTCGCCCAGGTGGCGACAGCGATCGCCCGCAGCACCGCGACCGTTGCCGTGCACACCGAGGAGCCGCCACGCGACGGGTACCGTGGCCGGCTCGTGGTGGTCACCGGGTCGAGCGGCACCGGGCGGTCCACGGTGGCAGCTGCCATCGCACAGGGGCTGGCGGGCGATCCTCGCAACCTCGACCTCGTGTGCCTGGCCGACCTGGCCCTGCATGCGGAGCAGGCGATGCTGCACGGGGCCGCCGACGTCGTGCCGGGCGTGGTCGAGCTCGTCGAGGCACATCGCGCCGGCACGCCCGCCACCGACGAGGTGAGACGGCTCACGTGGCTCGTCACGGACCGCGGCTACCACCTCCTCCTGGGTCTGCGCCGTCACCGCGACTGGACGACCATCCGACCCCGCGCCTTCGCGGCCGGTCTCGACGGGCTCCGCCGTGCGTTCCGCGTCGTCGTGGCCGACGTCGACGCCGACCTCGAAGGCGAGCGAGCCACCGGGTCGATCGACGTCGAGGAGCGGAACACCATGGCCCGAGCGACGACGCTGGCGGCGGACCTCGTCGTCGTGGTCGGCCTGCCTGGGATGAAGGGGCTGCACAGCTTCCTGGGCCGCATCCGTGACCTCTTGGCGCACGGTGTTCCCCCCGCCCAGCTCCTCCCCGTCGTCAACCGGGCACCCAAGGGGCCGCGGGCGCGCGCGGAGCTGACCGCGGCCTTCGGCGAGCTGCTCAGCCGTCAGGAGGACGAACCTGGCGTGCCGAGCCCGCTGTTCCTCGGCGATCGGCGCCGCCTCGACGACGTGCTCCGTGACGGCGCCCGCTTGCCCGACGCGTGGCTGGCGCCCCTCGCCGGCAGCGTGCAGTCCGTGCTGGACCGCACCCACGACACCGTCGCGCCACGCCACGCGGCCGGCCGGCTCGAGCCCGTCGCGCCCGGCTCGCTCGGCGCCTGGACCGAGGAGCAGACCTGATCAGGCCGTCGGGCTGAGCACCCGCACGCGGCCCGCAACGGGATCGACCTCCACCAGGGCGCCGTCGGGGATCTCCTCCATGGCGCCGGCGGCGCCGATCACCGCGCTCAGCCCGAGCTCGCGCGCGATGACCGCGGCGTGGGACAGCAGCCCGCCCTCCTCCACGACCACGGCCCCGACGATCGAGAGCGCCATGTTGTAGGCCGGCGTCGTCCCGAAGGCGACGAGGACGTCGCCGGGCGCCAGACGGTCCAGCGCGTCACCTGGATCGGCCGCGACGCACGCACGGCCCCGGTACACGGCATCGCCGATGCCATCACCGTCGAGCCCCGCGCGGGCGTGGACGGGTGCGGTCGACACTTCTCGGAGCGCGAGGAGGGCTCGGGCGACGGTCCGCATGGGTGCCGGCAGGGCGTCGAGGGGGATGTCGACCGTCGGTCCGAGCTGGAGCGGCGGCACCAGCTCGGATCGTTCGGCCCGCGTGACGGCGCGCGCCGAGATGGCTTCGGCGTCGAGGGGGCTCCGACCCTCGAGCAGCTCTACGAGCTCGTCGACGGTGACCTCGACGGCGTGCTCGGTGCAGCTGAGCGCGCCCCGGTCGACGAGCACGCGACCCGTGGCGAGCATGGCGCGGCGCAGCAGTCCCGCCGGCCACGCCGCCGTGACGGCGCCGTTGTCGTCGCGGAGCCCAGCCGTGGCGCGAGCGTCGTTGACCAGGCGAGCGAGCTGGGGTCGGTCAGCGTCGCCGACCATCTTCAACACCGCCGCGAGGGCCGCCTCCCCCGCCGGTGAGACGTCGACGGGTTCGTCGCCGGGGGTACGGGCGAGGTTGACCACCAGCGACGAAAGCTCGACGAGGGCCAGCGAGTCGATGTCGTAGCCCGTGACGAGTCGCCACCCGTGCTCGGCCAGGAAGGCTTCGAGCTCCGGACCCGCGACCGCGCGCAGCTCCTCGAGCGTGGTGGGCTCAACGCCCGACGCGGCGACGGCCGCCCGCAGCGCAACGAGCAAGGGACCGCGCCCGGTCGAGGCCGGTGACGCCCCGGCCAGGGTGGGGAGCACGACCTCGGGCCCCAGACCCCACTCCTCGGCGCGGGCGAGGAGCAGGCCGATCGGCATCATGTCGGGGCCGTGCAGCGAGAAGTGACGTGTGTAGCCGGCCGCCGCGTGCGCCCGCACCCGCCGGAGGTGGTCGATCAGCGCCGCGTCGTCCATGACCTCGGGGTCCTCGGCTTGCAGGACCCGGTTCGCGGCCACCCAGGTGCCCTGCTCGTGCGCGTACCACCGCTCGGCATCCGCCAACCACGGGCGCTCGGCGAGCGCCCGCGCCGCCGCCTTCGTGCGACGGCGGAAGGCAGGCACGAGACGAGCAGCCGCCCAGAGTGCCGCACGCGGGGGCAGCGAGTCGCTGGGCTTGCCCAGGAGCGGCTCCGGTGCGATGTAGACGTGCCCGTTCGACAGCCCCGCGACGAGGGAGCGCACCGGCATGCCGTACTCCTCCATGAAGATCGCCTCGCCGTCGTGCATCGCCGTCGGGAGGAGATCGGCGTACTCGCGGCGTGATCGCCCGCGGGAAGTGATCGCGCAGCGACCGCCACTCTCCCTTTCCCGGCGGATCGAAGGTTGCAGTCTGCTCGGTCATGTCAGCTCCTTGGTCGCACGGGTGAGCACGCTCAGCGCCCAGAGCACGTGGTCGGTGGCGACGTCGATGGGGATGCCGGCCTTGTCGTGCAGCTCCAGCACGGCGGTCGACGAGGTGAGCACGTCGGTGATCGCGGCCAGGCGCCGGCCCGCCGCGGAGTCAGGGTCGATCCCGCTGCCGGCCAGCGCCCGGGCCAGCGAGGCCTGCTTCGCCTGCCACCGGACCTGGCGGAGCTGGCGGCCGAGCGGGGACGAGAGCTGGTTGCGGGCCAGCGGAAGCTGCCGGGCGATGGCCGCGAACTGGTCGGGCAGCAGCGTCGTGGCCTCCTCGAAGGTGCTCGGGTAGGCGTCGAGCGACGTGAGCTTGGCATCGTCGCCGAGCACCATCGCCGACGCGTCCAGGAGCGCCTCCTTGGTCGGGAAGTACCGGTAGACGGTCGCGACGCCGACCCCGGCGCGCTGGGCGACCGCCGGCACAGAGATGGAGGCGGGATGCGCCTCGGCCACCAGCTCGGCCACCGCCTTGACGATGCGCGCGCGGGTGGCTCGCTTGTGCGCGTCCCTGAGCGTCTCCTCCTGGGTTTCCATGAGACGATTCATCTCATGGCGATAGGGATCGTGTCAACCCTCGATCGGGGGGAGGAGGAGCACCTGACCGGGGTAGAGCAGGTCGGGGTTGCCAGGGTCGACGAGACGAGCACGGTTGCGGGCGATGAGGCGCCGCCAGTAGTCGTCGACCGGTCCAGGGCCAGCGTGGTCGCCGACCGCCTCGACGGCGAGGCGCCAGAAGGAGTCGCCCGGTGCCACCACCACCTCGTCGTCCGGTGGGGGCGGCACCGGCGGTTGCGTGGTCGGTGGAGGCGGCGCCGGCGGTTGCGTGGTCGGTGGCGGGGCGTCGTCGAGGACCTCCATGACGGCGGTGCCCGCGGGGTCCCTGGGCGCGGGTGGGCCCGCCAGCCCGATCGTGACCGACAGGCCGGCGACACCGTGCGCGAGCCGGCGCAGGACCAGCGGGCTCACCGCGTCGGCGACCCGTTGGACGGCGCCTCGCGGCCGCAGGGAGGCGAGCAGCTGCAACAGGGAGGCGGCGAGGAGCCAACCGGCGCCCACGACGGCGACGAGGCGCAGCCCGGCCAGTGCCGCCGGGGTGGCGCCGACCTGCTCGTACCAGCGCTCCACGACCGCCCACGACCCGCCCGGGGGGCCAGCCAGCGGGCCCGAACCGGCCGCGACCAGCGCGGCCGTCGCGAGGCCAGCGACCGCGGCCACCACGATGAGTCGCCGGCGGACGGCCCTCACCGGACCGCCTCGACCACGGGCAGGAGATCGCCCGCCGAGGTGCGCACCGCCAGCGTCGGGCAGGCCTTGCCGGCGCGCTCGCTGATGAGGGCCCGGGCACCGACCACCCGGACCTCGGGCTCGACGGCCATCGATCCCTCCTGGATCCAGTGCGGGAACACGAAGACCTCGCCCGTGCTCGGGCGCAGCAGCGCCGGCGTCGCGTCGCCATCGCAGTCCCAGTCGTCCACGAGCACCTCGTCGCCCGGCTGACCCACCCGGTAGCGACGCCCCGCGGCCTCGAGCCCTGCGCTCGCCACCGGGATCGCGGTGCGGACCTCAGCCGGTGCGGCAGCGGTCGTCTCCGTCGTGACCTCATCGACCGCGGCCGACTCCTGCGATCGATCGTCTGCGCGCAGGCGCGCGGTACCTGCGGCGAGGAGCAGGGTGCCCCCGAGGCCGGCCGCGACCACGGCGGCTCTGAACCGGGCGGACGACGCGGGGACCTCGACGGACGCGGTGGCCCGAAGTCGCTCGATGCTGTCCGGCTCGACGAGCCCGGCGAGTGCTGGAGCGGCGGTCGTCGGCTCGTCGATGCGTGCGGTCCCGGCCACCGCGTCCACGATCGCGGCCGCAAGCCGGCGCGCCGTCGGCCGGCGCGTGGGTGGTTCGGCGGCGGCCTGGTCCGCCAGGAGGAGCAGGGAACGACGGTCCCAGCCCGTCCAGGCCCGCCGCCCGCGCCACCGCCGCTCGGGGATGGGCTCGCCGGTCTCGTCGCTTCCGAGCAGGTGCAGCAGCAGCGCACCCAGCGCGGCGACGTCGTCCTCCGGGTCGCCGGGCGGCTCGCCGTCGCCGAAGCCGCACAGCACCGGCCGGCCCTGCTCGCCGACCAGGATGTGGGTGGCGTCCAGGCGCCCGTGCACCACCCCGAGGTCGTGCAGATCGGCCAGGGTGGACGCGATCCCAGCCACCAGACCCGCGACCTGCGAGACCGTCAGCGCACCGACCGTCGCCACGGATCGACCGGCGTGGCCCGTGCGCAGCTCCCACCCGTCGCCCGCGGCACGGGAATGCAGGAGCGGCACCACCCCGGGATGCCTCGCTCGGGCCAGCCGTTCGCCCTCGCGGCGAAGGCGCTCACCCTCGGGCGCTGGCGCCCGCTTCACCACCACGGCGCGATCGCCGTCCACCTCGACCTGGGTCGAAACCACCATCACCGGAAACATACTGATAGTGCATCAAAGATGTCCAGATGTTCGTGCCGTCAGGCCTCCATCACCACGGGCACGATCATCGGCTTGCGCTTGGTGCGGTCGTTGACGAAGCGACCGGCGGTGCGCCGGACGGTGCGCTGGAGGGTGTCGAGGTCCGGGGTCTTGGCGTCAGCGAACACGTCCTTGAGCGCCTGGCGCACGACGTCGGCGCACTCGTCGAGGAGCGCCTCCGCCTCGGGCGCGTAGACCCAGCCGCGCGTGATGACCTCCGGGCCGGTCAGGATGGCGCCGTCGGCGAGCGCCACGGTGACCACGACCACGACGACCCCCTCCTCGGCGAGCACACGCCGGTCGCGCAGCACACCTTGACCCACGTCGCCCACGATGCCGTCGACGTAGAGGTAGCCGGCGGGCACCTGGTCGGTGACGCGGATCCCGTCATCGTCGATCGTGATCTGATCGCCATCCGCACAGACGAGCGTGCGCTCCGGGGGGACCCCCATCGTCTGGGCCAGCTCAGCGTGGTGCACGAGGTGGCGGTACTCGCCGTGGACCGGCACGAACCACTGCGGCTCGACGATCGACAGCAGGGTCTTGATCTCCTCCTGCTTGGCATGGCCAGTGGCGTGGACGTCCTCGAGGCCCGAGTGGACCACGCGGGCGCCGAGGCGGACCAGGCCGTCGATCACCTTGGTGACGCTCATCTCGTTGCCCGGGATGGGATGTGACGAGAGGATGACGGTGTCCCCCTTGCCGATCGTGAGCCAGCGGTTCTCGCTGTTGGCCATCCGGGTGAGCGCCGACATGGGCTCTCCCTGGCTGCCCGTCGAGATCACGCAGACGTCTCCGTCAGGAAGGTCGCCGATCTTCTCGATGTCGATCAGGGAGGCCTCGGGGATGTGCAGCAGGCCCATCTCACGAGCCAGCCGAACGTTCTTCTTCATCGAGAGCCCGAGGGTTGCGACCTTGCGCCCGAAGGCGATGGCCGCGTCGGCGATCTGCTGCACCCGGTGCACGTGGCTCGCGAAGCACGCGATGACGATGCGCCGCCCCTCGTGCTCGTGGAACAGGTCGTAGAGCACACCTCCCACGCTCTTCTCCGACCGGGAGTGCCCGTGGGCATCGGCGTTGGTGGAGTCGCCCATCAGCAGGCGCACACCCTGCTCGTAGGCGATGGAGCCCATGCGGGCCAGGTCGGTGAGGCGGCCGTCCACCGGGGTGAGGTCGAGCTTCCAGTCGCCCGTGTGCATGATCACGCCCTGCGGGGTGTGGAACGCGGTCGCGAACCCGTGGGGCACGGAGTGGGTGACCGGGATGAACTCGACGTCGAACGGCCCGATCTGCCGCCGCTCACCGTCGGTGACGGGGATGAGGTCGGTGTTGCCGAGCAGCCCCGCCTCCTCGATGCGGTTCTTGGCCAGACCGAGGGTCAGCGCCGAGCCGTAGATGGGGAAGGACAGCTCGCGGAGCAGGTACGACAGGCCCCCGACGTGGTCCTCGTGGCCGTGGGTGGCGATGCAGCCGATCACCCGGTCGGCGTTCTCCCGGAGCCAGGTGAAGTCCGGGAGGATGAGGTCGACGCCGAGGTGCTCGAGCTCGGGGAACATGAGCCCGCAATCGAGCATCAGCAGCTGGTCATCGCACTCGAGGACCATGCAGTTCCGGCCGATCTCTCCGAGGCCGCCGAGGAAGGTGATGGTGACTGGTGCTGCCATGTTGTGTGCGTCCGGGGGTCAGGCGAGCAGGCCGAGGCCCTGGAGCACACGCTGAGCGTCGGCCTCCAGGCCCTCGGGCTCGGGGCCGATGGGAAGGCGACAGGGGCCGGCCGGCTGGCCGAGGACTCGGAGCGCGACCTTGACGGCCAAGGCGAACTGGGCGATCTCGCGGCTCTGGTAGGCGTAGGACTCGAACAGCGAGGCGTTGAGCTCCCGGGCGCGGTCGTGGTCGCCCTTGGTGAAGGCGGAGATGAGCTCGCTCATCACCTCGCCGAACCAGTGGGTGCCGGTGCCGATCACCCCGACCGCGCCGACGGCGAGGAGTGGGAGCGTCATCGCGTCGTCACCCGACCACACGTCGAAGTCATCGGGCGCCGCGGCGATCACCCGGGCCGTCTCGCCCGGGTTGCCCGCCGCGTCCTTGATGCCCACGATGGTCGGCACCTCGTTGGCGAGGCGCACGAGCAGCTCCGTGTCGACCTTGCGACCGGTGCGCCCCGGGATGTCGTACAGCACCACAGGCAGGTCCGTGGCCTCCGCGGCCGCCCGGAAGTGGGCGTCGAGGCCGGCCTGCGAGGGGCGGTTGTAGTAGGGGGTGACGACCAGGAGACCGTCGACGCCGGTGGCGGCGGCCCGCTCGCTCAGCTCGCAGGTGTGGCGCGTGTCGTTGGTGCCGGTGCCGGCGACAAGCGGCACATCGACCGCCGCGCGGACGGCGATCCAGAGCTCGACCTTCTCGTCGTCCGTGAGGGTGGGGGCCTCCCCCGTGGTGCCGGCGATGACGAGGCCGTCGCTGCCGTGGTCGACCAGCCAGCGCGCCAGGGATGCAGCGCCGTCGACGTCGAGCGACCCGTCGTCATGGAACGGCGTGACCATGGCCGTGAGCACCCGACCGAAGCGCGGTGCCGCCATCAGGCCCTACCTTCCGTGCCCCGCTCGATCCCGAGCGTGCTGAGCAGGTCTTCGTGCATCTCGAACCACACGGTGTGGTAGCTCGCGATCATCGGCTTCGTGAACCAGTCACCGTCGCCTGCTTGCACCTGTTCGAGCGCGTAGGCAAGCCGCGGCCCGTAGCCGGCGAACCGATCGAGGGCGGCGGCCAGTTCCGCGCAGATCGGATCCACGCCGGCGTGGAGGGACCCGAGCTGCTGGATCACCTGCGCGTCGTAGGCAGCGTCGCTGTGGTCGTTCACCAGCGCCTCACCGTCGACGTCGCGGAGCTGCCAGGCGGTGCAGATCGTCAGGAGCTCCTGGTTGAGGTCGAGGAACCCTCGGTAGCCGTGCTCGACGACCGGCCGCGCCCCGGCGGCATCGAGCTCGGCGGTCAGCAGCGCGGCGTGGCGCTCGCGCCCGGCCTTGGTGAGGCTGAAGCCCGAGAGCCGGCCGTCGCGGTAGGTGGCGAGCCCGTCGACGACCAGCCCGTCGAGCATGGGCTTGGCGTCGGCCTCGGAGATCCCGACGGCCTCGCCGACGGCCGCCGCCTCGCCGAAGCCCTTGAGACGCAGGCCGTGCATGACCAGCGTGCGGGGGTCCGAAGGCGTGCTCATCGCTCCCGGACCCTACCAGCGGCCCTCTTGGGCCTCGCTGAGCGAATCAGCCACCGCGCCGGCCTCCTCCTTCGCCTGGTCGTGCGCCACTCGTCGCAGCAGCAGCACGTAGCCGACCGCCGCGATCGTGGAGAAGATGAACCACTGCACTGCGTAGGCGAGGTGCGGGCCCTCGCCGGGCTCGGGGGCGCCGAGCGGTACGAGCGCCGGCGCTCCCGTCGGCACCTCGTCCTCGGGTGGCGAGCTCTCGATGAGCTGGATGTAGGCGGGCAGCACGTCGTAATCCACCTGGGCCTCGAACCTCTCGAGGTCGACGCGTGCCAGCACGTCGAGATCGCCCTCCGCGGCATCGGTCGGCCCGAACCGACCCCGCTCCTGGCTCGGGAACACCAGACCCTCGACCGACACCTGGCCCTCCGGCGCAGCTGGAGGCACGATGGCGCCGTCACGGTCGTAGCCGATGAACCCCCGGTTGACGAGCACGGCGGATCCGTCGTCGAAGCGCAGGGGAGTGAGCACCCAGGCACCTGAAGCGCCGTTGTAGGTGCGGTTCTCCACCACCACCGTGTCGCCATCTTCGTAGACGCCGGTGGCGGTGACGGTGCGGTAGAGGACGGCGTCGACGCCCGCGGCGTCGACGGCCTCCCCCGCCGGCACGACGGCGAGCACGTCGGCCACGGGCTCGGCCTGCCGGGCGTCGACGAGCGCCGCGTAGTCACGCTTCTCATCGAGCCGCCGCAGCTGCCAGAACCCCAGCAGCACCATGACGACCACGAGGACGACGACGGCGACGTGCCGGACGAGCCACGTGGGTCGCAGGGCGAAGCTCCAGCTCACCCCGACGAGGCTAGGTGGGGAGCTCGTACCCCTCGAACTTGTCCCGAAGGTCCTTCTTCGAGAACTTGCCGACGCTCGTCTTCGGGATCTCGTCGACGAAGACGACGTCGTCGGGGAGCCACCACTTGGCGACCTTGTCCTCGAGGTACGCGAGGACCTCGTCCTTGGTGAGCTCCTCGCCAGGCCGGATCACCACGCAGGCGAGTGGACGCTCCGACCACTTCGGATGGGAAACGCCGATGACGGCCGCCTCGGCGATCTTCG
Organism: uncultured Microthrixaceae bacterium; assembly: GCA_963750645.1. Taxonomy (GTDB): domain Bacteria; phylum Actinomycetota; class Acidimicrobiia; order Acidimicrobiales; family VFJN01; genus VFJN01. The sequence goes on along the minus strand of CAVVRO010000002.1, from coordinate 121,511 downwards.
GATGGCCCATCAGCTCGTTCTCGAGGTCGACGGAGGAGATCCACTCCCCACCGGACTTGATGACGTCCTTGGTGCGGTCGACGAGGCGGATGTAGCCGTGGCGGTCGATGACGGCGACGTCGCCGGTCTTCAGCCAACCGTCATCCGTGAACGATTCCGGCGAGCGCTCGTCGTTGTAGTACTCGGACGCGATCCAGGGCCCACGCACCTGCAGCTCGCCGGAGCTCTCGCCGTCCCACGGGAGAGCCTCCGTGCTCCCGGGTCGCACGATGCGCGCGTCGACGCCGATCGACGGCTGACCCACGGTGGTGCGCAGGTCAGCGCGGCCGTCGTCGTCCAGCACGGCGTCGAGGGTGGACTTGATCCGGCCCACCGACGCGATCGGGCTCGTCTCCGTCATGCCCCAGGCCTGCATGATCGGCAGACCCGTCTGTGTGCGGTAGCCCTCCGACAGCGCGCGTGGCACCGCGGAGCCCCCGCAGGGGATGGCGCGCAGCGAGGACGTGTCCCGTCCCTTGAGCTCGGGGAGCACCCCCATCCAGATGGTGGGCACCCCCGCCGCGATGGTTACCCGCTCCTCTTCGATCAGCCTGGCGAGCGACGGCGCCGACAGATCGGGGCCGGGCATCACGAGGCTCGCGCCCGAGGCGACCGCGGCGTGCGCCAACCCCCACGCGTTGGCGTGGAACATCGGCACGACCGGCAGGATCCGATCGCTCTCCTGCACGCCGAGGCTTCCCGCCGACATGCACCCCAGGGTGTGCAGGTAGGTGGAGCGATGCGAGTAGACGACCCCCTTCGGGTTGCCGGTCGTGCCGCTGGTGTAGGCCATCGCGGCGGCGCTGTTCTCGTCCCGCACGTCGAACTGCGCCGGCGAGGCCGCCGCCAGCAGGTCTTCGTAGTCGTGCAGGGCTCGGCCGCCGTCAGGGCTCGGCACCTCACCCTTGCCGTCGTCCATCACGACGATGTGGCGGACGGTCTGGAACTGGTCGACGAGCGGCCACAACAGCGCGACGAGGGACCGGTCGACGAAGATCACCTCGTCCTCGGCATGGTTCACGATGTAGACGAGCTGCTCCGGGAAAAGCCGGATGTTCAGGGTGTGCAGCACCCTCCCCGTGCACGGGATGCCGAAGTACAGCTCGAGGTGACGGGCCGTGTTCCACGCGAAGGTGGCCGCCCGGCCGTCCTCGCTGATCCCGAGGTCGTCGAGCACGCCGCCGAGGCGTCGCGTGCGCTCGGCCCAGTCGCCGTAGGTGGTGCGCTCGATCCCGGTGGCCGTCACCGTCACCAGCTCCTTGTCGAAGAACAGGGTCTCGGCTCGCCCGAAGATGTGCGGCAGCGTGAGCGGTACGTCCTGCATGAGACCTTGCATGGCGCGGTTCCCCCTGAGAGTCGGCGGCGTGGACAGAGACTAGGAGATGCCAGACTCACCGACCGTGGCGACGGACGAACCTGAGCACGGCTTCGAGATCCGAGCCCGCCGGCCCCCGGGCCGGCACACCCTCAAGATCCTCGCCGCGCCGATCATCGCGCTCATCGTCATCTCGAACCTCGGCGATGCCTGGATGCCGCGCCTCGTCGACACCCACCCGCTGCAGCTCATCGCGATGAACGCGCGCAACCGGAACCTGATCCTGGTCACCAACCAGCTCGACGCGTTCAGCTACTACACGGTCGGGACCCTGCGCCTCCTCCTGTCGGACCCGCTCTTCTTCCTCATCGGCTACTGGTACGGCGACGCGGCCCTCGACTGGATGGAGCGGCACACGAAGTCGTACGGCCAGATGATCCGCCAGTGGGAGCGCTGGTTCGGGAACGCCGCGTATCCCCTGGTGTTCCTGGCCCCCAACAACTTCATCTGCCTCTTCGCCGGTGCGGCCGGCATGAGCGTGGCCGGCTTCTTCGCCACCAACATCGCCGGCACCGTCTTCCGGCTCTACCTGATCCGGCGGCTGGGCGAGGCCTTCGAGGCCCCGATCGACGACGTGCTCGGCTTCATCGCGGAGTACCGGACACCGTTGTTCATCGTGTCCGTGGTCGTCTTCGGCGTCCTGATGGTGAACGAGCTGCGCCAGACGACCGAGGAGGTCGAGTCCATCGCGGATGCCGTCGACGACGACGACGAGACCGAGACCGACCCACCCCTCAGCTGAGCGGGGCGCCCGGCAGGGAGCGGTGCAGCACGTGGTCGGCGTCGAGCGCCCACGCATCGGGGAAGGCCAGCCGGCTCCAGAAGGTCTCCCGGTCGAAGTCGGGCCCCAGGCGATCGCCGAGGTGGAGGGACAGCGCGAGCCCGTGCGACACGACCACAGCCGGCCGGTCGCCGGCGCGCTCGAGTGCACCAGCCACCGCGGCGGCCATGCGCACGGCCACGGATCGATGCGCCTCCCAGCCTTCCGGCTGCTCGCCCCGCAGGTAGCGGTGGGCGACCGCGCGGTAGCCGGTGCCGATCCAGGGCCGCTGCGCTTCCCGGAGCCGTGCATCCTCCTCGACCGGGGCTCCCCACCGCGCACCGATGGCGTGTGCCGTCTCGAGCGCCTTCGGCTCCGTGCTGGACACCAGCGCGCCGATCCCTGCGCCGACCTCGAGCCGGCCAGCCCACTCCTCGGCGGCCGCGCGAACGGCGTCGTCGAGGTGCCACTCCGTCGGGGAGGCACCGTCGTCGACCGTTGGCATGGCGTGACGCACGTAGGTGATGGGGGGCACGGCCATCGATGTCGACCGTAGCGGCGCCTCGATAGGGTCAGCAGTCATGACCTCCGCCACCGAGGTGTTCTCCGGCGTCGGCGTGGCGCTCGTCACGCTCTTCGACGGCGAGGGGGAGATCGATGCGCCCGCCACGGCCGACCACGCGGCTCGCCTGGTCGATGCGGGTGTGCGCGCCGTGGTCGTCGCCGGTACCACGGGTGAGGCCGCCACCCTCGATGACGACGAGCGCAGTGACCTGCTGATCGCCGTGCGCTACGCAGTGGACGGTCGCGCCCCGGTCATCGTCGGCACCGGGGCGCCGTCGGCTCGCCAGGCCGTCCTGCTCTCGAAGCGGGCCGAGGAGGACGGCGCCGACGCCCTGCTGGTTCTCTCTCCCCCGGGCGTCCTCGACCCCCGTCCCTACTACGAGCGGGTGACCGCTGCCGTCCACGTACCCGTGCTCGCCTACCACTACCCGAAGGCGTCCGCGCCCGGTGTTCCCGTCGACGTGCTCGGGCAGCTCCCCGTCTCGGGCATCAAGGACAGCTCCGGTGATGCAGAGCGGCTCATCCTCGAGGCCGACGAGCTGCCCACCGGCCTCTACACCGGTCATCCCACGCTCATCCACCTCGCCGGCGCCATCGGGTGCTCCGGGGCGATCCTCGCCCTCGCCAACGTCGACCCTGAGGGCTGCCTGCGGGCGTGGGCCGGCGACGGCACCGTCCAGCGCGAGCTCATCAACGGCCACCGCGCCCAGTCGCTCACCGGCATCCCGGGCCTCAAGCGCACCCTCTGCGCCCTGCACGGCACCTGCCCCGTGACCCGCGTGGGCTGAACCCCCAACGTCTGCGGTCAGCCCATGTCCAGGAGGGGCTCGATGCCCACAGTGAGACCGGGGCGGTCGGCGACGCGCTTCACGGCGAGGAGGACGCCGGGCATGTAGCAGGTGCGGTCATAGGTGTCGTGGCGGATCGACAGCGACTGGCCTGCAGTGCCGAGGAGCACTTCTTGGTGGGCGAACAGGCCGCGCAACCGAACGGAGTGGATCGGGATGCCACCGGGACCCTCACCCCCCCGCGCGCCCTTGACGACCGTGGTGGTGGTGGGATCGTCGGCCCACTCGTCTGACGCGGCAGCGATCCGCTCGGCCGTCCGCAGCGCCGTCCCTGACGGCGCGTCGATCTTGGCGTCGTGGTGCAGCTCGATGATCTCCACGGTCTCGAACCACGGTGCTGCCAGCTCGGCGAAGTGCATCATGAGCACAGCACCGATCGCGAAGTTGGCCGCGATCAGGCACGAGCTCCGGGTGAACTCGGCCTCGATGGCGGCGAAGTCGGCGTCCGTGAAGCCGGTGGTGCCGACGACGGCGTGGAGCCCGTGGTGCGCGGCGAAGGCGAGGTTCTGACGAGCCGCGTCCGCGACCGTGAAGTCGACGACGACCTCGGCCTCTGCATCGATCAGCGCTTCCGGCGCCGCAGCGACCTGCAAGGAGGTGTCGACCTCGGCGACGCGCCGCAGGTCGATCCCGGCGTGGTGCGGATCCACCGCGGCAACGAGCTCGAGCGCAGGATCGGCGGCGACGGCCTCGCACACCGTGCGACCCATGCGTCCGGCCGCGCCGAACACCCCGACTCGAGTCATCCCGTCGCTCAGGCCGGCGGAGGCGGCGGCGGCACCGGGTCACCCGGCGCCGGGGTTGGCGCCGGCGGGGCGGGCGGCGGCGGGGGTGCAGGCGGAGCGGGGGGAGCCGGAGGCGGCGGGGGTGCAGGCGGAGCGGGGGGCTCGGGCGCAGGCGGCACCGGCGGAGCAGGCGGCGGCTCGGGCGCAGGCGGCGGCGCAGGCGGGCTCGGGCGCAGGCGGCACCGGCGGAGCAGGCGGCGGCTCGGGCGCAGGCGGCACCGGCGGAGCAGGCGGCGGCTCGGGCGCAGGCGGCACCGGCGGAGCAGGCGGCGGCTCGGGCGCGGGGGCAGGCGGCGGTGGTGGAGCCACCTCCGCGACCGGTGGCGGGGGCGGGGCCGGCGCGGCCGGGGGTGGAGGGGGCGGCGCGGCGGCCGCAGGAGGCCCGGGCGGGGGCGCGGCCGGCTCCGGCTCCGGCTCCGGCTTCGCGCCGAGCTCGCCGTGTTCGGCCTCGTGGGCAGCCAGCTCGCCGAGGACTCGGGCGATGTTGGCGTCGGCGTCGTCGAAGCCACCCTTGTGCTTGGCGTAGGTCCACGCGCCCAGCTCCCGGAGGAGGGCGTCGGACTTGCGCTTCGCGGTCTGCTCCGCGACGCCCTCCTGGGCCGCCTTGGTGACCTCGCCGACCTTCGCGGCGGCCTTGTCGAGGAACCCCATGGCACCTTCTCCTTCGCTCCCGCCTACGGACGTTGCGAAGCGTAGACCGTCTACCCGACGAGCTCGTCCACCTCGAACGGGCCGACGGCCGCGAGCGCCCTGGGCGTGTCGAGCACCCGGTGCAGCACGCGACCGACGTCGTCGGTGGTCACCGCGCGGAGGCGCTCGACGTGCTCGTCGACGGTCGTGATGCGGTCGTGCTGCATCAGGCTCCGCCCCAGGCGGCCCATGCGCCCGCCGCTGTCCTCGAGGCCGAGCAGCATCGACCCCTCGAGGTATCCGCCCGCCACCGCGAGCTCGGACTCCGTGACGCCGTCCGCGAGCACCCTCGCCACCACGTCGTCGATGACCTGGAGCGCCTCCCGCGCGCGCTTGGGCGCCGTACCGCAGTAGATCGTGAGGTACCCGGCGTCTTCGAACCCGCTCGCGTGCGAGTACACCGAGTAGGCGAGGCCTCGCTCCTCGCGCACCTCCTGGAACAGCCGGCTCGCCATCCCGCCCCCGAGCACCTGGTTCGCGACGGACATCGCCCAGCGGTCGTCGTCGCCGTTGGAGAGGCTGCGCCAGCCCAGGCAAAGGTGCGCCTGCTCGGTGTCGTCGCGCTCGACGATCGTCGTTCCGACGGGCGGCGGCGGCGGCGTGCGCACCGGCAGCTCACCGCCGACACCGTCACCGAGGCCTGCGGCGACGGCGGCCACGACGGCGTGGTGATCGAGCCGCCCGGCGGCCGTCACGACCATCGTCCCCGGCCTGTACCAGTGGTGGAAGAACGCCGCGATCTCGTCGCGACCGATGGACTCGACCGTGGCCATCTCCCCCAGCACCTCACGCCCCAGCGCGTGATCGCCGAAGACGGCCCGCGACAGGGCCGTGTGCACGCGGTCCTCGGGCGCGTCGAGGTTCATGAGGATCTCCTCGACGATGACCTGCCGCTCCGCCTCGACCTCTGGGGGTCGCAGCGCCGGCTCCGACAGCACATTGCACAGGATGTCGAGCCCGACATCGAGCCGGGCGTGGGGCAACCGGGCGTAGTACGCGGTGTGCTCCCGTGCCGTGAAGGCGTTCATCTCGCCACCCACGGAGTCGACGGCCTCCGCTATCTGGCGCGCCGAGCGCTGCTCCGTGCCCTTGAAGAGCAGGTGCTCCAGGAAGTGCGAGGCGCCCGACAGCTCGGGGGCCTCATCTCGTCCGCCGACGCGGACCCAGGCACCGAGGCTGACCGAACGGGCCTCGGGCATCGTCTCGGTGACGATGCGGAGGCCGTTGGCCAGCTCGGTCTGCTCGACGCCTGGGTCCAGCAGGTCGGTCATGGAGTGGGTCTAGCGACGACCGCCACGGCGACCGCGGTCGCCACCGCGACGCTCGCCGCCGCGACCTCCGCCCTCGGTTGCGGCGGGACCGAGGTCGCCGAACTCCTGGGCGACCTCAGCGTCGAAGCTGTCCTCGAAGGAGACGACCTCGGCGCCGCCCGCCTCTGACGGCGCCGCATCGCTGCGCGGCGACCGCTCGCGGGCCCCACGGTCGCGATCGCGGCCACCACCGCCGCTCGAGACGGCGCTGTCCGGGATCTCGATCGCCGACGCGAGGCTGAGCGACACCTTGCCGTTCGGGTCGACGTCGTCGACCTTCACCTCCACCTCGTCCCCGAGGTTGAAGACGTCCTCGACCTTGTCGATGCGCTTGCCGCCACCGATCTTGGAGATGTGGAGCAGGCCGTCGCGGCCCGGGAGGATGTTCACGAACGCACCGAACTTGGTGATGTTCACGACCCGGCCGGGGTAGACGGCGCCGACATCGGCGGTGGGCGGGTTGAGGATGAGCTTGATCTGGCGCTCGGCCTCGTCGATGGCCCCCTTGTCCGGCGAGCCGAGGGTGACCGTGCCGACCATGCCGTCGTCGTCGACGGAGATGTCAGCGCCGGTCTCGGCCTGGATGGCGTTGATGACCTTGCCCTTCGGGCCGATGACCTCGCCGATCTTGTCGATCGGGATCTCGAAGCTGATGACCTTCGGTGCCGTCTCGCCGACCTCGGCGCGGGGCTCCGCGATGGCCTTCTGCATGATGTCGAGGATCGCCAGGCGGGCGTCCTTGGCCTGCTGCAGCGCCTGGGCCAGGACGTCGGCCGGCAGGCCGTCGATCTTGGTGTCGAGCTGCAGTGCGGTCACGAACTCGCTCGTGCCGGCGACCTTGAAGTCCATGTCACCGAAGGCGTCCTCGGTGCCGAGGATGTCGGTGAGGGTGGTGTACTTGCCGCCGTCGTAGATGAGCCCCATCGCGATGCCGGCCACGGGTGCCTTGATCGGCACGCCGCCGTCCATGAGCGCCAGGGTGGAGCCGCACACGGAGCCCATCGAGGTGGAGCCGTTGGAGCTCAGCACCTCGGAGACCACGCGGAGGGTGTAGGCCCACTCCTCGAGGGAGGGGACGACGGGCAGCAGGGCCCGCTCGGCGAGGAGGCCGTGGCCGATCTCGCGTCGCTTGGGGCTGCCCACGCGACCCGTCTCGCCGTTGGCGTGGGGCGGCATGTTGTAGTGGTGCATGTAGCGCTTCTTGGGCTTGTCGCCCAGGTTGTCGAGCAGCTGATCCATCTTCGGCATGCCGAGGGTGAGGACGCTGAGCACCTGGGTCTCGCCCCGCTGGAAGAGGCCGGAGCCGTGGGCCTGGCTGAGCACGCCGACCTCGGAGGTGACCGTGCGCAGGTCGGCCGGGCCGCGACCGTCGATGCGGATGCCCTCGTTGACCGTGCGGGCACGGATGCGGCTCTTCTGGATGCTCCGGGCCGCCTCCTTGATCTCCTTGGTGCGCCCGGCGAACTCCTCGCCCATCTGCTCGATGGCCGTGGCGATGGCGGCGTCGGTGGCGGCGTTGCGCTCGGCCTTGGCGGCGATGGTGCCGGCCTGCCCGAGGGCGTCGCCCACCAGGGCCTCGACCTTCTCCTTCACGTCGTCCTGGTAGTCGAGGACTGGCGTGAACTCGAGCGGCGTGATGCCGCGGGTGGCCTTGACCTGCTCGACGAGCTGGTTCTGGAGGTCGATGGACTCCTTGATCCAGACCTTGCAGGACTCGAGCCCGTCCGCGATGACCTCTTCGGTGACCTTGGGGGCGCCGGCCTGGTAGTGGTCCCACGCCTTCTCGGTGCCGCCGGCCTCCACCATCATGATGGCGACGTCGTCACCCACGCCGCGCCCAGCCACGATGAGCTCGAACGTGCTCTCCTCGACCTCTTCGAAGGTGGGGTGCGGGATCCAGGTGCCGTCGGCGCTGTAGGCGATGCGCACGGCACCGATGGGGCCCTGGAAGGGGATGCCCGAGATCGACAGGGCCGCCGAGGCGCCGTTGATGGCGAGCACGTCGTAGGGGTTCTCCTTGTCGGAGCCCATCACCGTGACGACGACCTGGGTCTCGTTCCGGAAGCCGTCGGCAAAGGACGGCCGCAGGGGCCGGTCGATGAGGCGGCAGGCCAGGATGGCGGCGTCGGTGGGACGGCCCTCCCGGCGGAAGAAGCTGCCGGGGATGCGACCGGCGGCGTACATGCGCTCCTCGACGTCCACCGTGAGCGGGAAGAAGTCGATGCCGTCGCGGATGCCCTTGGCGGCGTTCGCGGTGACCAGTGCTTCGGTGCCGGCGATCTTGGCGACCACGGCTCCCTGGGACTGGAAGGCCAGCTTGCCCGTCTCGAACGAGAGGGTCTTGTCGGTGCCGCTGATGGGCGCCGAGACGATGATGGCTTCCGCCATGTTTGTTCCTCCTTGCCGGCCCAGGACTCCCCGGACCGGATCTGAGGCGGCGGGGCCAGTTCCCAGTTGGCGACCACCGGGCGGGCCCGCCCGGGAGTCGGCAACTGGCAGCTGACCCACCCATGCCGCCGTGTGTTGTGTGTGTGGTGGTGTGGCTTAGCGCCGCAGGCCCATCTTGGCGATGATCGTGCGGTACCGCTCCACGTCGTTCTTGCGGACGTAGTCCAGCAGGCGTCGGCGCTGTCCGACCAGCATCAGCAGGCCGCGCCGGCTGTGGTGGTCCTTCTTGTGCTTCTGCAGGTGCTCGTTGAGATGGTTGATCCGCTTGGTGAGGATCGCGATCTGCACCTCTGGCGACCCGGTGTCGGTGTCGTGGAGGCGGTGCTCCGCGATGATGCCGGCCTTGGCCTTGTCGATCTGCTCAGACATGGATGTAGAGGTTCTCCGTCGGGAGGTGGGTCTGGGGCCCTGCTCCGTTGAGCGCTGCACGTGGCTGGCGCGTCGGGGAGCGAAGCTCCTCAGCCGCCGCAAGGGCCCGCCGAGGACCTGGTCAGGGTAGCAGCAGGGCTCGAGGCGACCTCAATCGCCCGCCCTGCCGGTCAGTCGGCCTTGGAGCGTGCGGGGAGGACCTTCCAGGAGTAGCGGGGCGGCCGGTGCAGCTCCTCGGTGTCGTGGAAGCGCTGACGGGGCGTCAGCTCGAGCACCAGAGCATCAGGCGCGTAGAGGGCCGCCTCGACCTCGTCGTCCGTTGCGTCGACCGGATCGACGCCCCGTTCGAGCTTGGCCTTCAGGACGGCGGTGCCGAGCCGACCGCGCATGAGCGCCAGCATGATGGCCGGCATCGTCTCGGGGTCCTTGAGGAGCCATGAGTGGCTGCCGCCCCTCACGACCACCAGGTCGCCACGGGCTCGCCGAGCGGCGTCCTTGGCGGTGGCGATCGGGACGGCGATGTCCCGGTCGCCGTGGACCGCGAACACCGGGATCCGCTCCTCGCGCAGGCGGTCGAGCATGGTCTTGGAGCTGCCGCTGCGCAGGATCGACGCGGCAGGCCCGAGGAGCCGCCAGGGTCGGCGCACGTGCCCTCGGATCGTCGGTGCCACGAGACGGCCCAGCTTGAGGGCTTGGCTGGGGTCACGGAACCAGGGCACCGTGGTGATGGTGTCGACGACCAGCGTGGCCCCGGTGCCCGCCAAGAGGGGTGGGAACACCCGGAAGACGTTGACCATGCGGTCCCAGGTGTCACCCACGATGGCGTCGAGCAGGATCACCGCGATCGCCCGGTCTGGCTCGCTCGCCGCCAGCTCGGCGACGAGGCGACCGCCCATGGAGTGGCCGGCCAGGACGGCAGGGCCGACCCCCAGGTGGTCGAGCACGCGGCCGAGGAGGGCTGCATAGCTGGCCATGCTCTGTGCACCCGTCGGGAGACCGAGCGTGCCGCCGTGGCCGGCCGTGTCGACGGCGATCACCTTGAAGCCGAGATCGACCAGCCGCGACAGGGTCTGCGCGTAGAGGATGCCCTCGGCCGAGAAGCCGTGGACCACGACGAGCGGCACCCCACGCCCGCAGATCGCGACGCCGACCGTGTGGCCGTCCGGCAGGGTGACCTGGTGCCTGGCCAGCCTCGGGAGGGTGACGTCGATCTCGTCGGGCTGGGGCCCGGGGCCGATGATCGGCTCCTGCGCGAGGGCGAGGTGTCGCACCCTCCTCGGTCGCGGACCGGCGGGGTGGACGTCGTTGTCGTCTTCCACGCGGACCTCGATGGCGTCCCAGCCCTCGTCCATCGGTCAAGTCTGGCGCATTTCGGCACTCACCCTTGACCAACCGGTCAGGTGGAGGTCAAGCGAGGATCGCGCGCGCCTGGTCGCAGTCCCGCTGGATCTGCGCGGCGAGGGCGTCGGCGCCCTCGAACCTCACCTCGCCACGAAGGCGCGCGACGAAGCGCACCTCGGCCGCTTCGCCGTACAGGTCGCCGTCGAAGTCGAGCAGATGGGCCTCGAGCAGGCTGGCGTGCGCCTCCTCGTAGAACGTGGGGCGCCGTCCGAGCGAGATCGCGGTCGGGTGGACGGAGCCGCCCGGCCGCTCGTACCAGCCGGCGTAGATCCCGTCGGCCGGGAGGAGGATGTCGCCCGGCACGGACACGTTGGCGGTCGGGAACCCGAGCTCGCGGCCACGGGCGTCGCCGCGGGCCACGACGCCGCGCACCTCGTGCGGGCGACCCAAGAGGGCGTTCGCCCGGTCGAGCTCGCCAGCCACGAGCGCGTGGCGAATCGCCGTGGACGACGCCTTCTCGCCGTCGCCCGACGCCACCCCGTCGGCGTCGACGAGGGCCAGGCCTTCGACCTCGAAGCCCAGCTCGGCGCCCATCGAGCGGAGCAGCTCGACGTTGCCCCGACGCTGGTGCCCGAAGTGGAAGTCCTCGCCGACGATGACGACCCTCGCTGCCAGGCAGTCGACGAGGACCTCGTGCACGAACTCCGCGGCCGGCTCCTTGGAGCGTGCCTCGTCGAACGAGATGACGAGGCACCGATCGAGCCCCGTGGCGGCCAGCAGCTCCAGCTTCTGCTCGAGATCGGTCAGCAGCCGCGGTGCCGACTCGGGGCGTACGACCGACGCGGGATGCCGGTCGAAGGTGACCACCGCGCTCTCGAGGCCGCCTGCCGCGGCCCGACGCCGCACCGCGGCGATGACAGCCTGGTGCCCACGGTGCACACCGTCGTATGCGCCGATGGTGACCACGCTCCCGGCGTCGGGCCGGGGCCAGGCCCCGACGTCGTGCAGCACCTCCATCCGCTGAGGTTAGGTCTGGGCCGGCGACACCAGCACAACCGACGGCTTGGCGGTGGCGCCGCGATGGCGCTCGTACACGGCCAGGAGCTCGCCGCCCTGGCCCACGACCGGCCACGGGCCGTCGCCCCCGTCGACGCCCAGCCGCGCCAGCTCGAGGACCTTGCCGTGCGCCACGTCCGCGGCGACATCGTTGGGCACGGTCACCGCCGGGAGGTCGCGCAGGGCCGCTGCCGGCGAGAGCAGCCGAGCCGGGTCCAGCGCGTCGACCACCACGGCCATGTCCACCGTGAACGACCCGATCGCCGTCCGGCGGAGGTCACGAAGATGCGCTCCCCCACCCAGCGCCCGGCCCACGTCGTCGGCGAGCGAACGGATGTAGGTGCCCGACGAGCAGACAACCTCGATGGGGAAGCAACCCGGCTCCGGCGGCTCACCGACCGCGAAGCGGTGGACGGTCACGGGTCGCGCGTCCCGCTCGATCTCGATGCCCTCCCGGGCGAGCTCGTGCAGGCGGCGTCCGTCCACCTGGATGGCCGACACCATCGGAGGGACCTGGAGGATGTCGCCGGTGAGCGCGGCCGCGGCAGCCCGCACCTCGGCGACGCCCACCCCGCTCATGTCCCAGGTGCCGGTCAGCTCGCCGGAGGCGTCCAGCGTCGAGGTCGCCGAGCCGAGCACGATCACACCCGTATAGGTCTTGGTCGGCAACCCGAGGTAGCGCAGGAGGCGGGTCACCTTGCCGACCCCCAGGAGCAGCACCCCTGTCGCGTCGGGATCGAGCGTGCCCGAGTGCCCCACCTTCCTCGTGCCGAGGAGCCCACGGGCCTTGGCCACCACGTCGTGGCTCGTCCACCCGGCCGCCTTGTCGACCACGGCGAGCCCGTCCGGCCCGCTCTGCCCGCGGGCCACGTCAGCCGTCGTGCGGAGGCAGGAGCGCAGCGACGCCCGGAGCACGCATCAGCTGGCCGGAGGCGGCCGGCTTCGCTGCGCCGCCGGGAGGCGCATGCGGAGGCAGGAGCGCAGCGACGCCCGGAGCACGCATCAGCTCAGGTCCTCGTCGTGGATGCTGCGCAGCACCTCCTCGAGGCGCGCCGCGCCTCGTCCGACGTCGTCGGGTCGGAACACGAGCTCAGGCGTGTGCTTCACCCGAGCCTGGCGTCCGATCGCGCTCTGCAGGCGGTACCGCAGCTCCCCGAGCACCTCGAGCACATCGGCATCGTCGTCCTCGCCGCCGAGGGTGTCGAAGTACACGACCGCGCGGTGGAGGTCGCCATCGACCTCCACGGACATGATCGTGACCAGCTCGAGGCGCTCGTCGTCGATGCGCTCGAGCTCCTCGGCGAGGATCTCCTGGAACAGCTGGTTGAGCCGCACCGTGCGCGGGAAGTCGCGTGTCGGGCGGTTGGTGCGGGTGCGCCTGGCCATGTGGTTGCCCCCGGGTCAGGTGCGCGGGATCTCGCGCTCCTCGAAGGTCTCGATGATGTCCCCCTGCTTGAGGTCCTGGAAGTCGGTGAGGCCGATGCCGCACTCGAACCCTGCCTGGACCTCTCGCACGTCGTCCTTGAAGCGGCGCAACGAGCTGACGGCACCCTTCCAGATGATCGTGCCGTCGCGGAGGAACCGGACCTTGGAGCCCCGGGTGATCGTGCCGTTGAGCACGTAGCAGCCGGCGATCTTGCCGACCCGCGGCACGGGGAAGACCTCCCGCACCTCGGCCTCGCCGGTGACCACCTCCTCGAACTGCGGGGCGAGCATGCCCACGAGGGCGTTCTCGATGTCCTCGAGCACCTGGTAGATGATCTCGTAGTTGCGGATCTCCACCTCTTCGACCTGGGCCAGCTCGCGGGCCTTGCGGTCCGGGCGGACGTTGAAGCCGATGATGGTGGCGCCGGACGTGGCCGCCAGCTGCACGTCCTGCTGGGTGATGCCGCCGACGGCACGGTGCACGAAGGCGAGCTTGACCTCGTCGCGCTCGAGCTTCCTGAGGCTCTCGGTGAGGGCCTCGAGCGAGCCGGTGGTGTCGGCCTTGAGCAGGATGTTGAGCGTGGCGACATCGCCCCGCTGGATCTGCTCGAAGATGTCCTCGAGACGGGCGCCACCGGAGATCCCGGCCGCCTCCCGGCCGAGGTTCGCGACGCGGTGCCAGTGCTCGCGCTTCTCGGCGACCGAACGGGCCATCTTCTCGTCGAGGGCGACGACGAAGCCATCACCGGCCTCCGCCACGTCGTTCAGGCCGAGGACCTGGACGGGCATCGAGGGGCCTGCCTCCTTGACCTGCTCGCCGAGGTGGGTGATGAGCGCTCGCACGCGTCCCCAGGCGGGGCCGGCCACGAGGGGCTCCCCCACCCGGAGGGTCCCGCGCTGCACGAGCAGGTTGGCCACGGGACCACGCCCGATGTCGAGGTGTGACTCGAGGACCACGCCGGCGGCACGCCCGTCGGGATTGGCCCTGAGGTCTTCGACGTCGGCGACGAGCAGGAGCGTCTCGAGGAGGTCGTCCACGCCCTCGCCCGTGAGGGCCGAGACGGGGATCATCTCGACGTCGCCGCCCCAGTCGTGCGGGATGAGGCCCTGTTCGGAGAGCTGCTGCTTCACGCGGTCAGGCTGGGCCTGCTCGCGGTCGATCTTGTTGATGGCCACCACGATGGGCACGCCCGATGCCTTGGCGTGGTTGAGGGCCTCGATGGTCTGCGGCATGACACCGTCGTCGGCGGCCACGACGAGCACCACGATGTCGGTGGCCTCGGCACCGCGGGCCCGCATGGCGGTGAAGGCCTCGTGGCCCGGTGTGTCGATGAAGGTGATGAGCCGGTCGTTCTTCACGGCCTGGTAGGCACCGACGGCCTGGGTGATGCCGCCGGCCTCGCCGGCCACGACGTTGGTGTCGCGGATCTTGTCGAGCAGCTTCGTCTTGCCGTGGTCGACGTGACCCATGATCGTGATGATCGGAGGCCGCGTCACTGCGTTCTCGTCGTCCTCGTCGAGCAGGTCCTCCACACCCAGCAGCTCCTGGAGCGCGACCTCCTGCTCCTCGCCGGGGTTCACCAGGCGGATGGAAGCCTCGATGGAATCGGCGAACAGCTCGATCTGGTCGTCGCTCAGCGACTGGGTGGCCGTGACCATCTCGCCCATCTGCATGAGGAAGCGAACGACGTCGGCCGCGGTGCGGTTGAGCTTCGGTCCGAGCTCCTGCGGGGTGGAGGAGCGCTCGATCACCACATCGCCCTCGGGCACCGGGGCGTCCGAAGGCGTGTAGGTGGGGAGGTCCATCGGCTGGAGTTCCTCGCGGCTCCGGCGTCGACGACCACCCTTCCGACGGGGAGGGCGCTGCTGCGGTCCGCGGCCGCCACCGGGCCGTCCGCCACCGGGACCGCCGCCGGGGCCACCACCGGGACCGCCCGCGGGGCCACCACCGGGTCGGTTGCCGAAGCCCCCGGGCCCAGGACCGCGGCCGCCGACGGGCGTGCCCGTGGGCGGGCCGCCGACGCGACGGCCGGGGGGAGCGGGGATCGCGCGACCCGAGGGGCCACGCGGCGGGACGGCGCCTCGGCCGCCCATCCCGGGGGGAGGCGGGATCGGCTTGCCGCTGACGCCGCGCAGGGGCGGAGCAGGGGCCTCGGGCCCCTCGTCGACGGACGGACCCGACGGGGGCGGCGCATCGGTGGGTGCCTCGACGGGCGCGGCGGAGGCCGCTGCCGGGCGCGGGGCGGCCGGAGCGGGCGGCGCGGGAGGGGCCTCCGGCGCCGCGGCCGCGGGGGCCGAGGCGGCGGGCGCCGCCGGGCGGGGCGGCTCCTCATCGACGCGTCGCGGCGGCACGGGGCGCTCGCTACCGCTGGAGGTGACCAGACGAGCGGGTGGCTTGGGCGCGGAGGGCGCAGGCGCGGGCCGCGGGGCGGCCTCGATTGGTGCGGGCTCGGCCACCGGGGCCGGTGGCGCGGGCGGCGCGGGGGCGGACGGAACCGGGGCCGCCTCGGCCACCGGCGCAGGAGCCTCCGCGGCCGGGACCGGAGCCTTCTTCGTCGCCTTGGCGGCCTTCGTGGCCTTGGCGGGCTTGGCGGGCTCCTCCGGCTGGACGTCGCGGACGAGGCCCTCGCGCTGCGCCTTGCGGCGGACGCGATCGGCCTGCGCATCCTCGATGCTCGAGGAGTGCGTCTTGACCCCGATCCCCAGCGACTCGCAGAGGTCGAGCGTCTCCTTGTTCGTCATCCCGAGCTCCTTGGCGAGCTCGTGCACGCGCTTCTTCGCTGCCAAGTTCCTGGTTCAGTCCTTCGGGGTCTCTCTACGGGGGCGCGCTGCGGCCAGTTGGCCACACCACGGTCGTCCATCTTCGCACGAACCGGACGGTCGGCACGATTCGGAACGGGTCGCGGCCCCGGCGGTCAACCGGCACCGCCCTGGCCGAGGGCCAGGACCGCTTCGGGTGACACGGGTGCTCGCAACGCCCGGCTGAGAGCGTTGCGCTGAGCGGCTCGCTGCACGCAGCGGAGGGACCCGGCACAGAGCCAGGCACCTCGACCAGGGAGTGTACGCCCGACGAGGAGCGATCCCTCGGGGCCGCGCACGACCCGCACGAGCTCGTCCTGGCCGGCCTGACGCCGGCACCCGACACAGGTCCTCGTTGCTGGGCGCCCCTCCTGGGGGCGCCTGGGCTTCGACCCTCCGGGATCCACCGTGCTCGCAGCTCCGCCTGGCGGCTGCGCGTGGCTACGCGTCGGACGCCTCGGGCTCGGTCGGGGCGTCGGCGGCCGCTGCGTCGGGCTCGACGCTGGCCTCAGCCTCAGCCTCAGCCTCAGCCTCGGCCTCGGCCGCTGGCTGGGGCTCGGGTTCGGCCGCTGGCTCCGCGGCCGCACCGTCGTCGTCGCCGCCATGGGCCCACTCCTCGGCCGAGAGCGCCGGGCCGCCCTCGGCGGGCACCCACACCTGCTCCCCGCTCTCGGGGTCGACGACCCATTCGCCCTGCGCCCACTCCTCGCCCTGATAGGCCTCCTCGTCGGCGAGCTGGGTCTCGCTCTTGATGTCGACGCGCCAGCCGGTGAGGCGCGCGGCGAGGCGGGCGTTCTGGCCCTCCTTGCCGATCGCCAGGCTGAGCTGGAAGTCGGGGACGATCACGGTGGCGGTGCCCGTCTCGACGTCGATCCGGACCTCCTTCACCTTGGCCGGCGACAGCGCCTTCATCACGAAGTCGTAGGCGTCGTCCGAGAACGGGACGATGTCGATCTTCTCGCCGTTGAGCTCGTTCACGACCTGGCGGACGCGCGCGCCCCGGGCCCCCACGCACGCGCCGACCGGGTCCACGTTGGCGTCGTTCGACCAGACGGCGATCTTGGTTCGGTGGCCTGGCTCGCGAGCGCAGGCCTTGATCTCGACGACGCCGTCCGCGATCTCGGGGACCTCGAGCTTGAACAGCTCGAGGATGAGGCCAGGGTGCGTGCGGGACACGACGATCTGCGGGCCCTTCGCGGTCCGCCGCACCTCGACGATGTATGCCTTGAGGCGAGTGTTGGGCGCAGGGCGCTCGTAGGGGACCTGCTCCGCCTGCGGGAGGAGGGCCTCCACCCGACCGAGGTCGAGCAGCGTGTAGCGGCTGTCGGTCTGCTGGATGATGCCGGTGACGATGTCGCCCTCGCGACCCGCGTACTCCTCGTACTTGAGCTCGCGCTCGGCCTCGCGGATCCGTTGGGTCATCACCTGGCGTGCCGTCATGGCGGCGATCCGGCCGAAGTCGTCCGGCGTGACGTCGAGCTCGGGACCGTACGGCTCGCCGTCCTCGTCGATCTCCTGCGCGAACACGCGGATGTCGAAGGTGTCGGGGTCGATGGTCACCCACGCGTACTCGTTGGCCCCCGGCATGCGCTTGTACGCCGACTCGAGGGCATCCGCCAGCGCGCCGAGGAGGGTCTCGACCGAGATCCCCTTGTCCTGCGCAAGTGCCGCCAGCGCCTCGCCGAAGTCGATGTTGCTCATGACCTAGTCCTCGAATCTGTCTGGTCGGCTCACGCTCACTGGGCAGGACGTTGGGTCCTGAGCACGGCCCTGTGCCCATGATTCGCTCGCAAGCTCGCTCATGACCGGGTGTTCCTCTCCTGCTTGGCGGCGCCGCCCCACTGGAAGGTGGTGCGGGCTCGCTCGATGTCCTCGTAGCACAGCGTGCGCTCGTCCCCGTCGGGCGACTGCACGGTGACCGACGTGGCGTCGGCGGCAGTGATGGTGCCTTCGAGCCGACGTTCGCCCTCCACGCCGGGCTTGGTCTTGACCTTGACCGTGGCGCCGACGGCCCCCGCGTAGTGGGCGGGAAGCCGCAGCGGCCGCTCCAGGCCGGGTGAGCCGACCTCCAGGGCGTAGCGCCCGTCGATCGGATCGTGCTCGTCGAGGGCCCGCGAGATCGAGCGCGCCAGGGTGCTGATGACCCCGATGTCGGCTCCCCCGGGCTTGTCGACGAGCACCTGGAGGACACCGCCGGCCAGGTCGAGGTCGTACAGATCGAGGTCAGCGTCGGCGACGAGGGGCACGACGATGTCTCGTACACGGTCGGTGGCCGTCATCGGCAGTCCCTCACCTCCTCCTGACACAGCAACGGCGCGGGCCGAAGCCCACGCCGTTCAAGAACAACGAACGATCGAAATAGCCCCTGGATCCTACCAGGGGCCCCACCGGTCCTGCGTATCCGTCAGTAGCTCCGAGCCACGTACGCGACGAGGTCGGGCGCGTCCTCGCTGGCGGGCAAGCCCCCGTCGGCCGTCTGGAGGCAGCGGACCGTGATGGCGTCTCGGGCGAGCCGCGCCTCGCCGCCGTCCTTGAGGAGATCCCACGCGATCTTCGCGAACCCGACCTTTCCGGCCTCGACCGCGTCCTCGATGGACGTGACCTCCGCGGTGCGGTCGTCCCGCCGCTGGGTCGCGGCGGCCAACAGGTCCGCCTGGATCAGCGCCAGCAGGTTGGTGACGCGGTGCGCGACCTCGGCCACGGGCGCCGTCCGCTTCTCCCCCGTGTCGCGCCGCACGATCGTGACGAGCCCCTCCGCGAGGTCACGGGGTCCCACCTCGATCCTGACGGGGACGCCCTTGATCTCCCAGTCCGTCGCGCGACGCCCGAAGCTCGTGGCCACCTGGGCGTCGAGGCGCACCTTCACCCCGGCCGCCTTCAGCTGGGCGACCAAGGACGCGGCCGCCTCACCGGCGTCGTCCTCGTCGCGTACGAGCAGCACCACGGTCTGGATGGGTGCGAGGACCGGCGGGACGACCAGGCCGTCGTCGTCGCCGTGGGCCATGATGAGCCCGCCGACCATCCTGGCCGAGGTGCCCCACGACGTGGTCCAGC
Organism: uncultured Microthrixaceae bacterium; assembly: GCA_963750645.1. GTDB lineage: Bacteria > Actinomycetota > Acidimicrobiia > Acidimicrobiales > VFJN01 > VFJN01. The sequence goes on along the minus strand of CAVVRO010000002.1, from coordinate 102,648 downwards.
AGTGCTGGGTGTCCCCGTTGGCATCGAGGTACGTGATGTCGAAGACCTTGGCGAAGTTCTGACCCAGATCGTGGCTCGTGCCCATCTGGAGCGCCTTGCCGTCACCCATCATGGCCTCGCACGCAAGGGTGTTGATCGCACCGGGGAACCGCTCGGCGGCGGTCTTGCGCCCGATCAGGACGGGGATGGCGAGCACGTTGACCATGAAGTCGGCGTAGACGTCCCGCAGGATCTGCTCGGCGTAGGCGTTCGAGTCCTCGCCTGTCGCGTGGGCGGTGTGACCTTCCTGCCAGAGGAACTCGGTGGTGCGCAGGAAGAGGCGGGGACGCAGCTCGTAGCGCGTGACGTTGTTCCAGAGGTTCAGCAGGAGCGGCAGGTCTCGGTAGCTCTGGATCCACTTCCCCATGTACTCGCCGATGACGGTCTCGCTGGTGGGGCGGACGATCAGTGGCTCCTCCAGCTCCTTCCCGCCGCCGTGCGTGACGGTCCAGAACTCGTGGCTGAACCCCTCGACGTGGTCGGCCTCGCGAGCCAGGTAGCTCTGCGGGATGAACAGGGGGAAGGCGCAGTTCTCGGCCCCGGCCTCCTTGATCCGGAGGTCTTCCTCGGCCTGCATGCGCTCCCAGATGGCGTACCCGTAGGGCCGGATGACCATCGTCCCCCGCGCCGGCCCGTTCTCGGCCAGCTCCGCCTTGGCGACGACGTCCTGGTACCAGCGGGGGAAGTCCTCCGCTTGCGGGGTGAGGATGGGGGCCTTGGCCATCGGGCGATGGTAGGCGGCCCTTTCCCTACGACTCGATTCGCTTGTGGATCAGCTCCACGCGCTGCTCGCTGGCGTTGGCGTCGTCGCCCTTGTCGGCCAGGAGCGCGGCGCGGTCCTTCTCGGCTTCACGAGCCGCCTTCTCCGTGTCGACCCGGGCCACCGCGGCGTCGACGCCGTGCTCGTGGATGAACTCTGCCCACTCCACGAGGGTCGAGACCATCTCGTCCTCGGGGACGACGGCCACGTTGCGGCCCTTCACGAACAGGTGCCCGCGCCGCTTCCCGGCCGCGATGCCGATGTCGGCGTCGCGAGCCTCGCCCGGACCGTTGACCACGCACCCCATGACCGCCACCTGGAGCGGGATCTCCCGATCTCCGAACGCTTCCATCGCGTCCTTGGCCACCTGGATCACGTCGATCTCGGCCCGGCCGCAGCTGGGACAGGCGATGAGGTCGATGTTCTTGCGCTCCCGCAGCCCGAGGGCCTCGAGGAGCTGCCGACCGGCGCGGGCCTCCTCGACCGGGTCAGCGGTGAGGCTGTAGCGGATCGTGTCACCGATGCCCTCGGCGAGGAGGGTGGCCATGCCGGCGGTGGCCTTGAGCAGGCCGGCGGGCGGCGGACCTGCCTCGGTGACGCCCAGGTGCAGGGGATGGTCGACGGCGTCGGCCAGCTGCCGGTACGCCTCGATCATCAGGGGCACCGACGAGGCCTTGACGGAGATCTTCACGTCCTCGAAGTCGACCTCGCGGAAGTAGGCGAGCTCCTGCTGGGCCGACTCGACCATCGCCTCCGGGGTCACCCTGCCGCCGTACTTCTCGTACAGCGCCGGATCGAGGCTGCCCCCGTTGACGCCGATGCGGATCGGGATGCCGCGGTCCTTGCACTCCTGGGCCACCACCTTGATGTGCTCGGGCCGGCGGATGTTGCCGGGGTTGAGCCGCAGGCAGTGGACGCCGGCGTCGAGCGCGGCCAAGGCCATCTTGTACTGGTGGTGGATGTCGGCCACGATCGGCACGGGCGACCGGGGCACGATCCGGGCCAGCCCCTCCGCGGCCTCCACCTCGTTGCAGGTGCAGCGCACGATGTCGGCCCCCGCCGCGGCCAGCGCGTAGATCTGCTGGAGCGTGCCATCGACGTCGGCCGTCTTGGTGATCGTCATCGACTGCACCGTGATCGGCGCCCCGCCGCCGACCGGCACCGTGCCGACCATGACCTGCCGTGTGACCCGACGCGGGAACGACGACTGGCCTAGCTCCACGGGGCCTCGGTCAACCGATGGGGTCGACGATGTCGAGGTAGATGGCCGACAGACCCAGCAGCATCATGAACATGAAGACGGCGTAGGTGATCGGCAAGAGGCGTGACACGTCGACCATGTAGCGACGGCCACCAACCGAGCGAACGCGCTCATAGGTGGCGATGGCCGCGTGCCCGCCGTCGAGGGGCAGGAGCGGGATCATGTTCAACAGGCCGATCGAGATGTTCACCCCGGCCATGAGGAGCAGGAAGTACCAGAGGCCGACATCGAGCGCGGCCTGCCCGATGCGGAGGATCCCGTAGATCGACACGAGGCGGTCCGTCTCCGGTTCGCTGCTGCTGCTCGCCGACGCGGAGGAGGACGATCCGGAGCCCGTGGCCGGCTCGGTCGCCTGCTCGGAGCCGCCGCGAGCCACGTCGGAGGCGAAGTCGTCGACGCCGCCCGAGAAGAACGACGCCAGACCGACGACGGTGTCGCGGGCGCCCTCCCAAGTCAGCTGCAGGGCTTCGACGCTGCCGCGGACCGGGTTCACGCGCACGGGACCCTGGTCGGGGTAGCCCTCGGAGATCCCCAGGAAGCCCTGCGGCGGCGCCTCGGGGCGGTCGGGGTCGGCCGGCTTCGTCCCGAGCGTGGCGCCGAGCGTCAGCTCCTCGCCGTCGCGGATCACCACGATGTCGACCTGCTCGCCAGGGTTCGGCTCGACGAGCGCACCCACGTCGTTGAAGACGCTGACCGGATCCCCACCGATGCTGGCGATCTCGTCGCCGACCTCGAGTCCCGCGGCGGATGCGGCCGTGTCGTCGATGACCCGGCCGACGGTCCATGTGTCCGGCGCGGGCTCCGGCGCACCGAGGCGCGTCGCCAGCCCGGTGTTGCCGGGGACCCCGAGCACGGTGAACACGAAGACCGTCAGCACGATCGCCTGGAGGAAGTGCGAGATGGAGCCGGCGCACACGACCAGCAGCCGCTTGGGGTACGACTGCTGCCGGTACGTGCGGGGCTCGTCCTCCGGGGGCACGTCCTGGTCGATGTTGCTCATCCCGATGATCCGCACGTAGGCACCCAGCGGGATGCACTTGATGCCGTACTCGGTCTCGCCCCGGCGGAAGGACCAGATCTTGGGGCCGAAGAAGAGGAAGAACTCCGTGACCTTCATCCCGGACCACTTCGCGGTCAGGAAGTGCCCGAGCTCGTGCAGGAAGATCATCACCACGAGGGCGCCGACGGTGATCAGCCAGCCGGCACCGGCGAACACCCCGAGCGCGGCCGTGGCCAGCAGGAGGAGGGCGAGCTTCCAGTCGAACCCGGCGACCTCGCCCCGCGGTGTGCCCGCCGGCATCGGCGGCTCGCCGCTGTCCCTCAGGCTGGTGTCGGTCACGGGGTGAACCTCTCTGCGATCACGGCGCGGGCCATCGCCCGAGCGTCTCGGTCGGCCGCTATGACGGCGTCGACGCTGCTTGCGGTTCCCCCATCATGCCGGGAAAGGACCTCGGTGAGTACGTCGGAGATGGCGATCCACGCGATCCGGCCCTCGAGGAAGGCCGCCACGGCCACCTCGTTGGCCGCGTTGAGCCAGGCCGGCGCGGTCTCGCCGAGCCGCCCCGCCTCGTAGGCGAGCCCCAGGCAGGGGAAGGCCTCGTGGTCCGGCGGCTCGAAGTCCAGCCGCCCGAGCTCGGACCAGTCGATCCGACCGAAGGGCGTGCTCACCCGCTCCGGATAAGCCAGCGCGTAGGCGATGGGCAGGCGCATGTCCGGCAGGGACAGCTGAGCGATCGTGCTCCCGTCGGTGAACTCGACCATCGAGTGGACGATCGACTGGGGGTGGACCACGACCTCGATCTGCTCGTAGGGCACGTCGAAGAGCTCATGCGCCTCGATGACCTCGAGGCCCTTGTTCATCAGCGTGGAGGAGTCGATCGTGATCTTGGGGCCCATCGACCAGGTGGGATGGGCCAGCGCGTCCTCGACCGTGACATCCTCCAGCTCAGCCTTCGACCGACCGCGGAAGGGCCCCCCCGAGGCCGTCAGGACGATGCGACTCACCCAGTCGCCGCCGAGTCCACCGGGATGCTGCGCGCGCAGGCTCTGGTGCACCGCGCAGTGCTCGCTGTCCACCGGCACGAGCTCGCCTGCGCCCGGCAGCGCCCGTACGCGCCGGACGACCGGTCCTGCCGCGATGAGCGACTCCTTGTTGGCCAGCGCCAGTCGGGTGCCGGACCCGAGCGCGGCCAAGGTGACGCCGAGGCCGGCAAACCCCACCACGCCGTTCACGCACACGTCCCCCGAAGACGCGATGGACGCCAGCGCGTCGGGGCCGGCCACGACGTCCGTCCCCGGCGGGACTCGCTCGCGGAGCGCGGAGGCGAGCGAGTCGTCCGCGATGGCGACGACCTCGGGCCGCACCTGCTGCGCCTGCTGTGCGAGCAGGTCGAGCGACGACGCGGCGCCCAGAGCCGCAACGGTGAACCGCCCCGGCTCCGCCGCGATGACCTCCAGCGCCTGCGTCCCGATCGACCCGGTCGACCCGGCGATCGAGACAGAGGTGGTCACGAGGCGAGGCTACCGATCGACGGGCTGCAGCCCTAGTGGGGAGCACGAGGGGCGGCTCCCGCCGGCCCCTCGTCGGCGGCGAAGCCGCCGGTGCGTGAGGGGTGGCTCCGCCACCCCCGAACCCCACGCCGAGCGCAGCGAGGCACAAGCTCAACGAGGCGAGCGCAGCTCGCCGAGGCGAAGGACTACACGAAGAAGTCGCGCACCGAGGCCAGCAGGTAGACGGTCGGGAGGACGAAGAGGAGCGAGTCGAACCGGTCGAGGAGGCCCCCGTGGCCGGGCAGGAGCGCCCCCATGTCCTTCACGCCGAGGTCGCGCTTGATCAGCGACTGGCAGAGGTCGCCCAGCGGGGCGGAGATGGCCACCGCCAGTCCGACGAGGAGACCCTCGGAGAACGAGTCGATGGGGCCGAGTCCGAGGGCCGAGCCGACGGCCACCACGACCACCGCCACGACGCAGCCGCCGATCAGCCCCTCCACCGTCTTGTTCGGGCTCGCAGGGGACAAGGGTTGCCGACCGGCGTTCTTCCCGATGAAGAGGCCGCCGACGTCGTACCCGACGGTGCCCAGGATCGCCGCGAGCAGGATCCCGGTGCCGGGATCCTCGAGGCCCGCCGTGGGGGGGAGCGCCAGCATCAATGCGGCGAAGGAGCCGAACAACCCGACCCACAGCAACCCGAGCAGGGTGACCCCGACGTTCATGACGGGCGCCTCGTGCGCGGCACCGACGAGGAACCAGAGCAGGCACACGGCCGTCGTGAGGAAGAGCACGGAGGGGATGGCGGCGGAGCCGTAGTTGTAGGCACCCAGCGCGAGCCCGACGCAGCCGACGATGCCCGCCAGGGTGACCGGCTCGTACCCGACCTTGCGCAGCACGCCGAAGAACTCGGCGCTGGCCAGCCCGATCACGGCGGTGACGAGGATCATCGCCGCGGCGGGACCGATGCTGAACAGCACGAGGGCGAGGGCGAGGAACCCGACGCCCACGATGACGGCTGTGCCCATGTCGCGGTCGCCGCCACCGGGCGGACGTGCGGTGCGCTGCGGCCGATAGCCCTCCTCGGGCTCACGCCGCGAACGCGACGGTGGACGGCGCGGCGCCGGCTCCTCGTAGGCGACGTCCTCGTCCGCCCATCCAGGCCCGAACCCCTCGTCGACCGGGGCCACGTCGGCGAAGACGGAGTGTGACGTGGTGCCGGTCTCGTCGAGATCGGCGAAGGTGAAGTAGTCGTCGTGGGTGGGGCGGTCGCGGTCATCGAGCGCGCCCCGGTCGGGCTCCTGCTCGGACTCGTCGCTCCACGCCTGCATGTCCTCGAAGCCCTCGTGGTCGTCGAAGGAGTCGGCATCGTCGCGCCACCGGGGCGTGGAGGTGGCGAAGCTCGTCCAGTCGTCGAGGTCGTCGCCCTCCTCGCTCGGCGCCTCGGGGAGGATCTGCGGGACCTGCCCCGTCGGGGGCTCCGTCCAGTGCGGGAGCTCGACCGGCTCGGAGATCGGCTCGTTCGCCGCGACGGTCGGCCGTTCGATGTCGCGCGGGTCGGAGGAGGAGCCGAGCGGGAACCGCAGCACCGGTCGCGGGCCGTCAGCGACCGGCGGGGTGGGGCGGTCGCCGTAGCGCGGCTGGTCGTCGCCGCGCCGTTGGGCGACGTCGCCGCGCTCGAGGGCCTCCGCGGCCTCCTCGGCGCCGATGATGCGCACGCCCTCGCTGGGCGGGTCCTTGCGCTTGTCCTCTGGGTCGAATCGGCGTTCGTCGGTCATCGGACCTCCATCGCTCGTCTGTGCGCCCGCACGCCCGGCGTCTGCCAGGCCCCGCGGTCAGACCTCGAGCAGCTCTGCTTCCTTGTGCTCGAGTGCCTTGTCGATCTCTGCCTCGTGGGCGTGGGTGAGCTTGTCGAGCTCCTTCTCCGCTCGCGTGATGTCGTCCTCGGTGGCCTCGCCCTCCTTGGCGAGGGCGTCGAGGTCGTGTCGGCCCGCTCGGCGCACGTTGCGGACGGCGACGCGTCCTTCCTCGGCCATGCCCTTCACGACACGGACCAGCTCCTTGCGGCGCTCGGTCGTGAGCTGCGGGAAGGTGAGGCGGATGACCTGGCCGTCGTTGCTCGGGTTGAGGCCGAGGTCGGAGTGCTGGATCGCCTTCTCGATGGCGCCGAGGGCGGTCTTGTCGTAGGGGCTGATCACCAACATCCGGGCCTCAGGCACCTGGAACCCAGCGATCTGCTGGAGGGGCACCTCACTGCCGTAGTAGTCGACGGCGATCTTCTCCACCAGTGCGGGGGACGCTCGACCCGTGCGGATGCCCGAGAACTCCTTGCGCGCGTGCTCCACCGCCTTGCGCATCTTCTCGTCGGCGTCGTCGAGCACGAGCTTGATGAGCTCAGCTGACATCCGAATCGCCCCCGATCATCGGACCACAGTACCGATCGGGTTTCCCTCGAGTATGGACCGGACGTTGCCCTTGCCGAGCAGGTCGAACATGACGATCGGCAGGGCGTTGTCCATGCAGAGGGTGATCGCAGTGGAGTCCATCGCCTTGAGGCCGCGGTTCAGCACCTCGAGGTAGGTCACCTCGCGGATGAGCGTCGCGGTGGGGTTCGTACGGGGATCGTCGGTGTAGAGGCCCTCGACCCCCGAATGGGTGCCCCGCAGCATGGCGTCCGCTTCGATCTCGACGGCCCGCAGCGCGGCGGCGGTGTCCGTGGTGAAGAAGGGGTTGCCCGTGCCGCCGGCGAAGATGACCACGCGGCCCTTCTCGAGGTGCCGGATGGCCCGGCGGCGGATGTAGGGCTCGGCGACCTGCGACATGTGGATCGCGCTCTGCACGCGGGTGGGCTGCCCGAGCCGCTCGAGGGTGTCCTGGAGCGCGAGCGCGTTCATGACCGTGGCGAGCATGCCCATGTAGTCGGCCTGGGCCCGATCCATCCCAGCACCTGCGCCGGTGAGGCCCCGCCAGATGTTGCCGCCCCCCACCACGACCGCGATGTCAACACCCAGCTCGCGGGCATCGACGATCTCACGAGCGACGAACTCCGCCACCTTGCCGTCGATGGGGTTGCCGTCCTGCCCGGCGAAGGCCTCGCCGGACAGCTTCAGCATCACCCGCTGGAAGGCGGCGTGAGAGGTCAAGAGCCGATGTACACCTGGGCGAAGCCAGCGATCTTGGCATCGCCGAGGAGCTGGGTGATGGACTGCTTGTCGTCCTTGGCGTAGGGCTGCTCGAGCAGGACCTGGTCCTTGTACCAGGCGTTGAGGCGACCCGCGACGATCTTCTCGATCGCCTGCTCCGGCTTGCCCTCGGCGCGGGTGATGCTCTCGAGGGTGGCTCGCTCCTCGTCGGCCTCGGCCTGGGGCACCTCGTCGCGCGTGAGGAACCGGGGCTTGCTGAAGGCGGCCGACACGGCCACCTCGTGGGCCAGCTCGGCATCGCCACCTTCGAGCACGACGATCACGGCGTTCACGCCGCGGCCCTCCTGCTTGTGGAGGTAGGTGTCGACCACCCGGCCAGGGGCCACCTCGATGCGCTCCACCCGCCCGACGTCGATGTTCTCCTTCAGGGTGACCTTCAGGTCGTCGACCCGCTCCTTGTGGTCGTCGACGGAACCGCCCGCAGCCACGGTGTCCGCCAGCTGCTGGGCGACTGCGATGAAGTCCTCGGACTTGGCCACGAAGTCGGTCTCGCACTTGAGCTCGACGATGGCGGCGACGCCGTCCGTCGAGGCGATGGCGACGACGCCCTGGGTGTTCTCACGGTCCGAGCGGTCGACGGACTTGGCCAGGCCCTTCTCGCGGAGGGCCTTGGCGGCGGCGTCGAAGTCGCCGCCGGTCTCCTCGAGGGCGCGCTTGGCATCCATCATCCCGGCCCCGGTGGCCTGACGGAGGTTCTGGACGTCCTTGGCGGTGAACGACATGGGGGGTTGCTCCTGGGTGGGTGCGAAACGGGGGGATCAGCCGTCGGCGGCAGGCGCCTCGGCGTCGGCCTGGGGCTCGGCGTCGGGGGCGGGCTCCGGCTCGGCGACCGCGACCGGCTCGGGCGCGGCCTCGATGACCGGTGCCGCCTCGGCCTCGGGGGCCTTCGCCACCGGCGCGTCCAAGACGGGCGGCGGCGGGATCGGGGCGCCGGCGAGTCGGGCGTCGCGCTCCTGCTGGGCGAGGAGCGCCTGGCGGCGGGCCTCGGCCTGCTCGGCGGCGACCCGGGCCTCGTCGTCCTCGGTGCGCTCGACCGACGGAGCCGCCGCCGTGCCGGTGCCGCGGCGGGAGGCGATGAAGCGACCCTCCTCGACAGCGTCGGCGATCACGCGGCACATGAGGCTGCCGGAGCGGATCGCGTCGTCGTTGCCCGGGATCACGAACTGGATGATGTCGGGGTCACAGTTGGTGTCGACCACCGCGATGATCGGGATCCCGAGCTTGTTGGCCTCGGTCACGCCGATGTGCTCCTTCTTCGTGTCCAGGATGAACACGGCGTCGGGCAGGCGCTCCATCTGGGCGATGCCGCCCAGGTTGCGCTCGAGCTTCTCGAGCTCACGGCTGAGGAGGAGCGCCTCCTTCTTGGGCATGGCGTCGAACTCGCCGGAGGCCCGCATGCGGCGGTACTCCTGCATCTTGGCGACCCGCTTGCCGATCGTCTCGAAGTTCGTGAGCATGCCGCCCAGCCACCGCTGGTTGATGTAGGGCATGCCGACCTTCTCGGCGTAGCTCTGGATCGGGTCCTGTGCCTGCTTCTTGGTGCCGATGAACAGCACGGTGCCACCGTCGGCGACGAGATCGCGGACGAACGTGTAGGCGGTCTCGATCCGGGTCAGCGTCTGCTGGAGATCGATGATGTAGATGCCGCCCCGCTCACCGAAGATGAAGCGCTTCATCTTCGGGTTCCAACGGCGGGTCTGGTGTCCGAAGTGGACACCAGCCTCGAGCAGCTGCTTCATGGTGACGACGGCCACGATGGGCTCCTTCCCGTGGTTCGCTGTGCCAGCAGGGCGCTGGCGCCGGGCCTGGCGCCCCGAAGGGCGACCGCGGGATGGCCCGGGTGCAGGGTGTGGTGTGGGATCCGGACAGGCGGTCGCCTGGCCGGAGGACGATGCTAGTGGCCTGCTCAGCCGACCCGCACGTCGACGCGGGTGGCCGCCAGGAAGCTGAGGGCCCCAGCCATGTCCTCGGCGAGGCTGATCCCCTCGCCCACCGCCTGGTCGGTGAGGGCGTCGCGGAAGGACTGACAGCCCGGCGGGAGACCAGCAAGGGCGAGGCCGATGGCGCGCGTGGCCTCGGCACTCCCCGGCAGGTCGCTGTGGGCGGCGCGCCCGACCAGGGGGACGATCACCTCGTCCATCCCCGCGGCTTCGCTGCGGGGCACGGGCACGATCACGTCACCCCGTGCGGCGATCGACACGGCGTCCACCACCTCAGGCACCGGATGCCGGGCCAGGTCCGCCACGACCGCCGAGGTCTCGCTGAGCTGCGCCGTGGACGCACCGTCGTGATCGAGCTCCTGGTCGGTCGCCCGCGTGAGGACATCGAGCGCGGTCGTGCCGGACCGGGTGCTCGACAGGGCGTGGATCGCGGTGGCGAGGTCGGCACCGCCGTGGGGAGTGCCGAAGGTGGCGACCAGTCCCACCGCTGCGAGCCACGCGGTGCCGTGGCGGCGTTCGAGCTCGATGAGCGCGAGGCGCAGCACCACACCGCCCTGGGAGTGCGCGAGGAGGTCGATGGGCACGCCGGGCGCCGCCGAGACGAGTGCCTCCACGAGATCCGCCAGCCGGGTGGCCGTCGCCCGCAGGTCGGTCTGGGTGGCAGGGGCGTCGTAGACGGTGACCGGGACGGACGAGAACGCGTCGGTCGGATCAGGTACCCGTCCGCCGGCGTAGCTGAACCGCACGACGTCGGCCCCGGCGTAGCCCAGCGCCTGCGTGCGCACCTGGTCGATCGTCGAGCGCCCGCTGTCGGAGCCCAAACCCGCGACGAGCACCGCCACCCTGCGATCGGACGGCGGCGGCACCGCGATCGAGTCAGGCGTGCACGGCCGCGTCGAGGCTCGGCGGGCTCGCTGCCAGGCTCGCCAGGTGGTGAGGGAGGCGTCGACCAGGGCGGGAAGGTGCCCGACTCGGTTGGCGTAGTGCGCCGCGGTCGCCAGCAGCTGGCCTTGGTCGTCACGCAGCCAGCCGCCCACGGCACCGGCGCTGCCCTCAAGGCCGTCGAGCAGCCCCCCGATCCCCCCGATGAGCTGGCTGATCGCGCTCCGCTCGGCATCGGCGCCATCGCCCGGCGGATCGTCGAACGGCACGAGGCGTACGCGGGGCGGGTCCGGCGCGAACAGGGAGGCCGGATCGAAGTAGGCGTCGCCGCGCCGGGCGCCCAGGTGCAGGCCTGCGGCTGTGGTTCCCACCCGCTGGCCCTGGTGGACGCGCTGCCCGACGACCACCTCGACGACGTCGAGGAACGAGTAGGTGGTGCGCACCCCATCGGCGTGGAGCACGGTCACGTGGCGGGTGCCGCCCACTGAACCGGCAAAGGTGACCCGCCCGTCCGCCACCGCGTGGACGGAAGTGCCCGGAGCCGTGGCGTACTCGATGCCTCGGTTGCCCGGCCCGTACCGGGACGCCGGGGGGCGGAACGGATCGAGGACCGGTGCGTCGACCGGGGGGCGATACGGCGGCGGGCCAGCGGCCGCCACCGCGGGGACGGCTGCGCTGCACACCGCCGCGCAGCAGAGGACGAGCAGGGTGCGAGGCATGGGGCCTCCCCCTCACGGGCGCGACAGACCGGTGGAGGGGGAAGCGGGACGGACGGCGCGCTCGAGCGCGCGACGCGGGGGTCAGGCGGGTTCGCGCTCGGAGGCGGCGATGCGCGCCCGGAGCTGGATCACGGCCTTGGTGTGGATCTGGCAGATGCGGCTCTCGGTGACCCCGAGGATCGAGCCGATCTCGGCGAGGGTGAGACCCTCGTAGTAGTAGAGCGTGAGCACCGTCTTCTCCCGGTCCGGGAGGCGGTTGATCGCATCCGCGAGGATGTGGCGCATCTCCTCGACCTCGTAGGCGGCCACCGGTCCGACACCGGAGTCGGGCAGCGTGTCGCCGAGCGTGGCGGAGTCGCCTCGGTCACCACCGGAGAGCATCTCGTCGAGGGCGACCAGGCCGGTGAAGGAGATCTGTCCGAGCGTCGTCTGCAGCTGTTCCTCGGTGAGATCGAGCTCGTTCGCGAGCTCGGCGTCCGTGGGCGTGCGGTGCAGCTTGCCCTCGAGGGTCGAGAAGGCCTTCTCCAACGCCCGGGCCTTCGCGCGCACCGAGCGGGGCACCCAGTCGATCGAGCGGAGCTCGTCGAGGATGTTGCCCTTGATCCGGGCGATGGCGTAGGTCTCGAACTTGAAGCCCCGCTCCAGATCGAACTTCTCGATGGCGTCGATCAGGCCGAAGATGCCGTAGGAGACGAGGTCCGCCTGGTCGACGCTCGCGGGCAGACCGGTGGCGACGCGACCCGCCACGTACTTGACCAACGGCGAGTAGTGGACGATGAGCTGGTCCCGCTGCTCGCGCCGGCCCGTGTCCTTGTACTCAGCCCAGAGCCGATCGATGTCGGGTTCGAGATCGTTGCTCATCGAGGAGTCATCCCTGGGCCCGCGGGTGGGAGGCGTCATAGACGGAGCGCAGTCGCTCTCGGCTGACGTGAGTGTACCGCTGGGTGGTGGCCAGGTCGGCGTGACCGAGCAGCTCCTGCACCGCCCGGAGGTCGGCACCCCCGTCGAGGAGGTGCGTAGCGAAGGTGTGACGCAGGGCGTGGGGGTGCGTGGGGGCCGCCGCCCGGCGGTCGAGGAGCCGGCGCGCGTCACGGGGCGTGAGGCGATGGCCACGGCGGTTGAGGAACAGCGCGTCGGCTTCACCGGGCCCCGCGACCAGCGTCCGACGAGGCCCGTCGATCCACGTGCGCAGGGCCTCGACGGCCGGCGCGCTGAGGGGCACGACGCGTTGCTTGCCCCCCTTGCCCCACACGACGGCTCGGGCTCGGTCGAGGTCGAGGTCGGCGGGCCCGAGGGCGCACAGCTCACCGATCCGGAGTCCGCTCCCGTAGAGCAGCTCGAGCACCGCATCATCACGGGCCCGGATCGCGGGGTCGTCGTCGACGATCGCGGCCGGCGGGTCGTCGAGCAGCGTGACCAGCTCATCGTGACGCAGCACCCGCGGCAGGCGTCCGTCGCCCCTGGGAGCCGAGAGCCCGCTCGACGGATCGCGTGGGATCCGCTCGGTGCGGGCCGCCCAGGCGAAGTAGCGGCGCAGGGCCGACACCTTCCTGGCGATCGAGCGCTTCGCGTAGCGGCGGGTGGCCAGGTGGGCGACGTAGCGACGCAACAGCGTGCGGTCGACGTCCTCGGGGCCGGTGACGCCGCCCCGCTCGGCCCACTCGACGAACCCGGCGAGGTCGCCGACGTAGGCCTCGACGGTGCGCGGCGACACGGAGGTGAGCGACGCGAGGAAGTCGCCTTCGTGCCAGGCCATCGGGCAACCGTACCGTCGGCGGCGGGTGGACTTGCGGGACGGTGCCTCACGCGGACACCCGCTCGTACCAACCGCCCGCCGCGTCGATCCACCCGGCCTCCAGCAGGGACTGCACCGCCATGGCGAGGTCGGGCAGCGCCAGGCCGGTGCGCACGGCCAGATGCTCGAGGGTCGCGGGCTCCCAATCGAATGCGGCGAGCACTTGCCGGCCCGTGGGGTCGGGCTGCACCCGCGACTCGGCGACCTCGGCCCGAGCGGCGGCGCTCAGCCCCAGCGCGACCAGCACATCGGTGGCATCGCGTGCCGGGGCGCACCCGTCGGCGAGGAGCTGGTTGGTGCCCGCCGCCGACGGGCACCGGACCGAACCTGGGACCGCCATCACCTGGATCGAGCGATCGGCCGCCTCCCGGACGGTGTGCATCGCTCCACCGGCGGCGTGGGACTCGACCACGACGACGAGGTCGGCCAGCCCGGCGATGATCCGGTTGCGGGCAGGGAACCGCCAGGCGGTGGGGCGCGCGCCCAGCGGCGCCTCGCTGAGGAGGACGCCTTCACCGCTGACGTGCGCCCACAGGTCGCGATGGCGGTCGGGGTAGACGACGTCGAGCCCCGACCCCACGACCCCGATCGGGCGGCCACCGGCGTCCAGCACCCCCCGGTGGGACGCGCCGTCGATCCCGAGCGCCAGGCCCGAGACGATCGCCACGCCTGCCTCCGACAGCTCCCGGCCGAGCTCCCTCGCGAACCCGGCGCCGGCCCCGGTGCACCGGCGGGTGCCGACGATGGCCACACGGGTGGCTTCGAGGGCGGTGAGGTCGCCGAGGGCGAACAGGACCGCCGGAGGATCCGGGTCGGCCCGCAGCCGGCGGGGGTACCGCGGGTCGCCCTCCAGCAGGATGTCGACGCCGGCGGCTCGATGGGCGGCGACCACGGACAGCGGATCCACGCCGGGGTCGCCCCCGAGGTCCGCCCACCCGGCCTCGCCGCCGCGCTCCTGCAGCAGGGCGCGGAGGCGACGGGGCCCGACCGCCGGGTGCCCCGCGAGCAGGGCGGCGTAGCCGAGGAGCCGATCGTCGCTCATGCCGACAGCGCCCGGTCGGGTGTGGCGGGAGCGGCATCGACGCGGAGGCTCAGCGCGGTGGCGACCTGCGCCGCCGTGAGCGCACCTGTGGCGCCCTGCAGGTCGGCGACCGTGCGCGCCACGCGGCGCACCCTGTGGAGGCCCCGCGCCGAGAGCCGACCGCTTCGAAGCGCCTGCGCCAGCACGTCGCCGGCCCCGGGCGCCAGCGGTGCCAGCTCGTCGAGGCGATCGACGGGGATCGCAGCGTTGGTCTCGATCCCGCGTGCGCTCGCAACGGCTCGCGCGGCCAGGACGCGCGCCCGCACGGCGGCCGTCGGCTCGCTGCGCTCGTGGCCCATCAAGTCGGGCACCGACGCCCGCGTGACCTCGACGCGAAGGTCGAAGCGGTCGAGCAGCGGACCGGACAGGCGCCGGTGGTAGCGCGCGCGGGCGGCATCCGAGCAGCGACAACCACCGGGCCGCCCACCATGGCCGCACGGGCAGGGGTTCATCGCAGCGACGAGGAGGAACCGAGCCGGGAACGTGACCGTCGCGGCCGCACGCGCCACCCGGACCACCCCCTCCTCCAGCGGCTGGCGGAGGGCATCGAGCACGTGACCGGCGAACTCGGCCAGCTCGTCGAGGAAGAGGACACCGTTGCACGCGGCGCTGATCTCGCCGGGCCGCATGCTGGTGCTGCCACCGCCGACCAGCGCGACCGACGATGCGCCGTGGTGCGGTGCCCGGAAGGGAGGTTGCCGTACGAGCCCGGCCGCGGGGAGGCCGAGACCCGCCGCCGAGTGGATCCGGGTGGTCTCGAGAGCGGCGCGGTCGCTCAGCGGAGGCAGCAGCCCCGGGAGCCGCGAGGCCAGCATCGTCTTGCCCGCACCGGGCGGACCCATCATGAGGAGGTGGTGGCCGCCGGCCGCGGCGACCTCGAGCGCGTAGCGGCCGATGGGCTGGCCCCGAACGTCAGCGAGGTCGGGGAGCCCGACCACCTCCCGGACCGGGTCGGCGCCAGGTGGCTCGGGCCACGGCGCCTCGCCGCGCAGGCACGCCAGCACGGCGGCGAGGGACGGCAGCCCGTGGACCGGCCGACCTCCGACCAGCCCCGCTTCCCGCGCGCTGGCCTCAGGGAGCACCACGGCCCCCTCGCCGAGCGCCTCCGTGAGGCAGAGGGTGCCGGGGACCGGCCGCAGCGACCCGTCGAGGCCGAGCTCACCGAGGAAGGCCAGCCCCTCGACCGCGCCCGGTTCGAGCTGCTCCGAGGCGACCAGCACGGCGATCGCGATGGCCAGATCCAGTCCCGACCCGATCTTGCGGACCGTGGGTGGGGCGAGGTTCACCGTCACCCGCTGCATCGGCCACGTGCAGCCACTCGAGAGGAGCGCGGCGCGGACCCGCCCGCTCGCCTCTCGGCAGGCGGAGTCCGGGGAGCCGACGACGGTGAAGGACGGCAGCCCGCTTGCTCGAGTGCACCTCGACGGTGACGGCGTGGCCGTCGATGCCGAGCAGGGACGCTGATGGGACGAGACCGAGCACGGCACGGCTCCTCGTGATCGACGATCTGGAGAGGAGTGCCGTAGGCCGCCGGCCTCGAGGCGGTCAGCGCATCGTAGGCGCGGGCTGTGACAGCGCGGAAGGGGTCAGCGTGCGTGGTCGAGCAGCCAGTCGAGCACGTTGGTGCCGACCGGCTCGTGCCCGATGCGGGGGATGTGGGTGCCGCCCTCGATCATGTCGAGCTGCACGTCGATGCCGGCCGGGCAGCCGTCGTAGGTGCGCACCGTGGTCTCGGCGCCGTCGATGCCAGCGTCGAGGTCGAGGGCCGTCCTGTCGATCGGTGTCGGGTCGCAGCCGTTGCGTGACGCCCAGCGCGCCACCGAGTCGGCCGCGCCCGGGTAGGCGCTGCTGCCGGGCGCCAACGGTGGTCCCCCCGCGTACGCGATGGTCTCGTCGTCGGTGCCATGGATGTGCAGGACCGACACGGCGTCACCGGGCTGGCAATCGCCCTCGTCGAGCTGGTCCGCGCCGGCCAGGACCGCGACGGCGGTCACCTCGTCGGCCAGGTCGCACGCGAGCCGGTACGCCATGAACCCTCCGTTGGAGTGCCCGAACACGTACACGCGCGCCGGGTCGACGGGCCGTGTCTCGATGGCCTCCTCGATCAGGCCCCGCAGGTACGCGACATCGTCCACCGGGGTGCCGGTGAAGTTGCAGCACGCCTCGGTGGCGTCCCAGAACTGGCGTCCTCGCGGCCCCGTCGTGCCCTCGGGGAGCAGGACGTAGAGGCCCCGCGTCCGGGCCTCGTCCGTCACCCCGAGGTACGCGTCCTCGAGAGCGGCGTTGGCCCCGTAGCCGTGCAGGAGCACGACCAGCGGCGCGGGCGCCGTCACCTCGTCGGGAGCGACCAAGCGCGCACGCCGGTCTGGCGGACCGAGCTCGATCGAGCCGGTGTCCCCGGTGACGGTGGTGGTGGTCGTGGTCGACGGGACCGTCGTCGTGGTGGGCGACGCATCTCCGGCGGAGCTGGTGCACCCGGCCAGCACCACCAGCGCCGCGGCCAGCACCCGCCACGAGGCGCGCGTCAACGACCTTCGAAGGTCGGGGGGCGCTTCTGGATGAAGGCGCTGATCGCCTCGGCCGTGTCCCGGGTGCCGAAGTTGATGGTCTGGCTGCGGGCCTCGTCGTCCAGCGCCTGCTCGAAGCTCTGCTCGAAGGAGCGGTTGAGCATGCGCTTGGTCATCGCCAGCGCGATCGGCGGGCCGGCCGCCAGCCGCGCCGCCCACTCCCCCACGACCTCGTCGAGCTGGTCGACCGGGACCACCCGGTTCACCACACCCAGGCGAAGCGCCTCCTCGGCGGGGATGATGTCGGCGAACAGGGCGAGCTCCTTGGCTCGGTGGAGGCCGACGAGGCGCGGCAACAGCCACGAGCCGCCTCCGTCGAGCGAGAGCCCACGCCGGGCGAAGATCTCGGAGAACCGCGCTCGATCGCTCGCGACGACGAGGTCGCAGCCGAGCGCGAGGTTCATGCCGACGCCCGCGGCGACCCCGTCGATCTTCGCGATGGTGGGCTGGGGCAGCTCGTGGAACGCCTGGATGACGGCGTTGATGCGCCGCATCGCGGCCAGCTGGTGCTCTGGCGTCCGGGCATCGTCGGACAGGTCGGCCCCCGAGCAGAAGTCGCCGCCCGCTCCCGTGAGGACCACGCACCGAGCGGACGGGTCACCGAGGAGCGAGCGGGCGACCTCGGCCAGCTCGCCCCACATGACGTTGTTCACGGCGTTCTTCTTCGCGGGACGATCGAAGGTGACCGTCACCACCCCATCGGCCCGGTCGACCTGCAGCGTCTCCATCGCCGGCACGATACTGGCGGCATGGGCCTGAACCCGTTTGGGCAGCGCCGGCACGGCGCCGCTGACTACCTCATGGTCGCGGGGGCGGTCGTCGCGTGCATCGTGCTCGTGCTCTGGGCGTTCCTGGGCTGAGTGGTGCCAACCTCTCAGAACGCGGCCTGGATCACCTCGAGCCGCTCCCCGAGGATGCTGACCACGTCGAAGCGGAGGGAGCTCGCGCGCGCCCCGGTGGCATCGAGGTAGCGGCTCGCGAGCAAGCGGAGCCGGCGCTGCTTGTCGCGGGTGACCGCCTCGGCGGGGAGGCCGAAGCGGTCGGTGCGCCGGGTCTTCACCTCGACGAACACGAGCGCCCGCCCACGGCGCACGACGAGGTCGAGCTCACCGTCGCGACAGCGCCAGTTGCGATGCACGATCGAATAGCCGTGCCCCTCGTACCAGGCCGCCGCCCGGTCCTCCCCCGCCACGCCCAACGCCCGCGAAGCGGCCGTCACAGTGCCCAACTGTCGTTCAGCGCCGGTCGCAGGCCGGCACCGCCAAGCTCGGCGACGAAGCGCCGCTTCGGCGACGAAACCACCTAGAGCTCCTTCTTGGGGAGCTCCTCGATGTTGACGTCCTTGAAGGTCACGATCGACACCGAGGCCACGAAGCGGGTGGTGCGGTACATGTCCCAGACCCAGGCATCGCGCATCTTGAGCTCCACATAGGTGCGCCCGTCTTCGTTGCGCACGATGCGTTCGACCTCGTTGGCGAGGTAGAAGCGCCGCTCGGTCTCCACGACGTACGTGAACATCGGCGCGACGTCCTTGTACTCCTTGTAGAGCTGGAGCTCGATCTCGGCTTCGTACTGCTCGAGGTCCTCGGTCGACATGACCGGAGGCTACCTGCGTCGTGTGACGGCCCCCATGGGAAGACCGTCGGCACGGGAGGCGGGCGCGAGGGCGGTCACGGAGCGTCGGTGACCGTCATGGTGCCGGTCATGCCCAGCTCGTCGTGCGGCTTCCCGGTCTCCGCGTCGACGAGGATGCACTGGTAGGTGTAGGCGTCGGCCTCTTCGAAGGTGATGGTGGCGCCGCCGGAGGCGCCGGGCTCCATGGCGGCGACCTCCCCCAGGGCCTCCCCATCGGGGTCGAGCACTTCGAACTCGTGGGCCTGCTCGCCGTCGTTGGTCATCTCGAACCGGATGGTCTCGCCCGCGGTGATCCCCGACACGTCGAGGTCGGGGTAGTCGAAGTCGAT
This sequence comes from uncultured Microthrixaceae bacterium, assembly GCA_963750645.1. Taxonomy (GTDB): domain Bacteria; phylum Actinomycetota; class Acidimicrobiia; order Acidimicrobiales; family VFJN01; genus VFJN01. The sequence goes on along the minus strand of CAVVRO010000002.1, from coordinate 83,950 downwards.
GGCCGCGAAGGTGATGGTGCGGTCGGCCTGCGCCTGTGTCGCCCCGCCCTCACCGGTGACCTCGAAGTCGGTGTCGAACCCGTCGCCGGTCTGGCCGGGCTTGCACCGGACCTTGTAGTCGCCGGCGGCGAGGTCGACGGAGAGCTCGCGGCTCGTGCCGGTGGTGACGTTCTCGACCTCGCTCACGACGTCTCCGTTGGCCTTGAGCACGTAGAGCTCGTTCACGTCCCCGGCCTTGTTGGTGAAGACGAAGGTGAGCTTGCCGGCGGGGAGCGTCGCCTCCTCGATCTCGCAACCGTCGTCGGTGCCGGTGACGGCCACCTTGGTGCCACCCGACGAGTCGGAGCAGGCACCCAGGCCGGCGGCCACGGCGACGAACAGGGTGAGGGCGAGCGGGCGGGGACGCGTGAGCATGGACGCTCCTGTGGGTGGGCGGTGGACGGCTCGGGCCGTGGGTCAGGCTGAGGCGACCGGGACCGGGGTGGCCTCGGCGACTGGGGGGGCCACTGCGACCGCGCGCCGCGGTCGGAGGAACAGCACCATCGTCGGAACGAGGTAGGCGACGTAGACCAGCACCTCGAGCACGGTCATCTGGGGGGAGAAGTTGAAGATGCCCTTCAGCAGGGCGCCGTACCAGCTCGTGACCTCGTAGCCCTGGATGTCCCAGGCGAGGTTCTCGAGCCCGGGGAGGATGCCGGCCTCCTGCAGGTCGTGCACGCCGTAGGCCAGCACGCCGGCGGCGATGACGATCAGCCCTGCGCCGGTGATCCGGAAGAACTTCGCGAGGTCGAGGTGGACCGCGCCCTCGTACATGAGGCAGCCGAGCAGCACGGCGGTGCCGAGGCCCAGCAGGGCGCCGATGGCCGGCCCGGCTCCGGCGCCCTGGGCCTGGAAGGTGGGGTAGATGAACAGGGCCGTCTCGAGGCCCTCACGTCCCACGGCGAGCAGGGCGGCGGTGCCGACGGCCAGACCGCCGAGCTCCAGGGCGTTCTGCATCTTGCCGTGGAGGTCGGCCTTGATCGTGTGGGCGGCCCGGCGCATCCAGAACACCATCCAGGTGACGAAGCCGACGGCGATGATCGACAACGTCCCGGCGAAGGCCTCCTGGGCCTCGAAGCTCATGGACGCGGACGTGAAGTGCAGGAGGGCGCCGAACCCGAAGGACAGCACAACGGCGACGCCGACCCCGGCCCACAGTGCAGGGAGGCGCTCGCGGTGGCCGCCGCGCACGAGGAAGGTGATCAGGATGCTGACGACGAGGGCGGCCTCCAGGCCCTCCCGGAGCCCGGTGAGGAACGTCTGCAGCATCTCTGACCTCCGGATCCTCGGCACGTGCTCTCAAGCGCGCGCCACACAGGAAGTAAAGGATGCCTTACAGAGGGTCCTCGGTCAAGTCAGCCGGGCTCACCCGGAGCGGCTAAGGATTCCGCTTCTCCTTGATCTTGGCCGACTTCCCGACCCGATCGCGGAGGTAGTACAGCTTCGCCCGCCGGACGTCCCCCCGGGTGACGACCTCGATCTTGGCGACCGTCGGGGCATGCACGGGGAAGGTGCGCTCGACACCGACGCCGTAGGAGACCTTGCGGACGGTGAACGTCTCACGCAGGCCGTCGCCCTGGCGCCCGATGACGGCGCCCTGGAACACCTGGATCCGCTCTTTGGAGCCCTCGACCACGCGGACGTGGACCTTCAAGGTGTCACCCGGACCGAAGTCCGGGATGTCGGTCCGCAGGCTGGACTGGTCGACGAGATCGGTGGGTTGCATGGCGGTGAGCTCCGGGTGCGTGGGACAGACGAGGATAGGCGCCGGTTTGCTCAGAGGTCGAACTCAGCGAGCAGCCGCTGGTCGTCCTCGCTGAGCCCACCGCGAGCTGCGAGGAGATCGGGCCGGGTGTCACGCGTGCGAGCCAGCGCCTGGGCACGGCGCCAACGGGCGACCCGCGCGTGGTCGCCGGACCGGAGCACCTCCGGCACCTCCCAGCCGCGGAGCTCCGCGGGCCTCGTGTAGTGCGGGTACTCGAGGAGCCCGTCGCTGAAGCTCTCTTCGTCCGCCGAGGTGTCGTTGCCCATCACCCCCGGCACGAGTCGACCGACCGCCTCGAGGACCACCATCGCCGCCACCTCTCCCCCACCGAGGACGTAGTCGCCGATCGACAGCTCCCCGTCGACGAGGTGCGCGCGCACCCGCTCGTCCACGCCCTCGTAGCGCCCGCACAGGAGGCTGAAGCCGTCGCCCGCAGCCAGCTCACGGGCCCACGCCTGATCGAGGCGCCGGCCGGCGGGGCTCAGGTAGAGCAACGGCCGGGGTGGGTCGACAGCGTCGACGGCCGCGAACACCGGCTCGGCCATGAGCACCATCCCGGCGCCGCCGCCGAACGGGGCGTCATCGACGGTCCGATGCGGGTCGTGCGTCTGGTCGCGTATGTCGTGCACGCGGACGTCGAGGGTGCCGCGCTCCTGCGCCTTGCCGAGCAGGCTCTGCGCGGCGAACCCGGAGACCATCTCCGGGAAGATCGTGAAGACGTCGATGCGCATCAGGGGTCGAAGAGCCCTTCGGGAGGGTCGATGGTGACCCGGCCCGGCTCGTGATCCGTGATGAACACGACGGGCACCAAGGCCCCGGAGTCGAGCACCAACAGGTCCGACGCGGGGTTCGACTCGACCTCCGTGACCGTGCCGACCTCCTCGCCGTCGGCGAGGACGACCGTGGCGCCCACGAGCTCGTGCACCCACAGGACGTCGTCGTCCTGATCGTCGAGGGGTTCGGCGCGCAGAGCGACGCCGCGCCACGACTCGACCTCGGCACGATCGGTGAAGCCCTCGAAGTGCACGATCCACCGGTCCTGGTGGCGCGACGACGAGACGACCGTCAGCGGCCCGCGGTCCGTCTGCAGCACCGACCCCGGATCGAGTCGCGAGGTCCGCTCGGTGGAGAGCAGCACGAGCACGTCCCCCCGCACCCCGTGCGGCTTCGTGATCCGCCCCACCTCAAGCAGCACGATGCACGTCCCCACGCGGGAGGGGGGAGCGGGAGGGGGGAGCGCTCCGCGAGCCCGCCTCGCCCGCGAAGGGGCGGCTCCGCCGACCCCTGAGCAGCAGGGGTTCAGCGCGCCGGAGGCGCATGGTCTAGCTCGACGTCGAAGCCCCGCTTCGGCGTCGACCTAATCCTCGAACTCGATGTCGACGTCGACGCCGTCGCGGACGGCGGCGGCACGCACGACGGTGCGGATGGCGTTGGCCACGCGACCACGCTTGCCGATCACGCGGCCCATGTCGTCCGGACCGACCCGGACCTCGAGGCGCACCTTCCCGCGCTGCTCGATCGGGTCGATCCGCACCGCGTCGGGGTCGTCGACCAGCGAGGTGACGAGCAGGTCGAGCACGGAGATGGCGGTCGGAGCGAGCTCGCCCTCGTCGCCGGCATCATCATCCGCGACGGCCTCGCCCGGTGCTTCGATGTAGGCGTCCTCGATCAGGTTGACGTCGTTGTCGTCGTAGTCCTGCTCGAGGTCGCTCATGCTTCAGCTGCCTCGGGTGCCTCGGCGGGTTGGGCCTCGGCCACCTTCAGGAGTCGGGCGACCGTCTCGGTGGGCTGGGCGCCCTTGCTGATCCAGTCGTTGGCCTTGGCCGTGTCGATCTTCACGACGGACGGCTCCTGACGCGGGTCGTAGGTGCCGAGGATCTCGATGAACCGCCCGTTGCGCGGCGAGCGCGAGTCGGCCGCCACCACGCGGTAGGTCGGCTGCTTCTTCTTGCCCATCCGCATCAGGCGGAGCTTGACGGCCACTGCGATACGTCCTTCGTCTCAGTCGATCTGCCGCGAGGGCAGCGGACCATGATGGTCCTTCGAGGTGCTTCAGCTCAAGCCCGGCAGCGTGAAGGGCTGCTTGGGGGCGGTGTTCGTGACCGTCGGCGGTGCGGTCGTGCGGCCACCCTTCTTGCCCTTCTTCCCCTTGCCGCCCCGCCCCTTCTTGGTCCCGGAGAGGCCAGGCATGCGCTTCATCATCTTCTGCATCTCCTTGAACTGCTTCACGAGCTGGGCGACCTCGCCGGGGTCGGAGCCCGACCCCTTCGCGATCCGGGCCCGCCGGGACCCGTCGATCGAGTCGACGTTGGCTCGCTCGCCGGGCGTCATCGAGCGGATGATCGCCTCCACCCGCGCGATCTGGTCGTCCTCGATCTGGGCGCCCTTGAGCTCCTTGGGCATGCCAGGGATCATCCCGACGATCCCGGACAGCGGGCCCATCTTCTTGAGCTGCTGCATCTGGTCGAGGAAGTCGTCGAGGGTGAACGTGCCCTCGAGGAGACGGGTGGCTGCCTCCTCCGCCTCCTGCTTCTCGTAGACCTCCTCGGCCTTCTCGATCAGCGTGAGCATGTCGCCCATGCCGAGGATGCGGCCGGCGAGGCGATCGGGGTGGAAGAGCTCGAAGTCGGCGAGCTTCTCCCCAGTGGAGGCGAAGGCGATCGGCTTGCCCACCACCTCCTTGACGCTGAGCGCCGCGCCCCGCGGGCGTCGCCGTCGAGCTTGGTGAGGATGACGCCGTCGAGCGCCAGCGTCTCGTTGAAGCTCTCGGCCACCGTCACGGCGTCCTGGCCCGTCATCGCGTCGACGACGAGGAACGTGTAGTCAGGGACGGTGACCTCGCTGATCTGCCGCACCTGCTCCATGAGCTCGGCGTCGATCGCCAACCGGCCGGCGGTGTCGACGATGAGCACGTCGCGCCCGAGACGGCGGGCCTCGTCGAGGCCGGCCTTCGCGGTGGCGATGGGGTCGCCGGGCTCCGAGAACACGGGGACATCGATCTGCCGACCGAGCGTGCGCAGCTGCTCGACGGCGGCGGGCCGCTGGAGGTCGGCCCCGACGAGCAGGGGGTTGCGGCCCTGCTGCTTGAACCAGCGCGCCAGCTTGGCGGCGTTGGTGGTCTTGCCGGCGCCCTGGAGGCCGGCCATCAGCACGACCGTGGGCGGCTTGCTGGCGTAGGTGATCTTGATCACCTCGCCACCGAGGACGTTGATGAGCTCCTCGTGGACGATCTTGATGACCTGCTGGGCGGGGTTCAGCGCCTCCGAGAGCTCGACGCCGACGGTGCGCTCCCGGATGCGGTCGAGCATCGTACGGACGACCTTGAAGTTGACGTCCGCCTCGAGCAGGGCGACGCGGATCTCGCGCAGGACCTCCTCGACGTCCTCCCCGCGGAGGATGCCCTTGCCCCGCAGGCGCTTGAAGATCCCGTCGAACCGGTCAGAGAGTGCTTCGAACATGGCCCGCCGATGCTAGCGGCGGCCTTTGCCGTCTCCCGACTCCGGTCGAGGGCAAGAGCAAGGGCGCTCCGAGGCGCAACGGGATGCTGGGTGTCCCCACGCCCGCTCCCGGTCGCCCGACTGGATGACCTGCCCCGAGGCAATGGGTCCCACCGAGCCGTTCTCGAGGTCATGGGTCCCGCATGTGGGACCCATGACCTCGGGCTCGACGATGTGGGACCCATGACCTCGGGCTCAACGATGTGAGACCACGCATCGTTCGTAGCGTCGTGCCGCTCCCTGATTGGGTTGATCGGGGCCCTCCGCCGAGAACCGGACACCCGGGAGCAGGCGTAGAGCTCACCGACCACCCCGCTCCGCCTCGTCGCGCCCTTGCGCTCGGCCGAGTCGCGGTGCGCTTCAGTCGCAGCCCATCTCGCCAGCAGGGCCCTGCGCCGTGAAGATCGCCACCTTCGTGCCGTTGGCATCGCCTACGAAGCGGCCCTCGTCCGGCGTGGTGAGCGTGAACGTGCCGCCCTCAGTCGGCGACGCCCAGAGCTCCTCGTCGATGTTGTCATCGGTCGACCACCAGCGACCTGCGAAGTCGAAGTAGGAGCAGTGCGTGACCACGTCGACGTAGTAGCCGACGCCGATCTGGGGTTCCTCGCCCTCGGCGAGGCGCTGGGGCTCGCGGACGAGACAGTCGGGGTCGGGCTGGACGGTGTGGGTGGTGCCGCTGGCGTCCTCCTCGACCAGCGGGGCGCAGGGGTCCGGGGCGACGGTGTCGGTGACGGGCGGCTCGACGGCGCTCGTGTCGGTGGTGGGCGGGGTCGTGATCGCCGAGTCGGCGACGGCCGGGAGGTCGACCCGGCCGCCGCTCTCGTCCGTGAACCGGTAGCCAGGCACCAGGTAGGCGTCGGTGCTGCCGTCCACGGCGCCGAGGAGCACGAGCACCGGCGAGGCGTCGACGAGCACGACCTCGATCGGTCCCTCGACGGGCAGCGGCTCGGGCTCCAGGCCGGGGTCGGTCACCGGCGGGGTGCAGTCGACCGTCTCGGGGGCGCCCAGCGGCTCGTCGGCCGGCGCCACCACCTGCGGGCAGGTGCTTCCGGCGCCCATCGACTCGCAGATCTCGGAGCCATCGGGCTGCACCTTGCAGGCCGGTGCGGTGGTGCCGGCGGTGGCCCCGACGTCGTCGATGACCGTGGCCGTGGTGACGACCGTGTCACCACCGTTCGTGCTGCCCGCGTCGACGGGCACGGTCGTCCGACCGACCCCGCCGTCGACGCCGGACTGGGCGTTGGCCCGTTCGATCGTGGCGCGGGTGTCCAGGAGCGGGTACTCGCCGAGGCGCTGTGGGTCGGCGAGGTAGCCGGAGGCCGAGCTGACCGCGCCGGCTGCGCCGACTGACACGCTGGCGACCAAGCCAGACGGGAGCCCGTCGAGCCGCGGCTCCACGGACACGTACCAGGCGTCGATCCCGCCGTCGACCGTGGCGTCGGCCCCGTCGACGGCGAGGCCGGTCGCGGCCAGCAGGTCGAGAGCGATGGTGCGTGCCTCGTCCTCGGACGGGAGGTCGACCGGCGCGGGATCCTCCACCTCGACGCAGGTGGACGATCCGTCAGACGAGACCGGGCAATCGGGAGGCGGCGACGGGTCCACGCAGTCGGCGCCCGGACCGCACACCGTCGTCGTGGTCGTCGCGGCGGCGCAGTCACCCGACGCGGGGTCACACGCGGGGGTCGTGCACGCGGCGTCGGCCGCGTCGCACTCCACGTAGGTCGTCGGGGTGACGGCACAATCCGAGACGACGCCGTCGGCGCTCTCCGCGCACGCGTCCACACCGGCCGACCCGCCGGATCTGGCCGAGCCGCTGGCGACGTCACCACCGGTAGCGCTGAACCACCACTGCGCGACGCCCGAGTCGTACACGTCGAGGTACCCGGTGCCGTCGCTCAGCGTCCACGACGCGCCGTCGTGGCCCGGATCGCCGTCGAGGCCGAGGGCGTCGGCCAGCACCCGCACGTCTTCCTCCGTCACCGCGCCGGACAGCCGGTACGCCGGGGCCTCGCCGCCGAGGGCGGGGAGGTCGTCGCCGGGCACGTAGGTGACCCAGGCGAGCATGGCGTCAGCCGCGGCGCCGGACTCGCGCTCCGCGACCGAGGACCCGAGCGCCACCGGCAGCCCGGGCGCCGTGCCGTCCTCGCCACCCGAGGTGACCACGAGGGCACCGACCACCACCGCGCCTGCAGCCAGCACCCCCCAGAGCGCACGCCGTCGTGTCGACGGGCGCGAGCCCGTGGGCTCGAGGGTCAGCTCCTCGGCTTGCTCGTTGCCGTCGTCCATCGACCCGCTCCTTCGAGGTTGGCTGGCGGGTTGGACGTGCTACTGACGGCCGTTGGTTCCCGAGATGGCGACGTGGTTGTCGACGTCGACCACCCCGGCCACCGCCGCCGCAGTGCGTTCGAGATCGACGCGGCCCACCTCGTGGGGCACCTCGCCCCGCAGGATCGCCGTGCCGCCGATCACCTCGACCTCCGGCTGGGGCAGGTGCCATGTGCGCGGCGAGTGGGCGAGCTCGAAGCTGACCTTCGCCGCCAGGTCGGTTCCGCCCGTCCGCTGCTCCTCGGCCATGGCTCGCAGCCTGGCTCGCAGCTCGCGTCCTGCCATGGGGGCGATGAGGAGCCCGACGCCCACCCCAGCGGCGAACAGGAGCAGCCGCCGGTAGCCGAGCAGTCGCCCGGTGCGGTAGCCCGCCTTCAGGCCCAGCTTCGTGCCGCCGACCCCGACCTTGGCCGGCAGGAGGAGTGTTCGCACGATCACGCCCGCAGGGTACCCGCGGCGGGGAGGCTCAGTCCTGAGCGAAGAGCGCGTCGACGAACTCGTCGGGGTCGAAGTCGACGAGGTCGTCCGCCGTCTCACCGAGGCCGACGAGCTTGATGGGGATCCCGAGGGCGGACTGGATCGCCAGTGCGATCCCGCCCTTGGCCGAGCCGTCCAGCTTGGTCAGCACGACGCCCGTCAGGTCGACGGCCTCGGTGAACTGTCGCGCCTGCACGAGCCCGTTCTGGCCGGTCGTCGCGTCGAGCACCAGGAGCACCTCCGTGACCCTGCCGGGCTCCCGATCCGCCACGCGCCGGACCTTGCGCAGCTCCTCCATCAGGTTGACCTTCGTGTGCAAGCGCCCGGCGGTATCGGCGAGCACGAGGTCGGCGCCCTTGGCCGCCGCGCGCTGCACGGCGTCGAAGATGATGGAGCTCGGGTCCCCGCCCTCGGCGCCGCGCACGAGGTCCGCGCCGGCTCGCTCGGCCCAGGTCTGGAGCTGCTCGGCCGCCGCGGCGCGGAAGGTGTCGCCGGCCGCCATCACCACCCGGCGACCCGCGTCGGCCTGTTGCTTGCCGACCTTGCCCACCGTCGTGGTCTTCCCCACGCCGTTCACACCGACGAAGAGCCACACGTTCGGTGCTCCCGGTTCGAAGTGGAGAGTGCGGTCGCCGGTGGCGAGGTCGGCCTTCAGCTGCGTCTTCAAGGCCTCGAGCAGATCGCTCGGGGCAGTGATCGCCGACGCGTCCACCGTGGCGCGCAGCCGCTCGAGGATGTCGGTCGTCGCCGTGACCCCGACGTCGGCGCGGATCAGCGCCTCCTCGAGGTCGTCCCACGTCTCCCGGTCGATCTTGTCGCGGGCCAGGATCCCGCCCATGTAGCCCGAGAGCGTGCTGCGGGCCTTCCCCAGCCGGTCGCGGAACCGGGGCTTGACGGCGGCGGTCGGCTCCGGGGCGGGCGCCACCGCCGCTTCGACCGGCGCGGGCGCCTCGACCTCGGCAGGCGGCGCTTCCGGCGGTGCCGTCGGCTCGAGGGTGGTCTCACGGCGCTGGCGGACGACGACGAGCCCCGCCGCCGCGAGCACGAGGACGACGAGGATGGCGACGAGCAGGATCTCCATGGCGCCGAGCAGCGTAGAGGGTGGCTGATGCGTCGCCCGCAGTAGGCGACCGATGTGTCAGGCGACGGCGGTGACGCGCTCGCTGACGACCTTGCTCGACCCGCCAGGCTGCATCGTCACGCCGTAGAGCACGTCGGCGGCCTCCATCGTGCGCTTCTGATGGCTCACGATGAGCAGCTGGGCCTCCTGGCGGAACTCGTGCACGAGGTCGAGGAAGCGATGGAGGTTGACGTCGTCGAGCGCAGCCTCGACCTCGTCCATCACGTAGAAGGGCGAGGGCCGGCTGCGGAAGACGGCGAACAGGAACGCCAGCGCGGTGAGCGAGCGCTCGCCGCCGGACAGCAGCGAGAGCTTGCGGACGTTCTTGCCCGACGGCTTCGCCTCCACCTCGATGCCCGTCTCGAGCAGGTCGTCGGGCGTGGTGAGCCGCAGGCGGCCCTGCCCGCCGGGGAAGAGGGTCTGGAAGAGCGACTCGAAGTTCTGCGACACGTCGGCGAAGGCACCCGCGAACACGTCCACGATCTCGGCGTCGATCGCCTTGATCACCTTGGAGAGGTCGCGCCGGGAGCCCTTCACGTCGTCGAGCTGCTCCTGCAGGAAGGTGTGGCGCTCCTGCAGCGCGTCGTACTCCTCGAGCGCGAGCGGGTTGATCGGTCCCATGAGCCGCAGCTCGCGCTCGAGCTCGCGAGCCCGGGCCGTGGGTGTGGTGCCCTCCGCCATCTCGGGCGGCTCGGCGGCCATCGCTGCGTCGGGCTCGACGTCGAGGTCGCGTCGCAGGGCCTCCACGGCGGCCTCCAGCCGGAGCTTCACCTCGGCCTCGTCGAGCTCGGCCCGGCGGGCCTTCTCACGAGTCTCCTCCAGGCGGCGCTCCGCGTCGGCGCGCTGGTGGCGCAGGTCGTCGAGCCGGGCGGCGGCGGCCCGCTGGGCCTCGCTCTGCCGCCGGCGGCGCTCGCGCAGCTGACCGAGCTCGCTCTCCACGGTCGCCAGGCGATCGCTGACGAGGGCGGCCAGCCGATCGACGGCGCCCTGCTTGGCGTCGAGCTCCACCCGACGGACCTCGGCCTCACGGCGGGCCTCCATCGACCCGTCGAGCCGGGCCTCCACCTCGGTCAGGCGCTGGCGCAGGAACTGGCGCCGGTCGGCGAGCCCCGCGGAGCGAACCTCGAGGTCGGCCCGGAGCGAGCCGACCGCGGCCGCCCGCTCCTCGAGGTGGGCCTTGGCGGCGGCCATGGCCTTGGCCCTCTCCGCCGTGTCGGCCTCCTCGGCCTCCAACAGCGGCAGCGTGAGCTCGAGCTCGCTGACCCGCGCCTGCTCCCGTCCGAGCCGCTCGTCCAGCTCCGCGGCATGCACCGTGAGCGCGTCGGCCTCGGTGGTGGCGTCGCGGCGGTCGGCTTCGACGCGCTGGAGCCCCTCGGTGGCCGCGGTGAGCCGACCGTCGTGCTCGTCGAGCTGACGGGAGAGGGCGGCCTCGACCTGTCGCGCCTCGTCGAGGAGAGACCTCGCGCCGTGGAGGCTCGACTCGGCGTGGTTCGCGGCGACGGTGGCCTCGTCAGCCCGCTCGCGCGCCTCCTCCAGCGCGGCACCGGTCGCGCCGGTCGATGCGGTGCCCACCCGCCAGCCGGAGGTGCCGAACCGTCCGCCGGCGCGGGTGACGACGACGGCGTCGGGATGGGCGAGCGCCGCATCGACGGCCGCCGGCCAGCCTCCGTCGACGGCGACGGCGCCGCCGAGCAGGGCGTCGAGGAGGGACTCGACGTCGGCGCGCCGAGCGCGGACATGGGATCGGACGGGCGCACCGACCGATGGCGCCGACGCGGCCGCGCGGTGCGTGCCGAGCGCGAGGATCGCGCCGCCGATGGCGTCGTCGCCCTCCGCTTCGAGGGCGCTGATCGCGGCGCGAGCGGCGGCCACGCCGTCCACCACGACCGCGGCGAGGGCCTCGCCGGCAGCCGCCTCCACCGCGGCCTCCCACCCGTCATCGATCTCCACGAGGTCGAGGAGCGTTCCCACCACGCCGTCGACGGACGCCAACCGCTCCGCGCCCGTGCGCGACCGGGCCTGGTCGAGCGCCAGGCTCAACGCCTCGGCGCGAGCGATCCATGCGTGGCGGTCCCCGTCAGCCGCCCGCAGCACCGCCTCGGCCTCGGCGACCCGCTGCTCGGCGGTCGCGCGCTGCTGCTCCGCGCCGGCCAGGCGCTCGACGAGGGGGCCTTCCGCCGCCTCGGCTGCCTCCGCCTCGGCGCGCAGCCGGTCGGCCTCGGCCTCGAGCCGATCGAGCTTCTCCTGGAGCGTGGCGAGCCGGCTCTGGGCGCGGCTGAGCTCCTGCTCGCCACGATCGACGCCCGAGCGCAGCGCGGCGAGCTCGCCGCGCCCCTCGGCCGCTCGACCGGTGGGGGCGGGGATGCCCTCCGCCCACTCGCGCTCGAACCCGGCCCGGGCCTCGGCCAGCGCGGCCTGCGCCTGCGCGAGCTCCTCCTGCTGCGGGGTCAGGGCGGCCGCCTCCGCGTCAGCATCGGCGAGCTCCGAGCCGAGCCGGGTGGCCTCGGCTTCGAGCGTGGCGATCACGGCCTGGTCGACGAACGCGCCCCGCTCGCGATCGATCCCGCGCCGGCGCTCGGCCAGCACGGCGACCAGGCCGCGGGCCTTCTCCCGGAGCGACTCGAAGCGCACGAGCGCGTCACCGAGGTCGTCACCGCCGGTGTGACCCAGCTCGGCTTCGGCGGCGAGCACGCCGGTGTCGAGCTCCGCGAGCGTGCGGCGCAGGAGGTTGTCCTCGGTGGCCAGCTCGGCGCGGGCCGCTCCCCCGTCGCTGAGCCGCCGCTGCAGCGTTGTGAGCTCGCGCCCGGCGAGGAACAGGTGCAGCGAGCGCAGCTCGGCGACGAGATCACCGTGACGGCGTGCGGCGTCGGCCTGGCGCTCGAGCGGTCGGAGCTGGCGTCGGACCTCGCGGAACAGGTCGCCGAGGCGCGTGAGGTTCCCCTCGGTGGCGGCGAGGCGACGCTCAGCCTTCTCCTTGCGCTTGCGGTACTTCAGGATCCCAGCCGCCTCCTCGATGATGAGGCGGCGCTCCTCGGGCCGGGCGTTCAGCACGGCGTCGATCTGGCCCTGGCTCACGATCACGTGCTGCTGGCGGCCGACGCCCGTGTCCGACAGGAGCTCCTGGATGTCGAGGAGCCGGCACGGCACGCCGTTGATGGCGTACTCGCTGTCGCCGGTGCGGAACAGCGTGCGGGTGATGGTGACCTCGGTGAACTCGATGGGCAGGATGCCGACCGAGTTGTCGATCGTGAGGCTGACCTCGGCTCGGCCCAGGGCGGGCCGCTTGGCCGTGCCGGCGAAGATGACGTCGTCCATCTTCTGCGAGCGCACCGCCGACGGCGCCTGGGCGCCCAGCACCCAGCCGATGGCGTCGACGACGTTGGACTTGCCTGATCCGTTGGGTCCCACCACCACGGTGACCCCTGGTTCGAGCTCGAGCTCGGTGGTGTCGGCGAAGGACTTGAAGCCCTTCAGCGTGAGCGTCTTGAGAAACATCCCGAGGCGAACCTAGTGGGCGAGGGGTCCCCGATCGTGCACCTCAGACCTGGCAGGCCTCGCAGAAGAAGACGGGTTTGTTGGCGAAGCGGGCCTTGGCCACCGGCGCACGGCAGCGCCGGCAGGGCTCGCCCTCGCGGCCGTAGACCTTGAGCTCGCCCTGGTGGTCGCCGGGCTTGCCGTAGAGGTCGACGAAGGGGTGGTCGTCCACCGTCGTGCCACGGTGCTTCACGGCGTCGTGGAGGGTCTCGACGAGGGCGCGGAACAGCCGGCGGATCTCCTGAGAGGACAGCTCGCTGGAGATGCGGTCGTACCGCAGGCCGGCCTCCCAGAGGATCTCGTCGCTGTAGATCGGCCCGATGCCGGCGACGACCTCCTGGTCCATGAGCAGGGCCTTGAGCTTGACGTTGCGCGCGAGCAGGGCCCGGGCGAACGAGGTCCACGACACCGGGTCGGCCACCGGGTCGAGACCGATGGCCGCCAGCTCCGGGGCCTCCTCGGCCACCGCATCGGTGGCCACGACGAAGGCCTGGGCCGTGCCGCTCGTGTCGACCATCCGGATCTGGCCGCCCTGGGTGAAGGCGAGCGTGAGCACGGTGCCCTTCGGCGCGGTCGACCGTGGGGCGACCTTCTCGAGGTAGCCCTTCTCGCCCAGGTCGAGCAGGAGCAGCTCACCGGTGTCGAGGTTGCCCACGAGGAAGGGCCCGCGGCGGTCGACGGACTTGACCTTGGCCCCCTCGAGCCGCGCCTGGAGCACCTTCTTGCCCCCGGCCCGCTTCGCGACCTTCGAGCCGGTGACCTCGGGCACCTTGAAGCGCTTGCCCACCGACTCCTTCTCCAGCTCGCGCCGGAGCGTCTCGAGCTCAGGCAGCTCAGCCATGGTGGGTCTCCCTCAGTGTGTCGGATCGGTGGTCGACCAGGGCCTCCACCGCGGCGCGCGCGGCGGCCTGCTCGGCCTGCTTCTTGGAGCGACCTTCGCCGCGGCCGTACTCGACGCCGCGGATCGTGGCGGTGACGAAGAACGTGCGGGCATGGTCGGGGCCGCTGGCGGCGACCTCGTACCGCGGGGGTGTGCTGAACAGGTGGGCGGAGAGCTCCTGCAACCGGCTCTTGTGGTCGGCGCCATCGGCCTGGGCGGTCGCCAGCCGCGCTCCGAGCACCCCGAGCACGAGGACGGTGGCGGCTTCGAGGCCCTGCGCGAGGTAGGTGGCGCCGATGATCGCCTCGAGCGCGTCGGCGAGGATGGATGGCTTCTCCCGCCCACCCGAGAGCTCCTCTCCCTTTCCGAGCAGGAGGTGGTCGCCGACGCCGAGGGCCTCGGCGACCTCTGCCAGCGTGACGGAGTTCACGACCGTCTTGCGGATCTCGGTGAGCGCACCCTCGTCGAGATCCGGGTACACCCGGTAGATGTGCTCCGTGACGACCACGCCGAGCACGGCATCGCCGAGGAACTCGAGCCGCTCGTTCGAGGGGTGGCCGGCATTCTCGGCGCACCAGGATCGGTGCACCAAGGCAGGGGCCAAGAGGTCGGGCGCGAGGTCGAGGCCGAGGCGCTCGACCAGCTGCGCGAGCCGCGGTACCGGGAGGGAGATCGGAGCCCCTACAGCCGGCCGACGACGTAGTCGACGGCGTCTCGCACCGTCTTCAGATCCTCGAGGTCCTCGTCATCGATCCGAAAGCCGACCGAGCGCTCGCTGAGCTCCTCCTCCAGCGCCTCGACCAGCTCGATGAGGGCGAGCGAGTCGGCCTCGAGGTCGTCAGCGAAGCTCTGGCCCTCGGAGATGCCTCCGGGGTCGATCTCGAGGATGTCCGCGAGACGATCGCGGATGAGCTCGAACACCTGCTGGCGGTCCATGGGGGTTCCTCGTTCGACGTGGGTCTCGGCGGGCACGGTCACTCCTGCGCGCGGCGGGTCGGTGATCGGGCGGCAGCATACCGCCGCGACCACTTTGTGCGCTTGTGCATCGACAGATGTCCAGGTCAGAGGCGGCGGTGTCCACTACAGCTTCGAGGCCATCGGGATGAAGCAGACCTCCGAGCAGGCCTTCGGCATGCTCCGGGCCGGGGGCACCTGCACCGTGATCGGCATGATCCCGGTCGGCCAGTCCGTCGAGATCCCCGGCTACGAGCTCCTCGCCGAGAAGCGGCTGATCGGCTCGAACATGGGATCGAACCGGTTCCGCGTCGACATGCACCGCTACATCGACCTCTACCTGGACGGGCGGCTCAAGCTCGACGAGCTGGTGTCGCGTCGGATCGGCCTCGACGAGGTCAACGACGGCTTCGACGCCATGAAGGCGGGCGAGGTCGCCCGCAGCGTGATCATGTTCGATTGAACGGGTCGCTCAGGTGGGGACGACGGCGGCGCGGAGGCTGTCGACGATCTCGGCGTCGTGGAGCTCCTTGGCGACCCTGATCGCGTTCACGATGGCCGTGGCGGACGATGAGCCGTGGCTGATCAGGCAGAGCCCGTCGACGCCGAGGAGCATGGCCCCGCCGGTGTTGTCCGGGTCGAGCGTGCTGTAGAGCGGGAGCAGCGCGGGGATCAGCACCTCGCTGGCCGCCTGCGTCTCCGGGCTCGAGCCGAACGCACCGAAGATCGCGTCGACCAGGGCTCGCAGCGCGCCCTCCAAGGTCTTGAGGACGACGTTGCCGGTGAACCCGTCGGTGACGACCACGTCGACGTCCGGGGTCATGACGTCACGGCCCTCGACGTTGCCGATGAAGGACCCGCCGGCCGCCTGCAAGGCATCCGAGGCCTCGAGAAGCGCGTGGGTCTCCTTGACCAACGGGGTGCCCTTCGAGGCCTCCTCACCGATCGACAGGAGGCCGACCCGCGGGCGTTCGATCGCATAGCGGGTGCGGGCGAACACGACCCCCATCTGGGCGAACTGGAGGAGCCAGTCGGGCTGGCACTCGGCGTTGGCGCCCGCGTCGAGCAGGATCGTGGGGCTGCCGCCGGGCACCGGGATCGGCGTGGCGATCGCCGGCCGCGCCACCCCCTTGATCCGCCCCATGCGCAGGAGCGCGGAGGCCATGGTGGCGCCGGTGTTGCCCGCCGAGATCATCGCGGAGGCCTTGCCGTCGCGGACCGCCTCTGCCGCCCGCACCAGCGAGGAGTCCTTCATCCGCCGCACGCTCGACCCGGGATCGGCGCTCATCGGGATCACCTCGGAGGCCGGGATGATCGCCAGGTCACCGGCGATCGGTGCGAGCACCTCGGGCTGCCCGACCAGGGCGACGTCGACGCCGAGCTCGGCCACGGCGCGATGCGCGCCCGCGACGATCTCGTCAGGCGCCTTGTCCCCTCCCATCGCGTCCAGGGCGACGGGCAGCATCAAGGTGTCAATCCACGTCCACGGCCTGGCGGCCGGCGTACCAGCCGCAGTTGCCGCAGACCACGTGGGGCACCTTCGTGGCGCCGCATCGGGGGCACATGCTCCGGGCCGGGGCCTCGAGCGTCCAGGCGCTGGCCCGGCGGCTCCGGCTCTTCGCCTTGGAGGTCTTCTTCTTGGGGACGGCCATGGCTGATCCTCAGCATCGAGAACGGGGATGGCGCTGGGCGTCGGGCCCTGCAGCGCGGCCGGGAGAGCGTAGCGGGGCGTCCCCGGAAGCGTCGAACCCGGTCCGCTGGTCAGTCTGGGTCGAGCCGGAGCTCGTCGAGCGCGGCCCAGCGGGGATCCCGCTCGGGCGCGGCCGGCTCCTCACCGGCCACGACCACCGGGAGCTCGTCCGGCGCTGGCCCGGCGCAGTCGGGCCGGCAGAGGGCGGCGAGGGGCAGGTTGAGGAGCGCGGCGTCCCGCACGACCGGCTCGAGGTCCACCTCGTCCCCCTCGATCGCGTACGTCTCGCCGTCCACGGGGTGCACCTCGAAGACCTCGCGGAGCTCGACCTCCACGACCCCCGACACCTCGTCGAGGCACCGACGGCACTCGGCCGTCCACGGCACCCGCACGGTGCCCGTGACGGTCACGGCGCCCTCGATCGACTCGAGCGTGGCGTCGACCTCCAGCTCTGCATCGTCGGGGACGCGCGCGCCGGTGACGACCAGGCCCGGGAGCAACGTGGAGACGTGCACGTCTCGCTGGGTCCCGGGGCGGCGGCGGAGCTCCATGACCCCGATCCGCAGGATCGGATGGGTCATCGGCGCGGCTACCCGAGGTCCTGGTCGTACACCGCCGGACCCTCAGGGGCGTCGTCATCGGGCCGCGACCCGACCGCCGGCACCTCACCGGTGTCGAGCGACACCTGGAGCTTCTGACGGCCGGCACCCACCATCTTGAGGGTGCGCTCCAGCACGATCTCGAAGCTGGCGAGCTTCTGGTCGCAGAAGTCCTCGACCTCGTTCTTGAGGCGCGCCGCCTCGTCGGTCGCGGCATCGACGATCTTGCGGGCGCGGGCTTCGCTCGCCTTGACGATCTCGGTGCGCTGCACCATCCGCTCGGCACGGGTCCGCGCCTGGTCGAGGATGTCCTCCCCCTCCCGCTTGACCTTGGCGAGGTACTCCTCGCGCTCCTTCAGGAGCCATCGCGCCGCCCGGAGCTCGTCCGGCAGCCGCTCGATCGTCTCGTCGAGCAGGTCGAGCACCTCGTCGCGGTTGACCATGACCGACGTCGACAGCGGCATCGGGCGCGCGGAGGCCACGACGTCGTGGAGGCGGCGGAGCATCTGCTCGACGTCGGACCCGGCCGTGCGGGGCCGCGGTTCGGGCTCCTCGGGAAGGTCGAGCGCGTCGGGGTCGAAGTGGTCAGACATCAGGATCCGTACTTCTCGTCGAGACGCTTGGCCACGGCCGGCGGGACCATGCTGGACACATCACCGCCGAAGCGGGCGATGTCACGGATGTACTTCGAGGCGATCGCAGAGTTGGCGGACGCGGACGGAAGGAACAGCGTGTGCACGCCGGACACGTTGAGGTTGATCTGGGCTTGGGAGATCTCGCTCTCGAAGTCGATCGTGGAGCGCAGTCCCTTGATGATGAAATCCGCTCCGAGCTCCAACGCCACGTCGACGACGAGCTTGGCGAAGCTGACCACCTCGATGTTGTCGAGGTGGCTGAGCGACTCCTCGATCATCTCTTCGCGCTCGACGAGGGTGAACAGGGGCTCGCCCTTCTGAGGGTTGCGCATCGTCGCCACCACGACCTCGTCGAAGAGGTGGGAGGCCGTCTCGATCAGCTCGACGTGTCCGTTGTGGATCGGGTCGAAGGATCCGGGGTACAGCACCTTGGTCATCGGCGCTCACGCTACCGCCGGGGCCCGCCCGGACGGTCACCGGGCCCGGTCACACGGCGATCCGCGTGGCGATCACGACGTGGGTGCGCCCGTACCGCTTCGACCGGACGACCTCCCAGCCGAACGGCGGATCGACGGCCCGGTTCGACTCCAGCACGGCCATCGCAGCCGGCAGATCGAGGAGCAGCTCTGGCCACCCGCCGTAGTCATGGGGAGGATCGAGGAGGGCCAGGTCCCAACGCCGCTGCTGCGCGCCGGCGAGGAACCGCTCGACGGGGCCCGCCACGATCTCCGCGGCTTCCGACAGCCCGCAGCTGACCAGGTTCGCCTCGATGGCGCGGCGAGCCTGGGGGTCGGAGTCGACGAACGTGGCGCGTGCCGCGCCGCGTGACAGCGCCTCGATCCCCATGGCACCACTGCCCGCGAAGAGGTCGAGCACGGCGGCCTCGTCGACGGCGCCGAGGCTGCCCAGGGCGTTGAAGGTGGCCTCCCGCACGCGATCGGGGGTGGGTCGTGTCCCCGAGCCCTCGGGCGCCACGAGGCGCCGACCACGGGCCGATCCAGAGATGACGCGGACGCCGGCGACGGTACAACCGGTACCAGGTACCGTCCCCGCGATGAGCGAGCCCGAGCTACCCGACGGTGTCGTCGTCGTCCGCATCGACCAGGGCCACGTCCGCAACGCGGTCAACAGCGAGACGGCCGAGCGCCTGCACGACGCGTTCATCGCGTTCGACGCGGACGACGCGCAGCGGGTCGCGGTGCTGACAGGTGACGAGCAGGCCTTCTCCGCCGGCGCCAACCTGCGTGACCTCCCCAGGATGCGCGACAGCGGCCCGCTGGGACCCACCCGGCTGCAGCTCTCGAAGCCGGTCATCGCCGCCATCGAAGGGTGGTGCGTCGCCGGCGGCGTGGAGCTGGCCGCGTGGTGCGACCTCCGCGTGGCCGGCGCCTCGGCGCGGATCGGTTGCCTCGAGCGCCGTTGGGGCGTGCCGCTGATCGACGGCGGCACCTACCGGCTGCCGCAGATCGTCGGGCTGGGCCGGGCGCTCGACCTCATCCTGACCGGCCGGGAGATCGGCGCGGAGGAAGCCGAGCGGATCGGCTTCGTGAGCCGCGTGGTGCCGGACGGCCAGGCGCTCGCCACCGCGCTCGCGCTGGCGGCGGAGATCGCGTCCTACCCCTGGCGGGCGGTCGTCAACGACCGTCGCTCCGTGTACGCCGGCCTCGGGCTCGGTCTCGCCGACGCGCTGGCCATCGAGGACGAGCTCGGGCGCGACACGATCTTCTCGGACGGGTTCCGCGAGGGCGTCGCCCGCTTCGACGACCACCAGGCGAGCCGCAGGCGGTAGGTCAGAGCTCCACTCGGTCGCCCGTGGCGCCCCGGCCGAACTCCCGGACGCCCCGCTCCGGCGTCCAGGACGTCGTGCGCCAGCTGTCGCCCCCCTCCAGGCGCTGGTGGGCGGCCCCCTCGATCTCGAAGCAGAACACCGGTGCGGCGCCCATCTCCCCCATGTCGTGGCCGGTGCGCTCCGTGAAGACGGCTCGCACGGCCTCGTACTCGGCGACGTCCTCCACCTGCCGGGCCCGGCAGAAGAGCTTGCCCTCGCCGCCCACGTCGTCCTTGTCCGCCAGCGGGGTGATGAGGCAGCAGCGGCCGTCGCGCTGGAGATCGTGGGCCTTCACCGCGCCCGGCATGCTGCCCATGTAGATCCGGCCGTCGCACACGGACAGCTCGAGCGGGCTCACCCTGGGCCAACCATCGACCCTCGTGGTGGCGAGGAAGCAGAGACCGGTGGTCTCGATCTTCGCCTCGACGAAGGCGGCGATGGTCGGGGCGTGGGCGTGGAGCTCGGCGAGGCTGACCATCCCCCCAAGTTAGGGATCCATCCCTGACAATGACTGTCAGGGATGGGGCCTACGATCGCGGCATGCGCGCGAGCCGACTGGTGCAGCTGCTCCTGCTCCTGCAGACCAACGGGAAGATGACGGCCAGCCGCCTGGCGACCGAGCTCGAGGTCTCCGTGCGAACCATCTACCGCGACATCGAGGCGCTGTCGGGCGCCGGCGTGCCGATCTACGCGGAGGCCGGTCCCGGGGGCGGCGTGCGCCTGGTGGACGGTTACCGCACCCGACTCACCGGCCTCACGGCCGAGGAGGCCGAGGCGCTGGCCCTGTCCGGGCTGCCGGGCGCGGCCTCCGAGCTCGGACTGGGCACGGTGCTGGCCGCCGCCCAGCTCAAGGTCGACGCGGCGCTCCCGCCGGAGCTGCGCAGTCGAGCGGTGCGCATGCGGGAGCGGTTCCACCTCGACGCACCCGGGTGGTTCGCCCGCGAGGAGCCCGTCCCCCACCTCGCCGCGCTGTCGCGGGCCGTGTGGGACGAGCAGCGGGTGGAGATCCGGTACCGCAAGCGCGACGGCGAGGTGAAGCGCCTCCTCGACCCGTTGGGCCTCGTGCTCAAAGCGGGTGTCTGGTACCTCGTGGCCCTGTCGGGCCGCACCCGTTCCCTGCGCACGTTCCGCGTCAGCCGCGTCCACGCGGTCCGGCTGCTCGATGAGGACGCCGAGCGACCCGACGACTTCGACCTGGCCGTCCACTGGGCAGAGGCGTCCGTCGAGTTCCTCGGGAGCTGGCCGACGACGCCGGTGCTGGTGAGGATGCGGAGCGACCGGGTGTGGCTCATCCGCTACGTGCAGGACCCCAGGAGCACCGAGGCGGCGCTGGCGAGCGCGTCGGAGCCGGATGCCGACGGCTGGGTGACCCTGACGCTGCAGTTCGAGCACCTCGAGATGGCGGGCTACGAGCTCATGCGCCTCGGTGGCGACCTCGAGGTGCTCGAACCGGTCGAGCTCCGCACCCACCTCACAGCACGAGCGACGGAGATGGTCGAGCGCTACTCGTCCGTGCCAGCCTGATCGGGTGCCTGTCGCCGACACCATCATCTGCGTCGACTGCGGAGGCACCTGCCACCGCATGCCGTTCGAGCCCCCGGAGCTCGGCTGGCAGGTGGACGACGTCGTGACCTATCGCTGCAGCGACTGCGCCGACATGTGGTACCTCGAGGTGACCGAGGAGGACCTCGTCGAGGACGACACCCCCGACTGGTTCCAGTAGCGGTCGGCTCAGGCGGGGCGGGTGGCCGGCCGAGGCTGGCGGATGAGCGCGACACCCGCGCCGGCGAGCCCGAGCACGACGCTGGGCACCGGACCCCAGGCGGCGCCGGCGGCGACCGCGAGCACGAAGGCCTGCACCAGGACGATCGCTCGCTGCGCGGTGGGCAGCAACTCGTCGAGCCGGCGGTGGAGGGCGAACAGCCGCTCCGGGGTGGTGAGGTTGCGGCCGACGAAGACGGCCAGGCCACGGACCAGGCCGAACCCCGTGCCGATCGCGAGGGCGATCGCCGGCGAGCCGGTGAGCGCCGCCATGACGATCATGAGGTAGACGGCCGAGGTCGTGACGTAGGTGGCGAGCCCGACGCCGATCTGCCACCCGAACCCGCCGCCGTAGACCCAGCTGCGGAACTGGTCGAGCCACGACTCGTTCACCTGGCGCGTGTGGGAGGGCAGCCGGAAGCCCCCGAGCTTCAGGTCGGAGGCGATCGAGACGGCCGCCAGCACGGCCGACAGCCCCAGGGCCGCCGACGCGGACAGGTCGAGGGCGCTGGCACCGACTGCGAGCAGGGCCATCCCCAGGCCGAGGGTCGCGCCGCCGAGCGTGGCGCCGAGGACGAACCACGTCGCGGTCGAGTAGTAGCGGTGGTTGCGGCCCCGCTCGCCGATCGGCGTGATCGTCGAGAGCATCGACAGGCCGCAGGGCGACCAGGTGGAACGGACCGCGGCCGCCACCGCGATCAGGCAGGTGAGGGCCACGAGCAAGGCGGTCATGCTCCCGATGCTAGGTCGCGCGGCAGGCCCCGTACGCTCCGCTCCTCCTCCAGGAGGATCCCCAGCACCCGGTGCTCATGCGTGAGACTGCGGGCCGTGGAGGCATCGGACCAGGAGGCGCGTGAGGCAGAGGGCCGCTCCACGTGGCCCATCGTCGTCGGCTGCATCGGTTGCGTCTCGGTCGGTGTGGGCTACCTCCTCGAGGCGCTCCGACAGCGAGGCGACTGTGACGCAGGCGACAAGTCGCCTGACACCCTCGTGATCTCGATCGTGCTCATCGTCGTCGTCGGCGGGCTGTTCGGGGTCATCGGCATCGTCGGAACGCTCATCTACGCGACCCGTCGACGGTGGACGGTGGCGACCACGATCCAGGCGGCGCTGCCCGCCATGATCTCGCTGGCCGGCTTCCTCGCGATCTTCCTCGTCGGCGGCCGGGGCCCGTCGACCTGGTTCCAGTACTGCGCCACCTAATCCGCTGTCGGCCGCGATCGTGCCCGCGAGAAATCGATGCAGCGCGCCGCTCGCTTTGCGCTTCACGCCAACACTAGGGACCTGTCAGCCGGTGAACGCGGGTTCCGCAGGGACGGGCGCTGCGGGTGCGCACGTGGCGCTCAGTCGGCGGATGGTCACCGGGTGCACGATAACGAACCGGTCCGGGGTTGGCGTGATCGTGCACGCCTCGACGGTCACCACGAGGGTCGCCACGCAGCCAGCGGTGACCGCCTCGAGCGACTCCGATGCGAGTCGAAGCCGCAGTGGCTGTGGCCCGATGTTGCCGAAGTCGCACGACACCGATCGGTCCGCGGGGTCGACCGGTTCGGCAGCCATGGTGACGAACACGTCACCGTACCCCTCGCCCGCGAGATCGAGCCTGATCTCGGAGCAGCGGTCGATGTAGGTCGCCATGACCGCGACGACATCACCGGTGGTCGGGCTCACTGCCTCGCCCGTCTCGTAGCCCGCAAGGTTGAGCGTCTGTTCGCCGTCTGGCCCGTCGGCGACCACGTCGACCGTCTGGTAGCAGAGCAGCGACCAGCCGTCGCCCGGGCCGAGCACATCGAAGGTGTATTCGCAGTCGGTGCCATCGACTTCCGTCGGCACCTCGACATCGACGCGGTTGATGTCCGCGTCGAGGACGGTTACCTGGTCGGCGTCCTCACCGCCGACTCCTGACGGGAGGGTTCCGTCAAAGCCGACGACGAAGTTCGGCCCGCCACACGCGCGCTCGTTCACGCCGAGCAGGAGGGCCGTGGGCACCAGGATGCCCAGATCCGGTGGAAGGCCGTCGGAACCTTGCAGGTCCCCCGCGATCGAGAGCGTCGCGACCGGAACAGGCTGGCTGGCGCGTGCCGTGGCGATGGACTCGGTCGAGACCGTGATCAGCATCGCCACGACAGCGACGCTCACGATCCGTCGCGTGAGCCGTCGTGCGGGTTCGGGCATCGGACCCCCCCTTCGTCGCGAGGTCGATCCTCCTCCTGCGAGACCCTCGGGAGGAAGGGCCGAAGGTCCCCACTCGTCGTAGGCCCCGCGCGCTCCAGGCCCCTGTCAGCTCTTGAAGAGGAAGGCCTCGTCCTCGTCGTCGAGGAACAACCGCAGCTCGTCCTCGAGGTCCGGCAGCTCGGCGAGGGAGGGATGACGGTCGACGATCTGCTCGGCCGCATCACGCGCGTCCTGGACCACCTTCCGGTCGCGCCGGAGCGACGCCAGCTTGAGGTCGCTGCGTCCCTTCTGGCGCTCGCTGAAGATCGTGCCCTCGCCCCGGATGTCGAGATCGACCTCGGCCAGCTCGAAGCCGTCAGTCCGTGCGCACGATCGCCTCGAGGCGGGCATTGCCCTGCTCGCGCTCCTCCTCGTCGCCGCCCGCCCCGCCGCTCCCCGTCACCAGGAAGCAGAACGACGCGTCGGCGCCCCGGCCGACGCGGCCGCGCAGCTGGTGGAGCTGGGCGATGCCGAACCGATCGGCATCGAGCATCACCATCACGGTCGCGTTGGGGACGTCGACGCCGACCTCGATGACGGTCGTGGCGACGAGCACGTCGAGCCGTGCCCGCGCGGAAGGCGCGCATGGCCGCCTCCTTCTCGGCGGCGGGGAGGCGGCCGTGCAGCAGGCCGAGTCGCAGCCCCGAGAGGTCGTCGGCCTCGAGTCGCTCGAAGGTCTCCTCGGCCGACGCCACCTCGAGCTTCTCGCTCTCCTCGATCAGCGGGCAGACGACGTAGGCCTGCCGACCGGCCGCCACCTCCTCCCGGACCTTGGCCCAGACGTCGGCCTCCTCGTCGGCGTCGCCCTTGGCCCACTCGGTGACGATCGGCGTGCCGGCCGGCGGGCATCTCGTCGAGGATCGACACGTCGAGGTCGCCGTACACGGTCATCGCGGCCGTCCGCGGGATCGGCGTGGCCGTCATGACGAGCACGTCGGGCACCGGCCCGCCGCCGGCCTTCGCCTCGCAGCGCCGCCCGCTGCTCGACGCCGAAGCGGTGCTGCTCGTCGATCACCACCACGCCGAGGCTCTGGAACGTCGACGCCCTTCCTGGATCAGCGCGTGGGTGCCGACGAGCAGGTCGACCTCGCCCGCCGCCAGCGCGGCCAGGACGCGCTGGCGCTCCTTGCCGCGCGACGCGGTTGGTGAGCAGCTCGACCGCGAGGGGGCGCTCGCCGAAGAGGGAGGCGCCGTCGTCCGGCACCGTGATGCCCGTCGAGCATCGGCCGCACGCCGGCGAAGTGCTGCTCGGCGAGCACCTCGGTGGGTGCCATGAACGCACCCTGGTGGCCGCCCTGCACCGCCGTGAGCAGCGCGGCGACCGCGACGACCGTCTTGCCCGCGCCGACGTCGCCCTGCAGCAGGCGGTGCATCGGGATGCGGGCGAGCGAGATCGCGCGTGATCTCGCGCGATCACCTTGCGTCTGGTCCCCGGTGAGCGCGAAGGGCAGGTCGCTCGAGGAACCGCGGCACGAGCGACGCCGGACGATGACGTGCTCGATGCCCATGGCTCGTTGCCTCGAGCATGCGCTTGCGCAGCACCAGGGACAGCTGCATCCGCAGCAGCTCGTCGAACACGAGGCGGCGGCGGGCTTCCTCGGCCTCGCCCATCGTCTCCGGGCATGTGCATGCCATGGAACGCGGTCGTGCGGTCGACGAAGTCGTGCCGGTCGAGCACCCAGGCCGGCAGCGGGTCGACGAACTCGCCGGCGCGCCGCAGCGACTCGGCGACCCAGCCACGGAGGTCCCAGCGTCATGACGCCGGCCTTCTCGGACTGCGGGTAGAGCGGCGATGATCTGCGGCCGGTCCTGTCGCCGATGAGGTCGACCTCCGGGTTGGTCATCTGCGTCGGCCCCGGTAGTCGGCTCGACCTTGCCGAAGAACACGTGCCTCGGAGCCCTCCGGGAGCTGGCGCTCCCGCCACGGCTGGTTGAAGAACGTCACCCGCAGGTAGCCCGAGCCGTCGCTGATGCGCAGCTCGGTGCGGGCCTTGCCGCGCCCGCGTCCGGGCACGGTCGCCGATGACACGACCCGACCGAAGACCCTCGCCGACTCGTCGACCCGGACGTCGCGGATCGACGACTGCTTCGTCGTGTCGATGTAGCGCCGCGGGTAGTGGGTGAGCAGGTCGAGGATGGACTCGACGCCGATCTGGGCGAGCGCCTTGGCCCGCTTCGGGCCGACGCCCTTGAGCTCGGTGACGGGCAGCTCGGCGAGGTCGCGGAGGCGCTTGGCCATCGAGAAGGCGGATCACCGTCTACTCGATGCCGAAGAGGTACGGGTAGAGCGGCTGGCCGCCGTGGTGGACCTCGGCGACGCACGCCGGGCGGTGCTCGGCGAGCCACTCCGTGATGTGGCGGGTGCACCGCCGACGCTGGAGCCCTCGCCCTCGATGATCGTCACGATCTCGTGGCTCGCGGCGACGAGCTCGGCGAGGAGCTTGGTCGCGGCATCGCCGAGCTCCGTCGCGACCGCCCGGATGCCGTCGCGGGCGATGCCGATGCCAGTCGCCCTTGACGATGGGCCCGACCTCGCAGGTCGAGTCGCGCACGGCCTGGGTGACCTCGCCGGCCACCACGCTCGCGGCCGCCTCGGTCATCTCCTCAGCGTTGTCCTTGCTCGTCAGCCTCCGGGTCGTACGCGAGCAGCGCCGCGAAGCCCTCGGTGATCCCCTTGGTCGGCACGACGTGCACGGTCTTGGTGGTGTGGGCGTCGACCTGCTCGGCCACGGGGATGATGTTCTTGTTGTTGGGCAGGATCACCACGTGGTCGGCCGGGACCTGCTCCACCGCCTCGAGCAGCTGCGGCGTGGAGGGGTTCATCGACTGGCCGCCGGTGACGATCCCCTGCACGCCGAGCGAGTGGAAGATCCGACGGATGCCGTCGCCGGTCGCAACGGCGACGACGGCGCAGGTGACCGGGGTGCTCAGGTGGGCCGGCACCTCCTCGCTCGACCTCCGCGGCCTCGCGAACCCACCGCTCCTCCTCGACCTGCTCGATCAGGTCGGTGACGCGGATCTTGCGTCGGCGTGCCGATCTCGATGGCGGCCTCGATCGACGCACCGATGTCGTCGGTGTGGATGTGGCAGTTCCAGATCCCGTCACCGCCCACGACGACGATCGAGTCGCCGATGCCCGCCCACACGTCCTTGAACGCCGGGATGGCCTCGTCGGGCGCCTCGAGGAAGTACATGACCTCGTAGCGCAGGTCGGACACGTCGCCGTGCGGGCCGCCCTCTGCGTGGCCCGGGCAGCGGCTCGGTGAACACCGGCCCGTCGACCTCCGTCGGCTCCGGCACCGGGCGGCCGTCGACCACGTGCAGCAGCACGTCGAGCAGGAGCAGGAGCCCGGCGCCGCCGGCGTCGACGACACCGGCCTCCGTCAGCACCGGGAGCATCTCGGGCGTGCGCTGCGAGCGCATCGGCGCCCTGGGCCCGGGCAGCGTCGAGCACCTCGACGAGGTCGGCGCCCTCCGACGGCGGCCGTGACCGCGGCCTCGGACGCCTCGCGCACGACGGTGAGGATGGTGCCCTCGACCGGGCGCATCACGGCGTCGTAGGCCGCCGTCGCGGCGGCGGACAGCGCGGCGGCCGCGCTCGTCGACGTCGAGGCCCTCCTCCTCGGCGACCACGCCGGAGATGCCCGCGGAGGATCTGCGACAGGATCACGCCGGAGTTGCCCCGCGCACCCATGAGCGAGCCGTGGCTGATGGCCTTGCACATGGCCGCCAGGTCGGCGTCGGCATCGGCCAGCTCCTCGGCCACCGACGGCGAGCGTGAGCGCCATGTTGGTGCCCGTGTCGCCGTCGGGGACGGGGTAGACGTTGAGCCGGTTGATGTCGGCCCGGTGAGCGTCGAGCGCGTCGCCGGTAGCCCAGCACCACGGCGCGCAGGTCGTCGGCGCCGAGGCGCGTCGACGACGTCATCGCCGGGATACTAGGAGGCCCTCGCCAGCAGGCAGGTCGGACACCCTGTGGGTTGGCGGCCCTTCGAGCGCCCCGATACCCTCTCCGGGTCCTGAGCACCGGTCGTGAGCCGGTCCCGACGCATCGAGGTACGTGGTCATGGCAGCAGTGTGCGAGGTCTGCGGGAAGCACCCGTCGTTCGGCATGAACGTGAGCCACTCGCACCGCCGCACGAAGCGTCGCTGGAACCCGAACATCCAGCGCGTCCGCGCCGTCGTCGACGGCGCCCCGAAGCGACGTCCACGTCTGCACCGGCTGCATCAAGGCCGGCAAGGTCGCCAAGGCCGCCCGCTAGGCGCGACGGCGCCGCACCGTGCAGGGAGTCATCAAGTCCTACGACCCCGGATCGGGCGACGGCGTGGTGCTCTGCGACACCGACCTCGAGGAGTACGACCTGGCTCCCGACGCCCTCCAGGGCTCGGTGTTCCGGATGCTCCGTCAGGGCCAGCGGGTGGTCTTCGACGTCGACGAAGCCACCCGGGCCACCCGGCTGCGCCTCGGCTCCGAGGTCGACATGGGCACCCCCGGCTTCGGCGGGATCCCGAACATCCCCGAGCAGACCGACTGACCCCGAATCCCCCGCCGCCGGAGAAGGACGATGGCTGCAACCACCAGCAACCAGAAGCTGCTCGACTGGGTCGACCAGTGGGCCGCGGTCCTCCAGCCCGACGCCGTCGACTGGTGCGACGGTTCCGAGGAGGAGTACGACCGCCTCGTGCAGCTGCTCGTCGACGGCGGCACCTTCCGCCGCCTCGAACGACGCCAAGCGGCCGAACAGCTACCTCGCCCTCTCCGATCCCGGCGACGTCGCCCGCGTCGAGGACCGCACCTTCATCTGCTCCGAGCAGGAGATCGACGCCGGGCCCACCAACAACTGGCGCGCAGCCGGCGGAGATGAAGGCCGAGCTGCTCGAGCTCTACACCGGTGCCATGAAGGGCCGCACCATGTACGTGGTGCCCGTTCTCGATGGGCCCGCTCGGCTCGCCCATCGCCCACATCGGCGTGCAGCTCGCCGACTCGGCCTACGTCGTCGTCAACATGCGGATCATGACCCGCATGGGTCAGGGCGCCCTCGACGTGCTCGGCGCCGACGGCGACGTTCGTGCCCTGCGTGCACTCGGTGGGCTACCCGCTCGTGCTGGCCGACGGCCAGCCGCCCGACGTGCCGTGGCCCTGCGACGCCGACAACAAGTACATCGTCCACTTCCCCGAGACCCGCGAGATCTGGTCGCTACGGCTCCGGCTACGGCGGCAACGCCCTGCTCGGCAAGAAGTGCTTCGCGCTGCGCATCGCCTCGACGATGGCCCGCGACGACGGCTGGATGGCCGAGCACATGCTCATCCTCGGCGTCACCACGCCCGAGGGCGAGAAGACGCTACGTCGCCGCCGCGTTCCCCTCCGCCTGCGGCAAGACGAACATGGCGATGATGATCCCGACCCTCCCGGGGTGGAAGGTCGAGACCATCGGCGACGACATCGCCTGGATGAAGTTCGGCGACGACGGCCGCCTCTACGCCATCAACCCCGAGGCCGGGTTCTTCGGCGTCGCTCCCGGCACCGGCGGAGGACACGAACCCGAACGCCCTGCGCACCTTCGAGGCGAACTCGATCTTCACCAACGTCGCCCGGACCGACGACGGTGACGTCTGGTGGGAGGACCTCACCGGCGCCGCCGGCCCACCTCATCGACTGGAAGGGCGACGACTGGACGCCCGAGTCCGACACGCCGGCCGCGCACCCCAACGCCCGCTTCACCGCCCCGGCCGCGCAGTGCCCGTCGATCGCCCCCGAGTGGGAGGACCCGCACGGCGTGCCGATCTCGGCGATCCTCTTCGGCGGCCGCCGCGCCACCAACGTGCCGCTCGTGACCGAGAGCCTCGACTGGCAGCACGGCGTGTTCCTCGGCTCGATCATGTGCTCCGAGAAGACGGCCGCCGCCGCCGGCACCGTCGGCGAGCTGCGCTTCGACCCCTTCGCCATGCTCCCGTTCTGTGGCTACAACATGGGCGACTACTTCGAGCACTGGCTCGAGATCGGCGAGGCCACCGACGCCGCGCAAGCTGCCCAAGCTCTTCTGGGTGAACTGGTTCCGCAAGGGCGACGACGGCTCGTTCCTGTGGCCGGGCTTCGGCGACAACAGCCGGGTGCTCAAGTGGGTCGTCGAGCGCGTCGGCGGGCGGCGGCCGAGGCGGTCGACACCCCCATCGGGCGGGTGCCGCACCGCGATGCCCTCGACACCCGCGGGCTCGACATCGACCCGACGCCGTCATGGACGCGCTGCTCTCCGTCGACACCGAGTCATGGCGGGCGGAGATCCCCCAGCTCGAGGAGCACTTCGCGAGCCTCGGGCGCGGCGTTGCCGGCACCGCTGCGCGACGAGCTCCGCGAGCTCGAGAAGCGCCTCGCTCAGTAGCCGTCCTCGAGCTCGTCGGGCACCATCAGCTCCGCCCACGGCGACGCGACCTCGCCGCCGGCCGCGCTCCAGAGACGGTTGGATCTCGTCGCGAACACGAGCGCGACAGCGGCCATGACGCCGATCCCCACCATGGCCGGGTACTCCCAGGGTCCGTTCCAGACCGTGTCGAAGTCGCCCGCGCCGAGCAGCCCCTGGCCGACCGCCCGCATGAGGAGCGGCGCCGCCCATCCCAGCACCACCGCCCACGCCAGGAGCTCGAGCCGTCGCGCCGACAGCGGGTCGCGGTGCACGACCGCCCGGCCCGCGAGAGCGCGCAGCAGGATCCAGAGGGCGATCCCGCCGAGGGCGACCGACGAGGCGAGGAGCAGCAGCCGTGGTCCGGACACGTGGTTGAACGCGATGAGCTCGTGGTACGAGGTCCCGGGCTGGACATCCACGACCACCTCACCGGTGATCGGGTCGATCGCGTCGTAGTGGTACGGCAGCTGCGCCTCCGCCACGCTGGCGACGGCGGCCACGAGCGCCAGCGCGAACGTCCACCACACCGACAGCCGCCAGGCGGCGAACGCGATCAACAGCCAGCCCACCACGTCGGGGAAGGGGTCCCACGCGACGACCCGCGGGTCGAGAGCGACGGCCACCACGCCGAAGGCGGCCAGTGTGAGCGGCCTCGTGCGCATCGTCACCGAGCGTAGATCTCCCGGACGATGCTCTCGATGTCCGGTTCCTCCATCGAGAGGTCACGGACGTCGACCTGGGACGTCACCCGGCTCAACAGCTCCGAGGCGCTCACGTCGTCGCGCTGGAACCGCAGCCACTGACGGGGCCCCTCCACTCTCGTCACGTCGGCGCCGGCCACCTGCAGCGGGGGGCCGGGCTGGGCGAGGTCGACGACGAGCGTGCGCTCGGTGCCATAGCGCTCGGTGATCCCGGCCACGGTGCCGTCCTCGATGACGCGACCGTGGTCGATGATGAGCAGCCGCTCGCAGAGCCGCTCGACGTCGACCAGGTCGTGGGTGGTGAGCAGGACCGTCGTCCCCTGCTCCCGGTTGACCTCCACCAGGAACTCGCGGACGGCTTCCTTGCTGATGAGGTCGAGGCCGATGGTGGGCTCGTCCAGCAGCAGGATGGCCGGATCGTGGAGCAGCGCCGCCGTGAGCTCGCCGCGCATCCGCTGGCCGAGCGAGAGCTGCCGCACAGGTACGTCGAGCAGCGGCCCGAGGTCGAGCCCCTCGCTGAAGCGGCGCAGGTTGGCCGCGTGGCGCTCGGCCGGCACGGCGTAGACGTGGCGGAGCAGGTCGAAGCTGTCTCGCAGGGGCAGGTCCCACCACAGCTGCGATCGTTGACCGAACACCACGCCGATGCGCCGGGCCAGCTCGGTGCGCTGGCGGCTCGGCACGAGACCATCCACGCGCACCGAGCCCGCGGTGGGGACGAGGATGCCCGTGAGCATCTTGATCGTCGTCGACTTCCCGGCGCCGTTGGGCCCGATGAAGCCGACCATGGCCCCGCGCTCGATCCGGAGATCGATGCCCGCAACGGCCACCACCTCCTCGCGACGCCGGCGCACCCGCCCGGCCTTGCGGCGGACATCGAAGCGCTTGGTGAGCCCCGTCACGTCGATGATCGGATCGGAGGTCACGGATCAGCTCCCGGTGCTTCGGTGATGGCGGACGGCGAGGCCCCACAGGGCGCGCGCCGCGAGCACGCTGGCGGCGGCGACCGCGGGGGTGGCCCAGGCCGCGAACGACGGCACCCCCACCGGCTCCCGTCCGAGCATCCTGCACGCCGGTACGTACGCGACGAAGGCGATCGGGACGAGAAAGGTGAAGACCCGCTGGAGCCAGGTGGCGAGCACGTCGATGGGGTACTGCGCCGCCAAGCCGCCACCGTAGGTGAACGCGTTCCCGAACTCCTGGCTCTCGATGGTCCAGAACGTCAGCGACGAGGTGGCGACCCACACGGACCCGAAGATGGCGACGCCGCTGAGGATGGTCACCGGCACCAGGAGAACCACCTCCGCGCTCCACTCGATCGGGGCCACCGCGAGCGCGATGCCCAGGACGATCATCGGCTGGATGACGCGACCGACTCGCCGCAGCGCGAACTCCGATGCCGAGAGGTGGACCAAGGTGGGCACCGGGCGGAGCAGGAAGAGGTCGAAGGTGCCCTGCTTGATGTGCCACGAGGCCAGCTCCACCTGGCTGATCAGCAGGTCGGCCAGCCCGAAGCCCACGCCGGCCAGCCCGAACAGGAGAGCCACCTCCGCACCGGACCACCCCGCCAGGCTGTCGACCTGACCGAAGATCGCCGCGATCACCAGCAGGTCCAGCCCGGCGATGAGGGTCTGGCTCAACAGGAACAGGACGAAGGAGGTCCGGTACTGCCAGTCGGCCCGGATCCGCGCCGCCACCAGTCGCCGCCAGACCCGGAGCGCGGCACGCACCTCAACCACCCTGCACCACCACGCGTCGCACGGCCCGAGCCATCACGGCCCGCCCGGCCAGCACGAGCAGTACCGCCCAGACCACCTGGACCGCCCACACCCCGACGAGGTCGAGTCCCTCATGGCGGCCCAGCCAGACCTCCACGGGCACCTGGAGCATCGACGCGAAGGGCAGGAGCCGGCACAACCGCTCGAGCGAGTCGGGGAAGAAGAAGATCGGGATGAAGGACCCGGACAGGAACTGCGCCGTGAGCCACCCGAGCTGGTTCGGTCCCCGCACGTCCAGCAGCCAGAAGCCGCTCAGCTGAAGGAGGTAGCGCCAGCCGAAGGCCACCGCGATGCCCAGTCCCACGCTCACGAGGAACGCCGCCCCCTGGAGCGGGTCGGGCACGGTGAGGTCGAACACCAGGGCACCCGCCACGAATGGCGGGATGCCGCGGAACAGCAGGTAGTAGCCGGCCTTGCCGTAGTCGACCGCGCCCCACCACGCCTGGTGGTCGTAGGGCCGTTGGAGGTCGACGATCACGTCGCCGCTGGTGATCCGGTCGGCGATCTCCGTCGTGCCGAACAGGCCGAGGGGCATCAGCAAGCCCTGGGCGACGAAGGTGAAGGTCACCGTCTCCATCGCGGTGAAGCCGCTGACCGTGTCGCGCTGGCTGTACACGGCGAGGAGCACATACGCGAGCAGGAACCCGAACACCGTGTTCGTGAACACACCAGCGACGGTGGCGCTGCGGTAGGTGCTGATGCGCCAGTACGTGCGGCGCGCCACCTCGACGTAGAGCCGCATTGGCCGTGGCACCTCCCCGGACGCGCGTAGATG
Organism: uncultured Microthrixaceae bacterium; assembly: GCA_963750645.1. Lineage (GTDB taxonomy): Bacteria > Actinomycetota > Acidimicrobiia > Acidimicrobiales > VFJN01 > VFJN01. The sequence goes on along the minus strand of CAVVRO010000002.1, from coordinate 50,979 downwards.
CCCGCGCGAGCGCGCGGGTGGGGGGTGGACGTTACTCGCTACGATCGGGCCATCCCACCGCAGGAGGCTCGATGGCTGTCAGCGCGTACATCCTGATCCAGACCGAGGTCGGCAAGGCCGCCCAGGTGGCCCAGGAGGTCGACGGCATCGACGGCGTCGTGTCCGCCGAGGACGTCACGGGCCCCTATGACGTCATCGCCCGGGCCGAGGCCGCCACGGTCGACGAGCTCGGCAAGATGGTGGTCAGCCGGGTCCAGATGATCGACGGCATCACCCGCACGCTCACCTGCCCGGTGGTTCACCTGTAGATCGGATCGATGTCGACGAGGCGTCGGGCGACTGCTCCGCCGCCGTCTCGTCGGTTGTACGGCCCGGACGACCGCACGTCAGGCAGGGCGGCACCGAGCACCAACCTCCGCCTCGCCGCGCCTCTTCACCCTCAGACCGACGCTCGGCGGGTCAGCAGGGCCAGCTGGTAGGTGGTGAGGCCGAAGATGGTCACGCCCACGGGGATGTGCCAGGCCGCTGCGGCCGCCGTGTCCCGCCCCACGAAGCCCAGGCCCACCTGCGCGAAGGCCAGGGCCGCGAGCGCGACCGCGACGCCGAACACGAGGCCGTCGCACCCCCGCACCACGGCCAGCACCACGCCCAGCACGGTGAGAGCGAACGTCACCTCCCCGAGGATGCCGTGCACCGAGATGCTGGAGCCCTCGAACAGGTGCCGGCCGGCCAGCGCCGCCTGCGCGAGCACGAGGACGGGCAGCACGTAGGCGAGGACGAGGTGGGCTCTGGCGGACGACACGAGACTCCTCCGGTCAGGGGACGGGGATGGGTGAGATGACGATGGCGCGCAGCGCGAGGCCCATGAGGAACAGGCCGCCGAGCCCGTAGAGCAGGTAGAGGTGCTGCTGGACCTGCTGCCGGTAGCTGTAGATGATGCCGACCGTGGCGAGGGCGACGAACCCGTAGAAGGCGTGGAACTGGGCAACCTCGAAGTCCTGCACCGCGACGAGGAACACCCCCAGGCACACCTGGACGACGATCGTGAGCTCCGCGACGACGGTGGCCGTCCACAGCCAGCGCGTGCGCCACCGCTCCTGCCAGTGGGCGGCGAGCGCCCAGAGCCCGACCGCCGCGTTCGTCGCCACCACCACCCACGCGAAGTCGGCGTGGAGGTCGCGCAACGTCACGGGTCGAGCCTTCCGTGTCGCTTCGGCACGGCGCCAGTCGATCTGCTGGACTGGCACCGATGATCGATCTGGTGGTGCGCAACGGGCGGCTCGTGGACGGGTCCGGTGCCCCGGCGCGCCAGGCCGACGTCATCGTCGACCAGGGCCGCATCGCCGAGGTGGTGCCCGCCGGCGAGGCACCCACCGCGTCGGCCCGTCGGGTCCTCGATGCCGACGGTCGGCTGGTCACGCCCGGCTGGGTCGACATCCACACCCACTACGACGCCCAGGTCACCTGGGACCCGTGGGTCACCCCGAGCTCCTGGCACGGGGTCACCACGGTGGTGATGGGGAACTGCGGCGTCGGCTTCGCACCAGCGGCCGCCGACCGCCACGCCTGGCTCATCGAGCTCATGGAAGGGGTCGAGGACATCCCGGGGTCGGCCATGACCGAGGGCATCACCTGGGAGTGGACGTCGTTCCCGGAGTACCTGGATGCCGTGGCGGCCGAGCCGAAGGTCCTCGACGTCGGCGCGCAGATCGCCCACGGCCCCCTCCGCGCCTACGTGATGGGCGACCGGGGCGCGGCCAACGAGCCCGCGACCGAAGCCGACAGCCTCGCCATGGCCGCGCTCGTCGAGGAGGCGCTGCGGGCCGGCGCACTCGGCTTCTCCACGAGCCGCACGCCCCTGCACCGGTCCAAGGACGGGGAGCTGGTGCCCGGCACGACCGCTACGGCCGACGAGCTCCTGGCCATCGGCGATGCGCTCTCGCGTGCCGGGCACGGCGTCTTCCAGTTCGCACCCGACCATGCCCTCGTGCCGGTCCAGGAGTGGCCGTGGATGGAGGCCCTGGCCCGTCGGTCGGGTCACACCGTGAGCGTGAACCTCAACCAGCCCGACCAGGACCCTGAGGTGTGGCGCTCGGTGCTCGGCCTGCTGGACCAGGCGGACCAGGCGGGGCTCGACATCGTGGCCCAGGTGGCGGGTCGGTCCATCGGCATCCTCTACTGCCTGCACGGCAGCGTGCACCCTCTGCTCTTCCACCCCGCCTATGCCGAGGTCGCCCACCTGGCGATGCCCGAGCGGCTCGAGGCCCTCGCCGACCCGGAGCGTCGCCGGCGCCTGGCGCACGAGGTGCCCGACGACGGCGGCTTCTTCCAGCGCGTGGTCCTGGACAAGGTCGGGCGCATGTGGCCCGTCGACGGGCCGGACATCGACTACGAGCCCGATGCCTCCACCTCGATCGCGGCCGTCGCCCGGCAACGGGGCGTCACCCCGATGGAGGTCCTGCTGGACGTGCTGACGTCCGACGAGGGCAACGGGATGGTCTACGCCCCCTTCTTCAACTACAGCTACGGCGACCTCTCGATGACCTACGAGGCGACCCTGCACCCACGGACCCGCCTCGGGCTGTCCGATGCCGGCGCGCACTGCGGTGCCATCTGCGACGGCGGCACGCCGACGTTCATGCTCACGCACTGGGCCCGCGACCGGCGCCGCGGCCCGACCATCCCGCTCGAGCACATCGTTCACCGCCAGACGCAGGAGACGGCCGCCCTCTACGGCCTCCACGACCGAGGGCTCGTGGCTCCAGGCCAACGGGCGGACCTGAACGTCATCGACTTCGACGAGCTGTCCTTCGGCCTGCCGCGCATGGCCTTCGACCTGCCCGCGGGCGGGCGTCGGCTCGTGCAGCGGGCGCAGGGCTACGCGGCAACGTTCGTCGAGGGCGTGCAGACGGTCGCCGACGACCACTTCACCGGGGAGCTTCCGGGCCGCCTGATCCGCGGCCCCCAGGCCCCGTGAGGGTCAAGCTGAGCCGGCCGAACCACCGGCGACGACGTAGCTCCAGAGCTCCGACGACACGCCAACGGGCCGCGCGGCGCCTTCGCCGTGCGGGTGGCTGCCGCCCTCGCTCTGGTGGCCTGCCCCGAAGGCCGGGCTGCTGACCCAGGCGTTGAAGGCGTCCTCGTCCCGCCACCGAGTGACGACCAGCCAGGTCGTGCGGTCGTCGGTCGGCTTCAGCAGCTCGAAGCCCTCGAAGCCGTCCTGGCCGTCCACGGCGCCGGCCCGCTTCGCGAACCGCTGGGCGAGCTCGTCGCCACTGTCCGCGGCGACGGTGATGGCGTTGATCTTGATGATGCTCACGCCGCCGAGCCTCGCCCGCGAACACGGCCCCGCGCCAGTCAGGCGGAGGCGCTACCAGGCGGCGCTGAGGATGGCGAGGGCGTCGGCCTCGGAGACCGGGCGCGCGTTGCGGGCGACGTTCGCATTCGCCTGCGACAGGCGGGCCACCGCCTCCAGGTCGTCCTCCGCGACGCCGACCTCGGAGAGGCGACCGGGAAGTCCGACCTGCTCGCGCAGCCGGTCGATCGCCGACGCGGCCTCCCCGCCGCCGAGGGCGATGCCGATCTGCTGCACCTCGTCGGGCACGGCCACCGCGTTGAACGCCACCGCGTGGGTCAGGATGATCGCGTTGGCGAGGCCATGGGGGATCCCCGTCCGACCTCCCACGAGCTGGGCCAGGCCGTGGTGCACGCCCATCCCGGCGTTGAGGAGGCAGCGGCCGGCCAGGGCGGCGCCGGCGAGCATCGCGGACCGGGCCTCGGCGTCCTCCGGGGTGGCCACCACGACGGGGAGCGCCTCGTGGATCCGACGGGCGCCGGCGAGCGCGATCGCCTCCGCCTCGGGGGTGCGGTGGGGTGAGTAAGCCGCCTCCACGCAGTGCGCGAGGGCGTTCATGCCAGTCTCGGCTCGCACCCGCGCGGGGGTGGAGACGGTGAGGTCGGGGTCGTAGATCGCCACGATCGGCGCGGAGGTGGGCCCGCCGGCTCCCTGCTTCTGCTTCGTCGCCGGATCGGTCATCCCGAAGAACGGCGTGAGCTCGGCCCCGGAGTACGTGGTCGGGATGCTGATGTGCGGCACCACCGGGCGGTCGATGTGGCTCGCCCCGGGCATGCCTGCCTCCTGCTCGAGGAAGAAGCACACCGCCTTGCCGAGATCGGCGCACGATCCGCCCCCGAAGGAGACCACGACGTCGACGCCGTCGCGACGAGCCTGCAGCACGGCTTGCTGCACGAGCGGCACGGGCACGTGGGACCGCACGTCGGCGAAGGTCGAGGCGAGCGTCCGGCCCAGGAGCCGCTCGACGCGCGCCCCGTCAGGGGAACCCAGGCGGCCCTCGGTGGTGACCAGCAGCGCCTTTCGGACACCGAGCAGCTTCACCAGCTCGGGCAGGCGATCCAACGAGCCGGGGCCGAAGACGAGCTGCTGGGCGAGCGACGTGTGGGTCCACGCCTCGGTCATTCGAGACCGTCGAAGAGGTCGTCGTCGCGGTGGTGCTCGGGCACGCCGTGACGGATGAACCACTCGAAGCCGAACCCCTGCTCGAAGGCCTCGTCGGACATCGACAGGAAGAACGACGTGTCCGCGATCTGGCTGGCGTGGGCTCGCATCGCCTCCCGCTTCTTCGAGACGTACTCCCGGATGTCGACGGTCGTGGTGATCACCGACTCAGGTCGACCGAGCGTGTCGAAGAACTCAGGGTCGGGGCGATCGTCACCCGGGAGCTCTCCTCGCTCCGCCGCCTCGAGCATCGACCGCTTGAAGTGGTCGCGGTTCATCGTGACCTCGAAGACGCGTGGGGTGCCGGCCAGCTCGGCGGCGCGCTTGCCCACGTGGTGCACCTGGATGTGGTCCGGGTGGCCGTAGTTGCCGTCGCTGTCGTAGATCGTGAGGATGTCGGCGTCCTCCTCGCGGAGGATCTGGGCAAGCCGCTCGGCGGCCTCTTCGACATCGACCTGCCAGAAGGTGTGGGGTAGGTCGTTCTCGGGTGTGCCCATCATCCCCGAGTCGTGGTAGCCGAGGAACTCCACCCGCTGGACGCCGAGGATCTCCGCGGACCGCTGCGCCTCCAGCAGGCGGCGCTGCCACAGCTCCTCCCCGTCATCGAGCACGCCGTCGACCACCTCACCGAGCTCCCCGTTGGTGGCGAACACGAGCACGGTGCGATGACCGCCCGCCGCCGCCTTGGCGAGGGTGCCCGCCGAGTTGGTCGTCTCGTCGTCGGGATGGGCTTGGAACGAGACCAGTGTCGCCATGCCGCGAGGCTACGCGGGTGACTACGCGATCGCGCCGGCCTCACGCAGCTTCGCGACCCGGTCGGCGTCGAGCCCCCACTCGGTGAGGACCTCGTCGGTGTGCTGGCCGGCGTGCGACGGCGGACGCTGCACCTCGACCGGGGTGGCCGAGAAGCGCGGCGCCGGCGCCGGCTGCACGACGCCCTCGATCTCCACGAACGTGCCGCGGTGCACGTTGTGCGGGTGCTGCGGCGCCTCGCCCGAGCGAGAGGACGGGAGCGAAGCACACATCGGTGGCCTCCATGAGGTCGCACCACTCGTCGCGGGTCTTCGCCTTGAAGATCGCAGCGAGGCGCTCCTTGAGCGCAGGCCACGCCGTCCGGTCCTGCTGGTAAGGCAGCTCCTCGCCCTCGAGCCCAGTGAGGCGCAACAGCTCCGTGTAGAACTGCGGCTCGATCGAGCCGATCGACACGTACTTGCCGTCCGCCGTCTCGTAGACGTCGTAGTAGTGCGCGCCCGTGTCGAGCATGTTCGTGCCCCGCTCGTCGTGCCAGATGCCCATGGCCCGGAAGGCGTGGAACATCGTGGTGAGCACGGCCGAGCCGTCGACCATGGCAGCGTCGATCACCTGCCCGATGCCGGTCCGCTGGGCGTTCACCAGCCCGCACGCCATGCCGAAGGCGAGCAGCATGCCACCGCCGCCGAAGTCGCCGACCAGGTTCAGCGGCGGCACCGGCGGACCGCCGCGCCGACCGATCGGGTCGAGCGCCCCGGCGAGGGCGATGTAGTTGATGTCGTGCCCGGCGGCCTGGGCGTACGGGCCGTCCTGGCCCCACCCGGTCATGCGTCCGAAGACGAGCCGAGGGTTGCGCGCGAGGGCCGACGTCGGGGCCGAGGCCGAACCGCTCCATGACGCCGGGGCGGAAGCCCTCGAGGAGGCCGTCGGCCTGCTCGATGAGCGCCAGCACGGCCTCCACACCGTCGGGGTTCTTGAGATCGACACCGATCGAGCGCCGCCCGCGGTTGAGCACGTCGGCCGGCGGAGCGGCCGGGTCGCCGCCGCTGACGTTCTGCGCCCGATCGACGCGCACCACGTCGGCGCCCATGTCCGCCAGCATCATGGCGCAGAACGGACCGGGGCCGATCCCGGCGATCTCGATGATCTTCAGGCCCTCGAGGGGTCCAGGCATCAGCGGTCCTTTCGGATCAGGCGTGGGTGCGGGCGGCGAGCGAGGTGATGGCCTCGACGACCTGCCCCAGGACAGCGGGGGGCAGGTCGTGACCCATCCCCTCGATCATGAGCAGCTCGGCACCGGGGACGAGCTCGGCGGTGCGCTGCCCGCCGCTGGGGGTGATCAGCGGGTCGAGGTCGCCGTGGATCACGAGCGTCGGAACGTCGAGCTCGGCGAGGCCCTCGGCCCGGCTACCCGACGCGAGGATGGCGAGGAGCTGGCGCGCGATCCCGGCGGGGTTGAAGCAGCGGTCGTAGGCCTCCACCGCGCGCTGGCGCGCCACGTCCTCGTCCCAGTGGGCGGGGCTCGCGATGACCTTCGATCCGGCGACGCTCGCCTCGATGGCCTCATCGCGCGTGGGCCCCGCCGGTCGGACGAGGATCTCGAGTGCCTCGGGCGTGGGTTGGCCGAAGTCGGGCTCGCCCGTCATCGACATGATCGAGGTGAGCGAGCGCACCCGGGCGGGGTGCTCGATGGCCATGGTCTGGGCGATCATCCCGCCCATCGAGGCACCGACGACGTGGGCCGAGTCGATGCCGAGGTGGTCGAGCAGCGCGATGCCGTCGGCGGCCATGTCGGAGAGCGTGTACGCGGCATCGACGGCTTCACCCTGGAAGGCCCTCATGAACGAGCTCATCAGGTCGACCCCCGACGTGCTCGAGCTGGGTCGACAGCCCGGTGTCGCGGTTGTCGTATCGGATGACGAAGAACCCGCGGTCGACGAGCGCCTCGCAGAGCTCGATGGGCCAGGCGATCAGCTGCGCGCCCAGGCCCATCACGAGCAGGAGGGGCTCGTCACCGGGGTCGCCGAGGGTCTCGTAGCCGATCTCGATCCCGTTGACGGCCGCGATGGACGTGGTCACCCGGTCATCCTGTCGGGCCCTTGACTGCGTGGTCAAGGAGGCGCCGGACGGGCGCAGAGTAGGTTCCGCGCATGACCACCTTCGGGGTGCACACCGGTCTCCAGAACACCACCATCGCCGAGCTCCGGGACCTGTGGACCCGGATCGAGGACCACGGGTTCGACTGGATCTCGATCTGGGACCACTTCTACTCGGCCGACTTCTCGGGGTACGAGTGCCACGAAGCCGTCGCCTGCCACGCCGCCCTCGCCTGCCACACCTCACGTGTGCGGGTCGGTTCGCTCGTCTACTGCGCGGGCTACAGGCACCCAGCCGTGCTGGCCAACGCCATCGCCACCATCGACCACCTCTCCGGTGGGCGGGCCGACCTCGGCCTCGGCGCCGGGTGGGCGTTCAACGAGTACGCGGCGTATGGCATCCCGTTCCCGTCGGACGGCGAGCGCCTCGACCTCCTCGAGGAGTCGATCCAGGCGATCCGCGGGCTGCTGCGCCAGGAGGTCACCGACTTCTCCGGCACCCACGTGCAGCTCACCGAGGCGCGCTGCGAGCCCAAGCCCATGCAGGCCGAGCTGCCGATCTGGGTGGGCGGCGGCGGCGAGAAGCGCACGCTGCGCATCGCGGCCCGGTACGCCGACGGGTGGAACGTGCCCTTCGTCGCACCGGAGACCATCGCCCACAAGCGCGACGTGCTGGCCGACCACTGTGCCGCCGTCGGGCGCGATCCGGCCGAGATCCGCACCGCTGTCAACGTCGGCCTCTGCGAGGACGAGGATGCGCTCCTCGCGCAGTTCGGCCAGATCGCCGAGCGGGTGCGACCAGGGGTCATGATCGGGTCGCCCGACCAGCTCGTCCAGCGCATCGGCGAGTACGTCGAGGCCGGTGCGGACCAGATCAACATCGCCATGCGAGCCCCCTGGGACCTCACGCTGTTGGATCTGGCGACCGAGGCGATCGAGCAGCTGCGCGCCGCCTGATGGTCCGCGCCTGGGCGCCCGGCCGCGTGAACCTGATCGGCGACCACACCGACCACACGGGTGGGCTGGTGCTGCCGATGGCGATCGACCTCGGCACCACGGTCATCGGGCAGCGCGGCGGAGCCATCGTGGAGCTGCGCTCCCCCGTCGATCCCGCGCCCGCCATGGTGCCGCTCGACGTCGGCGACCCGTCGTCCGTCTCGCCGGCGTGGGCTCGCTACGTCGCCGCGGTGGTGGCCGAGGTGCGGCCGCAGGAGGGGTTCACCGGGTCGGTCGACACGACGCTGCCGATCGGAGCCGGCCTCTCGTCCTCGGCCGCCCTCGAGGTTGCGGTCGCGATCGCACTCGGCTTCCAAGGGACGGCCCTCGAGCTCGCACGCGCCTGTCAGGTGGCCGAGCAGCGAGCGTCGGGAGTCCCCTGCGGGATCATGGACCAGCTGGCCATCGCCGCCGGCGTCGCCGACCACGCGCTGCGCATCGACTGCACGACGTTGCGGGTGACGCCCGTCCGGATGCCCGAGGACGTCGAGGTGGTCGTCGTCGACTCCGGTCAGAGGCGGGAGCTCGCCACGAGCGACTACGCCGAGCGAGCGGCAGCCTGCCAGTCCGCCCAGGCAACGATCGGGCCGCTGCGCGCCGCCACCCTCGATGACCTCCACGAGCTGCCCGACGAGGTCACTCGCCGGCGGGCACGACACGTCATCACCGAGAACGGACGGGTGGACGACCTGGCCGCGGCGCTCGCTGCAGGCGACCGGGCGGCGATGGCGGCGGCGATGGCGGCCAGCCATCGCAGCCTCCGGGACGACTTCGAGGTCAGCACGCCGGTGCTCGACGCGCTGGTCGACCGTCTGGGGGCGACTCGCGGCGTGATCGGTGCGCGACTCACCGGCGCGGGCTTCGGCGGGTGCGTCGTGGCGCTCGTCGAACGGGGCGCGCCCATGCCGGAGGACACACCCCACTGGCGCGTCACTGCGTCCGATGGCGCCCGAATCCTCGATGATGCCCCCGACACCCCGCAATAGGGTCGACGCATGGACATCGAGCGGATCGGGCTCGGTGAGGTCGAGCCGGGCGTCGTGCTCACCTGGACCTTCGAGCACTGAGCATTGGACGATCTCGCCCTGCTGAGGCTCGAGCTGGAGACGCTGTGGGTCACCGACGAGGGAGGCCGCGTGCTGCACTGCCGCACGGACGGCCAGGACCCGGCGCCGCTGCTCGTGGTCGCCGCGTGCTCGACGGGCATGTGCTGGGCGACGTCGGCCGAGGTCCCGGCCGGCGTCGAGGCCAGGGTGGCGAGCCTGCTCTCGGGCGAGCCACCCGCCGATTCGATCGGCTGGGCGCCCACGCGGGCCGCGGCCCTCGTCGGTGCTCTCACCGACGTCGGCGAGCTGGCCTCACCGCAGGGCGGCCCGTCGTACGTCGTCTCCTCCCCGCTGGCCGCACCCAGCGCAGTCGACATGCGGTCGTCCGCCGAGACCGGCGCCTCATCGCTCCGCGGGCTGATGCCGGAGGTCGACCGCCTCATGACGGCCCCTTGGGTGGTCGCCATGGTCGACGGTCAGGTCGCCGCCGCGTGCGAGACGGCACGATCGACAGCGAGCGCGGCCGAGGCCGGGGTCTGGACCTACGAGCCCCATCGCCGCCGGGGCATCGGCGCCGCGGTGACGGCCGCCTGGTCGACGCTCGTCGAAGGGCGGACGGCCTTCTACAGCACGTCCTGGGACAACCGGGCGAGCCAAGGCGTCGCCGGCCACCTCGGCCTCCGTCCGATCGGCCACTGGTGGCAGCTCAGCCGCGGGTGACCGTCACATGCGGTCGAGGAGCTGCTGCTTCTTGGCGTCGAACTCGCCCTGGGTGAGCGCGCCCGACTGGCGGAGCTGGTCGAGCTTGGCGATCTGGTCGGGGATGGACTCGTCGGTCGCCGCCGGGGCCGATGCCGGTGCGCCGCGGTTCACCCGGTCGAACTTGCGGTTCTCGTTGGCCTCCATCTGCTTGTAGATCTCGTTCTGCACGGCAGACGGCTTGCGCACGTTGGAGAAGTTCTGGCGGCCCATCTCGCCCGCCGACTCGATCACCAGGTCGCCCGATCCGACCATTCGCTCGACGATCGACTGTGAGAAGAAGACGGTGTTGACCCGGTCGAGCGGGATCTCGATGCCGTGCTTCGACAGCACGCCGTGCCGGTAGATGAGCCGGTCGGTGGTGATGACGAAGTTGGTGGTGACCCACTCGAGGTAGGTGAGCCCCGTCCAGCCGAGTGCGATCAGCACCAGCACGCCCGAGATCCCGAGCGACGCGCCCTCCCAACGGTTGGCCAGCATCCAGACGCCGATCGCCAGGGTGACCAGCAGCAACAGGCCCGACTTGATGAAGTAGACCCAGTGCGGATGGAGGTCGAGGACGATGTCCTCGCCCTCGTTCAACAGCTTCGACGAGAACGCCACGGCGGCAGCGTAATGCCTAGGCCCAGCCGAGCTCGTGGAGCCTGTCGTCGTCGATGCCGAAGTGGTGCGCGACCTCGTGGATGACCGTGATGCGCACCTGCTCCACCACCTCGGCCTCGTCGGTGCACATGGCGAGGATGGGACGACGGAAGATCGTGACCCGATCGGGCAGCACCATCCCGGCATAGGACGCGTCGCGGTCGGTCAGCGGGATGCCGTCGTACAGCCCGAGCAGCGACGAGCCCTCGATGCCCTCCCGGACGACGACCACCATGTTGTCGACGAGCCGCCACAGCTCGTCGGGGATCTCGTCGAGGGCATCGGCCACCAGCTCCTCGAAGCGCTCGACCGGCACATCCACCATCGGCGCCAGCGTAGGGTCGACGCACGATGGATCCCGAGGCGCTCCTCGAGGGGCTCGACGATGCCCAGCGGGCCGCCGTGACCTCCACCGCGCAGCCTCTGGTGGTCCTGGCGCCCGCTGGATCGGGCAAGACGCGGGTCCTGACCCGCCGGATCGCGCATCGGGTGGCCACCGGCGCCGCCGACCCGCGTCACGTGCTGGCCCTGACCTTCACTCGCAAGGCAGCCGGCGAGCTGGACGACCGCCTGCGCCGGCTGGGTCTCCGTGGTGAGGTGACGACCGGCACGTTCCACGCCGCGGCGTGGGGCACGCTGCGCACCCGATGGGCAGACCAGGGCCGGGCACCATTGGCCCTGCTCGACCGCAAGGGCCGGCTGCTCACCGAGCTGGCACCGTCCACGCCCGGTAAGGACAAGCGCACGGTCGCGGCCGACCTGGCCACGGAGATCGAGTGGGCAAAGGCCCGCATGGTCACCCCGGATGCCTACGTCGAGGCGGTGGCGCGCGCCCGCCGCAAGCCCTCGCTCAAGCCGGAGGTCGTGGCGGAGGTCTACGCGGCCTACGAGACGCGCAAGCGCAGGGGCGGCCTGGTGGACTTCGACGACCTGCTGGCGCTCGTCGCGCGTGCGCTCGAGGAGGACGAGTCGTTCGCGTCGGCGCAGCGGTGGCGCTTCCGACACCTCTTCGTGGACGAGCTCCAGGACGTGAACCCGCTCCAGTTCCGCCTCCTCGAGGCGTGGCGAGGCGACCGCTACGACGTGACCGCCGTGGGTGACCCCCAACAGGCGATCTACGGATGGAACGGTGCCGACGCCGGGTTCCTCCTCGACATCCACCGTTGGTGGCCACCGGCCGAGGTGATCGAGCTCGATCGGAGCTACCGGTCGACACCGGAGATCCTCAGCGACGCGGCCGCCGTGCTGCGCAGTGCCCGCCAACCGGCCCGCGAGATCCTGGCCACCCGGGCGGCCGGCCCGCCACCCCACCTCGCGGGCCACGCCGACGACCGCGCGGAGGCGATCGCCATCGCGCGAGCCGTCCGGATGGCGCGCGCTCCTGGGCGGCGGTGGTCGGAGCAGGCCGTGCTCGTGCGGACCCACGCCCAGACGCACCTGATCGCAGAGGCGCTCCGTGGTGCGGGCATCCCCCACCGGGTTCGCGGCGGGGCAGCCTTCCTGGATCGTGCTGACGTGCGGCGCGCCCTGCGCGATCTGCGCAGCGCAACGGTCCCGCTCGGCACCGCCCTTGCCGACCTCGAGCTCCAGCTGGACGCGCAGGCCACCGACGAGGACGAGCTGCTCGACCTCCGCGACGACGTCGACGCACGGGCGGTGGTGCTCGACCGGCAGGCCGACGAGCGGGCCGCCCTGGCCGCCCTCCTCCGCATGGGTCGCGACTACCTTCGCCTCGACCCGGTGGGGCGCGCCGACACGTTCAGCTCGTGGCTGACGGCAACCGTGCAGTCCGAGGGTGATCACCCCGGGAGTCGCGACGCGGTCGACGTGGCCACCTTCCACGCCGCCAAGGGGCTCGAGTGGACAACCGTGCACATCGCCGGCGCCGAGGACGGCTACGTGCCCATCGCCCACGCCCGGACCGCCGCCGCTCGCGCGGAGGAGGCCCGCCTCCTGTACGTCGCGATGACCCGCGCCCAGCAGGACCTTCGCATCACGTGGGCTGAGCACCGCACCTTCGGTGGCAAGGTCGTCGAGCGACGTCGCTCACCGCTCCTCGACCCGTTGGTGCAGCGGGCGGCCGCCCGACCCGCCCCCGCGGAACCGGGGCCGATCACGCCGCCCGTCGAGGACTGGTCCGACGAGGTCGCCCGTCAGCGGGAGGTTCTCCGGGCGAGCCGAGTTTCGCCGGCACCCGGACTGGAGGCACTCCGCCGCTGGCGGGATGGCGCGGCGCGGGCCGCCCGCATCAACCCTGAAGCGGTGCTGCCCGACCACGTGCTCAGCCGGGTCGTCGCGGCACGGCCTCGCGACCTCGAGGAGCTCGGCGCGGTGCGAGGGGTGGGGCCGATCCTGGCCGGCCGGTTCGGGGACGCCATGCTGGACGCGCTCTCGGCACCCGCCGAGGCGGGAGGCGACCGATGAGGTTCAGCATCGCACAGCGGTTCTCCGCCGACGTCGACGCGGTGGCGCGCGCCTACGCCGACCCTGCCCTCTACGCCGCGCTGCTCGATCTCCCGAAGCTCGGCCAGCCCGAGGTGGTGGGCCACGACGTCGCCGGCGACACCGTGGTGCTGCAGGTCCGCTACCACTTCGCCGGCGAGCTCTCCTCCGCCGCTCGGGCGGTGATCCATCCCGACCGCCTCACGTGGGTGGAGCGGTCGACCCACGATCTCGCCCGGCGACAGACCACCTTCACGATGCTGCCGGATCACTACGCCGACCGGTTCTCCTGCAGCGGGTCCTACCACTTCGAGGCGATCGACAGCGGCTGCCGGCGTCGGGGCGAGGGTGACCTCCGGGTGAAGGCGCTCCTCGTGGCCGGCGCGGTCGAGCGCGCCATCGTGTCGGGTCTCGAGGAGCACCTCGTGGACGAGGTGCCCGTGGTCGAGGCGTTCGTCGCGGGCCGCTAACCCGGCTCGCCGTCGACCTGGCGACGGTCGCGCTCCTGCTTCAGCTCCGCGAACCGCGACGGATCGATCGAGATGAACAGCCCCTCCGCCTCCGCACACAGGGCGTCGCCCGCGTACAGCGCGCCCCGCGTGAGGATCTTGCGACCTGACACGCTCTCGAGCCATCCCTCGAACCGGAGCTCCGTCTCGAGCGGGGTCGGCTTCCGGTAGTGCACCGTGAGCCGGCCGGTCATGCCAGGGCTGCCCGACAGCGACTGCGTCGAACCGAGCACCTCGTCGAAGGCAGCGGCCACGTAGCCACCGTGGACGCACCCTGGCGGTCCTTCGTACGCGGCACCGAAGGTGGCGGTGCCGAGGATGCGCTCGCCCTCGAGCCACAACCGGATGGGCGGCGCAAGCGGGTTGGCTCGACCGAGCATCGGGCTGTGGTCGAAGAACCCGAACGGGTCGGGGGAGTTGGCCGCCTCGGCGAAGCCCTCGTACATCGACTTGCTCGTGAACCCGCCGAGCCGCTCGGCGGCCTGCTCCAGATCCGACGCGGCTGCCTCGATCACCTCGATCGGCGCGCTCGTCTGCACCATGCTGTGCAGCACGCCACGAATGGCACCCGCGACGCGGAACAGGGCGGCCCGGCGCGGCGACGGCTCCACCTCGTGGAGCCGCTGCAGCTGTGCCACCCAGCCAGGCGAACCCGGCGTGTTGCCGGCCGCGGGAGGGGTGACCTCGCTCACGTGCCGTCCTCCAGGTCGACCACCAGCGGCGCGTGGTCCGACGGCTGCTTCCCCTTGCGTGCATTGCGGTCGATCAGTGCCCACCGGACCCGTTCGGCGAACGGCGTCGACCCGAGGACGAGGTCGATGCGCATCCCGATGCCCTTGTGGAAGTTGCCGGCGCGGTAGTCCCACCACGAGAAGAGCCGGTCGGTGTCCGGGTAGCAGTCTCGGAACACGTCCCTGAGCCCCCAGTCGAGCAGGCGCTGGAGCGCCGCTCGCTCGGGCTCGCTGACGTGGGTCGCGTCGACGAGCACGGCGGGGTCCCAGACGTCCTGATCGGTCGGCGCGATGTTGAAGTCACCGCACAGCGCCACGGGTGTGCTCGGATCGGCCACCGCGTCGAGGTGGCCCACCAGCCGTTCCAGCCAGCGGAGCTTGTACCGGTAGTGCTCGTGGTCGAGGGCGCGCCCGTTGGGGATGTACGCGCTCATCACGCGGACCCCGCCGCACGTCGCCGTCAACAGGCGAGCCTCCTCGTCGGCCGGCTGCTCGTCGCCGAACCCTGCGACGACGTCGTCGAGGCCGACGCGGCTGATGATCGACACGCCGTTCCACCGACCCTCGCCGTGGTGCGCGCTCTCATAGCCGAGCGCCGAGAACGCCATCGCCGGGAAGGCAGTGTCGGCGAGCTTCGTCTCCTGCATGCACACGACATCGGGCTGGCACTCGGCCAGCCACTCCTCCACCCGCTCCTGGCGGGCCTTGAGGGAGTTCACGTTCCACGTCACGAGGCGCACGGCCTCGGACGCTACCGCCCGCGCCGAAGCGGCCTGACCGAGTGGGGGTGACCCGAACGAGTCGGGCCAGCCCCCCTCGGTGCAGACGGCAACCCAGCTCCCGCGGGGGAGCCGGTCAGCGCTTCTTGGTGGCCTTGCGCGCAGGAGCGCGCTTGGCCGGAGCCTTCTTGCGGGCCGGAGCCTTCTTGGCTGCGGCCTTCTTGCGCGCGGGAGCGCGCTTGGCCGGAGCCTTCTTGCGGGCCGGAGCCTTCTTGGCTGCGGCCTTCTTGCGCGCGGGAGCGCGCTTGGCCGGAGCCTTCTTGCGGGCCGGAGCCTTCTTGGCTGCGGCCTTCTTGCGCGCCGGAGCCGCTTGGCCGGAGCCTTCTTGCGGGCCGGAGCCTTCTTCGCTGCGGCCTTCTTGCGCGCCGGAGCCTTGCGGGCCGGAGCCTTCTTGCGGGCCGGAGCCTTCTTCGCTGCGGCCTTCTTGCGGGCCGGAGCCTTCTTGGCCGGAGCCTTCTTCCTTGCTGCTGCCACCCGTTCCTCCTCTGTCGGTTGTACGGGATCGCTTGCCGGGCCCACCGCGGCGAGGTTCCTCGCCACCGCAGTCCCGACACCTGGCATGGTCAGGTCGACGCCGCGCCGGGGCGTGTCGAATCCGTGGACCACGAACGTATAGGTCGTGCCCGAGCTCAGCACCTCGCGCGCGCTGCGCGGCGCGGGAGTGCCGAGGCTCTTGAGCGGTAGGTAGCACCGCGCGCCGTCTGCCATGACGTAGGCACCATGCGACGCGAACCGCTCCACCTCGCCCTGGACGGTGGAGCCGACCGGGTGAGCAGAGACGAACTCGATGAACGGCAGTGCTTCGTTGTACGGGTGGACACCGCCACCCCCGGACCCACGCCGGCGGCGCCCCGAGCCGGTGTCCTCGGTGCTCTTGGCGGCCAGCGCCACCTTCTTGGCTGGTGCGGGCTGGGGCGCAGCGCGGCGTCCTCGTCCGCGCCCTCCACTGGTCTTCGCCGCGGGTGGCGCACTCGTCTTGGCGGTCTTCTCGACGACCTTGGCGGCCGCCGGGGCCGGCGCCACCTTCTTGGCCGCCTTCTTGGCGTCGCTCACCGACCGGCGGCTCAGCGGGCCGCGCACCGGGGAGCGCTCCATGAACACCCATCCGACGTGCGGCACCGGCTTGCCACCCACGAGACGGCCCTGGTCGAAGAGCCACCCGTACTGCCCGTGGAACTCCTGGAAGGAGTCGTTCGAGAGGACCACCGCGTGAGCGCGATCGGCGATCTGGAGGAGGAACGCGTCACCTCGACCGATCACCCCGGCCGGCGGTGAGATGACCTCCCCCGCGTTGACCGCCTCCTCGAACGTCGCGCGCTCTGCCTCGTCGATGCGGTTCGGGAAGCTCGCGTCGACGACGACGGTGACCTTCACCGGCTTGAACTCGTCCTGGTACGCGCGGACTGCCTCATCGAGCTGCTGCAAGCTCGGCAAGGTGCGTCCCTCTGTCGCGAGGTTCGAGCCGTCGACGACGACGTGCTTGACGGTCATCCGGTTCGCAAGTCAACCAGAGGGGCGCGGTGCACCGGGGGATGTTGCATCAGATCCGGCGGCTTGAACAGTCGAACGCGCGCGTAGTGTCCCGATCATGACCGACGAGGTGACCGATCTCCTGCAGCACCTCATCCGAAACGCGTGCGTGAACGACGGCACCGAGGAGTCCGGGAACGAGGTGCGAAGCGCGGATCTGCTGCAGACGTACCTCGAGGGCGACGGACTCGATTGCGAGCGGTTCGAAGCCGCTCCCGGACGCACGAGCCTCGTCGCGCGCATCGAGGGCACCGACCCCAACGCGCCGACGATGCTGCTCATGGGCCACACCGACGTGGTGCCCGTGAACCCCGACGGTTGGCGCCACGACCCATTCGGTGGCGAGCTCATCGACGGAGAGGTGTGGGGCCGCGGTGCCGTCGACATGCTCAACCTGACCGCGTCGATGGCTGTCGCCACCAAGCGGCTCGCCCGGGAGGGGTTCCGGCCCCGAGGAACGCTCGTGTACCTCGCGGTGGCCGACGAGGAAGCGCTCGGCGCGCTCGGCGCGGGGCACCTGGTCGAGCACGAGGCCGACGCCATCCGGGCCGACTACGTGATCACCGAGTCGGGCGGCATCCCGATCCCGAGCCCGACTGGCCTGAAGCTGCCGGTGATCGTGGCCGAGAAGGGAAGCCACTGGGCCCAGCTCCGGGTGTCGGGCACGGCTGGCCACGGCTCGCAGCCCTACAAGACCGACAATGCGCTGGTCACCGCGGCCGCCGTCGTGCAGCGGCTCGCCGAGTACGAGCCGCGGACCCAGATCCATGACATCTGGCGCCAGTTCCTCGAGGGCATGGAGTACGGCGACGAGATCGTCGGGCCGCTGCTCGATCCAGCGGCCTTCGGCGACGCCTGCGATGCCCTGCCCGTGGGCATGGCGCGCCAGTTCCACGCGTGCACCCACACCACCTTTGCGCCGACGATCGCCCATGGCGGCACCAAGATCAACGTCATCCCCGACCGCGTCGATCTCCAGATCGACATCCGGACGTTGCCCGGCGACGGCGAGGTCGAGGTGCGGGCGATGCTCGACGAGGCGCTCGGCGACCTGGCGGCGAAGGTCGAGCTCGTCGCATCCGTGGACGACCCGTCGACGGCCTCGCCCATCGAGACACCGCTCTGGGACTCGATCGGGCGCGTCACCAAGACGTTCTACGAGGGCTCCGACATCGTCCCCTTCATGACCGTGGGCGCCACCGACGCGC
Organism: uncultured Microthrixaceae bacterium; assembly: GCA_963750645.1. GTDB lineage: Bacteria > Actinomycetota > Acidimicrobiia > Acidimicrobiales > VFJN01 > VFJN01. Next base: position 32,975 of record CAVVRO010000002.1, on the reverse strand, counting down.
GCTTCTTCCGCCGTCTCGGCACGACCAGCTATGGCTTCGGGCTCTTCTCCACCGACCTGTCCTTCGAGGACTACGGCGCGATGTTCCACGGCGACGACGAGAGGATCGACGTCACCTCGCTCCAGCTCAGCACGGACATGTGGCAGGCGCTCTCCAGGGACCTGCTGCTGGGGTGAGCGGCCCTCAGCCGACGCGGAAGGTGTCGATCATCACATCGGCCAGCGCGCCCACGTCCTCGTCGGTCGCCACGGTGATGATGTAGGTGTAGCCGTCCACGGGTACCCAGAGCTGAATCGCGTCGATCTGCTGCGGCGACCCTTCGGGGAGGACCATCGGGATGGTGAACTCGAGCTCGAGGACCTCACCGAGGGGTCTGTCCACGATGTCCGTGGCGATCACCTCGCCACCCAGGGATGCCAGCTCCCCTGCCGCCTCCGCCTCGATGGCGGCAAGGGGGGCCTCGCCAGGAAGCCGGGTGATGTTGACGTTGGAGGCGAACTCGCCGCCGCCGAAGTCATAGGCGACCAGCACGGCGCCCTTTCCGAGGGCGCTCGACATCTGCTCGACGAGCGCCGGATCAGCATCGGGGAACGCATTCGCGAGCTCCTCCGTGGACATCTCGATGGCATCGGCACCGACGACGCCCCATGTGTCGGGCGCCGCGATCGACACGCCGTCACCCTCGATGAGCGTGAAGCCCTCGGGCACGTGCACGTCCTGCGGCACGGAGTCCAACGGCGGACCCTCGTCCGAGGGGTCGCCGACGCCGGCGCCTCCCATGCTGGAGTCGTCCTCGGAGCCCACGACGAGTCCCACCACGACCAGCAGCCCCAGCACCCCGACGACGCACGCGACCACCAGCGCGACGATGGCCCCCGCGGGCATGCCCGCGCGCGGGGGTGGTCCGGGCGGTGGTGTGGCCCACGTCTGAGGCGGTGGGACCGGAGGGGCCTGGTCCGGCGGGTACCACCTGCCGTCCGAGGCCAGCCACCAGCCGGGCCCCTGCTGCTGATCGCTCATGACCGGTTCCGCACGCCCTGACCCTACGATGCCCGCCGTGCGGATCCGTGCTGCCTTCTTCGACTTCGGCGGGGTGATCCTGTCGAGCCCCTTCGAGGCCTTCAACGGCTTCGAGGAGCGGACCGGGCTCCCCCACGACTTCATCCGCACCGTCAACTCGACCAACCCTGACGTCAACGCGTGGGCGCGCTTCGAGCGCAGCGAGGTCACCTTCGACGAGTTCTGTGACCTCTTCGAAGCCGAGTGCCTCGCCTTGGGGCACACCGTCGACGCTCGCCAGCTCATGCCGCTGCTCGCCGGTGAGATCAGGCCGGCGATGGTGGAAGCCGTGCGCCGGTGTCGCGAGCAGCTCGTCACGGCGTGCCTCACGAACAACTGGGTCAGCTTCGACGACTTCCCCTCCGATGCCCGCGCCAACGGCCGTGACGCAGCCCTCGGCCACTTCGACCACGTGATCGAGTCGAGCAAGGTCGGTGTCCGGAAGCCGGACCGCCGGTTCTACGAGCTCGCGTGCGAGGCCTGCGGGGTCGAGCCGCAGGAGGTGGTCTTCCTCGACGACCTCGGCGTGAACCTCAAGCCGGCCGCCGCCATGGGCATGATCACGATCAAGGTCGTCGACCCGCACGACGCCCTCGCCCAGCTCGAGCGGGCGATCGGCTTCCCCGTCGCCTGACCGGCTCAGAGATCGAGGGCGGCGGCGAGGAGCTGAGCCTGCTCCTGGGCGTGGACGGCGTGGGAGCCGGTGGCGGGGCTGCCGGACTCGAAGCGCGACACGCGGTGGATCGTGTGGGTGTCGTCGAACCGCTCGTAGAGGCGGCCCTTGACGAAGCTCCACGCGCCCATGTTCTCCGGCTCCTCCTGGAGCCACACGAGATCGGTGGCGCCGGGGTAGCTCGCCACGATCTCGTCGATCTGCTCTGCCGGCCACGGGTACAGCTGGTCCACCCGGACGATCGCCACGGGCGCCCCCGCTGCGTCGCGTGCCGCGATCGCCTCGTGGCCGACCTTGCCCGTCGACAGCACGATGCGATGCACGGCGGCTCGATCGGCCACGCCGGCGTCGTCGATCGTCTCTCGGAAGTGACCGCTGAGCAGCTCGTCAGCCGAGGACCGCATCGACCTGGCCCGCAGCAACGACTTGGGCGTGAAGATCACGAGCGGCTTGTGGACCCCGCGGCGCACCTGGCGGCGCAGCAGGTGGAAGACCTGCGATGCCTGCGTGCAGCTGGCGACCTGGATGTTGTCCTCGGCGCAGAGCGTCAGGAACCGCTCGACGCGCGCCGACGAGTGCTCGGGCCCCTGCCCCTCGTAGCCGTGAGGCAGGTAGAGCACGAGGCCGCTCGTCTGGTTCCACTTGTCCTCCGCCGCGACGAGGAACTGGTCGACGATGGTGGAGGCGCCGTTCCAGAAGTCGCCGAACTGCGCTTCCCACACCACCAGCGACTCCTTGGCGATCACCGAGTAGCCGTACTCGAACCCGAGCGCCGCGTACTCCGACAGGAGCGAGTCGTAGATCCAGAACTTGCCCTGCTCGGGACCGAGATGGGCGAGGGGCGCGTACTCGTCGCCGTTCGTGTGGTCGATCAGCACGGCGTGGCGGTGGCTGAAGGTACCCCGGCGGGTGTCCTGGCCGGCGACGCGGAGGTCGGTGCCCTCCAGCAGAAGGGACCCGTAGGCCATCGCTTCGGCGAGCGCCCAGTCGACCTCGCCGTCGGCCCAGAGCTTGTCGCGCGCCTCGAACTGCTTGAGCAGCTTGGGGTGCACCTGGAACGTCTCCGGCCAGGTCGACAGCGAGGTGTAGACGCGCTCGAGCACGTCCCGGTCGACGCCGGTCTGGATGTGGGGCAGCACGCCGACCGGCGGCGGGGGCTCCTTGGCGAGCACCTCGCTGGCCGGCGCGCTCTGCCGGGTCTCGTCAAGCGCGGTCTGGAGCCGCTGCTGGAAGTCGTCGAGGGCCTGCTCGGCCTCCTCGAGGGAGAGCTGGCCCCGCTTGACCAGGGACTCCGTGAAGAGCTTCCGCACGGAGCGCCGCTCGCTGATCTTGGCGTACATCATCGGCTGCGTGTAGCTGGGGTCGTCACCCTCGTTGTGCCCGTGCCGCCGGTAGCAGACCATGTCGATGACGACGTCCTTGTGGAACCGCTGGCGGTATGCGAACGCGAGCCGGGCGACCCGGACGCACGCCTCAGGATCGTCGCCGTTCACGTGGAGGATCGGCGCCTGGATGATCTTGGCCACGTCGGTGGAGTAGAAGCCAGACCGCGCGGACTCCGGGGTGGTGGTGAACCCGATCTGGTTGTTCACCACGACGTGGATGGTGCCGCCGACGCGGTAGCCCTTGATGTCGCTCATGTTGAGCGTCTCGGCCACGACGCCCTGGCCGGCGAACGCGGCGTCGCCGTGCATCAGGATCGGCAGGACGGAGAACGCCTCGGGGTCGTTGATGGCGTCCTGCTTCGCGCGGGCCATGCCGACCACGACCGGGTCGACCGCCTCGAGGTGGCTGGGGTTGGCCGCCAGCTCGACGATGATGTCCTTGCCGGAGCGGGCGACGAACTTGCCGACCTGGCCCAGGTGGTACTTCACGTCGCCGGACCCCTGCATGGAGTCGGGGTCGATCTGGCCCTCGAACTCCCGGAAGAGCTGGTCGTAGCTCTTGCCGACGATGTTGGTGAGCACGTTGAGACGGCCACGGTGCGGCATGCCGATGACCGAGCCATCGAGGTCCGCATCCGCAGCCGCCTCGAGGATGGCGTCGAGGATCGGGATGGCGGACTCCGCCCCCTCGAGCCCGAACCGCTTCTGACCCACGTACTTCGTCGCGAGGAACTTCTCGAAGGCCTCCGCCGCGTTGAGCCGCTCGAGGATGTAGCGCTGGTCGTCGAGGTCGAGCTCGGGGACGACCCCCTCGACGTGCTCCTGGATCCAGTGCTGCTCGATCGGGTCCTGGATGTGCATGTACTCGATGCCGATCGTGCGGCAGTAGGCGTCGCGCAGCACGTGGAGCGCGTCGCCGAGCGCGAGTCGCTCGTGCCCGCCCAGGCCACCGGTCAGGAACTCGCGGTCGAGGTCCCAGATGGTGAGCCCGTACGTGGCCGGGTCGAGCTCGACCGGCATGTCCGGCTCCTTCCACCGGAGCGGATCGAGGTCGGCGATGAGGTGCCCGCGCACACGGTGCACCCGGATGAGGTTGGCGACCGCCATCTGCTTCTCGAGCATCGCCTCCTCTCGGTCGATGGGGTGGACGTCGCGCCGCCACTGGACCGCCTCGTAGGGCACGCCCAGCGCGCGGAACACCTCGTCGTAGAAGCCGTCCTGGCCGAGGAGGAGCTCCTCGACGCGGCGCAGGAAGAGGCCCGACTCCGCGCCCTGGATGATCCGGTGGTCGTAGGTCGAGCTGATCGTGATGACCTTCGACACACCGAGCTCGGCCAGCGTGACGGGGTCGGCGGCCTTCCACTCGGTCGGGTGGTCGAGGCTGCCGACACCGACGATGAGGCCCTGTCCCGGCATGAGCCTGGGCACCGACTGCTGGGTGCCGATCGTGCCTGGGTTGGTGAGGCTCACCGTGATCCCGCTGAAGTCGTCCGGGCTGAGCTTGTTGGAGCGGACCTTGCGGATGAGCTCCTCGTAAGCGCCCCAGAAGCCCCGGAAGTCGAGCGTGTCCGCGTCGCGCACGACGGGCACGAGCAGGGTGCGGCTGCCGTCGCTCTTCTCGAGGTCGACGGCGATGCCGAGGTTCACGTGCTCGTGCCGGATGACCCGTGGCTTGCCCTCGGCGTCCTCGACGTAGGAGGAGTTCATGACCGGGACGTTCTCGTGGATCGCCCGCACCACCGCGAAGCCGATGAGGTGCGTGAAGGACACCTTGCCGCCGCGGGTGCGGCCCAGGTAGCCGTTGATCACCCGCCGGTTGACCTCGAGCAGCTTGGCCGGGACGCTCCGGAAGCTCGTGGCGGTGGGGACCTCGAGGCTGGCCTCCATGTTGGTGACGATGCGGGCGGCGGCACCGCGGATCGGCTCGCCCAATGGGACCTCATCGACTGGTGGCGCGGTCCCGGTGGCGGCGGCCGCCGCCTCGGCAGGCGGGGCGGCAGCCAGCGTCTGCGGGGCGGCGTCGCGGCGGTAGTCGGCGAAGAAGTCCTGCCAGCTCTCGCTCACCGAGGTGGGGTCGGCCAGGTACTGCTCGTGCATCTCGTCGACCAGCCAGGCGTTGGGGCCGAGGGCGCCCGGCAGCAGCTCGTCAGGTTCGTCGCGATCGTCAGCCACGGGCCCGATCGTACCGGCGCGGGCATCCACCACTCTGTCCCACGGCGCGCGTAGACCGTTCGACAACCCAGCCAGAGGCGAAGGGGAGCGGGCCCTATGGGAGCAGCGGAAGCACTCGGGAGCAGCCACGGGATGTCGCTGCACGACCTGCGCCCGTTGGTGGGCGCCAGGGTCGCCGCAGAGACGGTCGGGGGTGCCATCGAGGGCGTGCTCCTGTCGTGCACCGCCCGGTCCGCGTGGATCGTGGTCGACGACCTCGATCACGTGGTGCCGCTCCCCCACCTCGTCGCCATCCAGCGCCGCTAGACGCGGGTCGGCCGGTTCGGGCCGGCACCGAGGCGGCCGCTACCGTCGGCCGCCATGAGCAACGCCGCCCAGTTCATCTTCACCATGCGGAAGGTGAGCCGGTTCCACGCCCCGGACCGTGAGGTCCTCAAGGACATCACGCTCGCCTTCTACCCGGGCGCCAAGATCGGCGTGATCGGGCCGAACGGCTCCGGCAAGTCGTCGCTGCTGCGCATCATGGCCGGCCTCGACGACGGGTTCACCGGGGAGGCCCGCCTCTCGCCGGGCTTCACGGTCGGCCTGCTGGAGCAGGAACCGCACCTCGACGAGACCAAGGACGTCAAGGGCAACGTGATGGACGGGGTGGCCGAGGTCGCCAGCCTGCTCGAGCGCTACGACGCCGTGCTCGCCAAGTACGCCGACCCCGACGCGGACTACGACAAGATCGGCGCGGAGCAGGCCGAGCTCGAGGCCAAGATCCAGGCGGCGGGGGCCGATGACCTCGACCGCCAGATCGAGATCGCGATGGATGCCCTGCGCCTGCCACCGGGCGACGCGGACGTCGCCACCCTCTCCGGCGGCGAGAAGCGCCGGGTGGCGCTGTGCCGCCTGCTGCTGTCCAAGCCCGACCTGCTGCTCCTCGACGAACCCACCAACCACCTCGACGCCGAGTCGGTCGCGTGGCTGGAGCGCACGCTGCGCGACTACCACGGCACGGTGGTCGCGATCACCCACGACCGCTACTTCCTCGACAACGTGGCCCGCTGGATCCTCGAGCTGGAGCGCGGCAAGGGGCACCCGTTCGAGGGCAACTACTCCAGCTGGCTCGAGCAGAAGCAGGCTCGCCTCGACGCGGAGGAGAAGAGCGACTCCACCCGCCGGCGCACCCTCGAGCGCGAGCTCGAGTGGGTGCGCATGGCGCCGAAGGCCCGCCAGGCCAAGGGCAAGGCCCGCCTGGCCGCGTACGACAAGCTCCGCGCCGAGGCGGAGGAGGCCGAGCGGGGCCCGGACAAGCTGCAGATCCAGCTCCCTCCCGGCCGGCGGCTGGGTGGCGTGGTGATCGAGGCGGACCACGTCGTGAAGGGCTACGGCGACCGGCTGCTCATCGACGATCTCTCCTTCATGCTGCCGCCGGCTGGCATCGTCGGCGTCATCGGGCCGAACGGCGCCGGCAAGACGACGCTCTTCCGCATGATCACCGGGCAGGAGCAGCCCGACTCGGGCACGTTCAAGGTCGGGGACACCGTCGACCTCGCGTACGTCGACCAGAGCCGCGACAGCCTCGACCCGGAGGCCACCGTGTACGAGGAGATCACAGGGAACGTCGAGTTCATGAAGCTCGGCAACCGCGAGGTGAACGGGCGCGCCTACGTCAGCAACTTCAACTTCAAGGGCTCCGACCAGCAGAAGAAGGTCGGGCTCCTCTCCGGCGGCGAGCGGAACCGGGTGCTCCTGGCCAAGACGCTGAAGGAGGGCTCCAACGTGCTCCTCCTCGACGAGCCCACCAACGACCTCGACGTCGACACGCTCCGCTCCCTCGAGGATGCCCTCGAGGCCTTCGCCGGCTGTGCGGTGGTGATCAGCCACGACCGATGGTTCCTCGACCGCATCGCCACCCACATCCTCGCCTTCGAGGGCGACAGCGAGGTGCGCTGGTTCGAGGGCAACTTCAGCGAGTACGAGGAGTGGCGCCACAAGGAGCTGGGGGCCGAGGCCGACCAGCCCCACCGGATCAAGTACAAGCCGCTGACCCGGTAGCCACCCGGTCGAGTGCGCAGCGCCGCGACGCCGGCCATCCTGCCGAGCCTGTGTTTGATCCTCAACCGTGCGTTGACGATGCAACACAGGCTCGGTGGTCGAACGACTCCTACAGGAGCGCCAGGACCATCGCCGCCATGGCGTCAGCGTCGCCGTCGGCCGGGGTGAGCACGAGCTCGGGGTGCTCGGGGGGCTCGTAGGGGTCGTCGATGCCGGTGAAGCCGGTGATCTCGCCGGCCCGTGCCTTGGCGTAGAGGCCCTTGGGGTCGCGCTGCTCGCACAGCTCGATCGGGGTGTCGACGAACACCTCGACGAAGGGGAGGCTCCGCCTCGGCGTGGAGCGCCCGCGCCCGATCCCGGCCCGCTCGGTACGGGCTGATGAGCGGCACGAGGACCACGACCCCGGCATCGGCGAAGAGTCGCGCGACCTCGCCGCACGCGGCGCACGTTCTCGGCCCGGTCCGCGGCGGAGAAGCCGAGGTCGGCGTTGAGGCCGTGACGGATGTTGTCGCCGTCGAGCACGTAGGCGGGCCGGTCGAACGCCACGCAGGCGGGCGCTCGCACGCGCGACGGCGACGGTCGACTTGCCGGAGCCCGACAGGCCGGTGAGCCAGACCGTGGCCCCGAGCGACGGGCGGTCGGCCCGGGCGACGTCGCCCGGGGTGCCACGTGAGGTTGTCGGCGTGCTCACTCGCTCAGCGGGGCCGAGGATCATCCCGGCACCCACCGTGGTGTTGGTGGTCTCGTCGACGAGGATGAAGCTGCCCGGTGGTGCGGTTGCGGCGGTACTCGTCGTAGAAGAGCGGCGCCGTGGTGCGCAGGCTGACGCGCCCGATCTCGTTGAGCGCGAGGCCGACCGCGTCCTCGTCGCGGTGCAGCGTGTTCACGTCGAGCCGGTACTGGAGGTCCTTCACGAGAGCCCGGGCCCAGCGGGTGGTGTGCTTGATGGCGAGCTTGGCGCCCTGGCGGAGCCACGTGCTCTCCGACATCCAGCAGACCATGGCGTCGATGTCCTGGCCCATGTGGGGTTGGTTGTTCGGTCGGGCAGATCATGTCGCCGCGGCTGACGTCGATCTCGTCGTCGAGCCGGAGCGTGACCGACATCGGGGCGAAGGCCTCGTCGATCGGGCCGTCGGCCGTGTCGATGCGACGAGATCGTGGACGTGAAGCCCGACGGCAGCACCACCACCTCGTCACCGGGCTTGAACACGCCGCCGGCCACGGTGCCGGCGTAGCCGCGGTAGTCGTGCGTCTGGATGTCCGTCTGGTTCTGGGGCCGGATGCACGTACTGCACGGGGAAGCGGGCGTCGATGAGGTTGCGGTCGGAGGCGATGTGCACCTCCTCGAGGTGGTGCAGCAGCGCGCTGCCCTCGTACCAGGGCATGTTGGCCGAGCGGTCGACGACGTTGTCGCCGTGCAGGGCCGAGATCGGGATGAAGGTCAGGTCGTGTGACGTCGAGCTTCGTCGCGAAGGCGCGGAACTCGTCCTTGATCTCCTCGAAGCGCTCCTCGCTCGCAGTCGACGAGGTCCATCTTGTTGACGCAGAGCACGAGGTGCGGGATGCCGCAGCAGCGAGGCGAGGAAGGCGTGGCGCCGCGACTGCTCGAGCACGCCCTTGCGGGCGTCGATCAGGACCAGGGCCAGGTCGGCGGTCGACGCCCCCGTGACCATGTTGCGCGTGTACTGGATGTGGCCCGGGGTGTCGGCGATGATGAACTTCCGCTTGGGCGTGGCGAAGTAGCGGTAGGCGACGTCGATGGTGATGCCCTGCTCGCGCTCGGCCCGGAGGCCGTCGGTGAGCAGCGCCAGGTTCGTGTACTCGTCACCCCGCTCGCGCTGACGTGCGCTCGACCGCCTCGAGCTGGTCCTCGAAGATGGCCTTGGAGTCGTAGAGGAGGCGGCCGATCAGGGTCGACTTGCCGTCGTCGACCGACCCGGCGGTGGCCAGCCGGAGCATCTCCGCCATCAGAGGTCGCCCATCAGAAGTAGCCCTCACGCTTGCGGTCTTCCATGGCGGCCTCGCTGATGCGGTCGTCGGCCCGCGTGGCCCCCCGTTCGGTGATGCCGCGTGGCGGCCACCTCGGCGATGACGTCGGCGACGGTGGCGGCGGGCGACTCGACCGCCCCGGTGCAGGTGATGTCGCCCACCGTGCGGTAGCGCACCAGGCGCTCTTCGCACCTCTTCGCCGGGGAGCCGTGGGATCACGATCCGAGTCGTCGAGCCACATGCCGTCGCGCTGGAACACCTCGCGCCGGTGGGCGAAGTAGATCGACGGAAGCGCGATGGCCTCGTCGGCGATGTACTGCCAGATGTCGAGCTCGGTCCAGTTCGACAGCGGGAACACCCGGATGTGCTCGCCCTTGCGATGGCGCCCGTTGTAGAGGCTCCACAGCTCGGGGCGCTGGTTCTTGGGATCCCACTGACCGAAGTCGTCGCGGAAGCGAGAAGACGCGCTCCTTGGCCCGCGCCTTCTCCTCGTCGCGACGTGCGCCGCCGAACACCGCGTCGAACCGCTGCTCCTCGATCGCGTCGCAGGAGCGTGACGGTCTGCAGCCGGTTGCGGCTGGCACGGGGGCCCGTCTCCTCGACCACGCGCCCGGCGTCGATCGATCCTGCACCGACGCGACCACGAGCCGGGCCCCGACCCGCTCGACCACTCGGTCGCGGAAGGCCGAGCACCTCGGGGAAGTTGTGGCCGGTGTCGATGTGCATCACCGGGAAGGGCAGCGGGCACGGCGCGAAGGCCTTGACCGCGAGGTGCAGCATCACGACCGAGTCCTTGCCCCCGGAGAACAGCAGCCCGGGGCGCTCGAACTCGGCCGCCACCTCGCGGATGATGTGGATCGACTCGGCCTCGAGGGCCCGCAGGTGCGACAGTTCGTAGGTCGACGTGGACATGGAGGGATCAGGGTAAATCTCGGTCAAACTGGTAAGCAATCCACGTGCCGAGCTCACCGTCCATCTCCGACCACCAGCTGGCCGCGCGCGCCGCCACCGAGACGGGCGAGCTGCTCGTGGCCCTCAGGGCCGAGCTGGTCGCCGGTGGCGAGCAACCGGGCCTCATCGGCGGCGACGGCGACCGGGCCGCGCACGTGTTCCTGATGGACCTGCTGGCGCGGGAGGCGCCGGGCGACGCCGTGCTGTCCGAGGAGGGGCGCGACGACCTGGCGCGCCTCGACCACGAGCGCGTGTGGATCGTCGATCCGCTCGACGGCACCCGGGAGTTCAGCGAGCCCGGCCGCACCGACTGGGCCGTCCACGTCGCGCTGGTCATCGACGGGGTCGCGGTGGCCGGGGCCGTCGCCCTCCCCGCCCGGGGCCTCACGCTCACGACCGACCCGGCTCCGCCCCCCCGGCCGCCGGACGACGACGAGATCCGCATCCTCGTGTCGCGCACCCGTCCCCCGCAGCAGGCCCAGCTCCTGCAGGAAGCCCTCGGCGGGCGGCTCGTGCCGATGGGGTCGGCCGGCGCCAAGGCCATGGCCGTCGTGCTCGGCGAGGCCGACGTCTACGCGCACGCAGGGGGCCAGTACGAGTGGGACAACGCCGCCCCCGGCGCCGTCGCCGCCGCCGCCGGCCTCCACGTCAGCCGCCTCGACGGGAGCCCGCTCCGCTACAACCAGGCCGACCCATGGCTCCCCGACCTTCTCATCTGTCGTCCGGACCTCGCCGAGCCGGTGCTGCGCGCCCTCCACGACTGACCCGTCAGGCTCGCAGGGCCTGGGGCTGGCCGGTCGGTCGGAGCGGGCGCAGGGATCCGAGGTCGAACAGCGGCTCGGGCTCCGGGCGCCCGAACAGGTAGCCCTGGGCCGCGTCACAGCCGAAGGCACGGAGGCGCTCGAGCTGCGCCGGCGTCTCCACACCCTCGCCCACGGACCGCAGCCCCAGGCTCTTGGCCAGCTGGATGACGGCGCGAACCAGCGTCTCGTCGCTCGTAGGGCCACCCAGTCGCTCCACGAACGACCGGTCGATCTTGACGATGTCCACGGGGAGGCGCGTGAGGTAGCTGAGTGACGAGTAGCCGGTGCCGAAGTCGTCGATGGCGAGCAGCACCCCGAGGGCCCGCAGCTCGTGGAGGCGGTGCCCGATGGCGTCGGCGTCCAGGAGCACCGACTCCGTGATCTCGAGGACGACACGCCGTGGATCGATGCCGGTGCGACCCAGGATGGACGCGACCGTGGTGACGGCCGCGGGATCGACCAGCTGGCGCGCCGCCAGGTTCACCGCCACGCGCCCCCTCGGCCAGCTCATGGCCTGCTCGCACGCCCGCTCGAGCACCCACCAGCCCATCGGCACGATGGCCCCGGTCTCCTCGGCGAGCGGCACGAACGCCGACGGTGGCAGCAGCCCGCGCTGCGGGTGCTGCCAGCGCACCAGCGCCTCGTGGCTCTCCACCGTCAGCGTGGCCAGGTCGACGATGGGCTGCAGGTACACGACCATCTCCCCGGCCTCCACCGCCGCCTGCACGTCGGCGCCCAGATCCAGGCGGTCGACCGCCGACGTCCGCATCCCGTGCTCGAAGAGCTCGACACGTGCCTTCCCGTTGGCCTTCGCCGCGTACATGGCGAGGTCGGCGTCCTGCAGCACCCCCGCGCCCGACTCGTACTGACCGCTGGCCAGGCCGAGGCTCGCGCTCACGCGCAGGTCGCGCCCCCTACGGAGAAGGGCACGTCGAACGCGGCGAGCACCCGCTGGGCGAGCAGCGGACCCTCTGTGCTCGCGGTGTCACCCTCCACGAGGATGGCGAACTCGTCTCCGCCGATCCTCGCGACGGTGTCGCCGATGCGAACACAGGCCCGCAGTCGCTCGCCAACCGACGCGAGCAGATGGTCGCCCGCGTCGTGCCCGAGGCTGTCGTTCACCGTCTTGAAGTCGTCGAGGTCGACGAAGAGGACGGACACGGGCTCGTCGCGGCGCTGCTGGAGCGCGTGGTCGAGCCGATCGCGGAAGAGGGCACGGTTGGCCAGGAGCGTGAGCGGATCGTGGAAGGCCTGGAACTCGAGCTGTCCCTCGCGCTCCTGCAGCTCGGCGACCGTGCGCTCGAGGTGGCTCGTCAGCTCGCGGTTCTCGAGCACGGTCACGATCTGCCGCGCGACGAGGAGCACCGCGATGATGCTGCCCACCACCGCGAGGAACGGTCCGATGCCGACGCCCGAGGTCGATCGGCTGAGGAAGAGGACGATGCACGGCACCATCGGCAGGTACGGCAGGGCGACGCCCAGAAGCGACTCCGAGGTGGGCCGCGCCTTGGCGGCGGCGGCATGGTCGACCGGCATGTAGGCGGCCAGGGCCAGGAGCGCGAAGCCCAGAGGCCAGCACACGTCGGTCACGGGGTCGCTGCCGTACCCACCCGTCGCGGTCAGGTACGCGAAGGCGCTGTCCGCGACGGCCAACGACACCACGCCCACGGCGACCAACGGAAGGGGTCCCACCAGGCGATGGCTGCGACGGGCGAGCACCGCGACCGCGACCGCGACGGTCACCACGTCGGCGACCGGGTAGGTGACGGCGATGATCCGCTCGAGCGGCCTACCCGCGCTGGACGTGTACACGACCCCGAGGAACGTGCCGTAGCTCGCGAAGACCAACGCACCTGTCGTGATGAGGCCATCGAGCACGGCGCGGGCGCGACCCATGCTCCGCAGCGATTGAGACGGGAAGGCCAGGACGCCGGCGAGCAGGAACGGGACGGCACCGAGGTAGCCGATGTCGGCCAACCCCGGGTAGGGCACGGGCTCGTCGAGCACCACCTCGAACCAGGTCCAGACGGCCTGGCCGAGGCCCCAGCTGAGCGCGGCGGCCGCGAGCAGGAACCAAGAGGTGCGCAAGCGGCCGGTCGAGCGGCGCCCCGCCACGACCAGCGCGGGTGCCGCGATCAGGAGCGGGACGACCATCTGGCCGAGGTCGTTGACCACGGTCACCGAGCGCTCGCTCCCGGGCGAGGCGACGAGGAACCCGAGGTAGAGCAGGGTGCCGGCGGCGAGCGCGACGGTTGCAGCGCGCGCGGTACGGCTCCCTGCCACCTCCAAGTCCTCCATCAGTGGAGCATCGTCACGACCCGGGCGAAACTGAACGATCGACCGCGCGAGACTCGACCGACCATGACCGTCACGGACCTCGAGCTCGGAAGCTTCAGCGAGGACCCACCGTGGCTGGTCGATCCCGGCGCGATGCAGTGGCGGCGGGCCGTCCCGGGGCTCCGAGCCCAGATCGCGGACGAGCTCCCGCTCCTCACCCGGGCGAGTCGACTTCCCCCCGGCGCCCGGGTCGTTCGGACCATTCGGCTCGTGGGCACCGCGCTCGCCGGCTGGTACCTCGGCGCCCGGCGCCGGGACAACGCTGACTCCACCGCTGTCCTCTCACGACGCCTGCGACTGGCGGCCGAGCGCCTCGGCCCCACCTACATCAAGCTCGGCCAGATCATCAGCGCGGGCGAGGGGATCTTTCCCGAGGAGCTGGTCGCCGAGTTCAAGCGGTGCCGCGACCAGGTGCCTCCGGAGCCGTTCGCGGTCGTGCGTCAGGTGGTGGAGGACGACCTCGGCCGCCCGCTCGAGGAGGTGTTCGAGCGCTTCTACCCCGAACCCTTGGCTGCCGCGTCCATCGCCCAGGTCCATCGCGCGACGCTCCGCACCGGCGAGGACGTCGTCGTGAAGGTGCAGCGCCCCACCGTGGGGCAGCTCGTGCACACGGACCTCCGCGTGATGGCGTGGCTTGCGCCGTTCCTCGTCGGCCGCATCCCGATCGCCGCGCTCGCCAACCCGCCCGCGCTCGTCGAGCTCTTCGCGGAGACGATCACCGAGGAGCTCGACTTCCGCATCGAGGCGCAGAACATGCTGGACGTCGCGCAGTCGTTCGCGGAGCTCGGCCAGCGCGACTACGTGATCCCGCGCCCGCATCCGGAGCTCGTCACCCCACGGGTGCTGGTGATGGAGCGGCTCGAGGGGTTCAAGTTCGACGACGTCGCCGGGATGCGAGGCGCGGGCGTCGACACGGAGGCGGTCATCCGCACCGGGATGATCGGCTTCATGGAGGGCGCCTTGATCCACGGCATCTTCCACGGCGACCTGCACGGCGGGAACCTCTTCGTGCTCCCCGACGGCCGCACCGCGCTGCTCGACTTCGGCATCGTCGGTCGGCTGTCGGAGCCTCGACGCCTGGCCTTCCTGCGTCTGCTCATGACCGCCACCGCCAACGACATCCACGGGCAGCTCGCGGCGCTGCGCGACCTGGGGGCACTGCCACCGGACACGGATCTGGACGCGGTCATCAAGGACCTCGGGCTCGACAAGCCGGTCGTCGACCCCACCACGATGGACGCCGACGAGCTCGTCAACGAGATCCAGCGGACCATCAAGGCGCTCCTCGGCATCGGCGCCCGGATGCCGAAGGAGCTGATGCTCTTCATCAAGAACATGGTGTTCCTCGACGGTGCCATCGCGACCCTGGCCCCCGACCTCGACATCCTCGGTGAGATCGGCAACGTCTCGATGCACTTCGCAACGACGCACGGGGAGCGGCTCGCCGACGACCTGGGGATGGAGCCCGGCAGCTACGAGATGGACCTCTCCGGCGTGCGCGCCAGCTTCGGGTACGAGCCAGGCACCGAGGGCGCCATCACGTACCGCGAGCTCCAGGCCCGTCGCGAGATCATCCGCTCCCGGCTCCACAAGCGGGAGCGTTCGTGAGGCTGGTCATCGCGCGCTGCGCCGTCGACTACGAGGGGCGCCTCTCGGCTCACCTGCCGATGGCGACGCGGCTCATCATGGTCAAGCGCGACGGCTGCGTGGCGATCCACGCCGACGGCGGTGCCTACAAGCCCCTCAACTGGATGGTGGCGCCGAACCGGCTGGTCGAAGGCGACGGCCAGTGGACCGTCACGAGCCCCAAGGGCGAGCGACTGGTCATCACCATCGAGGCGGTGCTGTCCGACAGCAGCCACGACCTCGGCGCGGACCCGGGTTTGCAGAAGGACGGGGTGGAGGCCCACCTGCAGGAGCTGCTCGCCGCGGCGTGCCACGAGCTCGAGGCCGGGATGGTGCTCGTGCGCCGCGAGCACCGCACGGAGATCGGCCCCGTCGACCTCCTGTGCCGCGACGCCGAGGGCCGCGCGGTGGCGATCGAGATCAAGCGACGCGGCGAGATCGACGGCGTCGAGCAGCTCGCCCGCTACCTCGAGTTCATGGAGCGCGATCCGATGCTGCGCCCCGTGCGCGGCATGTTCGTCGCCCAGGTGATCAAGCCGCAGGCCAAGGCGCTGGCGGCCGAGCGTGGGATCACGTGCGTGGAGGTCGACTACGACAGCCTGCGCGGCGTGGAGCGCGCGCAGACCTCGTTGTTCTAGGAGTAGGTGACGCGCCCGGCGTCGATCACCACGCGACCGTCGTCGCCGCAGGTCTGGAAGACCGCCGAGCCGTCGCCGTCGAGCCACGCCTTCACCGTGAGGAGCTCGCCCGGCATGACCGGGGACGAGAACCGGGCGTCCATCCCCTTGAAGCGAGCGGCATCGCTGTCGCACAGGGTGTGCAGCAGCGCCCGACCGGTGAAGCCGTAGGTGCACAGCCCGTGCAGGATGGGTCGATCGAAGCCACCCATGGCCGCGAAGGACGGGTCCGAGTGCAGCGGGTTGCGGTCGCCCGAGAGCCGGTACAGGAGTGCCTGGTCCGTGCGGGTCTGGACCGTGACGGTGTGGTCGGGATCGCGGTCGGGTGCCTGGTTGGGCGTGCCCGACGGCCCCCGGTCGCCGCCCCAGCCGCCCTCGCCGCGGATGTACGCAGACATGCGGGTGGAGAACAGCGGCTCGCCGGTGCTCACCAGCGTGGAGGTGCTCTCCGAGACGACGACCGCGCCCTTGCCCTTGTCGTAGATGCCGGTGATCTCGCTCACGGCCTCCAGCTCGCCCTCGACGGGGATCTCCTGGTGGAGGGTGATGCCCTGCTCACCGTGCACCAGCATGGCGGGGTTGAAGGAGCCGATCGACCCCATGGCCCCGCCGAGCGGGCCGAGCACGACCGCCATGGTGGGCAGGGCCCGCTGGGGCACGCCGTTGGTGTTCTCGGTGGTGAACGCGAGCTCGTCCAGGGGGTCGGCGGCCCCCGCGCCGACGCCCAGCGCGTAGAGGAGGGCGTCCTTGCTGCTCCACGTGCGGCGGGCGGGCTCTGACCTGGTGCCGACGGCGTCCGGGTTGATGGGCATGTTCTCGCTCTCCTTTCGACCGCCAAGCGGAGCTTGCCGGTCGAGCTCGGCGGAAGCGGCCTGACGGCCGCGTCACATCACTACGACTCGTCGAAGCCCTGCATGTTGGCGTTCGGGCGGGCCTGGGCGACCAGCTCGGACACCTTCGGCCCCAGGTCGCTGAGGTCGTCGGGCGGGTTCTCGAGCGTCGGGCCACGATGCCAGCCCTCGCTCACGGACAGCATCCGACCGCTGACGTCGAACACGCGCCCGGTGACGTGGGCGGCCTCCGGACTGGCCAGCCAGCAGACGATGGGCGCGATGTGCGCCGGTGACATCTGCTCCTTGATCTCCTCGGGGGCGTTGCCCATGCCGAGGCCCTCCGTCATGCGTGTGAGCGCCGCGGGAGCGATCGCGTTCACGGTGACGCCGTACCGGCCGAGCTCCTTGGCCGCGATGATCGTGAAGCTGGCGATGCCAGCCTTCGCCGCGCCGTAGTTCGTCTGCCCGACGTTGCCGTAGATGCCCGAGGGGGACGACGTGTTGATGATGCGCGCGTCGTTGGTCTCGCCCGCCTTGGAGCGCTCCCGCCAGTAGGCCGCTGCGTGGCGCGACGGGGCAAAGGTGCCCTTCAGGTGCACCTTGATCACCGCGTCCCACTCCGCCTCGCTCATGTTGGTGAGCATGCGATCTCGCAGGATGCCAGCGTTGTTGATGAGCACGTCCAACCCGCCGAAGGTGTCGACCGCGGACTGCACGAGCCGCTCGGCGCCGTCCCAGTCGCTGATGTCGTCCGTGTTCGCGATGGCCTCGCCACCCAGGGCCTTGATCTCGTCGACGACGTCCTGCGCCGGGCCCTGGTCGTTGCCCTGGCCGTCCATCGACCCGCCGAGGTCGTTGACGACGATCTTGGCGCCGTGGTGGGCCAGGAGCAGGGCGTGCTCACGGCCGATGCCGCGGCCTGCGCCGGTGATGATCGCGACGCGCCCCTCACACAGCTTGGTCATCCCTGGAACTCCCCCTGATGTCGTGTGTGCCCCGATGGCCTCCTTCGTCTAGCGCACCGGACCGGAAGGGGAGAAATTCCGGTCGAGCGCCCCCGCGTGGGAGAATCGATGCCCCCATGGATGATCTGCACACAGAGACGTCAGCGGACGCGCCTCTGGTGGCGAACGGTGCCGAGACGCCGACGCGGCCGGCGCACCTCGCAGAAGTCGTCCCCGTCGTCGAAGGAGACGAGCAACCCCGCCGGCGGCGTCGTTGGGTGCTTCCGGTCATCCTGCTCCCCGTCGTGCTCGTGGTGGTGCTGGTCATCGCGTGGGTGGTCGACAGCAGCTCCAGCGAGGTCGCCCGCAACGTCGAGCTGGCCGGCGTCGCCATCGGCGGCCTCAGCGAGGATGAGCTCGCCGGCCGCGTCGGCGACGTGGCGGCCGACTTCGCGACCCTCCCGGTCGAGCTGCAGACGGAGGACGCCACCTATGCGACCACGGCCGGGGAGATCGGCCTCATGGTGGACGAGGAGGACACGGCCGCCGCAGCGATGGAGGTCGGCGAGGACACGTTCCTCCTCGCCCGACCGTTCGCCTGGGCACGCTCGCTCTTCACGACGAGGCAGGCCCCGCTCGAGGTCCAGGTGGATGCCGCCAAGGTGGCGACCACCGTCGTGGCGCTGGAGGGCGACGATCGGACGCCGCCGACGGAGCCGACCGTCGAGCTGGTCGACGGCTCGTTCAGCGTGGTCCCTGGCGTCGCTGGGGTCGGCCTCGACACCGACGAGATCACGCGGCGGCTCCCCGCCGCCGCCAAGGCCGCCGTGTCCGACGACACCGGGGTGATCCGACTCGAGGTCGAGCCGGGCCCGATCCCGCCGCTCGGCAGCGAGGACGCCGCCCGCGAGGCCGCCGCCGAGGCCGAGGCGCTCGTGAGCGAGCCCTTGAACGTGGCGACATCGGGCGGGGAGCGCAAGATCGAGACGGATCAGCTGCGGTCGTGGGTCCGCCTGACCAGCAACCCCGACGGCACCGTCGTCGTGACGCTCGACGACGCCGCGGTCGCCGCCAGCCTGCGGCGGGCCTTCGCCGACGTCGACGGGCACCCCGTGAACGCCAGCTTCACCCTGGAGGGCGGTGTGCCCGTGATCCGGCCGGACCAACCCGGCAGGGTGTGCTGCGCCGACGGCTCGTCGGCCGCCGTCCTCGCGGCGATGCAGACCGGCACCCGCCGGGCCGAGCTGACCCTCGTCGACGGCCCGGCCCCGTTCACGGCGGCCGACGCCGAGGCGTGGGGGATCAAGGAGCCCGTGGGCGGCAACAACGCGTGGCGCAACGGCGCGCCCACCACCGCCGGGCCTGGGTTCACGACCTACCACGACGCCAGCGGCGCCCGGGTGATCAACATCCACCGCATGGCTGACCTCGTGCGCGGCGCGGTGATCCCCCCCGGGGGCAGCTTCTCGATCAACGACTACGTGGGCGAGCGGACCGCCGAGAAGGGCTTCGTGGGGGCAGGGGCCATCCGGGACGGCAAGCACGTCACCGAGATCGGTGGCGGGGTCTCGCAGTTCGCGACCACGATGTTCAACGCGGCCTACTTCGCCGGGCTCCCGATCGACGAGTCGCAGGCCCACTCCGAGTACTTCGACCGCTATCCACGTGGGCGAGAGGCGACCATGGGCTATCTGGAGCCCGACCTCGCCTTTACGAACAACACCCCCTACGGGATCATGATCTGGACCTCGTACACCGACACGAGCCTCACGATCACGCTCTACTCGACGCCCTACGCGCGCGGTGAGCAGACTGCGATCACCGAGGGGAGGTCCGGCAATTGCACCGTCGTGACGACCACACGCACGATCACGTATCCGGACGGCAAGACCGCGACGGACCAGTTCCGTGCCACCTACCGCCCCGGCGAAGGGCAGCGCTGCTGACGTGACCGACGAGCTGCGGTACGAGTCCCGGATGAGCGATTCGGATGCGCTCATGTGGACCATCGAGAAGGATCCGCTCCTGCGGTCCACGATCACCGCAGTGTCGATGCTCGACGGACCCGTCGACGCCGAGCGGTTCCGCGAGAAGGTGGACCGCGCGAGCCGCGCGATCCCCCGCCTGCGCCAGCGCGTCGTCGGCAACCCGTACTCGCTCGCGCCGCCTCGCTGGGAGGTCGATCCCAACTTCGACCTCGGCTACCACCTCCGCACGGTCAACGTGGGTGGGGCCGGCGGCGAGCGGGAGGTGCTCGAGCTGGCCCAATGGGTCGGCATGCAGGGCTTCGACCGGGCGCGCCCGCTCTGGGAGATGTACCTCGTCGACGGCATGGCCGAGGGCCGGGCCGCGCTGATCCAGAAGCTGCACCACGCCATCACCGACGGCGTGGGGTCGATCCAGATCGCGCTCACCCTGTTCGACCTCGAACGGCACCCCGGCGATCCCGGTGCGCTGCCCGAGGCACCCGTGGCCCATGTGCTCGGCTCGATGGAGCGCCTCGTCGATGGGGCGGCCTACGTCGGACGGCGCCGGCTGCGCTCGCTCCAGCGCTCGATCGGTGCCGTCACCGGGGGCCTTCGGGAGGCCCTCGCCGACCCCGTCCACGCCGCCGCGCACCCTGACCGACACGGTCGGCTCCGTGGGCCGCCTCCTCGCCCCTGCCACGGAGCAGCTCAGCCCGGTGATGGCCGACCGGTCCCTCAGCGTTCGCTTCGCCACGCTCGTCCGCCCCCTCGACGACCTGAGGAAGGCCGCCAAGGCCGCCGACGGCAAGCTGAACGACGCGTTCGTGGCCGGTGTGGCCGGCGGGCTGCAGCGCTACCACGTCCAGCAGGGCGCACCCGTCGAGGCGCTTCGCATGACGATGCCGATCAGCATCCGCACGGAGGCGACCAAGGGGGTGGCGGGCAACCAGTTCGTGCCCGCCCGCTTCCCGGTGCCGATGACGATCCAGGACCCGATCGAGCGCATGGTGACCATCCGCGAGCTGGTGACGGCCCAGCGCGGCGAGCCGGCGCTCGCGCTCACCGAACCGCTCGCGGGGCTGCTGAACCGGCTGCCCACCTCGGTCACGACCGGCGTGTTCGGCGGGATGCTCCGCGGGGTCGACTTCGTCACCTCGAACGTCCCCGGCGCACCCGTCCCGCTCTACGCGGCAGGCGCGGAGATCATCCAGCAGTTCCCGTTCGGCCCCCTGTCGGGCGCAGCCGCCAACATCACCCTGCTGAGCTGGCTGGACCAGGTGTGCATCGGCATCAACGTCGACCCTGCCTCCGTCACCGATCCCGAGGCCTTCCACGCCTGCCTGGCCGAGGGCTTCGACGAGGTCATCGCCGCGGGCTGATGGAGCGCACCGACGTCGCCGTCGTCGGCGGGGGGCCGGCCGGGGCCGCCGCCGCGATCTCGCTCGCCCGCCAGGGCCGCGAGGTGGTGCTCGTCGACAAGGCGACCTTCCCGCGGGACAAGATCTGCGGGGACGGCCTGACGGCCGGCGCACTCCGACTCCTGGACGAGCTCGGCCTCGACCCCCGGTCCGTGCCGTCCTGGCAACCCGTGGACGACGTCGTCGTCCGGTCGCCGTCGGGGCACGAGGTCCGGTTCCCGCTCCCGCGTGGGAAGGGCCTGTACGGCGTCGTGGCCCGGCGCGCCGAGCTGGACGCGGCGCTGCTCGACGTCGCCCGCAGCGCGGGCGTCAAGGTCCACGACGGCCACGCCTGCACCGGAGCGGAGGAGCACCCGGACCGCGTCGTGCTGGAGGTGGAGGGCATCGGCCACCTGAGCGCCCGCTACGCGATCGGCGCCGACGGCATGTGGTCGCCGCTGCGCAAGCACCTCGGCGTGGCGACCCCGGGCTACCGGGGCGAGTGGCACGCCTTCCGGCAGTACTTCACCGCGGTCGGGCCCGAGCCGGCGCCGAGCTCTTCGTGTGGTTCGAGCCCGACCTGCTGCCGGGCTACGCCTGGTCGTTCCCGCTCCCCGGCGGCGCGAGCCAACGTCGGGTTCGGCATCCAGCGCGACGGCGGCAAGGTCGCCCGCGTCCAGGACATGAAGGCGCTCTGGCCGGACCTGCTGGCCCGCCCGCACATCGCGGCGGTGCTCGGCCCCGACGCCGACCCGAGTCGCCGCACCGCGCCTGGCCCATCCCGGCCCGGGTCGACGACGTGGTGCTGGCCACCGGGCGCACCCTGTTCGTCGGCGACGCGGCCGCGGCGACGCGACCCGATGACCGGCGAGGGCATCGGCCAGGCCCTGCTCACCGGCCTGCTCGCCGGCCGAGGCGATCCGCGACGGCGGCCTCGACGGCCGCGCGTGGTGCGATCGCTCTACGAGCGCCGCGTGCCGCGACGCGCTCGTCGCCGACCACAGCTGTCGCTGCTGCTGGTGCGAGCCCTTCGGCACCGCAAGGGAGCCCGAACGGCCGTGCGCGTCGCCGGCGCCACGGCTGGACGCGGCGCAACTTCGCCCGCTGGCTCTTCGAGGACTACCCACGCTCCGCTGGTGACCACTCCCCGTCGGTGGCACCGCGGGATGTTCACCGGGCCAGGCGCCTACCGCTGACGCCGCGTTCACGACGAGGCAACAACCCCGAAACGAAGGCTGCCTAGGTTGACCCCCGTCAGCCCGATCGGCCCACCGACCTCCACCGGTGGACCCCCGAGCCGGAGCTGCGCCCATGGCACACGCGGCGGTGTCGCCATGTCGGCGTGGCCGGGACACCTCAATCCCCCCGAGGTGTCCCGGCCCTCGCCGCGACGGGCGCTGCTTGACCAAGCGGTCAAGATCGCTCTAGCCATTCCCCATGCGCACCCGACTGACCGATGTCCTGGAGGTCGAGCACCCGGTGATGCTGGCCGGCATGGGCGGGGTCTCGTACCACCGGCTCGTCGCGGCGGTGAGCGAGGCCGGCGGCTTCGGCTGCATGGGCGCCTCCACCATGGCGCCCGACCAGATGGGCGACGAGATCGCCAAGGTCCGCGAGCTCACCGTCGAAGCCCTTCGGCGTCGACCTGCTCACCGCGGCGCCCGGGGACATGGCGTCCAAGGTCAGCGACATCATCGACGGCGGAGGCTCGGTGTTCGTGGCCGGGCCTCGGCGTGCCCCGGGACGTCGTCGACCTGTGCCACAGCCGCAACGTGCTCGTGGTGAACATGTGCGGCAAGGTGCGCCACGCCATCGCCGCCGTCGAGGCGGGGTGCGACATCGTGGTCGCCCAGGGCACCGAGGCCGGCGGCCACACCGGCAAGATCGCGACCTTGGCCCTCGTACCGCAGATCGTCGACGCGGTCGGCGAGCGGGTCCCGGTGGTGGCGGCAGGCGGCATCGTCGACGGACGTGGGCTGGCCGCTTCGCTCGCGCTCGGCGCCGACGGCGTCTGGGTCGGCACCCGCTTCATCGCCACGCCCGAGGCCAACAGCGTGCCGGGGTACAAGGAGCGCGCTGCTGCGGACCCACGAGGACGGCACGACGATCACCCGTGCCTACACCGGCAAGACGTGCCGGGTGATCGAGCAACGGCTACACCAAGGCCTTCGACGCCGAGCGGCGGGGTGCCCGAGCCGTTCCCGATGCAGGTGGTCAAGAGTCATGCAGGACGGCGCCAACCACCTCGGTGGCGACCCGTCCACGCCGGACGTCGACCCCGACCGCGAGTTCTGGCCGGCCGGCCAGGGCGTCGGCAGCATCGACGAGCTGGTCCCCGCCGCCGAGCTGGTGCGAGCGCTTCGTCGCGCGAGGCCGAGGAGGCCCTCGGCGTGCTCAACAAGGCCTTCGCCTAGGGCGCGAAGCGCGTCGCCGCCAGCTGGGCGCGGATCTCGGCCGGTGCGTCGAGCGTGATGCGTGGGTCGTCCAGGTCCACGCGCCGCCAGAGCAGGAGGACCAGCGAGCCCGCCGGACCGGCGAGCTCGACGAAAGCAGCACGGGGTCGGCCACCTTGGTCACGGGTGCCGAGCGTAGGTGCCACCACTCGGTCGCCGACACCGACATGATGGGCGGATCGCCACCCTGCTGCTGATCAACGGACCGCCCGGCGTCGGGAAGTCGACCCTTGCGCGCCGCTACGTCGACGACCACCCACTCGCCCTCCTGCTGGAGATCGACGGGATCCGCACCTCACTGGGTCGGTGGCGGGAGGTCGAGCGGTCGAGGCTGGTCGCGCGGGACCTGGCCACGGCGATGGCCGAGGCGCACCTTCGAGCCGGCCACGACGTCGTCGTCCCCCAGTACCTCGGCCGCACCGGCTTCATCGAGTCGCTCGAGGCCCTCGCCCGACGGGCGGAGGCATCGTTCTACGAGCTCGTCCTCATGGATGCGGAGGCGACCGTCTTCGATCGCTTCCGAGCGCGCCGCACGTCGCTGGCGGCGGCCGGCGAGGACCACCCGCAGGCCGAGCTCGCCGATGATGCCGTCGGCGGCGCCGTGGCCGACGCCTTCCGTCGGCTGCACACCATCCGGTCCGAACGTCCAGGCACGATCGTCATCGACGCCGCCGACAGCGCCGAGGCCGCGTACGCCCAGCTCCGCCAGGCCCTGGTGGACATCGACACGGCGTAGATGCGTTGGCCGAGGCGTTCGGCGATCTCGAACGCACCACGGCCCTCATCCAGTCGCTGCTCTCCGCCCGACCCCCGGCGGGACCTCCGTGGGCCGACTGGTCGGGCGGCACCGAGGGACCGCTCCTACGATGAGCGACATGGCGTCCACGCGCTCGTTCCAGATTGGCAGACTCGACCACGTTCACATCCGAGTGCCCGACAGGGATGAGGCGGCCGCGTGGTACGCGAGGCACCTCGGGTTCGAGCCGGTCGCGCGGTACGCGTTCTGGGCGACCGGCTTCGAGGGCGGCCCGCTTCAGATCTCCGCCGACGGCGGAAAGACGATGCTGGCGCTGTTCCAATCCAGTGAGGAGCACCCGATGGTCGCGCAGACCACGGGCGTTGCGTTCAGCGTCGACGCCGAGACCTTCATCTCGTTCACACGTTCCCTACCTGGAGAGATCAACAGCCCCTCGGGTCCACCGCTCGTGCCCGACGACGTGATCGACTTCGACATGTGTTGGGCGTTCGACCTCGCGGACCCCTGGGGCAATCAGTACGAGCTCAACTGCTACGAGTACGACCGGATCCAGGCCGATCTCATCGAGCGCGACGCGATCACCGCGGTCCGCTACTGGCCACGCGAGCTGTACGAGGAGCATGTCAGGACCAGATGAGGCGCCGCTGTGCGCGGAAGTGCCTGCTGATCGCCGACGACCAGCGCTATCGCTCCCGGACCTCGGCGAGGATGACCTGGTCTCGCTGTCCGTCCCATGTCGCCGTGAGCCCGATGGCCGGGCGAGGGCCGGGAACAGGGCGCCGAAAGACGGTCAGCGCGAAGCGGTCGTTGTGGAGCACTGAAGCGGTTGCGTCGTCAGACACCAGCTCGAAGCGGTCGACAGGCACTCGCTCCTGGGTCCAACCTCCGCCCTGAATGCGGACGTTGCTCGGCGCGATGTGCCAGCGGCCGTCGTACACGGCCAGACCGAGGGCCTCACCCTGACCGGTCATGGCCACAGCCGCCAGCATGACGATGAGCTGGGGGTCGCGGAGCCCGTCGTACACCCACCGGGTGCCGAGCACGGAGTGCTGCATCTCGGTGATGAGGGCTTCCTGGGCGCCGTGGAGGGGTTCGTCGCGGTAGGTGAGGGGAACCTGCAGCAGCACTCCTCCCGCCTCGACGAGGTGGGTCTCCATGCCGACCCGCCCGTCAGGATCGTCGAATCGGTAGGAACCGATCACCCGCATGAGTTCCGCAGCCGAGGGGCACCACGGCTGGGTCGGGGCCCACTCGGCGATGAGCTCGGCCTTGGTCGGTGCAATCGTCGCTCGGTGGAAGAGGGCCATCGCAGTGCACCGTAGAGGCCCGTCGGGAGTCGGGCTCACCGGCAGTCATGCAACCGCTCCCGTGCGTCGACGACGTCGAAGCCCGCGATCTCAAGTGCGAGCAACAGGGCCGAAGCTGTCTGTTGAACGGGCACCGGAGTTCCTACAGCACCGCCTGCAACCTGGCGGCGAAGTCGAGACGCTCCTCGAAGGTGGACTCTCGATACCACGAGCCGTACAGGTCGTCGCCTTCGAACCGCGGAAACACGTGGACGTGGAGATGCCAGAGATCCTGGTTGCCTGCGGGCTCGTTGTGCTGGCGGGTTGACGTGCCGTCGCAATCGAAGGCCGCCTTGAGCGCGATCGCGATCCTGCGCGTGAGCCGGTGGATGTCGAGAGCCGCTGGGTCTTCGAGGTCGTAGAGGTTCTCGTAGTGCGCCTTCGGCACCACCAGCGCGTGGCCCGGACCGCTCGCCCACACCCTTCGTGAGACGATCGCGAGGGCATGTTCGTTCTCCGTGACCACAACACTGTCGCCGGCCTCCCCGGCGACAACCTTGCAGACAAAGCACTCGTAGCCGGGCGGCGCGTGGTTGTACATCGGGCGATCATCGCAAGCCCGCCGCCGCGACGCTCGGTCCAGGAGCACGCCTCGCCGATGCGTGGTACAACCTGCCCTTCGCCGGGTTTGGCGGCATCGCGAGGGGGTGGAGATGGCAGACGACATCTTGGTCCGTGTTCTCAATGAGCTCGGGCAGGTGGTGGACGGCATCCAACCCGACCAGATGTCGGCGCCCACGCCATGCACGGAGTGGGACGTGCGCGGTGTCCTGAACCACGTGACCGGTGGGTCGATCATGTTTGCCGAGTGCGTCGAGAACGGCTCGATCTCCGACGAGGAGTTCGGCCGGCTGATGTCCACCGATCTGGTGGGAGATCAGCCGAGTGCAGTGTTCGGTGCCGCCGCGGACCGGGCCCTTGCCGCGTTCGGGCAGCCGGGCGCCCTCGAGCGGACGGTCACACTGCCGTTCGGCACCATGCCGGCTGGCGTCGCCGCGAACATTGCGATCTTCGACCTCACGGTGCACGCCCTCGACCTGGCCCACGCGACAGGGCAGAGCACCGCGCTCGATCCGGACGTGCTCCAAGCAGGTTGGGAGGCCGCCCAGGCCATGCTCAGCCCGGAGCTCCGGGCCGGCGGCATGTTCGCGGAGGCCCAGCCATGCGCCGACGACGCGCCGCTCGCCGACCGGCTCATGGCGTACGCCGGTCGCTCGCTCTGATCGACGCCGCGCCGCCCGCGGGGTGTTCATCTGGCGAGCGAGGCGACGACGGCGATCTGCCAAGGCACTCAGAACGCGCTACCGCGGACTCAGCACGCAGAACTCGTTCCCATCGGGATCGGCCATGACCACCCAATCGACGTCGCCCTGGCCGATGTCGATTGGGGTCGCCCCCAAGGACACCAGACGGTCGACCTCCGCTCGTTGATCGACGCGCTCGTCCGGGGCGATGTCGAGATGCAACCGGTTCTTCCCGATCTTCGGAGCAACGGGCGGACCTCCCCAAGTGATGAGCGGGCCCGTGCCGTCCGGCGCACGGACGGCGGTCTCCTCGTCCTGATCCCATACCAGCGGCCATCCCAGCGCAGCGCTCCAGAAGCACCCGACCTCTCGGGTCCCGTCACAGGTGATCGATCCGAGACGTCCGCAGCCAGCGAGGAAGCTGTTCCCCGGCTCGATGATGCAGAACTCGTTGCCTTCGGGATCAGCCAGCACGACGTGAACGTCGTCGGGGCGCTGACCGATGTCGATGTGTCGGGCGCCGAGCTCAACCAGCCTTGCGACCGATTCCTGCTGGTCATCGATGCTCGTGCTCGTCAGATCGAGATGGAGACGGTTCGGACCCGCCTTCCGCTCCGGGACTGCCACGAACTCGAGCCGGAACCTCGTGTCATCCGTCGGCACGAGACCGATCACAGCCTGGGTCTCGTCGTCCATCTCCCAGCGCAGCGCGGCAGCCCAGAAGCGCGCCAGGCCGAGCGGATCGTTCGCATCGAAGCAGAGAGCGACGAGCCTCGAAGTCAGCCCGCTCTGCATCGTCCAGCCTCCGGAGTCACGCCCGCGGATCGCCACGCCACGGCATCGTCGTCGTCGTCGCCCACAGGTGAACTCTGCCCGCTGTGCCCGCGCATGCCTAGGAGGCTGGCCAACCTCACTAGTTCTTGACGGGCCCCCATCGGGAAGCGGGCATACCGGCAGAAATGGGCGGTTTCGCCTATCGGCACCTCGTGGACGTTTGGGGGGCGGACTCAACCCCGGATGCGTAGGTTCTCTCTCGTGTGGTTCGCCGTCTCTCCGGACGCCTATGACCGGTTCATGGGCAGGTACTCCGTCCCGCTCGCACCCCTGTTCGCGGACTTCGTGGGCGTCGCGCCCGGGCAACGGGTGGTCGACGTCGGATGTGGTCCCGGGGCGCTCACGACCGAGCTGGTCAAGCGGCTGGGAGCTGACTCGGTTGCCGCTGTCGATCCGTCGGAACCCTTCGTGGAGGCCGTCCGGAAGCGGCATCCCCAAGTGGAGGTGCATCGTGCCGATGCCGAACGGCTTCCGCTACCGAACGACATGTTCGACGCTGCGGTCGCCCAACTGGTGGTGCACTTCATGCCCGATCCCGTCGCCGGCCTTCGCGACATGAGTCGGGTCGTCAAGCCTGCCGGCGTCGTAGCGGCGTGTGTCTGGGACTTCGAGGAGGGCGGGAGCCCGCTCAGCCTGTTCTGGGCGGCGGCACGGGATCTCGATGCCCAGGCTCCCGGCGAGGACTCCCTACCGGGAACACGCCGTGGTCAACTCGAGCTGTTGCTCCGGGACGCAGGTGTCGAGGCGATCGAGCACGACGAGCTCGTCATCGAAGTCGAGCACCAGACCTTCGAGGAGTGGTGGCAACCCTTCGAACTCGGCGTCGGCCCGGCCGGCTCGTACGTCTCGGCACTGGGCCAGCCCGAGCGGAGACGTTTGGAGGAGCGCTGCCGCGAACTCCTCCCGGAGCCACCGTTCGTCGTGACCGCCGCCGCGTGGGCAGCAAGTGGCCGCGTCACTGCCGGATGACCTTCGTCATCTCGGGCCAGTCAGCGCTGCCACACACACCGCCGGCTAGGTAACGCTGCGGACGTCGCTTACTGCCCGCTGTGCCCACGGCTCGCGTTGCACTCCGGCAGCTATGGGCCACTTCCCTCGGCGGGCTGTTCCCCATCACAACGCACGGTATGAGTTGTGCAGTGTCCGACCTCTCGACCGTCACGCAGGTAAGCGATCTCGAAGCTGAGCCCTCCCTCGACTGGTCGCAGGTTGGCTCTTCCCCATACGCCAGCCTCGGCAGTCGAGTTGAACTGGGGGCCATAGCTGCCGTCGTCCAGCCTCACGGCGTAGGTCCGCACCTGCCCACTGTGCCCGGAGTAGTCACCCAGCACCAGGCGGATATGGGGCACTCCGGCAGATGTGGGACAGCTCAGCCAGACGCGGTTGCCTCGACGCCTTCGTCTCCGCTCTCATTCGGGTCCGTACCAAACAGGCGGATCAGGCCCAGCTCGCCCGGGCTTCGAACCACGGCGTAGAGGACGAACGTTCTGCCGGCCGCGTGCTCGGTTGCCCAGTCCTTCGCGTCGTCCACATCGCAGCCCCTCAGCTCCCACTCGTCGGCTGCACCGTTCAAATCGTGGAAGTAGACGCGGTAATCCGGAGCGTCAGCCTCCCAGGTCTGGTCGCGAGGATCGACTCCACTGGCCGACAGAGGCATGGCCTCATTCTGACGCCTGACCATGTCCCAACCCGGCAGATCTGGGACGTGCTCGACGGGATTGCACGTCGCTGGCGATGTCCCATGCGGGCCGCAACCGGGCCGCCGTCGAGCGTCTCCGCGGCCACGCCACGGTGGAGGTGGGTGAATTGAGCGACGAAGGCAAGGCGAGGTTGGCCGCAGCCGAAGCGCGGCGCCGTGAGCGAATGGGTAGCGAAGACGGGGCGGCGCCGATCAGCGTCTGGTCGGTGTGACGGCAGTCGAGGGAGTGCCTTGCTCCTTCGGGTGCTCGGAGGTGTTGACCGAAGGCCAGGGTTGAAGGGGCAGGTAGGGGCCGCGGCTCGGATGGCCCGGGGAGCCATCCCGGTTGAGGCGAACACAGAACAAGGAACAGCCCGCTTCGTCGGCGAGACGGCTAACCACTGCGACCCGCTCGGCCACCTCAGGCGCAGGACGCGAGCCCCATCCGACAACGGCCCGACCGTCCGAAGCGGCGAAAGCAGCGGTGAGGTACTCGTCAGCCGTGGGTCCGTTGGGCTCGGCCGCGGTCGAGAGGTCAGCTGGGTCGGTCGCCCGGAACGTGTAGAGGTTCACCAAACGGATGCCTCCGCACCCGGCCCGCTTGGCGTACCCGACACACCGCCTCGTCGTCACGTCAGGCTTGGCCGATTGGTCCTCGCCGGATGCCGGGTTGAGGAGCACGAACAGCAGGACCGGCAGTGTGTCGTCCCACACACGTACATAGTCGTACTCGTGGTGATCGTCGGCCTCCCACGTCACGACCTGGCCGTAGGTGCCACGTCCGACGATCAACGAGTCGTAGCCAACGTCGCGCTGGTCGCTCATGGGTTCTCGTCCCGCATGATTCCAGTTGACCATGCAGCGGCCACCTGTCCTCAGCGAGACGCTACGCCGGCGTCCGTGCGGTGGCCCACCGAGCGGGTGGCCGGGGGCGGGAGTCGACCATGTGGGCATGCGGTGATCGTCGCGCCGAGGGTGCGACACTCCGGCAGAACTGGGTCACTGACAGCTGTGTCCGCTACGCGGTCGTCACGGTGAGACGTCTGGCTGATCCCGGCGCAGCACGACTCCGGCGCTCACGTGGGTGAGGATCGCGGCGACGAACACGGCGCTCAGCGTCGCGAGGAGCATCGCGCCGACATTGCGATCAGAGTCCAGTGCAGTCCGTATGACCGCCACGACGATGGTCGGAACGAGCACGAGCACCGCTGCGACCATCGGCCGCAGGGGGAGCAATGCTCCGGCGATGAGCGCCGCGACCAGAGCGACGAGCGGGACCCCGCCCTCCGGCAGGACTGCGATAGCGACCCCGGCAGCCACGCCCACCAGGATCACGCCGCGCTCGCTCCGCATCTGCATCGCGTCATCCTGCCCGGAATGCCGCGTTGATGTTCGGCACCTATGGCGCAGTCAGGACCGAAGGTCGCGCTGACCGGGCTTGCGTGCCTCGATGAGGAAGCGTTGTGCGTGGCAGACGAAGGGCCCGTCGATGAGCGTCCGGTCGTGCAGGTCGCGCAGCTGCCGTCGGTAGCGGTCCACCGTGAAGTCAGGAATCGTCCAGATCACCCTTCTCAGGAACCAGACGACGGCGCCTACGTCACGGAACTCGACCCGCAGTGTCGCCTCGCGTATGTCGATGACCGTGAGCCCGGCCGCCTGGGCTGCGGCTGCCGCCCGCTCGGGGCTGCGACCGGCGCTCACCGGCTGGGGACCCATCAGGAGGTCCGTCAACTCGCGGTTGGACCCGGCACCAACCTGCTGCGAGAGGAAGATCCCGCTTGGTGCCAGCACACGCGCTACGTCACCCCACGGCGTGACGACCGGGTGCCGGCTCACGACAAGGGGAAAGCTGTTGTCGCGGAACGGGAGGGGCCCGGCATTGGCAGCGGCGACGACAATCGGCAGCTGGCTGCGAGCGATCGCCAGGTTCGGCGCCCACGACTCGGTGGCGACGAGCAACCTCGGTCGTCGGGGGATCTCGGCCAACACCTCGCCGCCACCGGTCTGAAGGTCGAGCGCGGCGGCGACTCCGGCCATGCGCCTTGCGATCCTGCGGGCGTAGCCCCAGGGCGGCCGTTCCTCGGTGGCGCGACCATCGAGCCAGGCGAAGCCCCAGCCATCGACCGGCGCTGCCTCGGCCTCCGTCACCAACTCGTCGAAGGACGCATCCCGGCGGGTCACCGCGTCAGAGTGCCCGTTCTGCCGTCGGACGCCTAGAGGCACCGCCAACCTCGTGCTGCTGTGCCCCGGGGGGGAGGCGGGAGCCGGGCCCTAGTGCAGATGGATCGACCCGCCGTCGTCGATCGGCCACCCTGGGTTGTGAGCGACCTCCCAGGGATGGCCGTCGGGATCGACGAAGGCGCCGGAGTAACCGCCCCACTCCGTGGGTGCGCCCGGGCGGCCGATCGTGGCGCCCGCAGCTTCCGCCTCGGCGAGCACGGCGTCCACCTCGGCGGGTGAGCGGACGTTGTGGGCGAGGGTGACGCCGCCCCAGCCGCCGCTGTCGGTGACCCGACTGTCGTCGGCCAGCTTCGCCCGGCTCCAGAGGGCCACGACCATGCCGCCGGCCTGGAAGAACACCACCTCGCCGTCGGGCGACTCCCCGACCCAGCCCAGCGCCTCGTAGAACGCTCGCGCGCGGCCGATGTCCGCCACGCCGAGCGTGATGAGCGAGATCCGCTGCTGCATGACCCGATCGTCGCGCAATCTGTACGGGGCCGTGCTTGCCCTGGTCAGGGGGCTGTCACACCCCCTGCGTAGGGTCGTGACCGTGACCGTGATCGACCATCCGCAGGAACGGGCGTGGGCTCGGGGTGAGGCGGACACGGTCGCGTTGATGGGCACGATCAACCTGGCCGTGGCGAAGCTGGTGGTCACGATCCGGATGCTGATCGACACCGGAGGCTGGGGCGGGCACGGGATCCGTTCGGTCGACCACTGGGTGCAGTGGAAGGCCGGCGTGAAGGAACGCCGCGCACAGGACCTCGTGCGGATCGCCCGACGGATCGACGAGCTCCCGGCCTGCTGGGCGCTCTTCGAAGCCGGTCGGCTGACCGAGGACGCCATGGTCTGCATCGTCCGGCGGGTCCCCGCGGGGCGGGACGCCGAGGTCGCGGCGTGGGCATCCGGGATGCTGGTGTCGCAGCTGCGGCGGACGTTGGCGTCATGCCCGGAGCTGCCCGACCCCGCACCAGATGCGCCGCCCCGAGCCGACCGGTCGGAGCGCTACTTCCGCTCGCACTCGACCCCGGACGGGTACCTCAAGGGCGAGTTCTGCCTCCCGCCCTCAGAAGCCCCGGTCTTCCAGGCTGGCCTGGCCGCCGCCCGCGACGCCGAGTTCCGTGACCGAGCGGGCCTCGAGCCCGATGCCGAGATCGACGGCGTGCCCGGGCGCCACGCGGTCACCAACGCCGACGCCCTCGTGCGCATGGCCGCCGAGGCGGCCGACGCCCTCGACCCCATCCTGGCTCGCACCGGCTACCGCGGCGAGCGGAACAAGGTGGTCCTACACCACGACGTCGACGCCGACGGCACCCTCGGACCTGGTCAGCTGCACCTCGGCCCGGTGGTCGCCGACACCGTCGCCCGCTTCTTGGGCTGCGACGCCGAGGTGATCGTGGCCGCCTACCAGGCGGGCCAGCTCATCGGGATCACGCCCACCACGCGCACCGTGCCTCGCCCCCTCCGCCGCATCATCGAACGACGCGACCAAGGCTGCGCCCACCCCTTGTGCACCCAGACCCGCTGGCTCCACATCCACCACATCATCTACTGGCACCACCGCGGCCTCACGATCCCCTCCAACCT
>CAVVRO010000001.1:0-344748 GCA_963750645.1 uncultured Microthrixaceae bacterium | reverse complement strand
ACCTTCCTGTGGTCGGGCGCGCTGGTGGCCCTGGTCCGAGTCCCGGAGGCAGCGGTCGACGAGGTGCCTGATGAGGATGGGGCGGGTGACGACGAGCCGCCCAAGAGCCTGCTCTCGGGGGCCGGCGCCGGCTCCAGGGAGATCTTCGCCAGCCGCGACCTCACCGTGCTGATGGGCCTCTACTGCGCCCAGACGGTGGTGGCGGGCGCGTCGCTCGTGTTCGGGGTGGCCATCGCCCTCGACCTGCTCGGCATGGACGAGTCCACGGTGGGTGTGCTCGACGCCATGGTCGGGGTGGGGGGCCTGGTCGGGGGCTTCATCGCGCTGGTGCTGGCCACGCGGGGAAGGCTGGCGGTGGATTTCGGCGTCGGCGTGCTGCTGTGGTCGGCGCCCCTGCTGCTGATCGTGGCCTCGGCCCGACCTCGGTCCCGTGCTCCTCGTCATGGCGATCCTCGGGTTGGGCAACTCACTCGTGGACATCAACGCCTTCACGATCATGCAGCGCCTCGTGTCGGACGAGGTGATGGGCCGGGTGTTCGGAGCGGTCGACAGCGCCCTCATCGCGGGCATGGCCCTCGGTTCGCTCGCCATGCCCCTGCTCATCAACACGGTCGGCCTCCGCACGGGGCTGCTCGTCCTCGGAGCGTCGGTGAGCGTCGTGGCGATCGCATCGCTGGCCGCGCTGCGGCGCATCGACACCGTCAGCGCTCGCGCCCGAGGGGCTCGAGCTGATCCGATCGGTGGCGCTGTCTCGCCCCTTCTACCCGAACGTGGCATCGAGCGGCTCACCCGGCTCCGCGGCGGTCGTGACCGTCACCGCCGGCGAGGAGGTCTTCCACGCTGGCGACCGTGGCGACCGGTTCTACGTCATCGAGACGGGTCAAGCAGAGGTGATCATCACCGACGAGCTGAGCACTCGCTCGAAGCAGGCGGGAGCTGGGGAAATACGCGCTGCTTCGAGACGTGCCGCGCCAGGCCACGGTGATGGCCACCACCGATCTCGTCCTCCGCGCCATCAACCGTCGCGTGTTCCTCCAGGTCGTGACCGGGCACAGCGAGACCGAGGCCCAGGCCGACCGGATGATCGCACGCGACTGCTCGTCGGCGACTGACGGCGCTCAGACCGCCAGGCGGAGGGCGACCTGGTTGGCGAGGAGCCGTCCGTCGACCGTGAGCACGAGGCGGGTGGCGTCGTCAGGGTGGACCTCGACGAGGCCGGGCAGCCCGTCGACGTCGAGGGTCGCCGACGGGACGCCGTGCGCGTGCGCAGCGAGAAGCTGGAGGGCCTCGAGGGCCCGAGCGTCGTCCTCGAGGCGCTCGTCAGCCGCCTCGACCGTGATCCACTCGCGACCGCCTCGACGTAGCGATCCGGTGTACGCACGTTCCACCACCGACGACCGCCTCGATGCGAATGGGACGCGCAACCGAGCCCCGGGTAGTCCCCCATGGACCAGTACAGAAGGTTGTGACGGCACTGGTGGCCCGGTCGAGCCCAGTTCGAGATCTCGTACCACTCGAGCCCGGCGCGCTGAGGCACTCCGTGGCGATCGACGTACTTGCGGCTTGGTCGTCGTCGTCGGGATGCCGCGCCCAGGGTCCGGCGCGAGCGGTGTGCCCGCCTCGACCGTCAGCACGTAGGCGGACACGTGATCCGGCTCGAGCGCGACCGCGGCGTCGAGCGTGCGGCACCAGTCATCGAGGGTCTCGCCCTGCACCTCCGTAGATCAGATCGACGTTGAAGTTGTCGATCCCGGCGGTCCGTGCACCTGCCGAACCACGAGCCGACCGCGGCGCGATCGTGATGGCGGCCGAGGGCGGCCAGCACGGACGCGGAGTGGACTGCACCCCGAACGAGAGCCGGTTCACCCTCCCGCCCAATAGGCCGCGACCTGCCGGGTCACCGTCCGGGTTGCACTCGATCGTGACCTCGGCACACGGCCGGTCCGGGGTATTCGATCCAGCACGCGACGACTCGGCGGCGAGCGGCCGGACCATCGACGGCGTACCGCCGCCGACGAAGACCGACGTGGCCACGGGATGCCCTCGGCGAGGGCGAGCTCGATCATCGATCGCGACACCCCGCGAGGTAGTCGCCGATGAGGTGATCGCGATCCGTCCACGTGGCGAAGACGCAGGCAGTGCGCACTGTCGCCACGCAAACGGTACGTGAAGGTAGACGCCGAAGGGCGAGGGCTCGCTCACCCTCTCATCGTGCCCCCGGAGACGAGCGGGTTTCAGCCCTGCGTCGGGGTCGGAGCCGACGTGAACATCACGCCGAGTCCGTCGAGGCGGTCGATCGCGAGGTCGGGGGTGACGTCGAGGATGCAGGCGATGGCACGAAGGTCGTCCTTGCGCACGGTGAGCACCCGGCCGTTGAAGTCGCCGCGCTGCACCTGGATCATCCGCAGGTAGCGCGTCAGCATCTCGGCGTCCGTGCCCTCCAGGCCCTCCATCGACGCGAGGTCGATCTTCACCGATCGCTCCTCGCTGCGCACCGACGGCCCTTGCGTCAGATCGATGACGAGATCGGCGTCGCCGGGCCGCGGGCCGAAGTCGGGGCCGTCGTCGCCGGGGAGGAGCTGGTCGACCGGGACTCGGTCGAAGCGCGCCAGGCGCTGCAGCCGAGGCACGGAGATGGCCCGCTCGCCACGCTCGTCCGCGCCGAGGACAGAGGCCTTGAACTCCTGACCGGACGACGCCTCAACGTCCTGCAGGGACAGCCGCTTCTGGCGCCGGATCGCCCGCAGCCGGGTGCCGACCCTGCTGGCATAGGCACCGTTGCCGTCGGTGTCGTCGGTATCGGTCATCGTGTCGTCGTCCCTCCCAGGACGCCCCCCGGCGGCGTTCTCACCACGCTGGGCGTTGCCACGCCGCACGCACAATGTTCCACCGCGATGCGTGGTCAGGTCCAATCACCCTGCGTGACCCTTCGTCGGCGAGGTTCACGACCCCGGCCCGACGAGGCCTGATCGAAGCCCGGTGAGCAGCACGCGGCGGCCGTGAGGCACGCCGTCTCCGCTCGCAGCACATGACCGCCAAGGGTTACCCGAGGTAGCCCCACACGCTGCGGCGTCGAGCTCGTGGGGTGCCCAGCCGCCCTCCGGACCGATCAGCACCAGCGAGTGCTCGAGCTGGGGCGGGTCACCCCGGCGGTCGGCCAGCGCCGCACCCTCGCGTCCGAGGAGGTCGCGCAGATCGGTGACGTCCTCGACGACGGGAAGCCATGGGCGATGGCTCTGCATCGTCGCGGCACGAGCCACCGCCCGCCACCGGGCCGCGGCCTTCCGTGCCTTCGCGTCGTCCCAGTGAACGACCGAGCGCTCGGCTCGGAACGGGACGATCCGATCGACGCCGAGCTCCGTCAGCTTCTGCACCACCAGCTCCGGCTTGCTGCCCTTGACGAGCGCGAACGCCACGCCGATCGGGAGC
The DNA here is from genome assembly GCA_963750645.1 of uncultured Microthrixaceae bacterium. GTDB lineage: Bacteria > Actinomycetota > Acidimicrobiia > Acidimicrobiales > VFJN01 > VFJN01. The sequence continues at coordinate 341,319 of CAVVRO010000001.1, read as the reverse complement.
ACCTCGGGTGCGGCGCGCTCGATCGACCGCCGCGCGGCTCGAGGGTGGGACCAAAGCCCGCAGGTCGCCACCCGCCACGACCATCCCCGAGGACCAGCGGATCGCCTTCCCGCAACCGCAGCACACGCTCGAGGTGGTGGGCGTCGTCCGGGAGCAGGACGGGCCCCTCGAGGTCGTCGACGAGCACGAACGGCCCGGGGTGGTCAGCGGGATGCGCCATGCGGGCTAGCGGAAGGCGGAGCGGATCCGCGTGAGGAAGCCGGCGTCGGCCGGCGCGACCACCTCGCCTCGCTGTTCGGCGAGCTGCCGCAACAGGTCCTCTTCCTCGGGGGAGAGGTCGGTGGGCACGTCGACCAGCACACGCACGATGAGATCGCCGCGATGTCGGCGCTCGAGGTGCGGAACGCCACGGCCCTTGAGCCGGAACTCCTTCCCGGACGGCGTGCCGCGCGGGACGACGAGGTCCTCCTCGCCGTCGAGCGTGGCAGCTCGATGTGGGTGCCGAGCGCCGCCTGGGCGAAGGACACCGGCAGATCGCAGTGGAGGTCGACGCCCTGGCGTGTGAACCGGTCGTGCGGCCGCACCCGCACGTGCACGTACAGGTCGCCGCTCGGCCCGCCACCGCGGTCCGGCCGCGCCACGGCCGGTGAGGCGGAGGGTCGACCCCGTGTCGACGCCCGCCGGGATGTCGACCGTGTACGTGCGCTCCTCGATGGTCCGACCCTCACCCCCACAGCTAGCACAAGGATCACCGATCACACGGCCCTGCCCGTTGCAGCGAGGACAGATCGAGTTGGTGACCATCTGTCCGAGGAAGCTCTGGCGCACACGCTGCGCCTGGCCGACCCCGGCACACTCGAGGCAGGTCACGGGTTCCGTGCCGGCTCGCGCCGGTGGCCCCGCAGGGCTCGCACGGGACGGCCGTCCGCACGTCGACCGGGTGGCGGGCGCCGAAGACCGCCTCCTCGAACGAGAGGTCGGCCACCGCCTCGAGGTCCGACCCACCGCGGCGGTCCTGCGGGGCCACGGCGGCCCCCGCCTCCAAACGGGCTGTTCCCGCCGAAGAAGGCGTCGAAGATGTCGTTGATGCCGCCCCCGCCGAACGGGTCGCTCGCCGCCACCCCATCCGGGCCGAAGCGGTCGTAGCGCTGGCGCTTGTCGGGGTCGGAAAGCACCTCGTAGGCGAGGGCGACCTCCTTGAACCGCGCCTCGGCCTCCGGATCGTCGTTCGTGTCCGGGTGCAGCCGACGCGCCATCTGGCGGTACACGCGCTTGATGTCCTCGGCGCTGGCGTCGCGGGGCACCTCGAGCAGGTCGTAGTAGTCGGCGGGCACGTCAGCCCTCGGTGAGGCGCTGCGACAGCCGGTGGCTCACCACAGCCACGGCTGCCATCGCCTGGGGGTAGTCCATCCGACTTGGGCCCAGCACGCCGATCGTTCCGGCCGGCTCGCCGTCCGCCTGGTAGGGCGCCACGATCAGGGCGCACTCCGCGAGCGGCGCCATGCCCGTCTCCGTGCCGATGGCGACCTGGAGGCCACGGTCGAGCACGTCACGGAGCAGCGTGACCACCACGTACTGCTGCTCGAGGACGCCGAGCACCTCGCGCACCGTCTCGATGGCGTCGAAGGCCCGCGCCACCTGCGAGGTGCCTCCCACGAAGACGTGGTCTACGGGCCGTCGCCGTCGTCACGCCGCAGCGACGCCGCCGCCCTGCCGCGCACACCCCGTCGGTGACCGCATCGCCGGTGAGCGGGAGCGACCCAAGCGCACCCCGAGGGGACCCGGTGAGGTGCGTCGCGAGGTGCACGGTGGCCGCGCCGATGCGCTCGTCCCCCACGGGCTCGGCAAGCTCGATCGTGTGCTTCTCGACGGCCCCGTTCGAGAGCACCATGACCACCAGCACGCTCGTCGGCGTGATGCTCACGACCTGCACCGACCTGATGGTCGCCTCGGACGGTGTCGGCCCGACGACCACACCGGCGTACCTCGTGAGGTCGCCGAGCAGCCGCGAGGTGTCCTGCAGCATCTCCTCGAGCTCGCCATGCGCCTGCTCGAAGAAGGACCGCACCTGCACGGCATCGTCTCGCCGAAGGTTCGCGGGCTGTCCGAGGTTGTCGACGAAGAAGCGGTAGCCCTTCTCCGTGGGGATCCGACCACGCTCGTGTGCGGCTGCCGGAGGTACCCCTCCTGCTCCAGGGTGGCCATGTCGTTGCGCACGGTGGCCGAGGACACGTGCACCCCGGAGGACCGCACGACGTCCGCGGACCCCACCGGCTGAGCGGTGTCGATGTACTCCTCCACGACGGCCCGGAGGATGGCGGCCTTGCGTTCGTCGAGCATCACGAGTCCTGGCACTCGATGCTACCGAGTGCCAGCCCAGGACAGCAGGTTCCCCACCTGACAGGGTTGGGGGTATGCGGTTCGTCGTGCTGGGTGCGGGGGCGGTGGGTGGTGTCGTCGGCGGGCGGCTGGCCCAGCACGGCCACCACGTCGTGCTGGTCGCCCGACGTGCGCACGGCGTCGCGATCGCGTCCGACGGGCTCCTCCTCCGCTCTCCCGACGACGAGGTGCGGGTGCCCATCGAGGTCGTCTCCCATCCGGACGAGCTCGCCCTCGACGGCGACGACGTGGTGCTGCTCGCGGTGAAGGGACAGGACACGCACAGCGCGCTCCGTGCCCTCGCCGGAGGACCGCCCGACCTCGCCGTCGCCTGCCTCCAGAACGGCGTCGACAACGAGCGCCAGGTCCTGCGACGCACGCCGAACACGTACGCCGTGCCGGTCATGCTGCCCGCCACCTACCTCCGCCCGGGTGTCGTCGACGCCTCCTCGGCGCCCATCACCGGGATCCTCGACGTCGGCCGCTACCCCACCGGCGTCGACGATCGGGCCGAGGCGATCTCGGCGGCGTTCGCGTCGTCGAGCTTCAGCTCGGTCACGAACCCGACGGTGATGCGGTTCAAGTGGTCGAAGCTCCTGATGAACCTCGGCAACGCCCTCGAAGCCGCGATCGGCCCGATCGGCCGCAGCAGCGACCTGTACACGGCGGCCCAAGCGGAGGCCGAGGCGGTGATCGCCGCCGCCGGGATCGACTGTGCCTCGCCCGCCGAAGACTCCGAACGACGCGGCGACCTGATCTCCCTCCGTCGGGTGGCCGGGGAACGCCGAGGCGGTGGCTCCTCCTGGCAGAGCCTCGCCCGGGGGACGGGGAGCATCGAGGTGGACCTCCTCAACGGCGAGATCGTGCTCCTCGGCCGGCTCCACGGCCTGCCGACGCCGGTCAACGAGCTGCTCCAGGTGGTCGCGCACGAGCTGGCACACGCGAAGGCGCCGCCCGGGTCGCTCAGCGAGGCCGACCTGCTGGCCCGCCTGGAGTGACGAGAGCCGTCAGCGGCCGCGCACGGCGGCAAATCGCCGCAGCGCCTCCTCGCGCTCCTCGGCGTGGTCGACGATCGGGCCGGGGTACCCCGGCGGCAGCCCGGCCGGGTCATCCCAGGGACGGTGGAGGTACCGGTCGCTCACCGTCGCCAGCTCGGGCACCCAGCGCCGGACGTAGATACCGCCCGGATCGAAGCGCTCGCCCTGGGTGACGGGGTTGAAGATGCGGAAGTACGGCGCCGCATCGGTGCCGGTGCCGGCCACCCACTGCCAGCCGTGCTGGTTCGACGCCAGGTCGCCGTCGACGAGGTGCTCCATGAAGAAGCGGGCGCCCCACGTGCCAGTCGAGGTGGAGGTCCTTCACCAGGAAGCTGGCGACGAGCATGCGCACCCGGTTGTGCATCCACCCCTCGCCGAGGAGCTGGCGCATGCCGGCGTCGACGATGGGGTAGCCGGTGCGACCCTCACACCACGCCGCGAACTGCGCCGCCGTACCCTGGCTGTCGACATCGATCAGCGCCATCTTCTCGTTGAACGCGTGGTGCGCCGTCTCGGGCCGGTGGTGCAGCACGTCGGCGTAGAACTCCCGCCAGCACAGCTCAGCTCGGAACGTGCGCTCCGCCGGCGTGGTGCCCAGCGCGTGGAGCAGCTGCCTCGGATGGATGCACCCCCACTTGAGGTAGGGCGACAGGCGCGACGTGGCATCCGCGCCGGGATCGTTGCGCTGCTCGTCGTAGGCGTCGAGATGGGTGTCCCAGAACCGTCGGGCGGCTCGCTTGGCCGCCGCCTCGCCGGGCTCCGGCAGGGCGGCGGCGACCAGCGGCCCCTCGGGGATGCCGTCGGTGGGCAGGCCGGTCGCCCACGGGATGCTCGCCGGCGCTCGGCTCGGCACCGGCCAGCCATGAGCCGCCCATGCCCTCGAGAACGGGGTGAACACCTTGTACGGATCGCCGGACCCGTTGCGGACCGCCCCGGGGTCGACGGCGTAGGCCGATCCCACCCGACGCAGCACTCGGTCCGCGCTGGACAGCGCCTGCTCCACCGCGTCGTCACGCCGGCGGCCGTACGGCGCGAAGTCCGACGTCACGAACACCTCTGCCGCGCCGACCTCGGCCGCCAGCGCGGGGAGCACGACCACGGGGTCACCGTGGCGCACCACCAGGTGCCCGCCGATCACGTCGTGGAGCGAGCGGAGGCACCCGACGAGGAAGGCTCGGCGGTTGTCACCGGATGGACCCCAGAGCCGAGGGTCCACGCAGAAGGCGGCCACCACGTGGCCCCCGCCGCGTGCGGCCTGCACGGCCTCGATCGAGCGCGGGGTGGTCGGCGAGCCGGAGGTCACGTCGGAACCACATGATCGATGTCGGCACCCGGTGTTCCTACCGCACCGTCGGCCGCTCGGCTCCTAGCCTCGGACCATGAACCGCCTGCGCGAGGCCGTGGAGACGGCACTCGGGAGCGCGGTGCGATCGTCGTGGGTCGTGCGGGGCGGCGACGTCGCGCAGTCGTATGGCTTCGACCTCGCCGACGACCGGCGGGTGTTCGCCAAGACCCACCCGAGCCCACCGCCCGGGTTCTTCACCACCGAGGCCAACGGGCTCCGTTGGCTCGGCGCCGCGGAGGCCGTGCGAGTGCCTGCGGTCCTGGCGGTGTCCGACGGCGGACGAGGCGCGCCACCGTTCCTCGTGCTCGAGTGGATCGACGCGGGCTCGCCCGCCCCGTCGGCCGAGGCCGACCTCGGTCGGGCGCTGGCGGCCCTGCACCAGGCCACCCCGCCGTGCTTCGGACGGGAGGACCGGCGCACCACCGGGAGCCGAGGACTCCCGAACGAGCCGTCGTCGACCTGGGCGGAGTTCTACGGAGGGCAGCGGCTCCTCCCCCTCGCCCACCTGGCCCACGACAGCGAGGCCCTCCGCAACGGGGCGATCGCCGACCTGGAGCGGCTCGCCGATCCCACCCGCCTCACCCGGTTCGGCGCGACCGACGAGCCCCCAGCCCGGCTGCACGGCGACCTCTGGGCCGGCAACCGACTCGTGGACCAGCGAGGTCGGAGCTGGCTCATCGATCCCGCGGCGCATGGCGGCCATCGGGAGTTCGACCTGGCCATGATGCGGCTCTTCGGTGGGTTCGGCGACGACTGCTTCGCCGCCTACGCCGAGGTCCACCCGCTCGCCGAGGGCTGGGGCAACCGGGTGCCGCTCCACCAGATCGCGCCGCTGGTGGTGCACGCCATCAAGTTCGGGGGCGGCTACGTCGGCGCGGCCGAGGCGGCCATCGCGCGCTGCACCCGAGCGAGCGCATGACCTCGCAGGTAATCGTCGAGCGGCGCTCGTTCCCGCACAGTGACGGCATCCGCGATCCAGGAGGCCTCACCGTGACCATGACCGACGTCGACGCCACTCCCACCGTCCCCCGTACCGCCACCACCCTCGGTCAGGCTGGTCGAGCCGCTCAGCACCTGCGCGACCTCGTGCGCGTCGACGCCGCCGCCGCCGCGATCAGCGGCCTGGCGCTCCTCGCCGCCGCCGGGCCGCTCACCGATCTGACCGGCCTGACCACCGCGGGACCGGGTCGAGTCGTGGGCGCCTTCCTCCTGCTGCTCGCCCTCGACCTGGCGTGGCTGGGCGCCGCGAGCGATCAGGCGCGGCAGCGCTGGGTCCCGATCAGCGCCGCCGGCGACATCCTGTGGTCCGTGGCCTCGTTCGCAGTCGCGGCCGGCGCTGATCTCACCGGCCCCGGTCGGGCGTTGATCGTCATGCAGGGCCTCCTCGTGCTGGGCGTCGGCGAGGCCAAGCTCGTGCTCCACCGGCGCGCGCGATCCGAGGTCTGAACGGCCGCCAGACACCAGCTCGGTGTGCGTCACCCGCCGCCGTGCGGTGCTGGGCCCACAGAAGCAGTCAGCGCAGGGCCGCGACGGCCCGCACGGGGAACGTCCCCATCCCCACCACCGCGGGTGGGAGGGCCGTGAAGGTGAACGACCGGCCCAGGAGCTCCCCCAACCGGCACAGGTGCTCCACGATCGGGATGCCGGCTGCCAGCAGCGTGGTGTGGATCGGCCGCTCGCCTGTTCGGGTGTCGTCGATGTTCACCGAGTCGATGCCCACGACGCTCACCCCCGCGTCGACGAGGCGCTCGGCTGTTGCGGCCGCGACGTACGGGTGGCCGGCCTCGCCGTACCGATCAGTGCCCCAGTGCACGTCCCAACCGGTGCGGAACAGGACGGCCGTGCCCGCGAGGTCGAGGCCGTCGAGCAGCTCCGGAGCCGCCTCGCCAGCGCCCGTCGCGTCGACGAGCACGCCCGGCACCTCGAGCACGCGGGCCGGGTCGAGCCCGGCGAGGTCGTGGCCGTCGCGGAAGCGGTGGAAGGGCGTGTCGAGGTAGGTCCCGGTGTTGGCGACCATGTCGATCCGCCCGATCTGGAACTCGACGCCCGTCGCGTAGCGCTCCCGCGACGCCTCCCGGCTCAGGTGGTCCGAGATCGCCGGCCCCGGCAGGCCCGGATAGGTGATGGTCCCGTCCTCGATGGGGTGGCTCAGGTCGATGATGTCCCGCACGCACCCTGTCTACGCGCGGAAACCCGCTGGCAGCGACGTGACCGCGCCGACGAGGCTCGTCCGATGCCGATGGTGATGCTGGTGGTGCGCCTTCGTGGCCGGGGGACGTCCTCCGGCCTGGGGCTGGTACCGACTCGACCGTTCGTGGGCTGAACGACTCGTCGCCGAGTCGGGCATCGCCCGTGGCGACCTGGTGCTCGACGTCGGCGCCGGCGATGGCGCGCTCACCGCGCCGCTCGTCGAGCGCGGGGCACGGGTGATCGCGATCGAGCTGCACCCTGGCCGCGCCGCAGCGCTGCGCCGGCGCTTCGGCAACGACGTGCGGGTCGTGCAGGCAGACGCCGCCGACCTCCGCTTGCCGCGCCGTACGTTCCGTGTCGTCGCCAACCCGCCCTGGGCCATCACCGACCCGTTGCTGCGGCGCCTCCTCCATCCCGCCAGCCGTCTCATCCGCGCCGACCTGCTCCTCAAGCGCAGCGCCGCCCGCCGCTGGGCGGAGGACGGTGCGACGAGCGGCCACCACCTGCGCACCGGCACCGCGGTGCCCCGCAGCGCCTTCCGCCCCGCCCCCCCGACGGACGGCCGCATCCTGGTCATCGAGCGCAGCCCGCGCGGGCCGGTCTCGGCATCCCATCGACCCCCCAGAGGGCGGTAGCCGCCGCCGAGCATCCCAGCAGCGTCAGCTCAGCTGGCCACGACCGTCGCCGCGAGCGCCATCCGATGGTCCTTTGTCCAGGGCGGCCCCAACGTCGCCCGCGGACCGCGCAGGACCTCGTCGGCCCGCTCGGCCAGCTTGCTGACCGCCCGCGCCTCCACGTCCTTGGCGTCGTAGAGGTGGACCTCCCAGCCGCGTGCGCGTGCCTGTTCGGCCAGCACCTGGCGGTACATGACGGAGTCGGCGCGGGCCTCGTACGGCACGCGACGTTGGACGGCGATGTCTTGGGGGAAGTCGAGCGACCAGGCTCGGAGCGACATCGAGAGGATCGGCGCGGGCGACGCGCCTGCGAGCTCGTCCAGCGCCTCCGACGTCGCTCGGACCGCCGACGCTCGGACCTGCGCCACCAGCACCGCGGTGGCGGCGTCGTCGAGCGGCTTGCCTTCATGGTGGATCGGTGCGTTGGGCATACCGGGTTCGATCAGCTCGATCCGCCGACGGTCCACGACCTCGTGGTCGGCCGACGCCGTGACGGCCACGGCCCAGCCGAGATGATGGGCGACGCCCAGACGCACGCGTCCGATCATGCCTTCAGGTGGCCGGGTCGTCGTGCTCGCTCGCGTCGAAGGTGACGCCAGCGGTGGCGACGACGCTGGCCGTGCGCCCGGGGGCGGCCTGCCAGGTCCAGTACATGTTGGCGTGGGCGATCACCTTGTCGGCCGGTGGCAGGCCGTACGCGGAGAGGTCCTCGGTCGTGTGCGCATCGCTCACGAGGGTCGTGTCGTAGCCGCGGGTGAACGCGCCGTGGATCGTCGCTCGGATGCACGCATCGGTCTGGGCGCCGGTCACGACGAGCCGACCGACACCCCGTTGCGCGAGCTCGGATTCCAGGGTGGTGTCCTCGAAGGAGTCGCCGTACCGCTTGTGCACCAGCGGCTCGGACTCCTGGCGATGCAGCTCCGGCACGTACCGCCAGCCGTCGCTGTCCTCAGGAAGGTCCTCGTCGGCGTGCTGCACCCAGATGACCGGGACCTGCCGGGCGCGGGCCTTGTCGACCAAGGTGTTGATGTTGGCGATCACCTCGTCGCGGTGGTGGGCGTCCGCCACGACGGCGTTCTGGACGTCCACCACCAACAGGGCCATGTTGGGACGGTCAGGCAAGCTGGTCATGTGCAGTCCTCGGGGTCCTCGGGGCACTCGCCCGCACGGAGTACCTAGCACGCCGTCGAGGACCGAGTCCGCCACGTGCGGGCTGGCCTCAGCTCACCGAGGGGTCGCGTGCGGGCGCGGCCGAGCACTCGGCGGTCGCCGAGGTCCTGCCGCGAGGTCAGGCGGCCGCGTGTGGCGGATCACCGCTCGCCGAGGCACCGACCTGCCGGGGGTGGCGGGGGTGGTCGGGCGGGACGAACGCTCGGGTGCCGGTGCCGTCGACCAGCTCCCAGCCGTCGTAGGTCTTGCAGTCGTGGTGGTGGGTGCAGAGCGGGTCGAGCTCATCAAGGGTGGTGTGGCCCGTCTCCGCGTAGGGCACTCGGTGGTCGATCTGGGTGATCGTGCGCCCACAGCCTTCGACCGTGCAGGCGGGTGAGCGCCAGGCCAGTGCGGCCAGCATGGCGGCGGTGGCCTTGCGCGAGAGGGTCGTGACATTGAGGACCTCGATGCCACGGGTGACGAGCAGCTTCCAGGTGGCCTCGCCGAGCAGCTCGACCGCGGCGCTGACGGGGACGGGCCCGACGCCTGCGACCTCGCACACCTCGTCGCCCTCGACGGCGCCTCGCTGCAGCGACTCCAGGTCGCAGCGCACCAGTGCCTGCCGGCGAGGTCTCCGTCCCACCGCCTCACCTCCAGAGCGCCCCGCGACGGCGACCAGAGCATCGAAGGCGCGAGCGTCGGGTGTCTCCCGCACACCGGTCGAGCGACCCTCCGCGAAGAGCTCCTCGATGACCGGCGCAAGAGCGGCGTGGATCTTGGCGCCGTCGGCGGCCGTGCCTCGGGCGTGAAGGTTCCAGCCGCCCTCGCTGTCGGTGAACTCCCGCAAGCTCCGGTTGCGGTGGATCCGTCGCTGGGTGGTCTCCGGATCGCGGTCACCGGCCGCCTTGGCCCGTAGCGACCGATCCTTGAGCTCCTTGAAGCTGTCGCGCCTCGCCGCCTCGACGAGCGTGCGCTCGGCCGCCGGGTTCACGGTGGCCGCCTCCGCGATGAGTGCGCCTTGGTCGGGTGACAGGGTCCCGTCGAGCAACGCGTCCTTCGTGGCGGGGAGCTCGGGCAGGGCCTTCGACGTGTCGAGCTCCTTGCGAGCCGACCCCAGCGAGGTACCGCCGTGCGCAGCCAGGTACTCCGCTGCCGACGCGAAGCCCTCGCGCTTCCACGCCAGCGAGTCGTCGACCCGCCGGGCCACGAGCACCTTGGCGGCGGCCACCTGACGCGCCAGGCGATCGAGCTCGCACCACAGCGCCGGAGCGTGGCTCGCGGGCAGATCATCCGGATCCAGGCGAGCCGCGAGGTCAGCGAAACGCTCCCGCACCTCGGCTACCTCCCGATCCATGCCAACCAAGATCATGCCTCTCACGCTACTCAGGGGGTGTGACAGCCATTCCGGGTCCGTTCGACTGCACCGTGGGTGGTGGTTGGCGCGGGTTGTGCTGATCTGAAGGCGTGGCCGTCATCCTGTTCGACTTCTTCGGCACCCTCGTCGACTACTCGCCCAGCCGCACCGAGCAGGGCTACGAGCGCACCCATGCCCTGCTCTGCGAGCTGGGGGTTGACCTCGGCTACACCGACTTCCTGTGGCGCTGGTCGGAGACGGCCGGCCGCTTCGACTCGGCCAGCGACGTCGACGACCACGAGTTCTCCATGGTCCAGCTCGGGCGCGCCTTCCTCACCGAGCTCGGCCATCCCGGCCCGGAGCGGGACGCCGAGCGACTCGTCACGAGCTACGTGACCGACTGGAGCCAGGGCGTCCACCCGATCGAGGGGGTACCCACCCTCGTCGAGCGGCTCGGGCGGCACCATCGCCTGGCGATCGTCACGAACACCCACGATCCCCGCCTGGTGCCCGACCACCTCGACGCCATGGACATCGCCGGCCACTTCGAGGCGGTGATCACCAGCGTGGAGGTCGGCTGGCGCAAGCCCCACCCCGCCATCTACGCGGCTGCGCTCGACGCCCTCGACGTCACGGCCACTCAGTGCACGTTCGTGGGCGACACGAAGGGGCCGGACTACGACGGCCCACGAGCCGCGGGGATGCGGGCGCTGCTCATCGACCCGGACGGTGCGCACGAGATCCCTCCGGCGGACCGGCTGGACACGATTGTCGACCTGGCCGACCGAATCTGAGCCGACCGGTCTCAGTCGTCGAGGCGGAGGGCGGAGATGAACGCTTCCTGGGGGACCTCGACGCTGCCGATGTTCTTCATGCGCTTCTTCCCCTCCTTCTGCTTCTCGAGGAGCTTGCGCTTGCGGGTGATGTCGCCGCCGTAGCACTTCGCCAGCACGTCCTTGCGCTTGGCCTTCACCGTCTCGCGGCTGATGATCCGGCCGCCGATGGCCGCCTGGATCGGCACGTCGAACATCTGGCGTGGGATCAGGTCCTTGAGCTTCTCGGACATCCGGCGCCCGTAGTCCTGGGCCTTGTCCCGGTGGAGGATGTTGGAGAAGGCGTCGGCCGGCACGCCGTTGAGGAGCACGTCGACCTTGACGAGATCGGCCCGCTCGTAGCCCGCGGGTTCGTAGTCGAGCGACGCGTAGCCCTGCGTGCGGCTCTTCAGCTGGTCGAAGAAGTCGCGCACCACCTCGGCCAGGGGGATCTTGTAGATGAGCTCCATCCGCTCGGGCGACAGGTACTCCAGCTTGCTCATCTCACCGCGCCGCTGCTGGCAGAGCTCCATGATCGTGCCCGTGTAGTCCTTGGGCGTGAGGATCGTGCACAGCAGCATCGGCTCCTCGATGAACTCGATGCTCACCATCTCGGGCAGCGCCGAGGGGTTGGCGACCTCGATCACCTCACCGTCGGTCTTGTGCACCAGGTACGCCACCGACGGAGCGGTGGCGATCAGGTCGAGGTTGAACTCGCGCACGAGGCGCTCGCGGATGATCTCCATGTGGAGCAGACCGAGGAACCCGCACCGGAACCCGAAGCCCAGCGCGCCGGAGGTCTCGGGCTCGTACGTGTAGGAGCCGTCGTTGAGGCGCAGCTTCTCGAGCGCGTCGCGCAGGTCGGAGAACTGGTCACCATCGATGGGGTACAGGCCGCAGAAGACCATCGGCTTCGGTTCGCGGTAGCCCTCGAGCGGCGACGAGGCGGGGTGGACGGCGTCGGTGACCGTCTCGCCGGACCGCGCCTCGCGCACGTCCTTGATGCCGGCGATGAGGTACCCGGTCTCACCGGGCCCGAGCGACGCCACGGGGGTGTGGTCCGGGCGGCGCACCCCGACCTCGTCGGCGTCGTGGATCGCATTGGCCTGCATGAACTTCACCCGGCTGCCGGACTTCAAGGTCCCGGTCATCACGCGAACGGACGACACCACGCCCCGATAGCTGTCGTAGTAGGAGTCGAAGATCAGGGCCTGGAGCGGATCCCCCGGATCTCCCGTGGGCGCGGGGATGTGCTCGATCACCGCGTCGAGCAGCTCGGGCACGCCGTCGCCGGTCTTGGCGCTGATGCGCAGGATGTCGTCGGCCCGGATGCCGAGCACCTGCTCGATCTCGGCGGCACAGCGATCCGGGTCGGCGGCCGGAAGGTCGAGCTTGTTGAGGCAGGCCACGATCTCGAGGTCGTTCTCCAGCGCCAGGTAGCAGTTGGCCAGCGTCTGTGCCTCGATCCCCTGGGCCGCGTCCACCAGCAGGATCACGCCTTCACAGGCGGCCAGCGACCGGGACACCTCGTACCCGAAGTCGACGTGCCCCGGCGTGTCGATCAGGTTGATGACGTGGTCCTTGTAGTCGAGCCGGACGGACTGCAGCTTGATCGTGATCCCCCGCTCCCGCTCGATGTCCATCGAGTCGAGGTACTGCGCCCGCATGTCCCGGGGATCGACGGCGCCGCACAGCTCGAGGAGGCGGTCGGCGAGCGTGCTCTTCCCGTGGTCGACGTGCGCCACGATGGACAGGTTGCGGAGGCGGCTGAGGTCCATGGGGAGCCCACAACGGTACCGGCGAGCGTCGATGTGACGAGAATCCTGGCCCGCGGGTAGCCTCTCCCGGTTCGATCCCAGCAGATGAGCAGGACCACGTGGCCAACATCAAGAGCCAGATGAAGCGCAACCGCCAGACCGTCAAGCGCACCGAGCGCAACAAGGCGGTGCGCAGCGAGCTGAAGACGCGCACCAAGAGCGCCACCAAGGCCGCCGCCGAGGGTGCGGACAACGCCGAGGACCTGGCCCGCGAGGCGCAGAAGCGCATCGACGTAGCCGCCCGGAAGGGCGTGATCCACAAGAACGCGGCCGCCCGCCGCAAGTCGCGCCTGGCCAAGAAGCTCAACCAGGGCACCACCGCCAGCTGATCGACGCGGTCACTTGGACATCGTGGCCAGGCGGGCCACGAGCACCTCCAGCACGAGATCGTCCGGCCAGGCCTTGCCCCCGCGCAGGTCGAGGTCGGCGCGCGCCAGCAGGTCGACCGCACGCACGATGCGCTCGTGCCCGAGCCGCCGCGCCTGGCCCATCGCCTTCTTGGCGGGATAGGTCGAGCCCTTCATCCCGAGCAGCTCGGCCGCCTGCTTCTCCCCCGCCACGTCGGCGCCGTCGAGGCGGAGCATCCGGGCGTAGTGCGAGTGGAGCGTGCTGAGCACCTGGAACGGGTGGCGCTCCCCCTGGCCGATCATGCGCTGGAGCAGGGCGAGCGCCCCGGCGCGGTCGCCGCGGTCGATGGCGTCCGTGAGGTCCCACGGGGGCACGCCCCCGTCATCGCCGAGGAACGGTTCGATCTCCGCGGCGGAGATCTTGGCGCCGGTGCCGAACGTCGAGCGCAACAGGTCGATCAGGCCGAGGAGCCGGCTGGGCTCGTCGCCCACCCAGGTCACGAGCCGGTTGCGGCCCTCCGTGTCGACCTTGAGGCCCGCCTCGGCGAGGTGCTCGGTCACCCACTCGCTCACCTTGCGACCGGGGCTGGTGTCCACCTGGGCGCCGCCGACGCGGACCACCGCCTCGAGCAGCGCCTTCGGCACCCGGCCGACACGCCACTCGAGCACGAGCAGCGTCGAGGGCAGCGGGTCGACCAGGTAGTCGACCAGCGGCTGGACGAGGTCGTTGCGCTCCCTCTTCTCGGTGATCCGGCCGATCACGACCCGGTGCTCGGTCAGGAAGGGCGGCGTCTGGGCGGCATCGACGAGCGCGAGCAGCGAATCCCCGTCGTCGGTCGGCGCACCGACGTCGACCTCCTCGACCATCAGCGAGTGGTCCTCGTCGCCGACGAGCTCGTCGACGAGCAGCCGGACGGCGTCGCGCAGCACCACCTCGTCGTCGCCCCGGAGCAGGGTGACGGGCATCGAGCTCACGCGCTCCGCTCCGCACGCGCAGCGAGCACGGCCGCCATCACCTCCGCCGTGCGCCGCGCCCCGCGCACGTCGTGGGCGCGGAGCACACGGCTCCCGAGCGCGATCCCGAGCGCGTGGGCGGCGTGCGACGCATCTCGTCGATCTTCCACCGCGGTGCCGACCAGCTCGCCCAAGAACCGCTTGTTCGACGCCGACAGGAACAGCGGCCAGCCCAGGGCCGCCAAGCGGTCGTGCGCCCGCAGCAATTCGAGCGACTGCGGCTCGGTCTTGCCGAGGTCCAGGCCCGCGTCGACCATCACGCGCTCGCGTGGGATCCCGGCCGCTTCCGCCGCCTCGCCGCGTGCCTGAAGGAACCGGCAGACCGCTTCCACGACGGGCTCGTCGTACACGGGCTCCGGGTCGGGCACTCGAGGACCGATCCGGATGTGGGTCGCGACGACGGACGCCCCGGCCGCCGCCGCGACCGGGAGGTAGTCGGGGTCGGCGAAGCCGCTGATGTCGTTGCCGACGACCGCACCCGCGGCCAGCGCCTCGCGCAGGACCGATGCTCGCCAGGTGTCGACCGAGATCGGCAGGTCGAAGCGCTCGCGCAGGGCCTCGATGGCCGGGATGACCCGCTCGAGCTCCTCGCCGACGGTCACCTCCGGCCCCGGGCCCGCCTTCACGCCACCGACATCGAGGAAGTCGGCCCCCTCCGCCACCAGCTGGTCAGCCTTGGCGAGGAAGCCGTCGAAGTCGAAGTACCGACCCTGGTCGTAGAAGGAGTCCGGAGTGCGGTTCAGGATCCCCATGACCAGGGCACGGTGGCGGACGTCGAAGCGGTGCGGCCCGAGCGCGACCTCCGGACAGGGCACCTCCCACACCACCGTCCAGGGCGTCCGATCCACGGGGGCCGAACCTACCGCGGCGGGTGACGCGCTCCGTCGGAGCTCATGGCGACCGTGGCCAAGCCTCGACCACGAGCCGCTCACCGGCGTCGGCCAAGCGCACGGTCACCCCGCCGACGTCGATGACGGAGTTGCCTGGGGGCACGCGCACGGGTGGCGGACGGGCCGTGCTCACCGAGACGGAGCGGTGTGCCACGACCGCGCCCGACGGATGAGCGCGCTGCACGGCCTCGACCACGTCGGCGCGCACAGACGCATCGGCG
Source organism: uncultured Microthrixaceae bacterium (assembly GCA_963750645.1). Lineage (GTDB taxonomy): Bacteria > Actinomycetota > Acidimicrobiia > Acidimicrobiales > VFJN01 > VFJN01. The sequence continues at coordinate 326,090 of CAVVRO010000001.1, read as the reverse complement.
ACGACGAGCAGATCGATGCCGTCGACCCCGGAGCGGCGCAGGGCCGCGAGGACCGACGCGCTGCCAAGTGAGGTGCGTCCGCCCACGCCACCGAGCACCACGACGTCTGTCCCGCTGCTGTGCCACCGCACGACGCCGGGCAGCGGCGCCGAGCGCAGTGGCACGGGTGCGTTCGCCATGACCACGGCGACCAGCAGCGGACCGAGCACCAGTGCCCACGCCGCCTGGCGGAGCGTGCGGTGGGCACGGCTCACGACGGCCACCCCGAGGCCGAGGGCGAGCAGGCCGACGTGGACGCTCCCGAGCTCGCCGAGCGGAGCGCTCGACGAGCGGTTGGCAACCAGCTCGAGCCAGCCGAGCGCGAACCGGGTCGGACCGTGTAGGAGCAAGGCCAGCGGATCGCCGGCTGCGCCTGCCACCATTCCCGCCGTCAGGCCCCACACCATCACCAGCCCCGCCACGGGCACCGCCAACAGGTTGGCGGGCACAGATGCGACCGGGATCGGGCCGAACGTGCCGAGCAGCACGGGTGCGACACCAAGCTGCGCGGCCAACGTCACCGCGAGCGCGTCGCGGACGCCTGCGGGGCCCGGCAACACCGCCACGAGTGGCGGCGCCACGACCACGATGGCGGTGGCTGCGCACACGGACAGCTGGAAGCCCACGGACTCGACCAAGAGGGGGTCGACGAGGAGCAATCCGGTGACGGCCAGTGCGATCACGCGCACTCGGGCCACCGGCCGGCCCGCCATCGCGACCGTAGCGGCCAGTGCCGCCATCGCCGACGCCCGCAGCACCGACGGCTCGAAGCGGGTCATGACCCCGAACAGCGCGATCACGGCGAGGGTCACGAGCAGCCGGGGCCACAGCCGCAGGCGCCGCAGCACCGGCCCGGCGAGCGCCAGCGCGAACGCGACGTTCTGCCCCGAGACGGCGAGAAGGTGCGTGAGCCCGGCGCCCCGGAACGCATCCGCGAGGTCGGTGGGCTGCTGCCGGTCGTCGCCCAGGACCAGTCCAGTGAAGAGGGACCGCTCGCGCGGATCCAGGGATGTGGTTCCGGCGACCAGGGTGCGCCGCAGCCCGTTGGCAAGCCGCGCGACCGGATCACCGGGCGATGAGCCCTCGACGGCCAGGATGGTGAGGCGCCCGCTGACATGGCGGGCCCGAAGCCACGGCTCGTCCCCCGTGGGGCGCACCTCCCCTCGTACGCGCACCACCTCGCCGGCGAGCCGATCGGTCAGCGCTCGCGCCGACGCGCCGCTCGCGCGCGCTTCCAGCCGGCGACCCGCCACCCGCACATCGACCCGGAGTCCTGCGAACGACGGCGTGGGATCGCTCACGAGCGTGGCCTCCCCGACCAGCACGGCCGCCTCCGTCTCGTCGAGGCCGTCGAGGGACCGCTGGGCGAGCCCACTCGCCAGCAGGGCGACCGCCAAGGGCACGATGGCCGCTCGACGCCCGATCACGGCCGTCACGGCCGCCAGCGCGCCGGCGATCAGCGACCATCCAGCGGGATGCAGCGCGCCGATCGCGGCACCCAGCGCAGCGACCACCACCGTCCGGTCGCTCCACCGCCCGAGCGGGATCACACCGTGACCAGGTCGCGCAGCGCCTCGAGCTTGGCCTCCCCGATGCCCGGGACGTCGAGCAGCTGCTCGACCGACGTGAACGCGCCCACCTTCCCCCGGTGCTCGAGGATGGCGGCCGCCGTCGCCGGGCCCACCCCTGGGAGGGCTTCGAGTGCCGACGCGTCGGCGGTGTTCAGGTTCACCGGCCCGGTCGCTCCCGCACCAGCGTCACCCGCTCCTTCGCCAACCGCGATGGGCGGTGGCTCCTCCCCCACCGCCGGCACGTAGACGCGCCCACCGTCGACCAGCGGTGCGGCCAGGTTGATCCGGGCGCTGTCGGCGTCGACCGCCAAGCCCCCCGCCGCCTCGATGGCATCCACGACGCGCGACCCCGTCGGCAGCTCGTGGACCCCCGGCCCCACCACGGCGCCGGCCACATGCACCACGAGCACGGCGGGCGCGGTCGTCGAGGTCACGACCTCCGCTGCCGTCGTGCTGGCGAACGGGAGCGAGGCCTCAGGCGGCGAGGGCGCCGGGCGCAGCAGCCAGAGGGTCGCGGCGATCGCGAGAGCCACCGCAGCGGCCCCGAGGGCGATGCGCAGGGGGGTGGTACCGGTGGCGTCGGCGAGACCCTCGATGCGCGCACGCCACGTCAGCGGGGGCGAGGGGCGGCGAAGGAGGCCATCACCGTCGTCGGACGGCGGTTCGGCGGGGTCGAGCACGGTCACTCCCGGGACGCGGCGAGGTAGCCAGCGGGGGAAGGACGCGGCCGATCGTAGTGACCCCTCGCCCCGGGCGATACCCGCTACTCGGGTGCGCGGGCCTCCCAGTCGGCCTCGATCTCGAGCGGGATCCGACGGTAGGCGGCCCAGTGCGGATAGCGACGGCACCGCCAGCGCGCGTACGCACCCAGGTACCGGACACCGAACCCCATCACGCCCAGGCGGCGCCACTGGCGCACGTGCACGAGCTCATGGCGCAGGAGGCGATCGGACCCCACGGCGGACTCACGCATGAAGATGAAGTGTCCGAGGGTGGTGGCAGAAGCCCCCGGTGCGGCCCACCGCGAGAGCACGATGACCGCGCCGTCTCGCCGTTCGATGCGCACCGTGAGGCGAGCTCAGACCAGGACGCCGGCGGCGAGCCGGCTCCGCCGGTCGCCGGGAGGCACGTGCGGAGGCAGGAGCGGAGCGACGCCCGGAGCGCGCATCAGTACAGACGGGCGGCGAGCTGCTTGCGGTACCCAGCCGTGCGAGGGTCGTCCACCCCCATCACCTCCAGCAGGTCGATGAACCGCTGGCGGGCGTCGTCATCCTCCTTGACGCGATCGAGCAGCCCGTCGAGCTCATCCGTCACGTGGTCCTTCGTGTCCACACCGATGCGCGCGAGCGCGGCCAGCCGCCGCGTCTCGGGGGACTCGGGGATCCGCTCGAGGAGCGCGAGCGCCTCCGCCTTGGCGACATCGTCGTCGCGTGCCACCAGGAGCGAGGCCAGTGCGATCACCGCCTGCTCGTGCCCATGGTCCAGCTCCAGCACCTGGCGGAGCGAGGCCTCGTCACCGGCGGCCAGCAGGCTGGCGACGGCGTCCTCCTCCTCGGTCGGGAGCAGGCCGGCGATGAACTCGCGCACGTTCGCCTCGGGCTGGGCCCCCACGAAGCCGTCGACGACCTTGCCGTCCTTCAGGGCGTACACGGCCGGGATGCCCTGCACCTGGAAGGCCGCTGCGGTCTGCTGGTTGCTGTCGACGTCGACCTTGGCGAGCACGACCTTGCCGCCCGTCTCGTCGATCACCTTCTCGAGGATCGGGCCCAGCGTCTTGCACGGACCGCACCACTCCGCCCAGAGGTCGACGACCACGGGCACCTGCTTGGACCGCTCCACGACCTCGGCGGGGAAGGTGGCATCGGTGACGTCGATCGGCATGGGTGGCAATGTACCGGCGCGGATACCCTCGGCCACCTGGGGCGAGGGCGTCCGAAGGAGGCCGAAGGGCATGACCGACAGCATCAAGGGCGTCGACGTCGAACGCGTGACGTCCTGGTTCGAGGCCCACGTCCCCGGCGCCCAGGGACCGCTGGCCTTCGACCTCATCGCCGGAGGCCACTCGAACCTCACCTACGCCGTCACGGATGCCGCGGGCCATCGGTTCGTCCTCCGTCGGCCTCCCCTCGGTCACGTCCTCGCCACCGCCCACGACATGGGGCGCGAGCACAAGATCATCTCCGCCCTGGGCCCCACCGACGTCCCGGTCGCGCCCGCCCTCGGCCTGTGCACGGACGACGAGGTGAACGGCGCGCCGTTCTACGTCATGGCCTACGTCGATGGCCGCGTGCTGCGCGACGCGGCACGCCGCCACCTCCATCTCGGTCGAGGCCCGGCGCAACGCGAGTCACTCCGTCGCCGACACCCTCGCCAAGATCCACGCGGTCGATCCCGACGCGGTCGGCCTGGGTGACCTGGGCAAGAAGGAGGACTACATCCCCCGTCAGCTCAAGCGCTGGTACGGCCAGTGGGAGAAGTCGAAGACCCGCGAGCTCCCGCTCGTGGACCAGATCCACGACGAGCTCCTGGCCAAGGTGCCGGAGCAAGGCCGGGCCGCCATCGTCCACGGCGACTACCGCCTCGACAACTGCATGACCGACGACGACGGCGACATCATCGCGGTGCTCGACTGGGAGATCTGCACGCTCGGCGATCCCCTCGCCGACATGGGCCTGCTCATGGTCTATTGGACCGAGGCGAACGACGCCGCGCCGATGCTGCTCACGGCGCCGACCGCGCAGGAGGGCTTCCTGTCGCGCAAGGAGGTGCTCGACCGCTATGCCGAGGTGAGCGGTCGCGACCTCTCGCAGATCGACTACTACACGGCGTTCGGCTACTGGAAGCTGGCGTGCATCGTGGAGGGTGTGTACGCCCGCTATGTCGGTGGCGCGATGGGCAACACCGATCCGGCGGCGTTCGAGGGCTTCAAGGTCCAGGTGGATCGCTGCGCCGAGGCCGCCGCGGAGGCCATGGGTCGACTCGGATGAGGACGGTGCGCCTGTGACCTCGCTCTACTCGATGGTCGATCGCCCCGACCTCGAGTCTCCGGTGCTGATCATGGTGCTCAAGGGCTGGATCGATGCGGGCTTGGCCGCCGACGGCGCCGCCGAGGTCCTCATCGGGGAGCTCGACCTCCACACGGTCGCCCGCTTCGACGCCGACGCGCTGCTCGACTGGCGGGCGCGGCGCCCGACGATGCGGCTGGTCGACGGGCTCAACACCCAGATCACCTGGGAGGAGACCGAGCTCTCGTGGGCGACGGACCACAGCGGCAACCACGTCCTCCTCCTGCTCGGCAACGAGCCCGACCACTCCTGGCTGGCGTTCTCGGAACAGGTCGTCGACCTCGCCATCGACCTGGGTGTGCGCATGGTCGTGGGCCTCGGCGCCTACCCCACGCCCGTGCCGCACACCCGCACGCCGCTGCTGGCCGCTTCGGCGTCGAGCGAGGAGCTCACGCAGCACCTGCTGAAGAACTCCGTCGAGGTGCCCTCGGGGATCCAGGGGATGATCGAGCGGCGAGCCGCCCTCGGTGGGCTCCCGGCGCTCGGGTTGTGGGCTCAGGTACCGCACTACGTGGCGGCCATGCCGTACCCCGCCGCCTCGCTCGCCCTCCTGCAGGGGACGAACCGCCTTGCGGGCCTCGACCTGCCCATCGCCGACCTCCCTGAGCGCGCCGACGCGAGCCGAGCCCGCATCGACCAGCTGATCGCGCAGAACCCGGAGCACGCCGCCATGCTCGAGCAGCTGGAGGCGCAGGCAGACCAGGACACGACCAGCACCCAGCTCTCCGTCACCAGCGGCGACGAGCTGGCGGCCGAGCTGGAGCGCTTCCTCCGGGAGCAGTGAACCAGACCGCGCGGTCAAGGCCGGGACTAGGGTCCGCGCCATGAAGGTCGACGGAGGCATCGGTGGAGATCTGCGGGGCGCGGGCGCGGCCGCGGCGGTGCAGGAGGAGCAGGGCTACGACGGGCTGTGGACGGCCGAGACCGCTCACGACCCCTTCTTCCCGCTCCTGCTCGCCTCGCAGTCCACGACGAGGGTCGAGCTCGGAACCGGCATCGCGGTCGCGTTCGCACGGAACCCGATGAACCTGGCCCAGATCGCGTGGGATCTGCAGGCGGCGTCGGAGGGCCGCTTCATCCTGGGCCTGGGCAGCCAGATCAAGCCGCACATCACCAAGCGATTCTCCATGCCGTGGTCCCACCCGGCCGCGCGCATGCGGGAGATGATCCTCGCCATCCGCGCCATCTGGGCCGCGTGGAACGACGGCACCAAGCTCGACTTCCAGGGCGACTTCTACACGCACACCCTGATGACGCCGTTCTTCAACCCGGGCCCGAACCCGCACGGCAACGCCAAGATCGCGCTCGCCGGCGTCGGCGAGCTCATGACCGAGGTCGCGGGCGAGGTGTGCGACGGCTTCCTGTGCCACGGCTTCACCACGGAGCGGTACCTGCGCGAGGTCACGCTCCCGGCGCTCGAGCGAGGAGCCGCCAAGGCGGGCCGCACGCTGGCTGACATCGAGATCTCCGGGCCGGCGTTCGTGGTCACCGGCGCGAACGAGGAGGAGATGGCCCGGTCGATCACGGGCACCAAGCAGCAGATCGCGTTCTACGGGTCGACGCCCGCCTACCGCGGGGTCCTCGAGCTCCACGGCTGGGGTGGCCTCCAGGACGACCTGAACAAGATGTCCAAGGAAGGCAAGTGGCAGGAGATGGGCGAGCTCGTCACCGACGAGATCCTCCACACCTTCGCCGTGGTCGCCGAGCCCGAGAAGCTCGCGGCCGGCCTGGAGGAGCGCTACGGCGACATCGTGCAGCGCATCAGCTTCTACGCGCCCTACGCGAGCGACCCGGAGCGCTGGCGTGCGGTGATGGAGCAGCTCCACGCCGTCTAGCTGGCGCAGGGTCAGACCGCCTGCAGCTCCTGACCGAGGTAGCGGATCTTGCAGAGCGAGCGCTGGAGCTTGCCGGAGCTCGTCTTGGGGAGGCTGCCGGGTTCGACGAGCACGATCTCCTTGGCGGGCAGGCCGATGGCGTCCCGGACCCGCTGCGCCACCGAGCGCCGCACCTCGGCGTGGTCGTCGGACTTGCTCTCCGCCACCACCACGAGGCCCTCCTTGCCCTGCGCACCGTCGACGCCGAACGCGATCACGTTGCCGGCCCGCACGCCGTCGACGCTGGCGAGGGCCCGCTCCACGTCTTCCGGGAAGACGTTGCGGCCGCCGACGATGATCATGTCCTTGATGCGCCCGCACATGACCATCTCGCCGTCCACCAGGTAGGCGAGGTCGCCCGTGCGAAGCCAGCCGTCATGGAAGAGCTCGGCGTTGGCGTCCGGCCGCTTGTAGTAGCCGGGCGTCACGGAGGTCCCGCGGATCTCGAGCTCGCCGACCTCGCGGTCCTGCAGCACGTCACCGGCCACGGCGTCGACCACACGGATCTCGAGGCCCTCGACCGGTCGCCCGAGGATGGCCAGGTGGCGCACCCCGTCGGAGGTGGCGTCCACGGGGGCGGCATACCGCTCCGTCTCGAGGACCCGCCGGTCGACAGGGTCGGTGCGGAGGCCTGACATGGGCTCCGGGAAGGTGCCGGCGATGGCCACCTCGGCCATCCCGAAGGCGGGGAACACCGCGCCGGGTCGCAGGCCGTGGCGCTCGCCGGCCTCCACGAAGCTCGCCACGGTCGAGGGGTCGACGGGCTCGGCGCCGTTGAGCGCGATCCGCAGGCGGGAGAGGTCGAGCGGCTCACCTCGACGCAGCGCACGAGCCGCGAGGACATAGGAGAAGTTGGGTCCGGCGGTGGCGGTGCCGCCGTAGGTCGACATCCACTCCATCCAGCGTCCGGGCCCCGCCATGAAGTCCGTGGGCGCACCGAGCACCAGCGGCGTCCCAGTCGTCACCGAGAGGCTGAAGAGCCCGACGAGCCCCATGTCGTGGTAGAGCGGGAGCCACGACACCAGCACGTCGTCATCCGGGTCGAGCGAGGTCGCCAGCGCGATGGCGTCGAGGTTGGCGCCGACGATGCGGTGCGGGAGCATCACGCCCTTGGGGTCGGAGGTCGACCCGCTCGTGAACTGCAGGATCGCCAGGCGGTCCAGATCGTCGGCCGGGCGCTCCCATGCGCCGGCTCCCGCACGCCCGGCACCAGGCTGCACGGCGTCCCACCCGGCCATCGGGGGGTCACCCGGGACGGGTTCGATGAACGGGGCCAGCTCCGGATCGACGAGCACGAGCGAGACGTCGGCGTTCGTGATGCGCAACCGGGTCTGCGCCACGAACTCCTCGATGGAGGACAGGCGCATCGGCAGGGGCAGGACGACCACCGTGGCGCCGCTCAACCAGATCGCCTGGATCGCCGTGGCGAGCGGGCGCGAGGTGGGGCCGAGCAGGGCCACGTGATCCCCGGGGCCGATGCCCAAGGCCTGGAGGTTGGCGGCGTAGGCACGGGCCTCGTCGTGGATCTGGCGGTACGGGACGCTGATGGGGTCACCGCCGACCACGAACGTGAGGTCGTGACCTCGGTCGGCTCCAGCCTCGATCCGTTGGGTCATGGTGAGCACGTCGGCTCCGACCGTAGCCACCGCATCGCCGTTACAGCGGTATGGGTGCGGGGCGCGCGGGGTCGACCGCTACCGTTCGGCCATGCGCGCTGAGAGCCCTGAGCCGGAGGTCGACAGGGACGCGTCGATCCCTCCGCACCGATACACCGCCGCGCTGGCCGCCCGGATCGAGGTTGCCTGGCAGGACCGCTGGCAGGCCGAAGGCACCTTCCACGCACCCAACCCGACGGGACCCCTGTCCGACGGCTTCGACCGAGTCGCCGGCCGCCCGAAGGTCTACGTGCTCGACATGTTCCCCTACCCGTCCGGGGCGGGGCTCCACGTCGGGCACCCGCTCGGATTCATCGGCACGGACGTGTACGCCCGCTACAAGCGGATGAGCGGCTTCAACGTCATGCACACCATGGGCTACGACGCCTTCGGCCTGCCCGCGGAGCAGTACGCCGTCCAGACCGGCACCCACCCCCGGGTGACCACCGAGGCCAACATCGCCATCATCAGTGCCCAGCTCCGACGGCTCGGGCTGGCCCACGACGATCGACGCTCGGTGGCCACCACCGATGTGGCCTTCTACCGGTGGACGCAATGGATCTTCCTGCAGATCTTCGACAGCTGGTACGACGCCGAGGCCGACCGAGCCCGACCGATCATCGACCTCGTGGCCGAGCTCGACGCGGGCACGCGCGAGCCGGCCGAGGGCACCAACCCGACGGGCGGGCGCTGGTCCGAGCTGGACGAGATCGCGCGGCGAAGCGTCGTCGACGCCCACCGCCTCGCCTACCTGCACGAGGCACCGGTGAACTGGTGCCCGGGCCTCGGGACGGTCCTCGCCAACGAGGAGGTCACCGCCGACGGTCGCTCGGAGCGAGGCAACTTCCCGGTCTTCCGCCGCCCCCTGAAGCAGTGGATGATGCGGATCACGGCCTACGCCGACCGGCTGATCGCCGACCTGGACGCCCTCGAGTGGCCCGAGTCGATCAAGCTGATGCAGCGCAACTGGATCGGACGGAGCGAGGGGGCCGTGGTGCACTTCGCCACGAGCGCCGATCCGATCACGGTGTTCACCACACGGCCCGACACGCTGTTCGGCGCCACCTACATGGTGCTCGCGCCCGAGCACCCGCTCGTCGATGCCCTCGTCACCCCCGCGTGGCCGCCAGACGTGGACCCGCGCTGGACGGGCGGCGCGGCCACCCCCGCCGACGCGGTCGAGGCGTATCGACGCCAGGCGGCGCGCAAGAGCGAGGTCGATCGTCAGAGCGAGGGTCGCGACAAGACGGGTGTCTTCCTGGGTGCGTACGCCACGAACCCCGTCAACGACGAGCCCATCCCGGTGTTCGTCGCCGACTACGTGCTCATGGGCTACGGCACCGGCGCGATCATGGCCGTGCCCGGCCAGGACCAGCGCGACTGGGACTTCGCCGTCGCGTTCGGGCTGCCGATCATCCGCACCGTCCAGCCGCCTGACGGGTGGGAGGGCGAGGCGTTCGTGGGCGAGGGCCCCGCCATCAGCTCCTCGTTCCTCGACGGCTTGGGCATCGCGGAGGCGAAGGCCGCCATCACGGACCGGCTGGAGGAGCGCGGCCTCGGCACGCGCACCGTCACCTACAAGCTGCGTGACTGGCTCTTCTCCCGGCAGCGCTACTGGGGTGAGCCGTTCCCGATCGTGTTCGACGAGCACGACCTGCCGAGAGCCGTCCCCGAGGACGAGCTGCCGGTGCTCCTGCCGGAGGTGGACGACTACTCCCCGCGCACCTTCGACGACGACGACAACACCTCCGACCCTGAGCCGCCCCTCGGGAGGGCCGAGGAGTGGGTCGACGTCACGCTCGACCTTGGCGAGGGACCGAAGGTCTACCGCCGCGAGCTCAGCACGATGCCCAACTGGGCCGGCTCGTGCTGGTACGAGCTCCGCTACCTCGACCCGACCAACGAGAACGTGTTCGTCGACCCGGAGGTCGAGCGGTACTGGATGGGCCCGCAGCACGAGGGCGACCCCGGTGGCGTCGACCTCTACGTCGGTGGCGTCGAGCACGCGGTGCTGCACCTGCTCTACGCCCGCTTCTGGCACAAGGTCCTCTTCGATCTCGGCCACCTGAGCTCGAGCGAGCCGTTCCGCCGACTCGTCAACCAGGGCTACATCCAGGCGCCCGCCTTCACGAACGACCGCGGCTTCTACGTCGAGGCGAGCGAGGTGATCGAACGGGACGGCGGCTTCTTCCACGACGGCCAGCCCGTCAACCGGGAGTTCGGCAAGATCGGCAAGAGCCTCAAGAACATGATCACCCCCGATGACCTCATCGGGGAGTTCGGCGCGGACACGCTCCGGCTCTACGAGATGTTCACCGGCCCGCTGGACCAGAGCCGACCCTGGGAGACCAAGGCCGTGGTGGGTGTCTTCCGCCTGCTCCAGCGCATCTGGCGCAACGTCCTCGACGAGGACTCCGGGCGCCCGCGCGTTGCCGACGTGCCGGCCGACGACGAGACGCGCAGGATCCTGCACAAGTCGATCGCCGCGGTCCGCGACGGCATGGAGACGATGCGGTTCAACACCTCGATCGCGCGGATCACCGAGCTCAGCAACCACCTCACGGCGCGGTTCCCCGACGGGGGGGTGCCGCGCGAGGTCGCCGAGCCCCTCGTGCTGATGCTCGCGCCGCTGGCGCCGCACGCCGCCGAGGAGCTCTGGGCCCGGCTCGGCCATGCAGGGTCCTTGACCTGGGAGCCCTTCCCGGAGGCCGATCCCACCTTCCTGGTCGAGGAGTCGATCGAGGTCCCCGTGCAGGTCAACGGCAAGGTGCGGGCTCGTCTCACGGTGGCGGCCGGCCTGTCGGCCGACGATCTCGAGGCGGCCGCACGGGCCGACGCGAAGGTCACGGAGCTGCTCGCGGGGACGACGGTTCGCAAGGTCATCGCCGTCCCCGACAAGCTCGTCAACTTCGTCATCGGCTGACGCTTGGCCACGCCGTGGGCGATCCGCTCCCCGGTGGACTGCGCGGGAGATCTACGGAGGGCCGATCTCGTGATCAGAGGCCCAACGGATGCCGGAGCGCTGTCCGTTGCGGGGCGCTTCGAGGCGCAGCGTGCAGCCACGCACCGGGGCGTCACCCACCGGGACGAGGTACACGCGGTTCAGCTCCGGCGAGTAGACAGCGAAGGCGTCGATCTGATCTCGGTAGTCCACGGGAACATTGCCCGTGTGACTGCATGTGTGGAAGCACAGGGAGCCGTTCACCACGCGGGCTGAACTTGCACTGCAGTCTGATCGCGCGGTTGCCGTCGACGGCGATCAGATCGACGCGGGAATGAGCTGCGAACAGTGGCACGAACACGTCCATCCCCGTCCGCTGGAGGGCGCTCGCAATGGCCATCTCCGCTCGTGCTCCGACCACCGATGGAACCAGATCCGTCACAGTCCAAGGGTATTGGCGGGGTATGACAGCGGTGCCGTACAGTGATCGGTCCCACGGGGCTATAGCTCAGTTGGTAGAGCGCATCCATGGCATGGATGAGGCCAGGAGTTCGATTCTCCTTAGCTCCACCCCGATGGTCCCAGGTCAGACGGGTCGCCGGGCGCCGCGGGACGATCAGCCCGTGAACGTCGGTTCCGCCGGAACGGGTGCTGCCGCGGCGCAAACTGCGGTGAACTGGCGCGTCGTCACGGGGTACTCGATGATGAACTGGTCAGATGCCGGCGTGATCGTGCACCCCTCATCCGGCACCAGGGGGCCACTCGGCGAGTAGGCGAACAACGCGACGGTCGCCGTGCTGCCGGCAGTGGCCGTCCCGGCCACGAGCCACGTGCCCGACGAGAATGGAACGGGAATCGGCGATGGCCCGACATCGCCGCAATCCACGGACCGGTCCGCGGGGTCCACCGGCTCGGACTGCATCTGGACGAGCACCTCGCGATCCCCCAGGCCATCGACCTCGGCCCTCACCTCGGAGCAGAGGTCGGTGTAGGTTGCCGTGACCGCGACGACGTCACCGCTCGCCGGGCTCACCACCTCGCCCGTCGGGTAGCCGGCCTCGCTGAGCAGCTGTTCGCCAGCGGGCCCGTCGGCGATCACGTCGTCGGTTCGGTAGCAGAGCAGTCCGCTTGGCTCGATCGTGTATTCGCAGTCAGTACCGTCCGTCATCGCCGGCACCTCCACGTCGACGCGGAAGATCTCCGTGTCCGTGACGGTGACGCCACCGGTGACGATCGGCTGGCCATCACTGGAGAAGAACGCGCTGAAGCCGGGCCCGCCGCACGCGCGCTCGGTCACCGTGAGTGCGAGCCCGTTGGCGCCCGCCATGGGGTCGAGACGTGGCGGAAGCCCTTCCGGGCCCTGCACGTCCACGGGGAGCGAGAGCGTGGCCACTGGAGCGGGCTGGCCGGCGCGTGCTGCGGCGATGGAGTCGATCGAGACGGTCTTGCCGCACCCTGGCCGCGGGTGTGGACATGGAGTCCCCCTCTCGTTGCGAGGTCCATCCTGTTCGACGGGGCGCTGGGAAGCCAGGGTCGAAGGTCCCGGATCAGCTGCCTGCCAACTCGCGGGTCACGCCGCGGGTTCTGACCACTCGAGGCGGGGGACGTCGGCCCAGAGGCGCTCGAGGTCGTAGAAGTCGCGCTGGTCCTGCTGGAACACGTGGACGACGACGTCGCCGTAGTCCATCAGCACCCACTGGCGGTCCTGGAGGCCCTCGATCCGCTTCGGCTTCGGCCCGCCGGCCTCGTGGATCTGCTGCTCGACCTCGTCGCAGATCGCCTTGACCTGTCGCTCGTTGCCGGCGCTGGCGATCACGAACCAGCCGCAGAGGGCCAGCACCTCGGCCACCTCGAGCACGACCACGTCCGTGGCCTGCTTGCTGTCGGCGGCACGGGCGGCGGTGATCGCCCAATTCCTCGTCTCGTCATCCGGGGTCTGCTCAGCCAGGGGGATCGCTCCTACACGTCGGTGCCGAGCACGATGGTGACATCGAAGGCATCCGTCTGGCGAGGATCATCGATCACCCGTCCGGCGCCGAGGGCGTCCCGGAGCTCCTTCGCGGCCGCCTCGAACGTCGGGTGGTGGTATCGGATCTCGGTCGTCCGGTAGTCGAACGCGTCGGCGTTGCCGACCACCACGATCTCGGTGCCGGACGGCACGACCAGGGGCGCGGCACGCAGGACGTGCTCAGGGTCCCCCGCGCCGTCCAGCAGCCGGACCCTGACGCGCCCTCCCGGGTAGGGGGCGGTGGGGAACGGCACGAGCGACGCGATGAGCTCCTTGGTGGCGTCGGGGTCGGCATCCAGGCGGGCAAGGTCGCCGAACGCGGTCTCCGACTCCACCACGGGGAGGGTGGCGATCTGGCGAGGTCCGCCGGCGAGTCCGCGCATGAACCGGCCGATCCCCGACTCGACCTCGCCGGGGATGGCGGCCGGATCGGGCGAGGCGGCCACCGCCTGGGCCCACGCTTCGTAGAAGAGCTGGTGCCGGTACTGGCGCGCCAGATCGCTCTCGCCCTCGGTCCGCGCGGCCAGGTACGGCCCGACCTGGTCGGCCTGGAGCGACAGCGTGCCGGCCGGGAACTCACCCACCGTGTCGGGGTTCTCGATCGTGAGCGGTGCGACCGGTGCGACGAGCTCGGCCCATCGGGCGTCGTCGACGACCGCCACCTCGGCGATGCCGATGCCGAGAAGCGACTGCAGCCCCGTCAACGCGGCGGTCGGCGACCCCAGGAACGCGGACACTCCTCCGAGGGAATCGGCCCCTGGTGAGGAGTCGAGGCGCGTGTCCGGTGGCACGAGCAGCACGGAACCGCCCACGTCGCCCGAGTTGAGGGTGAGCACGGCCACGGAGATCAGTTGGGTGCCCGAGGCGTGGAGCACGACGAGCGTCGGCGTCGGCTCGAGGAACGCCTCGAACCCAGGGGCCGCCGGATCGGTCACCGTCGACACGCTCTTGCCGGCGCGGCTGTTCCGGACCGTCTGGACACCGACGTAGGCGAGCGCCGCGCCAGCCACGAGCGCGACGGCGAGCATGGAGAGGAACACGATCATCCACCGGCGCGAGGGCCCGGTGGCCACCGGCGCGAAGTGGACGCCGCCGACCGGACGGGCCTGCTCCTCAGTCGGCGCGGTCAACGCACCTCCCGGTAGAGGTCGTGCGACGAGATCCAGTCCGCGACCTCGTGGGTGACGAGGTAGTCGAGCGGGCGCCCGTCGGCAGCCCGGGCGCGGAGGTCCGTGCTGGACACCTCGAGGCTGGGGACCTCGACCCAGGTCCATCGCCACCCCGTCGGGGGCTCGCCAGGGTGCGCGCCAGGCCGCTCCACGACGACGATCGTCGCGAGCTCGCGCACCTCGTCGCACCGCTCCCAGGTCAGGAGCCCAGCCGCAGCATCGGCGCCGAGGATCACGAACAGCTCGCGGCTCGGGTCTTCCCGGAGGAGGGCCGCCAGCGTGTCCGCGGTGAAGGAGGGTCCCCCAGCGTCGATCTCCAGGCGGCTGGCCTCCAGGCCGACGACGTCGGCGACGGCGGCCTCCACCATGCCGAAGCGGTCCTCGGCCGGCGAGACCGCCCGCGTGCCGGCCTTCTGCCACGGGACGTTGTTGACCATCAGCAGCACGCGGTCGAGGCGCAGCTCGTAGCGGACGTTCACCGCGGACACGAGGTGTCCGACGTGCGGCGGGTCGAAGGTGCCACCGAAGACGCCCAGGCGCTCCCCTCCGCCGTGCCGCTCGCTCGCCATCCCGGAAACCTACGCGCTGCGCGGGTCTCGCTCCCGGCGCCCCGGGGTTGGTGACATCAGTCACGCCTGAACCGCGAATCGCGGCGCTACCTGGTCCGATGTGGACATTTGCCCTACGGCGATGGTGGAAATCCGCTTCCGCGGGGAAGATGCCCGGGGTACCAATCGTTGAGGAGGGTGCCATGAGTGATTCAGTAGGTCAGTACCTCAACGAGATCGGCCTCGTGCCGCTGCTCACCGCCCAGGAGGAGCGCGAGCTCTCCCAGATCATCGAGAAGCGGCGTCGAAGGCCCG
Source organism: uncultured Microthrixaceae bacterium (assembly GCA_963750645.1). Taxonomy (GTDB): domain Bacteria; phylum Actinomycetota; class Acidimicrobiia; order Acidimicrobiales; family VFJN01; genus VFJN01. The sequence goes on along the minus strand of CAVVRO010000001.1, from coordinate 310,905 downwards.
CGACGCGCATCGACGCCGGCGAGACGCCGCCGCGAGAACCGCCGGCCGTCCGCAAGGCCGCCGAGGCGAAGGACCGCTTCATCCGGGCCAACCTCCGCCTCGTCGTCAGCGTCGCCCGCCGCTACCCGCTGCCGCCGGGCATGGAGCTGCTCGACCTCATCCAGGAGGGCAACCTCGGCCTCGAGCACGCCGTCGACAAGTTCGACTGGCGCAAGGGCTTCAAGTTCTCCACCTACGCCACCTTCTGGATCCGCCAGGCCATCGGCCGGGCGCTCGACCAGAAGGCCAGTCCTGGTCCGCCTCCCGGGTGACCGCTCGGCCAGCCTGCGGGCCGCGCTGCGCCAGGTCTCGGGCGACGGCGACGAGCTCGACGACGAGCACGCCCGCCTCCACCGCCTCACCACGCCCACCTCGCTCGACCGCACCGTCGGCGACGACGACAGCAACGAGCTCATCGACCTGCTCGCCGGACGCCAAGCCCGGTCCCGAGGCCAGGTGCTCGTGCACGACGAGGAGCAGGCGCTGGTCACCGACCTGCTCGGCGTCCTCGACGCCCGGGCCCGCTACGCCGGTCGAGCAGCGCTTCGGCCTGCACGACGGGCGCAAGCGCAGCTACCGCGAGGTCGGCGAGGAGCTCGGCGTCACCGCCGAGGCCGCTCGTCGCCTGGTGAAGCGGGCCGTCAGCGCGGTCCGCGAGCAGGCGCTCGACCGCATCGACGCCGCCTGAGTCTCCGCCAGCGGGTACGACCCCGGCGCGGCAGTACAGATCGGCAGATCGCAGGGGCACACCCACCGCCCCTGCAACCGAAGCCGTGGCACCGCCCGCTCGCCCGGCTTCCTGTCCGATCGGCCGCCCCGCCCGCCTGAGCGGTCGATCGACGTGGCTTGCCCCGCGGCCCGACAACGGCCACGCTTGAGCCGATGACCGACACCTGGGCCCCGACCTCGTGGCGCGACCGGCCAGCCGCGCAGCAGCCCGACGTGGCCCGACGACGGCCGCCCTCGACGGCGTGCCTCAAGACGCTGTCGACGCTGCCCCCGCTCGTGTTCGCCGGCGAGGCCCGCAGCCTCACCGACGGCGCTCGGCCAGGTCGCCGACGGGCGAGGCCTTCCTCCTCCAGGCCGGCGACTGCGCCGAGTCCTTCGACGCGTTCTCGGCCGACGCCATCCGCGACAAGCTGCAAGGTCATCCTCCAGATGGCCGTCGTGCTCACCTACTCCGCCGGGCGTGCCGGTCGTGAAGGTCGGCCGCATCGCCGGGCAGTTCGCCAAGCCCCGCTCGGCGGACACCGAGACGATCGACGGCGTCGAGCTGCCGTCGTTCCGGGGCCACATCGTCAACGACATCGCTTCACCGTCGGCCGCCGCCCGGGTGCCGAACCCGGACCGCCTGCTCACCGGCGTACCACCAGTCGGCGTCGACGCTGAACCTGCTGCGGGCCTTCACCAAGGGCGGCTTCGCCGACCTGTCGCGGGTGCACGCCTGGAACCAGGAGTTCGTCGCCTCCAGCCGCGAGGGCCAGCGCTACGAGCAGCTCGCCGACGAGATCGACCGGGCGCTGCGGTTCATGGCGGCGTGCGGCATCGACACCGAGGCCGAGCCCGCAGCTGCACGACGGTCGACTTCTACACGAGCCACGAGGCGCTCATCCTCGGCTACGAGGAGGCGCTCACCCGTCAGGACTCCCTCACCGGCGACTGGTACGACTGCTCGGCCCACATGCTCTGGATCGGCGAGCGCACCCGCCAGCTCGACGGCGCCCACGTCGAGTTCCTGTCCGGGCGTCGGCAACCCCGTCGGCTGCAAGATCGGTCCGACGGCCACGCCCGACGAGGTCGCTCGCGCTCTGCGAGGCCGCTCAACCCCGACCGCGTCCCGGGTCGCCTCACGCTGATCAGCCGCATGGGCGCCGACGCCGATCGAGCGACGGCCTGCCGCCGCTGCTGCGAGGCGGTGCGCGACGCCGGCCATCCCGTCGTCTGGGCCTGCGACCCGATGCACGGCAACACCTTCACCGCCGACGAGCGGCCGCAAGACCCGCCACTTCGACGCCGTGCTGCGCCGAGATCGCGGGCTTCTTCGCCGCCCACCGCGCGGAGGGCACCTGGCCGGGCGGCGTGCACGTCGAGCTCACCGGCGACGACGTCACCGAGTGCCTCGGCGGCGCCGAGGAGATCCTCGACGCCGACCTCGACACCCGCTACGAGACCATGTGCGATCCGCGGCTCAACGGCCGCCAGTCGCTCGACCTGGCCTTCCGGGTCGCCGAGCTGCTGCGAGCGCTGAGCTCGCCGAGCGCCGCTGGCGGCGTGACCGATTCGCACGCGGGCGAATTCTTGACCGGATTCGATCGGGATTTGGTACAAGATGGGGAATCCTGATCGGATTCGTCGGGTTTCACGACTCCGTCGGGAGTCGACCCGCTCGCCGACCGAGAGGCTCGCCATGCTGCAGCGTGAGATCGACCCGGCGCCAGCCGCCGACATCGCCAAGTTCGAGGAGCAGCTCGAGCGCTACCTCGCCGGCGACCTCGACGAGGACGTCTTCCGCGTCTTCCGCCTGAACAACGGCATCTACGGCCAGCGCCAGGGCGGCCACAACCAGATGGTGCGGGTCAAGGTCGCCCTACGGCTCGATCACCGCCGAGCAGCTCGACATGTTCGGCCCACATCGCCGAGACGTACTCCCGCGGCTGGGGCCACCTCACCACCCGCCAGAACATCCAGTTCCACTTCGTCGACCTCGAGCGGATCCCCGAAGTGCTCCGCGACCTGGCGTCGGTCGGGCCTGACCACCCGCGAGGCCTGCGGCGACACCGTCCGCAACGTCATGGGCTGCCACCTCGCCGGCGCCTGCCCGTTCGAGGTCCTCGACATCAGCCCGTGGGCCGAGGCCGCCTTCCAGCACTTCCTGCGCAACCCGCTCGCGCAGCGCCTGCCCCGCAAGTTCAAGATCAACTTCTCGGGCTGCGAGACCGACTGCGGCCAGGCCATGTTCAACGACGTCGGCGTCATCGCCACCACCCGCACGCGCGACGACGGCACCGTCGAGGCCGGCTTCCGGGTGTTCGTCGCCGGCGGCCTCGGCGCCAACCCGCACCCGGCCCTCGCCCTCGAGGAGTTCACCGCCCGCGAAGACCTCCTGCCCACCATCGAGTCCGTCCTGCGGGTCTTCGAGCAGACACGGCAACCGCGACAACAAGCTGCGGGCCCGCCTGAAGTGGCTCGTCGACACGCTCGGCTTCGAGGAGCTGCAGGCGCCGGATCCTCAAGCGATCCGCAAGCTTCCTGCTCGCCTCGTCGACGTGGCCCGGCGGCATCCCCGAGGCCGTCGCAGAAGCACGGCGACGCCCCGGCCGGTCGTCGGCCGTCGGCGTCACGCCCACGCCGCATCGGCCAGGGCACGCCGGTCGCGCTCCGCCGCGACCGAGCCCTACGAGCGCTGGGAGGACGCCAACGTCGTGCGCGGCGTCGCCAAGGGCACCGTGTCGGCCTACGCCTACGCCCGCCTCGGCGACATCACCACCGCCCAGTTCCGGGCGCTGGCCTCGATCCAGCGCGAGCTCGGCGCCGAGGTCCGGATCACCAACCGCCAGAACCTCGTCTTCCGCGGGCCTCGTCCGAGGACCAGCTGCCCACGCTCTACGCACGCCTCGAGCGCCATCGGCATGGCCGAGCCCGGGCGCCGAGCTGGCCCGCGACGTCGTCGCCTGCCCGGGCGCCGACACCTGCAACCTGGCCGTCACCCAGTCGCCGGGGCCTGGCCGACGCCATCGGCGCCGCGCTCGAGGAGGAGGGCCTGGCCGAGGTCGGCGGCGTCCGCACCAACATCTCCGGCTGCACCAACTCGCTGCGGCCAGCACCACATCGTCCGACATCGGCTTCTTCGGCGCCGAGCGCCGGGCCCACGGCCAGTCGGCGCCCGGCTACCAGATGCTGCTCGGCGGCTACGTCGGCCAGGAGAAGATCCACTTCGGCGAGAAGGCCCTGCGCCTGCCGGCCAAGAACGCCCCCGAGGCCGTGGTGCGGGTCGTCCGTCGCTTCGCCGACGAGCGCCAGGCCGGCGAGACCTTCCGCGGCTGGATCGACCGCTCCGGCGGCGTCCAAGGCCATCGCCGACGACGCTGCAGGACCTCGACGAGTTCCCCACGCCCGACGAGGGCCCCGAGTACTACGTCGACTACGGCGAGACCGGCCCCTACGTGGCCGAGATCGGCGAATCGGAGTGCGCGACATGAGCGCTCACCAACGTCGACGTCGCCCGAGTTCACCGACGAGGAGCTGGCCGAGCTGAACGCGCGAGTTCGAGCACCTGCCCGCCGTCCAAGATCATCCAGTGGGCGGTCGACAACTTCGCCCCCCACCTGGCCTCACCGCCTCGATGACCGACGCCGTGCTCATCGACCTCGCCGTCAAGGTCGACCCCGGCATCGAGGTCGTCTTCATCGACACCGGCTACCACTTCCCCGAGACGCTCGAGACGGTCGAGGAGGTGCGCCGCCGCTACGGGCTGAACCTGCGGATGATGACGGTGGCCCGCCACGACGAGGCGCTCTGGAAGGTCGACCCCGAGAACTGCTGCTCGGCGGTCAAGGTCGGCCAGCTCGACCGGGCCCTCGCGGGCAAGGCGGCCTGGATGAGCGGCCTGCGCCGCGCCGAGGCCGACACCCGCGGTCAAGGCGCCGATCGTGGCCCGCGACCTGCGGGGCCTGATCAAGGTCAACCCGATCGCCACGTGGAGCGACGTCGACGTCGAGGGCTACATCGCCGACCACGACGTCCTCGTGAACCCGCTCATCGGCGCAGGGCTACCTGTCGATCGGCTGCATGCCGTGCACCGCGCCTGCCCACCGATGCCGACGACCCGCGCTCGGGCCGCTGGGCCGGCCTGGGCAAGACCGAGTGCGGCCTGCACGACTGAGTCTTCGTCGTCGCTCGCCGAAAGCGGGCAACGACGACTACGCGAGGTAGTCGACGAACTTCTCGAGCTGGCGGAGGTTGCGGCACTCGAAGGTGCCGTCGGAGTGGATGGCGTACTCCCCCACGATCGAGTCGCCGGTGTCCCAGTAGCTGCCGGGGCTCGGGGTTCAGCCAGTACACGTGGCGGGCCTTCTTCTGCGATCTCCTTGATGCACCCAGGACTGGGAGGCGTGGTAGTTGTTCCGGGCGTCGCCGAGGATCATCACGGTGGTCTTGGGGCTGATCTCCTTGCCGTAGCGCTCCCAGAACACCTCGAAGGCGTGGCCGTAGTCGGAGTGGCCGTCGACCCAGACGACGTCGGCCTCGGTGTTCACCCGGTGGACGGCCTCGCCGATGTCCTCGACGCCCTCGAAGAACCGGGTGACCTCGTCGATGCCGTCGATGAACACGAACGACCGCACCTTCGAGAACTGCCCGGAGATGGCGTACACGAGGTGCAGCGTGAAGCGGGCGAAGGCAGCCACCGAGCCGGAGATGTCGGCGATCACGAAGATCTCCGGCTTGGACGGTCGCGGGTACTGAACTTGGGCTCGGCGGGCACCCCGCCGTAGCTCAGCGAGTGGCGGACGGTGCTGCGGAAGTCGAGCGGGCCCTTGCGGCCGTGGCGACGCTTGCGGGCCAGGCGCACCGCGAGCTTGCGGGTGAGCGGGTAGATCGCCTTGCGCAGTGACGCCATCTCCTCGCGGGAGGCGTGCATGAAGTCGACGTCCTCGGGCAGCGGCTTGCGCAGGGTCTTGGCCATGGCCTCGACCCCGCGGTCGGCGACCAGGCGCGCGGCGGATCTCGGCCTCGATCTCCTTCTTCAGCTGGTCGATGCGGGCTCTGGTACTCGTCCTGCTCGAGGCGCTCCTCGAGCGGGGTGAGCGGCTCGGGCGAGTCGTCGCGGGCCTGCTGCATCAGCCGGTCGAGCACGCCGTCGAGGTCGAGGTTCCGCAGCGTGCGGTAGAGGTAGTAGGTGCCGCCGACGGGACGACCCGGCTCCATGCCGGCGAAGCGCGTGACCGCCTGGCGGGCGAGGGCCCGCATGAGGGCGTCGTCACCCCGCTGCAGCGCCTTGTAGAGCATCTCGGCGATCTCCTCGGGCGTCATGGTCTCGCCGCCGCCCCCGCCGGCAGCGGGGGCCGTCGCCCTCGCATCTGGTCCTGCTGCTCGAGCTCCTCGAGCAGCTTGGCCAGCGCGTCCTCGTCGCCCTCGCCGAGGCGGAACTGGCGAGCCGCGCAGCGAGAAGTACACCTCGAACACCGTCTCGAAGGCCCGCCAGTGCGTGTTGTTCTTCACCAGCGTGGCGGCCAGCGCGTACTTGAACGCCTCGCGATCCTCGAGCGGGATGTGCTTGACCGCCTCCATGGCGTCGAGGTTCTCGGTGAGGCTCACGGGCAGCCCGGCCTCGCGCAGCTCCGGATGAAGCCGGTCGAGCAGCTCGAGCATCGGCCTCGCCGGCGTCGCGGCGGCTCGGGACGCGACGTCGGTCATGGCGTCGCTACTTGCCGGGCCGCAGCCGTCTGGACTGGACCCGTGCTCGCTCGGTCGAGCTCCTTGCACCGCCTTGGCGATGTCGCTCTGGTACTTGAGCAGGATGTTGATGGTGGCCTTGGCGGTCTCGGCGTCGACGTGCTCGACGCCGAGCAGCAGGAGCGTGCGGGCCCAGTCGAGCGTCTCGGAGACCGACGGCGACTTCTTCAGCTCGAGCTGGCGGATCGAGCGCACGATGCGGGCGACCTGGTCGGCGAGGCTCTCGGTGATGTCCGGCACCTTGGTGAGGACGATCTCCTTCTCCCGCTCCATGTCCGGGTAGTCGATGTGCAGGAAGAGGCAGCGGCGCTTCAGGGCCTCGGACAGCTCACGGGTGTTGTTCGAGGTGAGGAACACCAGCGGGATCTGCTTGGCCTCGATCGTGCCCAGCTCGGGGATCGACACCTGGTAGTCGGAGAGGATCTCGAGCAGCAGGGCCTCGGTCTCGACCTCGACCCGGTCGACCTCGTCGATGAGCAGCACGACCGGCTCCTCGGCGCGGATGGCCTCGAGCAGCGGGCGGGTGAGCAGGAACTCGTCGGAGAAGATGTCGTCCTCGATCGTCTCCCAGGTCGTCGTCGTCGTTGCGCTCGGCCTGGATGCGCAGCAGCTGCTTCTTGTAGTTCCACTCGTAGAGCGCCTTGGACTCGTCGAGGCCCTCGTAGCACTGCAGGCGGATGAGCCGGGCGCCGGAGCATCTCGGCCACCGACTTGGCCAGCTGGGTCTTGCCGGTGCCGGCCGGACCCTCGACCAGGATCGGCTTCCCGAGCCGGTCGGCGAGGTAGACGACGCCGGCGATGCCCTCGTCGGACAGGTAGTCGACCTTGCGAAGGCCCTCGCGGACCTCGGGAACGGACTGGAATCGATAGGTCTGTTCGGCCATCGACGCAGCCTACGGTCGACTTGACCGCCCGGTCAATCGTGTTGCCCTCGAGGGCTAGGGACGGATCTGGCCCTCGCCCCGGATGACGAACTTGGCGGTGGTGAGCTCGCGGAGGCCCATGGGCCGCGGGCGTGGAGCTTCTGGGTGGAGATCCCGATCTCGGCGCCGAACCCGAACTCCTCGCCGTCGACGAACCGGGTGGAAGCGTTCACCAGCACCGCCGCCGCGTCGACCTCGGCGACGAAGCGGTCGGCGGCGCGCGAGCGATCGTTGGTGACGATGGCCTCGCTGTGGCCCGTGCCGTAGCGGGTGATGTGGGCGATGGCGTCGTCGAGCGTGTCGACGACCCGGACGGCCAGCTTGAGGTCGAGGAACTCCGTGGCGTAGTCCTCGTCGTGGCCAGCGCCGCCACGCGATCGCCGAGGATCTCGCGTGTGGCATCGTCGCCGACCAGCTCGACTCCCTCCAACCTCGGTGCGAGGTCGGTGAGGAACGTGGCGGCCACGGTTGCGGTGGACGAGCAGCGTCTCCGCGGCGTTGCAGACCGACGGGCGCTGGGTCTTGGCGTTCTCGACGATGGCGAGCGCCATGTCGAGATCGGCGGTCGGCGTCGACGTACACGTGGCAGTTGCCGTCGCCGTCGATGACGTACGGGACCGTGGCGTTGTCGAGGATCGAGCGGATGAGCGAGGGGCCACCCCGAGGGATGAGCAGTCGATGCAGTCGCGCAGTCGCATGAACTCGACGGCCGCCTCATGGCGGGTGTCCTCGACGAGCACCAGCGAGTCGTGCGGGCAGCCCGGCCTTGGCCAGACCCTCCCGAAGCACGGCGGCGATGGCGATGTTGGAGCGGATCGCACCCGATGACCCGCGCAGGAACGCGGCGTTGCCGGACTTGAGGCACAGGCCGGCGGCGTCGCTCGTGACGTTGGGACGGTTCTCGTAGATGATCGCCACGACACCGAGGGGCACCCGCACCCGGTGGATGCGCAACCCGTTCGGGCGCATCCAGCCGTCGAGCGACCTCTCCCACCGGGTCGGGCAGCCCGGCGACCGGCGCAGCCCGCTGGCCATCGCCTAGAGCCGCCCGTCGGACAGCCGCAGGCGGTCGACGACGGTGGGCGGGCGCCCGTCGGCCTCGGCGGCGACGACGTCGTCGGCGTTCGCGGCCAGGATCTCCTCGTGACGGTCGAGCAGGAGGTCGGCGGCCGCGAGGAGCGCGGCGTCCTTGACCTCGGTGGATGCGGTCGCCAGCACCCGACTGGCCGCCTTGGCGCGGGCACCGAGGTCGGCGATGGGGTCGAGGGGCACCCCGGAAGTGTACGGGTCGCGGCCCACCCCCTCGCACCTGGATCCGGCCTCAGGTGGCAGGCTCTCCAGGATGGGCACGACACCTGCGGTGCGGCCGGCCACGGCGCACGACCTCGATGGCATGGCCGAAGCGCTGTCTCTCTCCTTCCACGACGACCCCGTGATGCAGTGGCTCTTCGGGGACGAGCACCCGCGTCCGATGCGGTACACCCGGCCCTTCTTCACGATCGAAGGGCGTCGCCACCTCCAGCACCAGACCGTGTACACGACCGACGGACACCCGGGGGCGGCCTTCTGGGATCCGCCCGGCCACTGGAAGTCGTCACCCATGGGCATCCTGCGCCTCGCACCGGTGATGCTCCGGGGGATGGGCACCCGGACGCTCAAGGCGCTCCAGGGGCTCGGGCGCATGGAGAAGGCCCACTCGGAGCACCCTGAGCACTACTACCTCGCGGTGCTCGGCACGCGCCCGGACCGTCAGGGCGAAGGGATCGGGTCGGCCCTCATGGCCCCGGTGCTGGCATCTTGCGACACCGAGGGGGTCGGCGCCTACCTGGAGAGCTCGAAGGAGGCGAACATCCCCTTCTACCGGCGACACGGCTTCGAGGTGGTCGGCGAGGTGACCTTTCCCTCCGGACCCACCATGTGGGGAATGTGGCGCGATCCGCAGTGACCGAGTCGCTGGTCGAGCCGAGCCGCCGCTTCATCGAGGACGTCGGCGCCGCGCTCGAGTCCGTGAGCCGCGAGGTCACGGGCGTGCGGCCGGACCAGCTCCGCCACGACGTCGCCCTCGAGGCGTTCAACCTCGTGTGCGGGCTCGTGCCGCTCGATCGGCGGATCAGCGACGACGAGCTCTGGGAGGTCCTCGGCGCCTTCGGGCCCGTACTGGAGACCCAGCTCGCCGGTGCGACACCTGATGCGCTCCGCAGCTCCGGTCTCCTCGAGGCGCAGCGCAGCTTCACCGACCGCCCGTCGGCCCTGTTCGAGGTGCTCCTCGCCGCCGACCGGAAGGGCGCGACGGCGCACGCGCGCACGTACTACAGCGCCGCGGTGGAGCTCGCCTTCGCGGTGGCCGCGATCGACCTGCACACCTCAGACGACGAGCTGGACGCCATCGAGCGCTTCCGCGGCATGCTCCTCACCGCCATCGAGGCGATGGAGGCGGAGCGCCGAGCGGCGCCCGCGGCGGTCCCGAGCCCGGCGGCGGCCGCCGTCGCGCCGCCGACGGAGGACGCGCCGGCCCGCCCCATCGACGGCCTCCTCGCGGAGCTCGACGCTCTCGTCGGGCTGGCGGGCGTCAAGCACGAAGTGAAGCTGGTGACGAACCTTCTCCGCGTGCAGCGGATCCGGGCCGAGCGCGGCCTGCCGGTGCTCGAGCAGAGCCGTCATCTGATCTTCACGGGCAACCCGGGCACCGGGAAGACCACCGTGGCGCGGCTCCTCGCCCAGATCTACCGGACGCTCGGTGTGGTCGCGCGCGGTCACCTCGTCGAGACCGACCGCAGCGGCCTGGTGGCCGGCTACGTCGGCCAGACGGCACCGCTCGTGCTGGCCCGCTTCGACGAGGCGGACCAGGGAGTGCTCCTGATCGACGAGGCGTACTCGCTCGTTCGGGGAGGCGAGCGCGACTTCGGCCGCGAGGCGATCGATGCGATCGTGAAGCTCATCGAGGACCGACGCGATCGGGTCGTCGTCGTCATGGCCGGCTACCCCGACGAGATGGAGGAGCTGATCGTGTCGAACCCGGGGCTCCGATCGCGGTTCCCCAAGGTGATCCACTTCCCCGACTACACGACCGACGAGCTGCTCCAGATCATGGACACGCTCTGCGAGAAGGGCGGCTACCGCCTCGACCCTGGAGCCCGTGCTCGAGCCCGCACCTGGCTCGACTCGATCACGCGGGACAAGGGCTTCGGGAACGGCCGCACCGCCCGCAACCTCTTCGAGCACGCCGCCTCGACGCAGGCCATGCGGCTCGGCCCGATCGCCACGCCCAGCGACGCCGAGCTGACCACGCTCCTCGCCGAGGACCTCCCTGCTCCGGGAGAGGGGCCGCTCACGGTCGTCCGACCACCCGCCGGTACTGTCTGACCTGTGCGGCGGGTGCTGGCGGTCCTCGGTGCAGTCGGCATGATCGTGGCGGCCATCGTCATCCGCCGGGCGATCGACGACGACGGCGGCTCGGACGCCAACCCCGACCGCACGTCGGTGGTCATCTGCGCCGAGGACCTGATCGACCAGTGCGCGGCCCTCGGGACCGCGGTCGAGGTGCGCTCGGAGCCGGCCGCAACCACGGCCGCGGCCATCACCGACGGGACCGTCGCCGACGATGTGGAGGCCTGGATCACCACCACCGCCTGGCTGGAGGTGGTCGACGGCCGCGCACCGGACGCCCTCGGCGACCGGCGGGCGCTGGCGACCTCCCCCACCGTCGTCGCCACCGCCCCGGGTCGGTACGACGCGATCTCCGACCTCTGCTCGGGTGACGACGTGTGGTCGTGCCTCGGCGACTCGGCCGGAGCCGACTGGGCAGATCTCGGCGACGGTGCCCACCCCGAGTGGCGCGAGCTCAAAGTGGGGCTCACGGACCCGGCCTCCGCCGTCGGGCTCGCCGGACTCGCCTCCGCGTCGACCGGGTTCTTCGGCAACACGACCTTCGCGGCCAACGACCCCGCCTTCGACGAGTTCGAGGGCTGGCTCGCCAACCTCGCGGGTCCGTCGGCCAGCGGCGACCCCAACCCTGCGGAGACCCTCGCCACGCGTCCGGGCACCTACTCCGCCGGTGGATCGATCGCCGCGATCGCGGACGACTTCGATGTCCGCGGCGTCGATGCCGTCGACCCGGACCCCGCCGTCGCCGCCACGATCGCGATCGCCGGGCTCGGCGACGGTGACATGCCCGACACGGCGCCGGTGAGCGACGCGCTCGGCCGGGCCGGCTGGGCGACCGCCACGGCCGACGATCTCGCACCTACCCTGAAGCCCGGTGTCATGGCCGCCCTGTACACGCTCTGGAAAGCAGTGACCGCTTGAACCGTTCCCGACCACACCGATCCGTCCGCATCGCGCTCGTCGTGCTGGGACTCCTCGCCGCCGCCTGCACGAGCGACGACGGCAGCGGCGGCGAGGACGCACTCCCCGACCTCGGGGATCCCGGGGACTGCATCGTCGCCGACCTGTCGGTGTCACCCGAGAAGCTCGACCTGCTCACCCGGCTCGCCGGGGAGTTCAACGACAGCCCCGACGCCCGAGTCGGCGACGAGTGCGTCTTCGCACGCGTGCAGGCGAAGTCGTCCGGCGGTGCCGCCCAGCTGCTCGCCACCGGCTGGGACGAGGAGGCGGAGGGCCCACGACCCGTCATCTGGTCGCCCGCGGCATCCACCTGGGGCGCGGTCCTCAACCAGCGGCTCGGCGACCAGGGTGCCGCACCGATGACCGGTGACTTCGTCTCGTTCCAGCTCACGCCACTCGTGATCGCGATGCCGCGGCCGATGGCGCAGGCGCTCGGCTGGCCCGAGGAGCCCCTCGGCTTCGCCGACATCCTCACGCTCTCCCAGGACCCGGCGGGGTGGGCCGCGTACGGGCACCCCGAGTGGGGCCAATTCCGCCTCGGCAAGACCAACCCGAACTTCTCCACCAGCGGGCTCGCGGCGCTCGTCGGCCAGGCCTACGCAGCCAACGGCAAGACGGCCGGTCTCTCGCTGGAGGATCTCGCCAAGCCGAGCACGGACGAGTTCGCTCGCCAGATCGAGTCGTCCGTCGTTCACTACGGCGACACCACCCTGACCTTCCTCAACAACTGGTACCGGGCCGATCAGCGCGGCAACCCGTACGGGTACGTGTCAGCGGTCGCCGTCGAGGAGAAGTCGGTGATCGACTACAACTCCGGCAACCCGGACGGCGTGCTCCAGGAAGGCGAGGAGCCGCGCCCGCCGCGGGTCCCGCTGGTGGCGATCTACCCGGAGGAGGGCACGCTGTACTCCGACAACCCCCTGTACGTGCTCGACGCCGACTGGGTGGACGACAAGGAGGCGGCCGGCGCCGAGAAGTTCATCGAGTTCGTGGGACAGCCGGAGAACCAGGAGCAGATCCTCAGCTACGGCTTCCGGCCCGGAAACCCCGCGGTGGCGATCGATGCTCCGATCGACGCGAGCAACGGCGTGGACCCGGACCAACCCCAGACGCTCCTGGAGGTGCCGGAGCCCGAGGTGCTCGTGCAGCTCCTCGACGACTGGCAGGACCAGCGCAAGCCGGCTCGCGTCCTGCTCCTCATCGACGTCTCCGGCTCGATGGGCGCCCTCGCCGACCCGGAGACCGGCGCGACCAAGCTCGACCTCGCGAAGCAGGCGACGGTGACGGCGCTCGACGAGTTCAACGACGACGACGAGGTGGGGCTGTGGGTGTTCACCACCGATCTAGGTGATGCCGACGACCCGCAGCAGTACCTGGAGCTGATCCCCACCGGGCGGATCGGTGACGTGCGCGAGCAGCTGAAGGGACGCATCCGCGACCTCGTGCCTCTGAACGGCACGCCCCTCTACACCTCCACGCAGGCGGCGTACGAGCAGCAGGTCGCCGACTTCGACCCGACACGCATCAACGCGGTGGTGCTCCTCTCCGACGGCGTGAACGACGACGGTGAGCCGGACGACGACCGCGAGCAGCTGGAAGACCTGCTCGGGGTGCTGAGCCGCGACAGCGAGGGACAGCAGGGCCAGGCGGTGCGGGTCTTCCCGATCTCTTACGGCGAGGACGCCGACCTCGCCACGTTGCGCCGCATCGCCGAGGCGAGCCAGGCGGCGGTCTACGACTCGAGCGACCCGCGCAGCATCAACAAGGTCCTCGTCGCCGTCATCAGCAACTTCTAGGTTCCGCGCTCGACGGTGGCGGCCCCCTAGCCTCGCTCCATGGCCGGGATGTCGTTGCGGGATCGGTTCTTCACGCCACCCGTCGCACGCGCCGTCACCTCGCCGCTCGGCATCCTGGCCCTCGGCGCCGGCGCCAGCATCGGCATCCTCGCAGGGGCAGGGGTGGCGGGCGCCGTCATCCTCGGCACGCTCGCGTGGGCCGGGCGCGTCGTCGCCGCGATACCGCGGGCACCCGCCGACTCCCGGATCGACCCCTTCACCCTGGCCGAGCCATGGCGGGGGTACGTGATGGACGCGTTGCAGGCCCGCACACGGTTCGCGGAGTCGGTGGCTTCAGCTCGAGAAGGCCCGATGCAGGACCGGCTGCGCGAGATCCGGTCGCGCGTCGACACCGGGGTGGAGGAGGTCTGGCGCATCGCGCGCCGCGGCCACGACCTCGTCGATGCCCGCCGGCGGGTCGACCCCGATGCCATCCGCCGAGAGATCACCACCACCAGGGCCATCGCCGAGCAGCCCGGGTCGACCGGCCCGACCATGCAGCAGACCCTCGAGTCCCTCGAGGCCCAGCTCGCGACGGCCCAGCGCATCGAGCGCGTGATCGCCGACGCCGACAGCCGCTTGCGCCTCCTCAACGCTCGCCTCGACGAGGCCGCCGCCCGCACCATCGAGCTGTCCGTCCAAGCCCACGACGTCACGGAGCTCGGGGGCCTCGGCGACGACGTCGATCAGATGGTCGACGAGATGGAGGCCCTGCGCCTCGCCATCGAGGAGACCGGCGGCGGCACGGCGGTGGCGGGCGCCGGGTGAGCGAGCTCCCGCCCGGCAGCGAAGTCCCTCTCAGCGTCGTCGACTCACCGACAGGCGCGGCCTCTGCCGAGCGGGGTTCCTACCTCGTGGCGGCCGGGATCCTGCTCTCCCGCATCGCCGGTCTCGTCCGCGAGGTCGCGATCTCCGCGTACCTCGGTGTCGGGGCCACCGCGGACGTCTTCAAGGCGGCGCTCCGGATCCCGAACCTGCTCCAGAACCTGCTCGGCGAGGGCGTGCTGTCCGCGTCGTTCATCCCCGTGTACTCCCGTCTCCTGGAGGAGGACCGCGAGGCTGCCAACCGGCTGGCCGGGAAGATCCTCGGGCTGCTGATGGCGGTCATGGCCGCCGTGGTGGCGATCGGGATCCTGTTCGCCGGCCCGCTCACGCTGCTGATCACACCGGGCTTCTCCGGCGAGCAGCTCGAGCTCGCCACCACCCTGCTGCGGATCATGTTCCCGGGCATCGCGTTCCTCGTGCTGTCGGCCTACTGCACGGGGATCCTCAACAGCCATCGGCAGTTCTTCCTGTCGTACGTGTCGCCGGTCATGTGGAACGCCACCCAGATCGCCTTCGTCGTGGCCGCCGGCGTGTACGGCGCCACCCAGGTGGGGATCGCCCACGCGTTGGCGTGGGGCGTCTTCATCGGCGCGGTCCTCGAGGTCGCGATCCAGGTGCCGTCCGTCCGGAGGCTGACGAGGGGCGCGCGGCTCTCGCTCGATGCACGGTCCCCAGAGGTGAAGGACGTCGTCCATCGCTTCATCCCTGTGGTGATCGGCCGCGGCGTGATCCAGCTGCTGATCTACGTCGAGCTCTTCCTCGCCAGCCTCTTGGCGGTGGGTGGGGTGTCGGCACTCACCTACGGGCAGGTGCTCTACCTGCTCCCGATCAGCCTCTTCGGGATGGCGGTGGCGGCCGCCGAGCTGCCCGAGCTCGCGCGCCTCGGTCGAGCGGGCGCCCGGGCGATCCGGGAGCGCCTGGACGTCGGGATGGAGCGCATCACCTTCTACGTCGCGATCACCGTCGCCCTCTACGTGTTCGCCGGTGACATCATCGTGGGCCTGCTCCTCCAGCGCGGCGAGTTCACGGCCGCCGACACCCAGCTCGTGTGGTACGTCGTCGCCGCGTTCGCGCTCGGCCTGCTCGGCACCACGCGGTCCCGTCTCCTCCAGAACGGGCTCTATGCCCTCGATCGACCCAAGCTCGTGGCGCGCATCGCGGTGTTCCGCGTCGCCCTGGCGGCGGTCCTGGGCGCCCTGCTCATGTTCCCGTTCGATCGGTACGCGATCGTCGACGGCTCGGTGACGCAGGTCGGCTCGATCGCTTTGCGCCCGCTGCCCGATTCGCTCCGGTTGATGGAGGGCGGCCCGCCACGGCTGGGGGTCGTGGGCTTGGCCCTCGGCGCGGCGCTCTCGTCGTGGGTCGAGTACCGGCTGTTGAGGAGCGCCCTCCAATGGCGCATCGGAGCGCTCCCCCCGATGGGCGCCGCCTCGCGTTGGTGCCTCATCGCCGCCGCCGGCTGCGGCGTCCTGGCCGCCGGGCTCCGATCGTTCGCCGACGACCTGCCGGCGCTGACCGCCGCCGTGGTGGTGTGCGTCCCGACGATCTCGATGTACTTCGCCATCACCACGGTGATGGGCGTCCCCGAGGCGACCCTGCTCGTCGACCGGCTCCGCCGACTCGTTCCGATCGGTCGCACCAGACAGCGTTAGGCTCGCCGGATGTTCAAGGCACTCAGGCGGTGGTGGAAGTACCTCGGCGCGAAGGTCAACTCGGTCTTCAACGCCAAGGCGGACCCGAAGATCCAGCTCGAGCAGGCGATCACCGAGGCCCAGGACCAGCACCGACGGCTGCGCGAGCAGGCCGCCAACGTCATCGCCAACCAGAAGCAGACCGAGATGCGACTGGATCGGGCGATGGAGGAGCTCGAGAAGGTCTCCGGCAACGCCAAGCAGGCGGTCCTCATGGCCGATGAGGCGGCCAAGAAGGGCGACACGGCCAAGGTCGAGGAGTACACGTCCGCCGCCGAGTCCTTCGCCGCCCGCCTCATCGCGATCGAGGGTGAGGTCGAGGACCTCAAGCAGCTCGCCCTGCAGTCCTCACAGGCGTCTGATCAGGCCAAGGCCGCGGTGCAGCAGAACGCCACCGCTCTGCAGCGCAAGCTGGCCGAGCGCAACAAGCTCCTCTCCCAGCTCGACCAGGCCAAGATGCAGGAGCAGGTCAACAAGGCGATGTCGTCCCTGTCGGAGACCGTCGGCGAGGACGTCCCCACCTTCGACGAGGTGCGCGAGAAGATCGAGGCCCGCTACGCGAAGGCCAAGGGCATGTCCGAGCTCACCGAGTCGTCGGTGGAGTCGCGGATGCTCGAGGTCGAGCAGGCCGCCGCCAACAGCGAGGCCCAGACCCGTCTCGCCCAGATCAGAGCCCAGCTCGGACTTGCCCCTGCCTCGGCGGACGCGCCCGCCGCCGCGCCCGCGCCTGCCGCCGAGCCCGCGCCGGCTCCCGAGGTCGCGCCCGGAGAGCCCGCGCCCGGCGAGGCCGGCCCCGCCTGAGCAGCGAGGAGATCGGCGTGGGGCCCCACCCCGCGCCGTGGCCCGAGGATCCGCGGCTCGACCCACAGCTCCTCGCCGACGGTGATCGGCGCAACGTCGCCGATCGCTATCGCTACTGGACGGTGGAGGCCATCGTCGCCGACCTCGACGAGCGCCGCCTCCCGTTCCACGTCGCGATCGAGAACTGGGCCCACGACCTCAACATCGGCACGGTCGTCCGCAACGCCAACGCGTTCCTCGCCTCCAGCGTGCGCATCGTGGGGAACCGCCGGTGGAATCGGCGCGGCGCGATGGTCACCGACCGGTACCAGCACGTCGTCCACCACCCGTCCATCGAGGAGCTCGTCGACTGGGCCAGCGCCGAGGACCTCCCGCTGGTCGGCATCGACAACCTTCCCGGTGCCGTGCCCCTCGAGTCGACGGATCTCCCCCGGCGGTGCGTGCTGGTGTTCGGCCAGGAAGGCCCAGGCCTCTCGGCGGCGGCCCACGAGGCGTGTCCGCTCGTGTGCTCGATCACCCAGCTCGGTTCGACGCGCTCGATCAACGCCGGCGTCGCGTCGGGCATCGCCATGCACACCTGGCTGCGCCAGCACGTGCTCTGACCCGCCGCACGGACCTGGCGCTCGTGCGCCTGCAGCGCCGCGCCGCCGCGGTGCACGAGCGCACGGCGCTCCGACCCAGGGAGGCCGCCCGCAATGTCGTGCGCACACAATCGCACGACGCGCCGGATCACGGTCACCCTCGCCCGCCGCGTCGTGCGCAAACGCACATCCAAGGTGGAGAAGCGCACAGGGCGCTGGATCACGGTCACCGCCATCCGGCGCGGTGCGCGCCGATGCACCCCGCTGGTGCACTTGCGCACGGCCCTCCACGGCGACGGCCCGCTCGCCGGCGGGTTGGTCACCGCGGAGGGCTACGCCGCTACGGAGCGCAGGCGCGCCGTGAGCTCGTCGCGCACCCGGGTGCTCGACGGCGCCAGGTCGTGACGGTCGACGCGGCCGATCCACCACCCCCGCCTGCGCAGCTCGTCCTCCCGGGCCATGTCCGCGTCGAGGTGTCGGGGCGTGTGCGCCGCCGAGCCGTCGTACTCGAGTCCGACGAGCCACCGCGGCCAGGCGAGGTCGATGAACGCTCGTCGGCCGGAGGGCAGACCGACCTCGTGCTGGAGCGTCGGTGTCGGCAGCCCCCAGTCGTGCAGCCGACGGATCAGGCGCGCCTCGGCTGGGCTACCGGGCACGATGCCGCCGATCCAAGGCTCGAGCGCCGACCTGAGGAGCGGTGCACCGGTGCGCCCGGACCCCGTTGGGGCCCGTCGGATCGAACCCAGGACAGCAGCCGGGGTGGCCAACCGCCCATCGAGCACCTCGTCCACCAGACCCTCGAGGGACGCGGCGTCGACCAGCGCCGCGGCCTCGAGCAGCGCCCGCGACGGCGTGGTGCACGGGATGGGTCCGACGCGCGTCCGATCCTGGGGAGAGACCGGGGACCGCCGCACGCGAACGCCGTCGGTGCGACCACTCGCCGTCGGTGGGCAGGTGATCATGGGCACTGTCGGCGCTCGACCGACCGCCAGCAGCGCCAGCGCCGACAGGCCCGACACCAGTGCTCCGTCTCCGGCGGAGAGGACGGCCGCGTACGCCCGCTGCGCGTCCGTTGGCGGTGCGCCGCTGATCCGATAGACGCCCGAGCCGAGCCGCTCCCATCGGCCCGATGCGAGCCGTTGGCCGATCTGCCGATCCGACAGCCCGCATGCACGCGCCTTGGCCCTCGTGACCAGCCCGTGGTGGCGGCTCGCGATGCGAGCGACGCGCTCATCGGGAGACAGGGTCCGTCCCATGCCGCGAGAGTGCCACGCACGCTGTGACAGTCGGACGTGCCGACCCCCTGCCTGGACCAGCATCGTGCGCTCCTGCACCTCGGCCGTGCCCTGGCGCACGACCCTCCCGACATCTCACCCGCACGACCCCCGACTGGACCAGCGTCGTGCGCTTGCGCACCTCTGCCGTGCGCTGGCGCACGACCCGACGGGCGTCGTTACGGCAGGACGACGAGGTCGTCGCGATGGACGACCTCGTGGGGCATGCCCTCGGGGAGATCGGGCGTGCGGCGTCCGGCCACGTCGCGCAGCCCCACCGAGCCGAGGCGCACGAGTCCCTTCGCGAACACCTTGCCGTCGGGCCCGGCGATCTCGACCGCGTCGTCCACCTCGAAGCTGCCCTTCACGCTGGCCACGCCGGCCGGCAGGAGCGACACCCCGCGCTCGAGCAGGGCCCGCCGGGCGCCGTCGTCGACGACGATCGTGCCGTTCGAGCCGACGGCGAAGGCGATCCACAGCTTGCGGGCCGGCAGCCGGCGCGTCTTCGGGTGCACCACCGTGCCGACCCCCGACTGTCCCGCCACGACCGCCTCGAGGATCGCCGTCGCGGGAGGCCTGGGCGATGACCGCCTTCACCCCCGACCACGCGGCGATCTTGGCCGCGGCCAGCTTCGAGGCCATGCCTCCACTACCTCGCGACGAACCGGTGCCGCCGGCGAGCGACTCGAGGGAGTGGTCCACCTCGACGATCTCCTCGATGAGCGAGGCGGAGGAGTCGAGCCGTGGGTCCGCCGTCAACAGCCCGGGCGCGTCGGTGAGCAGCACGAGCAGGTCGGCGGCGAGCAGGTGCGCCACGAGTGCGGCCAGGCGGTCGTTGTCCCCGAATCGGATCTCGTCGTCGGCGATGGCGTCGTTCTCGTTGACCACGGGGACCACGCCGAGGTCGAGGAGCCGGCCGAGGGTCGCCCGGGCGTGCAGGTACTGCTGCCGGATCGTGAAGTCGAGCGGGGCGAGGAGCACCTGGCCGCTCACCAGGCCGTGCGTGGCCAGGGCGCTCTCGTAGACGCGCATGAGCCTGGTCTGCCCGACCGCGGAGGCCGCCTGCAGCGTGACGGCATCACGGGGCCGATCGCCGTTCAGGTACCCGAGCGCGGGCAGGCCGGCCGCGATGGCACCCGAGGTCACGAGCACGACCCGGTGCCCCTGGGCGCGCAGCGCCGCCGCCTCCGTGCAGAACTTGGCGACGGCGGCTTCGTCGATCTCGCCGTCCGCCGTGGTGATCGACGACGTACCGATCTTCGTGACGACGATCACTGGTCGTCCTCGTAGTCGAAGGCCAGACGACCGATGTGCACCGTGTCGCCCGCCTTGGCCCCCGCACGGGCGAGGGCCTTGTCCACCCCGAGTGCGCGAAGACGCCGATGAGCCTCGTCGAGCGCCTCGGCGTTGGTGAGGTCCGACAGCGCGACCGCTCGCTCTGCCTGGCGACCGATGACCGTCCAGGCCCCGCTGTCGTCCCGCTCGATCCGATAGCCCTCGGCCACCGGCCGGTGCACGACGAAGGTGTCGGCCTCCGGGAGCTCGGCGCGCGCGCAGCACGGACCGCGTCGGCCATCTGCCCGACGAGCACTCGTAACCCCTCGCCGGTGACCGCCGCGATCCGCGAGCCGGAGAACCCGACGTCGGGCTCGGCCAGATCGGCCCTCGATCCGACGACGAGACGGGGGCGCTCGAGCAGCTCGGGCTCGTAGCCGCCCAGCTCGGCCAGCAGGATGCGCTCCTGCTCGGCGGGACCGTGGGGCGCGAGCGGTGACAGGTCGAGCAGCAGCACGAGCACGCGCGCCCGCTCGACGTGGCGCAGGAACTGGTGGCCGAGGCCCCGTCCCTCGCTCGCCCCCTCGATGAGGCCCGGGAGATCGGCGACGACGAACTCGGTGTCGTCGTCCAGTCGGACCACGCCGAGGTGCGGCTCGAGGGTGGTGAAGGGGTAGTCCGCGATCTTGGGCTTGGCGGCGGAGATGGTGGAGATCAGCGTGGACTTGCCGACGCTCGGGAACCCCACGAGGGCGACGTCGGCCATCAGCTTGAGCTCCAGGCGGAGCCAGCGCTCCTCCCCCACCTCGCCCTGCTCCGCGAAGGCCGGCGCCCGGCGACGGTTGGACAGGAAGCGAGCGTTGCCCCGTCCGCCTCGACCTCCCTCGGCGGCCAGCCAGCGCTCGCCGGGGTGCAGGAGGTCGGCCAGCACGGCGCCGTTCTGGTCGCGCACCATCGTGCCCTCGGGCACGGGCACCTCCAGATCGGCACCGCCGCGCCCGTGCTTGCGCTGGCCCTGCCCGTGCGTGCCGCTCTTGCCCGCCCGGTGCGGGTGGTCCTTGAACGCGATCAGCGACGACACGTTGCGATCCACCACCAGCCAGACCCCTCCACCGGTGCCGCCGTCGCCGCCATCCGGCCCCCCGAAGGGGACGTGGGCCTCCCGCCGGAAGCTGACCGCGCCCGCGCCACCGTCGCCACCCTTGACATGGAGCCCACACTCATCGACGAACTGCGACACCGGGTCAGGCTAGGGCCCGAGTCGGATGTGCCGCGACTCCTACCGTTCGAGGCCGACGTCCGTGATCGGATCGGTGGTCGGGCCGCCGGGCGGCGGGTTCACGGTCGTGGTTGTGTTGCCGTCGAAGTCGATGCGGTCCCCGACGATGATGCCGTCGATGTTGCGTACGACGTTGCCGTGGAGGTTGATCCCCGCATTGCGAGCGTAGATGCTGCCCAGCCCGCTCCCCGCCGTGCCGCCGACGGTCATCGCCGTGCTGTTGGTGCGCGCCTGGTAGATGGAGATCCCCGCGTAGGTCGATCCGGCCTGCTGGCCGAGCTGGTACGGGAGGAGCTGGATCGTGCCGTTCCCGGTGTGGGACAGGCTTCCGGTCTCGAAGAACATGAGGATGCCGCCGTTGGCGGTACTGCAGGTGGCACAGCGCAGGTCATAGTTGCGGGGGTCGAAGGTGCCCTGGAACCAGTAGACGCCGGGAAGCATCTGGGTCGTGCCGTTGCCTCCCCCGAGGTTGCAGCCGGTGGCGAAGCGGCCCGGCTGCATGGTCGTGCTGTTGCAGACGCCGGTCGCGGTCGGACGGGCGGGTGAGCCGCCGCACGTCGTTGCGGCTGGCGCCGCGCATGGAGAGTCCGGAAGGCCCGCGAAGGGGTCCGGCACGAGATCTGCGTTCTCGACGACTTCTCCCGTGGTGTGATCCTCGACGCAGTCAGCGACGCCGCCGACGGCGGCGACGAGCGAGGCGTCCAGGGTGAAGTTGCCGCACCCGGACGCGCTCGAGCCGCAGATGGCCGTGTTGCTGACGCTGTTCGCGATGATCGCACCGCCCGTGACCGTGACGGTGTTGTTGCCGTTGATCTGGACGGTGCAGTTGAGGTTCGGGTTGAGGGCGACGATCCCCAGACCGATGCCGGCCGACACCTGGAGGTTCCGGGCCACAGCGTCTCGGCAGACGGTCCTGGTGCCACCGCCCCAGACCACGGCGAAGATCGCCGGCTGCTGGGTGCACGTCTTGACGTAGACGAGGTTGTACGACGGGATCGAGCTCCCCGAGAGCGGCGTACGGGGTCGTGACGGTGACGTTGTGGTCGCCGACGGTGAAGGTGCAGGTGTCCACCCCGCTCACACAGCTACCGGACGGCGGAGCCGCTCAGGCTGGACGCGATGTTCGCCCGGGCGGCGTTGCGGGCCGCCAGAGCCTTGGCGTCGTTCGCAGCGGACACCGGCAGATCCTGGGACCCGGCCAGCGACGCACCGTCCGCGACGGCCTGGGCGTTGAGGGCCTCCTGCCGGGCGGCGCCGAGATCGATGACGAACGCCGCCATGCCCAGGAGCACGGTCAGGCTCAACGCAAAGAGAACGATCGTGACACCCTCGTCACGGCGCAGCCGCGCTTGGCCCCGGCTCAGCACCAGGACCAGTTCCCGGACGGGTCGGTCTCGAGGTAGTCCCCGCCGACGAGCTCGATGTCGCGCTCGACGCGCATGTCCACCTCCGTACGCAACGGGCGGTCCTCGAGGAACGGATCGAGGAGTCCGGTCACGGGGTCGACGAGACGGACCACACAGACCTTCACGGTGTCGTTCTTGAATCCTGTCGGAGCGTTCTCGGTGACCCGCAGCCCGACACGAACATCGTTGCCCAGACCCGTTCGAGCCTTCGTGGTGCAGATGATCCTGCGAGCGTTGACAGGGGCGGTCGCCGCCGCCCCGTTGATGTCGCAGCTCACGTTGGAGCCGTAGTCCTTCACGACGGCCTGTCGAGCCCCGTCACGAGCGCCCTGGCGGATCGACTGGTAGTCGTTGAAGGCGATGGCGAACTCGATGATCCCGAAGAGGAGCAGGAACAGCAGGGGCATGATGATCGCGAACTCGACCAACGCGGCGCCGCGATCGTTCGAGCATCGCCGCCGAGCGGCAATGCGATCACCCACATGAGCCCGCGTAGCGGACGACTGTCCCTCCGCCATCACGTAGGTCATCGCAGAGCGTGGCGAAGAGATACGGCGAGCCCACGGAAAGCCGCAGAAGCGCTCGGTCCTACACGTTGCGTGCTGGCGCCACTCCGATGAGTGCCGAGATCGGCCCGGAGTCGACCTACTGCGTCAGGTGGACGGGATTGCCCTCGATGCGGGCCTGCCAGGTCGTGACGTCCGTGGCGGAGGACGTGAAGTTGTACTTGATGCCCCACCAGCACGATCCCGCCGTCGTCTCCGGGTTCACGCCAGGCGTGCACGTGTAGGTCGTGGGCAGGTCGATCCTGATCCGGAGCCACTCTCCGTTGAACTGGCGAGCGCCGCCGATGGTGCTTCGAAT
This sequence comes from uncultured Microthrixaceae bacterium, assembly GCA_963750645.1. Taxonomy (GTDB): domain Bacteria; phylum Actinomycetota; class Acidimicrobiia; order Acidimicrobiales; family VFJN01; genus VFJN01. The sequence goes on along the minus strand of CAVVRO010000001.1, from coordinate 287,315 downwards.
GGCGCAGTTGGTGCCGTTGTCCGACGCGTGCGGCGTCGCGTTGATGACCCCCGTTGCCCCGCCTACCGACGACGACTGGACCGCGTTGGGTGCAGGTGACGACGTGTAGGTGCACGCGGCGGCGGGCACGTTCACCACCGGCTTGGGCTGGCTCGCCGAGGGCATCATCGGGAAGATGGTGGCATCGCCCGAGGCATCGCCGGCATCCCAGAGCTCGAGGACCAACGTCCTCCCCGCATACTGCGGACCGACCTCGGCAAGGTAGAACGTCGCGTTGCCGGAGGAGACGTTGTTGTACATCGCCATGTCGGCGTACGCGTAGAGCGCTGGCTGTACGCCTGCACTGCAGCTGCCGTTGGCGCACGCCTCGAGGGCGTAGCCGTTGACGCCCGAGCCCGTCGTTCCGTTCGTTCGCACGTTGACCAGGTAGACCTCGCCAGGTGACACTGATCCGAGGGTGCAGAGGTTCCGCCAGTTGGCCCGGAACGATGACTCGTCGTGCAGCTGCCAGAAGCAGCTGCCGAGCGTGGTGTTCCCGGCTCCGCCGGTCACGGGAGTGCGGTTCGTGAACTCGAGCGGGTTGTTCTGCCGGTAGACCCGGTACTCGGTCTCGAATGCCTGGTTCGACGCGTTGAGCGAGGAGTCGCCTGCCAGGCTGGAGAGCGATCCCGAGGGGTTGTTCGAGGCGTCGTACACGTTGATGTCAACCTGCCCGGTGAGGCCGGCCGGGATCTTCACGACGTACCAATAGCCTCGATCGGGGTTCGCGGTGTCGCGGTAGGACTGGTTCTGCACGCTGCCGCAGTTCTGGTTGATGTAGCAGCGGGGGGTGTACGCGTCGCCCTGGGTCGACGCCGTGCCAGGCCCCTCGATGAGCGCCCAGAACCTCGGGTCACGGGCCGGGTCGATCTGGTTGCCATCGGGCACCGTGACGGTGGTCTGACTGAGCTGCGCCGCGAACTGGCACAGACGGTTCCCGAGCGCGGTGCTCCCGGTGAACCGCGACGAGCTGTAGCCGCCCGAGGACGGCCAGCTGCCACCCGCTGACCCTGCGTAGCCGACGTTGCATGGCCGGTTCGTGACGTTCCCGGCTGTCTGATAGTGGCCCGAGGACGGCATCGAGACGTTGCTGAAGTTGGTCCAGGTGCACACGGTGCCGGAGTTGGCGCCGGTCGTCGTGAACGTCGTGCCCGTCCAGCGTCCGAGGAAGGGATCGGCGGTGCCATTGGTCCGCACTCGGCAGCCGGTACCACCCGAGTTGGTCGGCACACGGGTCTCGTAGTCGGGCGGCGGCACCGGACTCGTTCCCGTGCCCGCGTCTTGGCCGACGACGGACCAGAAGCACCGTGTCGAGCCTGAGTATCCGGTGGCGTTGAACGACGTCGCATTCGTCCACTGACCGTGGCCCTGCACGGCCGCGGTGCCGACGTTGCACGGGAAGGTGTTGCTCGTCGGCCTCACCGAGTTGTAGGTCGACGGCCAGACCACGGAGTACGTGGTCTCGTCGTGCGAGGTGTTCTTCGTGCTGTCGCCGCCGAAGTAGTTGAGGGGGCTGCCGAGTGGGATCGGCAGGTTGTACTCCGCCTCGGCCCTGCGGGTGAGCCGTTGGTCGCCGTTGCCGAGCACCTGGGAGAAGTACCTCGTGGCGCTGGGGTCCGTGACGACCACGCGGAGCGCGGTGGCAGTGGAGCCGCGTTCGATGGTGACCTCGAAGGGGCCGGTGCCGCAGTCGCCGCCGTCGATGCCGTTCTCGAGGAGGCTGTCGCAGGCAACAGTCCTCGACTGTGCGAGGTTCGGCATCCAGACGGTGCCGGCGAGGGCGGCGGCGTCGGCGGACTTCTGGAGGTAGCTGGCCCGGGAGTAGAAGGAGGCGAGGTCGACCCCGAAGGCCGCGAAGGCCATCAGGGGCAGCAGGCACAGCGCGGTCATGATGACCGCGATGCCCCGCTCGCCACGGAACCGGGTGCTCGTTGTGGTTGGTGTCCTGGTCATTCCCGTGCTCCTGGTCAGCCGTCGATGTCCGGCTGGATCCGGTAGATCGAGGTCTTGGTGATCGTCATGTCATCGAAGAACGTGCCGGTCTTGCTCCCCTGGGTGGTCCGCACCCACACCCCGATGTAGTCAGGCGGCTGCGACAGCCGGTCGCGGCGGCTCGTCGGGGCCCAGTAGTCATCCAAGGCCCCCAGATCCGTCGGGATCGCCGCCCGCAACGTCGCCCCCGCATACGTGTTGCACGACCCGTTCACACCGACCTGGCTGGTCGACCCGACCGCCTTGATGCACCCCGCCGGCACCCCCCCGTTGGCGTTGGTCGGCTTGAAGATCACCACCCGGTCCAACCGGTTCAGCTGCTCCTGGGGCAACGACGACCTCAACGACTGCAACACGCTGCGATCCGCCTCCGCCAAGGACCCACTGGACGCCGCGATCCTCGCCGCCGTCGACGTCGACCCCTCGACACGGTTGTTGGTCACCCACGCCAAGCCCATCTCGGCCGTCCCGAACGCCAACAGCAACAGCAACGGCACCACCAACGCGAACTCGATCAACGTGGCCCCACGATCCCCACGCCCCCGCCCCATCGAGCGCCTCATGACAGCGAATACCCCTGCGGCTCGAGCAAGTTGATGCTCCCATCCGTGATCGTCAACGAGTCCCCCAACACCCCCGTCACGTAGTCATGCTCCGCCTTGATGTACACACCGACGTAGTCGGGGTTCTCCGACGGGCTCGCACTACGAGGCGTGATGGTCGTCTTGCGGTTCCGGGCCGGCCAACGACAATCCACCTTGTTCGCCGCCTGCGGATCACCCGAACCACTGCACCCGAAGTAGAACGCCGCCGGCTGCGCCGCCGCCCCCGTCGCCATGTCGAACGCCCCACCCGCCGCCTGCGGCCGGTGATAGATGTTGCACGCACCAATCGCGTCCGTGCCCCCATCACTCACCCCCACCGAGGACGTGTTCGGACTCGACTGCGCCGCCGGCCGACACCCCGCCGGAGGCTGCTCCCCCGTCGAAGACGCATGCCAGATCACCACATACTCGATCTCACCCTCAGGAACCCCCGCCGCCTCCCGCGCCACCCGCTCCAGAATCGCCCGATCCGCATCCGCCACATTCCCCGCCACCGACGCCATACGACCCCCCGCCCGCACCGCATTCGCCGTCCCCGAATACGACTTCAACGCCGCACCGATCTCCAAGATCCCAAACACCAACATGAACAACAACGGCAACACCACCGCCGCCTCCACCAACACCGCCCCACCATCACCACCACCACGCCGCACGCGGGTGGTGCTCGCCTGGACCTTCAGCTGCTTCATGCCATACCTCCGGCGGCTTCGAGGACGTTCGCGTACGGCATCCGGAGCGCGTCAGCGAGCCGCCTGAGATTCTGGGGCACCGGATGGCTGCGGCCGTGGACCCAGCGGCTGACGGTGGCCTCGGTGGTGCCGGTGAGCCGGGCCAGGTCGGTCGAGCGAAGCCCGAGCTCTCGCTGACGGGCCAGGATCAGCTCCCCGAGCCTCGTGGACGCACCACGGCGCGGCAGGGCGGCGGCGAGGGAGGCGGTGTCGACGGACAGCACCTGTGCCAGCCGGGTCAGCTGCGTCGACGCGGGACGCGGTAGCCGAGCTCCCAGGACACCACCGTGCTCTGCGAGACCCCGAGCGCCTCGGCCAACCCTGCTCGGCTCAGCCGCAGCTCCTGGCGACGGGCACCCACGAACTGACCGAACGGCGGCCACCCGGCGGTGTCGACGACGAACGGGGACGCGCACAGCGTGGCCACGTCGGACTCGACGACCCCCAGGAACTCGGCGATCGTGCCGAACAGGTGAGCGCCCGGCGTCGACCGACCGGTCTCCCATCCCGCGTAGGTCGCCTGCGGCACGCCCAGGACCTTCACGACGGCGGCCTGGGTGAGACCGCGTCCCGTGCGCTCGTTCCGCAGCCGCTGCGCCAGCGGGGGGAGGTCGGGGCTCGCGGCGGTCGGGGCCGACCACTCGGAGGTCTCCAGTGCGAGGACGGCGATGAGCCGTGCGAGCCGCTCCGCCGAGGGCTGCACTGCGCCCTTCTCCCACAGGCGGATCGTCTCCTCGGAGACGCCGAGCTGGGCGGCGAGCTCGAGTCGGCGCTTTCCGGCGAGCACCCGCGACGCCTCGAGGTGGGCGCCGAGACGCGGGGACCAGACGATCTCCTCGGTCACGAGCGATGGCCTCCTGTCGTGTCCCGCATCGGTTCCCACCCCGCCGTCGTCCGCCTGACCAGTGCGGTCAGTTTGGAGGATTCCCCAAGTCTTGTCAACCCTACCCGTGGGGCGTCTACCACTCAACGTGACATCAAGGCCGCGGAGCCCCCGCACCACGTGTGCGCGCGTGGGGTCGCACGCCGTCCCAGGGACCGTCATGGTCGGCGTTTGACCCACGCAGGTTCACGGGCTCACGCCGTGAGGTGCACCGGATTGCCCTCGACACGGGCCTGCCAGGTCGTCGTATCGGAGGCGTTGCCATTGAAACGGTAGCGGATGCCCCACCAGCAGGTGTTCGCCTCGGACTCTGGGTTGTTCAAGGCGGCGTTGCAGCTGTAGCTGGCGGGGATCTCCACGCGGATGCGGAGCCACTCGCCGTTGAACTGGCGGACCCCGCTGACCGTGGCGCGGATGCCGCAGCTGCCGTCCCCGCTGTCGGGTCCGGCCGGGACGGTGACGCGCCGTTCGCCGGTGTGGATCCGCAGGTCCGACGTGTTGATGTAGGCGTTCGGATCGGGCGTGGCCGTGAACTCACAGTCGCCACTGGGCACGTTGACCGATGGCTTCGCGACCGTCGGCGAGGGCCTCATCGGGTAGACGGTCGAGACGCCGGCGCCGGTGCTGTCGCCGGCGTCGTACATCTCGATCACCAGTGTCTTCCCGGCGAACTGCGGCCCGACCTTCGCAAGGTAGAAGGTGCCGTCGCAGGTGCCCGATGGGCAGTTGTTCTGGTTCGCGATCGCCATGTCGGCGTAGGCGTAGATGCTCGGGCCGGGGCTGGCGGAGCGGTTGCCGTTGAGCACGGCCTCGATGGCGTAGCCGTTGTTGCCGGCCTCGTTGGCAGCGCCAACGGTGTTCGTGCGCACGTTGACCAGGTAGGTGTCGCCGGGCTGCACGCCGGTGATCGTGCAGAGCTTGCTCCACGACCTGAAGAAGCCCGGCTCCTTGCGGAGCTTCCACCAGCAACCGCCGTCGGTCGGGTTGTTGCTCCCGCTGCCCGAGGTGAAGACGTTCGATCGGACGGTGAAGTCGAGCGGGTTGGTCTGCTTGTAGACCTTGAACTCGGTCTCGAAGTCCGGGGTTCCACTCCCCTCCGTGGAGTCCATGATCTTGGTCGCGGCGTCGTGGTTGTAGGAGGCGTCGAACACGTTGATGTCGATGGAGCCCGACACCCCGGCCGGCACCTGCACCACGTACCAGTAGCCGCGGTTCGGGTCGTTCACGGCCCGGTAGTGGACGTTCTGGACGGAGTTGCAGTTGAACTGGCTCGTGCAGCGCGTCGAGAACGCGTCGCCGTTGGCCGCGTACTGGCCAGGGCCGTAGATCATCGCCCAGAAGCCCGGGCTGCGGTTGCTGGGGATCGGGTTGGGGTCGGCGATCGTGTGGGCCACGTTGGCGTTGATCTCGGCGTGGTACTGGCAGAACTGGTTGCCTGTGGTGTGCAGGCCGGTCCAGCGGCTGCCGGTCGTGTAGCTCCCCGTGGCGGGCCAGCGGCCGTTCGTGTCCGCGTAGCCGAGGTTGCACGGGCGGACGCTGCCGTTGATGTTGGCGGCGTTGGACCGATACGACGTGCTGGGCGCCGAGCTGGTGGTGAAGTTCCGCCACGTGCACTGGCGGTTGCCGGTGCCCGAGGAGTACCGGGCCGACGCGTTCCACACGGTGGTGGACTCCCAGCGACCGTTCGTCGAGGACGACGGCACGGTCTGGAAGGCGTTGCACGGCGTGTTGGTGGGGACGTTGGTCAGACGGTCGTAGTCCGGCGGCGCCGTGTTCGTGGTCCCCGACTGCGTGCCCTGACGCACCTCGAAGAGGCAGCGGGTCGAGCCACTGAAGCCGTTGGCGTCGAAGGTCGTGGCGCTCGTCCAGCGGCCGAAGTTCTGGGTTGCCGAGGTGCCGATGTTGCAGGGGGCGTTCACCGGCGCGTGGACGAGCTGGTTGTAGTCGGTGGGCCAGGCGATCTCATCCCAGTACTCCGTGTGGCTGAGGTTGTCCGTCTGGGTGGCGTCGCCGCCGAAGTAGTTGAGGGGGCTGCCGAGGGGGAGGGGAAGGTTGTACTCGGCTTCGGCGGAGCGGGTCAGCGACTGCGTGCCGTCGCCGAGCACCTGGGAGAAGTACTTCGTGGCGTTGGGGTCGGTGACGGTGACCAGGAGCGACGTCGGGGTGGAGCCTCGCGCGATGGTGACGTCGAAGGGGCCGGTGCCGCAGTCGCCGCCGTCGATGCCGTTCTCGAGGAGGCTGTCGCAGGCGACCTGCCGGGCCTTCGTGATGCTGGGCATCCAGACGGTGCCGGCGAGGGCGGCGGCGTCGGCGGACTTCTGGAGGTAGCTGGCCCGGGAGTAGAAGGAGGCGAGGTCGACCCCGAAGGCCGCGAAGGCCATCAGGGGCAGCAGGCACAGCGCGGTCATGATGACCGCGATGCCCCGCTCGCCACGGAACCGGGTGCTCGTTGTGGTTGGTGTCCTGGTCATTCCCGTGCTCCTGGTCAGCCGTCGATGTCCGGCTGGATCCGGTAGATCGAGGTCTTGGTGATCGTCATGTCATCGAAGAACGTGCCGGTCTTGCTCCCCTGGGTGGTCCGCACCCACACCCCGATGTAGTCAGGCGGCTGCGACAGCCGGTCGCGGCGGCTCGTCGGGGCCCAGTAGTCATCCAAGGCCCCCAGATCCGTCGGGATCGCCGCCCGCAACGTCGCCCCCGCATACGTGTTGCACGACCCGTTCACACCGACCTGGCTGGTCGACCCGACCGCCTTGATGCACCCCGCCGGCACCCCCCCGTTGGCGTTGGTCGGCTTGAAGATCACCACCCGGTCCAACCGGTTCAGCTGCTCCTGGGGCAACGACGACCTCAACGACTGCAACACGCTGCGATCCGCCTCCGCCAAGGACCCACTGGACGCCGCGATCCTCGCCGCCGTCGACGTCGACCCCTCGACACGGTTGTTGGTCACCCACGCCAAGCCCATCTCGGCCGTCCCGAACGCCAACAGCAACAGCAACGGCACCACCAACGCGAACTCGATCAACGTGGCCCCACGATCCCCACGCCCCCGCCCCATCGAGCGCCTCATGACAGCGAATACCCCTGCGGCTCGAGCAAGTTGATGCTCCCATCCGTGATCGTCAACGAGTCCCCCAACACCCCCGTCACGTAGTCATGCTCCGCCTTGATGTACACACCGACGTAGTCGGGGTTCTCCGACGGGCTCGCACTACGAGGCGTGATGGTCGTCTTGCGGTTCCGGGCCGGCCAACGACAATCCACCTTGTTCGCCGCCTGCGGATCACCCGAACCACTGCACCCGAAGTAGAACGCCGCCGGCTGCGCCGCCGCCCCCGTCGCCATGTCGAACGCCCCACCCGCCGCCTGCGGCCGGTGATAGATGTTGCACGCACCAATCGCGTCCGTGCCCCCATCACTCACCCCCACCGAGGACGTGTTCGGACTCGACTGCGCCGCCGGCCGACACCCCGCCGGAGGCTGCTCCCCCGTCGAAGACGCATGCCAGATCACCACATACTCGATCTCACCCTCAGGAACCCCCGCCGCCTCCCGCGCCACCCGCTCCAGAATCGCCCGATCCGCATCCGCCACATTCCCCGCCACCGACGCCATACGACCCCCCGCCCGCACCGCATTCGCCGTCCCCGAATACGACTTCAACGCCGCACCGATCTCCAAGATCCCAAACACCAACATGAACAACAACGGCAACACCACCGCCGCCTCCACCAACACCGCCCCACCATCACCACCACCACGCCGCACGCGGCCGCCACGGGGTGAGCCATCTCGAGGTCCTGGGTTGATCGCCAACGGCACGCCGTCCTGTCCCCGCGCTGCATGGGCAGACGCGCTGTCCAGGGTATGTCGGAGCGACGAGGGCGCAACTTGAGTGAAAGCGCGCTCGTAGTCGTCCAAACGGGACAACGCCGGCAAGTTCACGAGGTCCGGCCGACCGGCCGGACGCGAGGGCCCGAAGGCCGAAGCCTCACCCAGGCGGGAGGATGTCGACGAGCTTTCGGCCTTTGCGGAGGCCGAACTTCACCTTGCCGTCGGCGGTCGCGAACAGCGTGTCGTCACCACCGCGCCCGACGTTCTCGCCGGGGTGGAACTTGGTGCCGCGCTGGCGCACGATGATCGTGCCGGCGGTGACGGCGGTGCCGTCGTACACCTTCACGCCGAGGCGCTGGGCGTTGGAGTCGCGGCCGTTCCGGGTGGAACCGCCGCCCTTGGTCTTGGACATGTGAGGCTCCTCAACTGGGGAGAGACGTGCAGATCGTCCGCCGTTCTTCCGGCGACGGCACAGGGCGACGCTGTGCTGTTGTGCCTCGCCTATCGGCTCGGCTTTGAGATGCCGGTGATCTCGATGGCGTCGTAGTGCTGGCGGTGCCCCCAGCGCTTCCGCTGGTTGCTCTTGTTCTTGTAGGTGAAGCCGTCGATCTTGGGGCCCTTGGCCTCGCCGACCACCTTGGCGGTCACCGTGGCGCCTGAGAGCTGGCCGGGCGTGGCGAGCACCGTGTCACCGTCGACGAGCAGGACCGGCGTGAGGGTGACCTCGTCACCGACGGCCTTGCCCAGCTTCTCGACGTTGAGGATCTGGCCGGCTTCGACCTTCTCCTGCTTGCCACCGGTCTTGATCACTGCGTACATCAGGGCTTCTCTTCCTCAGGCGGGACGGATGATGCTACCGCGCACGGTCCGCCAGCCTCAATCTGGGGGGAGCAGGTCGGGGTCGATGATGAGCCCCCGACCCTCACAGTGGGGACAGCGCCCGGCGAAGGACTCGAGCAGGCCCTCGCCGATCCGCTTGCGGGTCATCTCGCAGAGACCCAGCTCGGAGATCTCGAACACCTGGGTGCGCGTCTTGTCGCGGGCCAGTGCCTCCCGGAACACCCGCGTGACCTCGTCGCGGTTCGGACGGATCTCCATGTCGATGAAGTCGACGACGATGATCCCGCCGACGTCCCGGAGCCGGAGCTGCCGGGCAATCTCGACCGCGGCCTCCAGGTTGTTGCGGAAGACCGTCTCCTCGAGGCTCGACGTGCCCACGTTCTTGCCCGTGTTCACGTCGATCACGGTGAGCGCCTCGGTGTGCTCGATGATGAGCGAGCCTCCCGAGGGCAGCCACACCTTCCGGTCGAGGGCCTTGTGGAGCTGCTCGTGGATGTGGAACCGCTCGTAGAGCGGCAGCGCCTCCTCGGTGCGGTCGAAGAGCTCGACGCGGTCGGCGAGCTCGGGGCTGATCGACGAGACGTAGTCGCGCACGGACTCGTACAGCGCCGGATCGTCGATCACGACGCCGCGGTAGTCGCTGGTGAGCTCCTCCCGGATCACGCGGACCGCCATGTCGGGCTCGCGGTAGAGCAGGGCCGGGGCCTGCGACCGCTTGGCCAGTGCCTCGATCTGGTCCCACTGGTCGACGAGGCGGCGCACGTCCTGCTCCACCTCCTGATCGGTGACGCCCTCCGCCGCCGTCCGCACGATCACGCCGTGCTGCTTGGGCTTGACCCGGTCGAGGATCGCCCGCAGGCGCTTGCGCTCGTCGTCGGAGAGCCGCTTGGAGATCCCGTAGGTGGAGCTGTTCGGGATGAGGACGACGAACCGGCCCGGGAGGGACACCTCCTGGGTGAGGCGAGCGCCCTTGGCCCCGATCGGGTTCTTGGTGACCTGGCAGATGATCGTCTGCTTGGCCTTCAGCATCTGCTCGATCCGCAGGTTGCTCTGCTTGCCCTTCGGGGCCTCGACGTCGTCGGCGTCGAAGTGCACGTCGCCGCGGTAGAGGACGGCGTTCTTGGGGGTGCCGATGTCGACGAAGGCCGCCTCCATTCCCGGCAGCACGTTCTGGACCTTGCCGAGGTAGATGTTGCCGTGGATCTGGGCCACGTCGTCGGACGGACGGGACACGAAGTGCTCGATGAGGTTGCGGCCCTCGAGGACGGCGATCTGGGTGGCCTTCGGGTCGACGTGGACGCACATGAGGTAGCGGCCGACCGGGCGGCCCTTGCGCTCGCGGCCCCGACGCGCCTCGAGGACGTCGTCGTCGAGGTCGACGCCACCCGTCGGGAGCACGGCCTGCACCGGCGACCCGGGCCGACCCCCACGACCACCGTCCTGCTCGCGGCGCTGGCCACCGCCCTGGCGCTGGTCGCCACCTCCGCCGCTGCCTCTGCCGCGTCCGCCACGGCGGCGCTTGCGCTTGCTGGGCGCTCCGTCGCCCTCCGCCCCTCCGCCGGGCGCGGCCGGGCGAGGCGGGGGGGAGGTGGGCACGGGCATCGAATCGCCGATCCGGGGGCGCCGGGCCGCCTCGGCGGCCGGCCGCCGGACGAGTGAGGCATCGGCGGCCTCGACGGTCTTGGGCTGACCTTCCCGAGGCGTGTCGGGGAGCTCGGGGTTGCGGTCGTTGTCGTCGTCGTCGCCTTCGTCGGCGACCTGATCGTCGCCAGCGGCCGCTTCCGCACCGGTTCCCTCGAGGCGCGGGCGGCTGCGGTTCCGCCCGCCGCGGGACCCTCGGCGCCGCCGCTTGGCCGCGCCGTCCGCGGCCACGGGCCGATCATCACCGCCGCCGGGAGCGGCGGCGGCATCGTCAGCGGCCCGCGGTGCCGACCCCTGTGCTCGCCCCAGGCTCAGGCGAGCTGGAGCGCGGCGTCGGCTCGGGGACGGGACCGGTGGCGCTGTCGTCCGTGGGGAGTTCGGTCATTCAGGAGATCCCTTCTCATGACGCACGCGCTTCCGCGTGCGGGGCCGACGTCGCGCCACGTGCGCCGAGGTCCCCGAAGGGGATCGGCTCGCAGCGGGCGCCGTCGACCGACGTCCATTGGTGGGTTCGCAGCACGCCGCCGGCGACCCAGGCAGGGTCGATGGCTCGGAGAAGCTCCGCGGGACGGAGGCTGCGCGGCTGGGTGGCCAGCTCGGCTTCGAGCACCGAGCTGCCCGGAATGAGGCCGAGGATGGCCGGACGGGCGTCCAGGACGCCCTCGGAGCCCTTGCGCTCGACGGTGATCGGGAGCTCGTCGAGCGCGAGCACCCGCTCGACGGACGCCGCGAGGTCGCCGGGCGCGACGGCGGGCAGGTCGATGCGCCAGGTCGAGCTGGTGACCGCCTGCTGGAGCGAGTCCGTACCGGCCGGGATGGCGATGGCCGCCTGCGCCGCCATCCCCAGCGGGAGCGACGGCGAGACGATCGCCGGCAGCAGGTCGGGCTCGAGATCGTCCGCGACGTCGATGTCGAGGTACTCCCCCAGGCTCTCGTAGCCCGTGGAGAGGGCCAGCCCGAAGCTGAGGCGCGGCCGAGGAGAGAAGCCCTCGCTGTAGGCGACCCGCACGCCAGACCGGCGCAAGGCGCGCTCCCACACGCGAGCGACGTCGCGATGCGACAGGAAGCGCACCTTTCCGAGCTTCGTGAACCGGACGCGCTGCCTCATGCGCCGACCCCGACCGGCTTGCGCGGCAGCAGCGCGACCGGCACCTCGCCGCCGCGCCGCAGGTCCTGACCCGTGCCCTGGCTCCCGCCGGCCGGCGGGACTGCCGAGGCGACCACGTGCTCGATGCCGTAGCCGGTACAGGCCCCGCAGTCGTAGCAGGGGGTCCACCGGCAGTCCTCCAGGCCGAGCTCGTCGAGCGCGTCCCGCCAGTCCTGCCAGAGGAAGTCCTTGTGGAGGCCGGCGGAGAGGTGGTCCCAGGGGAGCACCTCGTCCTCGGTGCGATGACGGTGGCAGTACCAGTCCATGTCGAGGCCGGCGGCCACCATCGCCTCCTCCCAGAGGTCGAGCCGGAAGTGCTCGCTCCACTCCTGGAAGGTGCCGCCCGCTCGCCAGACATGCTCGATGACGGCGCCGAGCCGACGATCGCCCCGGCTCACCAGGCCCTCGACGAGGCTGGCCTTCGGGTCGTGCCACTTGATCTGCACGCCCTTGGCGTGGCGGGCCGCGTCCCGCAGGAGGTTGATCTTGCGGCGCAGCTCCACCTCGGTGTTCATGCCGAACCACTGGAACGGCGTGAAGGCCTTGGGCACGAACCCGCCCACGCTCACGGTCACCGTGCCGTTGTGCCCGTTCGCCTTGGCCAGCTCGACGCAGCGGCGAGCGAGCTCGATGATGCCGAGGGTGTCCTCGTCCGTCTCGGTGGGGAGCCCGGTGAGGAAGTAGAGCTTCACCCTCCGCCAGCCCTGGCTGAACGCTGCGTCGACCGCCCGATTGAGGTCTTCCTCCGTGATCAGCTTGTTGATCACCTGGCGCATCCGCCACGTGCCGGCCTCGGGAGCGAAGGTGAGCCCCGTGCGACGGGCCTTCTGGATCTGGGCGGCCACACCGACGGTGAACGCGTCGACGCGCAGGCTCGGCAGGCTCACCGACACGTTCCCGCACCCCACGGCGTCGTCCATGGCGGCGTGGACCACGTCTTCGATGCCCGAGAAGTCGGCCGTGGAGAGGCTGGTGAGCGCGACCTCGTCGTAGCCGGTGCGGCGCAGGCCCTGCTGCACCATCGACGCGACCTGCTCGGCCGGCCGCTCGCGGACCGGCCGGGTGATCATCCCCGCCTGGCAGAAGCGGCACCCGCGGGTGCAGCCGCGGAAGACCTCGACGTTGAGCCGGTCGTGCACCACCTCCGTGAGAGGCACGAGCTGCTGTTTGGGGTAGGGCCAGTCGGCGAGGTCGGCGATGGTGCGCTTCTCGACGACCGCCGGCGCGGCGGCGTCGACCGGGACCGTGGCCTCGAGCCGCCCGTCGGGCAGGTAGCGGGCCTCGTAGAGGCTGGGCACGTAGACGCCGTCGATGCGTGCGAGCGCCCGCAGGACGTCGAGGCGGTCGGTGCGACCGCCGGCCTTCCAAGCCGCGACAGCGCCGTTGATCTCACTGACCACCTCTTCGCCGTCACCCAGCACGACGAAGTCGAGGAAGTCGGCGAGAGGCTCCGGGTTGTAGGTGGCGTGACCGCCGGCGCCGACCAGCGGGTGCGCAGCGGTGCGCTCCGCCGACCGCACGGGCAGACCGGCCAGATCCACGCAGCTCAGGACGTTCGTGTAGACGAGCTCGGCGGAGAGGTTGAACGCGATGAGGTCGAACTCGTCAGCCGAGCGGTGCGTGTCGACCGAGAACAGCGGGATCCCCTCCCGGCGCATGACCGCTTCGAGGTCGGTCCAGGGGGCGTAGGAGCGCTCGGCGAGGGCGTCGTCGCGCTCGTTGAGGATCTCGTAGAGGATCTGGAGACCCTGGTTGGGCAGGCCGATCTCGTAGGTGTCGGGGTACACCAAGAGCCACCCGACCCGCTCGGGGCCAGGCGGCGGAACCTCGGCGCCGAGCTCGCAGCCGATGTAGCGCGCAGGCTTCTGGACCGAGGCGAGGTGGGGCTCGAGCCGAGCCCAGACATCGACCATGGAGGGCCAAGGGTACCGGACACCCTCCGTGCACCCGACATCCGTCCTGGTGGCCGCCGTGCCCCCGAGGTTGGTGGCACTGGTGGCCCGGCCAGGGCGACGGGTGCCCCGAACCGCGGGGCCCGCGCTAGTGGTCGGCGAGCACGGCGGCGAGCGTGCGGCGGCCGATGGCCGCGATCCGCGCGTCACCGTTCGACATCGCCACTCCCAGCACCAACGCCCAACCCCTCGCCCTTGTCCAGAGCGCGTCGTCGACGGGCAGGTTCGCCCCGCACGCGTCCCGGAAGACGGGTCGCACCTCGGGCGACAGGAGCATCCAAGCCACCGCGAGGTCGCTGGCAGGATCACCGGCGGTCATGTCGCCGAAGTCGATGACGGCCGAGATCCGTCCGCGGTCGACCAGCACGTTCAGCGGGTGAACGTCACCGTGGAGCCAAACAGGCGGGTGCTCCCACGGGTCCGCCTCCGACGCTCGGTGCCACTCGTCCATCAGGAGCGCTGTATCGACACCGGCGTCCAGCAGGTCGAGTGCGGCGGCGAAGATCGCGGCTCGATCGGCCAACGGCACCCCCCGGTAGGGGTTGGCCGGAGCCTCGGGTGGGGCCGGTCGATGCACCGCCGCGAGGAACTCGCCCAGCTGTCGAGCGGCGGCGCCCCAGTCGTCGGGTTCGACATGCTCGATCTCCGTTCCGGGCAACCACGGGCAGACGGACCACGTCCATGGGTAGCCGGAGCCCGGCGATCCGACCCGCACCGGGACGGGAACCGGGAGGGGCAGCCCCACGGCGATCTCCGAGAGCCATCGCTGCTCGTGGAGGATCAGGACGGCACCGGCCAAGCGGCGCGGCAGGCGCACCGACAGCTCATCGCCCAGCCGGTAGATGTCGTTGTCCCATCCCCGCGCCACGCGCCGCAGCGGCAGCGTGGCGAGGTCGGGGTGCTGCTCGCTGAGCAGCATGCGAACGAGATCGGGCGTGACGTCGATCTCGGCGGCGGGCTCGGGCACGCCGCGATCCTGTCAGTCGCACCGTCCGGCAGCCGACAGATTGCCTCAGGAGAAGCGGCGCATGTGGACGTTGAGCACCAGACCCATCGCGATGAACGCCGTGAGCGTGCTCGACCCTCCATAGCTGACGAAGGGCAGCGGGATGCCGGTGATGGGCATGATGCCCATGGTCATGCCGACGTTCTCGAACACCTGGAACACGAACATCGACAGCACGCCGACGCAGATGAGCGTGCCGAGCGGATCTCGCGCCAGCTGAGCGGTGCGCCAGATGCGCCAGGCGATGATCGACAGCAGTGCGAGCAGCGTGGCCGCCCCGATGAAGCCGAGCTCCTCCCCCACGGCGGTGAAGATGAAGTCCGTGTGCTGCTCGGGCACGATGTCGAGACGGGTCTGCGTGCCGTTGAAGGGCCCGCTGCCGGTGAGACCACCGGAGCCGATGGCCGTCTTGGCCTGCTCCAGGTTGTAGGAGGCGTCCCGCTCCGCGCATTCCTTGTCCTGCGTCTCGAGGAACGAGGTGAGGCGGCACTGCTGGAAGGTCTCCAACATCCCGGAGTTGAGCACCATCCCGACGCCGACGATGCCGACCAGGGTGAGCGCCACGATGTGCCGCACCCGCGCGCCGCCGATCAGGAGCATCCCCATCCCCACGGCCACGAAGACGAGCGTCGTGCCGAGGTCGGGCTGCAGCATGATCAACGCCATCGGCACACCGGCCACGGCCAGCACGACGCCCAGCCGCTTGGCGTCCAGCTCGCTGTCGAAGTGGGCGATCACGGAGGCCAGGGCGATGATCACCACGATCTTCGCCAGCTCCGACGGCTGCAGCTGGAACGGGCCGATCTGGAACCATGCCTGGCTGCCCTTCCGCTCGCTCCCCAGGCCCGTGACCACCATCAACAGGCTCAGCAGCACGAGGCCGTACAGGATCGGTGCCAGCTCCCGGTAGCGGCGGTAGTCGATGAGGGCGACGAGCAGCATGATCGCCGCGCCGATGCTCACGAAGAGGATCTGCTTCAGCAGGAAGCTCGTGTCGAAGTCGGACGGGTCGCGACCGCGGGTGGCGCTGAAGATCATCAGGCACCCGAGTGCACCGACCGCGACGATGCAGCCGACGAGCACGAGGTCGATGTGCCGCCACGGCGCGGCAGGGTTCCGGGACATCCGCCCGAGCGCGCCCGGAGCGACCTGGTTCCGGGAGGAGAACGTCGTCGTCTCGACCATCAGTCGCGCACGTCCTCGGCCGGGGCAGGGGCCAGCGACTCGAGGATCTCGAAGCGACCGCCCTCAGGTGCGGGGGTGAGCAACGCCGGGTCGCGCAGCACGTCGAAGAGACGCCGGGCCACCGGTGCCGCGACCGAGCCGCCGTAGCCCGACTCCTCCAACAGGACCGAGATGGCGTACTGAGGGTTGTTGGCGGGGCCGAACGCGCCGAACACCGCGGTGGGCGCCTTGTCCTTCACCTGGGCGGTGCCGGTCTTCGCAGCGATCGGGTACTCGGCCGTGGGGAACCCGCTGAAGGCGCCGACGGCGGTGCCACCGGTCTTGGTGGTCACGCCGGTGAGCCCGTCGTACAGGGCCTGGCGCCACTCAGGCGTCATCTCGATGGTGCCCACCGCCTCGGGCTCGATGGTGCGCTTGAGCTCCTTGGTCACCCCATCTCGCACCTCCTTCACGACGTGCGGCTGCCAGACGGTCCCACCGTTCGCGATGGTCGCGTAGCCGGAGGCGATCTGGAGGGGGGTGACCAGCACGTCGCCCTGGCCGATGGCCATGTTGACGTTGTTGCCGGTGCGCCAGCTGTTGGACCCCTCGCTGCAGCCCACGGATTCGCAGTAGTCCGCGAGCCAGCTGGGCGACGGGATCCGCCCGGACTGCTCGCTCGACAGATCGATGCCGGTGTCGGCGTTGAAGCCCCACTGCTTCAGGAGATCGGCGTATCGCTCCGGGCCGCCGAGACGATCCTGCTCGATCCAGAAGCGGGCACCGAGCCCGTAGTAGTAGAAGTCGGAGGACACGGTGAGCGAGCGGCGGAGATCGACCACCCCGTACTGCTTCTCCTTGTCGTTGCTGAACGAGCAGGAGTCGCCGCTGCAGTCGGGCACCTCGTAGACGCCGTCGTCGTAGACGGTGGTGTCCGGCGTGATCAGGCCCGCCTCGAGGGCCGAGACGGCGGTGAAGGGCTTGAAGGTGGATCCAGGGGCGTACTGCCCCTGGATCGCCCAGTTGTTGAGCGGGGCGTTGTTCTCCTCGGCGGTGAGCTGCTCCCACTCGGCGTCGCTGATGCCGTCGACGAACGCGGCCGGGTTGAACGACGGGTACGACGCCATCGCGATCACGCCACCAGTGTTGGGATCGAGGATGACGGTGGAGCCGACCTCGGCCTTGGGCGGGACGCTGCATCCGGTGCACGGACGGTCCTTGGCGATGGCCAGGCCCGACTGGAGCGCCTGCTCGGCCTGGGCCTGCACGTTGATGTCGAGGTTGAGGACGATGTCGTCGCCGGGGATGGGATCGGTCTGCTCCACGATCCGGATCGGGTTGTTCTCGGCATCGACCTCGATCGAACGCGAGCCGGGCGTGCCGCGGAGGTCGTCCTCGTAGACCTGCTCGACGCCGTACTTCCCGATCTCGTCGTTGAGCGTGTACGGCTTGGCGGAGCCGGCCTTCTCGTCGAACTCCTCGTCGATGATCTGGCCCGTGTACCCGAGCACGTGCGCGGCCAGCTGACCGTAGGGGTAGTACCGGACGGCCACGCGCTCAGCGGCCACCCCGGGCAGCTCGGCGCCGTGCTCGTCGATCCAGATCTTGAGCTCCTCCGGCACGTTGTCAGCCACGGGCACCGGGACGTACGGGCTGTACCGCGGGTTGGCCAGGTCCTCCTCGAGCTGCGCGACCGTCTTGGGCGTGCTGGAGCGGGCCAACCCGTCAGCGACCGCCGTCAGCACCCGCACGCGCTCCTGGTCGTCCAGCTCGTCGAGCACCGTGCGGTCGATCGTGACCTGCACGGAGATGCGGTTGTCGACCAGGACCGTGCCGTTGCGGTCGAGGATCCGGCCACGAGGCGCCTCGACAGGGACGACACGGATCCGGTTCGCCTGCGCCGCGACCTGGTACTGGTCTGTGGCCATGATCTGCAGGTAGTACAGGCGCGCGAACAGCGCGGCGAAGAGCGCGAAGACGACGATGCCGAGCACCGACATGCGCACCCTGGGGGACTCGGCGATCACCGGTACACCGCCCGGGCCCGGACGCTCTTGGTGGATCCCGTGGCCCAGCGCATGCCTCTGATGACCAGCGGGGCGGCGATGGTGTTCAGCAGACCGACGAGCAGCGCCACGCGCACCAGCTCGAGCCCGATCAGCTCCTCTCCCAGCACCGTGCCGATCACGCCGTAGAGGATGACACCCAGCACGCTCGCCGCGGTCGCGGTCAGCACGGGGATCCACCACGCGGCTCGGAGCACGGAGTCCTGCAGTCCGCCGACGAGGTAGGCCACGATCGCGTAGGTGAGAGCCGACAGCCCGAAGGGGGTCTGGAGGAAGAGGTCGTAGGAGAGCCCGGCGGCGAAGCCGATGGCGGCGCCACGGTCCGGCCCGGCCGCGATGCCCCCGGCGATCGCCACGAGCAGGAGGAGGTCAGCCTGCACACCGAAGAGCTCCAGGCCCGGCGCGAAGCCGAGCTGGATGGTGAGGACGAGGACGATGATGAGGGCCGTGCGGAACGCGACGACGAACGGGCTCGGCGGGATCACTCTGGGGGCTCCCAGAGCAGCACCGTGAGGAACCCCAGTCGCTCGGTGTCCGCCATGGGTCGCACCACGAGGTCGACGGTGAGGCCGCCGCTGGACTCGTGGACCGAGCGCACCTTGCCGACAGGGATCGAGGCGGGGAACGCCGCTCGATCGATGCCGCTCGTCGTGACCGATGTGCCGGGCTTGGGGAGCTCGTCGGCATCCGGCTCGATGTTGGTGTCCGCGATGAGGTCCTCACCGCTCCCCTGCCCGCGCGCGGTGCCCGTGACCTGGCTGGGCAGCAACCTGATCCCCACCGCGAAGTCCGGGTCGGTGATCAGCTGGACAGTCGACCGGTCGCGGGTCACCAGCACCACCTTGCCGGCCAGACCGGCGCCGTTGACGACGGGCATGCCCACCTTGATCCCGTCGTTGCTCCCCTTGGAGATGTCCACCGTGTGCGTGAAGTTCGACGGGCTCCCGGACAGCACACGCGCCGCCGTGGTGGGGATCGCCCCGACCCACTCGAGACCCTGCTGCTCGAGGAGCTCAGCCAGCTGCTGGGCGGCGTCCTCCTCCAGGACCGGGCGACCCTCGAGCTCCTCGATGCGACGACGCAGCTCGTCGTTCTCGTCTCTGACGTCCCCGTAGCGCGTGATGCCGTTCCACGCGTTGGAGAACGGCTCGCTCACGGTCTCCGCCGCGCCACGCAACGGCGAGAAGACGTTCCCCGCGGTGCGCCGTGCGCTCTGCACGATCGCGGCGTCGCGGAAGTCGAGCGTCAGCAGCGCGAGCGAGGTGAGGACGAGGAGCGCGATCGTCAGGCGGGAGCGGCCACCGGAGCGGCGTGAGATGGCCACAGACGGCGTTGGATCAGTGGTTCGTGGAGGAGAACAGCACGCCCTTCAGGGCCTCGAACTCCTCCAGCGACTGGCCCGAGCCGATGGCGACGGCGTGGAGCGGGTCGGGCGCGATCACGATCGGCATGCCGGTCTCATGGTGCAGACGGGCCTGCAGCCCGTGGAGCAGGGCGCCGCCACCGGCGAGCGTGATGCCCTTCTCCATGATGTCGGCCGCCAGCTCGGGCGGAGTCTTGTCGAGCGTCACCTTCACCGCGTCGACGATGGCCGACACCGGCTCCTCCATGGCCTCGCGGATCTCCTCGGTGGTGGTGACGATCGTCTTCGGGAGCCCGGTGACCAGATCGCGACCGCGGATCTCCGCGTGCAGCTCCTCCTCGAGCGGCCAGGCGGAGCCGAGCGCGATCTTCACCTCCTCCGCAGTGCGCTCGCCGACAGCGAGGCTGTACTCCTTCTTGATGAACTGGACGATCGAGTCGTCGAGCTCATCGCCGCCGACGCGGACCGACTGGCTGGCCACGATGCCGCCGAGGGAGATCACCGCGACCTCGGTGGTGCCGCCACCGATGTCCACGATCATGTTGCCCGTGGGCTCCTGCACGGGCAGGCCGGCACCGATGGCGGCCGCCATCGGCTCCTCGATGATGTAGGCGGGCTTGCGGGCGCCGGCGTACTCGGCCGCCTCCTGCACCGCGCGCTGCTCCACGCCCGTGATGCCCGACGGCACGCAGATGACCATCCGGGGCTTGCTCCAGCGGCGGTTGTTCACCTTCTGGATGAAGTACCGGAGCATCTTCTCGCAGATCTCGAAGTCGGCGATCACGCCGTCCTTGAGCGGCCGGATGGCCTGGATGTGCGCGGGCGTGCGGCCGATCATCCGCTTGGCCTCGACCCCGACCGCGAGCGGACGGCCGTCCTGGACGTTCACGGCGACGACGGACGGCTCGTTCAGGACGATGCCGCGGCCGCGCACGTAGACCACCGTGTTGGCGGTGCCGAGGTCGACCGCCATGTCGCGGCCCATGATCGAAGAAAGGACGTTCTCGGACATCGGGGCGGGGCCCTCTCCGCTAGCTACCACCGGGCGTTCGGGGCAGCGTACTCGTGCAAGCTCGAAGCCGGAAGGTCGACCTCTGGTCGACCGTTGGCCTCATCTGGAGGATGAGCCTAGAGCCTCGTAATCCAATCGCAACAATCGGCTAGGCGCGGCCGGGGAACCAGAGCGCGATCTCCCGCGCCGCGCTCTCGTGGCCGTCCGACGCGTGCACCAGGTTCTCGGTGGTGATCGTCGCGAAGTCGCCGCGGATCGTGCCCGGCTCGGCGTCGTCGACCTTCGTCGCACCGACGAGCTTGCGCACCAGTGAGAAGGTGTTGTCCGCCGGTCCCTCGACCACCATCGCGAACACGGGCGAGCGGGTGAGGAACGTGACGAGCTCGCCGAAGAACGGCTTGTCCACGTGCTCGGCGTAGTGCTCCTCGGCCACCGCCTTGTCGACGGACCGCAGCTCAGCGGCGACGAGCGTGAGGCCCTTTCGCTCGAGGCGGCCGACGATCTCACCGACGAGCCCCCGCTCGACGGCATCGGGCTTGCACATGACGAAGGTCTGGTTCATGGCGCGGGACGCTACGCGGCGTCAGCGATCGGTGACCAGCCCGAGGCGCCGGCAGGCGGCGCGCGCGGCACCCACGGTGTAGAGCGAGCCGGTGACGAGGATCACGTCATCGGGGTCCGCACCGGCCAGTGCCGTCTCGACGGCCGTGGCGACGTCGGGGGTCACACGGGCGCGCCCGCCCAGCGACCGAACCTGCTCGGCGAGCTGCTCGGCGGGGAGCGCACGGGGGGAGTCGGGTGCGCAGCACACGACCTCGGCGGCCGATGCCGCGTCGAGGATCTCGAGGAGCTCCAGCGAGTTGCGGCCGTCGAGCACACCGACGACGAGCCGGTGCGCCCCGGTGACCACGAAGCCCTCCGCGAGCGTGTCCACGACGGCCCGGGCACCGTCGGGGTTGTGGGCACCGTCGAGGACGAGCAACGGATCCCGCTGCACGACCTCGAAGCGGCCCGGGTTGCGAACGCTGGCGAAGGCCTCCTCGACCAGCTCCGTGTCGAGCGGCCGGTCGAAGAAGGCCTCGGCGGCGGCAAGCGCGATCGCGGCGTTCTCCCCCTGGTGGGCACCGTGCAGGGCGAGGAACACCTCGTCGTAGGAACCGCCGGGTGTGCGCAGGTCGAGCAGGCGCCCACCCACCGCGAGCCGGTTCGCCGTGCAGCCGAAGTCGACGTCTCGACGCCACGTCGCGGCCGCCGGCGTCGCGGTGAAGACGTCCTCGAGGGCGGGGTCGGTCTCCCCGAGCACGAAGGTGGCGCCCGGCTTGACGATGCCGACCTTCTCCTCGGCGATCCGGCGCCGCCAGTCGCCCTCGCCATCGGTGTGGTCGTGGCCGATGTTCGTGAGCACGGCCACACTGCCGTCGACGACGTTGGTGGCGTCGCACCGGCCGAGCAGCCCGACCTCCACGACGGCGGCACCCACCGCCTCGTCGGAGAACCAGCGGAACGCCGCCGCGGTGAGCAGCTCGAAGTAGGACGGCCGGTGCGCCAGGAGCGGCTCGATCGCGGCCAGGTCGCTGAGCACGGCGGCCAGCTCCTCGTCTGGCATCGGCTCGCCGTTGCGGGAGATCCGCTCGTTGATCGACTCGAGGTGGGGACTCGTGTAGGTGCCCACCGTGAGGTCGTGGACGCCGATGAGGGCGGTCGACGAGCCGGGCCACCGAGCCCTTGCCGTTCGTGCCCGTGATGTGCATGGTGGGCTGATGGTGCTGGGGGTCGCCGAGCACCGCGCAGAGCTCGCGCATGTCATCGAGCTTCAACCCCTCGACGGCGCCCGCGACCGCCGTGCTCTTCTCGAGGTCGATGTGCTGGTCCAGCCAGACCAGCGCTGCCTGGAGGTTCAGGACGCCGCTCGACGGGGGCGTTGCTGGCGCGGGGCCTCCTCGCGGGGCACCAGCGTGGGGTTGACCTTGTCGAGCACCACCTGCCGGTCGATGACGCACTTCTGCACGTCGGTGCGCGACGGGGAGGTCGTACATGACGTTCAGGAGCACCTCCTCGAGGATGGCGCGCAGCCCACGGGCCCCGGTGCCGCGCAGGAGCGCCTGGTCGGCGACCGCCTCGAGGGCGTCGTCGGTGAACTCCAGCTCGACGTCCTCGAGCTCGAAGAACTTCTTGTACTGCTTCACGAGGGCGTTCTTGGGCTCGACCAGGATCCGGATGAGCGCCTCCTGGTCGAGGTTGCGCCACGGCCCCGATCACGGGGAGGCGGCCGATGAACTCGGGGATGAGACCGAACTTGAGGAGGTCCTCCGGCAGCACCGCCGTGAGGACGGACCCGTTGGCCTTCTCGTCGTACTTGCGGATGTCGGAGGTGAAGCCGACGCCCTTGGCGCCGAGGCGGCCCTCGATGATCTTCTCGATCCCGGCGAAGGCACCGCCGCAGATGAAGAGGATGTTCGTGGTGTCGATCTGGATGAACTCCTGGTGCGGGTGCTTGCGCCCACCCTGCGGCGGCACCGAGGCGGTGGTGCCCTCCAGGATCTTCAGCAGCGCCTGCTGCACGCCCTCGCCGGACACGTCACGGGTGATCGACGGGTTCTCGCTCTTGCGGGCGATCTTGTCGATCTCGTCGATGTAGATGATCCCGGTCTCGGCCTTCTTGACGTCGTAGTCGGCGGCCTGGATCAGCTTGAGGAGGATGTTCTCGACGTCCTCGCCGACGTAGCCGGCCTCGGTGAGCGCGGTGGCATCGGCGATGGCGAACGGCACGTTGAGCATCCGGGCCAGCGTCTGCGCCAGCAGCGTCTTGCCGCAGCCGGTCGGGCCCAGCAGCATGATGTTCGACTTGGCCAGCTCGACGTCGTCGTGGTGCGAGGCGCCGAACTGCACGCGCTTGTAGTGGTTGTAGACGGCGACCGACAGGATCTTCTTGGCGTGGTCCTGCCCGATGATGTAGTCGTTCAGGAACTCGTAGATCTCACGCGGCTTCGGGAGCTCGTCGAAGCGCAGCTCCGAGGTCTCGGCCGAGCTCCTCCTCGATGATCTCGTTGCACAGGTCGATGCACTCGTCGCAGATGTACACGCCGGGCCCGGCGATGAGCTTCTTGACCTGCTTCTGCGACTTGCCGCAGAACGAGCACTTGAGGAGCTCGCCCCCGTCTCCGAACTTGGCCACGTCGTCGAACCCCCGATGCCTCTCGTCGTGCCGTTCAGCTGGCCCGGTGATCGGACCGGTCTTGTCGGCCAGCGAGCGGGCCGTGATGACCTCGTCGATGATGCCGTATTCGCTGGCCTCCTCCGCGGACAGCACGAAGTCGCGGTCGGTGTCGGTGTGGATCTTCGCCGCATCCTGGCCCGTGTGGAAGGACAGCAGCTCCTCGAGCAGGATCCGCATCCGCAGGATCTCCTTGGCCGCCAGCTCGATGTCGGTGGCCTGGCCGCCGGCCTGGCCCCAGGGCTGGTGGAGCAGCACGCGGGCGTGGGGCAGGGCGAGGCGCTTGCCCGGCGTGCCCGCCGCCAGCAGCACCGCGGCGGCCGATGCCGCCTGCCCGAAGCAGATCGTCGAGATGTCCGGCTTCACGAACGACATCGTGTCGTAGATCGCGAACAGCGCCGTGATGTCACCGCCGGGGCTGTTGATGTAGATGTTGATGTCCTGGTCGGCGTTCTCGGACTCGAGGTGGAGCAGCTGGGCGCAGATCAGGTTGGCGATCGTGTCGTCGATCGGCGTGCCGAGGAAGATGATGTGCTCCTTGAGCAGCCGGCTGTAGAGGTCGTAGGCCCGCTCACCGCGGTTCGTCGACTCGACGACGGTTGGCACCAGGTAGTTCTGGATCACGTCCTGGTGCTGGCCGATCAGCTCATTCACTCGTCGTCATCCGTTCCCTCGGCGACCTCGTCGGTCGCAACGTCGTCCTCGTCGTCCTCGTCAGCGGGGAGCTCGAGCTCACTGCGATCGATGACCGCACCCTCGGGATCGACCACCTCGACTCGCTCGAGCAACCACTCGAGCGCCTTCCGCTTCCTGATGTCGGAGCGTACCGCCGAGAGCTGCCCGACGCGCTCGAAGCGCTCGCGCACATCGTCGACGTCCTGGCCCACCCGCTGGGCAACGTCCTCGAGCTCGGCCTGCAGGTCGTCGTCCGTGCACTCGATGCCCTCGGCGTCAGCGACGGCGCGCAGAGCGAGGTCGACCTTCACGGCGGAGACGGCGGTGTCACGCAGCTCCTGGCTGAAGGCCTCCGGCTCGGTGCCCGTCATGGCGAGGTACTGCTCGAGCTGGAGGCCCTGCGCCTGGATCCGCATGGCGAGGTCCTGCAGGCGCTCCTGCATCTCCTGGCTGATCAGCGGCTCGGGGAGCTCGTCGGTGACCAGCGCGGCAAGTGCCTCCCCCACCTTCTCGCGGAGCGCCATCTGCGCCTGCGCCTTGCGCACGCGGGTCATGCGGTCGGCGAGGCTCGCCCGGAGCTCGGCCAGCGTCTCGAACTCCGAGGCCTCCGAGGCCCAGTCGTCCGTGAGGTCCGGGAGGACCTTCTCCTTGACCTCCGTGAGGCGCAGCTCGAACTGCAGCTGCCGCTCCTCGTCCGGGTCGGGGTGCGTGGCCCCGAACGTGAGCGTGGCACCAGCGGTGGCGCCGACGAGGTGCTCGTCGACCTCCGGGGTGATCGCTGCCGAGCCGACTGTGTAGCTGTACTCGTCGGCGGTGAGCCCGGGCTGGGCCTCGCCGTCGAGCGTGCCCGCGATGTCGATGGTGACGGTGTCGCCCTCCTGGGCGGGCCGGTCGACGACCTCGAGCGTGCTGTCGAGGTCGCGCATCCGATCGATCTGGGCGTCGAGCGCCTCGTCGTCGACACCAGGCCGCTCGAGGGTGACGGACAGGCCGCCGTAACCCGGGACCTCGATCGTGGGCCGGATCTCGACGACGGCGTCGAACGCGACGTCGCCGGACTCGTGACCGCCGGTGATGTCGATCTCGGGCGGGGCGATCACATCGACGTCGTGCTCGATCACGGCAGCCGAGTAGTAGTCCGGGAGCGAGTCCTGCAGGGCCTGCTCACGACCGGCCAGCGGGCCGATGCGGGCCTCGAGCACCTTGCGGGGGGCCTTGCCGGGACGGAACCCCGGGAGCCGGACCTCCTTGGCGATCTTCTTGAACGCGGCATCGACCGCGCTCTCGAACTCCCCGGCCTCGACCTCGACGGACAGCTTGACCTTGTTCCCCTCGAGGGGTTCGACGGTGCTCTTCATGCGGAGGGCGAGTGTATCGGCGGGGGTGCGACGGCCTGACATGCGTTGCCCGTGACGTCGCGTACCCTGCAGCGGTCACGGGGAGTGGCGCAGTGGTAGCGCACCTGCTTTGGGAGCAGGAGGTCGGGGGTTCAAATCCCCCCTCCCCGACCACCACCTCCGCTACCGTCGGCCGGCGAACCTGCGGGTGTAGCTCAACGGCTAGAGCCCCAGCCTTCCAAGCTGGTGGTGCGGGTTCGATTCCCGTCACCCGCTCCATTGCACCGCTCCCCCTAGGGTGCAGCGATCGACCTCCTGCTCGCCGTCCTGATCATCGTTGCGGCCACCGCGATGGCCGTCACGGCGATGCTGCTCGTGCGTCGGGGCGCGCCCGACGGCTCGTACTTCGAGGATGGCGACCGTGCGTCGGGCGTGTTCGGCGTGCTGGCCACCGGCTTCGCCATCCTCCTCGGGCTGGTGGTGGTGCTCGCCTTCACGAGCTACGACGAGTCCCGCGCCGGCGCCGAGGTGGAGGCCCTCACCGTCGCCCAGCAGGTGGAGACCGCCCAGCTGCTGCCCGACGATGACAGCGCGGCGCTGACCGGCGAGCTCGTCTGCTACGGCCGCTCGGTGGTCCACCAGGAGTGGCCGCTCATGGACTCCGGCGACCTCGGAGACGCGATCAACCCGTGGGGCGCGGCGATGTTCCGGACGCTCCGCACGATCGACCCCGAGACCCCCGCATCCCAGGCCGCCTACAGCAAGTGGCTGGACCAGACGGCCGACCGAGAGGCGGCCCGCAACGACCGCATCCACGGGGCCGTCGGCGTCATCCCGGTGTCGCTCTGGCTCGTGCTGTTCATCACCGCCGCAGTGATCTTCTGGTTCATGCTCTTCTTCGCCGACAGCGGCGAGCGTCGGCTCGTGCAGGGCACGCTCATGGGTGGCGTGGTGATCGTGATCACCACGACGCTCCTGTTGATCAACGCGCTCGACAACCCGTTCCGCGAGGGGCCCGGCGGACTGCAGCCCGTGGCCATGGAGCGGACGCTCCGGATCATCGACGAGGAGCTCCAGGTCATCGGCGGGGTCGATCTCCCCTGCGACGAGCTCGGGGTGGCCACCTCGTGATCGGTTCGCGCCTCCGGCAGGGTTCGAACCTGCGACCGTCGGATTAGAAGTCCGCTGCTCTGATCCACTGAGCTACGGAGGCCGGGGTAGAGCGTACGTGGCGTCCCTCGACGGGACGATCACGGTTGATGCTCGGTCGGGGCGCTGACCTATGCTGACCGCTCCCATGGTGGCCGTAGCTCAGGTGGTTAGAGCGCCAGGTTGTGGCCCTGGAGGCCGGGGGTTCAAGTCCCCTCGGTCACCCCAAGCAAGTGCTGGTCCACCACAGGGCCAGAGGGCTTCGTAGCCGGGTGCGACAGCGCCTAGGCTGCGAAGCCCACACGCCCCTCTAGCTCAATTGGTCAGAGCGTCGGACTCTTAATCCGCAGGTTCTGGGTTCGAGTCCCAGGGGGGGTACGGGACGTCCAGGCCAGGTCCGCGGACCTGGCCTGGATCGCGCCTGCTCGCCGTCGGCGGCCGGAGGACCTCACGCCGGCCGGTCGGTCACGCGCGGTTCGTGAACCTGGTTGCCAGGCTCTGCGCACGGCGCGACGTTGACGTCCGGCGTGCAGCCGCGCCTGGCCGTCACGCCGGGCGAAGGGAGATGCCCATGTACCTGTTCACTCGCTCCGGACGCTTCGGACCCGGCTCCATCCGGGAGGCGATGACCTTCACGGCGGAGGTCACCGAGAAGGTGCGCCAAGAGACCAGCCTCGATCTCCACGCCTGGCAGGCCACCATGTCGCCGCAGCTCGGCACGGTCACGTGGGGGGCGTTCGTGGACTCGCTCGAGGAGCTGGAAGCGGCCCAGGACAAGCTGGCCGTCTCCGATCCGCTCATGAACCTCATCGAGAAGGGCGGGAAGCTGTTCGCCGGTCCGCTGACCGACGGTCTCGCCACCGTGGTCCACGGCGAACCCGCGCCCGACCGACCGCTTCCCGCGTACATCAGCTCCGCCCGAGCCGTCGCGGCGAACGGCCGTCTCGGCGATGCGATCGCCGGCGGGATCGAGATCGCGGAAGCCGGCGCACGGATCACCGGTGCACCCATGATGTTCCTCGTCGACGCCACCGGTCCCTACGGCGGCTGCCGCTGGACCAGTGGCTTCGCGGACATCGGTGAGCTCGAGCGGGCGGAGGCCGCACTGGCCACCGACGACCGGTGGGTGGCGCTGATCGACAGGGTCGGCACCGCGTACCAGGGAGGAGCGACTCAGGCGATCTTCCGGCGCATCGCCTGAGATGACGGCGGGACCGCAGTAGGTCGGGCCAGATCCCCCCGGCTCGGCCTACTGCGCAGTCCCGAACACGGCGGTCACCGCCGATCGAAGCGGGACACGACCTCCACGTGCGAGGTGTGAGGGAACAGGTCCACGAGCTGGCTGGACCGGAGCTCGTACCCGGCCTCGGCCAGCAGGCGCGCGTCGCGGCCGAGCGAGCCCGGGTCACAGCTGACCAGCGCGAGCCGACTCGCGTGGGTGGCCGCGACCTTGCCCACGCCGCGGCGGCCGAGCCCCGTGCGCGGTGGGTCGGCCACCACGACGTCGGCCCGACCGGCGCCCCAGTGGTCGACGTCGGCGCGCACGATGCGCGCGTCCTGGTCAGCCAGGTTCACGCGGGCGTCGGCGACCGATGAGGCGGACTGCTCCACGAGCGTCACCTGCGCACCTCCCGCCAGCGCGCCGGCGAGCAGGCCGACGCCGCCGTAGAGGTCGACGAGGTGCCCACCGGTCGGGAGGGCGCCCTCCATGGCGCGCCCGACGGCGTTGATGAGGGCCTCGGCTCCGTCCGGGCGCGCCTGGAAGAACGAGCGCGCGGAGATGCGCCACCGCCGCCCGGCCACCTCCTCGTGGAACCAGGCGCGAGCTCCCGACGACAGCTCCGCGGCCGACACCACGCGCACACCCTCGGGCACCTGGGCTGCGGCCGCGTCGACGTTGACGATCACGAGGCGCTCCCCCGTCCTGGCCCCGGCGCGCAGGACCACTTCGCCGTTCGGGAAGCGCCCATCCGTCACCAGCTCGTCGACCAGCGGGTGGGCGACCAGACACGGTCCGATCTCGACGACCTCGTGGCTGTGCCGGCGACGGAACCCGAAGCGCCCGCCGACCGCCACGCCCCGCAGGGTCGTCCGGTAGCCGTCGGCCGGGAGGGCCGGACCCTCGTCGACCGCCACCTCGAGCCTCGCCTGGCGGCGGAGCGCATCGGTCACGATCGCCGCCTTGAGGCGCCGCTGGGCGTCCGGCCGGACGTGCTGCCAGTCGCAGCCACCGCAGCCCGTGGCGACGAAGGGGCACGGCGGCTCGACACGATCGTCTGACGGACGCAGCACCTTCGCCACATGGCCACGGGCGAAGTCCTTCTTCTGCTGGTGCAGCTCGACCGCCACGGTCTCCCCGGGCAGGGCACCATCGACGAAGACCACCCGTCCGGTGTCGTCGCGGCCGAGCCCGTCGCCACCGGCCACGACCGTGGTGATCTCCAGGGTCAACGGCTCCACGGGAGGACTCTACGAGTCTGCGAGGATGACCAGCGATGACTGACCACCCCGGGAGCGACCGGCCCATCGAGATCGCGCCCTCGGTGCTCCCGGCTGACTTCGCCCGTCTGGGTGAGGAGGTGGCGGCGCTCGAGGCGGCCGGAGTCGACCGGATCCAGTGGGACGTGATGGACGGGCGCTTCGTTCCGAACCTCACCTTCGGGCCCGACGTGATCGCGGCCTGCCGTCCGCATGCCTCCGTGCTGTTCGAGGCGCACCTCATGGTCGAGGAGCCTGACGACCTGGCGCCGCGCTACGTCGAGGCGGGCTGCGAGATGCTGATCGTGCACGCGGAGGCGTGCCGCCACCTGCACCGCTCGCTCGGGCGCATCAGGGAGCTGGGCGCTCGCCCGGCGGTGGCACTGAACCCGTCCACACCCCCCAGTGCCGTGGAGCACGTGCTCGACCTCGTCGACCTCGTGCTCGTGATGACCGTGAACCCCGGCTTCGGCGGCCAGGCGTACATCGCCACGATGGAGCCGAAGATCGCGGCGCTCCGCCGTCTCGTGCTCGATGGCGGTCACGATGTGGACATCGAGGTCGACGGGGGCATCGGTCCGTCTACCATCCAGGGGGCCGCGGCGTCCGGAGCCAACGTGTTGGTGGCCGGTTCGGCGCTGTACCGCGATGCTGATGGCCTGGCTCACGCGGTCACCGAGCTGCGGGACCTCGCCGAGGCCACCCGCCTTTGAACGAGCACCAAGGAGCACGCCATGGGGTTGCTGGACACGATCAAGAACGCCCTGAAGGGCAAGGACAAAGAGATCGACGCTGGGATCGACAAGGCGGCGGACGTCGCCGATGAGAAGACCGGCGGTGAGCACACCGAGACGATCGAGGACGTCGCCGACCAGGCCAAGGACGTCGCCGACGACCTCCAGGGGGAGTAGCGCCTTCCGACGATCGCTGGTGGCGAGGATCGCCGTCGCCCTCCTGCTGCTCGCCGCCGCAGCGTGCAGCGACGACGACGGCAGCGCGGAGTCGCTGTGTCGCGCCGTGGCGGAGCGCGGTGATGTGGCGGCGACGTTCCAGGGCTTCGACCCGAGCGACCCGGAGGCCGCCCTCGAACAGCTGCGCGCCGCCCGGGTGACGCTCGGCGAGCTCCACGACGCGGCGCCCGACGAGGTGCGCGACGACCTCCAGGTGGAGATCGACTACGTCCAGGCGCTGATCGACGCGCTGGAGCAGGTCGAGCCGGGTGACGCCACCGAGGCGGCGCTACAGGTCCAGGCCGTCACCGAGGCCCATCCGGACGTCGATGCGGCGGCGGCCGAGCTGGCGGCCTTCTCGGCGAAGGAGTGCGCCTCGACCTAGAGGATCTCCCCGCGCTTCACCGACACGTGGTCGATGATGCCGTAGTCCTTCGCCTGCTCGGCGGTGAACCACCGGTCGCGCTCGCTGTCCTCTTGGATCTGCTCGACCGTCTGGCCGGTGTGGTGGGCGATGCGCTCGGCCATCAACCGCTTGACGTAGATGAGCTGCTCGGCCTGGATCGCGATGTCGCTGGCCTGGCCACGGACGCCGCCCGAAGGCTGGTGCATCATGATCCGGGCGTGGGGCAGGGCGAACCGCTTGCCCTCAGCACCGGCACAGAGCAGGAACTGGCCCATCGACGCGGCCAGCCCCATGCAGATCGTGGCCACGTCGCAGGCGATGAACTGCATGGTGTCGTAGATGGCCATGCCGGCCGTCACCGAGCCGCCAGGGCTGTTCACGTAGAGCCAGATGTCCTTGGCGCTGTCCTCGCCCTCGAGGTACAGCATCTGCGCGCAGATGATGTTGGCGATGTCGTCGTTGACGTCGGTCCCCAGGATGATGATCCGGTCCTTGAGGAGCCGGTTGAAGATCTCGGAGGTGGGGCTGCCGGTCGGGCCGTCGGCTCGGGGCATCGGGGGGAGGGACAGGTCGTGGGTCACGCCCGGGAGGCTAGCGGCGCCATCGGGATGCCCGGCGCGCCGTAGCATCTGACCTTCGCCGGCGTAGCCCAACGCAGAGGCACTGGCTTTAGGTGCCAGACAGTGCGGGTTCGAGTCCCGCCGCCGGCACGAACGCCTAGCCTCCGGCCCATGAAGGTGTCCGAGCTGCCCACGCCGTCACTGCTGGTCGACGTGCACGCGTTCGACCGGAACGTGGAGACGATGGCGAAGCGCTGGCCCGGGCTCACGCTGCGCCCGCACGTGAAGGCGTTCAAGTCCACCGCGCTGGCCGGCCGCCTGGCGGAGGCGGGGCACCGCGGGTTCTGCTGCGCCACGGTGCGCGAGGTCATGGGCATGGCGGCCGCCGGGCTGGGCGACGACCTGCTGCTGGCCAACGAGAGCCTCGACCTCAGCCGGCTGACCTCGATCGTGGACAACGGGCTCGCGCGCGATCACGGTCGCCGTCGACTCCGAAGAGACGATCGCGGCGGCGGCCAGGGCCCGCGTGCCGGAGGTGGTCATCGACGTGAACGTGGGGCTCCCCCGCTGCGGCTGCGACCCGGCCGATGCGGTTCGCCTCGCCGACCACGCCCGCGCCCAGGGCCTGGGCGTGCGCGGCGTCATGGGCTACGAGGGCCACCTCATGCGCGAGCCGGGTGACACCAAGGCTGACCTCGTCGAGCGGTCGATGGCGGTGCTGCTCGAGGCCGCCGCGGCCGTGGGCGGCGACGTCGTGTCGGGCGGCGGCACAGGCACCTGGGACACCAACCGGTGGGTCACCGAGCTGCAGGCGGGCTCCTACTGCCTCATGGACACCGAGTACACGGCGCACGCGCCCGAGTTCGAGAACGCCCTCTTCGTGAACGCGACCGTGATCTCCGTGACGAAGGGCAAGTGGGGCGTGCTCGACGCCGGCCTCAAGGCCTTCGGCATGGACCACGGCGACCCTCGGGTGCTCGACGTGGGCGACTGCTGGTTCGTGTCCGACGAGCACATCACCTTCGGCCTCGCCGAGGGAGCGTCCGTCGCGGTCGGCGATCGGGTGCGGGTGATCCCGGCCCACGTCGACCCGACGGTCTCCCAGCACGAGCGCCTGCACCTGGTCGACCAGGACGAGGTGCTCGAGGTGTGGGACGTCGACCTGCGCGGCTGGTGAGGCCTACCGGCTGAGCAACGGCACCAGCGAGCGGAACGCCCGGGCACGATGGCTGATCGCGTGCTTCTCGTCCGCCGTCATCTCGCCGAACGTGCGACCGTCGCCCTCGACCGGCGCGACGATCGGGTCGTAGCCGAACCCACCCTCGCCCCTCGGCGCGTCCACCACGATGCCCTCGACCTCGCCTCGCACCACGACCTCGCGACCGTCCGGCCACACGGCGGCAGCGGCGCAGACGTAGCGGCAGGTCCGTCCCGCTGGGTCGACCCCTTCCAGCTCGCGGAGCACGCGCGGGATCCAGTCGCCGCGGGCGGTCCAGCGGGCGGAGCTGATCCCGGGGGCACCGCCGAGGTGGTCGATCTCGATGCCGGAGTCGTCCGCCACGGCGAGCTCACCCGTCGCGGCGGCCAGCGCCCGCGCCTTGAGGAGGGCGTTCTCCTCGAAGGTCGCCCCGGTCTCGTCCACCCCGGTGTCCTGCGCGTCGACCGTGTGCGTCGGCCCCAGGATCTCCTGGACCTCCTCGAGCTTGTGGGCGTTCCCGGTGGCCAGCAGGATGCGCATCAGCGCGGCGCAGGCGGTTCGCTGACCATCTCCTGCTGCAGGCCGACGATCTCGTTGATGCCGCCCTCGGCCAAGCCCAGGAGCGCGTCGAGCTCGACGCGGCTGTAGGGCGCGCCCTCAGCCGTGCCCTGGACCTCGATGAAGCCGCCGAGGGAGGTCATCACCACGTTCATGTCGACCTCGGCGCGCGAGTCCTCGACGTAGGGAAGGTCGAGGACCGGGGTGCCGTCCACGATGCCGACGGAGATCGCGGCGCAGAAGGCCGTGAGCGGGTGGGTGGCGATCCGTTGGGCCTGCTGCATCCGGGTCAAGGCGTCGTGGAGCGCGAGGTAGCCGCCACAGATCGAGGCCGTGCGCGTGCCGCCGTCGGCCTGGAGCACGTCACAGTCCACGATCACCTGCCGCTCGCCGAGGGCCCGCATGTCGCACACGGCCCTGAGCGAGCGGCCGATGAGGCGCTGGATCTCCTGCGTGCGCCCCGAGGGCTTGCCCTCCTTGACCTCGCGCCGGATCCGCTCGGGCGACGACCCCGGCAGCATCGAGTACTCCGCCGTGACCCACCCCTTGCCCTTGCCCCGCATCCAACGCGGCACGTCCTCGTCGATCGAGGCCGTGCAGAGCACCTGCGTGTCACCGAACGTCACGAGGCACGACCCGGCCGCCATCGTCGTGAAGTCCCGAACGAAGCTGATGGGACGGAGCTGGTCGGCGGCACGGCCGTCGGGGCGGGTGGCGGTCATGGCGGCATCCTCGCAGGCCCAGCCGGTGCGGTTCGACCCGGTCGAGCCGGCATCAGGGCCAGATGACCGCCCCGACCGCGTCGAGCTCGGGGCCGAGCATCTCCCGGCCGAGCCGCCGGAACACGCCGACATCGCCCGAGGAGAGCCAGCGGTGGGTGCCGGGCCCCGCACCCGGGTCGCGTGCCAGGGCCGTGCCTTCGAGCAGGTGCCGCACCTCGAAGGCGGTCTCGTCCGCGGAGTCGACGAGCACGACGTCGCGGCCCATGACATCGCTGATCGTGCGGGCGAGGAACGGGTAGTGCGTGCAGCCGAGGAGGAGTGCATCGACCTTGGCCTCGCGCACCGGCGCAAGGAGCCGTTCGGCCAGCACGGTGACCTGGTCGCTGCGGGTCTCCCCCCGCTCGACGAACTCCACGAAGCCCGGACAGGCCGCGCACACCAGCTCCAGCCGAGGAGCCACGCGGGCGACCGCGCCCTGGTAGGCGCCGGAGCTGACCGTGCCGACCGTGCCGATGACCCCCACCCGGCCGCTGTGCGTGGCCCTGGCCAGGCTGCGCACGCCCGGCTCGATCACGCCGATCACCGGCGCGTCCACGCGTGCTTGGAGCTCCTCCAAGCCGGCGGCCGCGGCGGTGTTGCAGGCCACGATCACCAGCTTCACGTCGTGCTCCCGCACCAAGTGGTCCGTGATCTGCCCCGCGAACCGGCGCACCTCGGAGAGGGCGCGAGGGCCGTAGGGATAGCGACCGGTGTCCCCCAGGTAGACGAGGTGCTCCGCCGGGAGGAGGTCGATCAGCGCCCGGGCGACCGTGAGGCCCCCGAACCCGCTGTCGAACATCCCGATGGGGCGGTCGTCCACGCCCGCGAGGCTACGGCGCACCGTCCGATCGTTCCGCGATCCACGTGGACCGGTCGATCACCCACACCTGGGTGGGACGCCCCGCGCACGGACCGGCTTCCTGCACGCTCACGCCCTCGAGCGTGTACCCGAGCTTCGCTGGCACCCGCGCGCTGCGGACGTTGTCCTCCACGCACTGGATCCGCACCCGTTCGATCCCATCGATCGAGAGGGCCGCATCAGTCAGCCGGCGCGCGGCCGCGGTGGCGAGGCCGCGCCCGATCTGGTCGACGTGCACCCAGTAGCCGATCTCCAGACCCAGGGGACCGAGTCTCCCGTGCAGCCCGCAGCCGCCGAGCACCACCGTGTCCGCCGCGTCGACGATCGAGTAGCCGAAGTCCTTGCGCTGCTCCCAGAGCTCCTCGCTGGCGGCGAAGAACGTCGCCATCGCCGCCTCCGTCGTCGGCTCGCCCGCCCAGGCCATCCAGGGGCGAAGGTGCTCCAGGCTCGCGTTGATCGCGATGACGGCGGCCGCGGCCCGCTCGGTTCGACAGCGCACCAGCAGCACGTCGTCGCCGATCTCGATCTGCTCAGGCGGGGCGCTCGCGAAGGTGGGGGCGGCATCGATGTCGGTCACGCCGACATCGTGACCGCGAGCCCGCCGCAGAGGCGAGCCGGTTGGACAGGGGCTCTACGCTCCCGTCATGGCCGACCTGACGATCTGGCACAACCAGCGCTGCTCGAAGAGCCGCGCGGCCCTCGACATCCTCGCGGAGGCGGGTGTGCCGTTCGAGGAGCGGCGCTACCTCGAGGCACCGCCCTCTGCGGCAGAGCTCGACGACGTGCTGACGGCGCTGGGCAAGGAGCCGTGGGAGATCGCCAGGATGGGCGAGGCCACGGCCAGGGAGATCGGCCTGGGCGACCTCCCCCACGATCGGACCCGCTGGATCGAGGTGATGGTGGCCAACCCGATCCTGATCGAGCGCCCGATCGTCGTCAGCCGCGACGGCCGGGCCGTCGTCGGTCGGCCTCCCGAGGCAGTCCGCGCGCTGCTCTGAGCCGACCGGCATCGACGACCTGGGGGACCTGATGCTCAGCATCACCTTTCGAGACCTGCTCTACCGCTTCCGGCAGTTCCTCATCGCGGTCGTCGGTGCGGGGGTGGTCTTCGCCATGGCGCTCCTCCTCACGGGGCTGTCGAACAGCTTCCGCGTCGAGGTCGCGAACACCGTCGACAGCGTGGGCGCCGACGCCTGGGTGCTCCCAGACGGCTCGACCGGTCCGTTCACCTCGTTCGGCACCCTGCCCCTCGACTCGGTCGACCAGGTCGCGTCGATGCCCGGGGTGGAGCAGGCAGATCCACTCGCGATCGTGCCGACCACGACGACCATCGACGGCGACGTCCGCAGCCTGCGCCTCATGGGCCATCGTCTCGGCGGGCTGGGGACGCCTGAGGTCGTCGAGGGACGGTCGGCCGAGCGGCGCGGCGAGGTCGTGGCCGACGAGCGCCTCGGCGTGGACGTCGGCGGTCAGTTCGACGTGGCCGGCACGAAGCTCACCGTCGTCGGCGTCGCCGAAGGCCTCACGCTGCTCGGGGGGACTCCCAACGTCTACGCATCGGTCGACGACGCGCGGGAGCTCGCGTTCCAGGGCGCCCCGCTCATCACCACCGTGGTCACGTCGGGCACTCCCACGAGCGCGCCAGCCGACCTGACGGTGCTCACCTCCGAGGAGGTCGAGGCCGACACCGTGCACGCCATGGAGGACGCGATCGCATCGATCGACAACTCCCGCGCGCTGATGTGGGTGGTGGCCGCGATCATCGTGGCGGCGCTGATGTACGTCTCCTCGCTCGAGCGCCTGCGCGACTTCGCCGTCCTGAAGTCGCTGGGCTCGTCCTCACGGTTGCTGTTCTTCGGCGTCGCCGCCCAAGCGGTCACCATCACGCTCCTCGCCGCGGCCTTCGCCGTCGTCGCCTCGCAGCTCCTCGAGCCGATGTTCGCACTGCCGATCGTGGTGCCGGCGAGCGCCTTCGTCGCCCTCCCGGTCGTCGCCATCGTCGTGGGATTGCTGGCGAGCCTGGTCGCGCTCCGACGAGCCATTGCCGTCGATCCCTCGAGCGCCTTCGCGGCGGCGTCATGAGCACCCTCGAGGTCCGTGACCTCACCGTGGAGTTCAGCTCGGGTGGCTACATCGTGCGTCCGCTCGACGGGCTCCGCTTCGACGCCGACGACGGTGAGCTCGTTGTCCTCCTCGGACCCTCGGGATGCGGCAAGACGACCCTCCTCTCGTGCCTGGCCGGCCTGCTCACACCCACCTCCGGGTCGATCAAGCTCGACGGCCGGGAGACCTCACGACTGTCGGGTGGCGACCTCACCGCCCACCGCCGGGACACGGTGGGCGTCGTCTTCCAGGCCTTCAACCTGATCCCGAGCCTCACCGCGCTGGGCAACGTGGTGGCCCCGATGCGACTGGCCGGCGCCTCGCGGCGACGCGCCCATGAGCGCGCCACGGAGCTGCTGGACCGGGTCGGGCTCAGCGAGCGCGGGCACCACCGACCCGGCCAGCTCTCTGGTGGCCAGCAGCAGCGGGTGGCGATCGCCCGCGCCCTGGTCCACGACCCGCCCCTCGTGCTGGCCGACGAGCCCACCGCCCACCTCGATCACATCCAGGTCGAGGGGGTCCTGCAGCTGCTCCGAGAGCTGGCGTCGCCAGGTCGTGTGGTGATCGTCTCGACGCACGACGACCGGGTCACGCACCTGGCCGATCGCGTCGTGGAGCTCGTGCCCGACCTGGCGGGCGCGGACCGTCCACCCGAGGAGCTGCACGTCGAAGCGGGCGCTCTCATCTTCGAGCAGGGCAGCCGCGGGGACCTCGTCTACGTCGTCGACGCCGGCGAGATCGAGATCTTCCGCGAGCGAGGGGACGGCACCGAGGAGCCAGTGGCAACGGTGGGACGCGGGTCATACTTCGGTGAGCTCGGCCCGACCCTCAACCTGCCGCGCAGCGCGTCAGCCAGAGCACGCACGGCCAGCACGCTCACGACCTACACGACTCGCCACTTCCGTCGGCGCTTCCCCGATGAGGCCGCCACGAAGGACGACTGACGCCCGCCCTAGAAGTAGATCGTGGCCTTGGCGCGCGCCTCGACCTCATCCAGGTCATCGGTCCACACGCCGGCGGACAGGTACTTCCAGCCGCCGTCGCACACGATCATCACGATCGTGCCCTCGTCGATGAGGCCGGCAGCCTTCGCGGCCCCGGCCAGGATGGCGCCGGACGAGATGCCCGCGAACACCCCTACCTCGGTGAGGCGGCGCGTCCACTCGATCGACTCCCGAGGCCGGACGATGAGCCGGCGGTCGAGGATGTCGTAGCCGTCGTTGTCGAGGAACACCGGCGGGATGAAGCCCTCGTCGATGTTCTTCAGCCCGTCCACCATCTCCCCCGCCGGCGGCTCGATCGCCCAGATCTGCACGTCCGGGTTGCGCTCCTTGAGGAACCGGCCGACGCCCATGAGCGTGCCCGCCGTGCCGAGCCCCGCGACGAAGTGGGTGAGCTCGGGTACGTCGCTCCAGATCTCGGGGCCGGTGCCCTCGTAGTGCGCCTTGGGGTTGGCCGGGTTGCCGTACTGGAACGGGAACCACCAGTCGGGGTGCTCGGCGGCCATGGCCTGCGCCTTGCGCATGGCGCCGTTCGAACCCTGGGCGCCCGGGTTGCTGATGATCTCCGCACCCCACGACGCGAGCAGCTGGCGACGTTCGACGGACACGTTGTCGGGGAGCACCACCTTGAGGTGGTAGCCGCGCATCTTGGCGATCATGGCCAGCGCGATGCCGGTGTTGCCGGAGGACGATTCGAGGATGACCTGGCCGGACTCGGGCGTGAGGATCCCGTCCTTCTCGGCGTCGAGGATCATCTGCTTGGCGGCTCGGTCCTTGACCGAGCCGCCCGGGTTCTGGCCCTCGAGCTTGGCGAGGATGCGCACGCGGGGGTTCGGGCTCAGCTTGGAGATGTCGACGATCGGCGTGTTGCCGATGAGGTCGAGGGCTGATTCGTACACGGCCACGGGGCGCTCCGGGAAAAGACGACTAGATCCGTCAGGATTCTATCGGCCCGTCACCGAAACGGCCTCTTCCTGGATCTCACCCTCGTGGATGCGGTAGCTCCGCAGCACAGGTGCGTCCTGGCGCAAGGACACGATCACGTAGTGCCAGCTGGGGTCGGGCGCCTGCGCGACGTCCGTCGGTGAGGGGTAGGCGTCGGTGTGGGTGTGGCTGTGCATGACGCCGTTGATCTCCAGGCCGCGGCCCTCGGCGTCTCGGTCGGCCCGCAGGTGGTCCTTCGGGTCGATCGTGTAGACGCGGCTCGACTCGGCCGCGTTGCGACAGGGGTAGAAGACGGTGACCCGGTTCGTGCCGGGCGGCCCGGCGAGGAGCCCGCACGCCTCGTCGGGCAGGCCGTCGTAGGCCTGGCCCAGCATGGCGGTCCACGTGGCCTGGGTCAGCAGCAGCACGCGGGGCAGGGTATCGGTCGGTCGTCACGCCACCCGACCGGTAGCGTGAACGACCCCATGCGTGAGACCGGCACCAAGGTCGTGGCCACGAACCGCAAGGCTCGGCGGAACTACGAGATCCTCGACACGATCGAGGCCGGCATGGTGCTGCGCGGAAGCGAGGTGAAATCCCTCCGGGACGGCAAGATCCAGATCGCCGAGGCGTTCGCCCGCATCGACGGGAACGAGGTGTGGCTGCACCAGCTCACGATCGCCGTCTACGAGCACTCGCAGTCGCACTCCGGGCACGACGAGACCCGCAAGCGCAAGCTGCTCCTGCACAGCCACGAGATCGACCGGCTGAAGGCGCGCGTCGACCCTGAGCACCTCTCCCTGATCCCGCTGTCCGTGTACTTCAAGGACGGGCGGGCCAAGGTCGAGCTGGCGCTCGCCCGGGGCCGCAAGACGCACGACAAGCGCCAGGCCATCGCGGAGCGGGACGCCGAGCGAGACGTCCGCCGCGAGCTGGCCCGTCGAGACCGACACTGAACCCCGGTACCATGGTGGAGCCCCAGAGGACCGGGGCGATCCTTGACACCGCAAGACACACACACCGGGGCTGATCGGTTTCGACGTTGAGACCGCGAGTCGATTTCGTGCGACCGGAGTTGCTCAGACTCCTTAAACGGGGCACCACAACAACTGCCGACAACGAGCAGTTCGCAATCGCCGCCTAGTTCCGACTAGGTGACCGATCGCACACCGTGACCGGCGACGGCGCACGGGGCCTGGCCACTGCAGCCCGGCAACAGAAGCAGTGGCGGACCGTAGGGAGAGACCACTGACGGCGGGAAAGACCGCTGACCTCAGGGAAAGACCTGGCGGCGAGCACCTTCGCGTGCTCCTCCGACCCGGCGGTGCGCCAGCCGTAGTGGCGTGATCTCGGGAATGGTCGTAGCGCGGGCGGCTTCCGCTCGACGGACGAGGGTTCGATTCCCTCCAGCTCCACCAAACCAAGTTCACTGGCCTGGGCAACGGCGCCCAGGCCAGAGGTCTCTTTCAGGCGAGTTCTGCTCTTCCGCCGAGAAGGATCGGCTGGTCTCCTGAGTGGACTGCGAAATCGAGGGCGTCGGCGCCATCGGCTTGGACCTGCATCGTCAGCGGTTGGCCGATGATGTGGGAGCCGGCGAACTCGACGGCGATGCGAGACAGCGCCCCGTGGTCGCCGTCCGCGAACTTCGCGGTGAGGGTTCGAGCTGCCGCGCCGATCAGCAGCTGGCCGGCCGAGATCGGCCCCGGAAGGCCCATCTCGGCGGCGAAGGCGGGATCGAGACTGTGGGGGTTGTGGTCGCCGACCAGCTGGTAGAGGGCCGCGCTGTTGGCGGGGAGATGGAGGTCGAGATCGACGGCAGCGTCGAGTGCTGGTGCGGGTGTCCGGCTCGGGCCGCGCTCACCCCCGAAGTCGCCACGGCCTCGGACCAGCATCGTGGTGATCACCGAGCACAGCAGTTGGCCGTCGAGGGTGACCCTCGTCTCGGTCACGACCAGGGCCGACGAGCCCTTGTCCCACACCGCGGTGGCTTCGGTGTCCACGACGCCGCCATCGTTGGTCGACGGGGCGCGACCGTGAAACGACATGTCGCAGCCCAGGGTGAAGGTGTCATGGGGGTCGAAGGCCCACGGCTCCCAGAGGTTGAGATCCTGGCCGGCTCGGAAGGCTCGGGCGCCGAGAAAGGCCGGAAGCACCGAGGGGCCGCGGGACAGGTCGAGGAAGTCGAGGTCTGTGCTGGGGTCCGCGCCAACGGCGGCTGCGAACACCACAGCGTCGTCGGGCGTCCATGAGATCGGTGTCCTGGCCGAATTTCCCAGGGCGTCCTGCATCGTCCGCGGGTCGTCCAGCGCCCCGTTCGGTCCCGTCGATCGCACAGCGCCCCCCGGCGTCACGCTCCGGTCACGGAAGCCGCAGACGCGCACCAATAGTGTCACCCGCTCACCGTGCTGTGCTCGACTTCACCGCTGCCCGCGCAGAGACGGTGCCACGCTCAGCGGAGCAGGGTGGACGGTGGTTCGTCGTCGGCGTGGGGGTGGGCGTGCCACCACGCGTTCAGGTGGGCGGCCGCCGCGAGGTACAGGCGTGCTGCCGCGGGGTCACCGGCGGCGGCGTCGATGCAGGCGAGCGTGTACTTCACGCGGTGCGCGTCGTGGTTGATCGATGCGGCGGTGGCGAGCAGGGATGCGGTGCGTGACAGATCGTCCGCGTGCCATGCCGCTCCGGCAGCGATCGCCGGCTCGTCGAAGAGGGCGCCGGTCAGGTCAGCGGAAGTCGCGGCGGGCACGTGCTCGAGGTCCACCGACCCTCGCCCGAGCCCGGCCCAGTGCGCCGCCAGGTACGCGCTGGCAACGTAGGCGCTGGGCCCGGGTGCGCCGCCGGCGTCGGCGACGAGCAAGGGCGCCTGGGCGAGCGTGAGGCAGTGTGTCCAGCCATACGGAACCTCGTCGAGGGCGCCTTGCAGCATGGAGTGCGCCGCGAATCGCAGCAGGGAGTGCGGGGTGCGCCTCGGGGCGACGAACGCCTCATCGGCATCGACGAGGCCGTCGAAGGCGCCGCCGTCCTGCGCGTGCTCGACCAGCGGGGCGATGAAGTCTGACGGTGGCGGCCCGATGGGAGCCACGCGCTGCACCGCGTCCAACAGCTCCCTCGTGAGCGCTCCGTCGGGATCGTCGACGGTCGTCGTCTCGGGCACCCGGATGCGACGGCCGGAGTCGAGCGCGAGTGCTCGGGCGGGATGACGGAGCATCTGGCCGGGCAGGCCTCGCGGCTGCGTGCGGCTGAGCAGCGCCAGGTAGATGTTCCCGTGGCCGGCGGCGGAGAGGCGGTCGAGGAAGGTCCCCGACAGGAGGCCCACGAGCTCGCCCGGCCCCGCGCGATCGCCGAGCCAGGCCGCCGCGGCGTCGACGTCGGGAAGGGCTCCTGCCGCCACGGCCGCTGCCAGCGCCGCGGCCGCTTCGCTCGTCGACCGGAACGGTTCCGGCGGCGGCGGATCCAGCGGTGGACCGCTGGCCTCGTAGCCCTCGGCGAGGGCCACGATCCGCCGGCGAGCGCGGTCACGATGAATTGGGAGGACGTGCGGCAGCAGCGCGGCACGGGCGAGGAGCTCGAGCGGGGCGTGCAGCACGAAGGAAGACCGTCCGTCCACGACCTCCCGACGCGGCACACCGATGACCCGGGCGGCGTGCTCGACGAGGCGCTGGTCGTCGAGCGCGGTGGTGACCGAGCCTGGGCGGTCGTCGATCTGATCGGCGAGGTGCATGCGGACACGGTAAGACCTAAACTTAAGTAGAGGTCAAGGGAAGGACAGTCGATGCTCGACGAGCTCACGATCGGCGAGGTCGCCGAGCGGTCCGGCGTGCCCCATTCCGCCCTGCGGTTCTACGAGCAGCGTGACCTGATCACCTCGAACCGCACCGAGGGGAACCAGCGTCGCTACCCCCGCGACGTGCTCCGCCGAGTGGCCTTCATCCGGATCGCGCAGCGGGTCGGGCTGTCGCTGGACGAGATCGCCGAGTCGCTGGCCTCGCTGCCCCGCGGGCGAACCCCGACGGCGGCCGATTGGGAGCGACTCGGTCGTCGCTGGCGCGACGAGCTCGACGAGCGGGTGCGCCTGCTGGAGGCCCTCCGCGATGACCTCACCTCGTGCATCGGGTGCGGTTGCCTCTCGCTCGACCGCTGCCACCTCTACAACCCCGGCGACGGCGCCGCCCACCTCGGCGCCGGCCCGAGGTACCTCCTCGGCGACTCCTCCGCGACGGTCACGGGCGGTTCCTGAGGTCGGTGGGATGCTGATGTGACTCCTGTGGTGCATGTTGCTGTTGTTTCAGCATTTTCCTTGATCTGTCTGTTGCATCCCCTAATTACATGGCTGTAATCTGGAAGCCATGAGCACGGCCGTCGGTCCCACGCAGATCAGAGATGCGGCAGACGACCTCGCCCGCCTCCTCACCCAGGTCGACCTGGGGTCCTGCCCACCCGCCACGCTCAGCGACCTCATCACGGTCGGCGAGCGGATCGAGCGCCTCGGTCACGGGCTCACCACCCGGGCTGCCGCGCGGGCCGCCGACTCGGCGGTGTGGCGCGGCGCCGGCGATCGCTCGGCGGAGGAGTGGATCGCTCGCCACACGAGCACCTCCAAGGCCGACGCCGGGCGACTCGTCGACACCGGTCGCAGGCTCGAGCGGCTGCCCACCGTCGCCGAGGCCGTTGCCCGGGGCGATCTCTCCGCCAGGCAGGCCGAGGCGATCGCCGGTGCCGCCGACGCGGATCCGGCGGCCCAAGCGCCGCCTCCTCGACCACGCCAAGCGACGGTCGCTGCGCGAGCTGCAGGACGAGTGCCGGCGCACGAAGGTCGCCGCGGATCCCGACCCCGAGGCGACGGCGCGGCGGGTCCACGCCAAGCGCTCGTACCGGATGTGGGCCGACGCCGACGGTGCCACCGGCCATCTCCACCTCACCGGGCCGCTGGCCTCCGTCGCTCGGATGGACAGCGCCATCCGGCATCGGGCGGACAAGCAGTTCCGGGATGCGCGCGCTGCAGGCCGGCGGGAGCCAGCCGAGGCCTACGCCTTCGACGCCGCGGAGGCGGCCGTCACCGGCGCGGGCGACGGGGCCGCTCCCCCCGTGGGCGCCGACGCCAAGATCATCGTTCGCATCGACCACGCCGCGCTCCTCCGCGGCCGGCGCCTCGAGGGCGAGACGTGCGAGATCGCCGGCGTCGGACCCGTCCCCGTGGGCACCGTGCGGGAGTGGATGGACGACGCGTTCATCGCCGCAGTGCTGACCAAGGGCGAGGACGTCCAGAAGGTGGTCCACCTCGGCCGCCGGTTCCGGGCGACGCAGCGCACCGCCCTGCAGTGGCAGGACCCGGTCTGCGCCCGCAAGGGGTGCTCGAACCGGCTGGGGCTCGAGTACGACCACTTCGAGGACTGGGCGAGCACCCGCACCACACGGGTGGGCTCGGCCAAGCGGTTCTGCCACCCCTGCCACCTGCTCAAGTCCCGCGGCTGGCGGGTGTCGGAGTCCGACGCGAACGGAGAGTGCACGTTCACCGCACCCCCCGACCACGACGAGATCGCGAGGGCAGCCGCGCAGGCGGTGGAAGCGCGTTGGGCAACGCACCCGAACGCGCACTCGCCGCCCCGCTCCGACACGGGCTAGGGCGACGCACGCCCGCCGCCCGGTCGGTACGGTGCCGTCGATGACGACCTTCGAGGAGTGGGCGGCGCAGGCGGATGCCCAGGTGGTCGACGGGCTGCGGCTCGCCGTGCACGACGAGGGCACAGGACCCGTGGTGACGTTCCTGCACGGGTACCCGTCGTCGTCGCTCGACGCCGTCCCGCTGTTCGAGCGGTTGACGGGCGAGGCCCGCCTCGTGACGCTCGACCTCCCGGGCTTCGGCGCGTCGGCCAAGCCGGTGGACCACGAGTACACGATCCTCGGCGCCACCGATGCGGTGGAGGAGGTGTGGCGTCGTCTGGGCATCGAGCGCACGATCGTCGTCGCCCACGACTACAGCGTGTCGATCGCCCAGGAGCTCCTCGCCCGGCGGCTTGACCACCCGGCCGACGGGGCCGCCATCACCGGGGTCGTGTGGTGCAACGGCGGGCTGTGGTCCGACCTCCATCGTCAGACCATCGGCCAGCAGCTGCTCCTCGACCCGGAGCACGGCGCCGCCGTGGCAGAGGCGATGGACGAGGCGGCCCTGACCAACGGGCTGCAGGCGACGTGGGGTGAGCGCCGGCCCATGAGCGAGGCGGAGTCCCACGGGATCTGGCGGTCGATGGAGCACGACGGCGGCTCGACGATCGCCCATCGGTTGCTGCACTACGTCGCCGATCGGGTGGAGCACGGCCCCCGGTGGATCAACGCGCTCGACACCTCACCCGTGCCGATGCGGTTCGTGTGGGGCGATCTCGACCCCGTG
Source organism: uncultured Microthrixaceae bacterium (assembly GCA_963750645.1). Classification (GTDB taxonomy): domain Bacteria; phylum Actinomycetota; class Acidimicrobiia; order Acidimicrobiales; family VFJN01; genus VFJN01. The sequence goes on along the minus strand of CAVVRO010000001.1, from coordinate 242,479 downwards.
TCGGGTGGTCACGTCGCCGATCGGATGGAGGAGCGCCTGCCGGGCTGGCCACCGGGCCGTGTGCTCGTGCGTCTGCCGGATGTCGGGCACTGGCCGCCGTTGGAGGCCCCCGACGAGGTGGCGACAGCCACCCGGGAGCTCCTGCGATGACGGCCGGTCCCGAGCCGGCGTTCCGGCACCTCGACGATCCAGAGGTGCCGTGGCAAGAGGTCAAGCGGCAGCGCAACGCCGACGGGTCGACTGCATCAGTGTGGGAGAAGTGGTTCGCGTTCAGCGCGGCGCCGCCGTACCTGTCGCTCTACGGCCGCTACGACCCGGGGATGATCGTGCGCCGCCACGGCCACCACAGCCCCCACGTCGTGTTCGTGCTCGAGGGCTCCATCTGGTGCGGTGAGCGTCTCTGCCCCGCCGGCACGCACATCGAGCTCCCCGAAGGGGCGGCGTTCGGACCCTTCCGAGCGGGGCCCGAGGGCGTCACGATGTTCGAGGTGATGATGGGCGACCCCCGCTCGTGGGGCGACCGACCGGAGCTCGTCGACGCGCTCCGCGCCGAGCACGGCGTCACCGAGCTCACCGACCCGGAGATCGACCTGCCGGCATGGCTCGAGGACGCCCGAACGCAGTGGAGCACCGATGCCTGACGCAGCCAACCCCGCCGTCCCGGCCGCGACCGTCGTGCTGGTGCGCGACGGTGACACGGGCCTCGAGGTGCTCATGCTGCACCGGGTGTCCAAGGTCGCCTTCGGAGGGATGTGGGTCTTCCCCGGCGGTCGGGTGGACGACGACGATCGGCAGCCGGGCGACGACGACCAGGCCAGCGCTCGACGAGCAGCTGCCCGCGAGGCCTTGGAGGAGTGCAGCCTCGCCGTGGACGCGGACGACCTGGTGCCGTTCTCACACTGGGTGCCGCCGGCGATCAGCCCGCGGCGGTTCGCCACATGGTTCTTCGTGGCTCGAGCCGGCGCCGGCGAGGTCGTCGTCGACGGCGGCGAGATCCGCGACCACGTGTGGCTGCCGGCGCGGCGAGGTGCTCGATCGACGCGACCGCGGCGAGGTCGACCTGGCGCCACCGACCTGGGTCACCCTCCACGACCTGGCCGAGCACGCGCACGTCGATGCCGCGCTGCAGCACGCTGCCGCGCGTGACCCGCTCCCCCGATATGAGACGCGGTGGGTCAACGTGCCAGGTGGCGCCGTCGCCATGTGGCACGGCGACGGCGGCTACGAGCTGGCCGACCCTGAGCAGCCGGGGGCACGACACCGCCTGTGGATGCTCGAGGGCGGCTGGCGCCTCGAGCGGGGCTAGGGCGCGCTCGACCCCGGATCGACTCAGCCACCGGTCGATGAGGGTGCGGGCGATGCTCATGCCGGGCGGGATCATCGGCAGGGCGTCAGGGCGGAACCACTGGGCATCGACGATCTCCGTCTCGTCGATCACGATGTCGCCCGCGGCCCACGCCGCTTCGAAGCCGATCATCAGCGAGTGCGGGAACGGCCACGGCTGGCTGGCGACGTAGCGCACCTCGGCCAGCTCCACCCCCACCTCCTCGCGCACCTCACGGTGCACCGCCTGCTCCATCGTCTCGCCAGGCTCGACGAACCCGGCGACGCAGCTGTACATCGGCACTGGGAAGGCACGCCCCCGAGCGAGGAGCGCCTCGTCCCCGCGCTCGATGAGCGTGATGACGGCGGGAGCCAGGCGGGGGAACGCCAGCAGCCCGCACGCCGGGCACCGTCGCGCCCGCTCTCCAGGGGCGGGCTGGGTCGGCGTGCTGCAACGGCCACAGAAGCGGTGGGTCCGATCCCACTCGACCAGCTGTACGGCTCGCCCCGCGAGGGTCCAGCGGAGGTCGTCGACCCGTCCGTAGAGGCCCATGAGCGGCACGAGGCCGTCGACGATGACGTCGGGAACGCCGTCGCCGTCCAGGTCCACCGCCCAGCAAGCGGCGCCGTCGAGCATCCCCAGAACCTGGCGCGGCGCACCGGGTGCGACGTCGTCGGGATGCGCGTCCAGCACGCGAACCTGCCCCTGCTGGACGACGACCGTGATGGCGCCCGACCAGTCGTCGGGCAGGTCGAGCACCGGCACGAAGCGGGGCTGGGTCACGTGAGCACACCTCCGGGGTCGACCAGGTCGGTGGCATCTTGCTCGGACCGCACGACCGCGACCACTCCTGCGGCGATGAGCAGACCGGCCGGCCACGCGGCCGCCGGGGGCGTCTCACCGAACGCGATGCGGGCGATGACCGTCGCGCCCAGGATCTCGAACAGGATCGCCACGGACACAGCGGTGGGGCTGAGGCTGCGCAGCACGTAGTTCACGAGGGTGTGGCCGAGCAGCTGTGCCCCCAGGACCAGCCCGCCGATCGCGAGCCACGTGTCCCGGTCATAGCCGGAGAGCGCCTGTCCGGTCGCGACGCAGAGCGCCAGCAGCAGGACGGCCGCCGTCGCGTAGCAGGCCAGCGCGTAGGAGACCGTGGACACGTTCCGGCGGACATCGGCACCGACCGTCACGTAGGCGGCCGCCAAGATCCCGCCCACCAGCGCGAGCAGGTCTCCGAAGAGCGCCTCACGGGAGATCGAGAGGTCGACTCCGGTGAGCATGATCGTCCCGGCCATCGCGAGCCCGATGCCCGTCCACGTCGAGCGCGAGATGCGCTCCCCGCGGTGGCGGGCGATGAGAGCCGCCCACACGGGTTGGGTCGCGACCAGTGCCACCGACGACGCCACGGACGTGAACGACAGGCTGGGGATCCACGTGGCGAAGTGGGCCGCCAGGAACGCACCCGCGAGCCTCGATCGACGGCGATCGACGGCCGACCGCGCGCGCCACCCGGCTCGCTCGGCGCGCCGCGCGAGCAGCCAGACCGCGAGGATCGGGAGGCTCAGCGCGTTGCGCCAGAACGCGATCGACAGGGTCGGCGCGTCCGCCCCCGCGATCAAGGGGGCCGACGTCGACACCGCGACCACCGCGACCCCGAGGAGGAGCAGGTCGCCGGCCGGGGCGCGATCAGTCGGAGCCACGACTTGTAGGGTCCCACGCCACGACGACGATCCGGGGGGACCACGCCATGCCGACACCAGCCGCCACCGAGGAGGTGCGGGAGGGCGCCCGCCTGATCGCTCGTCTGATCGAGCCCCTCGTGGCCCAGGTGTACTTCTCGCCCGAGTGCCACGCGCGCTACGCGGCCCTCGGCTTCGCTGAGAGTCCGGGCGCGACCTCCGGCGGTGTCGCGCTGCCGGACGGCCCCGCCTACTTCACCAGCCGGGGCTCGGCCCTGGGCCAGGCGCCCGGCGAGCTGGTGGCCGCGGCCTTCGGCGTGTTCAACGCGGAGGTCGTGGTGCCCTCGGTGACGTTCGGGTGGAGCCTGACCAACGCCGCCACCATCGCCGACGAACGGCTGCAGGGCGCGGTCGAACAGCTCGAGCGCATCCTCGGCCCGGCGCCGGAGGGCATCGAGCGCGCCACCGAGCTGCTGTCACGGGCCGCGGCACCGCTCGAGCCCTGGGGCCGTGCCCTCTTCGCCGGCACGCTGTCACAACCGCTGCCCGGTACGCCCATGGGCGATCTGTTCCGGCTCGGCGACCGCCTGCGCGAGTTCCGCGGGGACAGCCACATCGCCGCATGGGTGGCCGCGGGGCTCGACGCCACGGAGATCGGCCTCCTCACGGAGCCGTACTGGGGCATGCCCCCCCGCACCTACATCCGCACGCGGGCATGGAGCGAGGCCCAGCTGGACGCCGCCGAGGAGCGCCTGACCGCCGCCGGGCACCTCGAGGGCGGCACGCTCACCGACACGGGCCGCGCCTTCCGCGAGGCGCTCGAGCTCGCGACCGACGCGCAGATGGGCCCGGCGCTGGCCGCCCTCGGCGGCGACCTGGGCGAGCTCGCGGCGCTGTTGGAGCCATGGGCGAGAGCGGTCATGGACGCCGGCGGCTACCCCCCCAGCCCCCTCGCCATCACGCGGAGCTAGACCAGGGTCGCGACCACCCCGCGCCGGCTCCCGGTGCGTCGCGCCGAGCCCGGCCTGTTGCGTGCTGGGAGTACCCGAGGCAATGGGTCCCGTTGACCGGCGCCTGAGGCGATGAGTCCCACATCCGGGACCCATCGCCTCGACTCGGCTCCGATGGGACCTATTGCCTCACCTGGGGTGTCCAACGGCACCGCCACGTCGCCGTCGCGTCGTCGTGCCTTCTCCTTCAGGAGAACTCTGGTTCGGTCCAGAACGGCCACTCGCCGGGGATGTCGTCGGGGACCTGGTCGGTGAAGACGGGCGGGCGCTTCTCGAGGAAGGACACCACGCCCTCCCTCGCGTCGTCGGAGCGGCCGAGGTTCGCGATCGCCGGGGAGTCGATCCGGTGGGCGGCCATCGGGTGATCGGCTCCCAACATCCGCCACAGCATCTGCCGGGTCATGGCCACGGACACCGCTGACGTGTTGTCGACGATCTCCCGCGCGATCTCGTAGGCGGCCGGGAGGAGGTCGTCCGCCGGATGGACGGATCGGACGAGGCCGCGCTCGAGCGCCTCGGTCGCGTCGAACACGCGGCCCGTCATCGTCCACTCGAGCGCCGTGTTGATGCCGACCACGCGCGGGAGGAACCAGGAGGAACACGCCTCGGGCACGATGCCGCGTCGGGCGAACACGAACCCGAAGCGGGCGGACTCGCTGGCCAGGCGGATGTCCATCGGGAGCGTCATCGTTGCACCCACGCCGACCGCCGGACCGTTGATCGCTGCGATGACCGGCTTGGTGCAGGCGTACAGGCGCAGCGTCACCAGACCGCCCTCGTCGCGGTGCGCGGTGGCAGCGCGCCCTGCTCCGGTCGCCGGGCTCCCGGCCTCGATGTCGAAGGTGTCACCCCCGGAGGCGAGGTCCGCTCCGGCGCAGAAGCCGCGCCCCCGCCCGGTGATCACGACGGCGCGCACGTCTGGATCGGCGTCGACCCGGTCCAGGGCGTCGCACAGCTCGCGCTGCATGGGTACCGTGAAGGCGTTCAGGCGATCAGGGCGATCCAGGGTGATGGTGAGGATCCGGTCGGTGAGCTCGGTATCGATCGTCGTGTGCTCCATGGCACGGATGCTGCCACGACGACCGAACCAGGCCACTCGATGCATGGAAATGAGCCGAATGGCCCAGGGCAGGCGCCTCAAGCGGCCGCTGAGATGAGTCGATCCAGGGGAAGACCCCACGCGCAGAGGTGGCAGTTTCGATGGGCATCACACTCCTACAGCTCCGGCGATGGCTGAGCTCCGTCCTTCCAGAGCGCGACGACGATCGAGGCGCCGCGCTCGTCGAGTACGCGCTGTTGCTGGTGTTCATCGTCATCGTCTGCGTGATCGCCATGACGGTGATCGGCACGATCACGAGCGACGGGCTCAGCCGAGGCGGCGAAGGCATCGCCAACACGCCCTGACCGTCACAGCTCGCCCTCGCAGCTAGACGTCCAGGAAGCGGCTGACTGCCACGGCCGAGCCGATGGCGCCGATGAGGACCGCCACGCCCACCACGAACAGGTTGGCCATCAGGAGGTTGCCGTCGGTGACCTCGAACCCCTTGAACAGGGGCACCAGCTTCTCCTGGGAGAGCTCGTCGATGAACGGCCGGATCACGAAGGTCATCGACGCGACCGCGACCGCGGCACCGATGAGCGTCTGGATGATGCCCTCGACGATGAAGGGCACCCGGATGAACCAGTTCGTGGCGCCGACGAGCTTCATCACCTCGATCTCGCGCCGGCGGGCGAACATCGCGACCCGGATGGTGTTGAGGATGAGCAGTCCCGCCGCGAGCAGGAGGAGGCCGGCGGCCAGGAGGAACCGGACACCGATCTTGTTGAACGTCTCCTGGATCGCCTTGACCACCTCGAAGGCGAACACGACCTCGTAGACGCCGGGCTTCTCGGTGAAGGTCTGGCCGAGGGCCTTGACGACCTCCGGATCCTTCGTCTCGGGGGCCACCCGGAACGACGGTGGCAGCACCTCGGGCGACACGGTCTCGATCAGCTGGGTCTGACCCTCGAAGATCCGCTTGAACTCCTCGTAGGTCTCGTCCTGGTCGACGTAGGTGACCTCGCGCACGTCGGGGTTCGCCTCGAGGTCCCGACGGATCGAGTCCTTCTGCTCCTGCGTGGAGTCGGGCTGGAGGAAGACGATGAACTCGATGCCGCCCTTGAAGCGGTCGTTGGCGTTGTTGACGCCCTGGTTCAGCATCACGGCGGAGCCGAACAGCGTGAGCGACACGACCACCGTGAGGATCGACGCCAGCGTGAGCGTGACGTTCCTGGTGAGGTTGGTCGCGGTCTCGCGGGCGACGTAGTCGAGCTTGATTGCCATGGGGGGTCGGTTCTCTCAGCTCACTCGTAGACGCCGCGACTCTGGTCGCGGATGATCGAGCCACGGTCGAGCTCGATGACGCGGCGGCGCATGCTGTCGACGATCGAACGATCGTGGGTGGCCATCAGCACCGTGGTGCCCGTGCGGTTGATGCGATCGAGCAACCGCATGATCCCCACTGACGTCGCCGGGTCGAGGTTGCCGGTGGGCTCGTCCGCCAGGAGGATCAGCGGGCGGTTGACGAAGGCGCGGGCGATCGACACCCGCTGCTGCTCGCCGCCTGACAGCTCGTTGGGGAAGTTGCCCATCTTCTTGCTCAGCCCGACCAGCTCGAGGATGGCTGGGACCTGCGTCTTGACCACGTTGCGCGGGCGGCCGATCACCTCGAGGGCGAAGGCGACGTTCTCGTACACGGTCTTGTTCGTCAGCAGCTTGAAGTCCTGGAAGACCGAGCCGATGTTCCGACGCAGGTACGGGACCTTCCACGACGACAGCGTGGCGATGTCCTTGCCGGCGACGAAGATCCGGCCGTGCTCCGGCGTCTCCTCCTTGTTGACGAGCCGCAGGAACGTGGACTTTCCGGAGCCGGAGGCGCCGACGAGGAAGACGAACTCGCCCTTCTCGATCTCCACACTGGCCTCGCTCAGTGCGACGACATCGCCCTTGTAGACCTTGGAGACGTTCTCGAGCGTGATCATGGGCGGAGGCGAGGGTACCAGCGCCCTCTGAGCGATTCGCGGCACTCCGGCGGTCGCCGGAACATTGCGATCAGGTTACGACGAGCCGGTCGCGCGGCGCCATTGCAGGTAGGCCTCCATGAACGGATCGAGGTCGCCGTCGAGCACGCCCTGCACGTTGCCGGCCTCGTGCTCGGTCCGGAGGTCCTTCACCATCTGGTACGGCTGCATGACGTAGCTGCGGATCTGGCTGCCGAAGCCCACCCGCTGCTGCTCGCCACGGATGCCGGCGAGCTCGTCCTCCCGCTGCTGCCGCTCGAGGTCCGCCAGGCGCGCCTTGAGCATGGCCATGGCCCGGTCGCGGTTCTGGAACTGGGAGCGCTCGACCTGGCAGGACACGACGATCCCCGTGGGCAGGTGGGTGAGGCGGACCGCCGAGCTCGTCTTGTTGATGTGCTGGCCGCCGGCGCCCGATGCCCGGAAGACATCCATCTTGATGTCGCCGTCGTCGACCTCGACCTGCACCTCGTCCTCGTGGAGCACCGGCACCACGTCGAGGGCCGCGAAGGCGGTCTGACGCTTGCCCTGGGCGTTGAACGGGCTCATCCGCACGAGACGGTGCACCCCGCGCTCGGCCTGCAGGTAGCCGTAGGCATAGCGGCCCTGCACGAGGAACTCGACGGATGACACGCCGGCTTCGGAGCCGGGCGTCGAGCCCTCCTCCTCCACCTCGAACCCGCGCCGCTCCGCCCAGCGGACGTACATGCGATAGAGCATCTCAGCCCAGTCCTGCGCGTCCGCGCCGCCTTCACCGGCCTGGATCGTGCACAACGCGTCGCGCTCGTCGTGCTCGCCGGAGAACATCGACCGGAGCTCGAGGCCACGCAGCTCGCGGTCGAGCGAGATCAGCGTCGCCTCGATCTCCGGCTCCTGGCTCTCGTCGTCGACCTCCCGAGCGAGCTCGTGGAGCGTCTCGGCGTCCTCGAGCTGGCCGACGAGCCGCTCGTAGCGCTCGATGTCGTCGATGACGACGCTGAGCTCGCCGGTGACCCGCTTGGCCACCTCCGGGTCGTCCCAGAGATCGGGCCGCGAGGCCTCTGTCTCGAGCAGGGGCCGGCGGGCCCGCAGGTCCTCGATCTTCAGATAGGCCGCCGCGTCAGCGATGCGCTTGCGCGTCAGCTCGAGCGCGTCGGAGAAGTCCCGCACGGGCCCGTCCTACGCCTTGCCGTGGCACAGCTTGAACTTCTTGCCGCTCCCGCACGGGCACGGCGCGTTGCGGGGGGTCTTGTCCCAGTCGGACTTCACGACGGGCGTCATCGTCGCCGGCTGCTCGGCGACGGCGGCCGGTGCACCCGCCGGGCCGCCCTGGGCCGCGACCTGGCGGGCCGCCGCGGCCAGGCCGCCGCTGCCCCCGAGGGCGGAGTCGTCCGGGGCGGAGTACTGCACGTTCTGCACCGCGGGCTCGTCGCCACCCACCGAGGACACCTCGCCGTTGCCGTCGGGCTGGCGGAAGTCGGTGCCGACGGCGGGGGCGGCGGCAGGCTGCTGCACGGTCACCTGGACGTGCATGACGTAGCGGACGAGGTCCTGGGCGATGCCCTTCATCATCATCCCGAACATCTCGTAGCCCTCGCGCTGCCACTCCGTGAGCGGGTCCTTCTGGCCCATCGCCCGGAGGTTGATGCCCTCCTGGAGGTAGTCCATCTCGTAGAGGTGCTCGCGCCACTTCGTGTCGATGATCTTGAGCATCACCTGGCGCTCGACCTGGCGCATCACGTCGGGGCCGAGCTCGCTCTCCCGCTTCTCGTAGTGCGTGGTCGCATCGTCGACGAGCACCTCGTAGAGGTCATCCGTGCTCTTGAGCGCACCCAGCTGCTCCTTGGTCAGCGAGGAGGGCCAGTAGGTGAGCACGTCGGCGTGGAGCCCGTCGAGGTCCCACTCCTCGTGGAAGTCGGAGACGCAGTAGGTGCCCACCAGCGCCTCGACCGCGTCGGGGAGGTGCTCGTCGAGGATCTTCTCGCGGAGGTCCGCCTCGTCGAGGATCTGGTCGCGGAGCGCGTAGATCACCTTGCGCTGCGCGTTCATGACCTCGTCGTACTTGAGGACGTTCTTGCGGATCTCGCCGTTCTTCTGCTCGACGGTGGTCTGCGCTCGCTCGATGGCCTTCGAGACCATCTTCGCCTCGAGCGGCACGTCGTCGGGCAGGGCCTTGCCCATCACCCAGTTGATCGCGCCGGTGGCGAAGAGGCGCATCAGATCGTCCTCGAGCGACAGGTAGAAGCGGCTCTCGCCCGGGTCGCCCTGCCGGCCGGCCCGGCCCCGCAGCTGGTTGTCGATCCGCCGCGACTCGTGACGCTCGGTGCCCAGCACGTAGAGGCCACCCAGCTCCCGCACCTTGTCGCCCTCGACCTTCGTCTCCTCCGCGTACTTGGCCTCCAGGGCCAGCAGCTGGTCGCGGCCCTCGTCGCTGTCGAGGTCGACCTCGTCGGCGCGCAGATCGCGCGTGGCGAGGATCTCCGGGTTGCCGCCGAGGAGGATGTCGACGCCTCGACCGGCCATGTTGGTGGCGACCGTGACGCCCTGTAGCCGTCCCGCCTGGGCGACGATCTCGGCCTCACGGGTGTGCTGCTTGGCGTTCAGCACCTCGTGGGCGATGCCCCGCTTCTCGAGCATCCGTGAGAGCTTCTCGGACTTCTCCACCGAGATGGTGCCGACGAGCACCGGCTGGCCCGCCTCGTAGCGCTCGGCGATGTCGTCGACCACCGCACCGAACTTGCCGTCCTCGGTCTTGTAGATCAGGTCGGCTTCGTCCGCGCGGGCGGTGGGCTTGTTCGTCGGCACGGGCACGACCTGGAGCTCGTAGGTGTTGGCGAACTCGGCCGCCTCCGTGGACGCGGTGCCCGTCATGCCGGCGAGCTTGTCGTACATGCGGAAGTAGTTCTGGAGGGTGATCGTCGCGAGGGTCTGGTTCTCCTCCTTGATCTTCACCCCCTCCTTGGCCTCGACGGCCTGGTGGAGGCCCTCGGACCAGCGCCGCCCCTCGAGGATGCGACCGGTGAACTCGTCGACGATCTTCACCTCGCCGTTGTTGATGATGTAGTCCTTGTCGCGCTTGAAGAGCTCCTTGGCGCGCAGGGCGGCCTGGAGCTGGTGGACGAGGTTCTGGGCGACGCCGTCGTAGAGGTTGTCGATGCCGAGCGCCTGCTCGACCTTCTCGATGCCCGCTTCGGTGGGCGACACGGTGCGCTTCTGCTCGTCCACGTCGTAGTCGTCGTCACGGCGCAGGCTCCGGACGATGGTGGCGAACTTGTAGTAGAGCTGCGCGGCGTCGGCGACACGACCCGAGATGATCAACGGCGTGCGGGCCTCGTCGATGAGGATCGAGTCGACCTCGTCGACGATGGCGTAGCTGTGACCTCGCTGCGTCTGGCGCAAGCGCGACATCGCCATGTTGTCGCGGAGGTAGTCGAAGCCGAACTCGTTGTTGGTGCCGTAGGTGATGTCGGCCGCATACTGGGTCCGCTTGTGGTCCGGGTCGTTCTCACCCGGGACGATCAGGCCCACCTCGAGGCCCAGCCACCGGTGGAGCCGCCCCATCCACTCGGAGTCGCGGCGGGCGAGGTACTCGTTGACGGTGATCAGGTGAGTGCCCTTGCCACCGAGCCCGTTCAGGTACGCGGGGAGCGTCGACACGAGCGTCTTGCCCTCACCGGTCTTCATCTCGGCGATCCACCCGAAGTGCAGCGCCGCGCCACCGATGAGCTGCACGTCGTAGTGACGCTGGCCCAGCACCCTCCGGCCCGCCTCCCGCACGACGGCGAACGCCTCCATGAGCAGGTCGTCGAGGTCCTCCCCGCGCTCGAGCCGACTCCGGAACTCCCCCGTCTTGCCCTGGAGCTCGGCGTCGGACAGCGCCTCCATCCGAGGCTCGAGCGCGGTGATGTCCGGCACCAGGGCTTGGAGGGCCTTCAGCTTCTTGCCCTCGCCTGAGCGGAGGATCTTGTCGAAGATGGACATGCGAGGTTCGAGTGTACGGGTCCTGGACCCCCTACCGGATGTCGAGGAGCTTCTCCCGCACGGCGTAGACCACGGCCTCCATCCGCGAGTGCAGGTGCAGCTTCTCCAGGATGTTGCGCACGTGGTTCTTCACCGTGTTCTCGGAGATGAAGAGCTCGCCGGCGATCTCCCGGTTGCTCAGGCCCTGGGCCACCAGCCGGAGGACCTCGAGCTCCCGCTCGGTGAGGCGCGGGAGGGGCGCCGACTGCCGCTCATCGACCCGCTGGGCCAGGCTCGCGAACTCGGCGAGCAGCTTGGCCGCCATCGACGGGGACAGCAGGCTCTGGCCACTCATGACGCAGCGGACCGCGGCGGCGACCTCGTCGATGCTGATCTCCTTCAGCAGGTAGCCCGCGGCGCCCGCCCTGATGGCGGCGTAGAGGTCGTCCTCGTCCTCGCTGACGGTGAGCATCAGGATCTTCGCGCTGGGCAGGACCTCCGAGATCGCCCGGGTGGCCTCGATCCCACTGCCGCGCGGCATCCGGACGTCCATCAGCACGACATCCGGTGCGAGCGCCTCCACCACGCGTATCGACGCCTCGCCGTCCTCCGCCTCCCCCACCACCGCGAGGTCATCCTCGGCCTCGAGCACTGCCTTCAGGCCACGCCGGAAGAGGGCGTGGTCGTCGCAGAGCACCACGCGGATCACGTCTGGCGAAGCGGGCGCTGTCGCCCGCGCGTCGGCGTCGGCCATGTCCCTCCCGGGGCCCGCCCGGCGTCCAACTGGCCGGGCTAGTCCGGTCAGGATAGCCCGACACCCCCTGCCGTCAGGCCGCTGACCGCCTGGGCCGGCGCGGAGTGCGCGCTACGCGACCAGCCCGTCGTCGTCGAGCTGCGCCGCGGGCTCGGTGCGCCGCGCCTTGCGCGGCACGAGCTTGCTCTTGAGCTTGTGGAGCTGGTGCTCCAGCTTCTCCACGGCGAGGTCGATCGCCGCGAACCCATCGGCCGCCGCCACCTTGCAGCGCACGTGGTGCCCGGCGCCCTCGAGGCTGACCTCGCAGACCTCCTTGGCCGCGATCCGTGGGTTGTGCTCCTGGAAGAAGTGCACCTCGGCTCGATGCATCCCGTCCACAAAACGACTGAGGCGGCCGATCTTCTCTTCGGCCGCCGCGCGCAGTGCAGGTGAGATGTCGGTGTGTCGTGCACTCACGGTGATCTCCAAGGGCATGCCTCCCGGGTCTCGTGGTGCTCACTGACACTACAACCCGGGGCGGCCGGGCGCCCGCGCGACCACCAGCGCGTGCACGGCCGGTGCGCCCGCCGCTCGCAGGGCGGCCGCGGCCGCGCTCAGGGTGGCCCCGGTGGTGGCGACGTCGTCGATGACGAGCACCGGACCAGCACAGGGACGACGGGCCACGAAGGCGGGGTTGGCGTGTCGCTCGCTGGCCGTCCGGCCGGCCTGTGGGCCACCGGGAAGCCGATGGAGGAGGCGCGCCACCGGGAGGCCTCGGCGCCTGGCGACCGCCCGGGCCAGCAGCTCGGCCTGGTCGAACCCTCGCCGACGGCGGCGGGCCACCCCGGTCGGAGCCCACGTGACCACGAGGCCCTTGAGCGACGGCACGAGTGCCGCGAGCTGTCTGCCCAGCGGGTGACCCGCGCTCGCTCGTCTCGGTTCTTCAGCCCGACCAGCTCCCGACGCGCCAAGGTGTCGTAGGCGACGACGGCGCGGCAGGTCACCAACCCCGGTGGAACAGGCAGCAACGGAGGCGATCGCACCAACCAGACGCTAGGGAGGCGGTGTGACAGCGGGGTCGAGGCAGGAGATCCGCCCGCAGCCCGGCTGACGGGGTGATGATGGCACCCATGGATGCCCAACCGGACGACACCCGCAAGCGATGGCTGATCGGCCTCGGCGCGGCGGTGGTCGCGGCCGCAGCCGTCGTCGCCGTGCTCGCGCTCACCGGTGACGACGACGAGCCGGTCGCCACCGACGCCACGACGACCACGACGGAGGCCACGACGACCACGACGACCGAGGACACCACGACGACGACCGCCGCCTTCGAGACCGTGGACCCGGACGTCCCCGTGTACCCGGACCCGACGACCTCCCAGCGCTTCGACGACCCGATCGCGCTCGTCACGGCCTTCGCCCGCGACTTCGTCGGCTTCAGCGATCCCGTCGTGGGCGACTACGCCGCGGGCGACAACCGGTCCGGCGAGGTCGAGGTGCGCGGCTTCGCGGCCGGCGCCCCGACCACCGTGCTCGTGCGCCAGCTCGAGGACGACACCTGGTTCGTCATCGGCGCGGTGACCGACTCGATCCAGCTGGCCACCCCCGAGTCCGGCGCCACGATCAGCTCCCCCCAGCCACTGGCCGGCATGGCCTACGCGTTCGAGGGCACCGTCGTCGTCCAGCTCTACGTCGACGGCACGCAGGAGCCGATCGCGGACACCTTCGTGACCGGTCGCGGTGACGGCGTGCTCGGCGACTTCACGGGCGAGCTGGAGTTCGAGGACACGACCGGGGCCACCCACGGCGTGCTCCTGCTCACCAGCAACAGCGGGGAGGACGGCGCGCCGATCGAGGCCGCCGCCATCCGGGTCAAGCTCTGACCATCGGCTGAACCCACTGCCGGATCGGCGCGCCGGCGCCGTAGCGTGCCGGGATGCTGCCGGTCCCGCCTGCCGACGAGCTGCGGCGCCGGGTGCCCCGGCTGCTCGCTGGCCTGGTGCTCTTCGGGTTCGGGATCGCCCTGATGGTGCGGGCCGACCTCGGGCTGGCACCGTGGGATGTGCTCCACCAGGGCGTGGCGGAGCGGACCGGCGTGGCGATCGGCACCGTCACCATCCTGACCGGCGTGGTGGTGCTGCTCCTGTGGCTACCGATCCGGGAGCGACCCGGGCTCGGCACGTTGCTCAACGTGCTGGTGATCGGGCTCGTCGTCGACGCCACCCTTGCCGTCGTGGACGCCCCCCAGGCGCTGTGGCAGCGCATCGCGTTCCTGGGCCTGGGCATCTTCGCCTTCGGACCCGGCAGCGGCCTCTACATCGGCGCCGGGCTGGGTCCGGGGCCACGCGACGGCCTCATGACCGGCCTGGCCCGTCGGGGACGGTCCGTGCGCGTTGTGCGAACCGGGATCGAGCTGACCGCCCTGGCCGTGGGTGCGCTCCTCGGCGGCCGTGTGGGGATCGGCACGATCGCGTTCGCCCTGACGGTGGGGCCGAACGTCCACTGGTTCCTGGAGCACATGCGCCTCCCTGACCCCGACGACCACCTCCCCCCCGGCCACGTCGAGGCCCTCTAGCCCGGGCGGGGCCAAACCCAAGGGCGCGACGAGCGACGACGCGACCCTCGTCAGGTCGCACCACGCGAACTTGCGACAAGGAGCGCCCTATCAGGTCGTCCCCTGTCGCAGATCTGTCACCCGGCGACCAGGCACCACAACCTGCGACACGAGATGCCCCGAGCGGGCGGTCGGTGTCGCAGATTGGATCGGCGCAGGCGGCCGAGGACGAGAGCGTCAGTACCGGTAGTGGTCGTGCTTGTAGGGGCCCGAGACGGGGATGCCGAGGTAGTCGGCCTGCTCCTGGGCGAGGGGGGTGAGCTTCACGCCGAGGGCATCGAGGTGGAGCCGCGCGACCCGCTCGTCGAGCAGCTTCGGGAGCACGTACACGCCGAGCGGGTAGTCGGCCGTCTTCGTGAACAGCTCGATCTGGGCCAGCACCTGGTTCGTGAAGCTCATCGACATCACGAAGCTCGGGTGACCCGTGGCGTTGCCGAGGTTCAGGAGGCGCCCCTCGGAGAGCACGATGATCGAGTGCCCGTCCGGGAACACGAACTCGTGCACCTGGGGCTTGATCTCGATCTTGCGGACGTCGCTCATCCGGGCCAGACCGGCCATGTCGATCTCGTTGTCGAAGTGGCCGATGTTGCCCACGATGGCGTTGTGCTTCATCTTCGCCATGTGCTCGGCGGTGATGATGCCCTTGTTGCCCGTGGTCGTGATGAAGATGTCCGCGGTGCCCAGCACGGCCTCGAGGGTGTTGACCTCGAACCCCTCCATCACCGCCTGCAGCGCGCAGATCGGGTCGATCTCGGTGATGATGACGCGGGCGCCCTGGCCCCGCAGCGACTGGGCGCTGCCCTTGCCGACCTCGCCGTAGCCGCACACGACCGCGACCTTGCCGCCGAGCATGACGTCGACGGCCCGGTTGATGCCGTCGATGAGGCTGTGGCGGCAGCCGTAGAGGTTGTCGAACTTCGACTTGGTGACCGAGTCGTTGACGTTGATGGCCGGGAACAGCAGCTCGCCGGCCTCGAACATCTGGTAGAGGCGGTGGACGCCGGTGGTGGTCTCCTCGGTGACGCCCTTGATCTGGCTGGCGATGGTCGTCCAGCGGTTGGGGTCCGCGGCGAGGGAGCGCTTGAGGGTGTCGACGATGACACCCCACTCCTCGGGGTCGTCGTCGGTGGCGTCGGGGACGGCTCCGGCCTTCTCGAACTCGACCCCCTTGTGCACGAGGAGCGTGGCGTCCCCGCCGTCGTCGAGGATCATGTTGGGGCCACCGCCGTCGGGCCACTGCAGCACCTGCTCGGTGCACCACCAGTAGTCCTCGAGCGTCTCGCCCTTCCACGCGTACACCGGCACGCCCCTCGGCGAGTCGACGGTGCCCTCCGGGCCGACGGCGACGGCCGCGGCCGCGTGGTCCTGGGTGGAGAAGATGTTGCAGCTCACCCAGCGCACCTGGGCGCCGAGCGCGGTCAGGGTCTCGATGAGGACCGCGGTCTGGATGGTCATGTGGAGCGAGCCGGTGATGCGGGCACCGGACAGCGGCTTCGAGTCCGTGAACTCGGCGCGCAACGCCATGAGGCCAGGCATCTCGACCTCGGCCAGCTCGATCTCCTTGCGGCCCCAGGGGGCGAGGGAGAGGTCGGCGACCTTGAAGTCCTGATCAGGGTGGTTCGTCATCGGTTCCTCCGTGCGGGCGCGTCGAGCTTCGACGTGCGGGGCGTGGTGTGCGGACGTGCAAGGAGGGCTGGCTGCAGCAGGCAGCACCCTGATCAGCCCGGCTGGTCAGGGTAGTGGAGCTCAGCGGGCCAGCGCCGCTTTCAGGTCGACGAGCACCGGGATCGGCCCGGGGTCGACCCCCGCCTCGGCGGCCATGTGGAGGCTGATGAAGTCTCCCTGGAGCACGAGGTCGAGGAGCTGGGCGAGGAGGCCGTCGCCCTCCGCTTCGAGGTCGAGCACCGCGTGGACGACCTCGTCGATGAGGTCGTAGGTGAGCTCGAAGCGCCGGGTGACCTGGGGGTGCTCGAACGTGTGGCGGAAGCGCACGACCGTCATGACCTGCCGGGTGATGTCACCGTGCTGGCCCCAGCCACAGATCTCGTTGTGCGTCATCTCCGGCACCGCCGCCCAGAACGCGGGCGCCTTGGCGTTCTCGTTCACCTGGCACTTGAACCGGAAGGCGGCGACGGCACCGACCGCGTCGCCGCCGTAGGCGATGGGGATCGTCCGGTCGATCTCCCGCGCGACGCGCTGGGCCGGTCCGCCGTCGACGATGAGCTTGTCGCGACGTCGTGCGAGCTGGTCGACCGCCTCGGCGACGTACTGGGTGGCGCCGGGGAAGAGCCCGACCCGCTCGAGCACGATGAGCGGCGGCACGCTCACCGAGCCGATGCCCGCTCGTGGCATCGGGCACTCGGGCAGCACGATGTGCGGCGCCCCCCACGTGCGGGCCAGTGCGCCCAGGGCCCCTCCGGTCGACAGCACGACCATGCGGGCGCCGGCGGTGGCAGCCTCTTGCGCCGCCTCCACCGTCTCCTCCGTGTCACCGGAGTACGAGATCGCGAAGCACAACGTGCCCTCACCGACGGCCGCGGGGGCCTCGTAGCCCTTGACGACCGTGACGGGCACCGGCATGAAGGGTCCCGCGACGGCAGCCAGGACATCACCGGCCACGCCGCTGCCACCCATCCCGAGCACGACGACCTGCTCGATGTCGTCGTGGGCGGGGAGCCCGTCGAGGTCGGCGGCGAGGACCGCGGCGGCCGCCACCTGCTCGGGCAGCGCGGCCGCGAGGTCGAACATCCCGACCGTGTCGAGGAGGCCGGACATCGGCCCCTACTCCTGGAAGGTCGGTTGGATGCCCTGCGCCTCGGCCTTGGCGAGGAGCCGGTCGTGCTCGGACTGATCCACCGTCTCCGCCTCGTCGATCAGCATGATCGGGATGTCGTCCTTGATCGCGTAGCGGCGCTTGAGCCGGGGGTTGTACAGGGAGTCCTCGTCCTCGAAGTAGAGGAGGGGGCCCTTGTCGTCGGGACACGCGAGGATCTCGAGCAGCTGGGGATCGAGGGCCATGGGTGGGACTCCTTGGAGAGCTAATCGGCGTCGATGAGGGCTTCGACCTCGGCGACCTTCGCTGCACACATTGCCGCATCCGAGGCTTCGAGGTTGAGTCGGAGCAGCGGCTCCGTGTTGGACGCCCGGAGGTTGAACCACCAGTCGCCGAGGTCGACGGTCAACCCGTCGAGTCGGTCCTGGGTCTCCGGGGGAAACGCCGCCGCGACGCGCTCGATCACGGCGGCGGGGTCGACGACGGTGCGGTTGCGCTCGCCCGAGGCCGCATAGCGGTCGAAGGGCTTGCGCAGCTCGGAGAGCGGCAGACCGGTCTTCCCGAGCTGCTCCAGCACGAGCAGCGCCGCGATCGACCCGGAGTCAGCGCGGTAGTTGTCGCGGAAGTAGTAGTGCGCCGAGTGCTCGCCCCCGAAGGCGGCCCCGGTCTCGGCCATCACGGCCTTGATGAAGCTGTGGCCGACCTTGGTTCGCACGGGGGTGCCACCGTGCTCTCGCACGACCTCGGGCACGGCCTTGGAGCAGATGCAGTTGTGCAGGATCGTGGACCCCGGGTGCTTGTCGAGCACGCCGACGGCCACGATGGCTGTCGTCGTCGAGCCCGAGAGCGGCTGACCGAGCTCATCGACGAGGAACACGCGGTCTGCGTCACCGTCGAACGCGAGCCCGACGTCGGCGCCGACCTCCAGCACGCGTGCCTGCAGATCGCGCAGGTTCACCGCCTGGATCGGATCGGCAGGGTGGTTCGGGAAGGTGCCGTCGAGCTCGCCGTAGAGCACCTCGAGGTCGACGGGGAGACCGTCGAACACGGCTGGGACCACCAGCCCCCCCATGCCGTTGGCGGTGTCGGCGACGACCCTGAGGGGCCGCAGCGCCGCCTCGTCCACGAAGGACCGCACGTGGGCGGCGAAGGCCTGCAGCAGATCGCGGGACTCCTGGCCCCCGGCGGGACCGTCGTGTGGAGGCACGCCTTCGGCGGTCATCCGCTTGATGTCCAGGAGGCCCGAGTCCTCGCCGACGGGACGAGCCCCGGCGAGGCAGAGCTTCATCCCGTTGTACTGGGCAGGGTTGTGCGAGGCCGTGAACATGGCGCCGGGGGCGTCGAGCGAGCCCGCGGCGAAGTAGACGAGGTCGGTCGACGCCAGGCCGAGGTCGACCACGTCGAGCCCCTGCGCGCGGACCCCCTCGGAGAACGCGGCGGCGAGCTCGACCCCCGAGGACCGCATGTCGCGGCCGACCAGGACCCGGGACGCTCCCCCGCTGGGCCCGGCCACGAACACGGCGAACGCCTCCCCCACCGCACGAGCGACGCTGGCATCCAGCTGGTCGGGCGTGATGCCGCGGATGTCGTAGGCCTTGAAGATCGCGTCGAGGTCGGGCATCGGGCGCTCACCCTACTGTCGGCCCTTCAGGCCACTGACGCCGGCGCCAGTGGCCCCGCCGGCAGCTCGTACGCGCCGGTGGCCGACCAATGGCGGATGCGCCACAGGTCGCGGCAGCAGGCGCAGCGTGTCGCGCACGAGGCGCACCGTCGACCGCTCTCCGGCGCTGAGCCGCACCGGCACCTCCACCACCGTGAACCCGTGCCGCTCGATGAGGTGGAGCACCTCGATGTCGAACGCGAAGCGGTCCACCCGAGCGAGGGCGAAGACCGTCTTGGCCACGTCGGATCGAAACGCCTTCAGGCCGCACTGCGTGTCGTGCGGGTGGCTGAGCAGGACCCCCATGGCGAGCAGGCTCACCGCGCGGCTGCCGAGGTCCCGGAGCGCGCCCGCGCCCTGCACCCGCTCGGTGTCGGGATGGCGCCGGTTCCCGACGGCGACGTCCCAGCCGCGCTCGACCTCGCCGATCACCCGGAGCAGCTGGTCAGGCGAGTAGGCGAGGTCGGCGTCGGTGAACGCGACCGTGCGGCCTCGTGCGGCGGCGACCCCGGCGCGGACCGCGGCACCCTTGCCGCGGTTCTCCGGCTGCACCACCACCTGGTCGGCTCCGGCCGCGAGCGCGGCGTCGGCCGTCGCGTCGGTCGACCCGTCGTCGACGACGACGATCTCGAGCCCGCCCTCGGCCGCGAGATCGGTGAGCGCGACGCGGATCGCGGTGACCGTCGCACCGATGCCCTCAGCCTCCTCGAAGGCCGGGACGATCACCGTGGCGCGCACGACGCCGGGTGCCGGGCCCCGGGGCACCGGCTCGTGGAGCTTCCGGCGAACGGCGCTGAGCAGCACGGCTCGGTAGAGCACGAGCCGCACCACCGCGGCGACCGACAGCGACACGAGCTTGGCACCGACGAGCGCGACGGTCGACGTGAACCCGTGGGCGGCGTACAGCCCCCGCAGCACGATCACGTCGACCAGCGCCGCTGCGGCGGCCACCACCACGAAGGCGCCCGGCATCTGCACCCACCGGACGAACGGGTCGGAGCGGAAGGTCATCCGCCGGTGCAGCACGTACGACACGACCGAGGCCACCGCGATCGCGACGAGGTCGGCCAGCGCCAACATCCACCCGAAGCCCTGACGCAGCAGCACGAGCAGCCCGATGTCGACCGCCGTCGGCACCAGCGCGACGACGACCAGGCGCCGCAACCGCTCCGTCACGAGGCGAGGTGGGATGCGCCCGGCGGCGCGGCTCGGTCAGCGGCGTCGTCGCCGTCGACCGGGTCGGGCGGGGCATCGCCAGGTCGGCTCCGTCCGCGCACGGGCGGGAGGAAGGCGAGGAGGATGGCGAGCGCGATCCCGAGCGCCGTCAGCGCGTAGGCGATCCACTCGATGGGCTCCCGCCCGTAGGTCAGCTCGACGTGATCGTCGGTGGGGACGACCACCATGAGGTTCGGGGCGACCCGGTAGGGGCCGTCGGCGCCGTTGACCCGCCAGTTGGGGAAGTAGGAGGCCTTCACCAGCACCGGAGAGCCCGGCGAGTCGACGTCGAACGCGATCCGGTCCGTGCCCACCTCCAGCCCGCTGATCTCGGTGCCGGGCACGGGGCGCGCCTCGGGCTGCGGGTCGTCGGGATCCACCCGCTGCCACCCCTCGGGTCCCGAGGACGCCAGCATCACGTCCTGCGCCGCGAGGTCCTGGTACCAGGTCACCGCGGGCCCGGCGCACTTGCCGTTGTCGTCCTTGGTGCGGCAGATCCAGTCGTGCTGGGCGTCGCTGATCCCGTCGAGCACCGCGGGCTCGTTGTCCAGCGCCTCGACCAGATCGGAGTCGGCCACCTCGAAGATCACCCACGGCCCGGAGGTGGCCAGCTCGGTGAGATCGGGATGGCTCCGCGCGGCCGTGGTCGCCTGCGTGGACGTCGCCAGGTAGTAGCGCACGCCCATCAGCTGGAGGTGGCGCACACCCTTGTCGATGTCGAAGGTGCCGTAGGGAAGGTCACGCTGCGCCGCGCTCGGGGCGGCGCTGAGCTCGACCTGCGTCAGGAAGTGGAAGGGCGTGGTGGCGGACGCCTCGAAGAAGAGGCCCTCCATCGACCCGATGCACCCGTCCGTCCAGTGCGGCAGCAACATGAGCGCCATGGGCGTGCCGTAGCGGTTGATCTCCTTCTCGTACTCCCAGAACGCGCGACCGCAGCCGTGCTCGGTGCCGATCTCCTCCATGGTGAGGACCAGGTCGCGGTACTCCGCGTACGCGTCCTTGCCCTCGTAGCCGGTGTAGTTCCACCGCGCCCACGACCGGACGAAGCTCCCCTGGTTGGCTCCGTTCGTCAGCCCCATCCACGAGTAGCTGCCGTCGGCCCGCTCCTTGCCCAGCGGCAGGGACCGCAGCGGCATGCCGACTGCCACGAAGGTGACGAGCAGGGCCAGGAGGACCGTGACGGCGGGTGTGACGATGCTCGGTCGCTCGGGATCCCGAGCGACCAGCACGGCGAGCGTGCGACCCACCTCTGCCACGCCGACTGCGGCCAGGAGGTAGAGGCACAGGTAGTAGAAGGGCAGCAGGCGGGCGTTCCAGAGCCGGCCCTCCGGCACGACGACGAACGCCACCGCCATCACCAGCGCCAGGCCAGCCAGGACGACCCCCGCGCGCACCCGGAAGGCGATCGACAGCACGAGGCCCATGGCGGCCAGGGCCAGGATCCACCGCAGGTCGTTGGGCGAGTCCACGTCGGGACGAGGGATCAGGTACTTCCAGTAGGTCTCGCCCTGGAACGAGAACAAGGTGCCGGACAGCGACCGGAAGCCGTTCTCGGCCGTCGAGTACGGGAGCTTCTCCCAGCCCATGTCGTTCACGTAGGCGCGCTGCCACGCGAAGGGCAGGACCCAGAAGGCGCTGATCAGACCGGCCACGGGCAGGACGCAGGCGAGCCAGACCAGCGTCCGCCGGGCGGGGCGCCGGAGCAGGGCGATCACCGCGGTGCCGGCCAGCGCGAAGAACGCCGGGATCAGGTGGCACAGGCCCGTGAGGGCGAGGAGCACGGCGGCGAGGGCGCGGTGCCTGCCGGTGCGCAGGCCCCGCATGACGACCCCGAGGTAGAGGAGGGCGAGCGAGAGGCTGATCGAGAAGGCGAACTCACCCGCGAGGGTGGAGGCCACGTTGCCGCCGTAGATCGTGAAGTTGCGATCGAACAGGAACAGCACGGAGGCCACCGACAGCAGGGCCGGGCCCGGGAACGGCAGGTCGGCCAGACGACCGAAGGCGTAGGCGCACACCGGGAGCGACAGGACGCCCAGGACGGTGACGAGCTTGAAGGCGGTGCCGTACGGGAGCTCCACGCCGCCCACCGCGATCACCACGGCGAGCGCGACCAGCGCCCAACGCCGCCAGCCGATCACCCGCGTGCTCGCCCACATCAGGGCCGCGGCGGCCGCGAGAGGGATGAGCATCGTCCACCCGCCGAACACCCCCACGTCGAGGGCGACGATCAGGAGCGAGGGGACCACCATGTAGAACTGGTAGGCGGGGAAGCCGGCGTACCAGTCGGGCGTCCAGCCGGACAGGCGTCCCTCGGGCAGCAGATGGTCACGGAGGAACGCGGGTCCCCACACGTGGGCGCCCATGTCCCCGCCGGCGGGCACCGCGCTCGACAGGATGTCCGTGGGGTGCAGGTTCGCGAAGACGAAGAGGGCGCACGCCGCCACCACCACCCAGTCCACCGTGCGCTGCACGAACCGCTCCCGGCGCCCGCGCTCGGCAGGATCCTCCGGGGGTGGACCCTCGGGTTCGTCGAGCCAGGGCAGGTCGTTCCACGCGTCGTCGCTCGCGGTGGCCTCGACCCTGCCGCGATCGTCGACGAGCACGCCGCCCTCGGTGTCCGCGTCCATGTCGGCCGTCATCGTCGCATCCCCAGCATCGCCGGACGGGTCAGGCGGCCAGCAGGGCCACGACGGTGACCATGTTGAAGCCGATGTGCGCCGTGATGGCCGGTCCGAGCCGGCCCGACCGCTGCGCGAGGACACCGAACACGAGGCCGGCCACGACCAGGCCCGGCAGCTGCAGCAGCTGGAAGTGGCTGGCCCCGAACAACAGCGCGGTGACGCCGACGGCGGCGAGCGGCGGCACGCCCCGCTTGAGGAGCGCCCGTTGCACCAGACCTCGATAGAAGAGCTCCTCGAAGATCGGCGCCAGCACGCCCACGATGAGCACCAGCAGCAGCGCCTCTCCGGGGCCGTCGACTCGATCGCTCAACGAGCGGGCGGGCCCTTCGAGATCCCTGCTGGACCGGTCCAGGAGCTCGAGCAGCGGCCAGTACAGGAGGGGGATGACGACGAGCTGCGTCAGCACGCCAGGGATGCCGCCCCTCCACAGGTCGGACCCGCGCACGCGGAAGCCGAGGTCGATGACGATGCCGTTGCCCTTCACCTTCGTGACCACGTACGGCACGACGAAGAACCCGAGCCACAGGCCCAGCTGGGTCAGCGCGAGCACCGACAGGGGGAGGGCGTCGAAGTCCTCGTCGACGCGGCCGGTGGCGACCAGCACCGCGATCGCCCAGATCTGCGAGAAGAGCTGCACGGCCAGCCAACCGACGGCGGCATCGCCGAGGCCCCAGCGGGGAACGACCGCGGGGCCCGGCTCGGGGGGCGCGGGGAGCGCGGAGGCGGCCTCGGTCACCCGGGCAGGCTACGCGGAGGCGCCGAGGCGCCGGAAGTCAGGATGCGATCGACTGCGGCAGGGCGGCGGGGTACCGCACCCGACGGTCCTGGAGGGCCCATCCCTGCGGCACGCGCAAGGAGTCGGCGTGCTCGGTGCAGAGGTCGTAGCGCATGGGATGTGCCTCGGCATCGAGGCGCTCCACCGCCGCGGTGCGGTTCGCGTAGTCGTAGGTGAGGGTGGACGTGGCGCTGGTGTTGCACCCTGGTTTGGCGCAGGCGCGACTGCTCATGGCGGCGACGCTATCCAGAGGTCCCGCGACCGACGCGGATGCCCGGCGGCCTGATTCGCGGCCGTGGCTGTGGTTCGGAGCGACCGACCCGTATCCTGTCGCCATGAGCCCCGACGGCCTCCCCCCGCCGCCTCCGCCTCCCCAGCGCGACCAGCGCGGGTCGGGTCGCGGGCTGAGCGCTCAGGGCATGCCCCGTTGGGGCCTGTGGGCGCTCCTGGGCCTCACCCTGTCGATCCTCCTGATCGGCCCGCTCCTGAGCGGCGGCACCGACCCGGACAAGATCGCGTACTCCGAGTTCATGGACCAGGTGCGCGAGGGCAAGGTCGAGAGCGTCAAGATCGACAACACGGATGGCTCGATCACCGGCACGCTGAACGACGACAGCGAGTTCAAGACCACCGGGCCTCTCGATGGCGGCATCCCCGACGCCGACCTCGAGGTGCTGCGCTCGGAGGGCGTCGAGGTCGTCTACACGACACCCAGCCCCAGCTTCCTGATCAGCCTCCTGCCGTTCCTGATCCCGGTGGCCATCTTCGTGGCGTTCTTCTGGTTCATGCAGCGCCGCGCGCAGAGCCAGATGGGCGGGATCATGTCCATCGGCCGGTCCAAGGCCAAGACCTACTCCACGGAGCGCCCGGGCACGACGTTCGCCGACGTGGCCGGCTACGAAGGCGTGAAGCAGGACATCAAGGAGGTCGTCGACTTCCTCAAGACGCCGGACCGCTTCGCAGAGATCGGTGCGCGGATCCCCAAGGGCGTCCTGCTCGTGGGCCCCCCGGGCACGGGCAAGACGCTCATCGCCCGCGCGGTCGCCGGGGAGGCGGGCGTGCCGTTCCTCTCGGTCACCGGGTCCGACTTCATGGAGATGTTCGTCGGCGTCGGTGCCAGCCGGGTCCGCGACCTCTTCCAGAGCGCCCGCAAGATGGGCAAGGCGATCATCTTCGTGGACGAGATCGACTCGATCGGGCGCAAGCGCGGCGCAGGCCTGGGCGGGGGTCACGACGAGCGCGAGCAGACGCTCAACCAGATGCTCTCGGAGATGGACGGCTTCGAGGCCACCGAGGGGATCGTGATGATCGCCGCCACCAACCGGCCCGACATCCTCGACCCGGCGCTGCTGCGCGCGGGTCGGTTCGACCGCCAGGTGGTGGTGCCGCTGCCGGAGCTGAGCGAGCGCGAAGCGATCCTCCGGGTGCACGCGAAGTCGAAGCGACTCGCACCCGACGCCGACCTCGCCGTGGTCGCCCGCGGCACGCCGGGGATGTCCGGCGCCGACCTGGCGAACCTCGTGAACGAGGCGGCCTTGTTCGCGGTGCGTGCCGGCGAGGACGAGATCTACCAACGTCACTTCGAGATGGCCCGCGACCGCGTGCTCATGGGCGCACGCCGCGAGTCGATGGCTCTGGCCGATCGCGAGAAGGAGGCCATCGCCTACCACGAGGCCGGGCACGCGGTGGCCGCGGCGGTGCTCCCCCAGGCCGATCCCGTGCACAAGGTGACGATCCTGCCCATCGGCATGGCCCTCGGTGTCACGCAGCAGCTCCCGATGGACGAGAAGCACATCTACCGGCAGGACTACATCGAGGACAGCCTGGTCGTGCGCATGGGCGGTCGCATCGCCGAGGAGATCGTGTTCGGCGTCATCTCCACCGGCGCCAACAACGACCTCGTCGGCTCCACGGAGCTGGCTCGCAAGATGGTGCGCGAGTGGGGCATGTCCGAGCGGGTCGGGCCCATGGCCTGGGGCTCGCAGGGTGCGGTCTTCCTCGGCGAGGACCTGATGCACACCCGGGACTACTCCGACGAGACCGCCCGCGTCATCGACGAAGAGGTCGAGCGCATCCTGCGCGAGCAGGAGGAGCGCTGCCGCGCGACGCTCACCGAGCACCGCAACGGCCTCGACCTCGTGGCCCGGGCCCTCCTCGAGCACGAGACGATCGACGGCTCGGAGGTGTACCGGCTGGTGGCGCTCGGCCGCGAGGGCCGCTCGGCCGTCGAGGAGTTCGGGGAGTGGCGGGCGAGCGACGGTCGAGGGGAGGGCTCGGGAGCCTTCACCGACGAGGCCTCCATCCACGCCACGTCCGACACCAAGCCCGAGTAGCTACTCGCACCCTCCGGGCGTGCTCCCGGGCTCTCGGGCCTCGGCCACCGCGGCCCAGAGGTCGGTGGCGGTCACCGGGCCGAGGAAGCTCGCCGCCACCACCCCCTCGGCGTCCACCACCAACGTGGTGGGGACCGCCTCGATGCCGTAGCGGTCGTGGAGCGCCCGGTCGTCCTGGTGCTCGATCTCCTGGACGGCCACGGCGTCGCTGGCGAGCGGCTGAGCGCGGTCCCACACGCCGCGGCACGAGGTGCAGGTGGCCGATGTGAACACGGCGACGAGCCACGGTGCGTCCGGGCGGGCGAAGTCCGCGCGGTCGACCTGCGCCGGCACCGCGTACCCGGTGCGGACGGGCGCGTCGGGGCGCCGGCGGCGCTGCAGCACGGCGGCCACGGCCAGGGCCACCGCGGCCAGCACCACGGCAAGGACGATGCGCTCCATCCGCCGAGCATGCCGCTGCCAGGACCGATCCGGCCACTCACGCCCGAGGCGCTCAACCCAGCGCGTCGAAGAGGCGACGGCGCCACGGCGGGAGGTTCTCCGTCAGCGGCTCGGGTGTTCGGCCCAGGCGCACGGCGACGGCGTCGAGCGCTGGACAGATGGCGACGGCCTGGCCCTCGTAGCCGGACGCTCGGAACGTGCCGCGGGGGACGTCGAGCTGGTCGATCCACCAGTGCGCGCCGTAGAGGCTCCCGTCGGCGGGGTCGACCGATCGCACGCGCCGACCGTGGTCGACCCATCCCTCGGGCAGGATCCGCCGGCCGTCCCACACGCCATCGCGGAGGTGCAGCATGCCGAAGCGGGCCCAGTCCTGGGCCGTCGCGTACACGTACGACGACCCGATGAACGTGCCCGCCGCATCGACGCGAGGGTCCGCCGACCGCATGCCGATCGGGTGCAGCACCCGATCGAGGAGGAAGCGACGGACATCGTCGCCGGCACCGACCACGCGCCCCACCATCGCGGCCACGACGTTCGACGTGCCCGACGAGTAGTTGAAGACGGTTCCGGGGGCGTGCGCGAGGGGTCTGGCCTCCGCGTAGGCGGCCACGTCGTCCTGACCGCTGCCGAACAGCATCTCGATGACGTCGGAGACGCCGGCGTCCACGTAGTCCTCGGCCCAGCGGAGCCCGTCGCGCATCTGCAGGAGGTGGTCGAGCGTGATGGCGGCTCGCTCGTCGGTCCAGCCCGGCACGCCAGCGGGCGCGTCGATCGACAGCCGGCCCTCCCCCACCAGGACGCCGACCGCGGCGTGCAGCACCGACTTGGCCATGGACCAGGACAGCAGCGGCGTGTGCGGTTCCACGGGCTCCGGCGGCTCGTCGAAGTGCGGCAGCTCGCCCCCGTACCGCTCGAGCAGCAGCCGGCCCCCCTGGACGATCGCCACGGCGTAGGTCGCGCCGAAGCGCTCCTCGTCGTCGAACATGTCGTCCACGGCCGCCACCACTGGGCCCGGCGGCTCGCCCGTGGGCCACGAGTCGGTGGGCCAGGGGACGCGCGAGGGCTGGGGCGGCAGGGGGAGCAGCGGCGGGTCCGACGGCACCCCCGGCACCGTAGGTCCGGACAGGCCGGTCCGCTTGTAGCGTCGTGTCGTGACCGATCTGTCCCCCACCACTGACGCAGCGGCGTCCTCCGACCACGAGATCCTGGCCATCGTGCTCGACAAGCCCACCCGGGCGTCGGAGCTCCTGCTGGCCCTGGCGAACCTCCGCAGCGAGGGCAAGCTCGTGCTGCACGACGCCGTGATCGTCGCCAAGGACGACGGCGGCCGCACCCACATCGTCGAGACCGTCGACGTCACCCCGCTCCGCGGCGCCCTGTCCGGCACGTGGTGGGGCATGCTCGGCGGCCTGCTGATCGGCGGTCCGATGTTCCTCGGCGCCGCGATCGGCGGTGCAGCGGCCGGCGCTCTGTACGGCAAGCTCGTCGACAAGGGCTTGGAGGACCGGTGGGTGAAGGACATGGCGGCGTGGATCGATCCGGGGACGTCGGCCCTGCTGCTCCTGGTCGACGCGGGGCTCGATCCGGCAGTGCTCACCGAGCTCAAGCGATTCGAGGGCATCGGCCGAGTCGCCGGCACCACGCTCCCCCCCGGCGTGAAGGCCGACATCGAGGCAGCCCTGGGCCAGGCCTGAGGCCAGGGGCTCAGCCCTCGATGGGATCGGGGACGAACACATCCACGGCGAGCGGGATGCCCATCGACAGGGAGATGCCGCGGCCGGCCACCCGGTAGAGACCGCGTGCGACGACGACCGGCGCATCGGCCTCGACGACGAGCGGCAAGACCTCGCGGTCCTGCACGTGCTCGCTCAGCCGGATGGTGCGGCGGCCACCGGCTGGGACCTCGAGGCCCTGCAGGCCCGCGACGACGAGGCGCTGCCCATCGACGAGGGCGGTCACGTCGAAGCGAGCGACCGAGTCGATCGACGCGTTGAAGACGGTCAGGTACGCCTCTCGCTCCTCGGTGACGCCGCCCCCGGGCAGCACCCAGGTCGGGGCCGCGAGGGGTGCGCCGAGCGTGGCGCTCACGCCGAGGGTCGGGCTGGGCTCTGATCCGGTCACGACCCGCTCGGCGGTCACCGCCACGCCGTTGAGCGACCGGACCAGCACGCTGTGGCCGACGCCAGGCGGGATCCGCTCGGGGACGTCCTCGCTCGGCTCACCGTCCGGCTCGTGGAGGTTCACGATCGAGAAGCGATCGGGCGCGATCGTGAGCTCGAAGGGTTCCGGGATGCCGTTCGTCGCGGGGTCGTCGAGGCGCACCTCGACCTCGACCTCGGCCACCTCCTCGCTCGTGTTGTACACGACGATCTGCTCGGTGACGCCCTCGTCGAACAGGCCGTCGGGGTAGATCCACACCTCCGCCGGCGTGGGGGCGCCGAGCCCGAGGGTGAGGCCCTCGTAGGTCGGATCGGTGCCGTCGAAGGTCTGGATGCGATCGACGACGAGCCGGCCGCGCCCGACGACCACGTGCGCGGAGACGTGGTCACGCCGGGTGTCCTGCTCGATGAAGACCGCGAGCGAGCTCTGACCCCGGACGACGAGGTTCTGGAGCCGCCGCGGCTCGCGGGTGCCCTGATCGGTCGCCAGCAGGACGTCGACGGTGGCGTCGTCCGGGAAGGGGTTCATGAACACGAGCAGCTCCCGCGCGCCGCGTGCGGTGATGCCCCAGGGGAACGACCACTCGCGTGCCGCGGTCGAGCTGCAGGGCGCGGTGGCACGCCCGCCGCCACCCTCGCGGAGATCCGTGATCTGGTGCTCTACCGCGATCTCGCCGCCGTCGACCTCGACGACCGCGCTCGCGATGGGCAGGTCCACGAGGTCGCTCAGGGCCACGTCGACACGGGTCCACGCCGGGATCGGCACCTCCGTCGGCGGCGGGATCTCGGGGACGGTCGTGGTGGTCGTCTCGACGGCGGCGGTGGTCGTCGTGGTCTCACCAGCGGCCGGCTCGTCCGTGGCCGAGGGTGGCGCCGCGACCGACCCCGGGAGCACCGTGATCGTCGCCGTGCGCGGCCGATCCGAGGGGTTCGCGATCAGCAGCACGTGGTCGGCCAGGCCGCCCGCGCTGGCGGTGCCCGCGGCGCAGTACCACGTCGAGCTCAGCGTCGACTCGGGCGTGGAGGCCGGCATGGCGACGCCGGCCACCACCGGTGGGTTCGATGGCGGCGCGGGAGGCGTCGACTCGTCGGCCGCGTCGAGGACGAGGCCGCCGACGATGGCGCCGGCCAGCAGCACGAGCCCCGTGAGCCGCGACGACCTCATGATGGCTCCCCTTCTCCGGTCGGGGTCCCGTCCAGACGCCGGCGCACGACGATGCGCACCACCCAGATCCACGCGATCGCCTCGATGGCGAGCAGGACGTAGCGGAGCGGTGAGGTGTGGAAGCGCAGGGTGGCCTCACCACCGTCGGCCACCTCGAAGCCGGTGCTCCACCCGAACGGCTCGATGGCGTCGACGGCAGAGCCGTCGACCTCGAGCTCCCACGAGTCGGAGGTGGCCGCCGACACCAGCACGGTGGTGTCATCCTCGATCGGGCCGGACCAGCGGACACGGCCCTCGGTCTCCGTGAGCACCTCGGGCACGGTGGAGAGGTCGAGGTTGAGCGCGCTCGCGATGCCGCCGTCGACGGGTACGTCGACGGCGGCGGGCACCCCCGCCCGGAGCGGCATGAAGGCTTGGTTGCGGAACACCGACAGCCCGGGCGGCACGTCGACCGGCTCGAGATCCAGCTGCGCCGCCAGCGTGGCGCCGACCGCCTCGGGGACGGGGAGATCGGCCGGGGCGAAGGGCTCGGGAGCCAACCCCTCCGGCACGACGATGTAGCGCACTCCCATCGGTGCGAGGAGGCGACCGAGTCGGGCGGTCTGGCCGCTGCGCGCCAGGTCGAGCGCCTCGGCCAGCAGCCCGGTGGCCCCGTCGTCCGATCCCACCCACAGGTTCTCCAGGGTGGGCGAGCCGGCGTCCGTGGTGCCGTAGGCGAGGCCGTCCTCGAGCGCCCAACCGTCGAGGGGCAGCGCCGCAGGGTCACCGAGCCAGAGCACCCGGAACGGCGTGTCGTCGTTCTCGGCGTCGATGAACGCCAGCGACCGGGCGTAGTCGCCGGCCGGCATCGACCAGCGGCCGTCGAACGAGGCCCCGAGCACGGGGAGGACGCCGACCACGACCGCGGCCGCCGCGACGCCGGAGGCGATCTGGCGCCAGCCGAAGCGGTACCCCGGCAGGTCGACCTCGAAGGCGCGGACCCCCATGGCCGTGGCGAGGGCCAGCCCGACCGCCGCGGGGACGAGGAGCACGTCGACGGCCGGCAGCGCGACCGGGAGGGCACCTCGCTGGGCCGCCCAGGCGGCCGCGAAGGAGACGACGGCGAGCGTCCACCCCCGCACCGCCCACGTGTGGCGCTCCGCGCGGGCGATCAGCAGGGGCAGCGCGGCGGCCACCAGGAAGCACCACCCGATCGGCGCACCCCCGAGCGGACCGACCTCGAATCGCAGCAGGGCCGCCAGGTCGGAGACCTGGTCCGGGCCAGGCACCCCCATGAAGGACGACAGCGTGGTGCCCGGGACGAGGAAGCCCAGCGTCCAGGGAAGATGCAGCAGCACGGCCACCGCCGAGGCGGCGACCGCGCCGACGATCATCCGGCCGCTCCCCGTGGGGTTGGTCGCGACCAGACCACCGAGGCCCAGGGCCAGCGCCATGCCCACCACGATGACCACGGCGGTCGGTAGGACGGCCGCCGCGATCGCGGTGACGAGACCAAGCGCGACCACCCGACCGCGCCATGACCGGGATGGCGCCACGCTGCCCTCGGGGGCGCCGATGGGGCCGAAGGGCGCGACCCGGCTCATGCTCCCCAGCATCCCGACCATCAGCGGTGCCGCGGCATAGAGCACGAGGGCTCCCCACCGCCCGTCAGCGAGCGCGTTGTAGGGCAGCGGCACCGTCACGTAGACGAGCAGGCAGGCGATCTGCGCCCAGCGGGAGCCGGAGGGCGCCGGCAGGCGATAGGCGAAGAGGGCGCCCAAGGGGATCATGCCGAGCGTCAGCAGCGTGCGCAGCACGCCCATGGCGCCGACCGAGGCCACGCCCAGGGTCCCGATCAGCCCGAACGCCGTCGGAGCCGGCGCCTCGGAGCCGAGCCCGGCGCTGCGCCAGCCGCTCGCCCAGCTGCGCCACAGATCGAGCGGCGAGAGGTTGAACTCGACCATCTCGCCGACCGCAGGGATGCCGCGGGTCAGGAGGTGGCGGCTCCCGACGACGAGGACGAAGACCACGCCCACCCACACGGTGATCGACGCCCGCAGCGCGCCGGAGCTGAGCACACCGGCGACGTCGCGCCCCCGACCGGCGATCCCGGTGAAGCGGTCCTCGCCCTTGCCGATCTGGCCCCGCAGGAACTGGCTCATGCGGGCGCTGCCCCGGCTCATCGCCTGGCGGACCTCGTGGTCGGACGTGTGACGGAAGGCCTTGACCTGGCGACGAGCGACGCGGAGCTCGGACAGCCGGCGCAGGTTCCAGGTCCACGCGTGCACGATGTCGCCCACCCCACGGCGACGACCCGCGACCAGGGAGTAGAGGGCCTCGACGACGTTGAGCACCACCGTCTTCAGCAACGAGCGGACGAGCCCGATTGGCCCGTAGCAGCTGAGGACGACGCGGAGGCGGTGCCGGGCCTGGAGGCGGCGACGCTCGTCGTGGCCACGTCGCTGCGCCAGCGCGTCGCGATGGCGTGCCTTGGCGTCCGGCGCCACGATGACGCGAGCGCCGGCGATGTGGGCGCGCCAGCACAGGCTCACGTCGTCGAGGAAGTCGCTGATCCCCTCGTCGAAGCCACCGACCTCGGCGAAGAGGTCCTCGCGCACGAGCGTGCAGGGCCCGGGGACCGTGAACACGTCGCGCACGGCATCGTGCTGCGACTGGTCCAGCTCGCCGCGCTCGACCAGGGGGACGCCGTAGCCGGCATCGTCCATGCCCTGGCCCACCTGCAGCAGCCGTTGCGGGTCGTCCCAGTCGACGAGCTTGGGGCCCACGACGGCCGCGTTCGACCGGAAGGCCTCCTCGACCAGGAGCCGCACGCCGTCGGGCGCGAGCGCGACGTCGTCGTGGCAGAAGAGGTAGAACGCCGCACCCTCGACGACCTCGAGCACCTCGTTGGCGGCGGCGCCGAAGCCGGGATCCTCGTCCAACCGCCGGACGAACGCCCCCGGCGCGGCGCGGGCGACGCGGGGCTTCACCTCCTCAGGGCTGGCGGCGTCGATGACGAGGATCGAGAGGTTCGGGTAGTCCTGTGCCGCGAGGCTCGCCATCGTCTCCTCGAACCAGGCCCCGGGGTCGCGCGCAACGACCACGGCGACGACGGCGGGGGCCGGCGGAGGCGTGGCCATCGGCTCGCCATCGGGCGCGTCGGTGCCAGGGGTGTGGGGCTCCACGGTTGTCCGAGGGTAGCCCGGGGCTCCTCGGGCTCCGACGCACCCGATACCGTGCTGGGAGACCCGTTCGACGACCCAGGGGCGGTTTCGTGGCTCGATCCCCCATCGCCAGCGCCGCCCAGGACGCCGCCTACGTGTCCGTGGGCCTGGGGGTCATCGCGATCCAGCGGCTGCAGGTGCGTCGCCGCGAGCTCAGCAAGGCGCTCAGCGGTCACACCGGCCTGGTCGGCGACCGGTTGAAGGCCGTCGAGGAGCGCCTCGAGGCGGCCCTCGAGCGCCGCTAGCCCCGCACCTGGCGCTCACCACGTCGCTGGCGCCCGTACGATCAGCCGGTGATCCAGCGAGTGCGGGCCGTGGTGTTGTGCTGGAACAACGCCCGGCTCATCGACCGCTGCGTCGACGCGCTCCTGGCCACCTCGTGGCACGGCGAGCTCGAGGTCGTCGTCGTCGACAACGGCTCCACGGACGGCTCCGTCGACCGCTGGCAGGCACGCCATCCCGGCGTCCGGTTGGTGCAGAACGGCGCCAACCTGGGGTTCGCCGGCGGTGTGAACCGCGGGCTGGCCGACCTTGGCGACCTCGACGCCGTGGCGCTCGTCAACTCCGACGCGTTCGTCGAGCCCGGGTGGCTGGCCCCGCTGGTGACGGCGCTCGAGGCCGACGATGAGGTGGGGGCGGCTTGCCCGAAGATCCTGTTCGCCGACCGGGTGGTGGACGGCCGGGCCGTGATCAACAACGTGGGCAACGAGCTCGGCCCGACCTCGGAGCTCCACGACCGCGGCTACGAAGAGGTCGACGCAGGGCAGTACGACCGCGAGGAGGACGTGTGGGCGTGGTGCGGGGCGGCCGTGCTCCTCCGGCGGCGCTACCTCGACGCGGTCGGTCTCTTCGACGAGCGGCTCTTCATGTACGCGGAGGACGCCGACCTCGCGTGGCGGGGGGCTCGTCAGGGCTGGCGGTACCGGTACGTGCCCACCGCTGTCGTCCACCACCTGCACCGAGCCAGCTCCGGTGGCGAGCGCACGCCGCGGCTCGACGTCCTGAACCGGCGGAACCGGCTCGTCGTCGTCAGCCGCCACGGCGGGGTCCGCATGGCGACTCGGGCCTGGGCGAGGGCACTCGGTGGGATCGTGGTCGCGGTGGGCACGGACGTGCTCGGTCCGCTCCTGCGCGGTCGCCGGCCCGAGCTCGCGCCACTGCGCCGCCGCGTGCGCGCGGTCGTCGACGCCGCCCGCCTCCTGGCCGGAGGCAACCCTCCCCCTCCGTAGAGCCCTTAGTGTCGTGTGATGCGCGCGGTCGTGACGGGAGGGCTGGGGTTCGTGGGGCGGCACCTCGTCGAGCACCTGCGCGAGGCAGGCGACGAGGTCACCACGCTCGACCACCACGGCGACCACCCCGTCGACATCACGGACGGACCCGCTGTCGCGACCGCCCTGGCCGAGGCCGCGCCGGAGGCCGTGTACCACCTGGCCGGATGGGCGGACGTGGGAACCTCGTGGCGCGACCCGGTCGGTGTGCTGCGCGTCAACGCCGAGGGCACGCTCCACGTGCTCAGCGCCTGCACCGCCGCGGGCGTCCGGCGCGTCCTGGCCGTCGCCAGCGCCGATGTCTACGGCGTGGTGACCGAGGAGGAGCTGCCCCTCACGGAGCTGTCCCCGCTGCGCCCCACGAGCCCGTACGCCGCCTCCAAGCTGGCCGCCGACGCCGTCGCCCAGCAGGCGTTCCTCGGCTACGGGTTGGGCGTGGTGCGCGTGCGGCCGTTCAACCACCTCGGCCCAGGCCAGTCCGAGCAGTTCGTGGCCCCCGCGATCGCCGCTCGCATCGCGCGCAGCGGAACGAGACGGCAGGGACACCATCGCCGTGGGCAACCTCTCCGCCCGGCGTGACGTCACCGACGTGCGCGACGTGGTGCGGGCCTACCGACTGCTCGTCGAGCGGGGCACAGCCGGCGACGTCTACAACGTGTGCACCGGTGTGGATCTGGCGGTGCAGACCCTGGCGGACCTGCTCGTGGGCCTGGCCACGCGCCCGATCCAGCTGGTCACCGATCCTGCCCTGCTGCGCCCGGTCGACCTGCCCGTGCTGCGAGGCGACGCCTCCAAGCTGCGCGCCGCCACCGGCTGGGCGCCGCGGATCCCGATCGAGCAGACCGTCGCCGACCTCCTCGACGACATGCGCGGGCGCGTGCGCACCGAACCGGCGACGCCACTGGAGACCCCATGACGAACCGAGCGCTCATCACGGGAATCACGGGTCAGGACGGCTCCTACCTCGCCGAGCTGCTCCTGGACAAGGGGTACGAGGTGGTCGGCATGGTGCGACGGAGCAGCACCACCAACTTCGAACGGATCGCCCACCTGCAGGACCGGGTCGTGCTCGATCCGTACACATCATCCGGCGACCTGCTCGACGAGGCCTCCCTGATCTCGATCCTGCGGGAGTGCCGTCCGACGGAGGTCTACAACCTGGCTGCTCAGTCGTTCGTGCAGACGTCGTTCTCCCAGCCGGTGCTCACGGGGGAGATCACCGCCTTGGGGGTCACCCGTCTCCTCGACGCCATCCGGATCGTCGACCCCGGGATCCGCTTCTACCAGGCCAGCTCGAGCGAGATGTTCGGCAAGGTGCAGGAGGTGCCGCAGACGGAGAAGACGCCCTTCTACCCGCGGTCGCCCTATGGCGTCGCCAAGCTGTACGGCCACTGGATCACGGTCAACTACCGCGAGTCCTACGGCCTCCACGCCTCCAGCGGCATCCTGTTCAACCACGAGTCGCCACGCCGGGGCATGGAGTTCCTCCCGCGCAAGGTGAGCCACGCCGTGGCCAAGATCAAGCTGGGCCTGGCCGACGCGCTGCCGCTCGGCAACCTCGACGCGGAGCGCGACTGGGGCTTCGCCGGGGACTACGTCGAAGCCATGTGGATGATGCTGCAGCAGGACGAGCCGAGCGACTTCGTGATCGCCACCGGCCAGACCCACTCCGTGCGGCGCTTCTGCGAGATCGCCTTCGAGCACGTCGGGCTCCGGTACGAGGACCACGTCACCGTGGACGAGAAGTTCATGCGCCCGGCCGAGGTCGACCTGCTCATCGGCGACGCGTCGAAGGCGAGGGCGACGCTCGGGTGGGCACCCCGCACCACCTTCGAGGACCTGGTGACGATGATGGTGGACGCGGACCTCGAGCTGCTCACCGGGCGGTTGAGGAGGATCAGCTGATCACCGTCCTGTCAGGCGGGGTGGGGGCCGCCCGCCTCCTGACCGGTCTCGTGCGCGCTGTCCCCCCCGCCGACGTCACCGCGATCGTGAACGTGGGGGACGACATCGAGCTGCACGGGCTGCACATCAGCCCGGACCTCGACACGATCACCTACACGGTCGCGGGCGCCATCGACCCGGAGCGGGGCTGGGGCCTCGGCGGCGAGACGTGGCACGCCATGGAGGCGCTGGCCCGCTACGCGCGCGCTCGCACCTGGTTCAACCTGGGCGACCGCGACCTCGCCACGCACCTCTACCGAACCGACCGCCTGCGCGCCGGAGCCTCGCTCACACAGGTGAGCCACGAGATCGCAGAGGCCTGGCAGCTCGGGCTGCGGCTCCTCCCGGTGACGGACGATCGCCTCCAGACCCGCGTCACGGTGGCCGGCGAGGGCGAGATCGGGTTCCAGGAGTACTTCGTCGAGCGTCGCCACGACGTCACCGTGACCGCGGTCCGCTTCGACGGTGCGGACCAGGCCCGACCGGCGCCCGGTGTGCTGGAGGCCATCCAGGATGCACGGCGCGTGGTGATCGCCCCGTCCAACCCGCTCGTGTCGATCGACCCGGTGCTGGCCGTGCCGGGGGTGCGAGCCGCGGTGGGGTCGCGGCGCGCAGACACGGTGGCCGTCTCCCCCATCGTCGCGGGGGCTGCGCTCAAGGGCCCGGCCGACCGGCTGCTGCGCGAGCTCGGCCACGAGGCCTCGGTGGTCGGCGTGGCCCGCCTCTACGCTCCTCTGGTGGGCACCCTCGTGATCGACGAGGCCGACGCGGCGCACGCCGACGCGGTCGAGGCGGCGGGAATCCGCTGCGTCGTCGCCCCGACGATCATGCACGGGCTCATCGAGGCGGCCGCCCTGGCGAAGGTGGTGCTGGAGTGACCCGCATCGAGATCCTCCCGATCGAGGGCATCCCTGAGGTGCGGGCCGGCGACGACCTGGCCGGGCTCATCGCGGCTGCGGCCCCAGACCTCCAGGACGGCGATGTCGTGGTGGTCACGCAGAAGGTCGTCTCCAAGGCCGAGGGCGCCATGGTGCAGATCGATCCCAACGACCCTCGCGGCCACAAGGCCATCGTCGAGGACCAGTCGATTCGAATCCTGCGGCGCCGAGGCGACCTCATCATCAGCGAGACGGCGCACGGCTTCGTCTGCGCCAACGCGGGCGTCGACCTCTCCAACGTCGACGAGGGCTGGGCGGCCCTTCTCCCGGAGGACAGCGACCGGTCGGCCCGACGGATCCGCGACGGCCTGCGCGCGACCAGCAGCGTCGAGGTCGCCGTCATCGTCTCGGACACCTTTGGCCGGCCGTGGCGGCGGGGGCTCACCGACGTCGCGATCGGGTGCGCGGGGATCCGCGCCGTCGTCGACCTGCGCGGCACGGAGGACAGCCGAGGCCGTGAGCTCCAGGTCACGGAGGTGTGCGTGGTCGACGAGCTGGCGGCCGCTGCCGAGCTCGTGATGGGCAAGGCCACCGGTGTGGCGGCCGCCGTCGTCCGCGGCGTCGAGCCGAGCTGGCTGGGGCGGGGCGAGGTCCGGTCCGAGGTCGTCCGCCCCCCGCAGGAGGACCTCTTCCGCTAGCGGCTCAGGACGTGCGCGGATGGGCGATGCGCTCCGTGCCGGCCACAGGTCGGCGCCTCATCGCCGAGCGGGAAGGCTCCGCCTTCCCGCTCGAGTCCTCAGCCGCGGAACCACCGCAGGACCTCGGTGACGCCGGTGGTCAGGTCGGTCCACGGCTCCCAGCCGAGGTGGAGCGCGGCCCGGCTGGGGTCGAGGGCGCTCCGCGCCAGCTCGCCGGGGCGGGCCGGCGCGTGGACGGCGGGGGCCGTGACGCCGGCCGCCGCCGCCATCTCCCCGTAGAGCTCGTTCACCGAGGTCTCCACGCCGGTGCCGATGTTGCAGAGCAGCCCGCTCCCCCGGTCAGCGGCCCGGACGAACGCATCGACGGCGTCATCGACGTAGACGAAGTCGCGCGTCTGCTTGCCGTCCCCGAAGATCGTGCACGCCTTCCCGGCCAGGAGCAGGCCGGCGAAGATCGCCACCACCCCCGCCTCGCCGTGGGGGTCCTGACGAGGTCCGTAGATGTTCGCCATCGCCAGGGAGGTGAACTCGAGCGAGTGGAGCTCCCGGTAGACGTGGAGGTAGTCGGTGACGACGCGCTTGGCCACCCCGTAGGGCGACATCGGCTGCTGTGGGTGCGTCTCCTTCACCGGCAGATCCGACGGGGCGGGCTCGCCGTAGATCGTGCCGCCGCTCGACGCGAACACCACCTTCCGCGTGCCCGCCACCCGGGCGCCCTCGAGCACGTTGAGGCTGCCCAGCACGTTGACCTCGGCATCGAAGAGCGGGCGCGCCACCGAGACCCGGACGTCCGCCTGGGCGGCGAGGTGGAACACGACCTCTGGCTGGCGCCGGACGATGACCTCGATCACCGCGGGGTCGCGGATGTCGACCTGGTGGACCTTGAGCTGCTGGCTGCGGTCCGACCGGGCCTCGGCGAGGTTGGCCAGCGACCCGGTGGACAGGTCGTCGACGACGTCGACGCTGTGCCCCTCGGCGAGCAGGCGGTCGACGAGCGTGGACCCGATGAACCCCGCGCCCCCCGTGACCAGTGCCTTCATCAGCCCTCCTCAGGGATCCGCGCGCCGGTGAGCTGAGCGCCGTCAGGCACCACGGCGTCCTCGCCGACGATCGTGCCGCCGTCGAGCACGGCCCCCGCGCCGACGCGGGCGCGCGCGCCGACGATGGCGTCCTGCACGAGCGCACCAGGCCCGATCTGGGCGTCCGCCAGCACGACCGAGCGCGACACGATGGCCGCCCCGTCGATGTGCGCACGGGGACCGACCACCGACTCGACCACAGCGCCGTCGACCTCCGCATCGGGGTGCACGCCGACCTCCACGTGGCTGCGACGGCCGTTGATGAGATCGAGGTTCGCGGTGAGGTACGCCCCCGGTGTGCCGGCGTCGATCCAGTAGGCGTGGCCGTCGAGGGCGAACAGCGTGCCGTCCTCCACCATGGCGGGGAAGGTCACCCGCTCGACGTTCACCGCCACGTCCGGGGCGATCCGGTCGAGGACGGATGGCTCCAGCACGTAGACGCCGGCGTTGATGAGGTGCGTGGGCGCCTCACCGGGGGGCGGCTTCTCGATGAAGGCGGTGACCCGACCATCCTGGTCCGTGGGGACCACCCCGAACGCGGACGGGTCGTCGACCCGGTGGAGCGCCAGCGTGCCCTCGGCACCGGTGCGCTCGTGGGCCGCCACCAGGGCACCGACGTCGAGCTCGGTGAGCACGTCGGCGTTCACGACGAGGAACCGCTCGCGGATGCCCGCGTCGAGCGCCGCGAAGCGGATCGCGCCGGCCGTGTCGCGCGGCTCGGGCTCGATGGCGTAGTGGAGCTCCACGCCCGCGCAGAGACCGTCGGGGTAGGCGTCCTGGAACACGTCGGCCCGGTAGCAGAGCGAGAGCACGACCGACGTCACCCCGTGACCCGCGAGGTGCTCCAGCACGCGCTCGATCATCGGTCGGTTGCTCACCGGGAGCATCTGCTTCGGCGTCGTGTGCGTGAGGGGACGGAGGCGGGTGCCGAAGCCCCCGACGAGCACGACCGCCTGCATCGCGGGCTAGGGGGCCGCGGTCGTGGTCGTCGTGTCCCCGGCGGCCGTCGTGGTCGTCGAGCCCGCGACCGTGCTGCTCGTGGTGGTCTGGGCCGTCTCGGGGTTCTCCAGCGAAGAGGGCCCGTCGGCGGCACCGAGCGCTGCCAGGTTGCTCCCCGACGGCGGCTTCGGGATGTCGGCGTCGGCGTCGCCGAAGAAGATCGTGATCCCGCCA
This sequence comes from uncultured Microthrixaceae bacterium, assembly GCA_963750645.1. Classification (GTDB taxonomy): domain Bacteria; phylum Actinomycetota; class Acidimicrobiia; order Acidimicrobiales; family VFJN01; genus VFJN01. The sequence goes on along the minus strand of CAVVRO010000001.1, from coordinate 202,678 downwards.
CCGTTCTTGGACAGCCGCTGATCGGTGAACCCGCCCGTGGTCACCTCGGGCACCGAGCTCTCGTCCTGCACGTCCTCCCAGTAGGCCATGCGCAGCACGGGATCCGTCACGCCCTCGCACTTCGTCTTGCCCTCCTCGATCGTCTCCCCGAGGAAGACGAGCTTCGAGTCGCTCAACGAGATGTCGAGGCCGCCGTCCTCGCTGGCGTCCTGGATGAACCGCCCGAGCGTGGCGTTCGACCCCACGCCCAGCTGGGAGAACGGGTGGATGTGCAGCACGCCGTCACCGTGGGTGTGGATGCCGACGGGGCTCTCGAACTCGGGGATGTCGGTCTTCCACTCGCCGCAGACGTTCACGCCGAACGCCTGGTGGATGTGGTCGCTCAGCTGGGGCGTGCCGTTGACGTCGTCCTTGTTGCGGTCGTTGCGGGCGTAGACCACCAACGACACGCCGAGGACGATGATGAGCGCCAGCACGCCCGGGAACAGGAGGCTGCGGGGCTGTCCGGACGACACGCGGCCACCCGCTCGGGCCGCGCGGGCCACCTTCTTCGACGACGATGCCTTACCCATAGGGTCTCCCACCCTACAAGAGGCGCGCGGCTCCACCCATTCAGGCCCAGTGCCTACTGGTCGACCATGGCCTGCCGATAGAGGTCGGCGAAGGCCGCCGCGTTGGCAGCCGGGTTGAAGCGGGCGGCGCGCACCCGGCCGGCCCGACCCAGCATGGCCCGCTCGTCCGGATCCGAGAGCAGTCGCTCGATCGCCTCGGCCCAGCCGTGGACATCGCCCGGCGCGACCAGCACGCCCGCGTCCCCCACCACCTCGGGCAACGACGTGGCGTCGGCGGCGACGACGGGGACACCGGCCGCCATGGCCTCCAGTGCGGGCAGGCCGAACCCCTCGTAGCGGGAGGGAACGGCGACGACCGTCGCCATCTCCAGCAACCCGGCGACGTCGGCCTCCGAGATGCGGCCGAGGCGGCGCACCGACCGGCCCAGCCCGTGGGGATCCGCCTCGATCTGCAGCTGCACCTCCGCCTCGGCCCCGCCCGCCCCGCCGGGCAGGACGAGGATCGCGTCCGGGTGTCGCGCCCGCACCCGGGCGAAGGCCGCGAGGAGCGTCCGATGGTCCTTGTGGGGGTAGGTGATGGCGGCGTAGAGGACCACCGGTCCGGTGAGGCCGTAGCGCTCCAACAGCGTCGCGGACGGGGTGGCCGGCGGTCGGACGGGGACTGCGTGCGGGATCACCACGACCTTCTCCGGCGGAGCGCCGAGGTGGTCCACCAGGGTGTCCCGAACGAAGGCGCTCCCGACCGCGACGCGTCGCGCGGTCCGCACGCTGTGGGGAACGGCGCGCGCCAGGTACGCCCGCTTCGAGCGCGGCGTGCGTGACCGTCGCCACGAGGGGCTGGATGTCGTGCAGCGTGAGCACGCAGGGCGCGGTCCGCCGGACGGGCACCGTCCCGCCCGCATGGTGCACCAGCTCGAGCGACCGGGTGCGCCGCGCGAGCCAGGTGGACTCGGCGAGCACGCGACGCGCCCGCGAGCGGCCGTCGATCCGCGCGATCTCGGTCGGCAGTGCGCCGACGACGTCCGGGTGCGCGTCGGCGAACGCCGGCAGGACGAACAGGCGCACCGCGAGGTCGGCGGGGTCGAGGTCGATGAGCCCGCGCAGCGTGGCCAGCGTCGACTGCTCGCTCCCGCCCACCTCGCCGGGCACCAGCCACAGGAGGTTGAGCCCGACGGTCGGACGGCTCACGTCGCGCCACCGGCGGCATCGCGGTAGGCGCCGACCATGGCGTCGGCCGTGCGGGCCCAGGTGAAGGTGGCCGCCTGGCGCCGTGCCGCCTCGCCGAGCCGGCCCGCGAGGTCCGTGTCCTCCAGGAGACGGGCGATCCCTCCGGCGATGGCGTCGACATCGAGGGGGTCGACGAGCAGGGCCGCCTCGCCGGCGACCTCGGCCGTCGACGTCGTTGCGGAGGTGACGATCGGAGCTCCTTGCACCATCGCCTCGAGCACCGGCAGCCCGAACCCCTCCCGGAGGCTCGGGTAGCAGACCACGTCGGCGGCCGCGTAGAGCGCGTCGCGGTCGGCGTCGGACACGAAGCCCAGGCGGCGGACCTTGGCCGGTGGCAGCTCGGTGCTCCAGCCCTCGGGTCCGACGATCACGAGGTCGGCACCGACGTCACCCAGGCGGCCGAAGGCCTCGAGGAGGCGGCCCAGGTTCTTGCGGGGCTCGAGCGTGCCGGCGAAGAGCACGATCCGGCGATCGAGCCCGTACTCGGCCCGCACGCGTGCTGGCTCGCCGGGCGCCACCGGCCGGCGATCCGTTCCCCACGGCGTGAGGCGGATCCGTTCCGGGTCGATCCCGGCCGCCTGGCAGTCGGTGCTCGTGGCCTCCGACGGGCACACCACGATGGCGGCTTCGGCCCGCACGAGGTCGAGGAAGCGGGTGAAGACCCGGATCCCGCGGGGCGTGAAGTGACCGGGCTCATGGAGGAAGTGCAGGTCGTGCACGGTGGCCACCATCGGCGCCCGGGACGGGGCCGCGACGTGGGCCGTCGAGTGCACGACGTCCACGGGACCGGTGGCCCGCTCGACGAGCGGACGGCGAAGGCGCTGCCACGCGTCGTACAGGAGCACCCTCGGCACCAGCAGGCGACGAACCGGGATCGACGGCTCCCAGGGCGCCACCGCCGGCCGCCGGTGCCATGCGCTGACACCCACCTGGTCGACCTCGCCCTGGGCCCGGATCGCTGCGACGGTGTCCAACGTGGCGCGTGCGGTCCCACCGGGCACCCGGTGCCAGCACTGCTCGAGGGTCACGGCGACTCGCATGGGTGGCTCGTGGAGTCTGACATGGCAGCCGGTAGTGTCCCGGGCCATGCCCTCCCGGTCCCTGACCCCCACCGCTCGTCGGTGAGGGTCCTCGTCACCGGCAGCGCCGGCCTGATCGGATCCGAGGCCGTGGAGTTCTTCGACCGCCTCGACTTCGACGTGCACGGGGTCGACAACAACATGCGAGCGGACTTCTTCGGTCCGGGCGGTGACACGACCTGGAACCGCGAGCGCCTGGAGGCCTCGTGCCGCCGGTACACGCACCATGCCCTCGACATCCGCGACCGGGAGGGCGTGGAGACCCTCGTGCGGACGGGCGCCTATGACCTCGTCATCCATGCCGCGGCCCAACCGAGCCACGACCTGGCGGCCTCCCGCCCCTTCGACGACTTCGACGTCAACGCGGGCGGCACGCTGAACCTGCTCGAGGCAACCCGGCGCCACTCGCCGGAGGCGGTGTTCATCACGGTGTCGACGAACAAGGTCTACGGCGACAACCCGAACCGCGTCCCACTCACCGAGCTCGACACCCGGTGGGACTACGCCGACCCGGACCTCGCCGAGGGCATCGACGAGACCATGTCCCTGGACCACTGCACCCACTCCGTGTTCGGCGTGTCGAAGGTGGCCGCCGACGTGCTCACCCAGGAGTACGGGCGCTACTTCGGGCTCCGCACCGGCACGTTCCGCGGCGGGTGCCTCACCGGACCCCACCACTCCGGCGTGGAGCTGCACGGCTTCCTCAGCTACCTCGTGCACACCGCGCTCCGGGAGGGGCCGTACACGATCTTCGGCTACAAGGGGAAGCAGGTGCGCGACCAGATCCACTCGGCTGACGTCATCAGCGCCTTCTGGGCCTTCGCCCAGGATCCGCAGCCGGGCGAGGCGTACAACCTCGGTGGCGGCAAGGCCAACGCCGCAAGCCTGCTGGAGTGCGTCGATCTGATCGCCGACGCGTCCGGCGGCAAGCGGCCCGTGCTCACCTACGACGAGCACGCCCGGGTCGGCGACCACATCTGCTACTACTCCGACATGGGCAAGTTCCGGGCCCACTTCCCCGGCTGGCGGCAGGAGCACACCCTGCCGGCCATCGTCGAGGAGATGGTCGGCGCGGTGTCCGCCCAGCTCGACTGATGGGGCGCCGAGCGTGCGCCTGACGCTGATCAACCAGTTCTACGCCCCGGACATCAGCCCCACCGCCCAGCTCGCGGCGTCGCTCGCGGAGCACCGCGCCGAGCGAGGGGACCACGTCACGATCGTCGCGGGGCGAGCGGGGTACCTCGAGGGCCTCGCCTCCGCCGACGGGGTGGACGGTCGCGTCGGCGTCCACGTCCGCCGCGTGTGGACCCCTGACCTGGGCAAGTCGTCACGGGCCCGTCGCCTGCTCGGCTACGCCAGCTTCTCGCTCGGCGGCACCTGGCAGCTGGTGCGGCTCCCTCGCCAGGACGTGATCGTGGCGATGACCACACCACCGTTCGTGGTGGTGGCCGCCATCCTGCACAAGCTCCTGCACCGCCGCACCCGGATCGTGCTCTGGAGCATGGACTGCTACCCGGACGCCGCCGAGCGCTTCGGCGAGCTGCAGCCCGGAGGCCCGGCCAGCCGTGTGCTCCGCGCCGTCAACCGGTGGGCCTTCCGGCGCGTCGAGGTCGTCGTCGGGCTCGACGCGCCGATGGTCGACCTCCTCGAGTCCCAGTACCGCGCCGGTCCCGACCGTCCCCGCTTCGTGGTGATCCCCAACTGGGAGCGACTGTCCCTCTTCCCCGCCGACGCCGCACCCGCGCCACGCTGGCCCGGGTTCGACGAGCTTGCCATCGGCGACCGCACGGTCGTGCTCTACCTGGGCAACACCGGCGTCGGGCATCGCTTCGACACGGTGCTGGAGGCGGCGGCCCGGCTCGCCGACGAGGCGGTGCTCCTGTTCGTCGGAGGTGGCGAGCGATGGGCGGCCCTCCAGGCTGAGGCGACGGCGCGCGGGCTGACCAACGTCGTGTTCCGCACCTACGTGCCCAAGGACGAGACCCCTGCCGTGATGGCGGGCGCGGACATCGCCCTCATCACCCTGCACGACCGCGCGCTCGGCGTGATGAGCCCGTCCAAGCTCCACGCCAACCTCGCAGCAGGTCTGCCGGTCCTGTACGTCGGGCCGGAGGGCAGCAACGTCGACGAGGCCATCACCCGGTTCGGTGCCGGGCGCAGCCTTCGTGAAGGCGACGTCGACGGCTTCGTGGAGGCGATCCATCAGCTCCGGGCCGACCCCGCGGGCCGCACGAGGGCTCGGGAGGCGTTCGAGGCGGCGTACTGCGACGCGGCGACGCTCCCCGCGTTCGACCGCGTGCTCGAGGGCTGACCGCGTTCAGGTCCCCTCGGACTGGTCGAACACGACGGCGAGGCCTGCGGTCAGCTCGCGCACGGCCGCGGGCACGGGCACACCGACGTCACGGGTGCTGAGCATCTCCAGCACCTCGACCGCGCCCCCTTCCCCGCGCGGCGTGCCAGGAACGGGGTCCTCGTGGACGCGCACCCGCTCGGCGTCGGCGCTGACGACCACACGGGCGCCTGGATCCTGGACCTCGAGCACGACCGTGCTCGGTTTTGCTCGACCACCGCAGACCTCGAAGGCCCGTCCCAGCGCGGCGCTGTAGCGGAGGCAGGTCAGCACCTCCTCCGGGTCGGTGACGGCGATCCGCCCCAGGGGGAGCACGATGTCCCGCTCGTGGACCCAGCAGTCCCACAGCGCATGGTCCGCGACGAGCCACACCGGCACGTGACCGGGAGGTGCCTCCGCCAGCCGATCCCAGTCCCCGTCCTCGAGGCCGTCGACCACGGCGGCGAGCGCCGCCGTGCTGCTGCTCAGCTGCTCCAGCGTCTCCGCGATGGGGGTGCCCTGCACCCGCTCCACGTGCTGGGCGGGCGAGGCCACCGGATCGAACGCGGCGAGGAACCGGGTCGGCTCGCCGGCCACCCCCGCCTGGATCGACAGCGCCCAGAACCCGTTGGTGCTCACGAGGTGGGTGACGACGTCCTGCACCGTCCACCCCTCACAGCGGCTGGGATGGAGCCACTCCTCCTCGGACAGATCGGCCAGGAGCCCCTCGAGCCGGCGACGCTGGCGGAGCAGCGGGTGCTCGCCCGGCGCGCGGACGTCGACGGTCAGGACCGGTGAGTCGCCGTAGCGGGGGGTGAGCAGCACGACGGGACGGTACCCGCACGCGGGCTCAGCTGCGGCCGATCCCCCGGTACTCGAAGCCGCGCCGCACGAGCGACGCCCGGTCGAGCAGGTTGCGGGCGTCGACGACGTTGCGGCTCGCCATGAGCTCGGCCACCTTGTCGAGGTCGAGCCAGCGGAACTCGTCCCACTCGGTCAGCACCGCGAGCACCTCGGCGCCCTCCACGGCCGCGTAGGGGTCGTCGACCACCTCGACCCCCTCGAGCGGGCCCGGGCTGGAGGGGTCGAACCCCCGGATGACGGCGCCTTGGCTCGCGAGGTGCCCGATCACCGACAGCGACGGCGACTCGCGGAGATCGTCGGTGCGCGCCTTGAACGTGAGGCCCCAGACCGCGATCCGCTTGCCCTCGACCGACCCGCCGGCGAGGTCGACGATCTTGGCCGCGACCCGCTGCAGCTGCTCGTCGTTGACGGTGACCACACCCTTGAGGAGATCGAAGTCGTACCCGGCGTCCTCGGCGATGCGGACCATGGCGCGCGTGTCCTTGGGGAAGCACGAGCCGCCCCAGCCCGGGCCGGGCTTGAGGAACTCGTGCCCGATGCGTGTGTCGTAACCCATCCCCAGGGCCACATCCTTGATGTCGGCGCCGACGGCCTCGCACACGGCGGCGACGGCGTTGATGAAGGAGATCTTCGTGGCGAGGAAGGCGTTGGCCGCGTACTTGATCGTCTCGGCGGAGGCCGGGTCCGTGACGATGACCGGCGCGGTGATCCCGAGGTACAGGGACTGCACCTTCACGGCCGCCGACTGGTCCTCCGCACCGATCACGATGCGATCGGGGTGGAGGAAGTCGTGGATGGCCGATCCCTCACGCAGGAACTCGGGGTTGGACACGACCGCGACGTCGCTGCGGCCGAGCGCGCGCTCCACGACCCGGGTGGACCCCACAGGGACGGTCGACTTGTTCACGACCACCGACTCCGACGGGAGGTGCGGGCCGATCTCGTGGGCGGCGTCCTGGATGTAGGAGAGGTCGGCGGAGCCGTCCGCCCCTTGCGGGGTGGGCACGCAGAGGTAGGCGAAGTCGCAGTCGGTGACGGCCGCCGCCGCCCCGACCACGAAGGTCAGGCGCTCGTCCCTGAGCCCCTCGCGCACGAGGTCGTCGAGGCCGGCCTCCAGGATGGGGATCTCGCCGCGCTGGAGCCGGGCGACCTTCTCCTCGTCGATGTCCACGCACACGACCTCGTGACCGAGGTGGGCGAAGCAGGCGCCCGTCGTGAGGCCGACGTAGCCGGTGCCGATGACTGCGATCCTGCTCATGGGTTGACCTGCCCTCCCTGGAGCTCTTGAACCAGTCGTGCGAGGGAATCACGGTAGTTGGGGAGGAGGGGGAAGCCCCCCATGCGCAAGGCCGCGTTGTCCAGCACGGAGTTGGCGGGGCGGGGTGCCGGGCGGGGTGGGTCGAGCTCCGCGGTCGTGATCGGCCGCACCTTCGCGGGGTCCTCGCCCGCCGCCTCGAGGACCGCGCGCACGAACCCGTACCAGGTGGTGGCCCCCTGGTTGGTGACGTGGAAGACGCCCGGCACCCGGGCCACGGCGAGCCGGCGGATGGCCGGCGCGAGATCCGCCGTGAAGGTCGGGCACCCTCGCTGATCGTCGACGAAGGCCAGCTCCGGGCGATCGAGCAGCCCCAGCACCGTCTTGACCATGTTGGGGCCGTGGGCACCGCACACCCAGGCGGTGCGCACCACGCAAGATCCCGGCGCGTGCACGGCGACCGCGTGCTCGCCGGCCCACTTCGAGCGGCCGTACACCGACTGGGGGTTGGGCCGGTCCCACTCGTGGTAGGGCTCGGCCTTCGTGCCGTCGAAGACGTAGTCGGTGGACACTGCCACCAGGTGGGAGCCGAGCGCGCCGGGAGGCGTCGGCCACCCACTGCGTGCCCAGCGCGTTCACGTGGAACGCCCGCTCCGGATCGCTCTCGCAGGCATCCACGGCCGTCCATGCTCCCGCGTGCACCACCACATCGGGATGCACGCCGAGGATCGCCTGGTAGACGGCGTCGCGGTCCTGGAGATCGAGCTCGGCGCGTCCGCACGCCACCACCTCGTCGCCGGCAGCCGTGCAGGTGCGCACCAGATCGGTGCCGAGCTGGCCCGAGGCGCCGGTGATGAGGACCCGCATCAGCCCGCCGACTTGAGTGGGCGCCACCACCACTCGTTGGCCCGGTACCACTCGACGGTGGCCTCCAGCGCCTCGTCCAGGGTGCGCTGCTTCGTCCAGCCCAGCGCCGTGATCTTGGTGATGTCGACCGAGTAGCGACGGTCGTGGCCCAGCCGATCCGCCACGTAGTCGACCGACGACTCGTCCTTCCCGAGGAGGGCCAGGAGCTTGTCGACGAGCACCCGGTTGGGCGTCTCGTTGCCGGCCCCGATGTTGTAGATGTCACCGGGCTTGCCGGCGTGCAGCACGAGGTGCACGCCGGCGCAGTGATCGTCGACGTAGATCCAGTCCCGCTCGTTCAGCCCGTCGCCGTAGAGCGGCACCTTGCCCCCGTCGAGGAGGTTGGTGGTGAAGAGCGGGATGGCCTTCTCGGGGTACTGGTACGGGCCGAAGTTGTTCGTGCAGCGGGTGACCGTCACGGGCAGGCCGTGCGTGTGGTGGTAGCTGAGGGCGATGAGATCCGAGCCGGCCTTCGACGCGGAGTACGGCGACCGCGGCTCGAGCGGGTCGTCCTCGGTCGAGGACCCGACCTCGACCGAGCCGTAGACCTCGTCGGTGCCGATGTGGACGACCCGTCCGATCTCGAGGCGGCGGGCCGCGTCCATCACGACGTTGGTGCCGAAGCAGTTGGTGTTGACGAAGTCGTCGGAGCCGACGATCGAGCGGTCGACGTGGCTCTCGGCGGCGAAGTGCACCACGGCATCGACGCCCGCCATCGCCTCCTCGAGGGTGGCGGGATCGCAGATGTCGCCCTTCACGAAGGAGTAGCGAGGGTCGTCGTCGACGTCCCGGAGCGTCGAGAGGTTCCCGGCGTAGGTGAGGGCGTCGTACACGACCACCTCGTCGTCGGTCTCCCGGAGCACGAAGCGGACGTAGTTGGAGCCGATGAAGCCGGCGCCGCCGGTCACGAGCTGCTTCACCGGTCACCTCCCTGGAGCTGGGCGAACAACGGCGCGTCGCGGTCCTTCTCGGACACCTGAGCGCGGTCTGCGGGATCGATCGGCAGCGGCCACGGGATGTCCAGATCGGCGTCGAGGGGGCTGCACGCGAGCCCGGCCATCCCGGGAGCCCACTCGTGGTCGAAGCAGTAGAGGTACTGCGTGGACCCGTCGGCGGTGGCCTGGAAGCCGTTGGCGACCCCTCTGGGCACGAGGACCTGGGCTCCCGGCCGCAGGGTCGTGGTGACGACCGCGCCGTACGTCGGCGACGCCGCCCGCAGGTCGACGTAGGCGGCGAAGGCCTCGCCGGCCACGACGGCCACGAGCTTGTCCATGTCCTCGGCGTGGAGGCCGCGCACGCCACCACGGTGCGTCTCGGTGACGTTGACCTGCAGCCAGGGCCCGAGCGACGGGAGCCCGGCGGCCTCGAAGGCGGACTCCCGGTAGAACTCGCGCACGGTCCCGCGGTCGTCGGTGACCTGCCGCATCGTGAGGAAGAGAAGCCCGTCGATGTCCGTGGGGCTGGCGTTGAAGTCGACGATCTCGAACACCCTCAGCCCTCCTCGAACTCGAGGATGCGCAACAGGAGGTCGCCGTAGCCGCTCTTGGCGAGGTCGCCCGCCTGGTCGGTCGCAGCCGCCAGTGCCTGCAGCTGCTCCGTGGAGATGAAGCCCTCGCGATGGGCGGCCGCCTCGGGGGCGCCGATGAGGAGCCCCTTGCGCCGCTGCTGGCCGGCAACCCAGGTCTGCGCATCCAGCAGGGCGTCGAAGGTCCCGACGTCGAACCACTCCGTGGAGAACGGGAGCTTGCACACCTCGAGGCGCCCCTGCTGCAGGAAGCGGTTGTTGACCTCGCTGATCTCGAGCTCGCCGCGCTCGCTCGGCGCGATCGACCTCGCCACCTCGATCACGCTGTTGTCGTAGAAGTAGAGCCCGGGGATCATGAAGTTCGACGGCGGGTCGACCGGCTTCTCGTGGACCCCGACCACGCCGCCGACGTCGTCGAGCTCGAGCACGCCGTAGCGCTCGGGGTCGTGCACCCACAGGGCGAACACCACGGCACCGTCTGGCTTCGTGTGCTTCTGCAGCTGCTCGCCGAGGCCCACGCCATAGAAGATGTTGTCACCCAGCACCAGCGCCACGTCGTCGTCACCGATGAAGTCGGCGCCGATCAGGAAGGCGGCCGCGATGCCGTTGGGCTCGGGCTGGACGGCGTAGCTGAACGAGCACCCCCACTGGCTGCCGTCACCGAGGAGTGCCTCGAACTGCGGGAGCTGGTCGGGCGTCGTGATCACGAGGATGTCGTTGATGCGGGCGTGCAGCAGCGTGCTGACGGGGTAGTAGATCAGCGGCTTGTCGTACACGTGCATGAGCTGCTTCGAGGTGCCGCGGCTCGCCGGGCTGAGGCGCGTGGCGCGGCCGCCCGCCAGGACGATGCCCTTCACCGGACCCCCGCGGCGCGCGAGTCGTGGGCGTCAGATCGGGGGGCGGCGTCCATGGCCGAGCAAGTCTGGCACGTGCCGGGAAAGCGTCCCAAGGTCAGCAGTCGACGCCCGGCGGCGCCTCCGGCACCATGCCCACGACCGTGGTGGACGTCGTCGACGACGTCGCCGTGCCCCCGATCGTGGTCGTCGTGCTGGGCGCGGTCGTCGTCGTCGCCGTCGTCGACGGCCCCGGCGGGAGCGGCGTGGCCCGCACCCCGGTGTACTGGCTGCCGGTGATCACGACGACGTCTGCCCCGATCGGACCCGGGACCTGCTCGAGGCGCGCGCCGGGCTCGAGGTGGCGAGCGACGAGGTCGGCCTTGGCCTCCCCGCCCGGCGTGTAGCGGACCACGGTCTCCGTGAAGTCGAAGTGCTCGGCCTCCCCGGCACCCACGCTCCCGAAGCCGACCGCCGAGAGGTCATTGCTCGCGGCCCCGGCCTGACCGGTGATGCCGGAGCCGTTCAGCACCAGGACCCGCACGTCGGCGGGCCGAAGCTCCGCCGCGTCCGTGCCCCGGAAGCGGTCGAGGGTGGGCTGGGCCTCCTCGTCGCGCAGCCGCAGGATCGACGCGCCGCCGACGGTGTCGGACACGACCGGCAGCGAGTACATGTCGAGGGAGCCGGGATCGAAGCCCCGGAAGGCTCGCGCCAGGTCGATGAAGTCATCGGCCGTCAGCAGGTCGTCCACCGTGACGGTTGCGAGCCCGGCGTTCACCAACCGGTCGAGCGTGACGGGGTTGCGCACCCCATGGTCCACGGCCCGTCCCAGGGCCCGGACGATGAAGTCCTGCTGCCGGCTGATGCGACCGAGGTCGGAGGAGGGGTCGCTCCGCCAGCGCCCGTCCTCGTAGACCTGGTAGTGGCGTGACCGCACATAGGCCAGCGCCTCCTGACCGTCCAGCGTGATGCAGCCCGTCTCCTGGATGTCGAGCCCGGAGCGCGTGTCACGCGCAGGCGTCGCGAAGTAGACCTTCACGCCGTCGACCACGTCCACGAGCTCCTGGAAGCCGGCGAAGTCGATCTCGATGTAGTGGTTGATCGGAATGCCCAGGTACGACTCGATCGTGTCGATGAGCTCGGTCGGACCGCCGCTCTGGATCGCGCTGTTGATGCGTTGGCTGCCGCCGCTCGCCAGCGGCACCCAGAGGTCTCGGGGGAGCGAGAGCAGCGAGGCGCGTTCGGCACCGGGGTCCAGCCGCAGGATCATGATCGTGTCGGAGCGCAGCCCACCGACGTTCCCTCGCCCGGCGCGGGCGGGATCGTCGGCGGCGAGGTTCGCCGCGCTGTCCACTCCCACGAGCAGGAAGTTGCGGGGCTCGTTGCTGCCCGACGCCTCCGTCAGCACGGACCCGAGCTCCACCCGGGGGAGGCGGCTGTACTTGGAGTACACGTAGCTGAGCCCACCTGCCGTGGTCAGCAGGACCATCACGAGGGCGCAGCTGAAGGCCAGCAGCAGTCGTTGGCGCGATGTCCGGTGGCCGCGCCGCCGCCCCTGGCGCGTCACTGGACGGGTAGGCCCAGCTCGCGGCTGATCACGAGCCGCTGGATCTCGCTGGTGCCCTCGCCGATCTCGAGGATCTTGGCGTCGCGGTAGAACCGAGCCACGGGCGTCGCGTCCATGAAGCCGTAGCCGCCGAACACCTGCGTGGCGATGCGGGTCGCAGCCACCGCAGCCTCGGTGGTGTGCAGCTTGGCCATGGCCGCGGCTTGCTTGTACGGCCGTCCGGTGTCATGGAGCCAGGCGGCCTGGTAGGTGAGGAGGCGCGCTGTCTCCGCCATGACCGCCAGGTCGGCGACCTGGAACGCCACACCCTGGTTGGCGCCGATGGGCTTGCCGAACGCGTGGCGGTCGAGGGCGTACTGGGTGCAGTGCTCGAGGCAGGCCTGGATGCACCCGACCGCGAGAGCGGAGATGGCGATGCGCCCCTCGTCCAGGATCTGGAGGAACTGCGCGAAGCCTCGGCCGCGCTCGCCGAGCAGGTTGTCCTCGGGCACGCGGCTGTCCACGAAGGTGAGCCCATGGGTGTCCGATGCGTGCCAGCCCATCTTCCGGTAGGCCGGTTGCACCTCGAACCCCGGCGTGCCCGACGGGACGATGATCGTGCTGATCTCGCCAGGACCGGTGCGAGCCGTGACGGTGACGAAGGCCGTGATCTCCGTTCCCGAGTTGGTGATGAAGGCCTTCTCGCCGTTCACCACCCACTCCCCCGCGCCCGCGTCGAGCACCGCCGTGGTGCGGGTGCCGCCCGCGTCGCTGCCCGCCTCTGGCTCGGTGAGGCCGAAGCCACCGAGCGCGCGTCCTGCACAGAGATCCGGCAGCCACGCCTGCTTCTGTGCCTCGGTGCCGAAGCGGTGGATCGGGTTGGCCCCCAGGCCCACCCCCGCCTCGAGCGTGATGGCCATGGAGTGATCGACGCGGGCGAGCTCCTCGATGGCGATGCAGAGCATCGTGAGGTCACCGCCCCCGCCGCCGTACTGCTCCGGGAACGGGATGCCGAACAGCCCGAGGTCGCCCATGCCGCGCACGACGTCCACCGGGAAGTGGTGCTCACGGTCCCACGCCTCCGCGTGCGGCGCGATCTCGCTCTCGGCGAAGTCACGAACGACGGTGCGCAGCGCGTCGTGCTCCTCGGTGAACTCCACGTGCACGGGGGCGACGACCTTTCTGGGAGGCGAACGGGTGACGGCTGGGACGAGGTGTGATCGTACGCTGCCGGCCATGCCCCGCCCCGTCGCCGATGCCGTCCCCCTGGCAGTGGTAGGTGGGCGGTTGGCGACGGACCTCGTCGACCTGACGGACGACCTGGCCGCGTTGGAGTCCGCCGGGTTCTGGGCGGTCGTGCTGCCGTTCGAGGGGACGCCGATCTGCGCCCGCTTCGCCCATGTGCGCGCGGCGCGCCCCTGGCCGGGCCCGCCGTGGCGCGGACCACCGCCCGGCGCGTGGACGAGCTCGCTCTCGGAGGACGAGTTCACGGCGGGCGTGCGGTCCATCCGCCGGTCGATCGAGACCGGCGACGTGTACCAGGTGAACCTGACGCGCCGCCTGTCCGCGCCGATGCCTCCGCACGGCGACGTGGCCGCGCTGGGCGCTGCGCTCGCGGACGGCAACCCTGCCCCCTACAGCGCGGTCGTGCGGGTGCCCGCGGCTGGCTGCTTCGTGGCCTCGGCCTCGCCGGAGCGGTTCCTCCGGCGCGATGGCGACGTCGTCGAGTCCGGTCCGATCAAGGGCACGGCGCCTGACCCCAGCGGCCTGACCGCGAAGGACCGAGCCGAGAACGTGATGATCGTCGACCTCGTCCGCAACGACCTCGGACGCGTGTGCGAGTTCGGGTCCGTCGAGGTCCCGTCGCTCCTCTCGATCGAGCACCACCCCGGGCTGGTCCACCTCGTTTCGACGGTCCGCGGGCGACTCCGCCCTGGGTGCGGATGGGCGGAGGCGATCATGGCCACCTTCCCGCCCGGGTCGGTGACCGGCGCGCCGAAGCTGGCCGCCCTCGAGCAGATCGCCGCCCTGGAGCCGACGGCACGCAGCGTCTACTGCGGGGCGGTTGGCTGGGTCGACGCCGACCGTCGCGAGGGCGACCTCAACGTCGCCATCCGCACCTTCTGGGTGGGTGACGGCCAGCTGCACTTCGGCACCGGCGGCGGCATCACCTGGGACAGCGAGCCCGCCGACGAGTGGGCGGAGACCGAGCTCAAGGCTCGAAACCTGCTCCGAATCGCGTCAGGATCCCCCCATGGCTGAAGACTTCGACGCCGAAGGCGAGCCTCGACGCCGAGCCAGCGGCGCGGCCTCCGGCCGCACCGGACCGCCTGGCTTGGTCTGGCTGAACGGGTCCCTCGTGGACGAGGCGAGCGCGACGATCTCGATCTTCGACCACGGGCTCACCGTGGGCGACGGCGTCTTCGAGACGCTCAAGGCCGTGGACGGCCGGCCCTTCGCCACCCGCCGCCACCTCGAGCGCCTGCGCCGGTCGGCGGAGGGCCTCGATCTCCCGGTGCCCTTCAGCGACGAGGAGCTGCGCACGGCCATTGCCGACGTGCTCACCTCCCACGACCTCCCGCTGGCCCGGGTGCGCGTCACGGTCACGGGCGGGTCGGCGCCGCTGGGTTCGGAGCGGGGCGACCAGGCGCCCACCGTGATCGTCGCCGTCGGATCGCTCACGGAGGTCACGTCGTCGACGACCGTCTGGGTGGTGCCCTGGCCCCGAAACGAGCGGGGTGCGATGGCGGGCATCAAGACGACCTCGTACGCCGAGAACGTGAAGTCGCTCGCGTTCGCCAAGGCGCGCGGGTGCACCGAGGCCATCTTCCACACCACCACCGACCTGCTCTGCGAGGGCACCGGATCCAACGTGTTCGTCGGCATCGAGGGCCGCCTGCTCACGCCACCGCTGTCGTCCGGCTGCCTGGCGGGCGTCACCCGGGAGCTCGTGCTCGAGGTCACCGACGCCGTCGAGGCGGACATCCACATGGGCGACTTCCTGGCTGCCGACGAGGTCTTCCTCACCAGCACCAGCCGGGACGTCCAGCCCGTCCACCAGGTGGACGACCGGCGCCTCCCGTCTCCCGGCCCCCTCACCCGGGTCGCCGCCGACGCCTTCCGGGCCCTCGCCGCCGCCACCGCCGACCCCTGAACGACGTCTGCGGTCGAATGCACCCGCATCCCGGACGAGATCGACCGCAGACGTGGTAGACGTCCGGCCATGACGGCGTACTCGAGGGCGGAGCTGGAGCGGGAGTTCGAGGCGTACCAGGCGCGGGGGCGGGTGGCGGGGCAGACCGGTGACTGGAGCCCGTGGGCCGACCAGTTCACCGAGGACGCCGTCTACGTCGAGCACCTCTACGGTCGCTTCGAGGGCCGGGAGGCGATCCGCCGGTGGATCACCTCCACCATGACGCAGTACCCGAACGACCAGTTCACCGTGTTCCCGGTGGAGTGGGCGATGTTCGACGAGGATCGGGGATGGATCGTGTGCGAGATCCAGAACCGCCTCAACGACCTCGGTGACGGCGAGATCTACCAGGCACCGAACATCACCAAGCTCCACTACGCCGGCGACGGCATGTGGAGCTACGAGGAAGACGCCTACAACCCCGATGCCATGGCGAAGGTCGTACAGGCCTGGCTCGCCAGGAAGCGATCGCTCAAGGACGCGTAGCGCCGGCGCCAGCAGAGCAGCAGTGGGTCGCTCCTGCCCTGAACCACCGGAACACGTCGACCCTGCGACCTCGATGGACCCGAGGCGATGGGTCCCCTTCGCCGGCTCTCGAGGTCATGCGTCCCGCATGTGGGACCTGTCGCCTCGAGAGCGACGGAACGGGACCTATCGCCTCGCGGATGCCCCCACGGACGACGGTGACGCGTCGTGGAGCCGCGGAGCACCCGGCCCCGCATCGCTGCGCCCTTGACCCTCGGTCTGATCACGCGGGGCGGAGGTGGACGACGTCGCCGACCGCGAAGACCCGCCGCTTGCCTTCGAGCGTCTCCACCACGAGGTGGCCGTCGTCGGTGATGTCGAGGGCCGTGCCCTCCACATCGTCGGCGCCGAGGTCGACCCGCACCCGACGTCCCAACGTGGCGGAGCGGTCCCGCCAGTCGTCGAGCAGCGGCGCGCGGTCTCCGGCGCACAACGCCAGGTAGCGCGGGCCCAGCTGCGACAGCAGGGCGATGAGCAGGTCCTCCCGATCGACCGGCGTGTCCACCACCTGGTTGATCGCCACCGCGATCTCGCCCAGCTCGGCGGGCAGCTCCACCGGCCAGGTCACGTTGATCCCGATGCCCACCACGACCACGGCCCGCTCCCCTGTCGCCGGGGGCTTCCAGCCCGCCGAGATCGAGGTCGACGCCGGCCAGTCGGCCTCGGCCAGGACGCCCGCGAGCTTGCGGTCGGCCGCGGACCCGTCGCCCGGCCACACCAGGTCGTTCGGCCACTTCAGCCGGGGCGCGAAGCCGGCCACCTCCTCGATCGCCACCGCCGCCGAGACGGCGACGGCCATCGTCGTCAGGTCCAGCATCGCTGCCGGCGGTCGCAGCAGGATCGACAGCAGCAGCCCCGCTCCCGGCGGCGCTGTCCAGGTGCGACCGGCCCGCCCGCGGCCGGCTGTCTGGTGGTCGGCCACGAGCACGATGCCCTCCGGCTCGCCCTGCCGGGCCAGCTCCATGGCATCGGCGTTGGTGGAGCCGGTCTCGAGCACCCATCGGACGTCAGCGAAGCGTCGACCGGGTCCACCCGGCAGCGTTGATCTGGCACGTCCGCCCGGCACGCAAGTAACCATATGGCGTGCTCACCAAGGTCCTCATCGCCAACCGGGGCGAGATCGCTGTCCGAGTCATCCGCGCCTGCAAGGAGATGGGCATCGCCACGGTGGCGGTGTACTCCGAGCTCGACCGGGACGCGCTGCACGTCCGGCTGGCCGACGAGGCGTACGCGCTGGGCGGCCAGACGGCGGCCGAGAGCTACCTGAACACGGAGCGGATCCTCGAGGTGATCGAGCAGTCCGGCGCCGATGGCGTGCACCCCGGCTACGGGTTCTTCTCGGAGAACACGGACTTCGCACGGGCCATCACCGAGCGCGGCGTCACCTTCATCGGTCCGCCCCCCGAGGCGATCGAGGTCATGGGCGACAAGGTGTCGAGCCGCATCGCGGCCCAGGCCGCCGGCGTGCAGGGCGTGCCCGGCACCACCGAGTTCCTCACCTCCGCCGACGAGGTCATCGCGTTCGGCGACGAGTTCGGCTGGCCGGTCGCCATCAAGGCGGCGTACGGCGGCGGCGGCCGCGGCATGCGAGTGGTGGCGTCGTCCGAGGACGCCCCCACGGCCCTCGAGTCCGCTCGGTCGGAGGCGCTCAAGGGCTTCGGCCGCGACGAGTGCTACATCGAGCGCTACCTCACGTGGCCACGCCACGTGGAGATGCAGGTCATCGGCGACGTGCACGGCAACCTCGTCTGGGTGGGCGAGCGCGACTGCTCCGCCCAGCGCCGGCACCAGAAGCTGATCGAGGAGAGCCCGGCGCCCGCGTTCCCCGCCGAGACGCGCCAGGCGATGGGCGAGGCGGCCGTCAAGGTCGCCAAGGCGTGCGGCTACCACAACGCCGGCACCGTCGAGTTCCTCTACCAGGACGGCGAGTTCTGGTTCCTCGAGATGAACACCCGCCTCCAGGTGGAGCACCCCGTCACCGAGCTGGTGTCCGGCATCGACCTCGTGCGCGAGCAGATCCGTGTCGCGTCCGGTGAGCCGCTCTCGTTCACGCAGGACGACATCGACCTGCGCGGCTGGGCGATCGAGGTCCGCATCAACGCCGAGGACCCCACCGAGGGCAAGTTCCTCCCCTCCCCCGGCAGGATCACCGAGCTCGTGCCGCCGCAGGGCTTCGGCGTCCGCTGGGACGGCGGCTACGAGAGCGGCGACGAGGTGAGCCAGTACTACGACAACCTCGTCGGGAAGCTCATCGTGTGGGGCGACACCCGGGACACGGCCATCGACCGCATGATCCGCGCGCTCGGGGAGCTGCGCGTCGCGGGCATCGCGACCACGGTCCCCGCCGATCTGGCCATCCTGCGGCACCCGGACTTCCGCGCCGCCACCCACTCCACGAAGTGGGTCGAGGCCCACCTCGACCTCTCGGCCATCACCGCCGCACCCGCGACCCCGGCGTCCGCCGACGAGGGGCCCACGGTGCAGCGCGACGTCGACGTGGAGGTCAACGGCAAGCGGTTCAACGTGAAGGTGTGGGTGCCGGACGCGCCCGCGGCGGTGGTGGCCGGGGCCGCCGCGAGCCCCCGCACGCGCCGGGCTGCCGCGGGAGCCGGCGGGTCAGTCGCAGGCAGTGGCAAGGTCACCGTTCCGATGCAGGGCACGATCGTGAAGGTGCTCGTCGAGGTCGGCCAGGCGGTCGAGGTGGGCCAGCCGGTGTGCGTGCTCGAGGCGATGAAGATGGAGAACAACATCACCGCCGACAAGGGCGGCACGGTCACCGAGGTCAAGGTCACGCCCGGCCAGTCCGTCGGCTCGGGCGACGTCATCGTCGTCATCGAGTGACCGTTGGCTGGCTCGACTGATCCTCCTGGCGATCCCGATCCCGTGGCACGACCCAAGGCCACGAGCGAGCGGCTCTCGGAGGCCGACTACCAGTCGAACCCGGTCGACTACCTGATCTACTGCTGCCACCTGGCCACCTACGACTTCGCCATCCCGTACGTGAAGGACCGCACCGTCCTGGACTTCGGGTGCGGCACCGGGTACGGCACCCATCGCCTCGCCGCCGTGTGCGAGCGGATCACCGGAGTGGACATCAGTGCCGAGGCGGTCGGCTTCGCCGCCGACGCGCACCAGGCCCCCAACCTCGACTACCAGCTGATCCGCCCGCTCCCCGAACACCGGGCCCCCTTCCCCGACGGGAGCTTCGATGCGATCACGTCGTTCCAGGTCATCGAGCACATCTGGGAGGTGGACGCCTACGTCGCCGAGCTCGCCCGCCTGCTGAAGCCAGGGGGCGTCGCGGTCATCGCCACGCCAGACCGCACCACGCGGCTCTTCCCAGGCCAGCGGCCCTGGAACCTGTTCCACGTGATCGAGTACGACCACGCGGGGCTCCGAGCCGCCCTCGAGCGGCGGTTCCACGATGTGGAGCTGTACTCCATGACGGCACCCGGGATCGACGACATCGAGCTGTCACGCGATCGGCGGCTGCGGCTCGTCACCTACCCGGTCACGTTCCCCAGAGCGCCCGAAGCCCTGCGGCAGGCCGGCCTGCGCGCCCTGAAGTGGGTCCAGAGCCGAGCTCGCCGGGGCGGCGACGCGGCCCTGCGCCGCACGTTCGACTTCGGCCCGGAGGACGTGCGCATCGAGCCCGGGGTCCGTCCGTCCATGAACCTCGTGGCGGTCGCTCGACGCTGAGACCGCTACCCCGCGGCCGTGAGGGCCCGGGGGAGGTCGACGAACGCGGCGTGCAACAGGTAGAGCGCGAGGCCGGCGAGGAGGACGAGGACCAGCCCGCTCCCGGGCGCATCCCCCAGCGCGTCCAGCGGGGCCGACGGCGACCACACGGCGACCGCGGCCGCGAAGCCCGCCAGCACCACGTCGAGCACCAGGTGGACGGGGTGCGGTGGGGTCTCCTCCCGACCGAAGCAGCCGCACGAGCCGATCATCGTCCCGCTCCGCAGGGCCGCGGCCACGAAGGCCGTGAAGGCCACGTAGCTCGCCGCGACCAGCCACCAGAGCGGCGCCCCGCCGATGGTGATGGCGGCCACGCCGAGCACCATCTCGGCGCCCGCGCCCGCCCGGACGAGCGACGGCGACGACGGCAGGCGAAGGGCGCGCAGCGCGCCGACGGCCATGGTGGGATCGATCAGCTTCTGCGCGCCGGCCAGCGCGAGCAGACCCGCGGTGACCAGCGCAGGACCGGTGAGGGCGGGCAGCACTACTCGGCCGCCTCGGCCAGGGCCTCCGACAACGACGGGTGCACCAGCAGGCTGTCCACGATGTCGGCGACCCGCAGCCCGTTGGTGACGGCCACGGCGATCACCGCGATGAGCTCGGCCGCATGCCGACCGACGATCGAGCCACCCAGCACCACGCCCGTCGCAGGATCGCTGACGATCTTCACGAAGCCCTTGCTGTGGCTCTCGATCAGCGCCTTGGGCGACGCGGAGAACGGGACCTTGGTGACCCGCACCTTGCGCCCCTCAGCGAAGGCGTCCGCCTCCGCGAGCCCGACGTCGGCGATCTCGGGCACCGTGAAGATCGCCGACGCCGCCTTGTCGTAGTCGAGCAGTCGGCTGTTCCGCGACTGCACGCCCAGCAGGTGCTCGGCGATGCGGCGACCCTGCATGGCCGCGACCGACGACAGCGGCAGCTTCCCGGAGAGGTCGCCGGCGGCGTAGATGTGGGCCACGTTGGTCCGGCAGTGCTCGTCGATGGGCACGTAGCCGCCCGTGTCCACGACCACCCCGGCGGTGTCGAGCTCCAGGCCCTCGCTGTTGGGGACCGAGCCGATCGCCATGAGGGCATGGCTGCCGGTCGCCGTTCGGCCGTCGTCGCAGCGGACGACGACACCGTCGTCGAGGCGGTCGATCGCCACCGCGCGAGCGCCCTTGAGGAGGTGGACGCCCCGGCCGAGGAGCTCGTCCTCCAACGCCGCCGCGACCTCGGGGTCCTTCTGCGGCAGCACCTGGTGCCGCGACACGATCAGGGTCACCCGGCTGCCGAGCGAGGAGAACATGTGGACGAACTCGACGCCGGTGACGCCGGAACCGATGACGACGAGGTGCTCCGGCCAGGTCGCCGGCGGGTAGGCATCGCGCGTCGACAGCACCCGTTCGCCGTCGACGTCGGCCCAGTCGGGCAGCCGCGGCTGGCTGCCCGTGCTGAGGAGGATGGCATCCGCCTCGAGCTCGACCGGGCCCTCGGGCGTGTCGACCACGACGGCGTGGGGCCCCGCGAGGTGGCCCCGGCCGGCGACGATCCTGACACCCTGGCTGTCGAGCAGCTGCCGTGTGCCGCTCTCGAGCTTGTGCTCGATCGCCTCGATGCGTGCTCGCAGGGCGTCGGGGTCGACCGCCGCGGACGCGGCGGTGAGGCCCATCTCCGGCGTGCGGCTGACCGCCGCCAGCGCACCGCCCGTGGCGATCATGGCCTTGGACGGGATGCAGTCGCGCAGGTGCGCCGCGCCGCCGATCACCTCCTGCTCCACGATCGTGACGTCGGCGCCCAGCCGAACGGCACACGTGGCCGCCGTGTTCCCAGCCGGCCCACCGCCGATGATCACGAAGCGCAGAGCCATTGCGAGGAGGCTATCGACCGGCGCGCAGACCCCTCGACCGGCGTCGCAGGACGATGCGGCCATCGCGCTACGGTGGTGCGGTCGTGCCCCGCTCCATGCTCTCCCGAGCCACCGACGCCGTCGCGAACCGACTCGACCGGCGCAGCTTCCTGTCCCGGTCGGCAGTGGTGGCGAGCGCGCTCGTGGCGGCACCCGCCGACCTCCTGCTCCGTCCGACGAGCGCCTACGCCGCCATCTGCAGCTGCCAGGGCCAGGCGTGCGCCTGCGGCTCCCTCTGCTGCGACGGCTACACGGAGTTCTGCTGCGCGATCTACGGCGCCAACGCGTGCCCGTCCGGCTCCCTCACCGGCGGCTGGTGGAAGGCCGACGGGTCGAGCTTCTGCGGTGGAGCGGCGCGCTACTACATGGACTGCCACAAGCCCTGCGGTGGGTGCTCGTGCGGCGGATCCGGCATCTGCAGCGGGAGCTGCAACGGCACGCCGTGCGGGTGCGGTCGCGGCCGCTGCGACCACCGGAAGGCCGGCTGCACCGCGTTCCGCTACGGCAACTGCAGCAACCACGTGGCCTGCATCGGACCGATCCAGTGCCGGGTGATCACCTGCACCCCACCGTGGCAGATCGAGCCCAGCTGCTCGAGCAGCGCGGTCCGCACCGACAACAACACCCGCTACCACAACCGGCCCTGCCTGCAGCAGGCCCCCGCCATCTATCCGATCGCAGGGGACTGGAACGGCGACGGCGTCCACGGGATCGGGTTCCTGAACGCTCCCGACGGACGCTGGACGATGCGCCAGACGATCACGGCCGGCACGCTGCCGGCCGTGACCTTCGGCCGCCAGGCCGGCGATCTCGCGGTGGTGGGCGACTGGAACGGCAACGGGAGCGACACCATCGGCATCGTGCGCGATGCCACCTGGTACCTCTGCGACAACCTGTCCGCAACGGTCCACCACAGCTTCCGCTTCGGCGTGGCCACGGACATCCCCGTCACGGGCGACTGGAACGGCGACGGCGTCGACAGCGTCGGCGTGGTCCGCGGGGCAAACTGGTACCTGAGCGACAGCATCACGGCCCCTCCGGCGGTCGCCCACGACTTCCGCTACGGCGTCGCGACGGACATCCCCGTCACGGGCGACTGGAACGGCGACGGCACCGACACGATCGGCGTGTTCCGACGGGGCATGTGGTACCTGCGGAACTCGCTGTCCGGGGGCGCGCCGGACATCACGATCGCGTACGGCCAGGCGGGCGACATCCCGGTGGTCGGTGACTGGTTCGGCGTCGGCGCCGACAGCATCGGCGTCTACCGACCCTCGAGGGGCACGTGGTACCTCCGTCGCTCGCTGTCGAGCGGCGTGAGCACGCAGGTCGTGTACGGACAGCCATGGCTGGTCGGGTGACACGGTGACCGCGCTGGTCGTGGCGCTCGGTCTGGTGGTGGCGCTGCTCGCCGTCCTGGTGGTCGGGCTCCTGCGCTCGCACGCCGACATCCTCAAGGCCTTGCACGACCTCGGCGTCAACCTGGAGGACGGTCCCCCTGCGGCCGCTCCCGGCAACGTCGCGACCTCCCGCCACGCGCCGATGCGCACCGCGCCCGGCGTGGCCCGGCCACGTGGGGAGGATGCCCCGTTCGGTCCGGCCGTCGACCTGTCCGGCAGCCTCCCCGACGGAGGGGCCGCGCACGCGGCGATCGCCGGCGTCGACCACAGCACGCTGCTCGCGTTCCTGTCGACGGGGTGCGGGACGTGCGGCACCTTCTGGGAGGCATTGGGCCGGCACGGCGACGCGCCGCTGCCCGGCGACGCGACCCGGCTCGTGATCGTCACCAACGGCCCGGAATCGGAGTCACCCGCGTCGGTGGCCGACCTCGCCCCAGCGGGGGTGCTGACGCTCATGTCGAGCGAGGCCTGGGATCTGTACAACGTGCCCGTGTCCCCGTACTTCATCCTCGTGGACGGCCGATCGAGCCAGATCATCGGCGAAGGGGCCGGCACCTCCTGGCCGCAGATCCTCGATCTGCTGAACCGTGCCACGTCCGACCGAGCCGCCCCGCCGGCGGTGCGAGGCCGTCCGCAGCCGCGCCTCGGCGGGCAGGACCGCGCCGACCGGGTCGACGCCGAGCTGCTGGCCGCTGGGATCACCCCCGGCGACCCCAGCCTCTACCCGGCTGTCCACCCGTCGCACGATCCCGAAGGCGACGACCGCTGATGGTGGCGCTCGCCGCGAGCGGTGTCTCGATCGAGCTGCCGGCGGGCTGGGACGGACAGATCCGTGCCGTCGAACCAGCCGCCGGCGCGGCGACCGCGCGCACCGCGTCCTCCGCGAGCGGGGGGCAGGCCGCCATCCTGCACGCGGCCACCTTCCCGCTGCCGGTCGAGCGGGGCGACTACGGGTCGGGCGCCGTCGAGATCATGGGTGGCTCCGACATCCTCGTCTGCCTCCTCGAGCACGAGCCCGAGGCGGCGAGCACCGCCCTCTTCCGGCGAGAGGGGCTCCCCCGGCTGCGCGCCGACGGGTTCTCGCCCCAGTCGATGCAGCGGGCGCTTCCCGGGATGGCCGGCACCCAGCACTTCTTCCAGGTCGGCGGACGGCCGTTCTGCCTCTACGTGGTGGTGGGCAGCTGGGCGACCCGCGGTCCGCTCGTGCGCACGGCGGATCGGGTGGTCCAGACGCTTCGCCTCGAGTCGCTCACCGCCTGAGGGTTTCCCACCGCTGCCGGTCGATCCCTACGATCGACCCACGATGAGCGACACACACGGACTCGGAGCCGATCGCGCCACGTGGCGGGCGCTGGCCAGCAAGGACCTGAAGGGCGCTGATCCCGACACCCTCGTGTGGGACACGCCAGAGGGGATCGCGGTACAGCCCCTCTACACCGCTGCGGACGTCGCCGGCATCGCCCACATCGACAGCCTCCCTGGCGTCGAGCCCTTCGTGCGGGGCGTGCGCGCCACCATGTACACGGGTCGCCCCTGGACCATCCGGCAGTACGCGGGGTTCTCCACCGCGGAGGAGTCCAACGCCTTCTACCGACGGAACCTCGCGGCCGGTCAGCAGGGCGTGTCGGTCGCCTTCGACCTGGCCACGCATCGGGGCTACGACTCCGACCACCCGCGCGTGGTCGGCGATGTCGGGAAGGCAGGGGTCGCGATCGACTCCGTGGAGGACATGAAGATCCTCTTCGACGGCATCCCGCTCGAGAAGATGTCGGTGTCGATGACGATGAACGGCGCCGTGCTCCCCGTGCTGGCCAGCTTCATCGTCGCCGGCGAGGAGCAAGGGGTCACCCAGGACCAGCTCAGCGGCACCATCCAGAACGACATCCTCAAGGAGTTCATGGTCCGCAACACGTACATCTACCCGCCCGAGCCGAGCATGAGGATCGTGGCCGACATCATCAGCCACACCGCGGAGCACATGCCGCGCTTCAACTCGATCTCGATCTCCGGCTACCACATGCAAGAGGCCGGCGCGACCGCCGATCTCGAGCTCGCCTTCACCATCGCCGACGGCTGGGAGTACGCGCGCGTCGCCACTCGGCGCGGGCTCGACATCGACCGGTTCGCCCCCCGGCTGTCGTTCTTCTTCGCCATCGGCATGGGCTTCTTCATGGAGGTGGCCAAGCTCCGCGCCGCCCGTCTCCTCTGGGACCGCGTGATGGCCACCTTCGACCCGAAGAACCCCCAGTCGCGCATGCTGCGGACCCACTGCCAGACGAGCGGGGTGTCCCTCACCGAGCAGGACCCGTACAACAACGTCGTGCGCACGACGATCGAGGCCTTGGCCGCGGTCCTCGGCGGCACCCAGAGCCTGCACACCAACTCCTTCGACGAGGCGCTGGGGCTGCCGACGGAGGGCAGCTCCCGCATCGCGCGCAACACGCAGCTCATCATCCAGGAGGAGACGGGCATCCCGAAGGTCGTCGACCCGCTCGGCGGGAGCTACTACGTGGAAGCCCTCACCCAGGCCCTCGCCGACCGGGCCTGGACCATCATCGAGGAGGTCGAGGGGCTCGGGGGGATGACGAAGGCGGTCGCCTCGGGCATGCCGAAGCTGCGGATCGAGGAAGCCGCCGCGCGCCGCCAGGCCCGGATCGATCGTGGCGAGGAGGTGATCGTCGGCGTGAACAAGTACCGCCCCGACGAACCCGCCCTGGTCGACATCCTCGACATCGACAACACGAAGGTGCGCGAGCAGCAGATCGCGCGGCTCGAGCACATCCGCGCCACCCGGGACCAGGTGGCTTGCGACGACGCTCTGCACCGCTTGAGCGAGGGCGCCGCCAGCGACGCGAACCTCCTCGCGCTGTGCATCGAGGCCGCTCGAGCGCGCGCGACGGTCGGTGAGATGAGCGACGCGATGGAAGCGGTGTTCGGTCGGCACAAGGCGGAGATCCGTAGCATCAGCGGCGTGTACGGATCCGGGTTCGAGGGCGACGCCGACTTTGCGGCCATCGTGGCCGAGGTCGCCGCCTTCGCCGAGGAGGAGGGACGCCGCCCCCGCCTGCTCATGGCGAAGATGGGCCAAGACGGCCACGATCGTGGGGCGAAGGTCGTGGGCACGGCGTTCGCCGACATCGGGTTCGACGTCGACTTCGGACCCCTCTTCGAGACGCCGGCGGAGGTGGCCCGCGCCGCGGTGGAGAACGACGTGCACGTCGTGGGCGTCTCCAGCCAAGCCGCCGGGCACAAGACCCTCGTCCCCCAGCTGATCGCGGAGCTCCGCCAGGCGGGCGGCGAGGACATCCTGGTCGTCTGCGGCGGTGTCATCCCCCCGCAGGACCACGACGAGCTCTATGCCGCCGGGGTCGTGGCCATCTTCGGACCGGGCACCAACATCCCTGCCGCCGCCACCACGGTCCTCGACCTCCTCCGTCAGCGGCACTCCCGCTGACCACGCCGGTGACCTCCGGGGACGACCTCGCCGACGCCGTCCGCGCGGGTGACCGCCGGGCGCTGGCCCGCGCGATCACGCTGGTCGAGTCGACGCGATCCGACCACCGGATGAGAGCCCGGAAGCTGGTGGACGACCTGCTCCCCCGGACGGGAGGCGCCATGCGCGTCGGGCTGTCCGGTGTCCCTGGCTCCGGCAAGTCCACGCTGATCGAGTCCTTGGGGCTGCACGCGATCGCGGAGGGGCACACGGTCGCGGTGCTGGCGGTCGACCCGTCCAGCAACCGGACCGGCGGGTCGATCCTCGGTGACAAGACTCGCATGGCGGACCTCGGTCGGGACCCGAGCGCCTTCATCCGACCCTCGCCGTCATCGGGCACCCTCGGAGGCGTCGCGCGGCGGACGCGTGAGGCCATGCTCCTGTGCGAGGCGGCCGGCTTCGACGTCGTGCTGGTGGAGACCGTCGGCGTCGGGCAGTCCGAGGTCGCGGTCGCCGATCTGGTCGACCTGTTCGTGCTCATCGCATCACCCGCCGGGGGGGACGAGCTGCAAGGCATCAAGCGCGGCATCATGGAGCTCGCCGACCACATCGTCGTGAACAAGGCCGACGGCGACCTGGCGCCGGCCGCACAGCGGGCGGCCGGCGAGCTCCGGCACGCCGTGCACCTCCTGCGGCCGAAGCGCCCGGGCTGGGACGTCGCCGTCACCACGTGCTCGGCGCTCACCGGCCATGGGATCCCTGCGCTCTGGGACGAGCTCGTCGCCAGTCACGAGCGCCTGCGGGCGCAGGGGCTGGCCGAGCTCCGAGCGCAGCAGAGCACCGCGTGGATGTGGAGCGAGGTCACGGACACCCTCCTGCAGCAGCTGCGCACCCATCCTGATGTCAGGCGCCTGGCGCTGGAGCTGGAGCAGGCCGTGGCGGCGGGGGACGTGGCACCGGCGGCCGCCGCGCAGCAGATGCTCAGCGTGTTCCTCGGGCCTGGCGCTCAGGCCTGAGGACCTTCCCCCGGGCCGGGGCCGTGCACGTAGTGCGACGGCTCCACGCCGAGCTCGAGCTCGATGCGTCGGACGCGCTCCAGGGTGCGCTGCGACACCGTCCGGTGCGCGGCGATCAGGTCGGCGATGACGCCGAGCGCGAACACCTGGACCGCGGCCACGAGGAGCGCGCCGCCCACGACGATCGACTGCAGGTGCCCGGAGCGATCGCCGTTGACGATCCAGTCCCACAGCAGTGGCGACCACGCCAGCAGGCTCGCCGCGAGGAGCGCCACGGCCAGCCAGGTGAACACCTTCAGCGGCTCGTAGCCCGCGTAGATCCGGAAGATCGCGACGACGTTTCGGCGCACGTAGCCCCACGTGGAGCCGAAGAGGCGCGACTCCCGCAGCTTGTCGTTGGTGCCGACCACGACGTGGTCCACCGCCACCAGGCTCTTGCCGGCCTGGATGAGCGACTCGAGCGTGTAGGTGAAGCGCGACACCACCGTGAGGCCCAGCGCCGCCTCGCGGTTGTAGGCCCGGAAGCCGGACGTCGCATCCGGCACGGTCGTCCCCGACGCCTGCCGCACGACCCAGCTCCCGACGCGCTGCAGCCGCTTCTTCACCATCGAGAAGTGCTCGACGCCCATCACGTTGCGATCCCCGATCACCATGTCGGCGTCCCCGGCGAGGATCGGGCGCACGAGCGTCGGGATGTCGGCCGCGGAGTACTGGTTGTCCGCATCGGTGTTCACGATGACGTCGGCACCCAGCTTCAGGCACGCGTCGAGACCGGCCTGGAACGCGAACGCGAGGCCCTTGTTGTTGGTCAGCTTGACGATGTGGTCGACGCCGAGCTCCTTGGCCACCTCGACGGTGCGATCGGTGGAGCCGTCGTCGACGATGAGCCACTCGACGACGTCGAACCCCTCCACCTGGCGCGGGAAGGGCGCCGAGGGAGATGGGCAGCTGGTCCTCTTCGTCGAGGCACGGGACCTGGATGATGAGCTTCAGGAGATCGCCCCCAGGTCGTAGGTGAGGAGGCCGCCGACGGTGAACGCGAGGAACACGAGCACGCTCGCGAGCGCGAACCACCGTAGGCCCCGTCGCTCGAGCCAGGGCACCACCGCTGTCATCGTCAAGGGGAGCAGGGTGAGGGCGTAGCGGGCGTTGGCTCCCCCACCTTTGTGCACCATGAAGTACGACTGGGCGATCAGCACCTGAGGCGCGATCAGCAGCACGGCCAGCAGGGCGATGTGGAGGGGCTGGAGGTCTCGGCGGCCGTGACCCATCGCGGTTGAGAGCGAGGGCGTGACGACGAAGAGCAGGCCCACGCACATCGCGATCCCGGCCACCGTCGGCTCGGTGAACATGGAGGCGCCGGTCTCCCAGTAGGCCGACACGAACCGCGGCCCCACGATGCCGATGGCGTCGAAGGGGTACTCCGTCAGCGTCGTCCTCGGGCGGAGCAGGACCTCCACGACCTCGCTGTAGGGGACCACGGCGCGCACGTCGCGCACGAGCTGCCAACCCTGGTAGGCGGCCGCCGCCGCTGCCGCCGGCACCACCAAGCGGGCCATCGCCCCCAGGCTGGCTCGGCGCCCGCGTGACTCGAGCAGGAGCGCCAGCGTGACCGCCCCGATGCCGAGGATCGCGAGCGGCTTGACCAGCACGAGGATCACACCGACCACAGCCGCGATGCCGAGCGCCCGGCGAGTCGGATTCCGGCGTAGCTCCTCGTAGCCGACGAGCAGCAGGACACCGGTGAGCACCGCGGGCGCGTCGTTGTTCACGATCGACGCCTGCGACACGACCGTCGGCGTCAGACCGACGATCGCACACACGATGGCCGCCACCAGCGCGGAGCTCTGCATGCGGGACCGCAGGAACCACCACAGCGCCGCCAGGCCCGCCGCCAGCCAGATGGCGCCCGTGAGGCGCGCGGAGTTCACATAGCCGTGGACGACGAGCCGGATCGGCTGCCGGAGCACCGCGGTGATGACGTAGTACACGGGCGGCTGCTGGGCCTCGTAGGAGTACCCCTCGGCATCGACCTCCCCGGGGTCGATCACGTCCTTCTGGCAGTCGGACACCCCGCGACCCTCGATGGTGCGGCACGCGACGTCCCGGGCCGTCTCCGACAGGACCTTGTCGCCCATGCGCGGGATCTGGCCATCCTCGACTCGGCGGAGGTAGTCGATGTGCGCGAACTCGTCCAGCGTCGAGAGCTCAGGAAAGCGCTCGACGGCGATGACGGTCGTCGTCGCAGGCATCACGACCACGACCAGCACGAACAGGACGGCCGCGACCCACCGGCGCTCGGTGCGCGGCGCAGGACCGGAGTGGAAGCTCGGGGAGTCGTCAGGCATGAGGAGGTGACGGGTGCCGTCAGGGGGCCGACCATGGTCGCCCATGGCCATGCGGTTGCGCCACCTCACCCCTCCGCATGGCTGCCCAGCGAGGCGCGGATCGCCTACGGTCTCCCCTCCGTGCGAGTCCTCTTCTTCGGTACCTTCGACGAACGCACGCACCCGAGGGTGCGAGCCCTGCGAGAGGGCATCGAGCTCCACGGCCACGACGTCTCGGTCCTCAACGAGCCGCTCGGGCTCGGAACCTCCGACCGCGTGCGCATGGCCCAGCGACCGTGGCGCGCGCCGATCCTCGCGGCCCGCCTCCTGTCGTGCTGGGTCCGCCTGTGGCGCGCCGAGGTGCGCCAGCAACCGGAGGTCGTCGTGGTCCCGTACCTGGGGCACTTCGACGTCCACCTCGCCCGCCGGCGGTTCCGTGGCAGCACCATCGTGCTCGATCACATGGTGTCCCTCGGCGACACCGTCCGCGATCGCGGGCTCGGGGACCGGGCGGTCGTCACCCGTCTGCTCGATTGCGTCGACCGCGCCGCCCTCCGGTCCGCCGACGTGGTCGTCGTGGACACCGCGGCCCAGGGTGCCAGCCTGCCCGTGGCGCCGCAGCAGGTCGTCGTGGTCCCGGTCGCGCCGCCCACGGCATGGTTCGCCACCCACCCGGCGCCGGCTCCTGGCCCCGACGACCCGGTCCGAGTGGTGTTCTTCGGCCTGTTCACCCCGCTGCAGGGCGCCCCGGTCCTGGGGCGCGCCCTGGCCGCCCTGGCGCGGGACCTCCCGGTCGAGGTCACCATGATCGGCACGGGGCAGGACCTCGACGACACGAGGGCGCGGGCCGGCGGCGATGACCGGATCCGCTGGGTCGACTGGGTCGACGGGACGCGGCTCCCGGACGAGGTGGCCAGCCACCACGTCTGCCTGGGCATCTTCGGGACCACTGCCAAGGCGCAACGGGTCGTGCCCAACAAGGTGCTGCAGGGCGCGGCGGCCGGTTGCGCGATCCTCACGTCGGATACGGCGGCCCAGCGCGACGCGCTCGGCGACGGTGCGGTGTACGTTCCGGCCGGCTCGCCGGGTGCCCTCGCCGAGGAGCTGGCCGCGCTCGTGACCGACCGGCAGCGACTCGACGAGCAGCGCCAGCAGGCGCGAGCGATCGCCGCGTCCCGCCTCACCCCCTCCGCCTCCGTCGAACCGCTGCTCGAGATCATCGATCCGCCGCCCCGGTCTGCAAGGGTGAGGGAGTGACGCTCCCGCCGCTGAGCCCGAACGCGTGGATGCGCTGGGAGCTCATCCGACGAGAGCTGAGCGCCCTGCAGCCCCACTCGATCCTCGAGCTCGGCATGGGGCAAGGCGCCCTCGGCGCCCGACTGGAGCACGACCGTCGCTACGTGGGCATCGAGCCCGACGATCGTTCGCGTGCCGTGGCCAAGGATCGGTTGTCGTCGTCGGCGACGGTCCTCGCGGACCTCGCCGAGCTCCCGGCCACCGAGCCGTTCGACCTCGTCTGCGCCTTCGAGGTCCTCGAGCACATCGAGGACGACCGGGCTGCGCTGGAGCACTGGGCCTCGCACGTGGAGGCTGACGGCCGGATGCTGCTCTCCGTCCCTGCCCACCAGCACCGCTACGGCGCGGCCGACGAGCTCGTGGGGCACTTCCGTCGGTACAGCCGGACCGACCTCGAGCGCACGCTGCGGTCGGCCGGGCTCGATCCGCTCAGGATCGACGCCGTGGGGTTCCCGTTCGGCCACCTCCTGGAGTGGGGGCGCAACCGGATGGCGGCGCGCCAGCTGCGCCACGGCGACACACCAGCATCGATCGCCGCCCGCACCGCGTCGAGCGGGCGCACCTTCCAGCCGCCGCGCTGGGCGGGTCGCGCCACGCAGCTCGCGACGGCGCCGTTCCGCCTGGGTCAGCTTCCGTTCCGGCGCGGCGACTGGGCGACGGGATGGCTGGCGCTGGCCTGCCCGGCTCGCGGATGACCGAGGCCGTCCCGCACGAGCCGGCCGAGCCATCGGGGTCGGTCTGGCGGGCGCGGATCCGCTGGCTGGTCCTCGTGTCCGGGCTGATCGGCCTGGCGGTCATCACGCGCCAGGCCCTCTCCGAGGGCGAGAGCCCGGTGCCCAGCCCGGCCGCGAGCGCCGCGGCGCTCGTGCTGTACGGCGGCGCCGGGATCGCGGCGGCCCGTGCCTGGTCCGTCCTGCTGGGGCCGGCCGTGGACCCGATCGAGGTGCGCGGGGCGATGTACGCCTCCCAGCTGAGCAAGTACGTGCCCGGCGGAGGCGTGCTGCAGGCCGCCGGCCAGGTCGTCCTGTCGACCTCGGATCGGCTCACGGTGCGCCGGAGCGCGCTCAGCTGGGCCGCCTCGATGGTGCTGACGGTGGTCGCGGGGGTGGTGCTCCTGAGCGGGCTCGCCCTGCTCGGCGCGTTCGAGGACGGTCCGCGCGCCATCGCTGCGCTCGGGTTCGCCGCGTTGCTGGCTGTCGACCGCCGGCGCCTCGCCTGGGTCCTCACCAAGGCTCGCCGTGTCACGTCACGCATCCCCGAGCCCGATCTGCTGCCCGACCAGCGGGCGCTCTACATCGCGCTCGTGTGGACCGCGGGGAGCTTGCTGCTCAGCGCCGCGAGCTATGCGACGATCCTCGTCGACCTCGACAGCAGCGTCAGCGCCGTCGACGTCCTCCCCGCGTTCGTGGCGGGCTGGCTCGCCGGGTTCCTGCTCGTGCCGTTGCCCGCCGGACTGGGCGCGCGCGAGGCGATCCTCGTCGCGCTGATCCCGGGGTCGACCACCGGGCTCGTGCTCGGCGCCAGCCTGAGCCAACGGGCCATCGCCTTCGTGGCCGAGCTGGCGTTGTTCGCCGGGAACCGGTTCACCCGGCGCCGGCGCCGGATCGGCGGTGACTGACCTCAGCGCCGGTGGCGGCGGAGCCGACCGACGGCTCGCTCGACGAGGAGCTTCGGCGCTCCGGCTCGCAGGTACAGCAGCGCGACGTCCGCGTCCCGCCGCCAACCGCGCCGGAGCCGCACCGCCTCCGGCGGCGGCTGGAGGTCCGGGCAGCAGCAATCAGCGGCGCGGCGAGGTGCGGCGCAGAACGCCACCAGCGGATCGAGGGTCGTCTCCCAACGCATGTCAGGGATGACCCGCAGGATGTTGAGCTTGCACGCAGCCACCAGCTCCTCGTCGACGAGGAGCCGTCCGAGCGCCTCGTCGAGGGCGTCGACGTCACCGGGCGGCACGACCAGCCCGAGGTCCTCACGCTGGATGATCTCGGCGAAGGCATCACCGTCCGTTGCGACGATGGGCAGGCCGGCCCAGAGGTAGTCGAGGATCCGGGTGCGGAAGGAGAACTCGGTCTCGATGTGGTCGAGGTGGGTGCTGACGCCCAGGTCGGCGTCGAGGAGGTAGTTCTGGCGATCGTCGAAGTCGACCCACTCCCGGTTGAAGAAGACGTGGGTGCCGACGAGACCCAGCTCCTCGGCCAGGCGTTGGGTCTCCACGGCCATGCTCATCTCGGGGATGCCGGGGTTGGGGTGGCGCATGCCGAGGAACAGGAGGCGGACCGTCGGGAGCCGGTGACGCAAGCGGTCGACGGCCCGCACGAGGGTCAGTGGGTCGAACCAGTTGTAGACCCCACCTCCCCAGAGGATCACGTGATCGCCCTCCTCGATGCCCGGGACCGTGCCCCGGATGGCGTGGCGCGTCGCCGCTGGTGGGACGTCGCCCACACCGAAGGGCACCACCGCCAACAGGGAGCGCAGCGACTCGTCGTCGTCGTAGACGACGGGGTTGACCCGTCCGAGACCCGCCAGCTGCCCCAGCCAGAGGTCGCGCTGCTTCTTGCTGGCGCAGAGCATGAAGTCCGCCACCGCGAGCTGGTCGTTGAGCACGGTGGCGGCGTTCCGGACGGCCTCGAACCGCCCTCGCTCACCCTCGGCGTCATGACCCTGCTCGAGCTGCTCGAGGTGCATCGGGTCGTAGACGTCAGCCACCAGGACCTTGTCCGTGCTGACGAGGAAGTCGCGGCCCGCCAGCACCCAGCCCTGGAACAGGAAGACGTCGCACCAACGCTCGAGGTCCCGCAGGCCCTGCTCGCCGACGTGGATCGCCTTGAAGCCGTCGGCCTCGATCTCACAGCGCTCCGTGGTGGCCAGAACGACATCGTGATGGGGGGCCAGCCGGCGGGCGATCTGGAGGGCCCTGATCCCTGGGCCCGCCATGCGCGGTGCCAGCGTGTCCGGGGTCACGACCGCGATGCGCCGCCGGGCCCCCGCCCGCTCCGGGGCCCCCCAGCGAGCCAGGCACGCCGCGACCGGCGCGGCTGCGGGCTCGTGGCTCGCCCACCCCTCGACGGCGGCGTGGGCCAGCGGGAGCAGCTCGCCGTCGCCCCTCGTCCGAGAGCGCTGGATCACGAGTCGGCGGCCGGCGGCGGAGCGACGCGCCGCGACGCCGGGGGCGGAGGTCCACAGCTCACCCTCCAGGCTCGTGTCGTCGAGGACGCGAGCCAGCAGCGCCTGCGTTGCCGCCTGGAGATCACCACCTGGCCGGGGGGCGGCCTCGACGCCGGGAGGCCGTTCGCCGATGCTGCGGACCCGGTAGCCGCGCAGCCAGAGTCGCCAGCCGAAGTCGAGATCGGCGAGAACGTCGAAGGCCGGGTCGAAGCCCTCGATGGCGTGGAACGCGCTGTGGCGGATGACGGCTCCCGCCAGCGGGACGAACAGGTCGAGAGCTCCGGCGGGCGATCCGCTGCACGACCCGCCGGCCATGCCCACGGACAGGTCCGACCGCAGCTGCTCCACGCAGCGACGAAGGTGGTCCTCCGGCCACGTGACCCCTGCCGGCACGAAGGCGAGGTAGTCGACGGTCACCCGGGCGGCGACGTTCGCCACCTCGAGAGGCGTTCCCCCCACGACGGCCGTCCGCACCGACAGGTTCGGCACCTGGCTGCGCTCGAAGGCCGCCGTGGTGATGGCAGGGTCCCCCGCGCCCGGGAGCACCACGACGAGCAGCTTGCCGGGGAGCGCGACCATCACGAGCCGTCGAGGGACGAATTGGGGACGTCGACCTCGTGGTGCCAGCGACCGCCCAGTGTCACGATGCCGCCGAAGCTCTCGCGAGGGGTCCCTGGCTCGACGTCGAAGCGGAGCGCACGGTGGCGGGCGTCGTAGACGTGGAGGGAGGCATCGTCGCCGACGGTGGCCGAAAGGTCGTAGGTGCCCGGCAGGAGCGGCAGCCGTTGGATGACGAGGTCGACGACTCCCCGACCCTCGACGCGATCGGGTGACAAGCCGGCCTCGCGGGCGCTCGGGCTCGTGAGCAGGACGCCCTCGATCGTGTGGAGCTCCATCGAGAACGTCGGGTGCTCGACGGCCTCGACCGCGTCGTAGTGCAGGCGGAACGTCACGGCGTCACCGGTGGCGACGTCATCGGTCACCTGACCCGCGCGGTCGAGCACCTCGATGCGCTCGAGGAGGATCTCACCGGAGCCCCATCGACTCCCGGTGTGGTGCACCTCGCCGCTCCGGTCCTGGTGGACCTCCGCGAGGTACTGATCGACCAGATCACCCGCCGGGCCCACGGCGCGCAGCCGGCTCTCGTGGAGCCAGGCCACCTCGTCACACATGGCGCGGACGGAGCCGAGCGAGTGCGACACGATCACGATGGTCGTCCCCTGTGCCCGCAGGTCTGCGAAGCGCTCGTTGCAGCGCCGCTGGAACTGCTCGTCGCCCACCGCCAGCACCTCGTCCACGAGGAGGATGTCGGGGTCGACGTTGATGGCCACCGAGAAGCCGAGCCGGACGTACATCCCGGACGAGTAGTTCTTCACCGGCGTGTCGATGAACCGCTCGAGGCCGGCGAAGCTGACGATGTCGTCGAACCGGCGGTCGAGCTCCGCCTTCGACAACCCCAGGATCGAGCCGTTCAGGTACACGTTCTCCCGCCCGGACAGCTCAGGGTGGAAGCCGGCGCCGAGCTCCAGCAGTGCGGAGACCTTGCCGCGGGTCCGGACGACCCCCTCGTCCGGCACGAGGATCCGGGCCAGGCACTTCAGGAGCGTGCTCTTGCCGGAGCCGTTCGTGCCGATGAAGCCGAAGGTGGCACCCTCGGCGATCTCGAGCGAGACGTCTCGCAGGGCCCAGAACTCCTCGTAGCGGGCCCGGCGGCCGCGCATGACCGCGGCCTTCAGGGTCTGGTTCCGGTCGTGGTAGAGGCGGAACCGCTTGGACAGCCCGTCCACCATGATGGCGGGCTCGCTCACAGCTCCTCCGCGAGCCGGCCGTCGAGGCGCCGGAACGCCGTCACGCCGATGAGGAGCGCCACCGCGGCGGAGCCGACGAGGTACAGGACGTTGCCGAGGGTCGGGAAGCGCAGGGAGTAGAGGAGGTCCCGGTAGGCGGCGACGAACTGCGCCATCGGGTTGAGCTCGTAGAGCGCGAACCAACGCGGGTGGTCCTCGAGCGCCTCCTCCACCACCGACACGGGGTAGACGATCGGCGTGGCGTAGAACCAGATCTGCAGCCCGATGGTGACCAGGTACTTCAGGTCACGGAGGTACACCGACCACACCGCCAGCGCCAGCGCGAGGCCCAGCACGAACACCGTCTGCACGAGCGCGATGACCAGGACCGGACCGAGCCAGGGCAGGACCATGTTGCCGAAGAGGAGCAGCAGGGCGGCGAGCACTCCGAGCTCGATGAGGAACGACACGCCCCACGCGCCGACGGTGGCCCCGACGAGCAGCTCACGGGGGAACCAGACCTTCTTCACGAGGTTGGCGTTGGCGAGCAGGGCGTCCATGCCGGAGGTGAGCCCGTTGGCGAGGTAGGTCCACGGCAGCAGCCCGCACAGCAGGAAGAAGGCGAAGATGTGCATCCCGCTGGGTTCACCGACGGGCGGGTCGACCTTGAGGAAGAACCCGAACACCAGCGAGTAGACCGCCATCTGGGCGAGCGGGTTGAGCAGCGACCAACCCCACCCCAGGACCGAGCGCTTGTACTTCCCTCGCAGCTCCCGCAGCGTGAGGTTGGCGAACAGCTCTCGGTGGCGGCTGATCTCGGAGACAGTGGTCATCGTCGGGGGGCCGGAGCGGGGGCCCCTGGCAGGAGGGTTACGTTACCGCCTGATGCGGATCACCTTCGTCTCCGCGCACTATCCCCCGAACTTCGTCAGCGGGGGCACCCTGCAGCCCCAGCGGCTTGCCCGAGCACTCCACGACCGAGGACATGACGTCGCCGTCTTCGCCGGCTACCTGGACAGCACGCGCCGTCCGTTGACGACCTGGGAGGAGGACGACGGCACCGGCCTCCCGGTGCGGTGGGTCGTGTCCACGCCGTACATGGAGTGGGCTGACGAGCGGAACTACGACAACCCCCGGATCGCCGAGCTGCTGGCGGCGCACCTCGAGCGCCACCCAGCGGACGTCGTGCACCTTCACGCGCTGCAGACGCTCGGCGTCGGGCTCGTCGAGGTCGCTCGGGCGGCCGGCGCGGCGACGGTCGTGACCATGCACGACTTCTGGTGGGTCTGCGCCCGGCAGTTCCTCGTCGAGCGATCGCACCGACCGTGCTGCCTCGTCGTCGCCGCCGGGGACTGCCCCTGCGAGGTGGGGCGGCCGCACCTCGTGCGACGCGCGGAACGGCTGCGGCAGGCGCTCCAGAGCGCCGACCTCGTGCTGGCGCCCTCGCGGTCCGCGGCCGAGGTGCTGCGCGCCAACGGCGTCGACGCGGCGAAGCTCGACGTCGACGAGAACGGGATGGATCTCCCGGCGCCCCGGCCCCCCAGCCCACGGCGCGCGGCCGAGGGACCGATCGTCGTCCGCTACACCGGCGGGAGCAACCCCCTGAAGGGAGCCGACGTGCTCCTGGAGGCCGCGCACCGCGTCGGCCCCGAACCTCGACTGCGGGTGCTCGCGCACGACCTCGGCGAGGCCGTCGAGCGCGACGGGCGCTCGCTGGCGGGCACGTGCGTGGAGGCCGTGCCCCCCTACGACCCTGAGGACCTCGACGGGCTGCTGGCCGTCACCGACGCGCTGGTGCTGCCGTCCGTCATGCGCGAGTCGTACTCGCTCGTCACCCGCGAGGCGCTGCTGCGGGGTGTGCCGGTGGTCGTGACCGACACGATCGGGCCCGAAGAGGTGGTCGAGAACGGCCGGAACGGCCTCGTCGTCCCTGCCGCCGAGCCCGCGCTGCTCGCCGCGGCCCTGCGCTCCCTCGTCGACCCGTCCGTGCTGGAGACCCTTCGTCAGGGTGCGGCCACGCCGCCGCCCGTGCGGACGGTCGACGAGCAGGTCGCCGGGCTCGAGGAGCGATACGGGCGCCTCGTGGCCCGGGCACCCGCGCCGGTCGCCGGGCCTCGACCGGAGCGCGTCCTCTTCGTGGCCGGCATCGACGGGGCCCCGCTGCGGTACCGGGTCCACCTCCCTGCCGAGGCCATGGCCCTGCACGGCGTGCGCAGCGACGTCCGCCACTACCGCGACCCGGACGTGGCCGAGCTCGCCGCTCGGGCCGACGTCGTGGTCGCCTACCGCGTGCCCGCCACGCGCCAGGTGCTCGCCCTCATCGCCACCTGCAGGAGGGCCGGCACCCCCGTGGTCTTCGACGTGGACGACCTGATCTTCGACCCCAGCATCGCTGACGAGATCCCCGCCCTGCGCCTCCTCCCAGCTGACGAGGCGGCGCTGTGGCTGGAGGGTGTCTCCCGCTACCGCGTGACGATGGAGGCCTGCGATGCGTACACCGGGTCGACCCAGGGGCTCGTCGAGCACGCTCGACGGGCCGTGGGCATCGACGCCCACCTCTTCGAGAACGGTGTCGGCATCGCGATCGGGGTCGCGAGCGACATCGCCCTCCGCCGGGAGCGAGCGCCCGGACCGCTCCGAGTCGGCTACTTCAGCGGCACCACGACCCACGACGCCGACTGGCGGCACGTCGAGCGCAGCATCGTCGCGGTCCTGGAGGACCACCCGCAGGCCGAGCTGTGGCTGGGGGGCCATCTGACACCCACCGAGTCGGTCATCGGCCGGCTCGGTGATCGAGTGCGTCGTCTCCCGTTCAGCCCGTGGCACAAGCTCCCGGACCTGCTGCGGGACCTCGACGTCAACCTGGCCCCGCTCGAGCCGGACAGCCGCTTCAACGATGCCAAGAGCGCGGTCAAGTGGCTGGAGGCGGCGCTGGTCTCGACACCGACGATCGCGAGCCCCTCAGCCCCCTTCCGGGACGCCATCGAGGACGGGCAGACCGGGTGGCTCGCCGACGACCCCGAGACGTGGGCCACCTGCCTCGACCGTGCGCTCGGGGATGGGGACCTCCGCACCCTCGTCGGCGCCCGAGCCCGGCGCGCCGCGCTCCTGCGCTGGTCGCCCCACCGGCAGGGCGACCACTACCTCCAGATCCTGGCGCACGTGCGCACCAACCCGCGCGGGCCGCTGCCACCCGAGAGCGCCGCGACGGTGGCGCACGACGAACCGGTGTTGCCCGTCCGCACCCGGCTCGAGCCCTACCCCGTGCCGATCGAGGGATCGATCGGCTGGCGGGTTCGCCGCACCCGACCGACGATCCTCGGGCGGATCCGCACCAAGTGGGGAGCGATCCGCCGCTCGGTCGAGGAGGACGGCGCGGCAGCGACCGTCCGGCGGGCCGGGCGAGCCGCGCGGCGGGGCCTCGAGCGATCCGGGCGGGACTGAGGCGCCTGGGTCAGCGGTACCACAGCACGTCGAACGCCGACCCGGGTCCGTACCAGAAGATGCCATCGGCGCCACCGGCGCTGAAGCCTCCGACCACCGGCTGCTGCGCTCCCGGGAGCGCGAGGGGCAGCGAGGACAGCACCCGCGTGGGGCCCCACATCCACAGGGCGTCCGAGCCGGCACCGGGGTCGTACCAGATGAGCCCGTCGCGCCCTGTCCCGTACAGGTCGGCCGTGGTCAGGAGGTACGAGCGGTTCACCGCGAGCGTCTGGTACCCGAAGGCACCCGCGCCCTCACCGAACCAGATGCTGTCCGGCCCTGATCCGGGCGAGTGGAACGCGATGTCCGACTTCCCGTCGCCGTCGAAGTCGCCCACCGCCGTTCGGTAGGCGCTGTGGAGGCTCACGGGCCGGGAGGTGAACCCACCCGCGAGCGCGTGGTACCAGATCGAGTCGGCGCCACTGCCGGGGGCATACCAGACCACGTCGTCACGACCGTTGCCGTCGAAGTCACCCGTGATCGGCAGGTAGACGCCGTTGATCGTCCGTGGGGCGGTGGTGAACCCGGATCCGTTCCAGGCCCAGACGGCGTCTCCGGTGCTGCCTGGGCCGTACCAGAAGAGCTCCGCGGCCGGGTTGCTGTTCAGCGCCATGGGCAGCGGGATGCGGCCGGGTCCCGGCGCGAGCGCGGTCGACGTGATCGCGGTGCCGTTGAACCGCCAGAGCGTGGCGTCACCGCGGGCGCGGTCGTACCACAGCAGGTCGTCGTCGCCGTCGCCGTCGACGTCGAGGGGCACCACCGTGTCGTAGGACGTGTTGATGACGAGCGGGGTCGAGGTGAAGGTGGCCGGGCCGGTGGCGAACCACAGCGCGTCGGCGCCCGTGCCGGGCGTGTACCAGAGCACGTCGCCCCGGCCGTCGCCGTTGGCGTCGAGCGGGATCGATCGGAACGATCCGCCGACGGACTGCACGGAGGACGAGACGCCCGGAGGCGGCACGGGGCCGCAGGTCCCGCGGCCGGTCAGGATGTCGCAGAGACCCGAGGTGGAGGCCCACGTGAGCCCCGAGCCGGCCTGGGTCGACCTCGGTCGAGCGTTCTTGCCGATCTGCCGGCTGGCCCTGATGTCGATGTCGTAGCCGGTGTCCTCTCGGAGCCAGTGCCGCTCCTCGGTCGCGCCCAGATCGACGACGTAGAAGGGGTACGACAGCGGCGCGGGCGCCACGGTCGGGCCGCTGCCGCCCGAGGGGCTCAGGGTGGCCCACGCCGTCGCGCCCTGGATCGTGCCGACGACGGGCTCCACGTACCAGCACGGCAGGGTGCCGGACACGCCGGCCAGCGTGCAGGTGCGGGCGACGGTGCCGCCGAGCTCCCCGATGCCCTCGACGAGGCCGAGGTTGGCGAACCTCGGCGTGGTCGACGTCATCTCCTGGAAGTAGGTCTCGCAGAGATCGCAGGGGTAGCCCCAGGGCGCCCAGGCCGCCCAACGCCGCTCCTGGTCCGTGAAGGGCGCGGCGTGCCCCACTGTCGAGCTGGAGGGGTTGCAGAACCGGGCGGCCATGCCTCGGGCCACGTCGGCGGCCACCGTGCCCACGTGCATCGACTCCACGGTCGTGAACGGTGCGCCCACGCCGGCGGAGTCGTACTGCCAGATCCCGATCCCCGGGTGCCAGTACGCGCGGGTAGGTCGTGTACGGGTCGCGGAACGCGTAGAGGCCGTAGTTCGCGTTCACGTTCGAGTTGGTGCCATAGGTGCCGGACCACTCGTCGTACCGCGACAGGGTCATCGGGGACGGGGCCGTGCTCGGGGTGGTGGCGGCGGACGACTCCTTGAACACGGGCGCCAGCACGAGGCCGGTCAGCCCGTCCACCGACATGATGCAGGTCGCGGCGCCGACCGCGGCCGCCGCGGCCGCCCGCACGGCCTCGTAGGGCTCCCGGCCGAAGTACCGCATCGTCGTGGCGGCGGTCCCGACCGTCGCCGAGGGCGCCACCGACGAGGCGGTGGACGGCACGTCATCGCTCCCCACCACGGTGCCGTCGGTGAACCCCGGCGGCAGCTCCTCGGCCCGCGCGGTGGCGGACCCGAGCAGGAGGACGGCGAGCGCACACGAGGCGACGAGGCGAAGGTGGCGAGTCGAGAGCATCGGGGGGGTCGGCAGCCGGGTCGGTGCCTGGCGCGTGGGCAACGGTACCGTCCCGCCACGCGCACGTGAAGCCACCTAGCGTGACGAAGGTCCGGTCCTCCGGGCAGGGCGGCAGGGCTCAAGCGACCCCCACAGGTGGCCGATGTACCCGCGTACATGCCTCGCGCCCTCCCCTCCCGCGGCCGACGAACGGCCACCAGCGCCCTGGTGGGCCTGCTCGCGTCGATCGTGCTCCTCCCGATGCTGGCCAGCGCCCCTGCGACGGCCTCGCCCGCGGCACCGACCAGCGTCAGCTCGAACGAGGCCGAGTTCCTGACCCGCCTGAACCTCGAGCGCCAGGCCCGCGGGATCCCGCTCCTCGTCTCCGACCCGGAGCTGGCGCCGACGTCGCGGAGCTGGTCCTCCACCATGGCGTCCCGCAACGCCCTGTCCCACGACCCGAACCTCGCGGCCATCGCCGCCCTGGTGGAGCCGGCGTGGCGCGGCGTCGCCGAGAACGTCGGCGTGGGCTACTCGGTGCAGCAGCTCCACGACGCCTTCATGGGCTCGGCCGGTCACCGGACCAACATGCTCAACGCGAGCTACAACCGCGTCGGCATCGGCGTCGTGCTGTCCGGCGGGAAGATCTGGGTGACGGTCCGCTTCCTGGCGGGACCCGCCATCGCGGGGAGCACGGGCCTCGGGCCGCCCCCACCCCCGCCGGGGGTGCCGACCGTGCTGACCGGCGACTTCGACGGCGACGGGAACGACGACTTCCTCACCTACGGACCTGGCAGCCAGGCCGACGAGCTGTGGTTCGGCCGGGACGATCGCAGCCTCGCCCGCACGCCCATGACCGTGAACGGCCACTACCGGCCGATCGCGGGCGACTTCGACGCCGACGGCATGACCGAGATCCTCTGGTACGTCCCGGGGTCCACTGCCGACCCGCTCTGGGACTGGAACGGCTCCGGCTGGTCGGCGACCACCCTCCAGGTGAGCGGGACCTACGCGCCCTTCGTCGGCGACTTCGACGGCGACGGCGCGGACGACGTCTTCTGGTACGGCCCAGGCACGGCCGCCGACACTCGCTGGTACGGCAAGGCCGGCGGCGGGTTCACGTCGGCCACCGTGACGGTGAACAGCGTCTACGTCCCGTTCGTGGGCAACCTCGACGGCCAGAACGGTGACGACATCTTCTGGTACGCGCCGGGCGCGGGCGTCGACTACCTCTGGTACGCCAACGCCACGAGGGGCAGCGTGAGCTCCACCTCGTACCGGGTCAACGCCCCGTACCTGCCGTTCACGGGTGACCTCGACGGGAACGGCACCGACGACGTGTTCTGGTACGCCCCCGGCTCCGGCGCCGACTCGGTCTGGTACACCTCGACCGTGCGCGGCGCCTTCCAGAGCGTCAGCCGCACCGTGACGAAGTCGTACCTGCCGGCGACGGCGGACTTCGACGCCGAGGGCACGGACGACGTGCTCTGGTTCTCCCCCGCCAGCGCGTCGGGCGACCCGGTGTGGTGGGGGCTGCAGGGTCAGACGGCCTTCACGGGCTCCGCCGTCGGATCCGGCTGATCCTCAGCCCGGCGGGGCGAGCGGGTGCGGCATGCACAGCTCGTCGAGCTCCGCCACCACGATGCG
The DNA here is from genome assembly GCA_963750645.1 of uncultured Microthrixaceae bacterium. GTDB lineage: Bacteria > Actinomycetota > Acidimicrobiia > Acidimicrobiales > VFJN01 > VFJN01. The sequence continues at coordinate 159,566 of CAVVRO010000001.1, read as the reverse complement.
CGCACGGTTCTCGTAGGTGACCTCGTTGCTCGGATCGCGACGCACCTTGTACTCCCGGAACGTCTGCTCGAGGCTGTCGTAGGCGAGGAGCCGGCCGATGAGCGGGTCGCCGAGGCCGAGGAGGAGCTTGATCGTCTCGATGGCCTGGATCGACCCGACGATGCCGGGCAGCACCCCGAGCACGCCCGCCTCGGCGCAGCTCGGCGCGAGCTCGGCCGGCGGGGGTTCCGGCACCATGTCCCGGTAGGTGGGCCCGTTGAGCGGGTCGAACACCGTGACCATGCCCTCGAAGCGGAAGATCGAGCCGTGCACCACGGGGATCCCGAGCTTCACCGAGGCATCGTTCACGAGGAACCGCGTCGGGAAGTTGTCGGTGCCGTCGACGATGACGTCCCAGCCCGGGAGGATGTCCATCACGTTGTCCGCGCCCAGCCGCACGTCGTAGGCGACCACGTCGACATCGGGGTTGAGGAGCGTCAGGGTCTTCTTGGCGGAGTCGACCTTGCGGTCGCCGACCCGCTCGATGTTGTGGAGGATCTGTCGCTGGAGGTTCGACTCGTCGACGACGTCCATGTCGATGATGCCGATGGTGCCCACGCCCGCGGCGGCGAGGTAGAGGGCGGCTGGTGAGCCCAGGCCGCCCGCACCGAGGAGCAGCACCCGCGAGTCGAGGAGCTTCTGCTGGCCGGCGGTGCCCACCTCGGGGAGGAGCAGGTGGCGCTGGTAGCGGTTGCGTTGCTCGGCGCTGAGGCTGCGAGGGGCGGCCCACTCCCGGTCCTCGTCCTTCCACCTGTTGAACCCGCCGGCCATCGACGCGACGTCGGTGTAGCCGAGGTCAGCGAGCGTCTTGGCCGCGAAGACCGAGCGCACCCCGGATGCGCAGTGGATGATGATCGGGGTGGCCTTGTCCGGGATGCGGCTCTCGATGGCGCTCTCGAGGTTGCCCCGGGCGATGAACAGCACCCCCGGGATGGCCCCCTGCTCGTGCTCCTCGGGCTCGCGCACGTCCAGGATCACCGTGCCCGGCACGTTCCGTGCCGCGTCGGTGGCGGCTGTGTCGACCTCTCGGACCTCCGCCTTGGTGGCGGCCAGGAGCTCCCGGAAGCTGGGCATCGCACTCATCCTCGTCTCGCGTCGTGGGTGAAAACCCTACCGGGGAGGTCAACTATCGGACCAGTACCGGCATTCCCAGGGACGGGTCACCCCACGAGGTGCAGGAGAGGGCCGCCCCCGGTCTCGGTCACCTCGTAGGCAGCGATCTGGTTGGCGCCGTCCTGGAGGTACGGGCCGAGCACCGAGCTGAACGACCAGCCGCCATCGACCGGCACGTAGCCCCCGGTCACCCCGGCCACCGTGCCGTTGACCACGAGCAGGAGGGGCGGTGGCGCAGTGGGTCCCGTGATCACGCCGGTCACCAGCTGCGGCACCTCGTGCTTCTCGTTCGGGAGGGACGCGAAGGCGGCCTCGTTGGTCGCGGTCCAGCCCATCTCGCTGGGGGAGCCGACCGGCAGCGACTCGAGGGGGGAGCCGACCAGCTGTCCCGTCGTCCCCGCCTGCGGACCGACGGCGGCCAGGGCGGTCCAGTCCCAGCCGTACGGGAAGTCGGCCTCGTGGTGGCGCACCACGTCGAGCAGACCTTCGATGTCCGGGCTCACGCTGCTGTCGAGGGTCGGCTCGCTGCCATCGAGCAGCGAGTGGCCCTCGAACGTCCAGTCCGTGTCGATGTGCAGGAGGTCGATCAAGGTGGGGAGGAGGTCGACCAGGTTGGCGACGTCGTCGACCACCTTCCCCTCGACCTGGCCGGGCGCCTTGAGGAAGAAGGGCACGCGGAGGACCTCGTCGATGTTGTCGTCGGTGATCTCGCGGCCCACGACCGGCTGGATCGTGCTGGTGCCGTGGTCCGCGACGACCACGAGCGTGGTGTCCTTCCAGAACGGGGAGCCTTCGAGGTGATCGAGCACCTCGCCGAGGGCCGCATCGGCCAACCCGGTCTGGAGCGAGTGCCGCTGGTACCGCAGCAGTCCGCTCCACGCGTAGCCCGGCTGATCCGGCTCCACCACCCACTCGGGCATGGGCGGCATGAGGCGCGTCCCCCATGGCGTGGCGAACCAGGGCGAGTGCGGCACGACGACGTGGATGAAGTGGAGCGCGGGGTCGGCGTCGATCGCGAGGCCCTCCTGGACGAGCCGCGCGGCCTGGTTCTCCGGGGCCCGCTCGGCGCCGTCGAAGCCGTGCCAGCGCTCGAGAGGGTCCGAGCCGGAGGGTTCGTCGGCGTTGCTCGGCGCCGCGGCGGGTGGCGCCACGTCCACCGCCTTCCCGAAGCTCCCCCACGCATCGTCGATGGGCGGGAGGTCATTCCGGAGCCCCGCGGGCAGGACCCGGTGCCCGTACACGACCAACGAGTCCTCGATGGCCTGGGTGATCGGCTGCCCCTCGCGTCGCTTGCAGACCGACGGCGGGCACAGGTCGGTGACGGACTCGTAGCGCTGGACAGGCACCGCGGTGCTGAACAGGGACAGCAGGTTGCGGGGGAACACGTCGTAGGTCGGCATCAGCCGGTCGCGGAGGACCGTGCCCGTGGTCAGCGACGGCAAGGCCCGCTCCGTGCGGTTGTGCGGGCTGCTCGCGTTGCGATACCAGGTGGAGCTGGCCGCGAGCCGGGCGAAGGCGGGGTAGCGCTCCGCGTTGATCGTGCCGTCGGAGCGCATGAGCGTCGCCACCGGGAGCTCGTCGAAGACGATCACCACGACCGGGCCCGGGGGGACGGGCACCGACACGGTCCCCATCGCACCTGCGCTCACGCCGGTGGACAGCAGCTCGCTGGACGGGCTGGCGAACAGGAACCCGGCGAGGAAGAGGACGTTGGCCGCCGCGAGGTACTGGAGCAGCAGGCGTCCCGGCCGGGCGCTCGAGAGCGCCACGGCGAACGCCGCGCCCAGGACCGACGCGACGATGGCGAAGCCGGCCTCGTCGACACCGAGCCCGCGTACGAGGACGTTGCCGAACAGCGCGCCCAGGGCCGCCACGAACACGACGTGGACGACCGACCCCAGGCGAGGATGAGCCAGACGGGCGAGGCGGTACGTCGACACCAGCACGGCGGACGGGACGAGGGCGACCAGGGCCGCGAACTCCACGATCTGGGCGCTCGTGTACCGCCCGGCGATGAAGAACTCGGGGTTGCGTCCCATCAGGTCGAGGACGGGTTGCGTGATCGCCAGCGCGGCGAGCCCAACCAGCGCGAGGGCCTGGCTCCGCGTGGTGACGGCGCCAGGCGGCACAGGCGATCTCACAGGACGCAGTCTGGCAGGTGACATCGGAGGGGTGTTCGCGCGACCCGTTGCCGAACGCCGGGTGTCCAGCGAGTAACGTGCCCTCCCATGTTCGCTTATCTCGATGCCGGAACCGGCAGCATGCTCATGGCCGCCTTCGCGGGTGGTGCCGCTGGCATCGGCGTGCTCCTCCGCCTCTACGGCCACCGAATCCTCGGGATCTTCTCGAAGAAGCACCGTCAGCAGGCCGAGGAGACCTTCGGCGACCTGATGGGCAAGGCTCCCTCCGACAGCTGACCCGAGTGGCCACACCCCCCGATCCCGGATCGTTCCGGGATCCACTGTCGCGGGTCTACGTGGCCCCCGACGCCGTCTGGCGAGGGCTGAGCGAGGACGGCCTGGCCGACTTCGAGGCCTACGCCGCCACCGACGCCTACCGCTCGGCTCAGGCCGACGGCCGCCTCGTCGCCACCGAGGCGGTGCCGGTGCAGGACGCGCCGATCGACACCGGGTGGGCCGGCGCCTTGCGCCACGAGCGGGTCCGCGTCCTCTCCTACCCGTACGAGTGGGCGTTCTCCATGCTCCGTGACGCGGCGATCCTGCAGCTCGCCCTCAGCCGCGAGGCGCTGGCCGAAGGCGTGCTGACGAAGGACGCCACCTCGTACAACGTGCAGTTCGAGGGGTCCCGCCCGGTGTTCATCGACGTCGGCTCCTTCGAGCGGCTCGCCCCTGGCGAGCCGTGGGCCGGCTACCGGCAGTTCTGCGAGCTCTTCCTGAACCCGCTGCTCCTGCAGGCCGTCGCCGGGGTTCCCTTCCAACCCTGGCTGCGAGGCTCGCTCAACGGCATCTCCCCGACCCTCGCCGCTGCTGCGCTCGGCTCCCGCAAGCGGTTCCGGCGGGACGTGCTCACCCACGTGCGGCTGCACGCGCGCGCCGAGACCCACTACGCCGACGCCGACGCCGACCGAGACGTCCGCTCCGAGCTGAAGCGGGCGGGCTTCGGTCCCAAGATCATCGATGCCCAGATGGCCAACCTGCAGCGAGCCGTCGAGCGGCTCGAGTGGAGGGCCTCCGCGTCGACGTGGTCGAGCTACAGCGACCGCGGCCACTACACGGACACCGACCTCGAGGCGAAGGCCGACTTCGTCGCCCGCGCCACCGCGGCCCTCGATGCGCCGATGGTCCTCGACCTCGGCGCCAACGACGGCCGGTTCTCGCGGGTGGCCGTCGAGGCAGGGGCCTCCCTCGCGGTCGCCGTCGACGGCGATCACCTCGTGGTCGACCACCTCTACCGGCAGCTGCGGGCGGAGGGCGAGCGCCGCATCCTCCCGCTGGTGCTCGACCTGGCCGACCCCTCGCCTGGGCTCGGGTGGCGCTCGCGGGAGCGGCCCTCCTTCGTCGACCGGGTGCGGCCCGACCTCGTGCTGTGCCTGGCCGTGATCCACCACCTGGCCCTGAGCAACACCGTGCCCTTCGAGGAGATCGTGCGCTTCCTGCACGACTTCGACGCCCCGCTGGTCGTCGAGATGCCGCACCGGGACGACCCCATGGCGGCTCGCCTGCTCAGCCGCAAGCGAGCCGGGTTGTTCGACCACTACGACCGCCCCCTGTGGGAGGCCGCGCTCGCCCGTCAGTTCACCGTGGTCGAACAGGTGACGCTGCCGTCCGGCACGCGCACCCTGTACCTCTGCCACCCCCGCTGAGGCGACCGGCTGGGCTCATTCCAGCGGAGGGAGCCCGGTGACGAGGACCGGAAGCAGCTCGCTGATGGATCCCGTGAGCACGGCATCGGCCAGGTCGTCCATCTCCGTCGGCGAGCCGTTCACGATCACCACGCGGGCGCCGTTGGCCACCGCGACCGGGACGACCTCGGCGATCGGGTAGACGGCCAGGGTCGAGCCGACGGCCAGGAGGAGGTCACACGACCGGGCGACCTGGCCGGCACGAGCGAGATCGGCCGGGGCGAGGCTCTGCCCGAAGCTGACCGTCGCCGACTTGAGGATCCCCCCGCACCGGCGACAGGGAGGGTCGGCCTCGCCGTCGCGGACGCGCGCCAGCACGACGTCGATCGGGCCGCGGTCGCTGCAGCCGAGGCAGGTGTACTCGCGCACCGTGCCGTGCACCTCGACCACCAGCGACGGATCCGAGCCTGCCGCGTGGTGGAGGCCGTCCACGTTCTGGGTGAGAAGCGCCAGGAGTCGACCGCTGCGCTCGAGGTCGACGAGCGCGCGATGCCCGGGGTTCGCCTCGACGGAGGTCGCGGGCGCCTCGCTCCGCCGCCGCCAGGCGCGCTCGCGCAGCGACGCGTCCTCCAGGTAGTGCTCGATGTGCGACGCCCGCTCGGCGGCCGGGTCCTTCGTCCAGAGGCCCTGTGGGCCCCGGAAGTCCGGCACGCCGCTGTCGGTGCTGATCCCGGCACCCGTCAGCACCACGACACGGCGCGCCTCGGCCAGCCAGCGACGCGCCTGCTCGAGCCCTTCCATGCTCCGCAGGCTACCTCTTGACGATCACATCGAATACATCGAAACTACATGGCAAGTCGTTCCCCCGGTTCCCAAGCTGCGAGCGCCGAGGAGGCCCCCGTGCCGGCCCCACCCACCTATCCCGTCCCCACCCTCGCCATCCGGGCGTGGCCCGATGCCGTCATCGATGCCGTCGGTCACGACGTGCGCTCTGCCTACGTCGAGCAGTTCTGGCTCGGGCTGCTGGGCCCGAGCGCCACCTGGCTGCTCCGGCGCCTGGTGCAGGGCCTGGAGGACCACCCCGACGGCTTCGACCTCGACCTCGCCCTCACGGCCACCCAGCTGGGCCTGGGCACCCGCTCGGGTCGTCACTCCCCGTTCTTCCGCTCGATCGAGCGGTGCTGCCGCTTCGGTGCCTCGCAGCTGATCGACGAGAGCACCCTCCGGGTGCGCCGCAAGCTCCCTCCGCTCACGCGCATGCAGATCGCTCGGTTGCCGCTGCCGCTCCAGCAGGCCCACGAGGCGTGGGTCGAGGGTCCTGGCACCGCCATCGCGGCCGACCAGCTCCGCGAGCGGGCCCGTGGCCTCGCCCTGTCGCTGCTCGAGCTCGGCGAGGACGCCGAGGCCACGGAGCGCCAGCTCCACACTTGGCGGCTGCACCCTGCCATCGCCCACGAGGCGGTGGCCTGGGCGGTCGAGCGCCACGGGGTCACGGCGCGCGTGGTGCGCGACGACCTGCCTCCCGAGGCCGCCTGACGGCGCGAGGGTCCATTCGGCCCAGGGCGAGGCGGCGCCCGGATGCCTAGGATCCCAGGACGGGGCGACGATGGCTCCGCGTCGGACACCGCGCGACGGCGGTGAGCGGGGAGCCACGTGGACAAGCGCTTCGGCGGTGTGCTGGCGGTCGTCGGCCTCACCGCGTCCCTCCTGGCCGGGATCGGCGCCGTCGACGCGGCGCCCGCTGACGACGGGGTCCACGCGCGCGACGTCTTCGCGAGCCGTGGGTCGTACGCCCCCGCGACCGCCGGGACCTCGGCCGTCCCGACGGCGCGGGCGCGAGGGCTCACCGCCGGGATGGAGCTGCGGGGCGACAACGGCGCCGTGCGGAAGGCGGTCGCCGACGCTGGCGGCGTCGTGACCGGTGAGATCGACGGCGTGGTCCACGCCCGTGTGCCCGAGGAGCAGACCGCCGCGCTGGAGGCCAATCCGGACGTCGAGTCGGTGGGGCCCCTCCCCCGCCTCCGCCCGGCCGAGGAGTCGGAGGGCGTCGCCCTCACGGGAGCAGGCACCTGGCTCGGCGTGGGCACCGACGGGACCGGGGTCGACGTCGCCATCGTCGACATCGGGTTCGCGGGGTGGTCAGCGCAGCTCGGCACGGAGCTCCCGGCGTCCGTCGCCACCTCGTTCGGCGGCTGCGCGGCCAGCGACGAGACCGAGCACGGCACCGCAGTCGCGGAGATCGTCCACGACATGGCGCCCGGCGCGACCCTCCACCTCGTCTGTGTCGACGACACCTACGACCTGTACCCCAACTCCACCGCGCTCAACTACCTGGCCGCGAACGACGTGGAGGTGGCCGTCGCGTCGATCGGTACCTTCACCGAGAGCCGGGGAGACGGCAGCAGCAGCGTCGACATGGCCATCAACCAGAGCCGGCGGAACGGCACCCTGTGGGTCGTGGCCGCCGGCAACGTGGGCGACGCCCACGTGCGCATCCCGAAGGGAGCGCCGACCCAGCCCCGGGACGTCATCGACCAGCCGGGCTACTTCATCGATGCCGTCGACGCGAACACCGCCGCGACGTTCGACCCGTTCATCCGCTTCCGCGTCCCCGCCGGCGGCGTCGTCGAGGTCGACGCTCGCTGGGACGCCTTCCCCTACACCCGCATCGACTTCGACCTGCTGGCCTTCACGTCGGCGGCCGTCTCGAACGCGGGCTTCGTCAACGGGTCCTTCAACGACCAGCTCAACCAGAACCTGGTGCCACCGATCGAGACGTTCGCCTTTCAGAACGACGCCGCGGTGGCACGGGACTTCTACCTCGCGGTGGACGCGTACAGCCCCGTCAGCGTGCCGATCGACATCTTCTTCGTCGGCGCCTACAACGTGGAGTACCTGACCGCGGCCGGCACGGTGTCCGACCCCGGGACGGGGCCGGGTGTCCTCACGGTCGGTGCCGCGTGCGCGGCCAACGGCGTGATCGAGCCCTTCAGCAGCCGAGGCCCGACGACGGACGGTCGGGTCAAGCCCGACCTCGTCGGACCGGACGGCACCACCAGCTCGATCTACGGGCCGGCCAGCGGATGCCTCGGCGGGTTCCTCGGCACCTCGGCCGCCACGCCACACGTCGGCGGCGCCGCGGCCCTCGTGCTCGACGCCGACCCGGACCTCGGGCCCACGGACGTGCAGGGGATCCTCGAACGACGCGCCACACCGGCCGGCGTGGCGGGCAAGGACAGCACCTGGGGATGGGGGCAGCTCGCCCTCGGCGCCGCCGACGTCCCGCAAGCGCCGCAGGGGGACCTCTTCACCGGGCTGAGCCCCTCGCGTCGTCTGCTCGACACCCGCACCTCCGCCACCCCGCTCGTCGGTGGGTCCACCAGGCAGATCTCGATCGCGGGCACCAACGGCGTCCCGGCGGACGCCACGGCCGTCGTCCTCAGCGTGGTGGCGGTCAAGCCGACGGCGGCCGGGTATCTCACCGCGTTCCCCGCCGGCGCGGCTCGACCGGTCGCTGTCCAGCCTCAACTTCGCCCCCGGGCAGATCATCTCCAACAGCGTCACGGTCGGCCTCGGTCCAAACGGAGCCATCGGCCTCTTCAACTACGCGGGAAGCACGAACGTCGTCGTCGACATCGCCGGGTGGTACGGGCCGACCGCCACCACGGGCCTCGCGACGGTGGACCCGATCCGGGCCGTCGACACCCGAGCCGGCAAGTCCACCCGCGTCGCCGTGCCCGGTGGGGACATCGGTGGCAACGAGGTCCTCACGGTCAAGCTGGCCGGCAACGCGCTCATCCCGGAGGTGCCGGCGTCGGCGGTGGCCGTCGTCCTGAACGCCGCTGTCACCGCCCCGACGATCACTGGGCACCTCACGGTCTGGCCCGACGGGCTGACCAAGCCGCTGGCCTCCAACCTGAACTTCGACAAGGGGGCGACGGTCGCCAACCTGGTGGTCGCCAAGACCGGCACGGACGGACAGGTCAACGTGGCCACCAACGGCGGCAAGGCCCACCTGATCCTCGACATCGTCGGCTACTACGACGCGTCGGCCCCGGGCCGGTTCGTCGCCCTGCCCACCGTGAACCGCGTGGTCGACACGCGGACCGGCACGGGCGGCCCGCCGCGTCAGGCCAACCCGAACCAGACGACGTACGTGGAGCTCACGGAGCTCTACGGCGTGCCCGGGGACGCCATGGCCGCGGTGCTGAACGTGACCGCCATCAAGCCCGAGTCGGTCGGTCACCTCCGCGTGTGCGGGCAGTGGTCCGCTCCCGACCGCCTCCACCCTGAACTTCAGTGCCGGCGCGATCATCGGGAACGCCGCGCTGGTGGGCTTCGGTCCCAGTGCCCAGCTGGGTGAGGGCTGGTTCGGGGTCTACACGTCCTCGCAGGGCCCCACCGACCTCGTGGCGGACGTCTCCGGCTACTTCGTCAGCACCCTCTGACGGTCAGGGCGCGGCGTAGGACCACCACACGGGCACGCTGACGGAGGACCGGGACCAGACGATGTCCTCGCCGGCCTGTCCGTCGACGTCGCCGATCATGGGGGCGTAGCTGCCCGCCACGTTCACGGAGCGGGCCGTGGGCAACCCGGTCGGCTGACCGAACCAGATGGGGTCGGCCGTCGGGCCGGCGGCGTACCAGAGGACCTCGTCGTCCCCGTCGCCGTCGAGGTCCCCGACCGCAGGCTCGTAGAGGGCGTTGATCGAGAGCGCCGTGGGGGCGAACCCGCCGCTGCCGCCGGTCGTGCTGCCCGCGCCGGGCCCGCCGCGCCAGAGGTGGTCACCCGTCGGGCCGGCGCGGTAGAGGACGACGTCGTCGTCCGCATCACCGTCGAGGTCGGCGACGACCAGCCGGGCGATGCCCGGCATCGCCAGGGCCGTGCGCACGAAGGTGCCCCGCCCCGCCCCTCTCCAGAGCTCGTCGGTGGCGGTGCCGAAGCCGTCGAGGAGCAGGTCGTCGTGCCCGTCCCCGTCGAAGTCGCCCACGCCGACCGAGAAGGGGCCTCCCACGCTCACGTCGGCGGCGACCGGGCCGGCCACACCGCCGTACCAGAGGCGGTCGGCCCCGGAGCCGGGGGCGTACCAGAGGACATCGTCCCAGCCGTCGCCGTCGAAGTCGCCGACGATCGGTGCCCAGGTCCCCGCCAACGAGACGGGGGCGGAGGGGAGGTCGCGGTCGGGATCGCCGGCCCAGAGGTAATCGGCCCCGGGCCCCGGCGCGTACCAGACGATGTCGTCGGGACCGTCGGCCGCGCCGGTGAGGTTGGCGACGACGGGCTGGTACGTGGCGTTGGCGGTGAAGGGGTCGGCCACGAAGCTCCAGCCGGGTCCGCCGTAGGAGATGCGGTCGGCACCGGCTCCCGGCGTGTGGGCGACGACGTCGGTGCGGCCGTCCCCGTCGACGTCGCCGAGCGCCGCCCGAGGCGCGCCCACCGGAGCGTCGCCGGGGAAGAGGACCTGGCCCAGGAGCACCTGGGTGGACGGACGCAGGAGGAGCCGCCGATACGTGCGCCCGCCCTCGACCACCGGCACCCCTGCGGCCTGCAGGAACCAGGTGCGCTGTTCGATCGACGCGTCGGGGTACTCCTGTGCCAGGAGTGCGAACGCCCCGGCCACGTGCGGCGCGGAGAACGAGGTCCCGGCCCAGCTCCCCACCGTGTTGCCGGGGATCTCGAGCGGGTCCACCGCGACCCCGACCGAGGCCTCGTCGGCGCCAGGGGCGAGGAGGTCGATGCCCGCCCCGCGGTTCCCGAAGGAAGCCAGATCGTCGTCGAGGTCGGTGGACCCGACGGAGATCGCGGCGGGCACACAGGCTGGGAACGCGAGCTGGCTCGTCTTCCCGTCGTTCCCTGAGGACACGACAGGCGCGATCCCACGGGCGCGGAGCTCTCCGAAGATGTGCTCGTAGAAGGTTCCCTCGGCACCCAGGCTCTCCCGACAGTCCCCGGCGAAGGTCACGGCGGTGGCGACGGAGAGGTTGACCGCAGCGATGTCGAACGCGCCGGCGTCGGCCATGTCCACCACGTGCTGCAGCGCGAGGTAGATGTCGAGGAGATCTGCACCCGATCCGGTCGGGTTGAAGACGCGGATGGCGTACACCCCCGCATCCGGGGCCATGCCGACCGGCGCATCGTGGCGTGCCGCGACGGCGGCCACCGCCGTGCCGTGCTGGCAGTTCAGCGCGGGACCGGGACACGGACGGGCGGCCTGGGCGTCGAGGGGCTGGCCCACGCACACGCCGGCGGCGAAGCAGGTCTGGTCGAAGGCCTGCTCCTGGTCCGCGGCCACGCCGCAGTGACCGACCAGCGTCGAACCGACCTGGGTGGCGGCGAAGCAGGCCTGGCCGACCAACGTGCCGCCGAAGGTCGGGGCCACGCCGGTGTCGATGACCGCGATCACCTTTCCGGCGCCGGCAAAGCCCGCGGCGTGCCGATCGAGGGCACCCACCTTGGCCACCGACTGAGCCATCGCCAGCTCGACCGTGGTCCCACGGCTCAGGAGCGCCTCCACCCTGGGGTCCTGCTCGAGCTCGTCGAGGCCCGACGCGGTCACCTCGAGGCTCACGACAGGGCCCACGCCGACGGACCCACCGTCGACGGGCGTGGCACCGGCATCGGCCGCCACGGCCGCCGCGTCCTCGCCCTCGGCCACCAGCACCACGACCGGCTGCGCCGGGCCGTCGGCGACCTGCCTCGCCTCCACGCGCGCGGGCCCGGCCACCAGCGCCAGCAGCACCCCGACGGGGCCAAGCACGATCAGCGTCTTGTTGCGGCGCACACTCCGCTCCCGTGCTCGACAACCGCAGAGGACCCTACCGGTCCCTCCCGCGTTGCCCGCCGAGGGGATCACCCCGGTGGCTTCGTGTAGGTCGACAGCAGCGCCACCAGCGTGCGCACGCCGAAGCCGGTGCCGCCCTTGACGATCTCGCCCTCCACCTCCGATGAATCAGCGGGACCGGCGATGTCGAGGTGGGCCCAGGGGATGCCTTCGCTGACGAACTCCTGGAGGAACACTCCGGCCGCGAGGGCGCCGCCGTACCGGGTGCTCGTGATGTTCTTCAGGTCGGCCAGCTCGCTGTCGAGCTTGCCGCGGAGGTAGCCGGGGAGGGGCAGCTGCCACACCGGCTCGCCGGCGGCATCGGCCGCACCCTGCACCTGGTCGACCCACCCCTGATGGTTCCCCATGAGGCCCGCGATGCGGTCGCCCAGGGCCACCATGCAGGCGCCCGTCAGGGTGGCGAGGTCGACGATGGCATCCGGCGCCGCCTCCGAGGCCAGCGACAGCGCGTCGGCCAGGATGAGCCGGCCCTCGGCGTCGGTGTTGAGGACCTCGACGGTCTTGCCGTTCCGGATCGTGAGGACGTCACCGACGCGCGTGGCGTCACCGCCGGTCATGTTGTCGGTGATCGGGAGGAAGCCGAGCACACGAACCTTCGCACCGAGCGCGGCGATGGCCCGGAACGCACCCAGCACCGCCGCGGCTCCACCCATGTCGCCCTTCATGCCGACCATGGCGTCCGCGGGCTTCAGTGACAGGCCGCCCGAGTCGAACGTGATGCCCTTGCCGACCAGCGCCACGGTTCCCTTGGCCTTGGCGGGGGCGTACTCGAGGCGCAGGAAGCGAGCGGGCTGCTCGGAGCCGCGGTTCACACCCAGCAGACCGCCGAGGTTCTGCTTGCGGATCTCCTTCTCGTCCCAGACGGTCACCTCGAAGCCCGACTGGTCGCCAGCGGCCGCGGCCTGCTTGGCGAGCTTGGCCGGGGTGAGCGAGCCGCCTGGCTCGTTCTCGAGGTCGCGCGCCCAGCACGCAGCCTCCGCGACCACCCGCCCTCGATCGATGGCGGTGAGGGTGCGCTTGCCGCCACCGCCGACCAGCACGACGCGCGCGAGCTCCGCGAGCTTGGGCTCGGACTTGAACGTGGCGAACTGGTAGCCGCCGAGCACGAGGCCCTCGGTGATGGCCTGGGCGGCGGCGGGCACGTTGCCGTCGGTGGGGAGGGCGCCGAGCAGGTCGACGGAGAGGGAGGCGAAGCGCTTGGCGGCGCGGGCCAGCGAGCCCGCCGCGAAGCGCAGCACGTCAGCGTCGACCTCCGCGGCAGGGCCGAGGCCCACGACGAACGCCGTCCGCCCGTCCGCGCCGGGCACGGCCCGAACGTCACCCTTCTTGGCCTCGAAGCCGACACCGGCCAGGTGTCCCCAGTCGATGTCACCTCCCTGCGTCTGTCCCTTGACCGCGCCGACGGCCGTGGCCGCCACGTCGGCGGGAGCGGTGCGAGCGAGCTCGACGGTGAGTGACAAGGGATCCTCCTGGTCAGGGGGCTGTGGTTCGGGTGGTGCGGGTCGGCAGAGGCTCGTCCTCCGCCCAGCGGGCGAGGATCCAGAGCAGCGTCGAGAGGCGGTTCAGGTAGGGCAGCACGAACGAGCCGTCTGCCACGACCGGCAGCGCGGCGCGCTCGGCGCGACGCACCACGGTGCGGGCCAGGTCGAGCCGCGCCGAGGTGCGGTCCTGCCCCGGGACGACGAACTCGGCCGGCAGCTCGAAGCGGCCGCTGATGTCGACGATCACCTGCTCGACGGCCAGCAGCATGTCGGGCGAGACGAGCGTCTGGCCCTCGACCAGCTTGGCGCGGTTCGCCGGCTCGGTCGCCAGCTCGGCCATCAGCACCCAGAGGTCGCGCTCGACGGCGGTGAGGACCGTGTCGAGCTCGGTGCCACCCCCCACCTCCGCTCGGGCCACGCCGATGGCGGCCTGCGCTTCGTCCGCCGCTCCCAACGCCTCGAAGCGCGGCGAGGACTTCGACGACGCGACCGCCGTACAGCAGCCCGGTGGTGCCGTCGTCGCCCTTGCCCGTCCAAAGCCGCGTCACGGGTGACGAGGCTATCGACCGCTCACCAGGTGTCGACGTTCGGGCGCTTCTTGCCCGTCCGGGGGGTGGGTGCCGGGGCCGAGGCGAACGCCGTGCTGATCCAACGGCGAGAATCGACGGGGTCGATCACGTCGTCGATCTCGAAGTGGCTGGCGGCGTTGACGGCCTTGCCGTGGGTGTACATCCGATCGACCATCTCCTCGAAGGTCCGCTCCCGCTCGTCGTCATCCTCGATCGCCTCGAGCTCCTTGCGATACCCGAGCCGCACGGCTCCCTCGAGTCCCATGCCCCCGAACTCACCGGTGGGCCACGCGATGCAGAAGAGGGGTGCCTTGAAGCTGCCCCCCGCCATCGCCTGCGCGCCGAGGCCGTAGCCCTTGCGCAGGATGATCGTGCCCGTCGGGACCGTGAGGTTGGCGCCGGTGACGAACAGGCGGCTCACGTGGCGGACCAGCGCGGTCTGCTCCGCCTCCGGTCCCACCATGATCCCCGGCGTGTCGCACAGGAAGAGCAGCGGGAGGTCGAAGGCGTCGCACAGCTGCATGAAGCGGGCCGCCTTGTCCGCGCCGTCGGCGTCGATCGCGCCGGCCAAGTGCCGGGGGTTGTTGGCGATCACCCCCATCGGACGTCCTTCGACGCGGATCAGCGCCGTGACCATGCCGAGGCCGAAGCGCGGGCGGAGCTCGAGCACGGAGCCGACGTCGGCGACCGCGTCGACGGCCGCCCGCACGTCGTACACCTTCAGGCGGTTCTCCGGGATCACGTCGCGGGCGGCCTCCGCGGGCGGCGCGGTCCAGTCGCCGGTCGGGCCCTGGAAGTACGAGAGGTACTGCCGGGCGACCTGCACTGCGGCGGCCTCGTCGGGGACGGCGACATCGACCACCCCGTTGGGCACCTGCACGTCGAGAGGACCGATGGCCTCCGGCGGGAAGACGCCGAGACCGCCGCCCTCGACCATCGCCGGTCCACCCATCCCGATGTTCGACCCCGCTGTCGCGATCACGACGTCGCAGCACCCGAGCAGGGCCGCGTTCCCAGCGAAGCAGCGACCGCTGGTGATGCCGACCAGCGGCACCAGCCCCGAGAGCCGGCCGAACAGGTGGAAGGCCAGGCAGTCGAGGCCCGACACGCCGGTGCCATCGGTGTCCCCCGGACGACCGCCGCCGCCCTCCGTGAAGAACACGACAGGGAGCCGCTGGCGCTCGGCCACCTCGAAGAGGCGGTCCTTCTTGCGATGGTTCTGCAGCCCCTGGGTGCCCGCCAGGACGGTGTAGTCGTACGACATCACCACGATCGGGTGGCCGGCCACCGTCCCGACCCCGCCGATCATCCCGTCGGCTGGTGTCCGCTCGATCAGGTCCTGGAGCTCGCGCCGGCGGCGCTGCGCGGCGATCACGAGCGGGCCGTACTCGACGAGCGTCCCGGGATCCAGGAGGTCGTCGACGTTCTCCGCGCCGTTCGTTGATTGGTGCGCCGCCGACGCTCGACCGCGTCGAGCCGTGCGGCGTCGAGACCGATGGCGTGACGGGCGCGCACCTCCGCCAGGTCGGACCGCTCCCCCGCCGCCGCGTGCTGCTCCGGTGCGAGGGGCACGGCGGCCTCACCAGGCGCCAGCGAGGCGAGCACGTCACCGGCCTGCACGACGTCCCCTGCGGCGAACCGCACCTCGTCGATCGTGCCCCCCTCGGGGGCGTCCACGGTGTGCTCCATCTTCATCGACTCGATCACGGCGACCTCGCCGCCCGCCGCCACCGCCGTGCCGGCCGCGACGACGCGGACGACCGTGCCCTGCAACGGGGACCTGATCTCGACCATCACGCGGTTCTACTGGCTACGGGGCCACGCGGGTGTCCCGGTAGCCTTGCCAGACCATGGGTGCCAGCCGATACCTCGACCTCGTCAACGAGAAGGTCGTCATCTACGACGGCGCCTTCGGCACCTACGTGCAGACCCTCGGCCTCGGCCCCGACGACTTCGGGGGCGAGCACCTCGAGGGCTGCAACGAGCTGCTGGTCGTCACCCGGCCCGACGTCATCGCCGACCTGCACGCCGAGTTCTTCGACGTCGGCGTCGACGTCGTCGAGACCGACAGCTTCGGCGCCTTCGCCGTGCCGCTGGCGGAGTACGGCATCGCCGAGCGGGCCCACGAGCTCAACCTGGCCGCCGCCCGCATCGCCCGCGAGGTGCGCCGACGTCGCCACGCCGGACCGTCCCCGCTTGTCGCCGGCTCGATCGGGCCCCGGCACCAAGTTCCCCTCGCTCGGCCAGATCCGCTTCGCCGAGCTGCGCGACGCCTACGAGGTGCAGGCCGCCGGGCTCCTCGAGGGCGGCGTCGACCTGCTCATCATCGAGACCCTGTTCGACCTGCTCGGCGCCAAGGCGGCCATGATCGGCTGCCGCCGGGCCATGGCGCGCCGCCGGGCGCGAGGTCCCGCTCCAGGTGCAGGTGACCATGGAGCTCACCGGCCGCATGCTGCCCGGGCACCGAGATCGGCGCCGCCCTCGCCGCCCTCGACGCGATGCGAGCCCGACGTCATCGGCATCAACTGCGCCACCGGCCCGGTCGAGATGAGCGAGCACCTCCGCCACCTCGCCCAGCACGCCCGCATGCCGATCTCCTGCATCCCCAACGCCGGCCTGCCGTCGGTGGTCGACGGCCAGATGCACTACGACCTCACCCCCGACGCAGCTGGCCGAGCACCAGAGCCGCTTCGTCACCGAGCTCGGCGTGCGAGGTCGTCGGCGGCTGCTGCGGCACCACCCCCGACCACCTCGCCGCGCGTGGTCGACGCCGTGCCAGGACCTCGAGCCGCCCGGCGCGCGCACCGCGAGCACGAGGCCGGCGCCACCTCGATCTACTCGCTTCGTGCCGTTCGAGCAGGACACCTCGTTCCTCATCATCGGCGAGCGCACCAACGCCAACGGCTCCAAGAAGTTCCGCGAGGCCATGCTCGACGGCGACTGGGACACCTGCGTCGCGATGGCCAAGGACCAGGTGAAGGAGGGCGCCCACGTCCTCGACGTCTGCGTCGACTACGTGGGCCGCGACGGCACGCGCCGACATGGACGAGATCGCCTCCCGCTTCGCCACCCAGGCCAGCGTCCCGCTGGTGCTCGACTCCACCGAGCCCGAGGTGATGGAGGCCGGCCTGCAGTGGCTCGGCGGTCGGGCCATCCTCAACTCGGCCAACCTCGAGGACGGCGAGGCGCCCGGGCACGCGGCTCGACCGGGTCTTCACGCTGGCCCGCGAGTACGGCGCGGCCGTCGATCTGCCTGCTGCATCGACGAGGAGGGCCAGGCCCGCGACGTCGAGTGGAAGCTGCGGGTCGCCCACCGCATCCACGACCTCGCCGTCGACCGCTACGGCCTCGAGCCGGGCGACCTCATCTTCGACGCGCTCACCTTCCCGCTCGTCACCGGCGACGACGACCTCCGGGGCGACGGCATCGGCCACGATCGAGGCCATCCGCCGCATCAAGGCCGAGCTGCCCGGCGTGCACACCACCCTCGGGCTGTCGAACGTCTCGTTCGGCCTCAAGCCGGCGGCCCGGCACGTCCTCAACTCCGTCTTCCTGCACGAGGCGCGCCCAGGCCGGGCTCGACTCGGCCATCGTGCACGCGGCGCGGATCATGCCGCTCGACCGCGATCCCCGAGGAGCAGCGCAGGTCTGCCTCGACCTCATCTACGACCGCCGCACGCGACGACTACGACCCGCTGCAGGCGCTGCTCGACGTGTTCGAGGACGTCAGCGCGGCCGACGGTCGAGAAGGAGGACCGCTCCGGCTGGCCGGTCGAGCAGCGCCTCTCCAGCGCATCATCGACGGCGACCGCGACGGCCTCGAGGACCGACCTCGACGAGGCCCTGGCCGCAGGCCACAGCCCCGCTCGCCATCATCAACGACATCCTGCTCGCCGGCATGAAGGTCGTCGGCGAGCTGTTCGCCACGGGCGAGATGCAGCTGCCGTTCGTGCTGCAGTCGGCCGAGACGATGAAGACGGCCGTCGCCTACCTCGAGCCGCATCATGGAGAAGGACGACGGCGAGCGGCAAGGGCCGCATCGTGCTCGCCACCGTCAAGGGCGACGTCCACGACATCGGCAAGAACCTGGTCGACATCATCCTCACCAACAACGGCTACGAGGTGCACAACCTCGGCATCAAGATCTCCATCGCCGAGATGATCGAGAAGGCCGTCGAGATCAAGGCCGACGCCATCGGCATGAGCGGCCTGCTCGTGAAGAGCACGCTGATCATGCGCGACAACCTCGAGGAGCTGAACGCCCGCGGCCTGGCCGAGATCCCGGTGCTGCTCGGCGGCGCCGCCCTCACCCGCACGCTACGTCGAGCGCGACCTGCGCGAGGTCTACGAGGGCCGGCTCTTCTACGGCAAGGACGCGTTCGAGGGCCTCCACGTCATGGACCGCCTCGGCGAGATCGAAGCGAGGCGACCAGCCGGACGACCCCGACTGGGGCCGTGTGCCGAGCGACTCCACGATCGAGCTGCGCGGCCGGTTCGCCAAGCCGGGCAGCGAGGGACGACACGCCGGTCGACCTGCCGGCGCGCTCGCCCGAGGTCGCCACCGACAACCCGGTGTTCGTGCCGCCGTTCCTCGGCACGAAGGTCGTGAAGGGCATCCCCCTCGACGACATCGCCGGCTACATCAACGAGACGGCGCTGTTCCGCAACCAGTGGCAGTTCCGTCCGGAGAAGGGCCGACGGCACCGAGACCGACGACGAGTTCAAGGACCGGATCCGTCCGACGCTCCGCGAGCAGCTGGCCAAGGCCAAGGCCGGCGACATCCTCGTGCCCCAGGTCGTCTACGGCTACTTCCCGGCCAACGGCGACGGCGACGACCTCGTCATCTGGAAGGACGAGTCGCGGACGGCCGAGCGGGTCCGCTTCCACTACCCCCGCCAGCCCAAGGACCCGTTCCTCTGCATCGCCGACTTCTTCCGCCCGGCCGCGGGCGACGAGGTCGACTACGCCGCCTTCCACATCGTCACGATGGGTCCCGCGGTGTCAGCGAGGTCACCGCCAAGCTCTTCGCCGAGGACCAGTACCAGGAGTACCTGCTGCTCCACGGCCTCGGCGTCGAGATGGCCGAGGCGCTCGCCGAGTACTGGCACCGGCGCATCCGCGAGGAGTGGGGCTTCGTCGACGAGGACGGCCCGGCCCTCGCCGGCCTGTTCCGCCAGCAGTACCGCGGCGGCCGCTACTCGTGGGGCTACCCGGCCTGCCCCGACCTCGAGGACAACGAGAAGATCGCCGAGCTGCTCGACGGCGCCCGCATCGGCATCGAGTGCTCCGAGGAGACCGGCTTCCAGTACCAGCCCGAGCAGACCACCTGCGCGCTCATCTGCCACCACCCCCAGGCCAAGTACTTCGTCGCCCGCTGACGACGTCTGCGGTCGATTTCGTCCGGTAGGCGGACGAAATCCTCCGCAGACGTAGGTTGGTTCGATGATCTCGCTGCTCGAGGGGATGGCCACCACCCGTGCCATCCGGCGGTACACCGACGACCCGATCCCGGACGACGACCTCGCGTCGATCCTGTGGCATGCCACCCGGGCGCCGTCGGGCTCGAACCGTCAGCCATTTCGGTTCGTGGTGCTGCGCGACGGCCCGCTGGCCGGCGAGGCGAAAGCGCTGCTGGGGCGGTCCTTCCGCGAGATGTGGGCCGCCAAGCGGGCCGCCGACGGCTACGAGGCCGGGTCAGGCGGCGACGACACCTCGCCCAAGGCACGTATGGCTCGCACCATGCAGCACTTCGTCGACGACTTCGAGGCGACTCCCGTGGTCGTGCTCCCCTGCCTCGTCCGCTACCGGGACCCACACCCCTCGGAGGGGGCCAGCATCTACCCCGCCTGCCAGAACCTGCTGCTCGCGGCGCGGGCGCTCGGCTACGGCGGCGTGATGACCACCTGGCACGTCTTCGTCGAACCGGAGCTGCGAGCCCTCCTCGGCATCCCCACCGAGGCCGCCATCGCCGCCACCATCCCGCTCGGCCGGCCCGCCGGGCACCATGGACCGGTGCGTCGCCGTCCGCTCGCCGAGCTCGTGTACGACGACCGCTGGGACGCTCCGGCCGCGTGGGCGGTCGACCCCGACGGCACCCGCCACACGTCGGCGGGGCCACCGAAGCGGCGCTGATGGAGCCGACCGCGGTGCTCATCACCGGGGTGCAGTCGTCCGGGAAGTCGACGGTCGGGCGCCTGCTCGCGCACCGGCTCACGCCGGCCGCGTTCATCGAGGGCGACGACCTCTGGCGGATGGTCGTCTCCGGCCGCGAGGACATGGCCGACCCGCCGACCGAGGCGGCCCTCGCCCAGCTCGAGCTCCGCTACCGGCACGGCGCGATGCTGAGCCAATCGTTCGTCGGCGCGGGGATCCACGCCGTCCACGTCGACAACATCTACGGCTCGGCGGTCACGGCACAGCTCCACCGGCTCGCGTGCCGGAAGGCGCTCGTCGTGCTGCGGCCCAGCGTCCAGGCGGTGGCGGAACGGGAGGCCGGGCGCGGCACAGGTGCCTACGACGCCTGGCTGCGCGACGGCGGGTCCCTGGTCGACACCGTGCGCAGGTTCGACGGCTGGCTGGCCGAGACGCCTTCGGTCGGCCTCTGGGTCGACTCGACCCACCAGACGCCCGATCAGACGGCCGACTGGATCCTCGAGCACTGGGACCGCGCCCAGGTTCCCTGAGCGAGTGGCGCCGAGGTCAGCCCGCCGGCGGAGCGCCTGGCGGGGGCGGCGGGGGGACGGACCCCGTGGGCGCCGTCGGGTCCGGGGCGGGTGCGGGAGCCGGCGTGGGCGTAGGTGCTGCGGCGGGCGCCGGCTCGGGCGGCTCGGGCGGCTTGGGGATGAGCCCGTCGGCGAACAGCTCCGTGCGCCGGCCATGGATGCGGAACAGGAGCACCCCCGCGCCGATCAGGAGCAGACCGCGGATCATGTGGTCGATGCTGTTGTTCCGGATCTGGCTCTGCAGCTCGGACCGCAGCTCACCGATGCCGTCCTGGATCGCGTCGACCTCCTGACCGGTCCCCTCGCTGGACATGCAGTCCTCGAAGTCCGTGCTGTTGTCGGTGACGTCTCGGCAGAACGCCTCCGAGTCGCTCCCCTCGCCCTCGTTCATCAGATCGAGGACGTCGGACGCCACGTTGGCGAGGCCGATGCCCACCCGGTCGAGCGTGTCGCGATGTCCGAGGTCAGGGGCGATCGTGTGCACGGCCCCCACGACGAAGCCGACGGCGCCGAGCCCGACGAGCACCACGCTCGCCGCGCACATCACGTAGAGGTAGAGCGACCGAACCCACGAGGTCTCCTGCACGATCCCCCCGATCGACAGCGCCCCCGCTGGTGGGAACGGCGAGCGGACCCTACCGACCTCGTCGGCGCCGATCGCGGCAATCCGTCAGGCCAGGATCGCGAGCGCGGCTCGCACCTTGGGCTCGCTGACGCCGCCCTTGGCCCCCACGGACTGGGCAAAGGTGCTCACGCGCAGCTCCTCGAGCATCGCTCGCACGCTCCCGTCGAGGTCGCGGCGCGCGACGTCGCGGTACTCCCGCTCGAGCGCCTGGATGGTGGCGATGTGACGGCGATCCCGGTCGGGCTGCGCGCGGGCCTTGCCCACCCGGTGCTCGAGGGCTCGCAGGTACCGCGCGATGTCGGGCAGTCGGTCGAAGCCGGCCGTGCTGATCCACGCGGGGTGGAGCAGGCGATCGAGGTGGGCGCGGGCGTCGAGCACCGACTCGTCGTGAGCCTCGGTGAGCATCCCAGCCAGGATCCCCTCGACGTTCGCGGCGCTGGCCAGGATCTCGCCGACGAGGCGCGCCGACGAGACAGCCGCCGGCGCGAAGCCGACCCGCACTGCCGCGAGCAGGGTCCGGAAGCCGTCCTCGTCCCATGCCGGGCCGCCGTGCCCCACCAGCAGCTGGTCGACCGCCGCTGCCGCGCACTCGCGGTAGGCCTCCGCCGCGCCCAGCCTGGGCGAGCCCGCGAGGGCGAGCTTGGTGGTGTTGGGCAGGGCGTTGTCGAGCGTCCGCAACGGCGAGCCGAGCTGCAGGAGCAGGAGGCGCCTCGTGCCGCCCCACATGGCCGTGCGCTGCTCCGCCGCTGACGAGAGCACCCGGAGACCGACCGTCTCACCCTCATCGACGAGCGCCGGGTGACCCGTCACGGACAGGCCGGCGTGGGTCACCATGACCGAACGTGGGATCGTTCCGAACACCCAGGCCGTGGCCCCGGTCACCTCGTCCACCGGAGCGGCGGCCGCGAGGGCCTCACGCACCCGCTCGGCCAGGCGCCGCCGCAGCGCGGGCAGGTCCTTGCTCCAGGCGAGTGGGCGACCGCCCTGATCGATGGCGCGGTACGTGACGCGGAGGTGCGACCGGCACGGCGTCGAGGTCGAAGTGGTGGGGCAGCACCGCGGCGGCGGCGCGGTGCGACAGCGTGGTCGCCAGGACGTCGAGCAGGGGACCGTCCTCTGGTCCCGCGGTCATGAGCACCTCGGCCGCCACATCAGGCGCCGGCGTGTGGTGCCGACGCTGCTCCTTCGGAAGGGTGCGCAGGAGGGCGGTCACGAGCGCGAGGCGGTGCCCCGGCACCTGCCAGTCGAGGCGAGCTCCGCCGACCTGGTCGAGCAGCGGGAGGGGGACGTCGACGACGACGCCATCGAGGTCGGACGTCGGATCGAGGACGTACGTGAGGGCCAGCCGGGCGTCGCCCCACCGCCAGACGTCCGGGAACCCGGCGAGGTCGATCGGACCGGCACCCGGCTCGACGAGGTCGGCCGGCGAGTAGGTGAGCAGGGCCGGGCGGGCCGACGCCTCCCGCCTCCACCAACGATCGAACCGGCGAGCGGTCGTGACCTCCGCGGGGACGCGCGCATCGAAGAACGCCACCAGCACCTCGTCGGAGACGAGCAGGTCGCGCCGCACGCGCTCCTCGAGCGCCACCACGGCCGCCACCTGCGCCTGGTTGGCGTGTACGAAGGCGTGCCGACCGTCCCAGTCACCGTCGACGAGGGCGTGGCGCAGGAACATCGCCCGTGCGGCGACCGGGTCGACCCGGTCGAGCTGCACGCGGCGACCCGTGACCAGCGGCAGCCCGTAGAGGCTCACCCGCTCGGTGGTCATCGCGCACCCCCGCGCCTCCTCCCACCACGGCTCGTCGTGGCTCCGGGTGAGCAGGTGCCCGGCCGCCTGCTCGATCTGATCGGGGGTGACCTGCGCGACGGTGCGGGCCCGCAGCCGGTTCGTCTCCACGAGCTCGGCGGCCATCACCCACTTCGGCCGCCGCTTGCCCAGCGCGGTACCGGGGGCGAGCACGAACCGAGCCTCCCGCGCCCCCCGGTACTCGTTGCCGTCCGGGTCGAGCACCCCGACGTGCGACAGCAGGCCGGCGAGCAACGATCGGTGGACCCCGTCCCGGTCCGGCTCCTCGGCGAGCGGACGCACATCGAGGCCGATCCCCCGCGCGACCTGGCGGAGCTGGCTGTGCACGTCCTGCCACTCGCGGATCCGCAGGTGGTGGAGGTGCTCCGCCTTGCACATCCTGCGGAACTGGCTCGACCCCCGTGCCTTCTGCTGCTCGCGGAGGTAGCGCCAGAGGTTCAGGTAGCTGATGAAGTCGGAGTCGGGGTCGGCGAACCGCTTGTGCTGCTCCTGCGCCGCCTGCTCGCTGCCCGTGGGACGCTCCCGCGGATCCTGGATCGACAGCGCCGCCGCCACGACCAGGACCTCCCCCACCACGCCGTGGCGGTCGGCCTCGAGCACCATGCGGGCCAGCCGAGGGTCGGCCGGGATCCGGGCCAACCGGCGCCCGACCTTGGTGAGGCGCACGTGGTCGCGGGAGCCGCCCCGGTCGAGCGCGCCGAGCTCCTCGAGGAGGAGGATGCCATCCTTGACGCTGCGGGCGTCGGGGGGCTCGACGAACGGGAAGGCGGCCACGTCACCGAGGCCGAGGGCCGCCATCTGGAGGATGACCGAGGCCAGGTTCGTACGGAGGATCTCCGGCTCGGTGAACTCGGGGCGGGCGTCGAAGTCCTCCTCGGAGTACAGCCGGATGCACGTGCCCGGCGCGATCCGCCCGCAGCGGCCGGCGCGCTGCGCGGCGGACGCCCGGGAGATCGCCTCGATGGGCAGGCGCTGCACCTTGGTGCGGCGGTTGTAGCGGGAGATCCGCGCCGTGCCCGGATCGACCACACCGATGATCCCCGGAACGGTGAGGGACGTCTCGGCGACGTTGGTCGCCAGCACGACCCGCCGTCCGCGGTGCGGTGCGAACACCCGGTGCTGCTCCGCCGCCGACAGGCGCGCGTACAGCGGCAGGAGCTCGGTGCCCGCCAGATCGAGCCGACCGAGCGCCTCTGCCGTGTCCCGGATCTCGCGCTCCCCCGAGAGGAACACGAGGATGTCGCCCGGACCCAGCCGCATGAGCTCCTGCACGGCGTCGCAGATCGCCTGGGTCTGGTCGCGGTCGTCCCCTTCCTCCTCGCCCACAGGCCGGTAGCGGACGTCGACCGGGTAGGAGCGCCCGGACACCTCGACGACGGGTGCGCCGTCGAAGTGGGCCGCGAAGCGCTCGGTGTCGATCGTCGCGGAGGTGATGATCACCTTGAGGTCGGGGCGCTCGGGCAGGAGCTGGTGGAGGTACCCGAGCAGGAAGTCGATGTTGAGGCTGCGCTCGTGCGCCTCGTCGATGATCAGCACCTCATACGCGCGCAGCCGCCGGTCGCGCTGGATCTCGGCGAGCAGGATGCCGTCGGTCATGACCTTGATGTAGGTGTCAGGGCCGACGCGGTCGTTGAAGCGGACGGTGTAGCCGACGGCCTGGCCGATCTCGGTGCCGAGCTCCTCGGCGATCCGCTCGGAGATGGCTCGAGCCGCCAGCCGGCGAGGCTGCGTGTGACCGATCAGTCCCCGGACGCCAAGCCCCAGCTCGAGGCAGAGCTTCGGGAGCTGGGTGCTCTTGCCGGAGCCCGTCTCGCCGGCCACCACCACCACCTGGTGGTCCCGGATGGCGGCGAGGATCGCCTCGCGGTGGGCGACCACGGGCAGCTCGGGATAGCGCGGCACGGGGAGGGCTGCGCGCCGGCGCTCGAGCCGGTCGAGGTCGGTCACGGCTCGCCCGCCGGCATCGACCGGCCGCGCCGCTCCTCGACGAGGACCTCTGCCGCCGCGAGGCTCGGCGTGTACCCCGTCACGGTGCTCACGAACGTACGGCCAGGGAGCCGATGAAGGGTGAGCGCTCCCGTCGCCCGCACGGTGGAGGTGCGAACCCCCCCACCGAGCGCGGCGATCTCACCGAAGCACTCCCCCGGTCGCATCACGGCCACGCGCCGGTCGTCGACCAGCACCTCGGCGTCTCCGTCGACGATCACGAAGACGTCGTCGCCGGCAGTCCCCTGCGCCACGACGACCTCGCCTGCTTCGGCGCGCTCGTCGACCACCGCGGCGGCCAGCGCCGCGATCGAGGCCATCGGGAGCGGGCGGAACATGTCGAGAGCCTGGAGGTCGTCGAGGACCACATCCGCCACCTCGAGCGAGCGGTCGAGCCGGCGCAGCACGAGCCACGAGACCGCCACGGCGGTCGGCGCCACCAACCCGACCACCACGAGCGCGCCACGTTCATCGACCAGCGCGATCAGACCCGCCACCGCGATGGACCCGAGCGCCACGCCGAGGGCGAGGGCCGCTTCGAACGCCGCGAAGAACCGGCCCATGACCGAGTCGGGGACCAGGCGCTGCAGGAGCGTGAACCCGGTCACGTCCACCACGGCATTGGCGACCCCCACGACCCCGAGCAGCGCGCAGGCGAGGCCGGGCTGGGACACCGGCGCCAGCAGGGCGAACGGGATGCCCCAGAGCGCGATGCCCAGGCCGAACCAGCGTGCGAAGCCGGTCCTGCCGATCAGCAGGGCCGACACGAAGGACCCGACGACGGCACCGCCACCGAAGGCGGCCATGAGCAGGCCGACGCCTGACTCGCCGAGGTCGAGGAGCTGGATCGAGATCACCACGGCGAGGACGCTGAAGCACCCCCGGGTGAAGGTCTGCGTGCAGAACAGGGCGCACAGCACACCCACGGCCGGCTGGAGGCGGATCACCTCCACGCTCTCTCGGATGTCGCGGCTCGGGCTGGTGGGCGCCGCCGCGGCGAGCCGCGGAGGAGCCTCGTAGTCGACGCGCGCGATCAGCCAGCCCGCCCACAACGCCGCCAGCGACGCGCCCGCCAGCACCCCTTGCACGTCCAGGACCGCGACGAGGACACCAGCCGCGAGGGGTCCCAGGAGGGCACTGAGCGAGTCGAGCAGGCCCCGCACCACGTTGGCCGAGGTCAGCTCGGTGGGCGTCGTGCACAGCGACGGCAGCAGCGCCGAGTGCGCGGGTCGGTAGAGCGTGTGGGCGAGGGTGGCGAGGGCCGCGCAGAGGTACGCCGGCACCGCGAGGTCGAGCACCGCCACGGACAGCGCTGCAACAGCCAGCGCCGCGCCGCGGATGAGGCACACCGCCGCGAGAACCCGCTCACGCCGATGACGGTCCAGCACCCCGGCGATCAGGGGTGCCACCACCACGGACGGGAGCATCCGGACCATCGCCACGACGCCGACGGCCGTGGTGCCGCCGGTGCGGAACGCGAGGATCCCCAACCCGACTGTGAGCGCCCACTCGGCGGCGAAGGCACTCCCGAAGGACAGCTGGGCGCGACGCAGGTTCGGGACCCGCCAGTTGTCCCGGAAGGCTGCGGCCGCCTGACGGATCCGCCCGTTCGTCACGGCTTGTGGTCGGGCTTGTGCTTCATGTAGGTCTTCACGGCCTTGCTGAAGCGACGTTCGTGGGCGCGCCGCTCGTGCTCGTCGGCGCGCCGCGCCGCGGCCGCGGCCTCGGCCCGCAGCGCCTGGTAGGCGTCGACGCGCCCCTGGGAGAGCTCGCCCGCCTCCACGGCGAGGGCGACGGCACAGCCCGGCTCGCCGGCGTGGGTGCAGTCGTTGAAGTGGCAGGTCGTGGCGACGTCCTCGACGTCGACGAACGTGGCGTCCACGGACGTCTCGTCACCGGCCAGCCCCACCTCACGGATGCCTGGGGAGTCGATGATGACGCCACCGGTGGGGAGCAGGTGGAGCTGGCGGTTCGTCGTCGTGTGTCGTCCCTTCGAGTCGCCGACCCGAACGTCACCGACGACCGCGACGTCGGCGTCGAGCAGCGCGTTCACGAGTCGTGACTTCCCCGCACCGGACTCGCCCAGCAGCACGGAGGTGGCGCCGACCAGCCGGGTCCGGAGCTCGCCGATGCCCCGGCCGTCGGCGGACGACGTGACGAAGCACTCGAGCGCGGCGTGCTCGGCCTCGACGCCTGCGATGGTGCCGGGGAGATCGTCGGCGAGATCGGCCTTCGTGAGGACCAGGATCGGGGTGGCACCGGCGTCCCAGGCCAGCGCCTCGCCGCGCTGGATCCGGCCGGCGGTGATCCGGCGATCGACGCCGCACACGATCAGGACGAGGTCGACGTTGGCGGCGAGGATCTGCTGGTCCTCGCCACCGGCGGCGCGCCGCCGGAGCAGCGAGGCTCGGGGCAGCAGCCCGAGCACCTGCTCGCCGTCGAGCGCGAGCCAGTCGCCCACGGTGACGGCGTCGACGCCTCGTCGCAGCTTCACGCTGCGGTCACCGGTGGGCGTTCGGACGTGCACGGCGACGCCGTCGTGGCGCAGCACGCGGCCGGGTTCGGCCGCCGGCCCGTGCTCGGCGAGGAGCGCAGCCCAGCGGTCCCCGTAACCGATCGAGCAGAGATCGTCAGGCATCGCAGCCGGAACGGTAACGCCGGGAGGTCGCGGCGCGACGAGGCCCCGGGTCAAGGACCCGGGGCCTCGAGCGTCACAGCGACGGAGCCGTCAGGCGGGCGGGAAGACGCCCTTGTTGAGCTTCGGGGCCAGGCTCGGGGTCATGACCGCGTCCTTGAAGCCCTTCAGGGGCGTGATGCGGGCCTTCTTGGAGGCCTTGATCTTGATGGCCTCGCCGGTGGCGGGGTTGCGGCCCATGCGGGCGGCGCGCTCGACCTTGGCGAACTTGGCGAAGCCCGTGATGGCCACCGGCTCGCCCTTGGCCACGACGGCGGTGACGACGTCGGTGAAGCCCTTCACCACGGCGTCGACCGTCTTGGCGTCCACCTCGGTCTGGGCGGCGATGGCCTTGACGAGATCGCGTCGGTTCATGTGCTGTGTCCTCCGTTGGACGTGGGGGTTGCTAGGGACCGGTGAGTCTGGCCGCCCGACCGCGGATCGCGCGGATCCACCCCGGGATCCTTGGTGATCTCGCTCGTCAGCCGCTCGGCGCGGGGAGGTGCTGCCGCATCGTGAGGGTGGCGGCGAAGTGGTCGCCGTGCGCCTCCACCCGATCGAGCACGTCGGCGGTCTCGAACGAGAGCGGGCCACCGTCGGCGGCGACCTCCACCTCGTCCCAGGTCACGGGCGTCGACACCGTCGGGTGGGGCCGGGCACGAAGGGAGTAGACGGCGACGGTGGTCTTGTGCCGGCTGTTCTGGCTCCAGTCGATGAAGACCCTGCCCGGACGAGCTCGCTTCGCCATCACGGAGGTGACGCGCTTCGGGTCGTGCTTCTCGAGCACCTGGGCGACGGCCTGCGCGAACTCGGAGCAGTGCTCGTGCGTGTGCGGCGCGTTGAGCGGCACGTAGAGCTGCAGCCCCTTGGACCCTGACGTCTTGGCCAGGCACTCGAGGCCCGCGAGGCGCTCGAGCACGCCCCGGATGTCGAGCGCCACCTCGGCGCACTCCGGGATGCCCGTGCCCGGACCGGGGTCGAGATCGAACACGCACATGGTGGGTGACTCGATGTCGGTGCCGCGGGCCATGGGGGCGTGGAGCTCGAGGGCGGCCATGTTGGCCGACCAGGCCAGCGCCGCCACCGAATCGAGCGCGCAGTAGCCGATCGTGCCGTTGCGGTCGCCGGGCCCGGCGAAGGTGCCGATCCACTCCGGCCGGTGCGAAGGGCAGCGCTTCTCGAAGAACGACGTCGCGTCGACCCCGTTCGGGTACCGGCGGAGCGTGACGCCCCGATCGGCGATGTGCGGCAGCATCACCGGCGCGACGCGCACGTAGTAGTCGATGACCTCCGCCTTGGTGAAGCCCGTCTCCGGGTAGAGCACCTTGTCGAGGTTGGAGACCTTGAGCTGCCGCTCGCCGACCTCGACGAACTGGTCGGGCACCGCCGCTACGCCGACTTGCGCGTGCGCTTCTTGGCCGGCTCCGCCTCGTCCTCCGCGTCCGGCGAGCCCGCGGGATGGCGCTTGCGGGCCGCCTTGGCCTCCTTGACGCTCGCCTCCAGGGCCGCCATGAGGTCGACCACCTTGTCCTCGCTCATCGGCTCCGGCGGGGCGACGATCTCCGTCTCGCCGGCGGCCTTGCGCTCGATCAGGTCGAGCACGCGGTTGCGGTAGGTGTCCTCGAACCGGTCGACGTCGAAGTCGTCGGAGAGCGAGGCGATGAGCTGGCGAGCCATGTCCAGCTCCTTCTTGGTGAGCTTGACGTCCTCCAGGTCGGCGATCTCGGGGATCTCGCCGGCGTCGTTGACCTCGTCGGCGTAGACCATCGTCGACAGCACCAGGGCGCCGTCCTTCGGACGGATGGCGCACAGGTACTGCTTGGACCGCATGACGAACCGGGCGACCCCGACCTTGCCGGCTTCCTCCATCGCCTGGGTGAGGAGCGCGTAGGGCTTGGTCGTGGCCTTGTCGGGCGCCACGTAGTAGGCGGAGTCGTAGAAGAGCGGGTCGATGTCCGCCAGGTCGACGAACTCTTCGATGTCGATCGAGCGGCTGGCCTCGGGATCGAGGGCGGCGAGCTCGTCGTCGCCGACCGTCACGTAGGCGCCCGACGACAGCTCGTAGCCCTTCACGATGACCTCAGCGGGCACCTCCTCGCCATCGGCGGCGGAGACCTTCTTGTACTTGATGCGCGACCCCGTGCGGGAGTCGAGCTGGTTGAAGCTCACGTTCTTGCGCGACACCGCCGCATACAGCTTGATCGGGATGTTGACCAGGCCGAAGCTGATCGATCCGCTCCAGATGGCTCTCGGCATACGTGCGAGTATTCCCAACTCGTCGACGATTGAACAGGGGGACGCGGGTGGGACGGCTCGGACGCGGGGTTCTCATCGGTGCCGTCGCCACGCTCATGGCGCTGGCCGCCGCCTGCTCCGACGACGGCGACGGCGCCTCCGGAGCTACCACCACGACGACCGCACCGGCCCCGGCGGTCGGGCTCGACGAGGTCCAGGTGCTGGCCTCCCACAACGGGTACCACCTCGAGGGCGAGGAGGCCCTGCTCGAGGCGATCACGGCCAACCTCCCCACGCTCACGCCCACCATCGAGTACTCGCACCCCACCCTCACCGAGCAGCTCGACCTCGGACTGCGCTCGATGGAGCTCGACGTGTTCGAGGACCCGGACGGCGGCCGCTACGCCACGCCCAAGGCCCAGGCGATCCTGGGCCTGGCGCCCATCGACCCGGTGATGCAAGAGCCCGGCTTCAAGGTGTTCCACATCCAGGAGGTCGACTACCGCTCGACCTGCCTCACCTTCCTGCGCTGCCTCGAGGAGCTGGAGGCCTGGTCGGAGGCCCACCCCACGCACCTGCCGATCATCGTCCAGATGGAAGCGAAGGACGGGGCGATCGACGACCCGCTCGCCCTCGGCTTCGTGCAGCCGATCCCGGTCACCGAGGGCACCTTCACGTCGCTCGAGGCGGAGATCCTCTCCGTGCTCGACGAGGACCAGCTGGTGACGGTGGCCGAGGTCCAAGGCGACCACGACACCGTGCGCGCCGCCATCGAGGACGAAGGCTGGCCCGACGTCGACGACCTGCGCGGTCGGTTCGTCTTCACGCTCGACGACGGCGGCACCAAGCGCGACCTGTACCGGACGCTGCACCCGGACACCCGCGACAGGCTCATCTTCGTGTCCGCCGAGCCGCCTGACGACGACGCCGCCTTCACCGTCGTCAACGACCCGATCGCCGACGGCAACCGGATCCGGTCGCTCGTGGGGCAGGGCTACATGGTGCGCACCCGCGCCGACGCGGACACGGTGGAGGCGCGTGCCGGCGACACCAAACGCCGCGAGGCGGCCTTCGCCAGCGGTGCTCAGCTCGTCAGCACCGACTACGAGCGGGAGGACCCCCGCTTCCCCGGCTTCGTCACGACGCTCCCCACCGGCGGCCCCGCCGCCCGCTGCAACCCTGTCAACGCCCCCGACGACTGCACGGACGAGCTCTTCACCGACGGGTGATCAGTCGGCGGTGGGTGGCGTTGCCTGGGGGTCGCCCGAGCCCTCCGTGAGCGTCGTGCGCTGCCGCACCTTCGAGGTGGAGCAGCGCACGCCCCTCCCCCGGCGTCGGCCGACCGAGACCCGGCGTGGAGCGAGCCGACCACGTGGCTCCCGCCGTCGCTGCGCCCTTGGCCCGACGGCCGGGGCCGCTACGCGAGCACCGCGCGGGCGACGAGATCGGTGCCGAACGCCGTGAGGATGGCGAGGTAGAGCAGGCCCGTCGCGGCCATGACCGCGCTGTACTGCCGCTCCTTGAGGGCAGCCCGCGTGACCACCACGAGCACGATGGTCATCGACCGCACAGGCGATCCACATCCACCCGAGGATGCCGTTGTAGCCGTCATCGATGGTGCCGGTGATGACCGATCCCATGCCCGTCGGCCAGAGCAGCACCGCGACCTCGAAGGGCCAGATGAACCCCACCCAGCGCACCAGCTCGAGCAGCGGCCCGCGAGGCATGCCCGGCTGCACGAGGTACCAGTGGCCGAGCAGCATCGCGTCGGTGATCGACCCGAGGAAGGCCGCGCCGATCACGACCCGGGCCACGGAGAGGCCCGCTGGGTCGCCCGCCGCGATGCCCGCCCCGACCAGGCCGACGAGGCCGATCAGCGGCGCCACCAGGTCGAGGCTCGGGGGGAACTCGGGGACGTCGGCGTCGAAGGTCCCACGCTGGCGGTCGATGCCGGTCATCGCGGTGACACGGGCGCTACGGACCTCCTCCCGCTCGCGCTCGCCGAGCACCCCCGCCTTGCGCCGCAGGACCGACACGAGCAGCGCCGTCCCCGCTGCGAGGGCGACACCGGCGCTCGCCGCGTCGCGCACCGGCACCGCCTCGCCGTAGCGGACGCCGGTGACGAGCGCGCCGATGGCCATCAGCCCGTACGTGCCGCGCAGCAGCCACCCGTAGCCGAGCGACACCTCCCGCCGCCGGGTGGTCACCCAGCAGAAGAACAGGCCACCGATCGCCCACTGCAGCAGCACGGTGGCCGCATCGAGACGGATCATCGTGCGCGGAGGTACGCGCGCCCGAAGGGCGCACCCTCCAGTTCGGAGGAGGTCGCCGAAGGCGACCGACGACGACTCACAACAGCGCGAGGTCGTGATCGGCGTTGTTCAGCGCGTCCGGCCCGGGCTCGGCCGCCACGACGATGTCCTCGAGCCGGAACCCGAACCGGCCGGGGACGTAGATGCCCGGCTCGATCGAGAAGGCGTGACCCGGCTCGAGCCGCGTGTCGTTGCCCGAGACGATGTACGGGTCCTCGTGCTCCTCGATGCCGATGCCGTGCCCGGTGCGGTGGATGAACTGCTCGCCCCAGCCGGCCTCGGTGATGATCCGCCGGGCGGTCGCGTCGACCTCCTGGCACGGCGTGCCGACCGTGGCCGCGGCCACCGCGGCCTGCTGCGCCTCGAGCAGCACGGCGTAGGCGTCGGCCATCTCGACCGACGGATCGCCGAGGTGGACGCAGCGCGTGATGTCGGAGCAGTAGCCGATGCCGTCGGCACCGAGCATCGTGCCGCCGAAGTCGCACAGCACGACCTCGCCCTCCTGGATCACGCGGTCGCCGGGCTCGTGGTGGGGGCTGGCCGCGTTGGCGCCGGCGGCGACGATGGCGAAGTTCACCCGGTGGTGGCCCTCGGCCCGAAGCCGACGACCCAGCTCGGCCGACACCTGCGACTCCGTGCGCCCGACCAGCTCGATGTCGCCCCGCTGCAGCTCGGCGGCCACGCGGTCGGCGGCCGCACCCGCGCGGCGGAGGGCTTCGACCTCCGCGGCGTCCTTGCGCGCCCGCAGCGGACCGACCACCTCGCTGCCTCGCGTGAAGCGAGCGGACGGCAGCGCGGTCTGCAGATCGACGAGGAACCGGGACCAGGTGCGGTCGCCGATGGCCAGCGTGCCGGCGGTGGCGACCAGCCCAGCGACGATCGCGATGGGGTCGTCGGTCTCGTCCCAGGCTCGTAGACCGAACACGTCCGGTCGCTCCACGACACGTGGAGCCTCGAGCCGTGGCACGACCAGCGTCGCCTCTCCGTCCACGGGCAGCACGAGCATGGTGAGCCGCTCCAGCGGCATGGCCTCGTACCCCGTGAGGTACGGCAGGTCGGGGCCCACCGACAGGAGCACGGCGTCGACCCCCAGCTCGGCCATGCGGGCCCGCACCCGACCAGCGCGCTCACGGAACATGGCGCCGACGTTACCGACCGCGCCTCGACCGGCCCGAGTCAGCGACGGAGCGCCTCGGCCACCGACCCGAGGACCTCGAGGTCGGGGTCGATCGGTCGACCGACGAAGACCGTCCACGTCTCGATGCCGAAGCGATCGGTTCGCTCGTGGAGCTGCGCTGCGATCTCCTCCACGGTCCCGAGAAGGAGGAACGGCGTGGTGAGGACCTCGTCGAGCGTGAGCGGCATCGCGTCACCCATCTGGGCGAGGAGGGCTTCCCCGGCGGCGTGCCGGTCGTCTGTCACCCGCAGGAGCTGCACGAGCGCCTGGAACCGCAGCGGCTCGTCGCGATCGCGCGGCAGTCCCCTCACGGACACCAGCCGTTCCTCGAGCGCGTCGGCGGAGTAGTGCGTGAGCTTCGGAGCCGCTCCGACCTGTGAGAACCCGGTCAGGCCCAGGATGTCCGCGTGGCGTGCCGCAACTCGCTGGACGCCCCGGGCCCCTCCACCAACGAGCAGCGGGACCCGGTGGGACGGGATCGGCGACGCCACGACCTCGGTGAGGTGGAGGGTCGGTCCAGTGGTCGTGACCGTCTTGCCGTCGAGCAGGAGCCGGAGCGCGACCACAGACTCCTCGAGGCGGGCGATTCGCTCCGCCGGCGGCGGCAGCGGTTGGCCGATCGCGGCGTGCTCGTCTTCGGCGTGTCCTGCGCCGATGCCGAGCGTGAAGCGGCCGGCCGACAGCTCGCTGATGGACGCCACCTCGTTGGCCAGCACCGCCGGGTGGCGCAGACCGTTGTCGAGCACCATCGTCGAGAGCGTCACGCGCTCGGTGACGGCGGCCGCGGCCGACAGCGCGGTCAGCGGCGGGAGCACGCCGGGCTTGAGGTGGTCGGCCGCGCTGATCTCGTCGATGCCGGCGGCCTCCAGGGCGCGGCACCAGTCGGGCCACGACGCGGCATCCGCGGCCAGGCTGGACACCCCGATCTTCGGTCGCACGGCCGCGTGCCTAGTGCAACCGTTCGGTTGCCTGGCGCGGATCGAGGGCAGGGAGGCCGTCGATGCTCTCGGCGTTCTTCTCGGCCCAGTACTCGCGTAGGCCGTGGTCGCCCTTGCGCTCGGCCCACTGGTGGAGGGTCGGGCGCTCGCCGCGGTAGTCCATGAAGGGGATCGAATACCCGCAGGACGTCTGCACCCGCTCGATGGCCACAGTGATGATGGAGCGGGCACCCGGCATCGCCGGGAACCTGGATCGCAGCTCGTCGAAGCGAGCCGACCCGAACGGGTGGGCCTCGCCGACGCCGAACAGACGCAGGATGAGCGGCGGGCCGTCGAAGGCGCAGAACATGATCGTGATGCGGCCGTTCTCGCGGAGGTGGGCGATCGTCTCCGCACCGCTGCCGGTCAGGTCGAGGTAGCCGACCGTCGACGGGTCGAGCACCCGCAGGCAATCGTGGCCCTTGGGCGAGAGGTTCACGTGGCCACCTGTGATCGGCGCGGTGGCCACGAAGAACACCTGCTGGCGCCCGATCCACTCGGTCAGCTTCTCGTCGAGGTCATCGAGGACGGCTCCCATGCCGGGAGTCTGCCCGCCCGACGGGCGACGCCACCAGGGATCAGGCCAGGTGCCCCTCGAACCAGGCCAGCGCGCGGCCCCAGGCATCCGTGGAGGCCTCGGCGTTGTAGCTGGGCCGGGCGTTGCAGTGGAAGCCGTGCTCGGCGGTGGCGTAGCGGATCACCTCCGTCGGCACGCCGAGCTCGGCCAAGCGCGTGCGCAGCACCTCCACGTCCTCGATGGGGATCGAGGCGTCGAGGTCGCCGAAGAGTCCGAGCCAGGGGGTCTTGAGCTCGCCCGCCCGCTCGAGCAGGGGCGGGAACTGGGGGAAGCGACCGGTGACGATGCCGCCACCGTAGAAGCCCACCGCCGCGCCGAGCGCGAGCTCGAGGGAGGCGAGGAACGTCACTCGGCCACCCATGCAGAACCCGATGATCCCGATCGACGCGTCAGCGAACCCCTGCTCGTGCAGGTGCGCGACGGTCGCTCGCAGGTCCATGACGATGCCCGCGTCGGTGAGCCCCTCGAAGAGCGGGAGGACCTTCTCGAAGTCGTCGTAGGGCGCGGTGCCACCACCCGCCCGGTGGAAGAGCGCGGGCGCGACGGCCTGGTACCCAGCGTCGGCGAAGCGCCTGGTGACGTCCTCGATGTGGTCGTTCACCCCGAACGCCTCCTGGATGACGATCACCGCCTGCGCCGCGCCACCTTCGGGCACGCAGGAGTAGAGCCGCATCGGGCCGTCGGCGGTGTCGAGGGTGACGTCGGCGATCTGCATGCCCCTCGTGCTACCACGACCGCTCATGGGAGGCTCGGCAGATGCAGGCTGACTCCGACGTGCTGCATGCGGCCATGGCGGCCGCTCTCGACTACGCGGCCTCGGTCGATGGTCGACGTGTCGCTCCCGATGCCGACGCGCTGGCGGCACTCGCTGCGTTCGACGAGCCGCTGCCCGAGGTCGGTGCCGGCGAGCGGGAGACGCTGGCGCGGCTTGACCAGGTCGGGAGCCCGGCCACCGTCGCGACCACCGGCCGGCGGTACTTCGGCTTCGTCAACGGGGCCACCCTGCCGGTGGCGCTCGCCAGCTCGTGGCTCGTGAGCGTGTGGGACCAGAACGCGGCGCTCCCCGTGATGTCACCGGTCGCCGCCAAGCTCCACGACGTCGTGCGCGGGTGGCTGGTCGACGCACTGCACCTTCCGCCCGAGACCGGGGTGGCCTTCGTCAGCGGGGCGACCGTGGCGAACGCGTCCTGCCTCGCCGCCGCCAGGGACTCGCTGCTGGCGCGGGCCGGCTGGGACGCGCAGGCGGATGGCCTCTTCGGTGCCCCCGAGTTCCCGGTCGTCATCGGCGAACGGGCCCACTCGACCCTCTCCAAGTCGCTCGGTCTCGTGGGCCTCGGTCGCAACCGGGTCACGGTGGTGCCCGCCGACGACCAGGGTCGCCTGCGCGCTGACCTGCTCCCGGACATCGACGGCCCCGTGCTGGTCTGCGCTCAGGCCGGCGAGGTGAACACGGGGGCCTTCGATCCCTTCGATGAGATCGCCGACTGGGTGGCGCAACGATCGGGCTGGCTGCACGTCGACGGCGCCTTCGGGCTGTGGGCGCTCGCCGACCCCGGGCGCGCCCATCTCGTGCACAGCCTCGACCGAGCCGACTCGTGGGCGACCGACGGGCACAAGTGGCTGAACGTGACCTACGACTGCGGGATCGCCTTCGTCCGTCAGGTCGCCGACCTGCGGCGCACGTTCTCCGCCGTGGCGGGCTACCTCCCGCCGAGCGATGACTTCGAAGCCATGCACCACACCCCCCAGTCGTCCCAGCGTGCCAGGCAGGTCGAGGTGTGGGCGGTCCTCCGCACTCTGGGCCGGCGGGGGCTGGCGGACCTGATCGTGCGGACCTGCGACGCCGCCGCGATCATCGCCGAGCGGCTGCGCGAGGGCGGGCTGACGGTCCTGAACGACGTCGTGCTCAACCAGGTGCTCGTCCGTCTGGTCGACGGACCGACCACCGAAGCGCTCATCGCCGAGATCCAGGCCGACGGGCGCGTGTGGTGCGGGCCGACCCAGTGGGACGGCGCCACGGCGATGCGGATCAGCGTGTCGTCCTGGAAGACCGACCTCGACGACGCCGCCTTCGCCGCCGACGCCATCCTCGACTGCGCGAGGCGAGCTCGCAGCGCGCCGGACTGACCAGCGGCGCGCCGGATCGGCGCCCGGTGACGGGCGCCTCGATCGCGGCGGGCCGTGTCGTCATGGAGCCGGGCCAGCGGGATCGGCGTCATCGCCGAAGACGATTCCGGTGCGCTCCTGGACGCGGGCGCGGGTGTCCCGCAGGAGCGGGGGTGGTCGGCTCGTGAGGGCACGGCCGTAGGGGCTGGTGAAGGTCAGCTCGCCGTCGGCGTTGCCGGTGATCGTCCATCCACCCTCGTGGACCAGGTGGTGGTGCTGCCAGCAGAGCCCGGCCAGGTTCCACGAGTCGGTCGGGCCGTGGTCACGATGCCACCACTCGACGTGGTGGATCTGGCGGATGCGGCGGCCACAGCCCGGGAACCGGCAGTGGTTCCGGTCGCGGTGGGCGATGCGGCGCCGGAGCCATCGGGGCGGGTGGCGATCTGTCCGACCGATGCCGATGCAGGTGCCGTCGGGCCCTTCGACGTTGGCCTCGATCGTGCAGTCGCAGAGCAGCCGGCGCACCGTGTCGACCGGCACCTGCACCCCGTTGACCGACCCGTTGCCCCCCTCGTCGGGGTCGTCCAGCGTCTCCGCCGCAACGTGCACCACGACGAGGGTGGGGTCGGGACCGGGGTCGACGGTCTGCTCCTGGCGAGCCATGTCCACGAGGGCATCCGCGCAGCGCTGCTGCAGCGGCGCCCAGAAGCCGGTCTCCGGATCCGGGCCGATCTCGCGGGCCCGATTCTCGAGCACGGCGTTGACGAGCTCGCCCTCGACCGCCGGAAGGAACCCGGAGTAGCGGTAGCCATCGTGCTGGTGGTCCTTGCGCCAGCGAAGGTGTCGCTCCTCGGCGCTGTGCTGGACATCGCGCCGCGTGCGCGTGCGCCGCTCGCGCGCCATCTCCTCGATCTGCGCGGCGGTGAGCCCGAGCAGGTCGAGCGCCAGCACCTCATCGAGCTCGGGCGTTGCGAACCTGGTGGCGGCCGCGATCTGATCCCATGACAGCTCCGCGGCCGCGAAGCACGACCGCAGGTGCGGCAGCTGCTCGAGCGCCCGGCCGACCCGCACCCACTCGCGCGCAGTGGGCATCGACACGTTCAGGGTGGCGACCAGCCACGACGCCATGTCGAGCGCGCCGTCGATGCGCCAGTCCTCGTCACGATCCGCGGCGACGATCACGTCGAGCATCTCGGCGGTGGTGGCGCAGGCCATCGCCCCGAGCTGCTCGATCGTGTGCCCGCGTGACATCGGCGAGCACGACTCGTACGTCGCAACCGACATGGCACTCCCTCCGGGACGCGATCGACCTGCGGAACGGGGACCCTGCGGTCCCGAGGGGAAGACCCACACCCTACACGAACACACGTTCGCTCGTCAACTCCAGGGGAACGATTTCTTCCCGGGAGACGCCCCCTGTGTCCGCCTCCGCTTGCTCGTCCGTTCCCGTGGACGGAGATGCGAGAACGGCCTCCGCGCTCGTCAGCGCGCCGAGATCGCGACCGGCACCGGTCCGGCGGCCGCGCCCGCAGCTTGGCGGGCGTGGTAGCTGCTGCGCACCAGGGGGCCGGCTTCCACGTGGCCGATGCCCATGGCCTCACCGGCGACCTTCAGCGCGGTGAGCTCGTCGGGGGTCCACCAGCGGGCGACGGGCAGGTGGTGCGACGTGGGGCGGAGGTACTGGCCGATGGTGATGATGTCGACGCCGACGCCGGCGAGGTCGGCGAGCGTCTGCTCCATCTCCTCCGCCGTCTCCCCCATGCCGGCGATGAGCGACGACTTGGTGGTGAGGCCGGCGGACTTGGCCCGCGCGAGGACCGCGAGCGAGCGTGCATAGCCCGCCGACGGGCGGGCGGCGCGCTGCAGGCGGGCGACGGTCTCGATGTTGTGGTTCAGCACGTCGGGTCGCTCGGCGAAGATGGCGTCGAGCGCGTCAGGGTCACCCTTGCAGTCAGGGATCAGCACCTCGACGGACACGCCAGGCGTGCGGGACCGGATGGCCCGGATCACGGCCGCGAACTCGGCCGCGCCACCGTCGGCCAGGTCGTCGCGGGCCACGGCGGTGACGACGGCGAAGCGCAGACCCATCCGCTCGACGGCCTCGGCCACTCGCGCTGGCTCCATCGGGTCGGTGGGCAGCGGGTGGCGGGTGTCGACCAGGCAGAAGCCGCACGCCCTCGTGCAGCGCTCACCGTTGATCATGAACGTGGCAGTGCCGTCCGACCAGCACTCGGACAGGTTCGGGCAGCCGGCTTCCTCGCAGACGGTGACGAGGTCGAGCTCGCGCATCGTCTTGCGGATGGCGAGGACGTCGTCGGTGAGCTCCACCCTGGCGCGCATCCACTCCGGCTTGCGGCTGCTGATGTCGAGCCCCTCCGTGATGCCCGCCTCCGCCAGCCGCCCCGCCCGCCGCGCGGTGGTCCCCGGCCCTTCGCCGCGGCTGAACGGGGACAGGTCCTCTGGCGTGTGCCGCCACACGACGTCAGCGCGATCGTGGCCGGCGCTCCCCCACCGCTCGGCGGCTCGCCGGGCGACGGCGTCGACCACCTCGCGCATCGACACATCGATGCCCTCGTCGCGCAACGACGTCACGCCCTTGTCGGCGATTCCGCACGGCACGATGTGGCCGAACATGGCCATGTCAGGGGCCACGTTGAGGGCGAAGCCGTGCATCGAACGACCCCGAGAGAGCTTCACCCCGACGGCGCAGATCTTGCGAGGCGCGTCCGACAGGGGCGCGACCCACACCCCGGGGAAGCCGGGCACCCGACCGACGTCGCCCAGCCCGAGGTCATCCAGCACGTCGATCACGAGCTGCTCCACCGAGCAGACGTACGCCGTGGTGTCCGCCAGGCCCCCTCCCCGCTTCCCGGGCACCGTCAGGATCGGGTAGCCGACCAGCTGCCCGGGACCGTGGTAGGTGACGTCGCCGCCCCGGTCGGTGCGCTCCAGCTCGGCCCCGACCTCGGCCGGCGGCCGCAGGAGGTGCCCGAGGTCGCCCCGGATCCCCAGGGTGTACACGGGCGGGTGCTCGAGCAACAGCAGGTGATCGTCCCGAGATGTGGTGAACAACCCCGTCTGCAGCGCGTGCGCATCCCGATAGGAGACCCGCCCCAGCCAGCGGATGTGGAGCTTTCGCCGGGACTCGACCGGCGCGGCGCAGGCATCGACCACGGCGCTCACGCTACCGGGCAGCGCGGGGCGAGAAGACCGGCGGGGGTGCGGGGGCAGAGGCTCCCGCCGGAGCCCCCGCCATGCGAGGGGCGGCTCTGCCGACCCCGGCGACAAGCGGTCAGCGCGGCCGGAGGCCGCATCGGGTGGCTCGATCCCGACGCTCTTCGTCGGGATCGAAACGACTACAGCTCGGAGACCCAGTCCCTCGTCTCGAGATGCTCCTTGATCTTGTTGAGGAAGGCGGCGGCGTAGGCGCCGTCGAAGGAGCGGTGGTCCCAGCTGAGGGCCAGGTTGCCGACGGAGTGGATGGCGATGCTCTCGGAGCCGTCGGATCCGGTGATCACGACGGGCTTCCGCTTGACGCCGTCGGTGGAGAGGATCGCCACCTGGGGCTGGTTGATGATCGGCATCGTCAGCAGGGTGCCGTAGGGGCCGGGATTGGTGATCGTGAAGGTGCCGTCGGAGATCTCGTCAGGGCTGAGCCGCTTCGAGCGGGCGCGCGCCGCGAGGTCGCTGATCTCACGCGCGATGGCCCGCATCCGCTTGCTGTCGGCATCGCGCACGACCGGGACCATCAGGCCCTTGAAGTCGAGGTCGACCGCGATCCCGAGGTTCAGGTAGTTGTGCACGATCAGCGCGTCGTCGGTGAAGGTGGCGTTGACCTCGGGGAACTCGTGGATCGCGTCGATGACCGCCCTCGAGGTGAACGGCAGGTACGTGAGGCCGAACCCCTCCTCCGCGCGCCAGGC
Organism: uncultured Microthrixaceae bacterium; assembly: GCA_963750645.1. GTDB lineage: Bacteria > Actinomycetota > Acidimicrobiia > Acidimicrobiales > VFJN01 > VFJN01. Next base: position 118,598 of record CAVVRO010000001.1, on the reverse strand, counting down.
GTCCTTGTGGGCGCGGCGGACGCGCTCGACGGCCTCGTAGTCGACCTCGACGGAGGCGTAGACGTGGGCCGAGGTGTCGAGCGACCGTCGCAGGTGCTCGGCGCTGCGCCGGCGGATGTTGCTGTGCGGGATGACCGTGTCCCGCTCGCCCGATCGCACGAGCGGCTGCGGTTCGGGTGCGGGCGCCGGTGCCGGCGGCACGGCGACGGCAGGAGCGGGCACGGCGGGAGGAGCCGCGGGCGCCGCCGGGGCGGGCGCGGGCGTGGCCGGAGCCGGCGGGGGCGCCGCGGCGGGCGCGGGCGTGGGCGTCGCCGGCGGGGGCGCCGCGGCGGGCTCGGGGACCGGCGCGGGTGGACGGGTCGCCGCCTCGGCGGCGGCGAGGACGTCGTTGCGCGTGATGCGCCCTCCCACGCCGGTGCCCGTGATGGAGGCGGGATCCAGCCCGTGCTCGGCGACGAGTCGACGCACGACCGGCGACAGCAGCCGACCGCTCTCGCCGGCGTCGATTCGAGCGGCCGGCGCCGGCTCCTCGACCACGGGGGCCTCGGTGACAGGGGCAACCGCGGGTTCAGCCGGACGCGCGGGCGCCTCGGCAGACGGCGCCCCGGTGGCCGGCTCCTCCGCAGGCGTTGGCGCCGGTGCCGCGCCGGCATCGCCGACCACCGCGAGCACGACGCCCACGTCGACGGTGTCGCCCTCGGGGACCCTGATCTCGGTCACGGTGCCGCTCACCGGTGAGGGCACCTCGGAGTCGACCTTGTCGGTCGACACCTCGAAGAGCGGCTCGTCCTCGGCGACGGTGTCGCCCACCGCCTTGAACCACTTGGTGATCGTGCCCTCGGTGACGGTCTCCCCCAGCTGGGGCATCGTGATGTCGGCCATGCCTGCGTGTGCTCCTGGCTATCCGTGCAGCGCGCGCCCGGTGAGGCTGATGATGGCCTCGCCGAGCACCTCGCTCATCGTGGGATGGGGCTGGATGAGGGGGGCCATGTCGTCGACGGTGGCCTCCCAGTTGACCGCGAGGTAACCCTGGCCGAGCTGCTCGGTGACCCACGGACCCACCATGTGGACACCGAGGATCCGCCCCGCTCGACCGTCGGCGGTCTTCTCGGCGATCACCTTCACCATGCCCTCGGCTTGGTTGACGATCATCGCCCGTCCGTTGTGGTTGAAGCGGCTCTTGTGGGTCACGACCTCGAGGCCGGCTTCGATGGCCGCCTCCTCCGACAGGCCGGTGAAGGCGGCCTCCGGCCGGCAGTAGACGGCCCAGGGCACCTTCTCGTAGTCGACCGCCGCGGGATCCTCACCGAGGATGTCCTGGATCGCGATGATCCCCTCGATGAACCCGATGTGGGCGAGCGCGGGCGTGGCGATGGCGTCGCCGACGGCCCACACGCCTGGCTCACCTGTGCGACCACGTTGGTCGACCTCGATGAAGCCGCGATCGGAGATCTTCACGTCGGTGCCGTCGAGACCGAGGTCGTCGGTGTTGGGCTTCCGGCCGACCGACACCACGACGACGTCGACATCGATGCCCTCGCCGCCCACCTGGACCGTGGTGCCGCCGCCCGCAGGCGAGTGGCCCTCGACGGTCACGCTCGTGCGGATGTCGATGCCACGGCGCTTGAACGACTTCTCGATGACCTTGGTGAGGTCCTTGTCGAGGCCAGGCAGGATCTTCGGCAACGCCTCGAGGATCGTGACGCTCGTGCCGAGATCGGAGAGGAGCGAGGCGAACTCGCAGCCGATGACGCCGCCACCGATGATGGCGGCGCGCTTGGGAAGCTCGGCGATCGAGAGGAACTCGTCGGAGGTCATCACGACGGTGCCGTCGACGTCGAAGCCCGGCAGCGTGCGCGGCACCGAGCCCGGTGCCAGCACCACCGCGTCGCCGGTGAGCTCGACGTCGCCCGAGCCCCCACCGGAGACGGTGACGCGCTTGTCGGCGTGCAGGCGGCCGTGCCCGTCGAGGATCGTGACCTTCCGACCCTTCAGCAGCGATCCGAGGCCCGAGACGAGGGTCTCGATGACCGACTCCTTGCGGGCCAGCGAGGTGCCCCAGTCGATCGAGGCCTCGCCGGCGTTGATGCCGTAGGCGGCGGCCTCATTCACGTGCACGAACGTGGCGGCCGTCTCCAAGAGCTCCTTGGCGGGGATGCAGCCGACGTTCAGGCAGGTGCCACCGAGCTTGCCCTTCTCGATCATGGCGATGCTGAGGCCGGCGGAGGCACCGTAGAGCGCCGTGGCGTAGCCACCGGGTCCGCCGCCGATGACGACGACGTCGTAGTGCTCGGCCGTGGGGACCACCTCCGGTGATGACGGGCCGTGTGGGGCGTCTCGGACTCTACCGGTCGATGGTCCCCGTCGAATTTCCCTGCCTCGGTGTTTACGAAACACATGACAACGCACCCGGGCGGGGGTGCAGGATGCGACGGTGACCACCGTGTCACGGGCGGACCACGTCCGGGCGACCTACGAGGAGGTGCACCTCCCCCTCTGGCGGGCCCTCGTCGCATGGAGCGGGTCCACGCACGTGGCGGACGAGGCCGTCGCCGAGGCCTTCGCCCAGCTGCTCAGGCGCGGCGACGGGGTCGACGATCCCCGCGCCTGGGTGTGGCGGAGCGCGTTCCGCATCGCCGCCGGCGAGCTCCAACGCGGACGGCGCGACGTCCACGACATCCGTGAGGTGGCCGTCGCCACAGACGACCCGGAGTCCGAGTCGCTGATGATCGTGATGGCGGCGCTCGCGAACCTGTCCGACCAGCAGCGCGCCGGGGTCGTCCTGTGCGACCTGCTCGGATTCCGCGCCGATGAGGCTGCCGAGCTCCTGAACACCACCGCCACCACGGTGCGGATGCAGCGAATGCGTGCCCGTCGCCACCTGCGACGGGCCCTGGAGGATCACGATGACTGACCGTCCCGATCGCGTGGAGGAGGCCCGGCGCGCGCTCCTCACCCTGGTGCCCAGCACCGACCTCTTCTCCGCGGCCGAGCACCGCGCGTCGAGTGAGCGCAGTGCCGAGGTGCTCCCCCTCGAACCGGCTCACGCCCACCGGTGGCGCTGGGTCGCGGCGGCGGCCGTCCTCGCCCTCGTCGTCGGCACCCTGGTCGCCATCAACCGGGCGTCCGGCTCCAGCGGCGTCGACGCCGGCCTCGCCGATGACGGACCGCCCGCCGCCATCGCAACCGGCAGCGCGGACGAGTTCACGACGTACGGCGAGACCTGCACCTTCGCTGTCACCGGCGACTCGCTGGCTACCACCCCTGTCGACTGGGAGGACACGCGGGGGCGTGGCCTCAACGCACCCGTCATCAAGGGCCCCATCGGTGACGGCCAGACGTTCCTGATCACCTCAGGCGAACCCGCCGTCAGCAGTCAGTCCATGGAGGAGACCGAGCTGCAGCTGGCCGACGGGCGCTCCGCGATGCTGCTGATCAGCGACGACCTGGCCTACGTGTACGTCGGTGGCTCCGAGCTGTCGACCTACTGCAACGGCGGGAGCATCTCGGTAGAGGTGTCGGGAGGATCGCGCGACGCCAACCGCGAGCAGGCCATCGGGCTCGCGAAACGGGTGGTGCAGGCGGGCCTCCCGCTCGACCTGCTCCGCCTGAGGACGACCGAGTGGCGGGTCTCAGCGATCTATCCCGAACCCACGGGCATGCTCGAGCCCTGGGAGTCGCTGCCCGTCGACGGCATCACGATCGCGTTCGGCGACGGCACCGTGTCCTGGGGTGACGGCTGCAACGAGCTCACCGCCCGAGCCGAGTGGGAGCTCGATGGCAGAGCGCAGCTCCACCTGAGGCTCGTCGACCCGTCGAGCACCGACCGCGCGTGCCCGGCCGGGATCCAGTCCAGCGAGGCCCTCCAGAGGCTGATGCGCGCGCACGAGATCCTTCTCTACCTCGGGGGGCTGGACAACAGCCTGCATGGCAACGGCGTGCGATTGGACTTCGTCGCCGTGGATCCGTGACGCACGCAGCTGATCGCTACTGCTGCTGTTGGGCTTGGAGCTGCTGGACGACCTGGGTGTGGCGGCGGATCTCGACGATGGCGTCGGTGCTGGGACGACCGCCGCCGGCGTAGATGCCCCGCACCGGCGGGACGTCGTCGTAGTCGCGGCCGTGACCGATCGTGATGTGGCGCTGGCCGACCTGCTGCGCGTTGGTCGGGTCGAGGGCGAGCCAGCCCCAGCCCGGGATGGCGGCCTCGAACCACGCGTGCGTCTGCACCTGCACCTCGTCGCCTTCGACATCGGCGCCCGTCTCGTCCGATCGGGCGAAGAAGTAGCCGGACACGTAGCGGGCCGGGATCTCGATGCTGCGGCACAGCGCCACGGCGAGGTGGGCGTAGTCCTGGCACACGCCCTTGGCCTTGGCCAGCACCTCGTTCACGTCGACGCCGATGTAGGTCGCACCGGGCGTGTACTGGAGCGACGTGTGCACGAAGCGGTGCAGGGCCAGCACGATGCCCACCACGTCGTCACCGGTGACGGCCGCGATGCGCGCTGCGGCCGCCGCGACGTCTCCGTCCCACTCCGTGTGCATCGAGCGGCTGAGGTACTCGATGTAGGTGTCGCGGAACGTCGGGTCCGACAGCTCAGACACGCGCGGCGAGACGGTGACCAGCGGTCGCGGCATCGTCTCGACCGATGCCTCGGCGGTGAGCTCGAGAGACACGTGGGGCTCGCGGATCCCGAAGGTGTCGACCCGCGTGCCCCAGTAGTCGTGGTACGCCAGCACCCGCGACGCGGGATGGGTGGTGACGCGGTAGGCGACGAGCTGCTGGTGCTGGTCGCTGGCCGGGCAGGCCCGCAGCTCGTTCTGCGATCCGCGCACCACGTCGTCGTAGTGGATGCTCGTGCGGTAGGCGATGTCGTAGCGCATCGTGGCCATGGGCACCTGCTAGCCGACCTCGGCGACGGGGCCGTAGGGGTCGAGGGCATGGAAGTCGTGCTCCTGGGCGTTGCGGAAGTACTGGAGCGCGACGGCCTCCGCCACCTGGCGCACGCCACTGAGCATCTGGTCGAGGAAGACGTGCAGGTCGCCCTGCAGCAGCTCGTGGGTGTCGAGGAACTCGAGGTCGGAACGGGTGCGACCGAGGATCCGCTGGGGCCGGGACAACGTCGCGCTCCCCGCCTCGAGCCTCGCCAGATCGTTCTCGACACCCCGCAGGCAGAAGAGCACCGACCGAGGGAACGTGCGCGAGAGGAGGAGGAACTCGACGACGTCGGCCGGGTCCATCGACGCGCGGTAGCGGCGACGGAACGCCTCGGACCCCGACGCCGACTTCAGGGTCTGCAGCCAGTGGTGGAACCCACCCGTGGCCCCTGCCGTCACCAGCTGGCTGTAGCGGACGTCGAGCAGGCGACAGGTCATCTCGGCCCGCTCGAGCATCCACCCGAGCTGTAGGAACCGCCAGCCGTCGTCCCGAGGCATGGTCTCGACGGCCACCCCCGAGATCGTCTGGCAGCTCCGCTTCACGAACTCGTACAGCTCGTGCGGCCGGGCCTCGACATCGGCGCGCAGGTTCCGGGATCGCAGCTCCAGGTAGAAGCTGTTGATCGCCTCCCAGAGCTCGCTCGAGATCAGCTCGCGAGCGGCACGCGCGTTCTCCCTGGCGCCCCCCACCGCCGACACGATGGCTCCAGGGTTGTCCGGGTCGAACACAAGGAACTCCGACACGGTCGCCGCGCGCATCCCCTGCTCGAGCTCCGCGAACGGGCGGTCGAGCCAGAGCACCTTGAGGAGGTCCTTCCACGATCGCTCCGCTTCCCACGGCATCGCCTCGAGCAGCCCGTGGTAGGTGACGTCGAGCATCCGCGCGGTGTCCTCCGCCCGCTCGATCTGTCGACCGGCCCAGAACAGCGACTCCGCGTGGCGTGCCAGCATCAGCTGTGATCCTCCGGCGCCGCCAGCACCCACGTGTCCTTGCTGCCGCCACCCTGGCTCGAGTTCACCACCAGGCTTCCCTTGCGCAGCGCGACCCGGGTGAGACCACCGGGGATGACCTCCACCTTGTCGCCGCACAGCACGAACGGGCGCAGGTCGATGTGCCGGCCCTCGAGGTGGTCGTCGACGAGCGTGGGATGCCGCGAGAGCGGCACCACCTCCTGGGCGATGTAGTTCCGGGGGTCGGCCTCGATGCGCTTGCGCATGGCCTCGATCTCGGCGTCCGTCGCCGACGGCCCGATGAGCATCCCGTACCCGCCGGACTCGGCCACCGGCTTCACCACCAGCTCGTCGAGGCGGGCCAGCACGTGGTCTCGCTGGTCCTGGTCCCAGAGCAGGTAGGTCGGCACGCTCGCGAGGATCGGTTCGGCGCCGAGGTAGTAGCGGATGAGGTCGGGCACGTAGGCGTACACGGCCTTGTCGTCCGCCACCCCGTTGCCGACCGCGTTGGCGATCGTCACGTTGCCGGCGCGGGCGGCACTCATCAGGCCCGGGACCCCCAGGATCGAGTCGGAGCGGAACACCACCGGATCGAGGAAGGCGTCGTCGATGCGCCGGTAGATCACGTCGACCCGCTTGAGGCCGTGGGTCGTGCGCATCGACACGACGTGGTCGTCCACGACGAGGTCCCGGCCCTCGACCAGCTCCACACCCATCTGACGGGCGAGGAAGGCGTGCTCGAAGTAGGCCGCGTTGTACACACCCGGCGTCAGCACGACGACGGTGGGCTCCGGGTCGGCGCCGGCGGGGCTGACCCGCCGGAGCGCGCCCAGAAGGGACGGGCCGTAGTGATCGACGGGCCGCACGAGGTGGTCGTCGAACACGCGTGGCAGCACGCGGGTCATGGCGGCGCGGTTCTCCAGGACGTACGACACGCCGCTGGGGTTGCGCAGGTTGTCCTCCAGCACCCGGTAGGTGCCCTCGGCGTCGCGCACGAGGTCGATGCCGGCGACGAGGCAGCGGGCGCCGTGGGGCACGGCGATGCCGGAGGCCTCCCGCTGGAAGCCGTCGCTGCTGGTGATCAGCCACCGCGGGATGATGCCGTCCTTCACCGCCGCCTGGTCGCCGACGTAGAGGTCGTCCAGGAAGCGGTTGAGGGCCGTGACGCGCTGCACCAGCCCTTCCTCGAGGTGCGCCCACTCGTCCGCCGGGATGATGCGGGGTACCAGGTCCATCGGGAAGGTGCGCTCGACCCCCTCCCCTTCCCCGTACACGGTGAAGGTGATGCCGGCCTGGCGGAACGCCGCGTCGCGCACGCGCTCGCGCTCGGCGAGCTGGTGCGGCGTGAAGCCTGACAGGCGGCGGACGAGCGCCTCGTAGTGCGGGCGCGGGGCGCCGCCCGGGCAGACCGCCTCGTCGAAGAACGACTCTGGGTCGTAGCCGTCGAAGAGACCCGTCGTCACCCGGCGCAACCTACTGCCGGCACCTTGCGGGCGGGTGACGATGATCTGACGGGAATCTGCGCTACTTGCTCGCGATGAGCGCGAACTGGATGGCGGCCGCCACCAGGATGGCCAGGCCGCACAGGGCCGCCGCCAGGATCAAGCGCCGGGTGCTCACGCGCTCACCGTTCGGTGAGGATGGACTGGACGTCCGCTTCGCTGTCGGGGGTCACGAGCACGAGCACCTCGTCGCCCGGCAGCAGCCGCGTGTCGCCTCGGGGGAAGATGACTCGCTCCTCCCGCAGGACCGCCACGATGGTGGAGTCACGTGGGAACTCGAGGTCGACGATGTCGCGGTTGGCGGCCTTCGCGTCGGCCGCCAGCGTCACCTCGATCAAGCTGGCCCGTCCTCGCTCGAAGCTGAGCAATCGCACGAGGGTGCCCACCGACACCGCCTCCTCGACGAGCGAGGTGAGCAGGTGGGGGGTGGACACCGCGACGTCGACGCCCCAGTTCTCGTTGAACATCCAGTGGTTCTTCGGGTTGTTCACGCGGGCGATCACGCGGGGGACGGCGAACTCCTGCTTGGCGAGCAGCGAGACGACGAGGTTGTCCTCGTCGTCTCCGGTGACGGCAGCGAGGACGTCGACGCCGTCGAGCGGCACCCTGCGCAGGTTGTCGACCTCGCACGCATCGGCGAGCACCCAGCGCACCCCTGCCGGCTCCCCCGTGGCCTGTGCCCTGGCCACTCGCTCGGCCTCGACCTCGATGATCGTGACCTCGTGGCCACCCCTGGTGAGCTCGGCCGAGATGAACGTGCCGACGTTGCCGCCGCCCACGATGACGACCTTCATGCGTGGCCTCCCGTGCCGGTGCCCTCGGCGAGGTGGGCGTCGAGATCGGCGAGCCGGTCCGCGGCCACCGACATGTACACGACATCGCCCTCTTGCGTCACGAGATCCGGGTCGGGCACCTGTCCCACGCCCAGCCGCGAGAGGGCCGCCACCCGGGCCAGCCCGGCCACGTCGAGATCGGCAAGGCGGCGTCCGGCCCACCCGGCGGCCACCGGTCGCTCGACGAGCACGACGCCCGCCGACGGGTCCGTCCACTCCGTGGCGGGCGCATCAGGGAGGATCCGGCGCAGCACTCGGTCGGTGGTCCACTGCACGGTCGCGATGGTCGGGATGCCGAGCTTCTCGTAGATCGCCGCCCGGCGAGGGTCGTAGATGCGGGCGATCACCCGCTCCAGGCCGAAGACCTCGCGAGCGGTGCGCGCCACCATGATGTTCGAGTTGTCGCCGCTGGTCACCGCCGCCAGGGCGCCGGCTTCCTCGATGCCGGCCTCGCGCAGCCGATCCCGGTCGAACCCGACCCCTTGGATGGTTCGGCCGGTGAACCCCTCGGGGAGCCGACGGAAGGCCTTGGCCTGCTTGTCGACGACGGCGACCGTGTGGCCACCGTCCTCCAGGATGCGAGCGAGCCCAGAACCCACCCGGCCACATCCGACGATGACGACGTGCAACGTGTGCTCCTCTTCCCCCGTCGGGGGACGACCCAACACTGGTGGTTGGACCGTCGGATCCTAGGACCGCCCTCGTGCGGAGCGGCAACCCCGCTCGATCGCCCGGCCAGTACGGTGACCTGATGCGCATCGCCATCACCGGGTCGAGCGGGCTGATCGGGAGCGCGCTCGTCACCTCGCTGGAGGCAGATGGGCACACCGCTGTTCGAGTCGTGCGATCCGACGCCGGCGCCGGCACCGTGCGGTGGGACATCGACGCCGGCCACATCGACGCAGCAGGCCTCGAGGGCCTCGACGGTGTGGTGCACCTCGCGGGCGAGGGGATCGGCGAGAAGCGGTGGACCGACGAGCAGAAGCGCAGGATCCTCGAGAGCCGCACCAAGGGCACGGCCCTCCTGGTCGACGCGCTGACCTCGCTCACGGTCAAGCCCCCTGTGCTCGTGTCCGGATCGGCGATCGGGTTCTACGGGAACCGCGGCGACGAACAGCTGACCGAGACCAGCGAGCGCGGCACCGGCTTCCTCTCGGACGTGGTGGACGCCTGGGAGGCGGCCGCGGAGCCGGCGGCCGCCGCGGGCATCCGCGTGCCACGGATCCGCACCGGCATCGTGCTCGCCGCGCACGGAGGCGTGCTCCACCGCCTCGCGGGACTGGCGCGCTTCGGCCTGCTCGGCAAGCTCGGCTCCGGTCGGCAGTGGATGAGCTGGATCAGCCTGGCCGACGAGGTCGGCGCCATCCGCTTCCTCCTCGAGCACGACGTCACGGGACCGGTGAACCTCACGGGCCCAGGCCCGGTCACCAACGCGGTGTTCACCAAGGCGCTCGGACGGGTGCTGCACCGCCCCACCGTCCTGCCCGTGCCGAGCTTCGGTCCCAAGCTCCTCGTCGGCGCCGAGCTCGCGCAGGCCCTCCTGTACGACGGGCAGCGCGTGCTGCCCGAGGTCCTGCTCGACGCCGGCTACGAGTTCGAGCACACCGACCTCGAGCCGACCCTGGAAGCGATGCTGAACGGCTAGTGCCCTGTCCATGAACGCGGCACGATCGCTCCACGTAGCCGACAGCCACGATCTGATCCGCGTGCACGGCGCCCGGGTGAACAACCTCAAGGACGTCAGCGTCGAGATCGCGAAGCGCCGGCTGACGGTGTTCACCGGCGTCTCCGGCTCGGGCAAGAGCTCGTTGGTGTTCGGCACGATCGCTGCGGAGTCGCAGCGGCTGATCAACGAGACCTACAGCGCCTTCGTGCAGGGGTTCATGCCGACGATGGCGCGGCCCGAGGTCGACGTGCTCGACGGCCTGACGACCGCGATCCTCGTCGACCAGGAGCGGATGGGTTCCGACCCCCGCTCCACGGTCGGCACCGCCACCGATGCCAACGCCATGCTGCGCATCCTCTTCAGCCGCCTCGGGAAGCCGCACATCGGCTCGCCCCAGGCGTTCTCGTTCAACGTCGCCTCCATCTCGGGCGCGGGGGCCGTCACCATCCAGCGCGGCGGCACCACCACGAAGGAGCGGCGGAGCTTCAGCATCACCGGCGGCATGTGCCCGCGCTGCGATGGCCGGGGCTCGGTCACCGACTTCGACCTGACGGCGCTCTACGACGACACCAAGTCCCTCAACGACGGCGCGCTCACGATCCCCGGCTACAGCATGGACGGCTGGTACGGCCGCATCTTCCGCGGCTGCGGCTTCTTCGACCCGGACAAACCGATCCGCAAGTTCACCAAGAAGGAGCTGCACGACCTGCTCCACAAGGAGCCGACCAAGATCAAGGTCGAGGGCATCAACCTGACCTACGCGGGGCTGATCCCGCAGATCCAGAAGTCGTTCCTGTCCAAGGACGTCGACGCGATGCAGCCGCACATCCGGGCCTTCGTGGAGCGGGTCGTGACGTTCACGACCTGTCCAGCGTGTGACGGCACCCGGCTGGCCGAGGCGGCCCGCTCCTCCAAGATCAAGGAGCTCAGCATCGCCGACGCCTGCGCGATGCAGATCAGTGACCTGGCCGAGTGGGTGCGGGGCCTGGCCGAACCGTCGGTGGCGCCGTTGCTCGCCGCGCTGCAGCACACCCTCGACTCGTTCGTCGAGATCGGGCTGGGCTACCTCAGCCTCGACCGGCCGTCGGGCACGCTGTCGGGCGGCGAGTCCCAGCGCACGAAGATGATCCGCCACCTCGGGTCGTCGCTCACCGACGTCACCTACGTCTTCGACGAGCCGACGATCGGTCTGCACCCTCACGACATCGAGCGGATGAACGACCTGCTGCTGCAGCTGCGGGACAAGGGCAACACCGTGCTCGTGGTGGAGCACAAGCCGGAGACGATCGCGATCGCCGACCACGTCGTCGACCTGGGTCCCGGCGCCGGCACGGCCGGTGGCGAGGTGGTGTTCGAGGGCACCGTCGAGGGGCTACGGGCCAGCGACACCGTCACCGGCCGGCACCTGGACGACCGGGCCGCCCTCAAGGAGACGGTGCGGACGCCCACCGGGACGCTGGAGGTCCGCGCCGCGAGCACCCACAACCTGCAGGACGTCGACGTCGACATCCCGCTGGGCGTGCTCGTGGTGGTGACCGGCGTGGCCGGCTCCGGCAAGAGCTCGCTGATCCACGGCTCGGTGTCGGGCCGGGATGGGGTGGTGGCGGTCGACCAGGCGCCGATCCGCGGGTCGCGGCGCAGCAACCCGGCGACCTACACCGGGTTGCTCGACCCGATCCGCAAGGCCTTCGCGAAGGCCAACAGCGTGAAGCCGGCGCTGTTCAGCGCCAACTCCGAGGGAGCCTGCCCAACCTGCAACGGCGCCGGCGTGATCTACACCGACCTCGGGATCATGGCCAGCGTCGCGAGCACCTGCGAGCTGTGCGAGGGGAAGCGCTTCGACGCCTCGGTGCTGGAGTACACGTTCGGCGGGAAGGACATCAGCGAGGTGCTCGCGATGCCGGTCACCGAGGCCGAGGAGTTCTTCGGCGCCGGCGACGCGGCCACGCCGGCCGCGCACAAGATCCTCGACCGGCTCGCCGACGTGGGGCTGGGCTACCTCAGCCTCGGTCAGCCGCTCACGACGCTGTCCGGGGGCGAGCGGCAGCGGCTCAAGCTGGCCACCCACATGGCCGGGAAGGGCGACGTCTACGTCCTCGACGAGCCGACCACCGGTCTCCACCTCGCCGACGTCGAACAGCTGCTCGGCCTGCTCGACCGGCTCGTCGACGCCGGCAAGTCGGTCATCGTGATCGCGCACCACCAGGCGGTCATGGCGCACGCCGACTGGATCATCGACCTCGGGCCCGGCGCCGGCCACGACGGCGGACGGATCGTCTTCGAGGGCACACCCGAAGACCTCGTCGCCGCCCGCTCCACCCTCACCGGGGAGCACCTCGCGGCGTATGTCAGTCCCTGAACGGCGAGGCCGCTCACAGGCGCTCGCGGTGACGCGCCGCTGGCCGGGTCACTTGGGCTGCATGCGGACGCCACCGTCCACGCGGATCGTCTCCGCGTTCATGTAGCTGTTCGACAGCAGCTCGAGGGCCATCGAGGCGAACTCGTCGGCGGTGCCCAGGCGGTCCGGGAACAGCACGTCGCGCTTCAGCTTCTCCTTGAAGGCCTCGGAGGCCTCGCCCTGTCCGTAGATCGGCGTGTCGATCAGGCCGGGGGCGATGCAGTTGACCCGGATCCCGGCGGCGGAGAGGTCTCGAGCGATCGGGAGGGTCATGCCGACGACGCCCCCCTTGGAGGCCGAGTAGGACGCCTGGCCGATCTGCCCGTCGAAGGCCGCGACGGAGGCGACCGTCACGATGGCGCCCTTCTCGTTGTCGGCGAGCGGCTCGTTCAGGCTCATCGCGCTGGCGGCCAGGCGGATGCAGTTGAACGTTCCGATCAGGTTCACCTCGAGCACCTTCTTGAAGACGTCGAGGTCGTGGGCCGACTCGTACTGGCCGTCGCGCCCGATGGTGCGGGTGGCCCAGCCGACACCGGCGGCCGTCACGAGGGCCCGCAGCGGCCCGAGCTCCTTGGCCGCCTCGACCGCCGCGATCACCTGCTCGACGTTGGCCACGTCGGCCTGGGCGAACACACCGCCGACGTCCTTGGCCACCGCTTCGCCCCTGTCCGGGTTCATGTCGACCACGACGCACCTGGCGCCGCGGGACGTGAGCATGCGGACGGTGGCCTCACCGAGGCCCGAGGCGCCTCCGGTGACGATCGCTGAGATGCCGTTGAGATCCATGGCGAACGACTCTATTGACTGCCCGGTCAAGAGGCGAAACCGTGCCGCTCTGCCAGGCTGACGGGGTGAGCGACGACGACGTCTTCCCCGATCGGGACATGAGCCACCGGGACAAGGTGGAGTTCATGCTCGAGCGGGAGGGCTGGGCGATCGACGCCGTCCCCTCCCGCGAGGGCCGCGAGTCGACGTTCCCGAGCTACGCGTACACGATCGGCTTCGAGGAGCGGTTCGGCTTCCCGGAGGTGTGCGTGGTCGGTCTGTCGCCGGTTGCCTGTCGAGGCCTCTTCGACCTGGTGGCCGGCGCGCTGGCCGGCGGCACCGACCTCCCGATCTCGGCGCCGTTCATCGGTCTCCTCGACGGCGGCCAGCCCTGCGCCTTCCTGCCGGTCGACGTGTCGACCTGCGCGGCCATGTTCCCGTCGCTGGTGGAGCACCACGTCCTGGCCGGTGACGACCCGGACGGCTTTGCGCTCGTGCAGCTGGCGTGGCCCGACCAGGCCGGTGCCCTCCCCTGGGAGCCGACGTTCGACCCGCGCCTCCTCACCGTCCAGATCCTCCTCGCCGATCCTCCAGGTACCTGAACCGGACGCCCGTCGACCCGCTGAGTCGACCGAGCGTCAGGTCCTGCGCGCCGAGGGCCCCGGCCGGTCGGTCGGGGCCCTCGGTGCGGAAGGTGACGGACCGCTGGTGGCTCAGAGGTCGGCCGGACGCAGCACGAAGCTGATGCCGTGGGCGATGCCGTTGCTCGCCTGGATGTCGAGCTTGCTCCTGACCAGGAACGGGTCGACGTCGTTGCGGTCCTGGTCGACCAGCACCGCGGTGCCGAACCACTTGATCGGGTACACCTTGATCTTCCCGCCCTGCAGCGTCGTCAGCGCCGTGCCACGGGGCACGCTGAGGGCCACGCTGGAGGGGATCTGGCCGGGGACGGCGTGGTACAGGATCACCGTCTGCAGCGTGCCGGGGGCGCTGGTCTCGAGCTGCACCAGCTTGTTGAGGATCGTGGCCTCGCTGGCGAACCAGTAGCGCCACCCGTACAGGTCGGCGACGAGCGCCTGGAAGGCACGATCGTTCGGGATGAACACGGTCAGGTTCGCGGACGGATCGTCGAGAGCGGCGGTGAGCCCGGCGGCGTCGACACCGGCGGCCAGGATGTCGAAGTCGTACCAGTTGCGGTCGGTCCCACCACCCTGCGCTTCGAGGATGTCGGCGAGGGTCGGACCGGCCGGGGCCGACGCCGCGGCGGGGGCCGCCAACGCGGTGGCGCCGAGGGCGGCGACCGCCACCGTCGCGGCGAACAGGGTGCGGATGCGCATGACAGGTTCCTCCTGGGGAAGTTTCGGATGCTCCTTCCCTTCGCGCCGAGGGGCCCGTTTGGATGCACGAACCCGGGCCTCTCGCGACGGCCGGTGGTGACGGCCCCCGAGCGAGGACCTTCGGCCCTGTCGCGGGGACCGGGAGATGCCTAGCGTGCAGGCGAGCGCTCAGGAGGTAGGCATGCCCGAACGGGTCTGCGTGGATGGCAACGAGGCGGCGGCACTCGTCGCCCACAAGCTCAGCGAGGTGGTGGCGATCTACCCCATCACCCCGGCGTCGCCGATGGGCGAGCTGGCCGACGCGTGGTCGGCCGCCGGGCGCGCCAACCTCTGGGGCACGGTGCCCGAGGTGGTCGAGATGCAGTCCGAGGCCGGCGCCGCCGGTGCGCTGCACGGCGCCACGCAGAAGGGGGCGTTGGCGACCACGTTCACCGCCTCGCAGGGCCTGTTGCTGATGATCCCGAACCTGTACAAGATCGCCGGGGAGCTGTCGCCCGTCGTCGTCCACGTGGCGGCGCGCACCCTCGCCACCCACGCGCTGTCGATCTTCGGCGACCACAGCGACGTGATGGCGATCCGTCAGACGGGGTGCGCCCTGCTCTGCGCCTCGTCGGTGCAGGAGGCCCACGACTTCGCGCTCGTCGCCCACGCGGCCACCCTCCGCAGCCGCGTGCCCTTCATCCACTTCTTCGACGGGTTCCGCACCAGCCACGAGATCGACAAGATCAGCGTGCTGGACGACGACGACCTCCGTGCCCTCGTCCGCGAGGACGACGTGCTCGCGCACCGGCTCCGGGGCCTCAGCCCGGACCACCCCGTCCTGCGCGGCACGGCGCAGAACCCTGACGTCTTCTTCCAGGCGCGCGAAGCCGCCAACGTCTTCCACGAGGCGGTTCCGGACACCGTCCAGGAGGTCATGGACGAGCTCGCCATCCGCACGGGCCGCGCCTACCGGCTCGTCGACTACGTGGGCGCGCCCGACGCCGAACGGGTGCTGGTGCTGATGGGATCCGGGGTCGGCGCGGCGACCGAGGCGGTCGAGGCGCTCGTGGCGGCCGGCGAGAAGGTCGGCGCCGTCGTCGTGCGCCTCTACCGACCGTTCCCGGCGGACGCCCTCCTCGACGCCCTCCCGTCGACCGTCCGCTCGGTCGCGGTGCTCGACCGCACGAAGGAGCCGGGCGCGCCGGCCGAGCCCCTCTGCGAGGACGTCACCATCGTGCTCGCCCGGGCGACGGTCGTCGGGCCGTCTCGCCGCGATGCCCGCTGGTGATCGGCGGCCGGTACGGCCTGTCGTCGAAGGAGTTCACACCGGCGATGGCCAAGGCCGCCCTCGACGAGCTGCATGCCGACACCCCCCGCCCGCAGTTCACGCTCGGCATCCGCGATGACGTCACCGGCCTGTCGCTCGACCTCGACCCCTCGTTCTCGGTCCCCACGCGCGCCGTACAGGCCATCTTCTGGGGGCTCGGCGCCGACGGCACCGTCGGCGCCAACAAGGCGTCGATCAAGATCATCGGTGAGCACACGGACCAATGGGCCCAGGGCTACTTCGTCTACGACTCCCGCAAGTCGGGGGCGGTGACCACCTCGCACCTGCGGTTCGGCCCGGACCCCATCCGGTCCACCTACCTGATCGACGGCGCCGACTTCGTGGCGTGTCACCAGTGGTCGTTCCTCGACCGCCCGGTCGACCTGCTCGGCGCGGCCCGACCGGGGGCCACGTTCCTGCTCAACAGCCCGTACCCGCCCGACGAGGTGTGGGACCGGCTCCCGTTCGAGATCCAGGAGCAGATCATCGCCAAGGGACTCGACCTCTGGGTCATCGACGCCAACCGCGTCGCCCAGGACACGGGGATGGCCAACCGGATCAACACCGTGATGCAGCCGTGCTTCTTCGCGCTGAGCGGCGTCCTGCCTCGCGAGGAGGCGATCGCCGCCATCAAGGCCAGCGTCGAGCACGCCTACGGCAAGCGCGGCCTCGTGATCGTGGAGCAGAACCACGCCGCCATCGACGCGGCCCTCGACGCCCTGCAGCAGGTCACGGTGCCGTCCACCGCGTCGAGCCCGCACCGCCGACGGCCCGCCGTGCGCGGCCGAGGCTCCCGACTTCGTCCAGCGGATCACGGCCAGGATGCTCGCCGGCGAGGGCGACCTCCTCCCGGTCAGCGCCCTCCCGGTCGACGGCACGTTCCCCACCGGCACGGCCCGATGGGAACGGCGCATGATCGCCACCGAGCTTCCCGTCTGGGACCCCGAGATCTGCATCGACTGCGCCAAGTGCGTGATCTCCTGCCCGCACAACGCCATCCAGATGAAGGTCTACGAGCCCTCGCTGACCGCCGGTGCACCCGACGGCTTCCTCCACAAGGACTTCCGGTCCCACGACCTCCCCGACCACCTCCTCACCATCCAGGTGGCGCCCGACGACTGCACGGGGTGCGGGGTGTGCGTGGACGTGTGCCCGGCCAAGTCGAAGGAACGGGCCAACCACAAGGCGCTCGACATGGCCCCCGCCGACGATGTCCGTGACGCGGAGCGGCCCCGCTACGAGTTCTTCTCCGCCCTCCCCTATCCCGATCGGCAGTCGCTCCCGCAGGACACCATCAAGGGCAGCCAGCTCCTCGAGCCGCTGTTCGAGTTCTCCGGCGCCTGCGCAGGGTGTGGCGAGACGCCGTACCTCCGCCTGCTCAGCCAGCTCTTCGGCGACCGGATGGTGATCGCCAACGCCACCGGCTGCTCGTCGATCTACGGCGGCAACCTGCCCACCACCCCCTGGAGCGTCAACGCCGAGGGTCGGGGGCCGGCGTGGGCCAACTCGCTCTTCGAGGACAACGCCGAGTTCGGGCTCGGGCTCCGCCTCGGCAACGAGGTGCACCAGGCCGAAGCCCGCCGGCTCCTCGACGAGCTCGGCGACCGGGTGGGGCGGCCCCTCGCCGACGCGATCCTCGGCGCCCACCAGCGCGTCGACGCCGACGTCCGTGCGCAGCGCCAGCGGGTCGTGGAGCTGCGGGAGAAGCTCGTGGGCGCCACGGACTGGGCCGGTCGACGGCTGGCGCTCCTCGCCGATCAGCTCGTGCGGACCAGCACGTGGGTCGTCGGCGGCGACGGCTGGGCCTACGACATCGGCTACGGCGGCCTCGACCACCTGATGGCCAGTGGCCGAGACGTGAACGTGCTCGTGCTCGACACCGAGGTGTACTCGAACACCGGCGGCCAGGCCTCCAAGTCCACCCCCCGGGGCGCCATCGCCAAGTTCGCGGCGTCCGGCAAGCCGATCGCCAAGAAGGACCTCGGCGTCACGGGCCGTCAGTACGGCAACGTCTTCGTCGGCCAGGTGGCGATCGGGGCCAGCGAGCAGCAGACCGTGCGCACGCTGCTCGAGGCCGACGCGTGGCCCGGCCCCAGCCTGGTCATCGCCTACAGCACGTGCATCGCCCACGGCATCGACATGTCGAAGTCCATCAGCCACATGAAGGACGCCGTCCGCAGTGGCTACTGGCCGCTCTACCGGTTCCACCCGGGCGTGGCCGGCCAAGGCCACCATCCGTTCCAGCTCGACAGCCACGCACCCCAGATCCCGCTGCGCACCTTCACCGACACCGAGGCCCGCTACGAGATGCTGCACCGAGCCGACCCGGCGCGCGCGGATGCGCTGGCCGCGCTCGCCCAAGCCGATGTGGACGAGCGCTGGCGCTACTACGAGCAGCTCGCCCAGGTGGAGCGCTCCGTGCCCCACCTCGAGGAGGAACCCGATGCCTGATCTGTCCACCTCCTACCTCGGCTTGGCCCTCCGCTCGCCGATCGTGGCCTCGGCTGGGCCCGCGACCCGCACCGTCGAGTCGATGGTCGCCCTGGAGGATCACGGCGTCGGCGCCGTCGTGCTGCCGTCGCTCTTCGAGGAGCAGATCGTGCTGGAGGCACAGTCCATCCACGCCACGCTCGAGGCGGGCACGGACATGTTCGGCGAGGCGGGCGACTACTTCCCGCCCCTTCCCACCTACGACGTGGGCCCCGATCGCTACCTCACCCGCGTGGAGGAGGCCAAGGCCAACCTCGACGTGCCGGTGATCGCCAGCCTCAACGCCTCGTCGATCGGTGGCTGGGTGCGCTACGCCAAGCTGCTCGAGCAGGCCGGCGCCGACGCCCTCGAGCTGAACATCTACGAGGTGCACGTCGACCCTCACCGCTCCTCCGCCGAGGTCGAGGACGCGGACGTCGAGCTCGCCGGGACGGTCGCCTCGATGCTCGAGATCCCGGTGGCCGTGAAGCTGAGCCCCTACTACTCCGCCTTCGCGTCGTTCGCGGTCCGGCTGGCGGGTTCGGGGATCGCGGGCCTCGTCCTGTTCAACCGCTTCTACCAACCTGACCTCGACCTGGAGACGCTCGACGTTCTCCCCTCGGTCGAGCTCTCCTCGCCCTGGGAGCTCCGCCTGCCGCTGCGGTGGATCGCCGTGCTCCGCGAGCAGCTGACCTGCTCGCTGGCCGCGACCTCCGGGGTCCATGGCGGCCAGGACGTCGCCAAGGCCCTGTTGGTCGGCGCGGACGTGGCCATGACCACCTCGGCCCTCCTGCACCACGGCCCCGCCCACATCGCCACGATGGAGGAAGAGCTCGTGAGCTGGATGGTCGACCACGAGTACACGTCGGTGAACCAGCTGCGCGGCAGCGTCCGGCGCGAGGCCGCCGCCAACCCCGAGGCCTTCGAGCGCAGCAACTACGCCCGCACGCTCTCCAGCTGGCGCTGAGGCGCGCGCAGGTCGGCGTCGCCCTCACCCACTGGCACGTCAGCGCAGCCGGAGCTGCTCCGCGATGGCGTCGGTGAGCTCGAACTCCGGGCGGTGCTCGCCATCTCGCTCGTAGGCCAAGAAGCCGCGGAAGAACCGACGACCGAGTGATGCGCTGAGCTTGCGGGCCACGATCGAGTCCCGCTGCATCCTGGTCGCCAGCTCGTTGAGCCAGCGGTCCGGGACGAAGACGAGCCGCGACAGACCGGCACGGGGGACCGCGAGGAGGTCGGCCACCTCGTCGCCGAGGTACTCCCGGATCCCGGCCGCAGGGATGCCCCGCAGCACCCGAAGCCCGAGCAGCTCCTGCATGACGGCGATGGCAGCGGCCGTGAGGTGGGCGCCCGCGTCGCTGCGCTGGTAGGCGCGGTGCTGGATGCGCTTGAACACGATCTCCGAGTCCTGCAGGCCCAACGGCAGCAGATCGTCGCGGATCCCCATGCCGTGCCCGATCACGTTCCAGGCGTGCACGTAGGCCTCCTGGTCAGCGGTCGCGAGGCGCACGCCGCCGCGATCGAGCACCTGGAGCCCCACCAGCGAGAAGGTGAAGAGCGTGCCGAGCAGGTCCTCCTGGTTCACCGGCACGCCGAAGGTCGCCGTGTCGAAGGGCGGTTGCCCAGGCACGTCATGGTGGCTGAGGAGGTGCCTCGCCGACGCGTGCATCAGCCGCACATGGCGGATGTCCCGCAGGCCGCCACCGTCGGGCTCGAGGCCCCCAGGGGTCATGACGTCGATGATGAACTGGCCCGTCTCGAGGAACCGGCGCTTCGCATCGGAGACGAGGCGGGTGGTGTGGGTGAGCACCTCGGCACCGTGGGCACCGGCGTACCCGGCCGGGATGGACGCCATCCACAACCCGAGGCCCAGCTGCGCGACGTACCGGGCGAACAGCTCCTGTCCCCGGTTCACGGTCTCGCGGTCCGCCCAGCTCGGCCACTCGGGGCGCTCCTGCACGAAGGCGCGCAGCGGCGCGGAGGCCTCGTCGGAGGTGGCGCCGTAGGCGATCAGCGAGCCGATCAGCTGTCCGGCGTGCGCGCCCAGCTGTCCGTCGAGATAGGAGGCCACGACCGCGTCCGCGGGCGGGTCCCCGACCGTGCGGAGCTCGTCCAGGAAGGCGTCGTCGAAGTGCGCCGCACCGATGCTGGGGGCCGTCACGAGGTGGCGTCCCGTGCCTCGAGGCGAGCCACCGCGTCGAGCAGGCCCTGCGCATCGTGGAGCCGCGCGGTGGCGGACGCCGACTCGAGCAGCACCTCAGCCTCCGCGAGATCGCCTCGTCGGAGGTGCGCCTCCGCGAGCCGCACCTGGGACGCCGCGACGAGCAACGGCGCCTGGGCCACCTGTCCCAGCTCGATCGCCGCTTGGAGCCCTTCGATCGCGCCCTCCAGATCACCGGCCCCGAGCAGGGCGACGCCGCGAGCGTGGTCGCTCGGGCAGAGGGCACCGACCCCCGAGGTGATGATGTGGTGGCGATGCGGGGCCAAGGCGTCCACGAGCAGGGCGGCGCGGCGTGCGTCGCCGAGGTCACAGGCCACCTCGGCGGCCAAGCCCATCGTCTCGAGCCACGACAGGTCCCGCTGGATGTCGGCGAAGTCGTTGGCGGCGCCCTGCTCCCACTGCGCGGTGGCCGCGTCCGGCCGACCCGCGAGGAGCAGGGCGTGAGCCAGGCCGAAGCGGAAGCCGATGAGGTGGATGCGGTCGACCCACTGGTCCCAGAGCGCGGCGGACTGCTCCGGCAGCCCCATCGTGTTCAAGATCTTGGCCACGAAGCTCACGTAGATCGGCTCGGCGAAGGGGAGCTGGAGCTCGGCGCCGAGCTTGCGCATCTCGTCGGCGAGGCGATGGGCCTCGTGCAGGTCACCTTCCAGGAGGGCCAGCTCGGCGCGACGTCGGGCGGTGTTCCACGCCATCATCGGCTGCCCGAGCCGGTCGGAGATCGCGATCATGGTGGCCACGACAGAGCGGAACGACTCGGTGTCGCCTGCGTTCATCACCACCTCGGCGCGACGGAAGGCCGCGAGGAACTGCATGGCGGGGTCATCGAGGCGCTCGCTGATCGCCTCGATCTCGGCGCACACGCCGAGGCGCTCGGCGAGCGTGTCGGGGCTGCGGAAGGCGATGACCCTCATGGACAGCACGAACGCGAGGTCGGCGAGGTCGCCTGACGCGCGGGCGAGGGCGAGGGCCTCGTCGCTCAGGGCGAGCACGCGCGCACGGTCGTGGGTGAAGGACAGCTCGAACCCGAGGTTGGCGAGCAGCCGGCAGCGGTCGGACGTCGCGGCTGGGTCGACGCTCCCCAGCGCATGCTCCAGCAGCTCCACGCGCTCCTCGTCGACGTCGAGCACAGCGGCCGTGCGCGCGTTCATGAGGACCGAGGCGACGAGCAGGTCGGTGGCGCCGATGCGGTGAGCGAGGCGCCCGGCGTCGAGCAGCGTCTGACGCGCCGCCGGATCGCCGGCGCGCTGCTGCGCTCCCCCGAGCTCGGTGAGGAGCTCGGCCTCCTCGCGAGCGCTGACCCCGACAGCCCGGGCCATGTCGAGCGCGTTGGCGAACAGCCCGGCTGCCTCGTCGTGGGCCAGCTGCTCGGCGGCCCGGCGGGCCGCTCGCACGGTGAACTCGATCGCCTTGCCCTGCTCTCCCGCGGCGCCCGCGGCGATCCAGTGGTCAGCCAGCTCCTCCACGACGTCGTCGGTCGACTCGGCGGTCTCCTCGATCGCCTCGGCGATCTGCCGGTGCAGCCTTGCCCGTCGACTCGCGCTCAGCCCGTCGAGCAGCGCGGAGCGGACCAGCGCGTGCGTGAACCGGTAGCGGTCGATCCCGATCTCCTCGACGAGGCGGGCGGTCGCCGCTCGCTCGAGGCTGTCGAAGATGGCGTGCTCGTCCTGGGCCACGAGCTTCGACAGGAGGTCGAGGGTGAAGTCCACCCCGATGACCGCGGCACGAGAGAGGAGCATGCGAGTGTCGTCCCCCAGCCGGGCGAGACGCTGTCCGATCACGTCGCGGGCACCCGCCGGAACGGCATCGAGGAAGCCCTCGTCCGTCTGCCACTGCCCGTCCTCGAGGTAGAGGTGCCCGGCCTCCACCAGGTGCAGCAGCACCTCGCGCATGAAGAACGGGTTCCCATCGGTCTCGGCATGGACTCGAGCGGCCAGCGCGTCGGCCCGCGCGTCGAGCTCGTACCCAGCGATGCCGTCCAGGTAGCTGCGCACGCACCCGACCTCCAGCCCGGAGAGGTCGACCCGCTCGACGGCGTCGGAGCGGTGGAGGTCGGCCAGCGCCTCGGCGAGCGGGTGGTCGTCGTCGACCTCGGTGTCTCGGTAGGTGCCGACGATCAACACCGGAGAGGCCACCTTGGAGCGGACGACGTGGCGCAGCAGCTGCAGGGTGGGGCGTGTCGCCCAGTGGAGGTCGTCGAGCACGAGGACCACGGGCCCATCCATCGCGACGTCCTCGAGGAGGCCGACGTACGCGTTGAAGAGCTGGTAGCGCTCCGTCTCGGGATCCGAGCGGAGCGGCGGAGGTAGATCGGGCACGAGGTCCGAGATCTCCGGCACGAGACGGACGAGCTCGGCGGCCTGCGACCCGAGGCGCGGCCGGGCGGCGGTGGACAGCAGGTGGCGGATGCTCTCGACGAAGGGCTGGTGCGGCACGCCGAGGCCGTCCTCGCAGCACCCGAACAGCAGGGTGGCCCCCGAGGCGATCGCCTCGGTGGCGAACTCCGCCGTGAGGCGCGTCTTCCCGGCGCCCGGTTCGCCGGCGATCAGCACCATCGTCAGCTGACCGCTGAGCGAGCGGTTCCACGCGGTGTCGAGCCGCTCGCGCTCGCGTGATCGACCCACGAACCCGAAGTCGTCGTCGAAGCTCATGGCGGCTGGCAGCGGTGCCCGCGGGGCCGTGGCGCCGTCCCACCGCACCTCCCAGGTGGTCAGCGGGTCCGGCAGGCCCTTGTACTCGCGGGGCCCGAGGTCGATCAGCTCGTGCGCACCTCGGCTACCCGCCAGCAGGCGGACGACCTCGGCGACGAGGATCTGACCCGACGCTGCTGCACCGCACAGGCGGGCTGCCTCCACCACCGGGGTGCCGAGGTGATCCCCGTCGGGTGTGCTGCTGACATCGCCGGTCGAGATGCCGACCCGGAGCCCGATCTCCGGCTCGCGGCGCTGGTTGCGATCGCGGACGCGGGCTTGGAGCTCGACCGCGGCGGAGATCGCGGCCTCGGCGCCGTCGAAGGTCGCCATGATGCCGTCGCCCAGGGACTTGACGATGGTGCCGCCATGACCCTCGATCGCCGTCTCGTGGAGACGGTGGATGTCGGTGCCGAGCTCGTCCGCCGCCGTGTCACCCAGCGTGGAGCGCACCGCCGTGGAGTCGACCAGATCGGTGAACAGGACCGTCTTGGTGCCCACGCTCCCCGGGCTGGCCTCGATCACCCGGGGGACCCTAGGCGGTGTGCTTGGATGACGTGATCCGATGAGTGCGGAGCGCGCCGCTTGAGAACCCTCGTCTCCTTTCCCGCCTGGGCGGTGGTGCTCGGGAGCTTGTTGCTCGGCGCGCTCGTGGCGGTGGGCTCGCGGCTCGCGGTGCGCCGGTGGATCGGCGACGAGGCGGCCGGTGTGGCGGGCGTCGCAGGCCCGCTGATGCCAGCGCTGGGTGCGGTGTTCGCGCTGCTCGCCGCGCTGGCGCTGGCGAACGAGGCCGCAGCGCTCCGCACGGCAGACCAGCTGGTGGCCGCAGAGGCCGGCGCGGCCTCTCGCCTGGGATGGTCGAGCACGACACCAGGGGTGGACAGCGAGCCCGTGCTACGAGCCCTCGGCGACTACCTCCGCTCCACCCGGGCCGAGGAGTGGGAGGGAACCGTCGGCACCGGCGCTCCGGCCACCCTGCGCACCGTGATCGAGCTCGAGCGCACGGTCCGGTCCGAGGCGGCGGTCAGCGAGCTCGGCAGTGCCCAGGCCAGCGAGATGCTGGTCGCGCTCGACACCGTGACCTCGCTGCGCCGCGAGCGGCTCGCCACCAGCGCGCATGAGATGCCGGCGCTCTACCTCGCCGTGGTGATTGCATCCGGCCTCGCCCTGATCGTCAACGCCGCGGCGCTCGCGATCGACCGAAGCCACCGCGTCGCCTCGTTGACCTCGGGTCTGGTCGTCGTGGTGTCGCTGGTCCTGGCCCTGCTCCTCGCCGTCACCGCGCCGTTCCGGGGTGGGTTCATCGCCGATGGTGAGCCGATCGACGCGGTGAGGTCGGGGCTGGAGGAAGCCGACTTCGTCCCATGACCCTCGGAGGGCCCAGAGCGAAGGCGCGGTCCGCCGCCATCCGTGGGTGAGCACCGCCGGCGCCGTGGAATCTCGGTAGCCTCTGTGAGGTGTCGCGTCGTGGTTGCATGTGGTTGACGGTGCAGTGATGCTGACGCGCGATCACCGCGCGGGTGATGTCGATGTCCTCGGCGGGACCGACGAGCGCGTCACCGGCGGGCCCGGCACGGGGGGTGGTTCGGGCACGGGCGCCACACCGCAGCCGCTCCCGCAGCCAAGGGGGCGACCGGGTCCGGCGGATGCCGTCGCTGGCCACATCGAAGGCCTTGACGGCATCCGCGCCTTCGCGGTCCTCGCGGTCATCGCGTTCCACCTCTGGCCGAACCGGGTCCCAGGTGGCTTCCTGGGTGTCGATGTGTTCTTCGTGATCAGTGGCTTCCTGATCACCACGCTGCTGCTGCGTGAGGGGAACCGGACGGGTCGCGTCGACATGCTCGGGTTCTGGCGCCGTCGGGCAAGGCGACTGCTGCCGGCGCTCGTGATCGTCGTCGTCGCGAGCGTGGTGGCGGCGTGGATGGCGAGCAGCGATCTGCTGGTGGGCATCGACCGCCAGACGATCGGCGCGCTCACCTTCAGCAGCAACTGGCTGGAGATCGGCGCCGGGTCCGACTACTTCGACCACACTGCGCCGACGCTGTTCGTGACCTTCTGGTCACTCGCCGTCGAAGAGCAGTTCTACCTGTTCTGGCCGGCCGCGCTCATCGGGATCCTCGCGGTGGCGCGCACTGCCGTCGGCCGTGTGCGCGTCGTGCTCGGAGTGGCCGTCCTGTCGGCCGTGCTCATGGCGGTCTGGTTCGTGCCTGGTTCCAACCCGACGCGCGTGTACTACGGCACCGACACCCACCTGTTCGGGCTGATGCTCGGCGCGGCCGTGGCCCTCGCGTTCGCGGGTGGCGTCGGCGTGCTCGCACAGCGGCGCTGGTTGCGACTCCGCCGATGGCTCGGCTTCGTGGCGTTGAGCGGCCTGATCGTCATGGTGCTGACGATCGACAGCGCCTCCGCGTTCACGTACCGCGGTGGCATCGTGCTCGCCGCGCTGCTGACCGCGGTGTTGGTCGCCTCGCTCCCTGGCCCCCCGAGTGCACTCACGAGGCTGACCTGCTCGAGCCCCCTCGCCTGGGTCGGCGAGCGGTCCTACGGGATCTACCTGTGGCACTGGCCCGTGATCCTGATCGTCACGGCCCTGCTGCCGGCGGTCGCGCCCGGATCGGACCCGACGATGACGACGGTGCTGCTCTCGCTCGGGGTGACGTTCGGCCTGGCGGCAGCGTCGTATCGTTGGATCGAGATGCCCGTCCGCCGCGAGGGGTTCGGCGCAGCCTGGGCGGCCATTCGAGGGCAGCGCGTCGTGTGGGCCTCCGTCGGCGCCCTCGTCGTGCTGGCCGGCCTCGCGGTCACCACCGCGCCGGACAAGTCCCAGGCCCAGCTCGCCGTCGAGCGCGGCGAGCGTGCGATCGCCGCGCAGTCCGAGGCTGGCGCCACGGACCAGCCGTCCGATGCCCAGGCACCCGATGGAGCGACCAGCGACCCGCAGGCACCGGCCTGGTCCTCTGAGTTCGCGGTGCCTCCGGGCGACCTGATCGTCGGGTTCGGCGATTCGGTCCTCTCCGGCGCGGCGCCGGCCGTCTACGAACGCTTCCCCGGTGTCCTCCTCGACGCCGAACCGATCCGACAGTGGCGCGATGCGCCGTCCGTCGTCCGCCAGGCACTCGAGGCGGGCACCGTGCGCCCGGCGGTCGTGCTGGCCTTCGGCACCAACGTGGGGCTCGAGTCGGACGAGTCGCAGCAGGCCCTGCGCGCC
This sequence comes from uncultured Microthrixaceae bacterium, assembly GCA_963750645.1. GTDB lineage: Bacteria > Actinomycetota > Acidimicrobiia > Acidimicrobiales > VFJN01 > VFJN01. The sequence goes on along the minus strand of CAVVRO010000001.1, from coordinate 92,314 downwards.
GTCCTCGACACGCTGGGACCCTCGCGTCGCGTGGTGCTCGTCAACACGGTGGGCGTCAGCGACTGGGTGCCGTCCTCGAACGCCACGCTGGCCGCCATCAGCGCCGAGCATCCGAACACGATCGTGGCGGACTGGCACGCCGTCGTCGCGGCCGATCCAGGCTTGCTCCACAGCGATCGCACCCACCCCAACATGGACGGGATCAAGGTCTACGCCGACCTGATCGCGCAGTCGCTGCAGGCCCTCGGCCCCGGCGGAACCTGACCCGCGGGCCGCGCCTGCTCAGCGGCGGTCGGGCTGCGGGGTGGCGGACGCGGCGAGCAGCAGCGGGCCGACGTGGCTCCACGCCTCGGCGAGCAGGCGCGCCCGGTGCCCGGTCTGCTGCCAGGCGTCGATCTTGGAGTAGGTGAGCTCGGCCTCCCAGGCACCACTGCTCGCGTTGGCGGTCGACACCTCGACGGCCAGGCGTTCGGCGACCCGCTCGAGCAGATCAGGGGCGCCGAGGGACGCGGCAGCCTTGGCGCAGTCGACGACCTCCTCGAGGGAGGTGGCGGCCTCGAGGGCCAGGTCCACCAGCTTCTCGATGCCGCGCTGGATCTCTTCGAGCTCACGGGTCGTCGTCATGGTCCTGGCGCGATTCTCGCGGCCGCCGCGACGGGTCGGCAGGGTCGAAGGTCCTTTCGGCCCATGCACCTCGCCCGACATCGGGCCGATGAACCAGCAGGGCCCCGCCGTTGGCGGACATGGCGGGGCCCCCTCTCTCCACCAGCCCACCACAGACACGGAAGGAACCCTCACCATGAGCTCCGAGCTGCTGCTCACCATCACCGGTTCCGAGACGATGCTGGCCATCGGTGCCGCGATCGCTCTCCTCCTGGGCGCCGTCTTCGGCTACCTGATCGGCCGGGCCAAGGCCCGGCCCGTCGCCGGGCTGTTCCTCGGCGGGGCGCTCGCCGTGCCCGGCCTGATCGCGATCTCGCTCATGTCCAAGAAGGAACCCGACTTCTACTGATCGCCGTGGCCATGCCCTCGAAGTAGGGCCGAACGGTCGGCAGATCTGGGCCTTCCGCCCTGGGCGGGAACCCCCGAGCGGGCGGATGCTGAGCTCATGACAGCGATCTCCGCCTCCGGCTCCTTGCCCGTCTCCCAGCTCATCGGCGACGAGGTGGTACGCGTGGCCTCCGACGCCAGCATCCACGACGTGGCCCAGGCCCTCACCACCAACGGCGTGGGCGCCGTCCTCCTGGGTGACGACAGCCGCCCGGCGGCCCTCGTGTCCGAGCGCGACGTCGTTCGCTCGGTGGCCGCGGGGCACGATCCCGCCACCACCCCGGCGAGCAGCGTCGCGAGCCGCGAGCTCGTCTGGTGCGACGTCGAGTCCACCGTCGAAGAGGTCGCCGCCGAGATGCTCGGTCGCTACATCCGCCACGTGCTCGTCGAAGAGGACGGCGAGCTGGTGGGCATCGTGTCGGCCCGCGACCTCCTGGGCGCCTACAACGCAGAGGCGAGCGACCCGTCGATCTCGTGACCTGACCCCAACCGACGGGTTCAGGCGATCCGGAAGCAGCATGGTCATGGCACCGCATGAGCACAGCGAACAGGGCAAGGTGGAGTTCGACGGCCGGCCCAGCGTGGTGGAACGGCCCCATCCCCTCTCCGTCGTCTACGGCGGCGGCGGCGTGTTCGGCATCGCCTACGGCGCTGGCGTGGCTCATGGCCTGTCGAAGGGGGGCATCGACGTGGCCACCGCACCGGCGCTCGGCACCTCCGCCGGAGCGTGGGCCGCCTCCGCGGTCGCGCTGGGCATGGGCTACGAGCACTTCGCCGACATGGAGTCACCCTCGGTGCCGACCCGCCGGCCGATCCTGGCCGAGGCCGCGCGCGAGATCTTCGGATCCGCCCGCCACCACCTGGTGGCCGCGTCCGCAGTGTGCCTCCAGACCCGGCGCCGCCACATCCTCGATGGTGGCGTGTACGACCTCGCCGACCTGGTGGCCGCGTCGTCGTCCGTTCCGGGTCTGTTCCCTCCCCATCGCATCGACGGCCGGCTCTACGTCGACGGTGGCATGTGGTCCGTGACGTCGGTCGACGCCGCCGCCGACGCCCAGCACGTGATCGTCATCGCGCCCCTGGCGGGGCCGGTGATGGGGCCATTGGGCCGCACCGCGGGACTGCTGCTGTCGCGTGAGCTGCAGACCTGGCGCGACCGCCACCCTGGCAAGACCATCACGATGATCCGCCCGACCCGGGCGATCGGTCGGATGGCGGGTCGCAACCCGCTGGGCCTCTTCGATGCGGATCGGGCTCGGAGCGTCTACCCGCTCGCGGTGACGCAGGGCATCGAGTGGGCCGAACGGCTCCTCGAGCAGGACGCCGCCTGAGAGGGTTGACCCTGCAATCGTCGCTGGTGCAGGGTCAGCGAGGGAGGCGCGTCGTGCTCCACGTGTGGATCGACCAGGACCTGTGCACCGGCGACGGGCTCTGCACCGACCACTGCCCGGAGCTGTTCGTCCTCCTCGAGGACGGGATCTCCTACGTGCTGGCGGACGGACGGCCCCAGAACCATCCGGGCGGTTCGGAGTCGATGGCCCCGGTCTTCGACGAGCACATCGAGGCCACCATCGCGGCCGCTGAGGACTGTCCCGGCGAGTGCATCTTCCTCGAGGACCGCCAGGACCCCGCCGCGACCGCCGGCTCCGGCGGGTGATCGCCGTTCCGGTCCTCGGATTCAGCCGCGAGAGGCGGGATCGGTCACCGGGAGGCACGTCGGTCCGTCGCCGTCGGCCCCGGCGACTCGGTGCAGCACGGCCGAGTGCGGTTCCAGCGTGATCTCGTCCTCGTCGCCGGCGGCAGCCGTTGCGTCGACGATCATGCTGTAGGCCGGATCGGGTCGCGGGGGCCACAGCAGTGTGACGTCCTGGTTCCGCTCCACGTTCGAGCGCGACCGGGCCCCGACCGCTGCCGCAAGTCCATCGCCCTCGAAGCGCAGCAGGACGGACACGACGTGGGCGGTGCCGTTCTCGTTCACGGTGACGAGGAACGCTGTGGTCCCGTGGTCGGCGATGCGCTCGCGCAGGGCACCGAGATCGACCGGCACGCTCATGCCCCGCAGGGTACGCGAATCGGGCGGCTCCATCTCGGCCGCGGCGAGGTCAGGGCGAGTGGATGAGCTCGAGCTGGATGTTGTCGGGGTCGCGGAACACCAGCGTCGAGAACGGGATCGGGTCGGTGAGATCACGGATGCCGGAGTGCTCGATGCCGAGTCCGTCGAGCTTGGTCACCCACTCGTCGAGGCTCTCGCGGGTGGGGACCTTGAAGCCGATGTGGTCGAGCCCGGTGCGCGCCTCGTCGAAGGGCTCGCCCTCGTTCGCCTCGTTGTGGTGCAGGCCGATCACCAGCCCCGAGACGGGGTCCATCAGCAGCACCGCGTAGCCGGTGTCCTCGCGCTCGTGGTGGGCGAAGGTGATGGGGACACGGGTCATCGAGAACACCTTCTCGTACCAGGCCGCGCTCGCCTCGACGTCGCTCACCGTCGGTGAGAAGTGGTGGATGCCCGTGATCGTCGCTTCGCTCATCTCAGCACCCTAGGCCCGGCCGACGACCAACGATTCGTCGTGCACCTAAGGTCCGGGTTCCCGCTGCGCGCGGCGTCTGGTGGACGTCGCGTTGGATACGTCGCGCGGCCACGGCGTCGTTCGGCGCCGAGAAATCTCCGCCGGCCGTGTCGAGATCTCGATTCCTGCTCCGTCCCAGTGTGCACGCGGCCAGCGGGGCCGCCGGCAGACAAGGAGAACACCATGGCCAAGTACCTGTTGCTCAAGCACTACCGAGGCGCGCCGGCGCCCGTGCAGGACATCCCGATGGACCAGTGGACGCCGGACGAGGTCGAGGCGCACATCCAGTTCATGAGCGACTTCGCCACCCGGCTCGAGGGCACCGGAGAGTTCGTCGACGGGCAAGCGCTGTCGCCGGAGGGCGTCTGGGTCCGATATGACGGCGAGGGACGACCACCGGTGACGGACGGCCCGTTCGCCGAGACGAAGGACCTGATCGCCGGCTGGATGGTGATCGACGTCGACAGCCACGCGCGAGCGATCGAGCTCGCTGGCGAGCTCTCAGCCGCGCCCGGCGCCGGCGGCGAGCCGATCCACGAATGGCTGGAGGTCCGACCGTTCCTCGCCGCGCCCCCCACCGTCACCGAGTGACCGCGGACGATGTCGAGCTCCGCGAGCTCGTCCCCCAGGTCTTGAGCGTCCTCGTCCGTCGCGGTGCCGACTTCGCGACGGCCGAGGACGCGGTGCAGGAGGCCCTTGTCCGGGCAGTCGCGGCATGGCAGGAAGAGCTGCCCTCCGATCCCAAGGGTTGGCTGATCACGGTCGCCTGGCGGGCATTCATCGACTCGGCGCGGTCCGACGCCGCGCGTCGCGACCGAGAGGTCCGATTCGATACCGAGCCACCGACCGGTGTCGTGCCGAGCGCCGACGACACGCTGCGCCTCTACTTCCTGTGCGCGCACCCTGAGCTGACCCCACCATCAGCGGTGGCTCTGACCCTCCGGGCCGTGGGCGGCCTCACCACGCGTCAGATCGCGGAGGCCTACCTCGTTCCGGAGAGCACCATGGCGCAGCGCATCAGTCGCGCCAAGCACACCGTCGGGCGGTCTGGTCTCAGTCGTCTTGGCAACGTGAGAACGGTGATGCGGGTGCTGTACCTCATCTTCAACGAGGGCTACTCGGGCGACGTCGACCTCGCAGCCGAGGCGATCCGGCTCACGCGGCAGCTGGCGTCCTCGGTGGACGACACCGAGGTCCACGGGCTGCTCGCCCTGATGCTGCTGCACCACGCACGCCGGCGCAGCCGCACCCGACCCGACGGACGGATCGTGCCGCTCGCGGACCAGGACCGGAGCCTGTGGGACAACGAGCTGATCGCCGAGGGGATTGCCATCGTGCAAGCCGCACTTGCACGCGACCGGCTCGGCGAATACCAGACGCAAGCGGCGATCGCCGCGCTCCACGCCGACGCGACGCGTGTCGAGGACACCGACTGGGTCCAGATCGTGGAGTGGTACGACGAGCTGCTGCAGTTCGCCGACACTCCAATCGTCCGGCTCAACCGTGCCGTCGCCGTCGGCGAAGCGGAGGGCGCTCCCGCGGGATTGGCGGCACTCGCTCAGGTCGACGAGCACATCCCGCGGCGCGATGCGGTCGCCGCACATCTCCACGAGAAGAACGGAGATCTCGAGCTCGCTGCCCGCCTCTATGCCGACGCAGCCCACAACGCGCCCAACCTCGCTGAGCGCGACCATCAGATGCGTCAAGCTGCGCGACTCAACCAGCGGCTGCGCCGTGCCGAGGGACAGGCCCCCACCCGCCGCCGCCCGGCGTGAGCATCCGCACCACATCACCGGCGTTCAGGCGCAGCGTGCACTTGTCCGGCAACCACTCAGCCCGCGCCTCGTCACCACCGGGAAGCAGCCAGTTCTCGCCGACCGCCCCCGGCCCACCCCCCTGCAGACCCCATGGCTGTGACACGCGACGCTCGGTGATCAGGCTGACGATGCAGTCCTCGAGCACCTGCACGTCCCGCTCGATGCCCTCCCCGCCCCGGAACCTCCCTGCTCCCCCACTCCCCTCCCGCAGCCGGTACCGCAGCACCCGCAGCGGGAAGTGCCGCTCCAGCGCCTCGATTGGTGTGTTGCGCGTGTTGGTCATGGCCGTGTGGACGCCGGCCATGCCGTCGCGGGTCGGCTGAGCGCCCTCGCCGCCGGCAACGGTCTCGTAGTACACCCAGTCGGCGCCGCCGATGAGGACGTTGTTCATCGTGCCCTGGCCGGCCGCGCCCACCCGGTCCGGCAGCGCCTGGGCGAGGGCTCCGAGGCAGACGTCGGCGATGCGCTGGCTGACCTCGACGTTGCCGGCACCGACGGCCGCCGGAGGCTGAGCGGCCACGAGAGTACCGGCCGGCGCGATGACGTGGACGGGACGAAGCGAGCCGCCGTTGGCGGGGATGGTCGGATCGACCGCGGTGCGGAGGGCGAAGGCAACCGATGACACGGTGACGGCCTCCACGGCGTTGACGTTGCCGCGCGCTTGGAGGTCCGTGCCGGTGAAGTCGAAGGTGATCTGGTCGCCGGTGAGCGTGACCGTGACGGCGATCCGGGCCGGGCGCTGCTGGTCCGGTGCCGAGCCGGTGGAGTCGATGACGTCCTCGAACCCCCAGCGACCGTCCGGGAGGGCGGCCAGCACCGCTCGCATGCGGCGCTCCCCGTAGGCGACCACCTCGTCGACGGGCGCTCCTGAGAGGGCCGCCAGCCGCCTCGCGCCGACGACGTTCGCTCCGAGCTGTGCCTGGAGGTCGCCGGCGCGCTCCTCGGGCGTCCGTGATGCAGACAGCAGGCGGTCACGCAGCTCGGCGCTGTAGCGGGTGGGGGGGATGCGGAGGCCCTCCTGCTCGATGTCCGTCGCATCTGCGGGCATGGAGCCGGGCGCGTCGCCCCCGACGTCGGCATGGTGCGCGCGGTTGGCCGCCCAGCCGATCAGTCGATCGCCGGCGAACGCGGGCGTGATGACGGTGATGTCGTTGAGGTGGGTGCCGCCCGCGAAGGGGTCGTTCACCACCACGTGGTCGCCGGGAGCGAGCTGGCCGGCGAAGGCATCGAGGGCGGCTCGCACGGACGCGGGCATCGAGCCGAGGTGCACCGGGATGTGCTCGGCCTGTGCGAGCAGCTCACCGGTGGCCGTGAAGACGGCCGCAGAGCAGTCCGCTCGCTCCTTGATGTTCGGGCTGGAGGCGGAGCGCCGCAGGACGGCGCCCATCTCGTCGGCGATCCCACCGAGCCGGGAGATCAGCACCTGCAGCGCGGCGGGGTCGAGCGTCACGAGTGGTCCCGCCGCAGCACGAGGGCACCCGCGGCACCTGGTTCGGCCGACCAGCCGGCCGGGATCCAGATCGTGCAGTCGGGGTCGGCGAGCGCCACGGGACCCTTGGCTGACGGGCGCTCCGGCGCCGGCAGGTCGGTCAGGGCCACACCTGAGGAGCGCGCGGCCGTGGCGCGCAGGGCGATCACCTCGACGGCCGCCTCGGGCCGGGCGAAGCCGTTGCGGAGGCGATGGGCCTCGTGGAAGTCGGCCACCGTCCTCACCATGAGCTCGTGGCTCTGTCCCTCGTAGCGGCAGTCGACGGCGGTCGACGTCGTCGCCCCGTGACCGACCAGGCTCGCAGCGTGCTCGGCGAGCGCGGCCAGCGCGGCGTCGATGCCCGTGTGGTCCCGGGGTCTCGGCCACGAGTGGACGAGGTCCCGCTGCAGGGGCGAGGTGAGCAGACCGACCGCGGAGAGCACCCCGGCACGGGCCGGGATCACGACCGACGCCATGTCGAGCGCCTCGGCCAGGGCGCAGGCGTGCAGTGGGCCCGCGCCGCCGAAGGCCACCAGCGCGAGCTGCCGCGGATCCACGCCGCGCTCGACGGAGACCACTCGCAGGGCCCGCTCCATACCGGCGTCGACCACTCGGATCACGCCGTCGGCGGTCACGCCGGCGGAGGCCAGCGCGGCTCGGGCAGCGTCGGCGTCGAGGGCCAGGCCGCCGAAGCTCGTCCCGGCGGGGATCCGGCCGGTGACGAGGTCGGCGTCGGTGACGGTGGGGTCCACCCCGCCGCGCCCGTAGCAGGCGGGGCCGGGGAGGGCACCGGCGCTGCGTGGTCCCACCACGAGCGCGCCGCCGGGGTCGAGTCCGGCGATCGAGCCCCCGCCGGCACCGATGGTGTGGATGTCGAGCGACGGGAACCGGATTGGATAGCCGCCGATCGAACGCTGCGCCGCAGGTGCCGGTGCCCCGTCGAGCACCAGGCAGACGTCCGTGCTCGTGCCGCCCATGTCGAAGGTGATGGCATCCGGGAAGCCGTTGGCGATGGCGGCCGCTGCCGCGGCTCGCACGCCCCCGGCAGGTCCGGACAGGAGCAGCGCCGCCGGCAGGGCGGCGGCGTCCGCCACCGGGAGGAGCCCGCCCGCGGAGGTCATCACGTACACCTCGGCCGCCACGTCGGCCAGGCCCTGGAGGTAGGCCTGGCACAAGGGTCGCAGCGAGGCGTTGACGACCGTCGTCACCGTGCGCTCGTACTCCCGCATCTCCGGCGACACCTCATGGGAGCACGTGACGTCGTGCCCGCGTGCCCGCAGCGCGGTGGCGACCACCCGCTCGTGGGCCGGCTCGAGGTCGGCGTGGAGCAGGCACACGGCCACCCCCGTGGCAGCCGGTGGGATCTCCGGCACCGACCCTGGCTCGACGGGCAACAGCTGTTGCCCATCCGGGGCCAGTCGGCCGGCCACCTCGAAGCGCCAGGCCCGCGGTACGAGGGGCTCGGGGCGCACGACCGCGGTGTCGTAGAGCGCGGGTCGGTCCTGGCGAGCGATCTCGATCACGTCCCGGAGACCCGTCGTCGTGACGAGCGCGACCGGGGCACCGGTCCCCTCGAGCAGCGCGTTGGTGGCGATGGTGGTCCCATGGGCGAGCAACGAGGGTCGCCGGTCCGTGAGCGCGGCCACGCCGATGCGCACCGCGTGTCTGGGGTCGTCCGGCGAGGACAGCACCTTCACGATGCGGCCGTCCGTGCCCACCACGTCGGTGAAGGTGCCCCCGGTGTCAGCCCCCACCTGCATGGGGGCGAAGGTAGCGGGACGCGCGAGGATACGAACATGGCGTGGTTGTGGTCGCGCAAGCGCGGTGCCTCCTCCGAACCGGCTCGCACCGACGAGCCGGCGGAATCGGTGCGCCTCGACAGCGACGAGCACGCCTGGTGGGTCCAGGAGGAGGTCAAGGAGGCCTGGCGACCCAAGTCGGGCCACGAGACCGAGGTCGAACCGGCGCGCGACATCCTCGCGGAGCACTTCGGTGACGACTGGCGGACCAACTTCCTGTACACCGCGACCCCCGACGAACCCGAGGATCAGGCCACCGTCGAGCTCGATCCGTACAAGGTGCTCGACGTCGACCCCACCGCCACCTGGGACGAGATCATCGCGGCGCATCGCCACCAGGCGCGCGTGAACCACCCCGACCTCCTCTTCGGCCAGTCGGAGGAGGAGAAGGCCGCGGGCGAGGAGCGGATCCGCATCATCAACGCGGCCTACAAGGAGCTGCGGGTTCGCAGGGGCATGTAGCCCACTAGGGGTGCACGAGCAGCACCTGGTCGGGACCGAGGTGGTCCTCCAGCGAGCGCACGACGCGGCCGACGAGATCGTCCTCCTGGTCCCACACCACGACCGCGCTGTCGACCTGCTTCGCGAGCCAGGCATCGCGCCGAGCCAGCGCAGCACCGGCGAGCTGCTTGGTGGCGGGCACCTTCGTCTCGAGCGTGACGACGACGTCAGCCGACGCGACCACCTCGGCGAACCGGGTGCGCGCCGCCGGTGGCCAGGGCTTGTCGGCCTCCGGGTACGGCAGCACGATCACCAAGGGCAGGCCGAGCGCGAGCGCCGCCTCGGCGCCCAGCTGCTCGGCGCCGAGGCGCAGGCCGCTGACGACCGTCAGCTCGCCGTCGACCTCCAGCATGGCGTCCAAGGTCTCCTGCAGTCTGATGGCCACGCCGGCGGCCACGGGGTTTGCCTCGTAGCCACCGAGCTCGCCCGGCCGGTGCCCGGTCACGAGCACGAGCCGCCCGTCCGGCAGCCGTCGGTCCCTGCCGGGCGTCGAGCGCGGCGCTCGCGGCAGGTCCGCCGGGCCCAGGGCGACGGGCTCGCCTTCACCCGTGCGACCTGCTTGGGTGAGAGCGGCCTCCACGGCGAGGCGGTCGACGAGGTCGTTCATCGGATCCCCGTTGTGGCCCTTCACCCAGCTGAAGGTGACGTCCCCGCGCGCCAGCACGAGGTCGAGGAAGGGCTCCCACAGGTCACGGTTGGCCACCGGCTGGCGACTCGAGTTCCTCCAGCCCCGCTTCACCCAGCCCTCGTGCCACCGGTCCCGGAAGCAGTGGACGACGTAGGTCGAGTCGCTCACGATCTCCAGCCGGCCCTCGATCGCCTGGACCGCCTCGAAGGCGGCCGTGATCTCCATCCGCTGGTTGGTGGTGTGGGAGGCCGCCCCGGAGGCGAAGCGCCCGCCCGGGATGGCCCAGGCCCACCCGCCCGGACCGGGGTTCCCGGAGCACGCACCGTCGGTGTAGGCGACGGTCGCGTCAAGCCTCGATGAAGTCACTGGAGGATCGTGGCGCATCTGGCGGGTGGAGGCGAGATGATGGGGGTCATGATCATCGACGGATTCGTCCAGCAGCTCCCTGACACGGATCCGGGTGAGACCCAGGAGTGGCTCGACTCGCTCGACGCGGTGGTGGGCGCGCACGGCAAGCCCCGCGCCCGGTTCCTGATGTCGAAGCTCCTGGAGCGCGCTCGCGAGCTGCAGGTCGGCACCCCGGCCACCGTGTCCACCCCGTACGTCAACACCATCCCCCCCGAGGAGGAGCCCTTCTTCCCCGGCGACGAGGACATCGAGCGTCGCATCCGCGCGCGCATCCGATGGAACGCCGCCGTGATGGTCGTGCGGGCCAACAAGCACGCCGACGGCATCGGTGGGCACCTGGCCACGTTCGCGAGCTCCGCCGCGCTCTACGACGTCGGCTTCAACCACTTCTTCCGGGGCAAGGACGACGGCCTCGCGGGTGACCACATCTACTTCCAGGGCCACGCCGCGCCGGGCATCTACGCCCGGGCGTTCCTCGAGGGACGCCTGTCCGAGGAGCAGCTCGACCACTTCCGGCGCGAGGTCGGCGGCGGCGGGCTCTCGTCGTACCCCCACCCGCGCCTGATGCCGGACTTCTGGGAGTACCCCACGGTGTCGATGGGGCTCGGCCCACTGTGCTCGATCTACCAGGCCCGCTTCAACAAGTACCTCCACAACCGCAAGATCGAGGACACCAGCGCGTCCCGGGTGTGGTGCTTCATCGGTGACGGCGAGTGCGACGAGCCCGAGACGCTCGGATCGATCTCCCTTGCCGCGCGCGAGGGGCTCGACAACCTGACCTGGGTGGTCAACTGCAACCTCCAACGCCTCGACGGCCCGGTGCGCGGCAACGGCAAGATCATCCAGGAGCTCGAAGCGGTGTTCCGCGGCGCCGGCTGGAACGTCATCAAGGTGGTGTGGGGCGGCAAGTGGGATGAGCTCCTCATGCAGGACGTCGACGGTGTCCTGCTCAACAAGATGAACGACACCGTGGACGGCGAGTTCCAGCGGTACGCCGTGGAGTCGGGGGCGTACGCCCGCGAGCACTTCTTCGGTCCGGACCCCCGCCTTCGCAAGCTCGTCGACCACCTCTCCGATGAGGACATCCGCAACCTCCCCCGCGGTGGCCACGACTACCGGAAGCTCTACGCCGCCTACAAGGCCGCCACCGAGCAACCCGGCGCCCCCACGGTCATCCTCGCCAAGACCATCAAGGGGTGGACGCTCGGGCCGGACGTCGAGGGACGCAACGCCACCCACCAGATCAAGAAGATGACGACCGACCAGCTACGCGTCCTGCGTGTGCGCCTGCACCTCGAGGACGAGGTGCCCGAGGAGGCCCTGACGGACGACCAGCAGCCTCCCTACGTCACGCTGGCCGAGGGCTCCGAGATCCGGCAGTACATGCTCGACCGGCGGCTCGCCCTCGACGGCTCGCTCCCCCGCCGCGTCGTCCGCACCAAGCGGCCACTCGAGCTGCCCGCGAAGGAGGCCTTCGACGAGATCCTCGCTGGCTCGGGCCAGCAGGCCGCGTCGACCACCACGGCGTTCACCCGCCTGCTGCGCAACCTCTGCCGCGACCCGAAGTTCGGCCCGCGGGTCGTTCCGATCATCCCGGACGAGGCCCGCACCTTCGGCATGGACTCCCTGTTCAAGGAGTTCGGGATCTACGCGTCGCAGGGCCAGCAGTACGAGCCCGTCGACCACGCCCTCCTGCTGTCGTACAAGGAGAGCCAGAGCGGGCAGCTCCTCCAGGAGGGCATCACCGAGGCCGGCTCCATGGCCAGCTTCATCGCCGCGGGAACGAGCTACGCGACCCAGGGCGTGCCGATGGTGCCCTTCTTCACCTTCTACTCGATGTTCGGGTGGCAGCGGGTCGGCGACCTCATCTGGCAGGCGAGCGACGCCCGGGCCCGGGGCTTCCTGCTCGGCGCCACCGCGGGACGCACGACGCTGCTCGGGGAGGGCCTCCAGCACCAGGACGGCCACAGCCTCCTGCTGGCATCGGTCAACCCCGCCGCCGAGGCCTTCGACCCGGCCTTTGCCTACGAGGTGGCGACGATCATCCGCCACGGCCTTCGCCGGATGTGGCTGGAGAACGAGGACGTCATCTACTACCTGACGCTCTACAACGAGAACCAGGTGATGCCCCCGATGCCCGACGACGTCGCCAAGGGCGTCATCGAGGGCCTCTACCGCTGGTCTGCCGCCCCGGACGGGCCCGCGCACCCTGCCACGATCCTGTTCTCGGGCTCCGCGAACCTGGCGGCTCGCGAGGCCCAGGTGCAGCTCGCGGAGCACTACGACGTCGCCGTCGAGCTCCTCTCGGCCACCAGCTACAAGCGGCTGCGCGAGCAGGCGCTGTCGACCGAGCGGTGGAACCGCCTCCACGCCGACCAACCGGCGCGCACTCCACGGGTCACCGACCTGCTGGCGGGCGAGGGCCCGATCATCGCGGTCACGGACTTCATCAAGGCGGTCCCGGACCAGATCGCACGGTGGGTGCCCGCCGGCCGGAGCTTCACGCCGCTCGGCACCGACGGCTTCGGTCGCAGCGACACGCGCGAGGCCCTGCGGCGCCACTTCGAGACGGATGCTCCCCACGTCGTCGTGGCCACGCTGGCCGCGCTCGCGTCGAGCGGCACCATCAAGCCCGAGGTCGTGCAGGACGCGATCCACCGCTACGGCATCGACCCCGAGCAGGCGGACCCCCGCCTGGCCTGACTGCGAACCCCGTGATCTGGCGTTGTCCATGCCGGCTGAGTCGGCCCTCAGTTCGATGGGTCGGTCGCAGAGCTACGGCTGTCGACGACTCCGTCGTCGCCGAGGTGCAGGCAGGCGAGCCCGTCACCGCGATCGTCTGCGGTGAGGCGGGCTCGGCGCAAGACCCGGTTGGTCGGCGAGGTGCCGCCGACGGCGCATGCTCGAGCGATGCGCGCGCTGATGGGGTCGTGCACGATGGTCGGCGCCACGTCCTTGGCCTTCGCCCCGTTCGCGGAGGCCCTCCGTACCGTCGTGCAGGAGCTCGCGCTCGAGGGTACCGATCGTGAGCATTCGCGGCTCGCGATTTGCCCGCCTGGCGGCCACCTCGGCGGAGGTGACGGCGACGCGTGAGCCCCCTGGGCTCGATCCGCTGGGGGCGTCGGCCCAGCTCGCGCTGTTCGAGGAGGTGCTCGACACGTTGGAGCGCGCCGCGGTGCCTTCCGGGTTGCTCGTTGTCATCGAGGACCTGCACTGGGCTGATCCATCCAGCCTGGGCCTGTTCGAGTTCCTGTCGCGCAACCTGCGTGGCATGCCGGTCGCGTTGGTGGGAACGGTCCGGACCGACGAGCCCGACGACGCCGGGTTCCTGGCCTGGCTGGCTGAGGTGCAGCGGGGCCCGTAGGCCGATCCGGATCGATCTGGAGCCCTTCGGCCGGGAGGAGCTGGGGAGCTGGTGGCCGGCGTGCTCGGCCATGCGCCGTCGGCCGAGCTGGCCAGCCGGGTGTACGAGCGCTCGGGCGGCAACGCGTTCCTGGCCGAGGAGCTCCTCGCCGCTCGTGAGCGGGATGTCCTGGTGCCGGGCACCGTGCAGAGCCTCGTCCTGGCCCGCGTCGCGGGCCTGACGGCGCCCGCTCGTGATCTGGTGCGGTTGGCGGCCGTGGCCGGGGTCCGGGTGTCACACGGGTTGCTGGCCGCCGCCAGCGGTCTCGACGACGAGGCGCTCCTGATGGCGGCACGGGAGCTGGCCGAGCAGCACCTTCTGGTCGCCGATCGGTCGGGGCAGGGATACGCCTTCCGGCACGCGCTGACCCGGGAGGCGGTGTATGGCGACCTGCTCCCGGGCGAACGTCAGATGCTCCACCTGGCGGCCGCCCGGACGCTCAGCGGTGACCCGGCGCTGGGGCCGGCGGCGGGGTGGGCGGTGGCGGAGGCGGTGGCCGAGCACTGGTTCGCGGCCGGTGAGCTCGAACGAGCGTTGCCCGCCTCGGTCACGGCCGGGACGCGGCGCGAGGTGCTGGCCCTCACCGGCGCGCTCGGTCACTACAAGCGGGCGCTCGAGCTGTGGGGTCAGGTGGCCGACCCGGAGACGGTGGCTGGCCTCGGGCGTCCGGATCTGCTCGATCGAGCTGCTGAGGTGGCCAGCGGGGCCGGCGACCACGAATGCGCCATCGGTTACGTCGACGCCGCCATCGACGAGCTGGAGCGCAGCGCCGCCGCGCCGGATCAGCTCGCGCTGCTGTACCAGATGAAGTACATCTACCTGCTGCGTGCGGGCCGCAGTGAAGCCGACCTGCTGGAGTGGACGGAGCACGCCGTCGCGCTGGTCCCCCATGAACCGTTGACCGCGGGCCTTGCCGCCATCCTCGCCGCTCACGCCTGCGCCTTGTCCGACGTAGAGCGGTTCGAGGAAGCATCAAAGGTCGCGGCAGCGGCGCTCGAGGCCGCGCGCGCCGCCGGTGCCCGCGAGCAGGAGTGCCACGCTCGCACGACGCTTGGTAACTACCTCACCATGGCGAGCCCAGATCCCGAGGCCGGTCCGGCGAGCTCGACCAGGTGGTGGCCATGGATCGGGAGCTCGGCGACACCGACGGCGTCGTGCACGCGTACGGCAGCCTCACCGACAAGCTGATCCGGCTCGGTCGATTCGACGAGGCCGCCGCGATGGCCTTGGAGTCGGTCGACGTCTGCCTGGAGCTCGGTGCGCTGCAGAGCTCGGTCGGCGTGGCCACGTTCAACGCGGCCGAGGCACTGTTCCTCTCCGGACGATGGGACGACTGCCAACAGGTGCTGGGGCAGCTGCAGGAACAGCGGTGCTGGGGCATGGAGCGGTTGGAGCTCGCGTTCACTGCGTTGCTCGCGGCATCGCGTGGGAGCGACGAGGCCGCCGTGGCCGCCATCGCCGCCGTGGAAGGCGTCGGCGGCTGCGACGCCCAAGCCGACGCCCTCCTCAGCGGCGCGAGCGCAACTCGCGGTCAACACGGGGGACCTCGACGCCGCTCACCACGCGGCGGTCGAGGGGCTCGACACCTTGACAGGCTCGGTGTCGTTCCCGGAGGTGATCGCGATCGTCGCGGTCGCCGACCTCGGGCTTCGGATCGACGCTGACCGCGCCCTGGTCGCCCGCGCTCACCGCGACCTCACTGCGGAACAGGCCGCAATCGACTCGTTCCGGACCATCGCGGCGCGGGCACTCGCTGTCCGAGCCCGAGCCTGCCCGTGGCGCGTCGCCCGGAGGTGCTGCGCGCCCACCGCGCGCTCTGTGACGCGGAGATGGGTCGGGCGAAGGGACGGTCGGACCCCGATCAGTGGTGCCGTGTCAGCGCCGCCGGAGCGGCCGGCGGGGATCGACGTGGCGCGGCGTACGCCGGGCTTCGCGAGGCCGAAGCCCTGCTGGCCACCCGCGGCGACCGCGCCCGAGCCGTCCGCGTCCTCAGCGCTGCCCACGTCGCCGCCGTGGAGCTCGCGGCCGACCCGCTTCGCGACGACATCGAGGCCCTCGCTCGCCGAGCCCGCATCGAGCTGTCCGACCAGCCGCGGCCGTCGACGGACCCACTCCCACCCCAGCCTGGACTCGCACCGCTCGGCCTCACGGTGCGCGAGCTCGAGGTGGTGCGGCTGCTCGCCGCCGGCTGCACGAACCCGCAGATCGGCGAGGCGCTCTACATCAGCCGCAAGACGGCCAGCCACCACGTGTCGAGCATCCTCACCAAGCTGGGGGTCACGACGCGAGTCGAGGCGGCTGGCGTCGCGCATCGCTTGGGCCTGACCTCGGACACCCCGTGACGTCGCGGACCCACCGGACGTGGACGCCCGAGGATCTACATCGATCCCCTCTGACTTCTGACGCTCCCGCGGTGGCGGATGCCAGTCCTAGGCTCTGGCCATGGAAGGCACTCTGGCCGTGACCGGCGATCCCGAGGCGGACGGCCTCCTCAACACGGACCCGCTCGCGCTCCTCATCGGGATGCTGCTCGACCAGCAGGTGCCGATGGAGTGGGCCTTCGGGTCCCCGCTCACCCTGAAGGAGCGGCTCGGCGGCACCCTCGACGCCAGCGCGATCGCGGCCATGCCGCTGGAGGACCTCGAGGTCGTGTTCAAGGGACCGCCCGCCCTGCACCGCTACCCGGGGTCGATGGCCAAGCGCACGCAGCAGCTCTGCCAGCACCTCGTCGACGAGCATGGGGGCCGCGCCGAGGCCGTGTGGACCGGTGTGACCAGCGGCCCCGAGCTCTACGCGCGCCTCCGCGCGCTGCCCGGCTTCGGCGGCGAGAAGGCCAAGATCTTCATGGCCGTGCTCGCCAAGCGCTTCGGCATCCGTCCAGAGGGCTGGGAGGAGCCAGCTCGGCCGTTCTCCGACGACACCCATCGCTCGGTCGCCGACGTCGACTCGGCCGAGGCCCTCCTCGAGGTGCGCGCCTTCAAGAAGATGATGAAGGCGAAGGGCAAGGGCAAGGACGGGTGATGCCGCCGAGCCTGTCCGAGCGGATCGAGCGCTCGGTCACAGGCCGGATCGCGATCTCGATCGCGGTCGTGCTCCTCCTGCTGCTGGAGGTGGCCACCCACCTCCCGACCACCTGGGCGCTGCACCGCTCCGTGGCGGACCCTGCCGACACCGCGATCCGGATCGTCGCCTCGGAGCAGCAGTGGGGGGTGTTCTCGCCTGACCCCCGGTCGACGAGCCTGCGCATCGAGGGGCGCGTCACCTTCGAGGACGGGACGACCGAGGTGTGGCACCTGCCCGAGGGTCCCCGCGTCGGCGCGAACCTCCGCTTCTACCGCTGGCGCAAGTGGCTCGAGCGCGTCCGGGCCGACGACCTCCGGAGCCTGTGGGAGCCGACCGCCCGCTGGATCGCGAGCGAGTACGACGATCGACCGTCCCCGGTCGCCAAGGTGCAGCTGGTGCGGTTCTTCCACCCGAACACGCTCCTGGGTGAGGCACCCCCCTACGACGAGTTCGTCTACTACACCTACGTCCCGACCCCAGACGAGGCGGCGTCATGACGGTGCGGCCTCTCGCGTGGTGGGACCGCTTCCTCTTCGAGCCCCAGAGCACGGCGCCGATGACCCTGGTCCGCGCGGCGTGGGGCGCGGTCATGGCCGTGTGGGCCGTCAGCCTGCTGCCGGACATCGACCCCTTCTTCACCGAGGGAGCGCTGCTGTACGAGCGAACCCTGCGCGACGGCGCCTGGAACCTCCTCCCCCACCTCGGGTGGGAGCACGCGGCGCTGGCGACCTGCGGGCTGCTCCTCGTCACCTCGCTCACCACGATGGTCGGATACAAGACGCGCCTGAGCGCCGCCCTCGCCGTCCTCTGCCTGGTCGTCCTGCAGCGCGCCAACAGCACGATCTTCAACTCCGGGGACCTCCTCCTGCGGCTCGTCGGCATCGCCGTCGTGCTGTCGCCATCCGGCCTCCTGTGGTCGGTGGACGCGGCCCTCGACCGCCGGCGCGGACGAGACCGGCAGCTGCTCCGCGCCCCCTTCGGCATGCGGCTGCTCCAGCTCGAGCTGGCGCTGGGCTACCTGCTGTCGGCATGGGCCAAGTCCCGCGGGAGCACCTGGCGCGACGGCACCGCGATCGCACGCGCGCTGCGCATCGAGGACCTGCAGCGGTTCGTGGCCCCCGAGTGGCTCTTCCAGCAGAGCCTCCTGCTGAAGCTGCTCACCTGGGCGACGCTGGCCTTCGAGGCGAGCTTCATCGTGCTCGTCTGGCCTCGGCGGCTCCGGCTCTGGGTCCTCGGCGCCGGCGTGCTCCTGCACCTCAGCATCGACCTCTTCCTCGACATCGGGTTCTTCAGCCTCGCCATCTTCCTCGCCTACCTGGCCTTCCTCCCCCAGGACATCGCCGGACCCCTGGTGGCCAGGTTCGAGGCCTTGGCCGGTGGGAGCCGGGAGGATCGCGGTGGGCGGGGGGCGTGGGGGGCGGAGGCTCCGCCGGAGCCCCCCATCCGCGAAGGGGCGGCTCCGCCGACCCCTGAGCCGACAGCGAGCGCGCCGTAGGCGCACGTCCAGATCGAGCGAGGTCGGCGCAGCCGACCGACGCTCGAAAGCTCAGCTCGAGCGAGGTCGGCGCAGCCGACCGACGCTCGACGCCTCGCGATCCAACCAGCCGAGCAGCACCGCGACGGCGCGGGGGTCGTGGCGGAGGCGGTGGCCGGCGCCGTTCATGATCCTCAGCTCGGCGTCGCCGTGGGCGTCGACCAGCACCCGGGCGTCGAACACGGGCACGAGGTCGTCGTCGCTGCCGTGCACGACGAGCAGCGGGCGGGGCGCCAGTCGACCGGCGCACGCGACCGCTCGTAGGTCCTTGAGCTCGCGCGCCCAGGAGTCGAAGTCGGGCGGGAAGGTGGGCTCCGCGACCATGCCGACCTCGCGCGCGTGCTCGAGCAGCCGCTTGGGGTGCGACGCCCAGTCGTCGAAGTCGGCAGGAGCGCCGAGCGACGCGACGCCGCGCACGGTCTGATCGTCGGCGGCGGCGCAGATCGAGAGAGCACCGCCGGTGCCGAAGCCGACGAGCCACACGCCACTCACGTCCTCGCTGCCCCGGAGGTGATCGACGGTGGCGCGCAGGTCGTCCAGCCAGCCTCCGAGCGAGAAGCTCCCCTCCGAGCCACCGCAACCCCGGAAGGCGGGCGCGATGGCCAGCCAGCCCATCTCGGCCGCGAGCCGGTCCGCCAGCTCCGGTAGGGCGGAGGCCGCGACCGATGTGCTGCTCACGTCGCTGGGATAGCCGTGGGCGAGGACCACGCTCGGCACCGTGGTGACGTCGGCCCGCATCTTCGGTCGGGCCAGGTGGGCGACGAGGAGGTTCCCGCTCGAGGGGTAGCGGTGCTCCACGACCGGGCTGCTACTCGCCGTCGTCCGCCGGCGCCGGATGCCCCTTGGCCAGGCGGTAGCCACGGTTGCGGGCCTCGGCCAGCGTGTCGGGCCCGAAGCAGAGGTAGGTCTCGGCCGCCATCAGCTCGTCGATCACCTCGGTGTCCGCGAAGGTGTCGAGGTCGTACACGACGCTGCGTGCGCTTGTCGCCGAGGAAGCGATGGTGCTCGAAGCGGGTGGGCCGTTCCATGCCTGGGCAACCTAGCGAAGGGCGCGGAACGGGGGCCGCATCGAGATGCGGCCCCCGTTGCCGTTGATCACTGGGATTGGACCGGAGGGCATCGCCCGAACCGGGCAACCGGGAGGGACCACTCCCCGAACACCGCTCCGGCGGCGACTGGCTTGGTCTACGCCAGGTGGTCCAGCGAGCCGCGATACTCCTAGCGGCCAGCCACCTCCAGGGTCCCACTACAACAGTCGTTCATCTTGTGGACCACCTCCCTTCTCTGGTGGCACCAGTGAACCACGCGATCGACCCCGCGCGGTGGCGGTTTCGCCTCAGGCCTTCGGCCCGAGCGCCCCGATGCGGTCGAGGTACCCGAGGAGGCCCCGGATGACCTCGTAGGCATCCGCGTCGGACACCTCGAGGCCCTCGATGTCGACGGCGCCGAGCACCACCGCCACCGCATCGTCGTCGGCCACGACCACCTCGTCCCGCTCCCCGATGACCCGCACGTCTCGGCCCGGGGCGGCGGCCAAGCCCTTCGACTCCAGGTGCTCGAGGCTGGCGACGATGAGCCGGCGCAGCTCGTCGTAGGTGAGCCGGGCCTGCACCTCGTCGGGCAGGGCCTCACCGACCTCCTGCAGCGCCTCGTCCATGTCGAAGATCGCCGAGGGCGTCTCATGCCCGAGCCGAAAGGTCTCCGAGCCCACGAACGCCGCCGCGATGGCGAACACCAGCACCGCACCAACAAGCAGGAACAGCCAGGCCACGTCGCGGAGGCTAGGCGGGAGCGCGGTGGGGGGAGCACGAGGGGGCCGCGTGCGCCCCCTCGTTCGAGGCGCAGCCTCGAGTCACGTGAGGGGTGGCTCCGCCACCCCCGAACCCCGAGCGGCCGCCCGAAGGGCGGCCGCAGAAGGCTCGGAGGAGCTCGCCGAAGGCGAGCGACGACGAATCAGATCCCGATGCGTTGGGCGAGCAGCTCGCGGTGGTAGGTCGGGTCGCCGAACAGGAGCTCGGAGGACTTGGCCCGCTTGAAGTACAGGTGGGCCGGGTGCTCCCAGGTGAAGCCGATGCCACCGTGGATCTGGATGTTCTCGGCAGCCGAGTGGAAGTACGCCTCGGAGCAGTAGGCCTTGGCCAGGCTGGCGACCGAGGGGAGCTCGTCGTTGAGCTCCGCTGCGCACCAGGCGGCGTAGTAGGCGGCGGACTTGGCCGACTCGACCTCGAGGAGCATGTCGGCGCACTTGTGCTTGATGGCCTGGAACGACCCGATCGGACGGCCGAACTGCACGCGGTCCTTCGCGTACTGCACGGCGGTCTCGAGCACCTTCTGGGCGCCACCGACCTGCTCGGCGGCGAGGGCCACGGCGGCGAGGTCGAGCACCCGCTCGAGGGTGGTCCAACCGGCGCCGTCGGTGCCGATGAGGGTGGCCGGGGTGCCGGCGAGCTCGATCTTCGACTGCTTGCGGGTCTGGTCCATGGTGGCCAGGTTCGTGCGGGTGACCGAGGCATCGGTGGGGTCGACCGAGAAGATCGACACACCCGCGTCCGTCTTGGCCGCCACCAGCAGGAGGTCGGCGACGTTGCCGTCCAGCACGAACATCTTCGTGCCGGTGATCGTCCAGCCGTCACCGCTCTTGGTGGCGGTGGCCTCGATGCCGCTCTCGTCCCACTTGCCGTTGGGCTCGGTGAACGCGAGCGTGGCGATGGTGTCGCCGGCGGCCATGCCGGGGAGGTGCTCCTTCTTGGCGGCGTCGTCGCCGGCGTGGAGCAGCGTGCTGGTGGCGAGCACGGCCGAGCTGAAGTACGGGGCGCACAGCAGGGCGCGGCCCATCTCCTCGAGCACGACGGTGAGCTCCACGAAGGTGAAGCCCTGGCCGCCGAACTCCTCGGGGACGATGAGGCTCTGCAGCCCGAGCTCGTTGGCCATCTGGCTCCACACCGCGGGGTCATAGCCCTCGTCGGTGTCCATCAGGCGGCGGACCTCGGCCTCGGGGGACTTGGCCTCGAGGAACTGGCGGGTGATGCGGCGGAGCTCTTCCTGCTCCTCGGAGAATGCGAAGTTCATGCGGGGTGGTCTAGGCGGTGCGGCGGCCGATGGCCAGCCGTGATGTGTACACATGCGTACACTTCCGCCATGGAGCACGTCGGCGCCCGCGAGCTGCGGGCCAACCTCGCCGCGGCAGTGCGGCAGGCCGGGGCGGGCGCCCGGGTGGTCATCACGCTCGACGGCCGACCGGTCGCCCAGCTGGGACCCCTCGAGCCGGTCGGCGCCCCCTTGTTGACCGACCTGGCCGCCGCCGGCCTCGTCGAGCCACCGCGCCGTTCGGATCGCCCCGGCCCACCGGATGCCCTCGACGCCGCGGTGGATGTCCGCCTCGACCGCGTCCTGGCCGAGGTCCGCGGCGGGTGAGCCTGTACGTGGACACCTCCGCGCTGGTCCGGCGGTACCTGCGCGACCGGCACCGGGACGTCGTGCTCGACGCGATGGCCGATGACGACGCCTGGTGCTCGTCGGCGCTGACCCGGACCGAGGCGCAGCTGGCGCTCCACCGCGCCGCCGTGTCGGGCCGGCAGCAGGTGGAGCTGTGGCGGGCGCTGCGCGACGAGTGGGAGTCGTTCTGGGTGGTGCCGATGGACGACCGCTGCATGGCGCGCGCCGTCGAGATCGGCGCGACGTACGGCGTGCGCATCGTCGACGCCGTGCACCTCGCCGCCGCGGACCGGCTCCCGGCCCCCGTCCGCTACCTCACGTTCGAGCGGCAGCAGATCCCGGCCGCAGCTGCGCTCGGCTTCGAAGTGGTCAGCGCCGTCGCGTAGGACTAGAACGTGTTCTAGTGAGCGCGACCATCGACACAGACGAGCACTACACCGTCATCTCGGCCGACTGCCACGCCGGTGGGTCGCACGCCGCCTACCGCGAGTACCTCGACCCCGCCTTCCACGAGGACTTCGACGCCTGGCGGGGTCGGTACAAGAACCCGTACAAGGACCTGGGCGACAACCGGCGGCTGCGCAACTGGGACAACGACATGCGCAACTCCCAACAGGAGTCGGACGGCGTCGTCGGCGAGGTCGTCTTCCCGAACACGGTGCCGCCCTTCTTCCCCAGCTTCGTGCTCTTCGCCAAGCCGCCGACGGCGGAGGAGTACGCGCACCGACGGGCCGGCGTGCACGCCCACAACCGGTGGCTCGTCGATTGGTGCAACGAGTTCCCGGAACGGCGCGCCGGGGTGGGCCAGATCTTCCTGAACGACGTCGACGACGCGATCGAGGACGTGCACTGGATCAAGGACCACGGCCTGCGCGGCGGCATCCTGCTGCCCAACATCGCCCCCGACGTGAAGTGGGTGAAGCCGCTCTACGACCCCGAGTACGACCGGCTGTGGGAGGTCTGCCAGGACCTCGACATCCCGGTGAACGTGCACAGCGGCACCGGCAACCCGGACTACGGGCCCTACTCCACCGCGATGCTCCTCTACATCAACGAGGTCGTCTTCTACACGCAGCGCCCCTTCGTGCAGCTCACGCTCTCGGGGGTGTTCGAGCGGTTCCCGCGCCTCAAGTTCGTGATGACCGAGGCCGGCTGCTCGTGGGTGCCGCCGATGCTGACCCAGCTCGACACCATGCTCGAGGGCATCCGGGGGGGCGCCGTCGGCGAGATCCGCTACGGCGCCGACCAGGCCCTGCCGAGGTCGGCGACGGAGTACTTCCACCAGAACGTGTGGATGGGTGTGAGCCAGCCCCGCGCCTCGGACGTCGCGGCACGGCACGAGATCGGCCTCGACCGGTTCATGTGGGGCAGTGACTACCCGCACGACGAGGGCACCCACCCGTACACGCGTGAGCACCTGCGGGCCCGCTTCAGCGACGTCGACCCGACCGAGGTGCGGATGATGCTGTCGGCGAACGCGGCGAAGCTCTACGACTTCGACCTGGCCGCCCTGCGGCCGTTGGCCGACCGCATCGGGCCCACGGTCGGTGAGGTGGCGACGCCGATCGAGGAGGTGCCCGGCGAAGGAGCTGGAGCTCCTGTCGAGCGACATGGACAGCCGAGCCATCAAGTAGCGAGGTCGACCAGCCGGGGTTGCGGAGCCACTCGGCGTCCAACCCGAGCACCCGACCCGGAGCGTGCCGCTCATGGCCCGGTGGCGCTGACGCGGGTGAGCGTCGAGAAGGAGGTGAGGTAGGCGTCGGCATCCCAGCCGGCGGCGGGGAAGACGGCTGACTGGAGCGCGCCTCCTGTGTCGGCCCGGGCCAGCTCCTCGCCGGTCCCGATGTCGCGCACGACGACCTGCTCGGCCATGCGCCCGCCGTCGTGGTGGGCGCTCACGAGCTCCCCGCTGTCGGGGAACAGGAGCAGGTGGGACGCGTGGTTCTGGGCGCGTGGCTCCAGCGGGGCGACAGCGACCCGTCGACCATGAGGTCGAACGCCGCGAGCACGCCGTTGCCGCTGTCGAAGCCGACGACGATGCGGCGATCCTCGTCGACCAGCGGCGGGTTGGCGATCAGCCCGCCGGGCTGGCCGCAGACCTCGGTGAGCGTGACCGCGCTCGTCGCCAGGTCGACGCGCACGATGTGCAGCGGCGACGGTCGAGATCCCCTGGCCGGTGAAGGCGCCGTTGTAGCGGTCGGTGCCCTCGCCGTCGTCGAGGAACCAGGCGGCGCCCGCGGCGATGACGGCGTCCCAGCCGTAGGTCTGTCCGTCGAGCGTGCGGTACGGCGCCGTGAAGTCGTCGTCGAGGGCGAGCGCGGCCCCGTCCCACCGCACCCGGAGCAGCGAGCGTGTCCCCCACCACGTAGATGTCGTCGCCGTCGGCCGAGAGGCGGGCGATGGACGGCTCGGGCAGCGACCAGGCGGTCGACGATCGCCAGGTCGCTCAGGGTCGAGCACGAGCAGCTCGGCCGGCTCGCGCGGCTCGGCGGGCTGGCCGGGACGCTGCCCGGCGAAGTCCTTCGTGACGAGGTGGCCGTCGGGCAGCACGACGAAGCTGTTGTACGGGCGCGGCCGAGGGCAGCTCGGCCGAGGCCAGACCGTTCGAGCGACGGGCTCGAGGCGGTGGGCGTGGTTGCCGAACACGACGTGGAGCGACCCGTCGGCGTGGCAGGCCAGACCGCCCGGCCACGTGGGACCGGCCGGGGAGCATCGGTGACGCTCGCACGACGTCGAGGGTCACGGGGTCGACCTGCTCCACCCACGCCTCCACGTCGGGTCCGAACCCGTGGCGCAGCACGTAGACCTCGCCTGGGTCGCGCAGCACCACCATCGTCGTGCCCGGCGACTCGCGATGCGTGACCACGAGCTGCCCGTCGGGCGACCCGAGCCCGAGCACGCGGTGGGGCGCCGCCGGCACCTGCCGCCGCCGCGGCGCCACCGTCCTCCGCCGGCCACGGGCTGCTCCAGTACGCCCCGTTCACGACCCCATCCCCCCGTTCTGTGTGCAGTGGCGTCGGGGTCGGGTCATACGGGGGCCTCGAGGGGGAGCCGGGGGTCGCGGACCGGGGGCTGGTGGTCCCCGAGGTCGGCGACCAGGTCGTCGCGGATCGCTCGCGCCGGCGGGGTCGTCCCAGCGGTTCACGCTGCTGGAGCGGGTCGTCGGCGAGGTCGTAGAGCTCGCCCTCGGTGCCGTCGTGCACGGTGCCGGGCCGGTAGGTGGTGCACACCCAGCCGTCGCGGGTGATCGTGCGCAGGTGCACCGCCGACGCCGAACAGCTCGCTGTCCCACTCGGTGAGCACCCGCTCGAAGCCCCGCGGCGTCGGCGTCGGCGTCGTCGACCGGGCAGCGCCTGGCCCTGCATCCAGTCGGCGCGGCCGGCAGCCCGGCGATCGCAGCAGAACGTCGGGGCGAGGTCGACGAGCCCGACCGGGGCGCGTGACCGACGGCCGGGGCGCACCGCCGGCCGACGGCGCCGGCCGCCAGATCAGCGGCAGCCGCATCAGCCCGTCGACGTGGTACGGCCCCTTGAACAGCAGCCCGAAGTCGCCCTGGAGCTCGCCGTGGTCGGTGGTGAAGACGACGTCGACGTCGTCGTCCCAGCCCGCGGGCGGCGACGGCGGCCAGCACGCGGCCGAGCGCCTCGTCGATGAGCTCGCACTCGACCGCGTTGCGCGCGTTGACCTCGCGCACCTGGTCGGCGGTCAGCGTGGCCGGCACCCACTCCGTGGGCGCCTCGTAGTTGGACACCAGCGTGCCGTCGTACCAGAGCCGCCAGTGCCGCGGCTTGGCGTCGAGGATCCGCTCCCGCTCGGCCGCCGACTCGGGGTAGCCGGCCGGCAGGGGCACGTCGCGCCAGTCGACGCGGCCCAGCTCCGACGCCGGCGGGTCCCACGGGTGGTGCGGGTCGGGGAAGCTCATCCAGCAGAACCAGTCGTCGTCGGCCGTCGAGCGCCGTCGAGCCACGCGATCGTGCGGTCGGCGACCCAGTCGGTGTGGTACCAGTCGCGCTGGATCGGGTTGTCCTTCACCTGCGGGGCGCCGGTGTCGCCGCCGCCGGCGGCGTTCACCTCGAGGTCGCCGTCGAGCACGGCGTAGAAGCCGCCCACGGCCTCGGGGTGGTTCGCCATCAGCCAGTGGGCGTAGTGGAGCGTCCCCGGCGGCGCCGTGGGTGGCGAACTCGAGGTGGTCGAAGCCGCGGTGGGGCCCGATGGTGCCGTCGGCCCACGGGTGACCGGACGCGTCTCCACGCCCGATCGCGGCCAGGTTGTTCTCGGTGAAGCGGCCGAACGGGTCGATGAACGGCTCGAAGTGCGGCCTTGCCGACCAGCGCGGTGCGGTAGCCGGCCTGGTGCAGCACCGCGGCCACCGACGGCGCGTCGACCGGGAGCGGCACGCCGTTCATCCACACGCCGTGGGTGCTCGGGTGCTGGCCGGTGAGCATCGTCGAGCGCGACGGCATGCACACGACCGACTGCGGGCACCGCCCGCTCGTAGCGGATGCCCGTCGGCGGCGAGGCCGTCGACCACCGGCGTGCGGCCGAGCGTGCCGCCGTTGCAGCCGAGCGTGTCGTAGCGCTGCTGGTCGGTGGTGACGAAGAGGATCTTGCGGCCCATCAGCTGGCGCTCCGTCGGTCGAGGTGGTGGTGAGGGCGTCGAGGGCCGGGCCGGCCCCTGCCTCGAGCTGGCGGGCGAGCTCCTCGAGCGCGCCGCCGGTGGCACCGCCGAGCACGATGGCCATCGGGGCGGGATCGGCGTCGCTGCTGTAGACGACGAGGCAGCGCGCGTCGTCGAGCGCCACGACGTCGATCGTGCCGAGGTGCTCGGCGAAGAACCCGCCGATGCGGTACTGGAAGCGCCGCTGCAGGGGGTCGTTGGTGAGGATCGTCTCGGGCAGGCTCAGCCCGCTGCCGAGGGTGATCGTGCGGGTGTCACCCTCGACGGCACACGAGACGATGCCGGGGAACCAGAGGTGCAGCAGCTCGGGCCGGCTGATGACCGCCCACGCGTCGTCGGCGGGCACGTCGATCACCCGCTCCCGGCGCACGGAGCCCCGCATCAGCCGTGTCCGCGGAGGAGCCGGTGGATGGACAAGGCCATCACGCGGGCGGCGGTGGCCTTGCCCAGCCGTTGGTCCTGGCGCAGGAGGTGCCGGGCCTCCCACGAGCAGGCCACGTCGAGGGCAGCCAGCACCGCGTCGTGCTCGTCGGCGGGCACGAGCGCGAGCTCCGGGCCGAAGACATCCACGACCTGGCTGCGCAGCACGGCCCGGATGCGCCCGAGCTCGGCCGCGACCTGCGGCTGGCGGGGTGCGATCGACCGGGCGAGCTGACCGACCGGACCCATCGCGTCGAGCAGGCGCGTCCGGTCGGCCACGAAGCGGTCGACCCGTTCGCCCAGCGGCTGGGTGGGCCGGGCCGACACCGCGAAGAGGGGTGCGAGGTGCTCCTGCTGGCGTGCCACGGCCGTGCGGACCAGGGCGTCCACGTCGTCGAAGTAGCGGAACAGGGAGCGGGCCGAGATCCCGGCGCGCCCCGCGATCTCGTCCGCGCTCGGCGTCAGGTTGCCCTCGCGGTAGAGGCCCAGGAGCGCCTGCACCACGGCCTCCCGGTTGCGGTCGCGCCGCAGACGGCGACCGTCGACCGCCTCGTCGATGGGTGTCATCGCCCGCACTGTATCTATTGACAGTCGATGATGACAATACCATCACTGGGCTACACGGCCTCCGCGCTGGCCATCCACCGATCGCCCCGCACGCGGCTGTGGTTCTTCACCGCCCGCACCGAGATCCACAGCAGCAGGCCCAGCCACACCGTGACGAGCCCGAGCGAGGGTCGCGCGTAGACGGCCGCGAACACGGGGAGGGACACCGCGAAGGCGAGCGTCGTCTGCCACCGGAGGTCGCGGAAGTCGTTCGCGCCCATCAGCACACCGTCGAGCACGAAGGTCAGCGCGGCAGGCGGCTGCATGATGGCCAGCACGACGAGGGCGACCGTTGCCGCCCGCACCACGTCGGGGTCGCTCGTGAACAGGTGCGGGAGCAGGGGCGAGAGCACCAGGGTGACCACCGCGAGCACGACACCGGCGCGCCACGCCCAACCGTAGAGGTGCGCGACGACATCGCGCGCGTCGACGGGACGACCCGCGCCGAGCGCGTGGCCGACGAGCGACTGGCCCGCGACCTTGAACATGTCGACGCCGATGGCGAGGAAGAGGAACAGCTGGGCGGCGATCTGGTGGGCGGCCAGCTCGGTGGTGCCGACGCGGCTCGCGGTCGCGGTGGCCACGGCGAGGGCGGCCAGCAGGAACGCCGTCCGCTGCACGAGGTGGGCACCGACCCTGACCACCGCCCACATCACGGTCGGCACCACCCTGAGGTGGCGGAGGCCGTCCGCCACCAGGCTCGGCACGACGATGGTCAGGAACACGGCTGCGCTCAGGACCTGGGCGATGACGGTCCCCCAGGCGCTCCCGGCGATGCCCCAGTCGAGGCCGAACACGAGCACGAGCTCGACGACGAGGTTGGTCGCCACGGACGCCGTGAGCACGATGAAGGGCCGCCGCGTGTCCGGGAGGCCGTAGAGGTACCCGATGCACGCGATCACCACGAACTGGAACGGCACCCCGACCACGCTCACGCGCAGGTAGGTGACCCCTTCGGCGATGACCGCCGGGTCGTCGCCGATCAGGGCCATGAGCCAGTCGGCGGCGAACCAGATGCCGATCGCCACCACGACGCCGATGCCGACCGCGAGCCACAGGGCTTGCAGGGCGTCGCTGGCCGCGCCGACCCGGTCGTCGCGCCCGCGGCGAACGGCCACGCGGACCGTCGTGCCGTAGGAGAGGAAGTTGAACACCCACACGAGCGTGTTCAGCACCACCGAGGCCAGGGCGAGGCCGCCGAGCGCCGTCGTGCCGAGGCGACCGACGACGGCGGTGTCCGTCAGCACGTAGATCGGCTCGACCAGGAGCGAACCGAGCGCGGGGACGGCGATGACCAGGATCCGGCGGTCCAGCTCGTCGAGCTCCCACAGTCGCGGCATACGCTTCTCAGCATGGCTGACACGCTGATCTGGGACGCCACTGGAGTCGAGATCCACCAGGTCGTGGTGGGCCCCGTCGACAACAACGTGCTGATCCTGCGCTGCACGGAGACGGGCGACGCCGTCCTGCTGGACGCCGCCAACGAGCACGAGCGCCTGCTCGAGCTGTGCACCCGGCTGGGGGTGCGCCGGGTGCTCGAGACCCACGGGCACTGGGACCACATCCAGGCCGTGCCGCAGCTGCGCGACGCCGGCTACTCGGTCGGGGTCACCGCCCAGGACGCCGCGATGCTCCCGTCGTACGACGAGGTGATCGAGGACGACTCGGTCATCGACGTCGGCCGCCTCCGGCTCCGCACGATCCACACCCCGGGCCACACGCCCGGGTCGATGTGCTTCCTGCTGGAGGGCCACCCGATCCTCTTCAGCGGCGACACGTTGTTCCCCGGCGGCCCCGGGAACACGTCCTTCGAGGGCGGCGACTTCCCGACGATCATCGAGTCCGTCGATCGCCGGCTCTTCACCCTGCCCCCGGGCACGATCGTGCTGCCCGGACACGGCGACCGCACCACGATCGGCACCGAACGACCCCACCTCCAGGAGTGGATCGATCGGGGCTGGTGAGGCCCCGGACCTCTTTTCCACTATCGCCATAGTGCTAATACACTGACCCCCATGCCCCCCGTCCCCCTCTTCCAGATCGAGGGCCTGCGTGCTCGTCCGGCGGGTGTCGCCGACGCCCCGGACATCCTGCGGGGCGTCGACCTCACCGTCGCCGCCGGCGAGGTGCACGCCCTGATGGGGCCCAACGGCTCGGGCAAGTCCACCCTGGCGTCCACCCTGCTGGCCTCGCCCGAGTACGAGGTCACCGGTGGGCGGATCCTCTTCAAGGGCGACGACATCACGTCCTGGGACACGGAGATCCGCGGCAAGGCGGGGATGTTCCTCGCGTTCCAGTACCCACAGCAGGTGCAGGGCGTGTCGGTGATCAACTTCCTGCGCCAGGCCCTCTCGGCCCGCAAGGGCATCGACCTGTCGGTGCTGGAGCTCCGGCTGTCCATCATGGAGTGGATGGAGCGCCTCGACATGGACCCGTCCTTCGCCGATCGGTTCCTCAACGAGGGGTTCTCCGGCGGCGAGAAGAAGCGCAACGAGATCCTCCAGATGGCGATCCTCGAGCCGGAGGTCGCGATCCTCGACGAGACGGACTCGGGGCTCGACATCGACGCCCTCAAGGTGGTGGCCCAGGGCGTGCAGGAGGTTCGGCGCGACCGACCCGACCTCGGCGTGCTGGCCATCACGCACTACCAGCGCCTGCTCGACCACCTGGAACCCGACGTGGTCCACATCCTGATCGACGGCCGGATCGTCGACTCCGGCGGGCCAGAGCTGGCCGAACGACTCGAGCGCGAGGGCTACGAGGCGTGGCGATCGTGAACGACCCCCTCGACGTCGCCGCCATCAAGAAGGACTTCCCCATCCTCGAGCGCGAGGTGCACGGGGGCCGGCTGGTCTACCTCGACTCGGCCAACACCTCGCAGAAGCCCCGCGCCGTGCTCGACGCCATGACGCGCTACTACGAGCACTCCAACGCCAACGTGCACCGCGGCACCTACCTGATCGCCGAGGAGGCGACGGCCGAGCTCGAGGGGGCGCGCGCCAAGGTGGCCCGCTTCATCGGGGCCGGCCACCCACGCGAGGTCGTGTTCACCAAGAACGCCACGGAGGCGCTGAACCTCGTGGCCAAGGCCTGGGGACGGGCCAACCTGTCGGCGGGCGACGTCGTCGTGCTCACGGAGCTCGAGCACCACGCCAACATCGTGCCGTGGCACCAGCTCCACGACGAGCTCGGCATCGAGCTGCGCTGGATCCCCGTTCGATCCGACGGCCACCTCGACCTCACCGACCTCGACCGTCTCGTGGACGGGGCGAGGATCGTGTCGTTCGCCGCCATGTCCAACGTGCTCGGCACGCTCCTCCCCGTCGAACACCTGGTGACGGCGGCGCACGACGCGGGCGCCATCGCCGTGGTCGACGCCTCCCAGTACGTGCCGCACGTGGTCACCGACGTCCGGTCCTGGGGGGCCGACTTCGCCGCCTTCACCGGCCACAAGATGTGCGGCCCCACCGGCATCGGCGTGCTCTGGGGCACCAGCGAGATCCTCGACGCCACCCCACCGTTCCTCACCGGCGGCGAGATGATCCTCAACGTCACCAAGGAGGGGTTCACCCCCAACGAGCTCCCGTGGAAGTTCGAGGCCGGCACCCCACCGATCGCAGAGGCCGTCGGTCTCGGTGCCGCCGTCGACTACCTGACGAGCCTCGGGATGGAGGCCGTGCGCGAGCACGAGGTGTCGCTCACCGCCTATGCCCTTCGCTCCCTCACCGAGCGCTTCGGCGGCGACCTGGTCCTCCACGGTCCGTGCGACCCGACGGAGCGGGGCGGCGTCCTGTCCTTCACCTTCGCCGACCTGCACCCGCACGACCTCACGCAGGTGTTCGACGAGCACGGCGTGTGCGTGCGGGCCGGGCACCACTGCGCCAAGCCGCTCATGCGCGTGCTCGGCGTGGCCGCCACCGCCAGGGCATCCCTGTACGTCTACAACGACGAGGCCGACGTCGACGCCCTCGGCGACGCCATCGACGCGGCCAAAGCGTTCTTCGCCCCGTAGGATCGTCAACCCATGCCTGGCCTCGAAGACCTGTACCGCGAGATCATCCTCGACCACTACCGCTCCCCGCGGAACCGTGGCGAGCTGCCCTCGCCGCCCGCCGTCCGGGTCGAGGGGTTCAACCCGCTCTGCGGCGACGAGATCGTCGTGTACGTCGACGTGGAGGACGGCACGGTCGCCGACATCCGCATCGGCGGGCAGGGGTGCTCGATCAGCCAGTCGTCGGCCTCGATGATGTCGGCAGCCGTGAAGGGCAAGACCCTCGACGAGGTGCGAGCGCTCACCCGCGCCTTCAAGGGGATGATGTCGATCCACGAGCAGTCGCTCGACGGCGAGGACGCCGACGGTCCGGTCGAGATCGACCCGGAGATCAAGCTCGGTGACCTCGAGGCGCTCCGGGGGGTCGTGAAGTTCCCGGTGCGCATCAAGTGCGCCACGCTCTCCTGGAACACGCTGCTGCAGGCCCTCGAGGACACGGCCGCCGAGCAGTGACCGAGGATCGGCTGCACGGCCGGACCGAACCACCGCTCGGCACGGACGAGCGCACCATGCTCACCGCCTACCTCGACTACCAGCGCGGAACCCTCGTCTGGAAGGCGTCCGGGCTCACGAAGGCGCAGATGGCGCAACCGCTGCCCAGCTCGTCCCTCACGATCGGGGGGCTGGTGAAGCACATGGCCCTCGTGGAGGACTCCTGGTTCACCGACGACTTCGAAGGCCGGGGCCTGCCGGCGCCGTGGGCCGACGTCGACTGGGACGCGGATCGGGACTGGGACTTCCACAGCGCCGTCCACGACGCGCCCGAGCAGCTCCTGGCGCAGTACGCCGAGTCGTGCGCGCGCAGCCGGGCCGTGGTGGCCGCCGCCTCGTCGCTCGACGAGCGGTCGGTGGCAACGAGCCCGGAGTCTGGCGAGCACTGCACGCTGCGCTGGATCCTCGTGCACATGATCGAGGAGACCGCCCGCCACAACGGGCACGTCGACCTCCTCCGAGAGTCCATCGACGGCCTCACCGGCGAGTAGCGACCGGGACGAGAACGAGCGAGACCTCCCCGGCTGGGCCGGGGAGGTCTCGTCGACGTCACTGCTGGCCGTGGAGTGGTTTCAGATCTCCTCCACCGGGGGCACGACGGGCAGGACCCACTTGCCGGCATCGCAACCGGCCCAGAAGATCTCCGTCTGCGCAGCGGTGTTGCCGGCCTGCGCCCAGAGGACGTCGGCGCCGTAGGGGCTGACCTCGGTCAGGCGGGGAAGCTGGTCGTCGAACTGCCCGACGATCGGCGTCCGGGTGCCCATGTCACCGGCCGGCCAGGCGATCGACACGAAGTCGAACGCCACGGACCCACGGGTCTGCCACTGGTAGTCAGGCCCGCTCGGGTTGTTCCACATGATCGTGTCCGCACCCAGGATGTTCGGGATGACGAACGGCTTGTACGTGCTGGAGTTGATGGTCAACGGGGTGGAGGTGAAGCTCGTCCCGTTGTTCATCCACACTGAGTCAGCGCCCGTCCCCGGCGTGTACCAGAGGATGTCGGTCAGCGACGACTCCGGCAGGCCGTTCACCAGGTCGAAGTTGCCGACCACCGGGACGTAGTTGCCGTTGATGGTCTTGGGCGTGACCGTGAAGGCGCCCGTGCCGTCACCGGTCCAGAACGCGTCGGCTCCGGTCCCGGGGGCGTAGAACAGCAGATCCGGGTGGAACGTGCCGTCGGTGTGATCGATGGTGAAGTTGCCCACGAGGACCTGAGCACCCTTCGGCGCGGCGGTGGGGTAGGTGCGCGACGAGAACGTGCGGTTGGTCTTGCCCGACCAGAGGGTGCTGGTCCCCCCTGAGCTGTAGAAGAAGATGTCGTCCTTCTGGCTGTCGTCGTCGCTGTCGACCTCGTCGAAGTTGGACACGACCGGCGTGTACGAGCCCACGACGTTGTAGGAGACGCTCGAGGAGATGTTGCCGCCGTCGAAGTACCAGACTGCGTCGGTCGGGGTGCCGGCGGCGTACCAGAAGATGTCGTCGGCGCCGTTGCCGTCGAAGTCACCGACGACGGGGGTGTAGCTGCCGCTGACCGGCATGCTCGTCACCGCGAATCGGTGGCTCGGGTTGTCCGCGTCGGCCGGCTGGCCGGTCCACAGGTAGTCGGCGCTGGCGCCCGGTGCGTAGAAGAGCACATCGGCGCGGCCGTCGCCGTTGAAGTCACCGACCAGGGGCTTGACCGCGGCCGTCCCCGTGAGCTGCGTCGAGGTCTGCGTGGAGCTGGAGAGGCTCCAGCCACTCTCGGGCAGGAGCGTGGCGGTGGCGGGCGATTGACCCGTGAGCGCCATGGCGAGGCCGATGGCGCCCGCGATCGTTGCCTTGGACTTGCGTTGCACTGGTGCCCTCCTTGCTCCGGGCTGTCCGGAGTCGTTTCGTGGCCATGCCATCGGCACGGTGGCACCAGCGCCGCATAGGCCGTTCAGCCCAAAGCCCTTCGCAGCTCGACCTCAATGCTCCTGGACGGCGTTGACGGCCCGGGCCAGCTCGACGCAGCGGTCGGTGATCCGGTCCGCTGCGTGGTCGACGATGTCGATCACGACCTCGTTCCAGGAGTTGCTCCAGTCGGGGTGGTGATCGAGGCGCCGCGCCTCGGCGGCCACCCTCGTCATGAAGGCGAAGGCCTCGTCGAAGTCGGCGAAGGTGAGCGCACGGTGGAGGCGGCCGTCGACGACGGACCACCCCTCGGGGAGGTCAGGGAGTTCGGGCATCTCCCCTGCCTACCGCCGATAGCGTCGCGCCATGCGCATCGGACTGAGCGGAGGCGCCTCCAGCGCCGCCAAGATGGTCGAGCAGGCCCAGCGAGCCGAGGACGACGGGTTCACGAGCCTCTGGTACGCCAGCGCCATCGGGGGCGACCCGTTGGTGGCGATGGCCATGGCCGGGCGGGCGACCACCTCCATCGAGCTGGGCACGTCGGTGCTCCAGACGTACACCGCGCACCCTGTGCTCCAGGCCAGCCGGGCGGCCTCCGTGGTCGACGGGATGGGGCGCCCGGGCTTCACGCTCGGGATCGGTCCCTCGCACCGACCGCCGATCGAGGACGCCTACGGCCTCTCCTACGAGCATCCGGGCCGGCACACCGAGGAGTACGTCCGGGTGCTGACGGCCCTCCTGCGGGGTGAGACCGTCCAGTTCGAGGGCGAGGACCTCCGGGTGCACGCGACCGGTCCCGCGCTGGGCGACCGGTCGCCCGTCCCGGTGCTCGTGGCCGCGCTCGCCCCGCGCCTCTTGCGGGTCGCGGGCGAGCTCACCGACGGCACGATCCTCTGGATGGGCAACGAGCAGGCCATCGAGACCCACGTCGCGCCGAGGCTGCGCGAGGCGGCGTCGGGCGCGGGCCGCGCTGCGCCACGCATCGTGGCGGGTCTGCCGGTGGCGGTGCACGACGATCTCGCCGAGGCGCGCGCCACCGCGGCCCAGGTGTTCGCGGGCTACGGCACCTTGCCGAACTACCGCCGGCTGCTCGACATCGGTGGAGCGCCCGAGCCCGAGGACGCCGCCGTCGTCGGGGACGAGGACGCCGTGGCGGGTCGCGTCGAGGCCCTGTTCGCGGCCGGGGCCACCGACGTGTGGGCCGCCGTGTTCCCCGTCGGCGCCGACCGGGCCGCCTCACGGCAGCGTTCGCGTGCGCTCCTCAAGGAGCTGGCGGCCGCGTAGGCGAACGCTCAGGCGAAGGGATCTGCGAACGGATCGACCTCAGTCGGCGTCGGATCGTCGGCGACCCAGTCCGCGTACCCGGTGGTCTCCAGCTCGAGGGCCAGCTCGGGACCGCCGCTGCGCTGGATCTGGCCGTCGGCCAGCACGTGCACGTGGTCGGCGTGCAGCTCGTGCAGCAGGCGGTTGTAGTGGGTGATGGCCAGCACGCCGAGGCCGGTCTCCTCGGTGGCCGCCTCGATGCGGCGGGCGCAGGCGCGCAGGGCGTCGACGTCGAGCCCCGAGTCGAGCTCGTCGAGGATGGCGATGGCGGGCTCGAGCACGCCGAGCTGCAGCGTCTCGTTGCGCTTCTTCTCGCCGCCGGAGAGGTCGACGTTCATCGCCCGGTGCAGGAAGCGATCGTCGAACCCGATGCGCTCGGCCTCGGCGATGATGCGGGCCGGCACGGTGGCGGGGTCCCGGCCGAGACCGGCGAACGCGGCCTCGAGCACATCGACGACGGCCACGCCGGGCACCTCGGTCGGATACTGCATGGCGAGGAAGAGGCCCCTCTGCGCCCGCTCCCACGGGGCCAGGTCGAGCAGGTCGGTGCCATCGAGCATGACGGTGCCGCCGAGCACCTCGTAGCCGGGACGACCCATGATCACGTGGGACAGGGTGGACTTGCCGGAGCCGTTGGGCCCCATGATGGCGTGGACCTCCCCGGAGCGGACGGTGAGGTCGATGCCCTTGAGGATCTCCTTGCCGGCCACGCCGGCACGCAGGCCGGTGACCTGCAGCACGTGCTCGATCACGGGACCACCACCTCGACCTGGCCGTCGACGACGCGAGCCTCGTAGACGGGAACGGGCTTGGTCGCCGGGAGCGACTCGGGCTCGCCGGTCTCCAGGGAGAAGGCGCTGCCGTGCTTCCAGCACTCGATCTGCTTGCTGTCGCAGTCGACCTCGCCCTCCGAGAGCGAGATGTCCTGGTGGCTGCAGCGGTCGCCCAGCGCGTAGACGTCGTCGCCGATGCGCACGACGACGACAGCACGGTCGCCGACCTCCACCCGCAGGGCCTTGCCCTCGGGCAGGTCGGCCAGCGGCCCGACGCGCTCGACGACGCTCACGCCAGCACCGCGCTCGAGCTTGGCGGCGACGGCGGCGTCGAGCGTGGGCCGCAGGTCGCTGACGGGGAGCGCGTCGAAGACCTCGGCGAAGAAGCCGGCCACGATCAGGCGCTCGGCCACCCGGGTCGGCACGCCGCGGCTCTCGAGGTAGAAGCGCTGCTCCTCGTCGATCGGCCCGACGGCAGACGCGTGGCTGCAGTGGACGTCGTTGTTCTCGATCTGGAGGTTGGGCACGGACTCGGCCCACGCCTCCTCCGAGAGCTTGATGTTTCGGTTGGTCTGGAAGGCGTTCGTGCCGCGGGCACCCTTGCCGACGCGGATCAGACCGGTGTAGACGGATCGGGAGCGGTCGCTGACCGTGCCCTTGAAGAGCAGGTTGCTCGTCGTGTCGGGGGCGATGTGCTCCTGGAAGGTCCGGTAGTCGAGCGTCTGGTCACCGTCGCCGAAGTAGGCGGCGAGCAGATCACCGGTGGCGCCTCGGCCCACGAGCCGGCAGTCGGTGCGCACGCGGGCGTAGTCGCCGCCGAAGCCGGCGAGACCGGCGGTGACGGTGGCCTGCGCCTCCGCCTCGATGTCCAAGGTGCCGATCGACCAGGCGGCCCGGTCGAGCTGCTGGAGGCCGACGTAGCCGACGCGGGCGGCGCCGGCGAGGGTGATGGTGGTGGCGGGCAGGAGCAGTCCCGCACCACCGCCCTCGAAGATCTCGACCACCCGCACCTCGCTGTCGGCCCCGGCCCGGACGACCAGCTGCGGTGCGGCGGCCACGGCGTCGGCCGGGCCCGGGTGACGGACCACGATCGCGTCGGTGATGGTCACACCGGCCGGCACGTCGATGACGATCGGGTCACTGGCCAGCGCGTGGTGCAGCCAGGTGAGCGCATCGGCCGACTCCGGCAGGGCACCCAGGGTGCCGGCCGCGTCGCCGCCGCGCCGGATCGAGGCTCGGCCCAGGTCGCCGTGCTCGACGGTGGTCGCCACCGCTCCGGGGAGGAAGCCGTCGAGGTCGAGCTCGTCGATGCGGCTGTAGCGCCACACCTCCTCCTCGGTGGTCGGCAGGCGGGCGCCCGCGAACCGTGCCGCCGCCTCGGCGCGCCGCGCCGCCAGTCCGGGGGGACCGGCCAGCCCAGCGATGGCGTCGGCGGAGAACGTGCTCAGGGGGACCTCAGTCGCGGACCAGGGGCCGTACCGGCCCCCGGGAGGCCGTCATCCTACCGGCGGTCCGTCTGGCTTCCCAAAGGTCAAGGGCAAGGGCGCGCCTCGCCGTGCCGTTGCCCTGTCTACTTCTTGCGGCGGAAGATCCTCTTGAGGCGGCCCTTGCCGGACTGCTCGGCCTCGACCTCGGCGAGCACCTGGGGGCCGACGGAGTTGAGGAAGTCC
Organism: uncultured Microthrixaceae bacterium; assembly: GCA_963750645.1. GTDB lineage: Bacteria > Actinomycetota > Acidimicrobiia > Acidimicrobiales > VFJN01 > VFJN01. Next base: position 54,759 of record CAVVRO010000001.1, on the reverse strand, counting down.
TCGGCCTCGTCGAGCACGGCGGCGACCGATCCGTCGTCGCGCTCGAGCGCGTCGAGGGGCTCATCGGGGGTGGGGGGCGTGACCAGACTGCCATGGCTCCAGTTCACGTCGGCCAGCCGGCGCTCGAACTTCGGGCAGTCCTGCGGGCAGCGCCACGGCGCCTCGGGGGCGAGGTCGAGGTTGCACTTCCGCACGGTCTCGCCGTTCGGGTAGGTGCGGCTCTCGAATTGCTTGCAGTCCTGGCGCATCGGCACCCGGTCAGCCTACCGAGCCCTCCATCTGGAGCTCGATCAGGCGGGACCACTCGACCGCGTACTCCATGGGCAGGGTGCGGGTGACCGGCTCGATGAAGCCGTTCACGATCATGCCCATGGCCTGCTCGTGGGAGAGGCCGCGACTCATCAGGTAGAAGAGCTGCTCGTCGGCGACCTTGGAGACGGTGGCCTCGTGACCGATCACGGCGTCGCGGGCCCCGACCTCCATGTAGGGGTAGGTGTCGCTGATGGAGTCCTCGTCGAGGATGAGAGCGTCGCACTGCACGTGGCTCTTGCACCCGTAGGCGTCCTCGTCGACGTGCACGAGACCGCGGTAGCTGGTGCGACCACCGTCCTTGGAGATCGACTTCGAGACGATCTTCGAGGTGGTCTCAGGCGCGGCGTGCACCATCTTCGCCCCGGCGTCCTGGTGCTGGCCGGCGCCGGCGTAGGCGACCGAGAGCACCTCCCCGGAGGCCTTCGGGCCGACCATGTACACCGCCGGGTACTTCATGGTGAGGCGGCTGCCGATGTTCCCGTCGATCCACTCCATGTGACCCTCGGCCTCGACCCGGGCCCGCTTGGTGACGAGGTTGAAGACGTTGTTCGACCAGTTCTGGATGGTCGTGTAGGTGACGCGGGCGGACGGCTTCACGACGATCTCCACCACGGCGGAGTGCAGCGAGTCGGTCGTGTACACGGGGGCCGAGCAGCCCTCGATGTAGTGCACCTGCGAGCCCTCGTCGGCGATGATCAGCGTGCGCTCGAACTGGCCCATGTTCTCCGCGTTGATGCGGAAGTAGGCCTGCAGCGGCATCTCGACCTCGACACCGGGCGGGACGTAGATGAACGAGCCGCCCGACCACACCGAGGAGTTGAGGGAGGCGAACTTGTTGTCGTTGGCCGGGATGATCTTGGCCCAGTACTGCTTGACGAGCTCGGGGTACTCCTTCAGCGCGGTGTCCATGTCGCAGAAGATGACGCCCTGGCGCTCGAGGTCTTCGCGGTTGCGGTGGAAGACGACCTCGGACTCGTACTGGGCGGTGACGCCGGCGAGGTACTTCCGCTCGGCCTCCGGGATGCCGAGCTTCTCGTAGGTGCTCTTGATGGCGTCGGGGAGCTCGTCCCACTGGTCGACGACCCCGCCGGAGGTCGGCTTGATGTAGTAGTAGATGTCGTCGAGGTAGATCTCCGACATGTCGCCGCCCCAGGTGGGCATCGGGCGCTTCTGGAAGGCCCGGTAGGACTTCAGGCGGAAGTCGAGCATCCAGTCGGGCTCACCCTTCATCCACGACATCTCGCGGATGATGTCCTCGTTCAGCCCCTTCTTCGGCTTGAAGACGTAGTCCTCTGCGTCGCTCCAACCCAGCTTGTACTTGGAGAGGTCGAGGTCGGTGACAGCCATCGGAGCCTTTCGGGAGGATCGGTGGATTTCTCCTACGGCGATGGTAACAATTCCGGTCCCTCGATCCCACCTGACCAGGTCGCGAACAGCGCCGCGTAGCGCTCGCCCTGGGCGACGAGGTCCTCGTGGGTGCCCAGCTCGAGCAGACGGCCCTCGGCCACCACCCCCACCAGGTCGCACCGCTCCGCGGTGGACAGGCGGTGCGCGATGACGATGACGGTGCGGCCCTCCATCAGCTCGACCATCGCGTGCTCGACCACCAGCTCGGTCCCGGGGTCGAGGCTGGACGTGGCCTCGTCGAGCACCAGCACGGCCGGGTCCGCCAGCGCCGCGCGGGCCAGCGACACGAGCTGCTTCTCGCCCGCCGAGAGCCGCGACCCGCGCTCGCGCACCTCCGTGCGCAATCCCTCGGGCAGCTGCGAGAAGCGCTCGAGGACGCCGATGGTCTCGAGGGCCTGCACGACCTCGTCGTCGCTGGCCCCGGCCCGCGCCAGCCGGATGTTGTCGAGGATGGTGCCGTTGAACAGGAAGCCCTCCTGCGGCACCACCACGACGCGGTCGCGCAGCGACCGGAGCGTGGCGTCACGCAGGTCGATGCCGGCGTAGCGGACGGTCCCCTCGGTCGGGTCGTAGAGCCGAGCGATCAGCTTGGCGAGGGTGGACTTGCCGGCGCCGGTGGGGCCCACCAGCGCGATGCGGGCGCCGACCGGGATGGTCAGGTCGACCCCGGTGAGCACGGGTGTGTGGGCGACGTAGGCAAACCCGACGCCCTCGACCTCGATGTCGCCCCGCTCCGGGAGGTCGACGGCTCCGGGTCGCTCCGGGATGTCGACCGGGGTGTCGAGCAGCCCGAACAGCTTGCTCAAGGACGCACCCGCCGACTGGACGATGTTGAACAGCTGGGAGAGCTGCTGGATCGGCTCGAACAGGTTGGAGAGCGTGAGGATGAAGAAGGTGACCGTCCCGATCGTCAGCGCGCCGGTGTGCACCCACCACCCACCCACCCCGACCGCCACTGCGGTGGTGAGCAGCCCGGCCAGCTCGATCACGGGCAGGTACCAGGCCGAGATCTTCACCGAGCGCATGTGGGCGTCGAACAGCCGCCGGTTGCCCAGCTGGAAACGAGCGGACTCGACGTCCTCGCGGCCGAAGGCCTGCACCACGCGGACGCCGGCGATGCCCTCCTGGAGCTGCGACAACGTGTTGCCGATGCCGTCCCGCACGTCCAGGTAGGCCGCGTTGGACTCCCGCTGGAACCGGATGCTGGCGAGCACGACGAAGGGCACGCACACGAAGCACAGCAGCAGGAGCTCCCACGACACGAGCGCCAGCACCACGACCGAGACGACGAGGAGCAGGCCGTTGCTGACGAACATCAGCAGCCCCATCTGCACCAGCTCCTGCAGGGAGTCGACGTCGCTCGTCATGCGGGAGACGATGATCCCGGCCTTCTCGCGGTCGTAGAAGGGCATGGACAGGCGTTGCAGGTGGTCGAACACGCGCAGGCGCAGGTCGCGGAGGAACGACTCGCCGATGCGACTGATCAGCAGCACCTGGAAGCGATAGGCGACGTAGGAGATCGCCGCGACGACGACGTAGCCGATGACCGCTGCGTTCAGCGCCTGTCCGTCGTCGGCCTTGATGCCGTCGTCGATGCCGTAACGGACGAGGAAGGGCCCGGCCAGCGTGGTGGCCGTCCAGACCACCACCATCCCGAGGGCGACGACGCATTGGCGACGGTAGGGCCGGAGCATGCCGCCGGCGCGGCGCAGGAGGTGCTTGGCGGCCTCCGCGTCCAGCCGCTCGCCCTCCTCGACGCCACCCTGCATCCACACGTCAGTCCACCCCCGACGCGACGTCCTGCTCGGCGGCCGCGAGCACCTCGCGGTAGGCCGCGCTCGGTCTCGAGGAGCGACTGGTGGGTGCCGTCGGCCACCACATGGCCGGCGCTGAGGAGCACCACCCGGTCGGCGAGTGCGATCGTGGCCGGCCGGTGGGCGATCACGATGGTGGTGCGGCCGCGCATCACCTCGGTGAGCGCGTCACGGATCTCGTGCTCCTTGGTCGGGTCCACCGACGACGTGGCGTCGTCGAGGATCAGCACGCGCGGGTCAGCGAGGATCGCCCTCGCGATGGCGATGCGCTGGCGCTGGCCGCCCGAGAGGGAGAACCCTCGCTCGCCGATGGGGGTGTCGTAGCCCTCGGGGAGCGCCTCGATGAACTCGTCGGCACCCGCGAGGCGCGCCGCTCGGGCGATGGTGGCGGGCGGCGCGTCCGGGTCGGCGAAGGCGATGTTGGCCGCGATGCTGTCCGAGAACAGGAACGTGTCCTCGAACACGATGCCCACCGCCTTGCGCAGGTCCCGCACGCGCACATCCCGGACGTCGACGCCGTCGACCAGCACCGCGCCCTCCTGCACGTCGTAGAAGCGCGGGATGAGGCGGGCGACGGTGGTCTTGCCCGAGCCCGTGGCACCGACGAGGGCCACCGACTGGCCGGCCGGGACGACGAGGTCGAAGCCGTCGAGCACGACCGGCAGCTCGGGCGCGTACGCGAACCGCACGTTCTCGAAGCGCACGTCGCCCCGGCCGCCGTCCGGCCCGCTCGCCGGGAGCGGGCCGCCCGCCGGCGAGTCGACGATGACCGGCGCCGTCGCGAGGATCTCGTGGACGCGCTCGGCGGCCGCCGCGGAGCGCTGACCCTGGGCGATGATGTTCCCCAGCATGCGCAGCGGCCAGATCAGCATGACGACATAGACGTTGAAGGCAACGAGCTCGCCCAGCGTGAGGTTCCCCTCGAGCACCTGATGGCCGCCGTAGCCGAGGGTGGCGATCAGACCGATGTTCGGCAGCAGCTCGAGTGCGGGGAGGAAGGTGGCCCGTACGCGGGCCGCTTCCATGGAGCGCCCGTAGACGGCGTCGGCGGTGGCCCGCAGTCGGTCCGCCTGGACCGCCTCGGCGCCGAAGCCCTTCACGACCCGGACGCCCGCCACGGTCTCCTCCACCACGGCGGCCAGCTCGGCGGACTCCTGCTGGATGCCCATGACGGCGGGGTGCAGCCGGCGCGAGAAGCGGGTGGCCAGCACGTTGAGGAACGGCAGGCTGCCGAGCGCCAGCACCGTGAGCACGGGGTCGATCAGGAAGAGGATGACCGTGACCGCGAGCACCGTGACGCCGTTGGAGATCGTCAGCGGGATCATCACGACGAAGGCCTGGATCTGCTGCAGATCTGTGTTGGCCCGGCTCATCAGCTGCCCCGTCTGGGCGCGGTCGTGGAACGCGAAGTGCAGACGCTGGAAGTGGTCGAAGAGTCGCTCGCGCAGGTCGGTCTCGATCCAGCGCGCCTCGCGGAAGGCCAGGTAGCGGCGGATCCCGGTGAACGTGCCGACGACCACGGCAGCGACGGCGATCAGCAGCGCCCACGTCCGCAGGGCCGCCATGTCGTCGCTCTCGATGCCGAGGTCGACGGCGCGTGCCACCAGCACGCCGACGCTCACCTTGCCGATCGTCCAGCCCAGCCCGACGAGCACACCGAGCCCGATCCCCACGCGTCGCTGCCGGCAGGACGCGAGGATGAGCCGCCAGCCCGGGCTCTTCACTCGCGGGGGTCGCGCCACCGTCAGGTGAGCGAGGTCAGCGCGGGGGCGAGCGCGCGCCACTGGGTCATCGGGAGGGCCGTCGCGTTGCTGTCCAGCACCTGGACGCACACGTGGTCGGCCCCCGCGTCGAGATGGGCCTGGACCCGGGCGGCGATCGCCTCCTCGTCCCCCCACGCCACGATGGCGTCGACGAGCTCGTCCGTCCCCCCGTCGGCGAGGTCGTCGTCAACCCACCCGAGCCGCCGAAGGTTGTTGGTGTAGTTCGGCAGACCGAGGTAGGTGGACATGTGCTGGCGCGCCGCCGCGCGGGCCACCTCGGGGTCCGTGGCGAGGACGACCGCCTGCTCGGGGCACAGCATCGGGCCGTCGCCCAGGGTCTCCCGGGCCGAGGCGGTGTGCTCGACGGGCACGAAGTACGAGTGGGCGCCGAGGGCCTTCGCTGCCGCCAGCTCGAGCATCTTCGGGCCGAGCGCGGCGAGCACCCGGCGGGGCTCCTCCTCGGGACGCGGTGCCATGTAGAGGACCTTGTCCATCTGCTCGAGGTAGCCGCGCATCTTGGTGAGCGGCTTGTCGTAGTGATGGCCGCGCACGAAGTCGACCATCGGCTGGTGGCTGACCCCGATGCCGAGGAGGAACCGGCCCGGGTAGGCCTCGCACAGCGTGAGCTGTCCCGAGGCCATGGCCTGCGCGTCGCGCGCCCAGACGCTCGCGACGCCGGTCGCGACGGTGAGGTCCTTGGTGGCCGACAGCAGCAGGGCGCTGTTCACGAAGGGGTCTCGCCCCACCGCCTCGGGCAGCCACACCGTCGGATAGCCGAGCGACTCGAGCTCCGCGGCCGCCTCCAGGGCCGCGGGCGCCGGCTGGAGATCGAGCTGGAAGGTCCACAGGCCCACGCGACCGAGGTGCATGGGTCGAACCTAACAACCGGCATGGGCCATTGGACCCATGCCGGGCCTACAGGTCGGCAGTCCGCGTGCCGATGTCCCCGGTCGAGGAGGAGAGTCCGTGCGCGTAGACGAGCTGGTCCTGAGGATTCCCGACGACGAGCTGCGGGTGGCGTTCCACCCCCGCATGACCGTGCTGTGCGGCCTCGGCGCGGCCGAGCGGCAGGCGCTGGCCGAGAGCATCCTGGGCTCGCTCACAGGCGGGGGCGAGGAGACGGCCCTCCGCTACGTCGACGGCATGGGGAGGGCGGTGACGCTCGTCAGCGGGGCGGGCGGCTCCGTGCAGGCCCGCTACGACGACGGCTCGCCGGCCTCGTCACCCGTGGGCGACCTCGCCGCATCGCCCGAGGCGCTCCGCGCCGTGATGCTGATCCAAGCGGCCGACCTCAGCGTGGTCGCGCGCTCGGCTCGCGACGACGAGCCACCCGAGCTGCGCGAGGCGCGCGCCTCGCTGGAGGAGATCACCGAGCAGCTGCAGGCCGCCCTCGGCGAGGCGCAGGAGGCAGCCGCCCTGCAGGCCGAGCTCGACACGCTCGACGAGGCGCTGCGGTCGGCCCACGAGGACGCGAGCCGTCGAGAGTACGCACAGGTGCTCGCGCAGCTCGAGCGGGTGCGAGCCGAAGCGGGGGCCCTCCAATCCGGGAGCGGCGGCATCGAGGCCGACCGGCACCTGCTCACCCACGTCGACGCGACGCGCGCGCTGGCCGCCGAGTGGACCGAGGCCGCCGAAGCACTGGAGCTGATCATCGATCGGTTCGGGGGCGCCAGCCGCCTCGACGCCACCGAGCTGGAGCGCGCCGCCGCGCATCCCGGACGCGCCTCCGGCGGACCTCGATGCGATCGTCGACGCGCTCGCCGACGCCCTCGCCCACCGCGAAGCGCTCGACCACCGTCTCCAGGCCCTTGCGGTGGCCAAGCTGCCGGCCCCGTCCGACCTGCTCGTCGGCGAGCTGGGCCTGCACGAGCAGCCACCGGTCTGGGCAGCCGCCGAACGGCTCGTCGCCGCCACCGACGAGGTGCACCGGGTCCAGATGTCGCTCGGCGGGCTCGGCGGCGATGGGGGCGACGAGGATCCCGTTGCGATCAAGGACATGGAGCTCGCGCACCGTGACCTCGAGGAGGCCGAGCGCGCGGCCGAGGCCGTCCGGGTCCCTGGGGTCGCCGGAACGGCCCTGGGCGTCGCGATCATGCTCGCCGGCACCTTCGGTGCGACCTGGCTCATCCCGTTGGGCATGGTGATCGGCGCGGCGGTGGGCACGATCACGCTGGTGCGCCCCAAGAGCCGCGTCGCCGAGGCCGCGGCGGCGGAGCGGGCCGCCCTGGATCGGGCCGGCGTGCCCTCCTACCTCGGGTTCCACCTGCGCCGTGTCGACGCCGCGGTCGACCCCAACGTGCGGGGCACCGTCGACTCGGCGAGCAACGAGCTGCGCGCGGCGACCGCCGCCTGGGTCGAGCTGGTCGGCGAGGACATCGACGTCACGCGGGCCATCGAGCTCCGCTCGGAGGTCACGGCCTACAACAACGCGCTGCGCAGCCTCGGCGGCGCCGCAGACGAGATCGAGCAGCTGCGCCGGGACCTGGCCGAGCAGGCCGAGCCGGCGGTCGTCGACGCGCGAGCCGAGCTCGACGCGGCCTGCGGCCCCTTCGGCCTGGCGGCCGACGACCTGGCCGACCTCGGCGCCGTCGACGAGCACGTCAACGCCGCGATCGAGCGGGGTCGCGCCGCCCGGACCCAGATCGAGCTCGAAGCGGCCGAGCGAGCCGAGCGAGGGGTGGCCGATCGGCTCGGGGACCAGCTGCTGCAGCTGGGCTTCGACTCCGGCGAGCTCGACGCGCGCGTGGGCGCGCTGGACTGGGCCGTCGCCCGGGCGGCGGAGCGCGAGGAGGCGCGGGCCAAGGCTCGGCCGAGGGCGGAGATCGACGCGGAGCTCGAGGCGCTCCAGGAGCGCGCCCGTGGCCTCCGCCGACCCGAGTGGTCGACGGTCACGGCGTCGGAGGCCGAGCTCCCCGACCTGCAGGAGCTGGAGGATCGACGTGAGAAGGTTCGAGCGCAGCTCGCCCTCGTCAGCCCCGAGGTCGATGTGGTACGGCTCGCGGACCGGCAGGCCGCCGTCGAGCGACGGGTGATCGCCCTGGAGGCTCGCCACGGCGGGCAGGGCGACCCCGGTGACCCGGATGCCGTCGCCGACATCCAGCGGCACCTCCTCGGCCGGCTCACCAAGGCCGCCAGCGCGGGCCCGCACGGGGACGCGCTGCCGGCGCTGCTCGACGAGGCGTTCCTCCGCGTACCGGCGGAGCGCAAGTGGGACCTGCTCGACCTCCTGTACCGGCTCTCCGAGCGGCACCAGCTCATCTACCTGAGCGATGACGCGTTCGTCGCTGCGTGGGCTCGCCAGTGCCCCGACGGGGCCATCATGCTCCTCGAGCCCGAGCCCGAGGTCGTCTAGGCGGTCAGTCGATCCGGCGGAGCTGCGTGCGGTACGTGCGGCCTCGCTCCCGGTAGACCTCCATGCCCCGCCGGATGTGTCCGTCCGGGTGCACGGCATCGAGCCTCAGGGTGGCCGGCACCCCGAGGGCCATGGCCCGGCGCGGCACCGTCATGGTGCCGGGGACGAGGGCACCGGCGCCCACGAGGCACTCCTCCTCGAGCACGGCCCCGTTGAGGACGATGGCCCCCGAGCCCACGAGGGAGCCGTTGCCGATCCGGCAGCCCTCGAGGTGGACGAGGTGGCCGATCACGCACTCGTCCCCGACGTGGGTCGGGGTCGCCGGCGTGGTGTGGATCACGGTGCCGTCCTGGATCGACGTGCGGGCGCCGATCACGATCCCGCCGGGATCGCCACGCAGCACCGCGGTCGGCCAGATGGACGACTCCGGACCGATGGTGACGTCACCGATCACGACCGCGTCCGGGTGGACGTAGGCCGTCGCGTCGATCGAGGGCTCGATGTCACCGAGGGCATAGACAGCCATGGGCGGTCAGACCGTGAACCGGCCGTAGCCCCCGCGGAAGAACAGGAGGGGGCCCCCGTCCTGGCTCACGTCGAGGTCCCGGACCCGGCCCATCACGCAGAAGTGGTCGCCGGCCTCGGTGACCGACTCGATGTCGCAGTCGATCCAGGCGAGGACGCCGTCCAGCAACGGTGACCCGGAACCGGCCGGTCGCCAACCCAGACCGGCGAACTTGTCATCGCCCTTCGACGCGAAGCGGCGGCAGACGACCTCCTGGTCCTCGGCCAGGACGTTCACGCAGAACGAGCCGGTCGCTTCGATCTGGGGCCACGACGAGGAGCCCCGATCCGGGAAGAAGGCCACCAGCGGTGGGTCGAGCGACACGGAGGCGAACGAGCCCACCGCCAGACCGACGGGCCCCGTCGCCGACGCGGCCGTGACCACGGTGACCCCCGTGGGGAAGTGGCCGAGCACCTGACGGAACTGGGCGGAGTCGAAGGGCACGGGCTTCTCGCTCATCGAGCGGAACCTAGCGGGTCAGCCGAAGGAGACGACCAGGCCCTCGTGGGCGGCGAGCACCTCTTCGAGCCCGGACCCGTTCGCGCGGGCGCGGGCGCCGAGGAGGATCGAGTCGACGATGTCGTCGTGGTGGGTGGGGTCGTGGTGGAACAGCGCCAGCCGCCGCACCCCGGCCTCCTGCGCCACGTGCACGGCGAAGTCCGACGTGCAGTGCCCCCAGTCGACTTCGCCGGGAACTCGTCGACGGTGTACTGCGCGTCGTGGATCAGGAGGTCCGCGCCGTCGCAGAGGCTGAGCACCGCGTCGGACACGTCGTGACTCCCGTCGACGGGCATCTGGTGGTCGGAGATGTAGGCGACGACCGCGCCGCCCATCTCCACGCGGTAGCCGCTCGTCAGGCCCACGTGGGGCACCGGGCGGGCGCAGATCTTGGCCCCGTCCAGCTCGAACTCGGCGTCCCAGACGTCGTGGAACCGGATGTCCCCCAGCAGCTCCTTGGTGGTGACCGGGAAGAACGGGGGGCGCATGAACTCGCCGAACGCCTCGCCCAGCCCGCCCGCCTCGGGCTGCGGGGGCCCGTAGACGTCGAATCGTGCGCCGGGCTGGAGGATCGGGGTGAAGAACGGCAGGCCCTGCACGTGGTCCCAGTGGATGTGGGTGACGAGGGCCGAGCCCGTGAACGGCTCGCGGGGATCGAGCGTCTCGCCCCAGAACCGCAGCCCGGTGCCGAGGTCGAGGACGATCGGCGCGTGCCCCGGGGCCTCCAGCGCCACGCACGACGTGTTGCCGCCGTAGCGGCGGTTCGCGTCGCACGGGCACGGCGTCGAGCCCCGCACGCCGAAGAAGCTGACGTTGAGCAGTGGATCCCCCCTGTTCCCGCTTGGTGAACGGCACGTTACCGGTGCCCATCCATCGATGGGGATCGTGTGACGGGTGTCTCAGGTGCCCTCGGCTCCCCTAGGTTGCGGCCATGACCATCACCGAGGGGTCGGTCACCGCAAACGGTGTCGACTTCGCCTACCTGGCGGCCGGGACGGGACCACTGGCGCTGTGCCTGCACGGCTTCCCCGACTCGGCCTGGACCTACCGCTTCCTGCTGCCGGCCTTGGCGGACGCCGGCTTCCACGCGGTGGCGCCGTTCATGCGCGGCTACGCGCCGACCGCCGTGCCCGCTGACGGGCGCTACCAGACGGCCGCCCTGGCGCTCGACGCCTGCGCCCTGCACGAAGTGCTCGGCGGCGAGCGGCGACGCGGTCCTCATCGGGCACGACTGGGGCGCGATCGCGACCTACACGGCCGCGAACCACGAACCGGAGCGGTGGCGACGCGTCGTGACGATGGCCGTGCCCCCCGCCGGCTCGGTCGCCGGCGGGTTCATGCAGTACCGCCAGCTGAAGAGGAGCTGGTACATGTTCTTCTTCCAGCACGGTCTGGCCGATGTGGTGGTGCCCATGGACGACCTCGCGTTCATCGACGGCCTCTGGGCCGACTGGTCGCCCGGGTACGACGGCACCGAGGACCTCGTGCACGTCAAGGACGCGCTCCGCGACCCGGCCAACCTGGCGGCGGCGCTGGGCTACTACCGGGCCGCCCTCGGTGGGGTCGGGGTCGATCCCGCCCTCGACGCGGTGCAAGCGGCGGGGAGCAACGTCACGGCGCAGCCGACGCTGTACCTGCACGGACGTACCGACGGCTGCATGGGGGTGGAGCTGGCCGAGGCGGCGACCGCGTTCCTCACCTCGGAGGGCTCGCGCCTCGAGGTCGTCGACGGCGCCGGCCACTTCCTCCACCTCGAGAAGCCCGTCGAGGTCAACCAGCTGGTCCTCGACTTCGTCACCTAGGCGAGGCGATAGGCGCCCGCCTCGACCTGCACGAGCCCGTCGTCGACCAGCGTGGCCGCGACACGGGTGGCGCGGCGCAGGTCGCCGGGCCAGCCCATGACCCCGGCGAGGTCGGCGAGGGCGACGTCGTGCTGACGCAGCTCCTCCACCAGCCGGCCGCGGCCCTGCCGGTCGCTCCCCTCGAAGCGGGTCTGCCTGGCCGACACCCCTGCCGAGCCGTCGGCCGGGTCCGGCGCCGGGCGGCCCGCCCGAGCCCATTCGCAGGATGATGCGACCGGGCACTCGTGGCAGGCAGGGTCACGGCGGCGGCACACACCCGCGCCCAGGTCGAGCATCGCCTGGTTCCACGCCCACGCCTGGCCGGGAGGCACCGCCGCGTCGGCGGCCTGCTGCGCCTCCGCCGGCCGGAGCCGCTGACCGGACCACCGCGCCACGCACCCGCGCGGTGTTCGTGTCGACGATGCCGTGGTCGAGCTCGAAGGCGAAGGCGAGCACGGCCCGGGCGGTGTAGGGACCGATGCCGGGGAGGGCCAATAGCGCCTCGAGGGTCCCCGGCACGTGGCCGTCGTGCGCCGCCACGAGGGTCTGGGCGCAGCGGTGGAGGTCGCGGGCCCGGCGGTTGTAGCCCATGCCGGTCCACCACCGGAGGACCTCGGCCGGCGGCGTGGCGGCGAGCGCGGTCGGCGTGGGGAACCGCTCGAGGAAGGGCCGCCACCGCGCCGCGACCCGCGCCACCTGGGTCTGTTGCGCCATGACCTCGCACACGAGCACCTCCCACGGGTCGCGGCGTCCGACGCCAGGGCAGATCGCGGCGCTGGTCCTGCCACCACCCGAGGACGGCGGCACGGCGGTCTGCGGTCAGCGCCGGCGGCACCACTGGATCCGGCACAGGTACGGGAGGTCGAACGGCTCGGGTCGCCGGGCGACGAGGGCGGTCACCTCCGCGGCGAGGCGCTCGCGCTCGGCGGTCGGCATGACAGCCACATAGCTGATCGATCGCACGCGGTCGGCCAGCACCTCCCGCGTCATCGGCTGGTCCCAGTGCACGGCTCGCTCCTCGAGCGGGGTGAAGCGCTGCGACGCGGCGACGACCTCGGCCCAGTCGACGTGCTGGTACCGCGAGACGGTGCGCTCGTGCCAGCGGATGAGGCGGCTCATCTCGGCGACCCAGGCGGTGCGCTCGTCTCGCTCGTTCCAGAGCAGTGCGAGCCCGCCACCGGGCGTGAGCACCCGGGCGATCTCCGAGAGCGCGGGCTGGGCGTCGAACCAGTGGAAGGCTTGGGCGACCGTGACGACGTCGACCGATGCGTCCGGCAGCGGGATGGCCTCGGCCGTGCCGTCGATGACATCGGCGTCGGGGACCGTGGCGCTCGCCTGGTCGCGCATCGCCTCGACTGGTTCCACTGCTGTCACGCACGCGCCGAGGTCGACCAGGCGGCGCGTGAGCTTGCCCGTGCCGGCCGCCAGGTCGCAGACCGTGGTGCCGGTCGTGATGCCGAGCTCGGCGGAGAGGAGGGCGAGGGCCTCGTCCGGGTAGCCGGGTCGAGCGGTCTCGTACGCCGCCGCCCCTGCCTGGAAGCCGCGAGCGGCGACGTCGTCGATCGGCATCGTCAGCCCCCTCGGGCTGCTACTCGGCGTCGGCGAAGACCGCGCCGTCGTCGTAGGGGAAGCGGCGCGGTGGAGCCTGGTCCCGCTTCCACACCATCAGCTTGCGGCGGAAGTAGCAGACCTCCTCGCCGCGCTGGTTGATGCCCTTCGTCTCGACGGTGACGATGCCCCGGTCGCCCTTCGATGTCTCCTTGACGTCCAGCACCTTCGTGACGGCGTAGATGGTGTCGCCGTGGAACGTCGGCTTCGGGTGCAGCAGCGACTCGATCTCGAGGTTGGCGATCGCCGCGCCGCTGACGTCGGGCACGCTCATGCCGAGGACGAGGGAGTACACGAGGTTGCCGACCACGACGTTCTGCTTCTGGACGGTCTCGTTCTCGGCGAACCACGCGTTCGTGTGCAGCGGGTGGTGGTTCATCGTGATCATGCAGAACAGGTGGTCGTCGTACTCGGTGATCGTCTTGCCCGGCCAGTGCTTGTAGATGTCGCCGGGGGTGAAGTCCTCGAGGTGGCGGCCGAAGGGGCGGTCGTAGGTCGTCATCGACGCTGAACCTACGGTCTGAGCGGGCCGCCAGGCGAGCCCTCGCGTCACACCTTGCGGATCTCGTCGCCGGGGCGCACGGTGCCGCCCTCCACGACCTTGGCGTTGAGCCCGCGCAGGCGCAGCTCACGGCCGATGGGCGAGTTCACGAAGCGCATGGCATCTCGGCCGAACCGCTCGACGAACATGGCGCACCCGCGGTGGGGTTCGGGTGTCACCTCGATGACGGCCGAGCCGACGGCCAGCCGGGTGCCGGGCGGGAGGTTCACCTCGCTGAGGTCGAGATCGACGTGCAGCTGGTCGCCCGCGAGGGCCCGACGCTCGGGATCTCCCGCGACCAGGGTGGACAGCCGCACGTTGATCACGTTGAGCTGCATCCCCGGGTGCGCCGAGCCATCGGGCGTCAGCCGGCTGCCTCGGGTGGACCAGTTGTCACCGATCAGGCCTTCGAGCTGGTCCAGGGTGCCCTCGGCCAGGACCTCGCGCTCCCCCGACACCGGACGGCGCACCACCAAGTCGACCCGCCCGCGCTCCGCTGGAGCGGCCCGGAGGTCGTCGAGCGCGGCCATGAGCTCAGCGGTCGTTCGGTGCACCACCCCAGGAGACTGCCCGACTCCGCGTGTCCGGGCGAGCGAGTTCGCCGTTCCTCTCGAGGAAGTGCTCGCCCGCGGCGCCGGGGGTAGGTGGCGGGGTCCTCGTCGGGCGCGCCACGGACCCCCGACGCGATCAGCACGACTGCCCGCACTCGCTCCGGGTGGGGTGCGCCCAGCCGACGACCGACACCCCCGCCCCAACCGGGGCCGCGTCGGTGTCGATTCGACGTCGATTCGACACCGACGCGGCGCGTAGCGGGACGGCTCGAGGTTGGTGGCCGGTGTCACACCTCCCGAGCAGACTGCTTCTACGGACGCGTCGTGCGACGAATCCCCACCTTCGCTGGCTTGGCCGGCCTACGAACCCCTCCCACACAGAGGCTCACGTTGGCTCCGCTCGATGCCCACCCAGACCTTCCGTCGCCGCGGCAGCGACCCCGCGCGCGACCGGCCGACTCCCTCGGCCGCTGCTCGGTCTACGACCTCCGTCGAGTCTCGCGCCTCGGCTTCTGGCGGCGGGTCGAGATGCAGACCGAGCGCGACGCGCTCGTCCACCGGCTGCGCCAGATCGACGAGCAGCTCGTGCAGGTCAGCGACGAACGCCGGGCCATCGTGGACGCCCTCGCCGAGCTCCGGGAGCAGCTCTACCCACCGGTGCCCTGGGCGAAGGGGCGCCGCCCGCCGGACGTCGATCGCAGCCCCCTCCCGGCTGCCACCGAAGGGTCGCAGGCCATCAGCGGCCGCGACCTGCGCATCACCTGCCTCACGATCCTGCGCCGCCACGGCACGCTGTGCCTCCCTGAGCTGCACGGGCTGCTGCACCGCTACGGCTACCTGATCGCCGCCACCCGTCCGGTCACCGCGCTGTCCGACGCGATGGCTTACGAGGTGGAGCACGGGCGGGCTCGCCGGGTGGAGCGCGGGGTGTACCGGGCCACGGACCGCCCCGACCCGACACGGCGCACCGCACCGCCGCTGGAAGCGTTCCCCTCGGGTCCGCCGCCGATCGACGGCCCGAGCCCCCTCGACCCCGACCTGGACGAGGACCCGGGCACGTGGTCGACCACGGACCCGCAGATTCCGTCCGATCCGGAAGCCGTCACTAACCTCCGGCCATGGTCGTTGCTGATCTCACCGCCGCGGCGGACGTCGTCGAGCTGGCTCGGGCGGTCGTCCACCAGGGCACCAAGACCCTCAAGGCGGGGGGCGGCCCGGACGTCGACCAGGTCCTCGCCTACGACCTCGCCCACGCCGGCGCCGCTGTCGAGACGGCCCGATCGATGCTCGACTACGGCGCGCTCGGCGACATCGAAGCCCAGATCGCCTGCGCGTTCGTCGCCGATGCGGTCGGCGAGCTCGCCAGCCGTCTCTTCGGCAGAGAAGCCACCTGGGGCATCGACGCCGCCGCGCTCGACGGCGCCCGCTCGTTCTGCGCCACCTACCGCGACCCGGCCTTCCTCGCGGGGCTCGCCGGACAGGAGGGTCGCCGCAACCTCGACGACGACTTCGAGCTGGTCCAGGACACGTTCCGACGGTTCGCCGACGAGAAGCTCACGCCGATCGCGGAGCACATCCATCGCCACAACGAGGACATCCCCGAGGACATCATCACGGGCCTCGCCGACATGGGCGCCTTCGGGCTCTCCATCCCCGAGCAGTACGGCGGATACGGGAGCGGCGGCGAGTCGGAGTACATCGGGATGGTGGTCGCCACCGAGGAGCTGTCCCGGGGGTCGCTCGGCGCGGGTGGGTCGCTGATCACCCGGCCTGAGATCCTCACCCGAGCCCTGGTCAAGGGCGGCACCGAGGAGCAGAAGCAGCACTGGCTCCCCCAGCTCGCCACCGCCGAGGTGATGAACGCGGTGGCGGTCACCGAACCGGACTTCGGGTCGGACGTGGCCGGCCTGAAGGCCACCGCCGTCAAGACCGACGGCGGCTGGCTCATCAACGGCGTCAAGACGTGGTGCACGTTCGGGGCCCGTGCCGACGTGCTCATGCTCCTCGCTCGCACCGATCCCGATCGCACCCAGGCGCACCGCGGCCTGTCGATGTTCATCGTGCCCAAGGAGCGCGGCGACGGCCACGGCTTCGTGCTCGACCAAGCGGGCGGCGGCCGCATGGAAGGAAGGCCGATCGACACGATCGGCTACCGGGGCATGCACTCCTACGAGATCGCGTTCGACTCGTGGTTCGTCGGCGACGACAGCCTCGTCGGTGGCGAGGACGGTCTCGGCAAGGGCTTCTACCTGCAGATGGCCGGCTTCGAGAACGGTCGGCTCCAGACCGCCGCCCGGGCCGTCGGCGTGATGCAGGCCGCCTACGAGGCCGCCCGGCAGTACGCCGGCGACCGCGTCGTGTTCGGCAAGCCGATCGCCGATCTGCAGCTCACCAAGGTCAAGCTCGCCCGCATGGCCATCATCATCCAGGCCTCGCGCCAGGCCTCCTACGCCGTGGCCCGCCTCATGGCCAAGGGCGAGGGGGCCCTCGAAGCCGCCATGGTCAAGGCGTACGTCTGCAAGGCCGCCGAGTGGGTCACCCGCGAGGCCATGCAGATCCACGGGGGCATGGGGTACGCCGAGGAGTACGACGTGAGCCGCTACTTCGTCGATGCCCGGGTCCTGTCGATCTTCGAGGGCGCCGACGAGACCCTCTGCCTCAAGGTGATCGCCCGCCGCATGACCGA
Source organism: uncultured Microthrixaceae bacterium (assembly GCA_963750645.1). Classification (GTDB taxonomy): domain Bacteria; phylum Actinomycetota; class Acidimicrobiia; order Acidimicrobiales; family VFJN01; genus VFJN01. The sequence continues at coordinate 37,821 of CAVVRO010000001.1, read as the reverse complement.
AGCCGTGGAGGGCTGATGCGCAGCGCCAAGGACTTCTTCCGCCCCCTCGCCGTCGGTGCCCCCGAGCCGCTCCGCGAGATCCCCGTCCGGCCGTCGCGGGTGATCCACTTCTTCCCGGCGCTCGAACCCGAAGATGGTGGCCAAGGTCCCCGACATCGCTCCCACCGTCGACATCCTCCTGTGCAACCTCGAGGACGGCGTGCCCGCCGCCGACAAGGAGGCCGCCCGCGCCGGGCTCGTCGAGGTCGGCCAGCACCGTGGACTGGCCACGGACACACAGCTGTGGACCCGCGTCAACTCGCTCGACTCGCCGTGGGGCCTCGACGACCTCGTCACCGCCGTCACCGAGGTCGGCGACGAGCTCGACGTCATCATGATCCCCAAGGTCGAGGGCCCCGAGGACATCCACTACGTCGACCGCCTCGCTCGCCCAGCTCGAGGCCAAGGCCGGGCCTCACCGAGCCGATCCTGGTCCACGCCATCCTCGAGACGGCCCGCGGCGTCGCCAACGTCGAGGAGATCTGCGGCGCCTCGCCCCGCATGCAGGGCCTGTCGCTCGGCCCTGCCGACCTGGCCGCCAACCGCCGCATGAAGACCACCCGGGTCGGCGGCGGCCACCCCGGCTACCTCGTCCGCCAGGACCCCGTCGACGGCGACATCGACGGACCCGCGAGCCACCTACCAGCAGGACCTGTGGCACTACACGGTCGCCCGCATGGTCGACGCCTGCGCGGCCAACGGGATCCTCGGCCTTCTACGGCCCCTTCGGCGACATCAAGGACACCGTCGCCTGCGAGGACCAGTTCCGCAACGCCTACCTGCTCGGCTGCGTCGGGGCGTGGAGCCTGCACCCGGTCCAGATCGACATCGCCAAGCGGGTGTTCTCGCCCGACCCCGCCGACGTGCGCCCACGCCCGCGAGGTGATCGACGCCATGGGCGACGGCACCGGCGCGGTGATGCTCAACGGGAAGATGGAGGACGACGCCTCGGTGAAGCAGTGCCAGGTCATGATCGAGCTGGCCGAGCAGCTCGCCGACCGCGACCCCGAGCTGGCCCGGCCTACGGCTTCGAGGACGTGACCGATGCTGACGACGACCTCCGCCCCCGCCGCTCCGTGCTCTACATGCCGGGCGCCAACGAGCGGGCCCTCGAGAAGGCCAAGACGCATCCCCGCCGACGCCCTGATCCTCGACCTCGAGGACGCGGTCGCCCCCGACGCCAAGGCCGAGGCCCGCGACCGCGTCTGCGCCGCCGCGACCTCGGGCGCCTACGGCCGCCGGGAGATCACCATCCGCGCCAACGGCCTCGGCACCGCCTGGCACGACGACGACCTCCGAGCCATCGCCGTGGCGGGTCCCGACGCCGTCGTCGTCCCGAAGATCAACTCGGCCGCCGAGGTCGCACGCGGTCGAGAAGGCCCTCGAGGCGGGCGGCGCCCCCGACCACACCCGCATCTGGGCGATGCTCGAGACGCCCGTGGCGATGCTCGCACGCCGAGGAGATCGCCTCGCGCTCGGAGCGCCTCGCCGTGCTCGTGATGGGCACCAACGACCTGGCCAAGGAGCTGCACGCCGCCCACGTCCCCGGCCGCCTGCCGCTCCAGCAGGGCCTCGGCCTCTGCCTGCTGGCGGCGCGGGCGGCCGGCAAGGTCATCCTCGACGGCGTCTACAACGACATCAAGGACGAGGACGGGTTCCTCGCCGAGTGCGAGCAGGGCCGCGACCTCGGCTTCGACGGCAAGACGCTGATCCACCCCACCCAGGTCGACCCCTGCAACGCCACGTTCGCCCCCACGGCCGCGAGCCGTCGACCAGGCGGCCCGCATCATCGCGGCCTTCGAGGAGGCCGAAGCCGAGGGGCGGGGCGTCGTCACCGTCGATGGCCGGATGATCGAGAACCTGCACGTCGAGCAGGCTCGCCGCACCCTGGCCATCAGCCAGGCCATCGAGGCCCTCTAGGCGAGGTTCGCCTTCAGGAAGCCGATCGTCTGCTCCCAGCAGAGGCGAGCGGTCGCCGCGTCGTACACCTCGGGCCGGGTGTCGTTGAAGAAGGCGTGCTCCACCCCCGGGTGCACGACCAGCTTGGCCTCCTTGCCGAGCCCGTCGAGCGTGGACGCCAGGTCGGCGACCGCCTCGGGCGTGAAGAACCCGTCGTTCTCGGCGAAGTGGCCCAGCACCACGGCGTCGAGCGCCGACCAGTCGGGCTGCAGGTTCGGCCACGGGATGATGCCGTACCAGGGAACGCACGCCTTGACCTTGTCCGGCCGCTGGGTGGCCAGCACCAGCGCGAGCCCACCCCCCATGCAGAAGCCCGTCACCCCCACCCGGTCACCGCCCGCCAGCAGCGCCACCTCGTCGACCGCCCCGCCCATGTCCTTGGCGGCCTGGTCGAGGTTCATGGCCATCATCAGCTTCCCGGCCTCATCGGGCTCGGTCGTGCTCTCGCCGCGATAGAGATCCGGGGCCAGGGCCACGAACCCTTCGGCAGCGAAGCGATCGCACACGTCCTCGATGTGCGGCACGAGACCCCACCACTCCTGGATCACGACCAACGGGATCCCCGTTCCGACCGCCGGCGTGGCGAGGTACCCGCGGGCGGTGCCCCCGTTCGACGCGAACTCGATGTGGTGTCCCATGACCGTCGACCCTACCCACCTCGCCGCCTGCCATCCTGGGGCGGTGCAGGTCGTCCTGATCGCGATCGCCGGTGCCGCCGGCGCGCTGAGCCGCTATGGCATCGGCAGCGCCGTCGGCGGGCGCTCGTTCCCCTGGTCGACGCTCGGCATCAACCTCGCGGGCTCGTTCGCGCTCGGCCTGGTCCTCCGCGTCGCCCAGCTGCGTGACTGGCCTCAGGACGTGACCCTGCCGATCGCCGTCGGCTTCCTCGGTGCCTTCACGACGTTCTCCACCTTCTCGGTGGAGACCTTCGACCTGCTGCGCACCGACCGGGCGCCCGAGGCCGGCCTCTACGTCGCGCTGTCGGTGCTCGGCGGCCTGGCCGCGGCGGCCGTGGGCTATTCCGTCGCCCGCTCGTTCGGCTAGTAGCCGCCCTCGAGCTTGCGGTGGTCCCAGCTGACCACGCGGTCGACGGTGATGCGCACACCCAGGCGCTTGGCGCCGGTGGCGTGCACGAAGGGCCGGACCTCGTCGTTGATCTCGCCGAAGTAGCGGACGTAGACCGCCTCGCCGATCGCCATGATGGCGTCGTGGTCAGTGATGACCTCGGCCGTCCCGACCAGCTCGACGCCCATCAGCTCCGCGTACTCCTCGCCGGTCTCCACGAGCAGCGTGATGCGCGGGTCGCGCTGGAGGTTGCGGATCTTCTGGCTCTTGCCGAAGGTCCAGAACACGGGATCGCCGTCGACCACGGCGTACCACATGGCCACGAGGTGGATCGTGCCGTCGTGGTTGAACGACGCCACGTTCATCGTGTGGCGCCCGGCGAGGAACGCCTCCACCTCGGCATCGGTCATCTTGATCTGATCGCGACGGGACATGGGGCGCGTGTCTACTGCCTGTAGGTGCCGGGCGCGTTCCCGGCGTCGAACAGCTCCGGCGCAACAGGGCAGTCGATCCGGCGCAAAGCGTCCACCGGTGCCTCCAGGCCGTGCGGGCCGCACACCCGGTCCACGAGCGCCAGCGGCACGACCTCCTCGTCGAGGTCCCACGGGTCGGCCGCGCGCGTCGCGCGCCGATCGGCCAGCGCGTCCCACATGCGGGCCGGCAGGAACCGCCCGACGCCCGCGGTGAGCCACACCGGCACCTCGGCGTAGCGCGCCACGGTGGCTGCGGCCAGCGATCCGCTGACAGCCACGAACCCGGTCGGCCCGACGGCCACCGCCTCCAGCAGCAGCACGTCCGACGACGACACCGCCGCGCCCATCCCGGACGTCGGCACGTCGACCGCGTCGATGCCGGCGTGCACGAGCCGCCGCACCAGCCCGCTCCCCTCGCCCAGCGCATCGACCGCCAGCACCTCGACGTCCCCGCGAGGCGGCAGCGCCTCCCCCACCAGCTCGGGCCAGCCGATCACGCACGCCGTGCCCTCCTCGGGGAGCGCGAAGGCCAGCTCCGTCGCCGTGCGGTCGTCCTCGATCTCGTCTACGGCGGCCCAGGCCTCCCGCTGGCCGTCGGGCGACGTCAGCACGCGGGCGCAGAGCCACCACAGGGGCGCGGACGTCGGGTGCCGGTCGACGATGCGCCGACAGGCCGCCACCAGACCCGACGGGTCGTCACGGAACGCGGCCAGGGCCTGCGCCGTCTCCCGCACGAGGACCGCTTGGTCGGCCCCCGACGCCCGGGCGACGTAGCGGAGCCGCTCGATCGGGTGCACCCGGTCGACGCTACCCGGGAGGCATCGGGGCCGACGCCGGCACCGTCCACCGCTCGGTCAGCACGACCGAGGTGGGGGCCGACAGCGACCGGGACGACACCCCCGCCCAGACGAGGAAGTCGCCTGGCTCGGCGACCCAGGCACTCGTGACGGGATCCCAGAACGCGAGGTCGCGCATGCCGAGGCGCAGGTGCACGTCGCGCGACTCCCCCGGCTCGAGGCGCACCTTGGCGAAGGTCCGCAGCTCGCGAGGCGGGCGACGCACGGAGGCCTCTGGGTCACCGACGTAGAGCTGGACGACCTCCGACCCGGGCCGATCGCCGCGGTTGGCCACCTCGACGACGACGTCCACCACGCCGCCAGGTTCCACCGTCGGCGACGCGACCAGCGGGCTCCCGACGGTGCAGCGTGCGTAGCTCAGACCGAACCCGAACGGGAAGGCCGGCTCGATGCTCCGGGCGTCGTACCAGCGATGTCCCGCGAACACGCCCTCCTGGTAGCGGAGCACCCCAGGGTCCGGGGGCGTGTCGAGGAAGGCCGGGGTGTCCTCGAGCCGGGCGGGCAGCGTGCACGGCAGGCGGCCCCCGGGGTCCGCGTCGCCGAACAGCACGTCGGCGACGGCGCGGCCGCCCTCCTGGCCCGGGAGCCAGCACCAGAGCAGACCGGGCACCGAACCGGCCCACGACAGGTCGACCGGCGACCCGGCCAGCACGGCCACGATCGTCCGGGGCTGGACCGCTGCGACGGCCCTGATGAGCTCGACCTGGCGACCCGGCAGGTCGAGCGAGGTGCGGTCGCGGCCCTCCGTCTCCCAGTCGTTGTCCAGACCGACGGCGACGATGGCGACGTCCGCCGCCTGGGCGGTGGCCACCGCCCGCTCGAAGGCACCGGCCGCCATCGGGGGCGCACAGCGCAGCTCCGCGGCGAGGCGCATCTCGGGGTCGTCGCTGCGCGCGACGAGCTCCAGCGCGACCGGTTGACCCGCCCGCAGCCCCACCACCTCACCGACCGGGGCGCCGTCGACGATGAGGGTGGCGTCGCCGTTGGTCTTCACCTTGAACCGATGCGGCCCCGAGGCCCGTGGCGTGAAGACGGCGGTCGCCCGAGCAGACCAGAGCTCCACCGTTCCGTCGGCGGCCGGGTCGTCGAGGAACACGACACGGAAGTCGCGCGGGCGGAGCCGGCTGCGGACCGCCCCGTCCGCGCCGAGGATCTCCACGTCGACGCCGACGGTGCCGTCGGCACGCCGCAGGTCCGCCCCCTGCATCGCGGGCGTGCCGCGGCTCGCGTCGAGACCGGCCTCCACGACGAGCCGGTCGCCCAGCCGCTCGCGCAGCCCGTCGGCGATGGTGGCCACGTCGGTCGGGGTCACCCGCGCGCTGCCGCCGCCCTGGATCACCTCGCGGTCGGCGTTGGGGCCCACCAGCGCCACGCCGCCGACCGCAGTCGACAGGGGGAGCACGCCGCCCTCGTTCCGCAGGAGCACCAACGACGCCGCGGCAGCCTCGCGGGCGAGCGCGACCGCCGACGCGGACCCGCCAGGGGCCTCGTCGCCCGGCGGTCGCGCGTCGGCGCCCGTGCGACGCGCCAGCACGGCCAGCCGGGCCCGCTTCGCCTCGATCAGGTCCCGGCGCACCTCCCCGGCGCCCAGGGCGGCGGCCAGCTTCGGACCCCAGTGCAGCGGCGGGCCGGGCATCTCGAGATCGAGTCCCGCGTTGGCAGACTCGGCGGTCGTGTGGACCGCGAACCAGTCGGAGATGACCACGCCGTCCCAACCCCACTCGTCGCGCAGGATCGTCGTCAGGAGCCGCTCGTTGGCGGAGCAGTGCGTGCCGTGCAGCCGGTTGTAGGCGGCCATGGTCGACCACGCGCCGGCCTCCCGCAGGAGGTGCTCGAACGGGAGGAGCGACACCTCCCGCAACGTGCGCTCGTCGAGCTCCGCGGAGATCTCGAAGCGATCGTGCTCCTGGTCGTTGGCCACCAGGTGCTTGACGCACGCCGCCACGCCGCCCCCTTGCAGGCCGCGCACATAGGCGCCGGCGACCAGAGCGGTCAGGGATGGGTCCTCCGAGAAGCACTCGAAGTGGCGACCGCCGAGTGGCGTGCGCTGGAGGTTGACAGTGGGGCCGAGCAGCACCTGCGCGCCCTTGGCGCGGGTCTCCTCGGCCAGCGCGGCACCGACGCGGGCCACCAGCTCCACGTCCCACGTGGCACCGAGGGCGGCACCGCAGGGGAAGGACACCGAGGGCGGTCCTCCCGCGAACCGCTGGCCGCGGGCGCCACTGGGCCCGTCCGTGACGCGGAACGCCGGCACGTCGCCGGAGGCGGGGACGTTCCACCAGTCCGCGCCCGACAAGGGCCGGACCAGCTCCTCGTCGTCCATCAGGCTCCGGGCTTCCAGATCATCAGGTACAGCATCACCAGCACGAGCAGGGTCACCAGCTGGCCGCCGCGATCGATCAGGCGCTCGGCGGCGGTGTCGCCGGTCGCCAGCCTCCGCTCGTTCGGCATGAGGATGCCCGTCACCACCCCACCGAGCGCGAGCCACACGAGGAAGGCCAGCGACACCCATGTGGCGCCGAAGTCCCAGTCTCCCTCGAGCACCAGGGCGAGGCCGAAGGCCCCCAGGACGACGAGGGCCGGGAAGTTGATCTGCCGACCGTTGCTGACCACGGCCGGGCCGAAGGCCACCACGAAGGCGATCATGTGGCCCAGGAACAGGACGTTGTAGAGGCCAGACCCGTAGGCCGCGAGGATCATGGCGCGGAACCTACTGCGCGCTACCGTTCCGGGCCGTGGCGACCGACCCCCCTGCCGATCTCACCCTCTCCCCCATCAACGGCGACCCCGGCACCATCGCCGACTGGCTCACCACGTTCCAGCTGGCGGCCGTCATCCTCGACCCGTTCACGAACGAGAGCGCCTGGCTCATCGACACCGTGGGCCGCCTGCTCACGCACTTCCGCGAGGCCGACTGCCGCGTGGCCTTCATCGTGACGGGCACCGCGGACGAGGCCCGCCAGTTCCTCGGCCCGTGGGCCGACAGGGTGCTCACCTTCGCCGACCCCGATCGCGCGACCGTGAAGGCGCTCGACCTCAACGAGCTGCCCGCCTTCGTGCAGATCCGCGGCGACCTCCACGTCGAGGCCGCCGCCGAGGGCTGGGACCCGGAGGAGTGGCACCAGGTCGCGCTCTCGCTGGCGGACAACATGAGCTGGTCCGCCCCGCTCGTGCCGGTCCCGGGCGATCCAACGCCGTACGCCGGTTCCGCTGCCGCGGGGTAAACGATTCCGCAGCCCACGCGTCTGTGGGGGGTGATGGAGGCCAACCCGACGATCGTGGTCGAGCCCCGGATCGAGCTGCGGGAACAGGCTGAGGCCGCGCTCCGACGGACCTACACCACCGAGTACGCGCGCCTCGTCGGGCTGGCCCGCCTGCTGGTCGACCGTCGCGAAGACGCCGAGGAGGTGGTCCAGGAGGCCTTCGCCCGCACCTGGGCCAACCTCGCCAAGGTCCGGGACGCCGACCCCCTCCCCTACCTGCGCCGCACCGTCGTGAACCTGTCGCGCGGCCGGCTGCGACGCCGCCGCACCGCGGCTGCCCACCGCCCGGAGGCTGCCCCGGACGCGGAGTCCGCCGAGGCCGGCGCCGTCCGCGGCGCCAGTGCCCGCGCCGTGACCGACCAGCTCGATCAGCTCCCTCGCCGCCAGCGCGAGTGCGTGGTCCTGCGCTTCTACGACGACCTCACCGTGCCTGAGATCGCCCGGGTCCTCGGCGTCGCCGAGGGCTCCGTCAAGAGCCACCTGCACCGGGCCCTGTCCACGCTCGCCATCGGGCTGGAGGACCAGCGATGACCACCGACCAGGATCTCCGCGACCTCCTCGCCACCGAAGCCGACGGCCCCACCAGGCCGCCCGTGGCCTGGGACGAGATCGTCCGCCGGGGCCGCCACCACCGCCGCGTCACCCGCGCCCGCCGCGGCCTGGCCGCGGGCGCCCTCGCCGCCGCCGTTGCCATCGGCGGTCTCGCCCTCGTCAGCAACGGTACCGACCAAGACCGCGACAAGGTCATCGTCGACCAGCCCGACGCCCCTGTGAAGGTGCCGATGGGCTTCGGACCTTGGCTCATGGGCGCGCGAGCACGAGGGGCCACGCTGACCATCATCACCACCGGGTCGGACCCCGCCACCGGCTGGAACCCGTGCGTCGGATACCGTCCCCGGATCATCGAGACGGCCACGCGGGTGGTGGTCGAGCTGGTCGACGGCGGAGACCCCGAGGCGATTCCCTGGGAGACCTGCCGGGCCTCGGAGGACGACGCGACGGCGGATACAGGATGGGACGGTTCCGCCTGGGGCTCCATCGAGCTCGACGCGCCGCTTGGCGATCGTCCACTCGTCGACGGCTACACGGACCAGGAGGTGCTGGTCGACGCCGGCACGCCTCTGCTGTTCCCGACCTACTTGCCGGAGCCGCTCCGCGTGGACCGGTGGTCAAACGAAGGCTCGTACTGCGGGCGGGAGTGCTACTTGGGCGGGTGGACGTTCACGTTCATCGAGGGCGACCTCGGTCTCGTGGTGACCGCGCAGCGCCCCGAGGATGGCGAGGCGAACCAGCCCTGCCGGTACGCCGACCAGCAGCCCCACCCCATGGGTGGACTCAGGCCGCTTGGCGAACCGGTGGCCGTCCGCGGGACGACCGGTACCCTCTGCTCGCCAACCGAGGGCACCTACTACCTGTCGTTCGTGGAGGATGGCGTGACCTACGGCTTGGGGCTGGGCCATGCAGGGCTTGCCGGGCCGGGCGCTCCCTTCACCGAGCGCGACATCATCGCCATCGCCGACGGCCTGGAGCCGTTCGAGGAGTGATCAGTGGATGGTGACGGTGCCGGTGGTGCCGTCGACGGTCACCAGGGCGCCATCGGGGATCTGGTTGGTGGCGCCGGTGACGGAGACCGCGCACGGGATGCCGAGCTCCCTCGACACGATCACGGCGTGGCTGAGCTGGGCACCGACGTCGACCACCACCGCGCAGGCCGGCACGAACAGGGGCGTCCAGGCCGGGTCGGTGATCGGGGCCACGAGCACGTCGCCGGGTTCGAGGTTGCCGGGGTCGGCGGGATCGAGGACAACGCGGGCCCGGCCCGTCGCCGTACCCGGGCAGCCGGGGATGCCGGCCAAGACCGTGCCGGGGCCGGCGAGCCCCGTGCGGCGGTCGCGGTGCTCCCAGGTGCGCAGCGGGGGCACCTCGCCGGCGAACACGAACGGCGGCTCCAGGTCGAACAGCAGCTCGTACTGCGCCTCGCGCTCGCGGATCGTGTCGACCCAGGCCTCGGGCTCGGCGAGGAAGGCCTCGATCTCACCGTCTTCGAGCATCGACCCGCTCGTGGGCTTGTCCCAATGGCCCCGCTCCACCATCCGGCGGCCCAGCTCGCGCTGACCGATGCGGAGCTCGTTGACGAGGCGGATGATGTTGGTCTTGGTGCGCTCCCGTCCCGCGAGGAAGATCGGCGCCGCGGCCAACGCGGCCGCCAGCTGGCCGTGGGCCTCGGGATCCCCGGCCACCGCCTCGAGGGCCCCGGGGATGGCGTCCTCCCGATCCGCGGCCATCGAGGCCTGATGGTCGCGCGGCGCCTCCGCGTCGTCGACGAGGCGCATGCGGTCGATGGCCGCCAATGGCAGCTCCGGTTCGGTCTCCCATGAGGGCGCGCTCGTCTCCCACTCGTTCGGGCCGCGCGAGCCGAACTCGTAGAGGAACTCGTCGAGCACCGCGCAGAAGGCGACGAGGTCGGGATCATCGCTGGCCCGAAGCCGCTCGGCCAGGCCGGACACCCCCCCGTCGAACGCGGCCGTGAGGGCCTCGGACCCACGCACCGTGCGACCCATCCTCCAGAAGGCGTAGGACGGCGCCGCCGAGTCCACGTCGCCGATGCCCGAGACGAGGGTCATGGCGAGGGTGGGCTGCCCGATGGCGGTGCAGGTCGCCTGGATCACGCCGAGCGGAACGGAGGAGCAGTAGCTGATGAAGAGGTGCTCGGCGAACAGCCGCCGCAGCTCGGGGATGAGGCCGCGGTACCAGGCGACGATCTCGGCGTCGCTCATGGCCCCGAAGTCGGGCCGGGCCGCTCGCAGCTCGGCCATCCTCACCTGGTCGTCCTCCAGGTCGGTGAGGACCGGACACGAGAAGATCCAGCCGAGCGTGGCCTGGATGGCCTCGGTGCGCTCCGGGTCCTCGTCGCCGTCCGCCGGCACGTACGGCGGCACCCCGGGCATCTCCCCCCAGAACGAGTAGTCCATCTGCTCCGGCGTGAGCCCCGGGGTGCGGACCCCGAGCACGCGCGCCACGTCGGCGTTGAGGTAGCAGTAGCCGCCGAAGCAACCGATGACCTCGGTGTCGGTGGGCGAGAACTCAGACACCTTGAAGGCGCCGAAGCGCTCGAGGGCGTCCCGCCAGCCCGGCTCCGACCCTTTCACCACCCCGAGGCTCCACGTGGCCGGCGTCACCGGCCAGGGGAACACCTCCCCCACGTTCCCGCGGGTGTAGAGCGGGAAGCGCTCGCTCGGCTTCCCGTCGCAGATCCAACGCTCCGGCAGCTCCATCGGTCCCCCCAGTGAGTGAAGCGCTCGGACGTTACCCGGTGCCCCCCTCGGTGAGCCGCAGAAGGTCGAGCACGCGATCGAGCTCGGCCTCGGGGAGCAGGCCCCGCTCCAGCACGAGCGTCCGGATGCTCGTCCCGGTGGCGGCCGACTCCTTCACCAGGGCGGCCACCTTCTCGTAGCCGAGGAGCGGGTTGAGGGCGGTGGCGACCTGGGGCGTCGACTCGGCGTAGGAGCGGCAGCGCTCGGCGTCGGCCTCGATGCCGGCCACGCACCGATCGGCGAACAGTCGCGTGACGGACGAGAGGATGCGGATCGACTCGAGCAGGTTGCGGGCGATCACCGGCAGGTAGGTGTTGAGCTCGAAGGCTCCCTGGCTGCCCGCGAACGCAACCACGGCGTCGTTCCCGATGACCTGCGCGGCGACCTGGGTGACCGCCTCGGGGAGCACCGGGTTCACCTTCCCCGGCATGATCGAGCTGCCCGGCTGGAGGTCGGGCAGCCGGATCTCCGCCAGTCCGGTGCGCGGCCCGCTGCTCATCCAGCGGAGGTCGTTGGCGATCTTCACGAGCGCCACGGCGAGGACGCGCAGGTCGCCGGAGAGCCCGACGAGCTCGTCGCGTGCGCCTTGGGCGGCGAAGTGGTCGGGAGCCTCCGAGAGCGGGAGCCCCATGTCGGCGGCAAGTCGTGCCGCGACGGCGGCACCGAACCCCGCCGGCGCGTTCAAGCCGGTGCCGACCGCCGTGCCCCCGATCGCCAGCTGGCCGACGCGGGGCAGCGCCGCCCGCAGCCGATCGGCGGCGGCCCGGATCTGGGCGGCGTAGCCCCCGAGCTCCTGTCCCAGGGTGACGGGTGTGGCGTCCATCAGGTGGGTGCGGCCGGCCTTGACCACCTCGGCGTGGCGGCGGGCCTGCCCCTCGAGCGCGGTGGCGAGGTGGTCGAGCGCAGGGAGCAGGTCGACGGTGGTCTCCCGCACGGCGGCGAGGTGGATGGCCGAGGGGAAGACGTCGTTGGACGACTGCGACGCGTTCACCTCGTCGTTCGGGTGCACCGGTCGGCCGAGCCCCTCGCCCGCCAAGCTGGCGATCACCTCGTTCATGTTCATGTTGGTCGACGTGCCCGAACCCGTCTGGAAGACGTCGACCGGGAAGTGCTCGTCCCAGTCGCCGCGGGCGACGTCGGCGGCAACGTCATGGATGGCGCGCGCCACGTCGTCGGGAAGCACCTCCATCTCACGGTTGACCACCGCGGCGGCGCCCTTGATCGACGCCAGCGCCCCGATCAGGGCCCGCTCGATCCGCAGCCCCGACACGGGGAAGTTCTCCACCGCGCGCTGGGTCTGTGCCCCCCACCGAGCGGCGCTCGGCACCCGCACCTCCCCCATCGTGTCGTGCTCGATGCGGAACTCGTCAGCGGCCATGACCCCAACCTACGGTGCTGTTCCGATGACCGACCTCGCCTTCACCGAGCTCCTCCCCCTCGGCCCGGACGACACCCCGTACCGGTTGCTGACCACCGACGGCGTGTCCACGGTGGAGGCCGCCGGGCGCACCTTCCTCCAGGTGGAGCCCGAGGCGCTCACGCTGCTCACCCGGACCGCCTTCCGCGACATCGCGCACTGGCTGCGGCCGGCCCACCTGACCCAGCTGCGCCGGATCCTCGACGACCCGGAGGCGTCGGCCAACGACCGCTTCGTCGCCCTCGACCTGCTGAAGAACGCCAACATCGCGGCGGGCGGGGTGCTGCCGATGTGCCAGGACACCGGTACCGCGATCGTGATGGGCAAGCGCGGCGAGCTCGTGCTCACCGGCGGTGACGACGAGCGCTCGATCAGCCTCGGTGTGCAACAGACCTACGAGACGTCCGCGCTGCGCTTCTCACAGATGGCCCCGCTCACGATGTGGGACGAGCAGAACACCGGCACGAACCTCCCGGCCCAGATCGAGCTCTACGCGGCGCCGGGCGACGCCTACAAGCTCTTGTTCATGGCCAAGGGCGGCGGCTCGGCCAACAAGAGCTACCTGTACCAGGAGACCAAGGCGGTGCTGAACCGCTCGTCGATGCTGCGGTTCCTCGACGAGAAGCTGCGCACGCTCGGCACGGCCGCCTGCCCGCCGTACCACCTGGCCATCGTCATCGGGGGCACGTCGGCAGAGTTCGCGCTGAAGACGGCCAAGTACGCCTCGGCCCACTACCTCGACTCGCTGCCCACGGAGGGCTCGGCGCTCGGCCACGGCTTCCGCGACCTCGAGCTCGAGGCCGACGTGCTCGCCCTCACCCAGGGCTTCGGCATCGGCGCCCAGTTCGGCGGCAAGTACTTCTGCCACGACGTGCGGGTCGTCCGACTGCCCCGCCACGGCGCGTCCTGCCCGGTGGCAGTGGCGGTCTCCTGCTCCGCCGACCGCCAGGCCCTCGGGAAGATCACTCGCGACGGCGTGTTCCTCGAGCAGCTCGAGGAGGACCCGGCCCACTTCCTGCCGGAGGTCACCCACGACGACCTGGCCGAGGCCGACGTCGTGCGCATCGACCTCAACCGGCCGATGGCCGAGATCCGTGCCGAGCTGTCCCGGTACCCGGTGAAGACGCGCCTCTCGCTGCGCGGGCCGATGGTGGTCGCACGCGACATCGCCCACGCCAAGATCAAGGAGCGCCTCGACGCCGGCGAGCCGATGCCCCAGTACCTGCGCGACCACTGCGTGTACTACGCGGGCCCGGCCAAGACCCCCGCCGGCTACGCGAGCGGCTCCTTCGGCCCCACGACCGCGGGGCGGATGGACTCCTACGTCGAGGAGTTCCAGGCCGCCGGCGGATCGATGGTGATGCTGGCCAAGGGCAACCGCAGCCGTCAGGTCACCGACGCCTGCGCCGCCCACGGCGGCTTCTACCTCGGGTCGATCGGCGGCCCCGCCGCCCGTCTCGCCCAGGACTGCATCCGCAAGGTCGAGGTCCTCGAGTACCCGGAGCTGGGCATGGAAGCGGTCTGGAAGATCGAGGTCGAGGACTTCCCCGCCTTCATCGTCGTGGACGACAAGGGCAACGACTTCTTCGACCTCGTGAGCACCCCGGTCTCACTGGGCTAGGCCAGCTCGACGAGCTCGAGGTAGTCGTCGGCCCAGTGGTCGACGGTGCCCTCGGGCATGAGCAGCACGCGGTCGGGTTCGAGGTCGCGCACGAAGGCGGCGTCGTGGCTCACCAGCACGATGCTCCCGGGCCAGCCCCGGAGCCCCTCGGCGACCGCTTCCCGGGAGCCGGGGTCGAGGTTGTTGGTGGGCTCGTCGAGCAGCAGAAGGTTGTGGCGCCCGGCCACGAGGATGCCGAGGGCGAGCTTCGTCTTCTCGCCGCCGGAGAGCGTGCCGGCGTCCTGGTGGACCTTGTCGCCGGTGAGGCCCATCGCGCCGACGATGGCACGGAGGTCCGGGTCAGCCGCCTCCGGCACCTGCTCGCGGAGGTGCTCGAGGATCGTGCGACCCGCGTGGATGCCCTCGTGCTCTTGGGCGTAGTAGCCCGCGACCACGTGGTGGCCGGTCCGGAACGACCCCTGGTCCGCCGGCCGCTCGCCGGCGAGCACGCGCAGCAGGCTGGTCTTGCCGGCCCCGTTGAGGCCCATGATCAGGAGCCGCTCGCCGCGCTCGAGCGCGAAGTCGACGTCACGGAACACCTCGAGGTCGCCGTAGCGGACGGCCAGGCCCTCGCCCTCGAGGACCACGCGACCGGGCTTCGGCGGCGGCGGGAAGCGGACGTGCACGGAGCGCGAAGCCCGCGGCGCGTCGACCTTGCTGTCCTCCAGGCGGACGATCCGCTTCTCGATGCTGTGGGCCATCGACGCCTTCGAGGCCTTGGCGCCGAAGCGGTCGACGAGCGTCTGCAGCCGGTCGATCTCCTTGGCCTGACGCTGGGCGGCCTTGGCCAGCCGGATCTCGTCCTTGGCCCGGTTGGCGAGGTACTCGGAGTAGGTGCCCTTGTACTCCTCGATGGTGCCGAGGCTGAAGTCGTCGTAGCGGTCGAGGTGCAGGACGCGGGTGATGGCCTCGTCGAGCAGGTCGAGGTCGTGGCTGATCACGAGCAGCGCGCCGCGGTAGGCCCGCATGAAGTCGAGCAGCCACTCCTTGGCGTCGCTGTCGAGGTGGTTGGTGGGCTCATCGAGCAGCAGGAGGTCGCTGCCCGCGAAGAGGATCCGGGCGATCTCCACGCGGCGCTTCTGGCCACCGGAGAGCGACCCGATCGGCTGGTCGAGGCGGTCCTCCTCGAGCCCGAGGCCGGCGGCGATCCGACGGACCTCGCTCTCGGCCGAGTAGCCGCCGTCGAGCCGGAACTGCTCCTCGGCCCGCGTGAAGCGGCTCACGGCGCGCTCCGAGGGGTCCTCCTCCATCTGGATCCGGAGCTTCTCGATCCGGGTGGCGGCCTCGTCCAACCCGCGGCCGGACAGGATGTGACGAACGGCAGTAGTGGCCTCGTCGACCCCGTCGAGCCGGGGGTCCTGGGGGAGGTACCCGAGGCCGCCGGAGCGGTTCACGACCCCCGCGAAGGGCATCTCGGCCCCACCGAGCACCTTCAGCAGGCTCGTCTTGCCGGCCCCGTTGCGACCGACCAGGCCGACCTTGTCGCGGGCGCGGATGGAGAAGCCGGCACCCTCGAGGATGACGGACCCACCCACCTCCACAGCGAGCTCGCGGACCTGCAGCACCCGTCCATGCTCACAGGGCGAGGGGCGGACGGGCGAATGCGTTGGACCGCCTCGGTAGGTTCTGACGGGTGCCTGCTGCTCCCGCCGACCCCCGGGCACCCCTGTTCGTGGTGGCGGCGGCCATGCTCTGGGGCACGAACGGGACGGCCCAGGCGCTCGGCCCCGACGGCGCGAGCAGCGTCGTTGTCGGCAGCGCCCGCAACGTGGTCGGCGCGCTCGTGCTCGTCGCGGTCGCCGCGGCCCGTGGTCGCCTGTGGCACGGCGCGCGGGACCTCCCTCGCCGGCCCCTGATCCTGGCAGCGGCCGCCACCGCGGCCTACCAGCTGTGCTTCTTCGGCGGCGTGCGACTGGCGGGCGTCGCCATCGGCACGGTGGTCGGCGTCGGGTCCGGGCCCGTGTGGGGTGGTGTGCTCGGGTGGCTCGGCCGCGGTGAGCGACCGGGCCCACGATGGGCCGTCGCGACCGCGCTGGCCCTGTCGGGGGCGGTGCTGCTGGCCACGACCACGAGCGACGGCGAACCCGTCGATCCGGTCGGCATCGTGCTCGCCCTGGGGGCCGGCCTCACCTACGCCGCCTTCGCCCTGTGGTCGAAGGACCTCACCGACGAGCACGACCCCGACCTGGTGATGACCTGGGTCTTCGCGCTCAGCGGCCTCATGCTCCTTCCCGTCGGCCTGGCCGCCGGCGTCGGCCCGCTGGTGAGCCGCGACGGGCTCGCCATGGTGCTGTGGCTCGGGATCTTCAGCCTGGCGGCCTCCTACCTCCTCTTCGGCCGCGGCATCGCGGGCGTGGCGGTCGCCACCGCCACCACCCTGTCCCTCGCCGAGCCGCTCACGGCCGCCACGCTGGGGGTCGTGGTGCTCGACGAGCAGCTCACCGTTGCCGCCCTAACCGGCATGGCGCTGGTGTTCGCCGGCCTCGCGGTCCTCGCCCTGCAGTCCCGCACGACCCGGAGCACCGTGCCCCCCGATCTGTGATCATGAGGGCGTGTCCGAGGTCATGCACGCGCTGTATCGGGGCCACCGCGCCGACGCCGAGGCAGTCGCCGTCGACCCCGAGCTCGATGTCTTCGAAGCGGCGTCGCTGGGCCGGCAGCCGCGGCTGGCCGAGCTGCTCGACGCGGACGCGTCGCTCGCGCTGGCCTGGTCGGACGACGGCTTCACCGCCCTGCACTACGCCTGCTTCTTCGGCACCCCCGACTGCACCACGGCCCTGCTCGATGCCGGCGCGCTGATCGACGAACCCAGCCGGAACGACATGGGGGTGCGCCCCATCAACGCCGCCGCCGCGGGCCAGCACCCCGTCGACCACGTGCGCATCCTCCTGGCCCATGGCGCCGACGTCGACGGCCGCCAATCGAGCGGCCACACCGCCTTCGACGAGGCCAAGATCCGCGGCGACCAGGCCCTCATCGACCTGCTCACCACCCGCGGCGGCACCGGCTGAGGGCAAGAGCGCGGCGAGGCACGAGCCTGGTGGTCGGTGCCTCCATGCCTCGGGGCGGTGTCCGCCGCATGTCGTTTGCGCAGCGTTGTAGCGACAATCGCGCCGGCGCCGCTGGTCGTCGCCACTTCCGGACCCGTTCCCCGTGGCTCAGGCGCACCGTCGAGACCCAGGATCTGCCGGTCGGCAAGGGCAAGGGCGCGGCGATGGCACGGGCTTGGTGCTCGATGTCTCTGCGCCTGCTCACCGGCGACCGGCCGCACCTCCGTTGCGCAGCCTTGTAGCGACAATCGACCGCGCAGTTCCAGCTGCGGCAGCGCTCGGTTGCGCGCCGACGTGAGCACTGATCTGCGACGTTCGCGCCCAGCACGGTCCTGTCGCAGGCCACCACGCAAGCCACGCCTCACAACCTGCGACATGACATGACCGTCCGGGGAGCTGTCTGTCGCATGTGCGCGGCACCCGAGCGATTGTCGCTACAACGCTGCGCAAACGACCGAGGCCGGACACCGCGACTCAGGCGTGGAGGCACCGACCAACCAAACCTCGTGCCTCGGCGCGCCCTTGGGGTTCGTCCTCGGCGGCTACCGGGCGATCCAGCCGCCGTCGATCGTGAGGGTCTGGCCGGTCATGTAGCTCGACGCATCGCTGGCGAGGAACAGGAGCGCACCGTCGAGCTCGTGGACCTCGCCGGCCCGGGCCATGGGGCAGTTGCGCATCATGTAGCCGTTGGCGCCTTCGTCGGTGAACATCAGCTCGGTCATCTCGGACGGGAACCAGCCGGGGGCCAGGGCGTTGACCCGCACGCCCTTGCGGGCCCACTGCACGCCGAGCTCGCGGGTGAGGTTGACGACGGCGCCCTTGGTGGCGCAGTACGACGCCTGCTTGATCGGTGCGGAGCCGACCAGCCCCAGCACGGAGGCCAGGTTGACGATCGAGCCGGAGCGACGCCCGATCATGTGCCGACCGGTCAGCTGGCTGAGCAGGAACAGGCCCGTGAGGTTCACGTCCACCACCTGGCGGAAACCCTCGATCGGCTCGTCCTCGGCGGCAACCGGCGAGCCGATGCCCGCGTTGTTGACGAGCACGTCGAGGTGGCCGGCGATCGCGACGGTGTCGGCCACGAGCCGCTCGCAATCGGCGTCCACCGACACGTCGCAGGTCATGGGCACCAGGCGGTCGCCGAGCTCGTCGGCCAGGGCCTCGAGCCGGTCGGTGCGACGGGCCGCCGCGACCACCGTCGCCCCGGCCGCGTGCAGCACCCGGGCGAACCGTTCCCCGAGGCCGCTCGAGGCGCCCGTGACGATGGCGACCCGATCGTCGAGACGGAACGGGGAGACGAGATCGATGGTGCTCATGGCTCGAAACCTAGGCTGGCCCCGTGAAGGTGCGCATCGGGTACGGGCTGGGCACGCGGGCCTCGAGCGACGCGGACCGGTTCGCGGCGCTGGTCACGGGCCTCGAAGCGCGCCGGTTCGACTCGCTGTGGCTCTCGGAGCGCGTCACGGGCGACTGCCCCGACCCGATCGTCGGCCTCGGCGTCGCCGCCGGGCTGACCACCAGGATCAAGTTCGGGTTCTCCGTGCTCGTCGTGCCCGGACGCAACCCGATGCTGCTGGCCAAGGAGCTGGCCACCCTCGACCGCCTCAGCCACGGCCGCCTCCTGCCCGCGTTCGGGCTCGGGGCCGTCGACCCGGCCGAGCACCAGGCGTTCGGGGTGGAGCGAGGCGACCGGGCCAGGATCTTCAACGAGGTGCTCCCCCTGCTGCGGCGCTTCTGGGCCGGCGAGACCGTCGACCACGAGGGCGCGTTCCACCACTACGAGGGTGCGGTGGTCCGGCCGCGCCCCGTGCAGGATCCACTGGACATCTGGCTCGGCGGGATCGCACCGTCCGAGCTGAAGCGATGCGGTCGGCTGGGCGACGGCTGGCTCCCGTCGTTCTGCAGCCCCGAGGACGTACAGGCGGGCATCGCCGTCATCGAGGCCACCGCCGCCGAGCACGACCGCAAGATCGACCCTGAGCACTTCGGGGCCCTGCTCCCCTACACGGACGGGCCCATCCCCGACGTGGTGGCCGCGGGCATCGCCAAGCGCCGGCCCGGCGTCGACCCCTCCCGGGTCATCGCCTCCGGCCTCGACGGGCTCCGGGCGATGATCCGTGACCACATCGACGTGGGCGGCTCGAAGTTCGTCGTCATCCCGCTCGCGGAGCCCGACGACTGGGACACCCACCTCGCCGAGGTCGCCGACGCCCTGCTCCCCCTCCAGACCTGACTACGGTCTGCCCATGAAGTTCGGTGTGATGTTCGCCAACGTCGGCCCGATGGCCTTCGCGGAGGGGGCGATCGGCATCGCCCAAGCCGCCGAAGCGGGCGGCATCGAGTCCCTCTGGACGGTGGAGCACACGGTCGTGCCGGCCGGCTACCAGTCCGCGTACCCCTACAGCGACACCGGCAAGATGCCCGGACCGGACGACTCGCCCATCCCGGACCCGCTCATCTGGCTCAGCTTCGTCGCCGCGGCCACCACCACGATCCGGCTCGGCACCGGCATCCTCATCCTCCCCCAGCGGAACCCGGTCACCCTCGCCAAGGAGGTCGCCACGCTCGACCAGCTCTCCGGGGGCCGGGTGGAGCTCGGCATCGGCGTGGGTTGGCTGGAGGAGGAGTTCGATGCCATCGGCGTGCCCTTCGCCGATCGCGGCAAGCGCACCGACGAGCACATCGCAGCGCTCCGGGCGCTCTGGGCGGGCGACCCGGCCACGCACCACGGCGACTTCTCGTCCTTCGAGGACGTCTACTCCCGCCCGGGGCCCATGCAGGCGAACATCCCGATCGTCGTGGGCGGCCACAGCAAGGCCGCCGCTCGCCGAGCCGGGCGCCTCGGCGACGGGTTCTTCCCGGGCAGGGGCGACCACGCGGCGCTGGCCGAGCTCATCGACGTCATGCGCGCCACCGCGGTCGAGCACGGGCGCGACCCCGACTCCATCGAGATCACGACCGGAGGCAACGGCGCCCTCGGCGGCGGCGCCCTCGAGGAGGTCAAGCGGCTCGCTGACCTCGGCGTCAGCCGCGTGATCATCCCGCCGCTCGCCTTCGACGTGCAGGGGCAGAAGGACGCCTTCGCCAAGTACGGCGACGAGGTCATCGCCCGCTGCTGATCAGCCGGCGCGCAGCGGCTCCAGCGCGGTGATGTAGTCGGTGAGGCGGGCAGCCAGCTCCATCGGGAGATCGGGATCGCCGAGGTCCGGGTCGGGCCAGGTCTCCGACAATCGCTGCCACCCGTGCCGGTCGTCGATGAACTCGCCGGCGACCGCCTCGGGGCCGAGCACCCTGCGCCACCGCGCCTCACCCACGCGGAGGCGTGCGATCGCTCGCTCGTTGTCCGCTGGGTCGCGGTGCTCGGCGTGGTAGCCGACCTCGATGGCCAGGACTGTCGCGTCGGCGACGTGCTTGGCCCCGATCACCTGCGCCTCGTAGTGCTCCCGGGTGGGCTTGGCCGGCCCGAACCAGACCTTGATCCCGTACCGGTGGTGCTTGGTGCGCAGCTCGCCCAGCTCCAGCGGCAGCAGCCCGCGCAGCACCTCGCCGACCTCGTCGAAGAGCTGGAGGTCCACCTCAGCCGGCCGCCTCGTCGGCCATGGCCAGCAGCGTGGTGACGGTCCGCCAGTTGCGCATCGTGCCGACGGCGCCCTTCCGACGGGCGAGGTCGGTGGCCAGCGGGCTCCGGCCGACCCCGTTCGGGAGCAGGAGGTACAGGTCCTGGCCGGCCGCGATCGCCTCCTCCGGTGCGTAGGCGGCGAGGTCGAGCCCGGCGATGGCCGCGGCGGCCGGTCCGTCCGTGAACAGGATGTGCAGGTGCGCTTCGTCTTCGCCGCGGGCGAGGAAGGGGTTGTCCCGCACGACCTTGGCGAGCTGGCGGCGCGTGCGGACCATCACGGCCGGCTGGACGCTGCTGGACGACGCGATGGCGGCCGCCAGGTCGACAGCCACCCGTGCTGGGCGGTCGCTGGTGGACAGCACGAGGTTGCCGCTCTGGATGTAGGTGGCCACGTCGCCATGGCCGAGCCCGGTGGCGATGGCGCGGAGGTCGGCCATCGGGAGCCTGCCCCTGCCCCCCACGTTGACCCCGCGCAGGAGCGCCACCATCACCGTCACCCCAGCAGTCTGCCCGCGCTCAGATGTCGAAGACCCCGTTCATGACGAGACCGAGCCCGCCCACGACCAGCACGGCCGCCGTGGCGCGCCCCAACCCGTCGAGGACCCTCGGGCTCAGGGCCGACGCCCGGACGCATGCGACCAGGGGGACCGTGGCGAGCGCGCCGGCCATGACCGCCAGGGTCACCGCGCCGGTGCGATCCAGCGCGCCCGAGACGGCGAGGAACCCCAACCCCGGGGTGAGCAGCACCGGGAAGGCGACGGGGACCACCGCGGCGCTGCGGCCCGCGAGCGCCGGCTCCGCGCTCGGGGCCCGGGTGACCATGGCCCAGCCGCCCTGCAGCACGAGCACGACCCCGACCGCCATCCGCAGGGTCGAGGACGCCACCTGCGCCGCGTCGAGGGCGGCGTCGGCCAGCGCGACCAGCGGGACGAGCGCGAGCCACGCCAGCACGGCGCCGAGCGCACCGATCAGCACGGTCTCCTCGCGCGGCAGCGCGGCGCGCACCCGGGCCGGGTTCACGGCGCACAGCGCCGCCAGCGCGAGCAGCGCCAGGCTCACGCCCGCTCCTCCAGCACGGGCAGCGCGGCCAGCAGCGCCGAGATGGCGTGCTGCTGGTCGTCGATCTGCGTCACGCCGAGGCGGAACCACGCGCCGTCGACCCGGGGATCGTCACTGTGGGCCTGCCGCTCGACGAGCATCCCGGCGACGCAGGCCAGGCGGTCACCCACCGCCGAGCGATCGAGGTCGAGGTCGTCGTCGAGGGCGGCGAGCCGCCACACGCCCCCCAACCCCTCGCCCACCGTGCCGACGCCGGCCGGCAGGGCGACGGGCCCGCGTGTGAGCCGGGCGACGCCGTCCGGACGCCGCTGCGACTCGAAGCGCGCTTGTAATCCGAACAGCCCGGCTTGGCGGCGGGCGTACGCCAGCTCCTCCGCGGTGAGGACGCCGTCGGCCGGGGCATCGGGCCACCCTGCGATCTCGGCCAGGGCGTAGCTGCCCCAGTGCTCCGAGACCGGTGGGAACCGGCGTTCGACGTCGTCCCGCTGCGTGACCAGGTAGCGGCTGATCCGACGGGCGGGGTCGTCCCAGCCCTCGGCCGGCAGCTCGGCATGGAGCGCGGCGAGGGCCCAGAGCACCTCGCCGGTGAAGAACGGCGAGCGCGAGCCGTCGACGGGCTGGTCCTCGGTGAGGTCCCACGTGGCGACGACGGCGCCGTCGGCGGTGACCACGCCGTCGAGGAACCGTCCGAGCCGGCGCAGCTGCTCGTCGTCCGCCGTCGAGTCGTCGATGCGCCGTCGCTCGATGAGGGTCAGCGCGAGCAAGGCGGTCGCGCCCGTGGCATCGGTGAGCGCGTCCCGCCGGCCATCCAGGCGCGTGAGCCGCCGCTCGGCCCAGTCGAGCCCGCGGTCGGCGACGACGCCCGCCTCCCGGATGCCGGCCCCGCGTGCCTGCTCGAGGGCGAGCAGCGTGCCGGCGTGGCGCACGATGCTGTAGCCGGGGAGGACCGCACCCGCGTCGCGGTCGTAGCGGTACAGGAAGGCGCCGTCGTCGGCCTGGTTGGTGGCGATCCACCCGACCGCGTCGCGGACCGCCTCGCGTGCGGCCTCGGTCGTGACGGTCGGGCACGACTCCGGGTGGGCGACGGCGACCGCGGCCCCGAGACCGCCCAACCAGGCGAGCACGCCCATCGCCACCCGCCACCCCACCGTCGTCGGCACGGCGGTGGACACTACCGACAGGCCGTACTGTCAGCAGCGGGATGACGAACCGGACGCGGTGGGTGGTGACGGTGGCCGTGGCGCTCGCCGTGCTGGCGCCGGCCGTGCTCCCCGGGGGCGCCGACGGCTTCCCCATCTCGACCTATCCGATGTTCACGAGCGACCGCGGGCGCGTGGTGGCCCTCGACACGGTGGTGCTGGTCGACGGAGACGGCCGTCATCGCCTCAGCCCCGAGGTGATCGGCGGCACGGACGAGATCGTCCTCGCGGCGGTGGTGGTGAGCGATGCCATCGACGGCGGCACCGTCACGCTCGACCGGCTCTGTCGGGAGGTCGTGGCGCGGGTGGACCGGGCGGGCACCGTGGAGGTCGTCACGGAGCGCCATGACGCCGTCGCGCTGCTCCAGCGGGACGAGCCTCCCCTGGAGGTCGAGGTGCACCACCGCTGCGAGGCCACGCCGTGATGCGCTCGGCGCCCGCCGAGCGGCTGGCCGCCTTCCGGATCCTCACCGGCCTGTTCGCACTCGGGTTCCTGCTCGTCCGCCTCCCCTACTTCGTCGACGTCACGCGGCTCGACCCGGCGCGGTGGGATCCGCCGGGCGCGCTGGCGCTCCTCGGCTCGCCCCTGACGCCCGGGGTGGCCCAGGCGCTGCTCGCCCTGACGATCGCGGCCGGCCTCGCCTACCTCGTCGGCTGGCGGTACCGCTGGACCGGGCCCGCCTTCGCGGTGCTGCTGCTGGGCGTCCTGACCTACCGGAACTCGTGGAGCCACCTGTTCCACGCCGACAACCTGCTCGCCCTGCACGTGCTCATCGTCGGCCTCGCGCCGGCGGCGGATGCCTGGTCCGTCGACACCAGGGGCGAGGCGCCCCCGTCGTCGGATGTCCGCTACGGCTGGCCGTTGCGGCTCGCGGCGCTCGTCACCGTGCTGACCTACGTCGTCACGGGCATCGCCAAGGTCCGCTACGGGGGTGGCGGCTGGCTGTCGGGGGACACCCTGTTGCACCAGATCACCTTCGACAACGCGCGCAAGAAGGTGCTCGGCAGCCCGTACTCCCCCTTCGCGGGGCCGCTCGCGGATCACCCGACGCTGGTCCGTCCGTTCGCTCCGCTCACGATCCTGGTGGAGCTGAGTGCCCCCGTCGCGCTGCTCGGTCGCCGTTGGGCGACGGCGTGGGTCGCCGCCGCGTGGCTCTTCCACGCCGGCATCGTCGCCCTGATGGCGATCACGTTCCCGTACCCGCTGAGCCTGGTGGCCTTCGCCCCGCTGTTCCACTGCGAGCGCCCGTTCCAGGCCATCGCGCGCTGGACCGATCGGCGCCGTTCCCGTGCCCGGGTGGGCGGCGAGCCCGGCACGCCACGGGGTGTTGGTGACGAAAGCCTCTACGAAACCGGTGCGCGCGGTCCCAGGGTGAGGTGAGTCGTGGAGGTTCCTGATGGGTGCTTTGCCCGAGGTCGGCGTGTCGACGACGGACACCGCGATCATCCGGCTGACCGGCGTCGAGAAGGAGTACCGCACCGGCAAGCTGTCGTACCGAGCGCTGCGAGGCGTCGACCTCGCCATCGAGCCCGGAGAGATGGTGGCGATCGTCGGGCCGTCCGGCAGCGGCAAGACGACGATCCTGAACCTCGCGTCCGGGATCGACCGCCCCACGGCGGGCAGCCGTGACGGTGACCGGGCGGCGCATCGACGCCCTCGACGAGGAGGACCTGGCGACCTGGCGGGGCCGGCACATCGGCATCGTGTTCCAGTTCTTCCAGCTGCTCCCGACGCTGACGGCGGTCGAGAACGCCACCGCTGCCGATGGACTTCGCCCGCGTCGGGACGCCGCGGGAGCGGGAGGCGCGGGCGCTTCACAACCTCGACCTCGTCGGTCTGGCCGACAAGGCGGACCACCTGCCCGTCGAGCTGTCGGGAGGCGAGCAGCAGCGGGTCGCCATCGCCCGCGCTCTCGCCAGCGATCCGCCGATCCTCATGGGCGACGAGCTCACCGGCAACCTCGACAGCGACACCGCGGACGAGATGTTCAACCTGCTGACCCGGCTCAACGAGGCCGGCACCACGATCGTCTACGTGACCCATGACAACGGGCTCGCGGCGCGCTCGCCGCGGGTCGTCACCATTCGCGACGGGCTCGTCGTCGGCGACTCCGGAGCCGTCTGATCATGAGCACGACCCTGGGCCGCAAGGCGTGGCGCGACCTCGGGCGGCGCCGCGCTCGCGCCGATCCTCACCGCCGCCACGATCGCCCTGTCGGTGGCCGGTACCGGGATGCTCGCCGTCCCGCTCTGATCGACCACACGATGAACGTCGAGGTCCGCGAGACCCACCTCTACGACATCACGCTGTCGGTCCGTGACATGGCCTTCGACGACGCAGACGGCCGCGAGCTCGCTGCCCTCCCGAACGTCGACGCAGTCAGTGGCCGCGTGACGTACTCCACCCGCGCTCTGGTCGGCGACCGCCGCATCCCGGCGACGGTGTGGGGCGTCGACGACTTCTCCCGCCAGTCGATCGATGTCGTGCGCGTCACGAGCGGTGCCGCCCCGGCCGACGGGCAGGTCCTCGCCGACGACGGCAATCGCCGACGCCGTCGACGTAGCGCTCGACGCCGGCGACGGCATCCGCCTCGTCGCCGCCGACGGATCCGTCGCGTCACCGGAGGTGTCCGGCGGCGGGCGCGGCCTCGCGTTCTGGCAGGGACCATGGGACCATCCCAAGCAGCTCATCCTGTACGCCACCAACGACACCGTGCGGGCGCTCTCGGGCGTGTCCGGCGTGAACAGCCTCGCGTTCCGACTCGACGACACGGCGCCCGGCGCGGTCGACGCGACGGTGGCCCGCCTGCAGACCTGGCTCGACGAGAAGGTCGGGCCAGGCGCCCTGACCGACCTTCCCGTCACCCGTGCCGACGGCGACTGGCCAGGCCGCGTGTTCGCCCACCAGATGACCACGTTCGTGTACGTCCTCGCCGGGCTCGCCCTCGTCACCGCGGTGTTCCTGATCGCCAACACGATGAACACGCTCATGGCGGAGCAGACCGCCGAGATCGGCGTGATGAAGGCGATCGGAGGCCGGCGCCGCCAGATCGCCGGCGTGTTCGTCCGCGTCGCGCTCTACCTCGCGCTCTTCGGCATCGCCGGTCGGTGTGCCGCTCGGCATCCTCCGCTCGTCCACGATCGCCGGGCTTCGTGACGAGCAGCGTCCTCGGCGTCCCCGGCCGCTTCGCCCTGAGCATCCCCGTCATCGCCTTCAGCGCCGTCTTCGCCGTCGTCCTCACCGTGGGGGCCTCCGCGCCGGCGCTCCGCCGAGCCCTGCGAATCCCGGTCCGCGAGGCCCTGCAGAGCCAGGGCGCCGCGGTCACCTTCGGCTTGTCGCGCTTCGACCGCTTCGTCATGCACGGCCGGCTGCTCCCGCGCCCCGTCAGGCTCGGCGCCCGGAACCTGGTCCGGAACAAGCGGCGGGCCGCGGCGACCACGTTGCAGGTCGCGCTGGCCGTCGCCACCGCGCTCGGATTCCTGAACATGGCCCTCTCGTTCACGCAGGCGCTCGACAATGACTTCGCGATCATCGCCTGGGACGCGAGCATGTACGCGCCGGCCGGCGCTCCACGGCTCGACGCCCATGCCCGCCAGATCGCGGCGGACACACCCGGCGTCGAGCGCGTCGAACCCGTCCTGATGAACACCATCGAGTACGACGGCGAGTCGTACCCGGTGTTCGGCATGACAGGAACGCCCCTCTATCGCCCGAACCTGCGCGATGGACGCTGGTACGACGCGGACGAGGCGCTCGACGGCATGCCGGTCGCCGTGGTCGGGCCCCAACGTGGCGCGCGAGAACGGTCTCGTCGCCCGGCGACACGGTCACCGTTCGGACTGCCGGCGGCGACGCGGACCTTCGGATCGTCGGGATCGACCGCAGCCAGCGGGATAGCGGCCGTGCGTTCTACGTGCCCGTCCGCTGGCTCCAAGCGGGCGACTGGATGGGGCGATGCCACGAACATGTTGTGGCTCTCGATGGCCGACCCGACCGAGGGCGGCATCGACCGCGCCACGAACGCGGTCGAGGACGCGCTCACCGCCGAGGGCTACCGGGTCGCTCCGGAGAAGCTGTACGCGCTGAAGGCCGAGAACAAGGCGGCCAACGACGCCATCCTCAACATGATCCTCGTGGTAGGCGGGGTGGTCGTCGCCATCGGCATCGTCGGGCTGGTCAACGCGATCACCATGAGCATCCTCGAACGCACCCGCGAGATCGGCATCCTGCGCTGCGTCGGCGCACGGGCGCGCGACATACGGCGCGCGTTCGCAGCGGAGAGCGCCGTTCAGGCCGTGCTCGGATGGACCCTCGGAATCCCCCTTGGGTTCCTGCTCTCGTGGGTCCTGGCGCGCCTGACCTTGACGATCATGGAGCTCGAGATCGCCACCGTCTTCGACCCGACCATCGCCTTCATCGTCCTCGCCGCCACCATCGTGCTCTCCGCCGTCCTCGTACTCGGTCCCGTCCGGCGCGCAACACGCATCAACCCAGGAGACGCGCTGCGCTACATCTGACCTGACCGCTGACCGAGCTCGCTGGCCAGACCGTGACGGCGACGACGCGCTCGTGCGCCCGGTCGTCAGCGGGGCTCGAGGATGACGACGGCGGTCGGCGTCGCGCGCTGCTCCGCGAGCTGGTCGAGGCCCTCGTCGACCTCGGCGAAGCGAGCCCACAACCGGTCGCGCTCCTCGCCGACGGCCTCCCGGGCATGGACCGGCCGCTCGCCCGTCACCGTGCGCACGGTGGCGTCGGGGTGGGCCTGCAGGTTGAGCCACCACGCGGGGTCGCCCTCGCCCCAGCCGTTCATCGCGAGGGTGAACATCACCGGCCCCTCCTCGAGGTAGCCGAGGATGACGCTGCGCGGCTCACCCGACTTCCGACCTGTCGCCGTCAGCCGCAGCGCGCCCCACCCGCGCTTGCCACCGGGGGGCCACAGGAACCGCTTGCCCCCGCCGAGGCGGTGGAGCACGCGGTGCACCTTCCAGAAGGTCGTCACGAACCAGCGCGGGGGAACCCGCGGCGGCTTCGGCTTGTCGGTCATCGACGGGCTCCTCGAGTCCTCGTCCCGCGGCCGAGCCTAGGTGTCGGCGCGCGGCACGACGAGCACGGGGCGGTCGGTGAACTCCAGGACATGGGCCGTCTCGCTGCCGATGTAGGGGGACGACGCCCCGCGGCGGTCGGCGCGGCCGATGACGATGAGGTCGGCGGCCCAGGCGTCGGCCTCGTCGAGGATCTGCCGGAACGGCTCGCCGTCCCGTTCGACGGTGTCGCACGCGACGCCGCGCGTGGCCGCGAGATCCGCGACCCAACCGAGCACGGACTCGCCCGCGGTGGCCAGCCGGTGCCGGGTGTTCGCCTCCTCCTGGCCGAGGGCGCGCTCGAGGACGTGGTCGTGCAGCACGGTGATGGCACGGACCTCCGCGCCGTGGTCGGCGGCGAGGTCGATGGCCACCCGGGCGGCGTCGAGCCCGGGGGGTGAGTCATCGACGGCCAGGAGGATGCGTTGGTAGCTCATGAGCCGGTCTCCGATGCGGTGGTGGGTCGGCGTCGCGCCCAACGCAGACGGGTGATCTCCTCGCGCTCCGTCTCGTCGAGGTGCAGGTTGAGCGCCGCGAGCTGCGCCTCGAGCTGCGGGAGCCAGCGGTCACGGATGGCCCGCAGACGGCGGACGGTGTTGACGAGCTCGGCGTCGACGCGCGCGAGGGCGGAGGCCGCCGCGGCGTGCTCGACTGCGGCGGCGAGCGCCCGCCGGCACGCCGCGGCGGCCTGGGTGAGCGCAGAGGTGCCCGCGCACACGGGTGGTGGCGGCAGCGTGGTCGTCGCCGCGCTCGGGTAGGTCACGCCGGCCTGGGTGGTCCAGTCGAGGTGGACCTGGGCCGTTCCGGCCGCGACCCCGGCCCGCCGCAGCTCGTCGCGTCCACCCGTGACGAGGGCGCGTGTGTTCCAGCGGTCGGCATCGACGGCGAGCTCCTGCCAGTCCCGGCCCGTGCGCTCGGCGAGCTCGGCGAGACGGCGCCGTTCCCGACGCAGCAGCTGCTGCTTGTGCTCGAGGAGCTGTCCGGCGCGGCGGGCGGTCTCGACCCGCTCGACGAGCCAGAGGCGACCGGCTCTACCCGGCGGTGGTCGACCCGGCATCGGGTTCCTCCTCGGGGTCTTCGACGGCCTTCGGCGTGACGCGTCCGAGGCCCCCCACGTAGCGGGAGACGAGCTGGTCAGTCGGGAGCATCGTGAGCTCGCGGTGAGGCAGCACCGAGATCGCCTGCCACATCCGCTCGAGCGTGTCGTCCAGCGTCCGGTCCTCGTCGGGGCGCTGCGTGAGCTGCGCGTCGAACGCGGCGTCGTAGCCCAGGTAGCGGCGCTCCGTCTCGGAGAGCGCGTCGGTGCCGAGCAGGTCGGCCAGCTCGGCGATGTCACGGGCTCGGGCGAGGAGCGCCAGCGCTTGGGCGGCCAGGTCGAGGTGGTCCTCGCGGGTACGGCCCGGACCGGCGCCGCGGCGCATGAGCCGGGACAGCGACGAGAGGGCGTCGATCGGCGGATAGACGCCGCTGGCGTGACGCTCGGCGCTGAGCACGATCTGGCCCTCCGTGATGTAGCCGGTGAGGTCCGGGACCGGGTGGGTGAGATCCCCGGCGGGCATGGTCAGCACCGGCATCTCGGTGATCGACCCGGGCCGGTCGCGCAGCCGCCCGCACCGCTCGTAGAGGGACGCGAGGTCGCTGTAGAGGTAGCCCGGGTAGCCGCGCCGCCCCGGCACTTCGCCGCGGGCCGCGCCGACTTGGCGAACCGCCTCGCAGTAGCTGGTCATGTCGGCCATCACCACCAGGACATGGCGGCCGGTCTCGAAGGCGAGGTGCTCGGCGACCGTCAGCGCGAGACGGGGGGTCAGGATCCGTTCGATGACGGGGTCGTCGGCGGTGTTGAGCAGCAGGGCGAGCTCGCCGTGCGCGGCCCGCGCTTCGAGGACGTCGCGCACCGCCGCCGCGTCGGCGTGGGTGATTCCCATGCCGGCGAAGACCACGGCGAACGGCTCACCAGCGGCATGGGCCTGAGCGGCGATCTGGGCGGCCAGCTCGAGGTGCGGCAGCCCGCCGACCGAGAAGATCGGCAGCTTCTGGCCCCGGACCAGGGTGGTGAGCGCGTCGATCATCGACACACCGGTGAGGACGGGGTCGCGCGGCGTGTCGCGCGCCACCGGGTTGAGAGGCGCGCCGTTCACGTCCGCGAGGGCGTCGCCGGTGATGGGCGGCCCGCCGTCGAGGGGGTCACCCCGACCGTTGCAGGTCCGCCCCAGCCAGCCGGCTCCGACTGGGATCCGAAGAGGGCTCCCGGTGAACGCGACGCTGGCACGGGCGGGGGCGATCCCGTCGGTCCCTTCGAGCACCTGCACCACCGCGAGGTCGCCGGCCACCTCGAGGACCACCCCATGGCGGGTGGTGCCATCGGTCAGGCGGACCTCGGCGAACTCGTCCCAACCCACGTCGCGCACGCCGCCGACGATGATCAGCGGGCCCTGCACACGACGCAGGTCGTGATGATCGACCGCCGCGATGCCCGTCATCCCTGGTGCTCCATCGCGGCGAGGACCTGGTCGCGGCAGGCGGCGACACCTGCCGCGTCGTCGGGCGCGAGCTCGGCGCCCGCCCGCAGCAACGGGGTGTAGTCGACCTGCTCGAGCAGCGTGACCGGCCGGCCCTCGCTGACGAGCGCCTGCGCCCTGTCGTGGACGGCCAGCACCGCCTCGGCGATGGCGGCCTGCTTGGCGCGGCCACAGGTCGCGTCGTTCGGGCTCAGCGCGCTCTGCTGCAGCACCGCCTCCCGGACCAGGCGGCCGGCGAGCAGCACGATCCGCTCCCGGCCGGGCAGCGCCGCCGTGCCGACGAGCTCGGCCACGGACCGGAGGTGCTCGGCCTCGGCCAGCAGGCTCTGCAGGCGGGCGCGACGCGGCGCCCAGCCGCCATCGCCGTGGCGGGCGTACCAGGTCGCCAGGCCCGCGGCGTCCCGTGAGAAGGACCCTCGCCACGACACCGCCGGGTAATGACGGGCATAGGCGAGATCCCGATCGAGGGTCCACAACGACCGCACGAACCGCTGCGTGTGCGCGGAGACGGGCTCGGTCACATCACCGCCGGGAGGCGACACCGCCGCCACCACCGTCACCGAGCCCTCCGTGCCGGCGAGGGTCTCGACCCGTCCGGCCCGCTCGTAGAAGGCGGCGAGCGCCGACGCGAGCCCCGCGGGGAACCCCTGCTCGGCGGGCAGCTCGCCGCTCCGGGAGGAGAACTCGCGCAGCGCCTCGGCCCACCGCGAGGTGGAGTCCGCGATCAGGACCGCGTCGAGACCCTGATCGCGGAAGTACTCGGCCACGGTCATTCCCGTGTAGATGCTGGCCTCGCGGGCCATCACCGGCATGTTGGACGTGTTGGCGATGATCACGGTGCGCTCGACGAGCGGGCGGCCCGTCCGGGGATCGTCGAGCGCCCGCAGCTCATCGATCGCGTCCGCGAGCTCGTTGCCCCGTTCCCCGCAGCCGACGTAGACGATCACGTCGGCGTCGCACCACTTCGCCAGCTGCTGCAGCAGCACGGTCTTGCCCGTGCCGAAGCCACCGACCACCGCGGACGTCGAGCCCTTCGCCACCGGGAAGAGCAGGTCGAGCACCCGCTGGCCGGTGGCGAGGGGCACGGCCGCGTCCAGGCGGGCGCGGATCGGGCGCGGCTGGCGTACCGGCCAGGGGGTCGTCAGCTGGACGTCGCGATCGTCGACGCGCACCACGACCTCCTCCCGGCCGACGAGGGCGTCGCCGCGCACCCACGTCACCGAGCCGGCGATCCCGGGGGGCACCACCACCGCCTCTTCGATGGCGGCCGTGTCGCTGGCTACCCCGACCGTCGCTCCGGGCGCCACCTCGTCACCGACGCGGACCGAGGCACGGAACCGGAACCGGGGCGGGTCGTCGTCGCGACGAACGCCAGGACGCAGCCAGGTGTCGCGGGCGGCCAGGGGCCGCAAGATCCCGTCGAACACGCCGCCCAACAGGCCGGGGCCGAGCCGCCCCGAGAGCGGCTCGCCCCCTGCGGTGGCCGCGTCCACCAGGGCGGAGGCCGCCTGTGTACTCGTAGAGCTGCGCGGTCACGCGCTCGCCCTCGATGCCGACCACCTCGCCGCGGAGCCGGTCCGGGCCGACATCGACCACCTCCAGGAGGGCGACGTCGCCGAGTCCATCGAGCTCCACGAGCGGCCCGGCGACGCGGATCACCCGTCCGGTCGTCGGGTCGGCAGCGCGCGATGTGGGGCGCTCGGTCAACGCCACAGCGCCTCGAGGTCGGGGCCGACGTCTCCGAAGCAGCGCTCGGCGATGGCGGGCAGTCGGTAGTCGACCGTCCGAGCTCCGGCGCGGGCGAGGAGCCCGCCGACCTCGTCGTCGACGATCACGGCTGTGTCGTCGCCGAGCTGCTGTCGGGCGACACCGGTCAGGCCGTCGACCAGCGCGTCGTAGCGGGGCGCGTGGCGCAACGCGGACGCTTCGTCCCGTGCCGCGGCGAGCGTTCGCTCGTAGACGTCGCGACGAGCGCGGAGGACGACCTCGCGCGCCTCGCGACGGGCCTGCGCGAGATCGGCGGCCACCACCGCACGCGCCTCGGCCTCGCCTGCGGCGTGGGCCTCGGCCAGCAGCCGTTCGGCTTCTCGGCTGCCCGCTGCCACGGTGGCTGCCGCGTCTCGCTCGGCCCGGGTCCGCAGGCCCTCCGCATCGCGACGGGCGTCGGCCAGGAGGGCGTCGCGGACGGGCTCGAGGTTCACGGCAGCACGACCACCAACCGCTCGCCCACCCGCCCGGCGAGCTGTCGCGCGACGCCAGGGGTGACCACGACCACCTCGACGTCGTCGGGCAGCGCCTCCCATGCTCGTTCCACCTCGTCGCCGTCGGCCGCTGGCAGCACGAGGGCACCGCTGAGCACCCAGCCATCGACGCGTGGCGGGTCGCCCAGCACGGCGATGCGGCTCATGTCTTGCCGATCAGGATGACCGCGACGATGAGGCCGTAGATGGCGATGCCCTCCGCCAGCCCGACGATCACCATCGCCCGGCCGAACAGCTCCGGCCGCTCGCTGATCGCCGCCAACGCCGCGGAGCCGGTGGAGGCGACGGCGATGGCGGCGCCGATGGAGGATCCGGCCACGGCGATGGCCGCGCCCAGCAGGGCGGCGTTCGACGACTCCGAGGACGACTCCTGGGTCGGCGCCGCGGCTTCGCTGGGCCCGGCGGTCAGGGCCATCACGAACAGCACCCCACCCGCCAGCAGCAGGACGGCGTTGAGCACCCGCAGCCACCGCAGCGACGAGTCGGATCGCCGGCGCAGCAGCGCCACGGTGAGCGCGCTCACGGCGGCCAGGACGGGTAGGGCGATCAGCCAAGCGATCATGTCGCCTCCTCTGACGATGCGAACGGGATGTGCCACGGACGGTACGGGCGGCCCTCCGAGGCGAAGACACGTGAGAACAGCTCGTAGTACTCGAGACGCAGTGCCTGGACGCCCGCCACCAGCGCGGCCAACACGAAGGCCACCACATGGCCGACGACGAACACGGCGACCGCCGCCACCGCGGCCAGGCGTAGCCCCCACAGGGCGGTCGTGGCGTCCCAGACGACCTTGCCGAGCGCGGCGTGGACGAGCCCGAAGGCGGCGAGGCGAGCGAAGGACACCACGTTGGAGCCGAGCCGGATCACGACGTCGACCAGCTCGACCGACGCCTGCAGCGATCCGGCGGCCCCCTTGCCGGCACCGACCTTCAACCCGATCGCCACGAGCACCAGTGCGACGGCGCCCAGCAGCAGGCCGACTCCCCAGAGCCACTGCTGCTCCCACAGCACCCCGCCCGCGATGAGCGACAGGGCGACGAACAGGCCGGCGCCGGCCACGCCGCTGGGCGCGTAGAGGGCGAGTCCGATCCCCCCCTCCCGCCAGCGGTTCACGACGCCGAACCCGTAGGCCACGGCCAGCAGCCCGGCACCCACCGCGATCCCGGCAACCAGCAGTCGCGTTGGTTCGTCCAGCGGCCGCAGCCACAGCGGCTCGATCACGTCGGTCGGCCCGAAGAACTCCCCGTACAGCACCCCGAAGAACCCAGCCGCCACCCCCAAGGCCACGATCAGTGGCCACACCCGGCGCACCCCCGCGACCCGCGGGTTGCGGCTCTTCCACAGCCACAGCCCCGCGAGGATGACCAGCGCGGCATCACCGACGTCGCCGAACATCATCCCGAACATCACGACGTAGGCGGCCGCTGCGAACCAGGTCGGGTCGACGTCGCGGTACGGGACGGTGGCGTAGGTGTCCACCAGGGGCCGGGCCGGGTTCGCTCCGTCCCGGGCCAGCAGCGTCGGCGGGTCGGTGCCGGCCGGCAGCGGCAGCTCCACCACCGCACCACCCAACGGGCTGACCCGGTCGACGAGACCCGGCAGGGCCGACACCGGCAACCAGCCCGCCACCGCGCGCACCGGGTCACGCGACGTCGACGCCGCCGTGACGCGGTCGAGCTCCGCCCCTGGCTCGACCCCGTCCGGTTCGACCACGCCGGCGTCGGCCACCTCGGCCAGGACGCGCCGCCACCGGGTCTCGGGCGCCACCACGGCGACGCGGGCCATGCGACGGGGCAGCAGATCCTCACGCCACCGCATCGAAGGCCTCGATTCCCTCGCCACCCCACGGCGCCGCCTCCAGCGCGGCCTGGGCTCGCCAGGCGTCGGCTACCAGCCGCGCCGCTGCCGCCGCGGCCACCGCCGGGCCGGGCCGCCCGGCGCGCAGCACCCTGGCCGCGTCATCGTCCACTCGGTGCCACCATCGTCCTTCGGCCCGCCACAGCTCCTCGGGGGCGTCGACTCCGTCCAACACCCACGCGCCCGAGCGGGGGAGGCGTGCCGCCAGGTCGGCGACATCGGTGGCGGTCTCCCAGTCCCGCCCCAGCTGCCGTCGGAGATCCATCAGGGCCGCGGCCGGCACCGCCTGACCGGAGGCAAGCCGGCGGGCGACCACCATGGCCGCGGCACCCGCCGCCCACGGCAAGGCGTCCGGCACGGCGTAGGCGAGCCAGCTCGTCCACCGCGCCTCCAGCACGGGCGCCATCGCGGCCCAGTCGGTCTCGCCCGGGTCGCCCCACACCGAGCCGGTGAGCGCCTCCCGGACCTCCGCCGTGGTCTCGGCCACCGCCACCCGGGGCCATGCCACCGAGAGCGTCCCCAGGGCGTAGGGCTCCGCCACGGCTTCGCCGGCGAGCGCCACCAGCCGGTCCCCGATGTTGGCCATCTCGAACCGGCCCCCGAACACGCGCACCACGTCACCCGCGCGCGGCGGCAGCCAGCCCGCCAGCACCCGCAGATGCCACACGCACACGGATCCGATCGCCCGGCGCGCCGGCGCGACCGACATCCCGACGCGGACATCGCGCCCGTACACCGAGCTCGCGAGCTCGGCCACGGCGGCGTCGGTGCTCCCCGAGGCCGCCACCGCCTGAGCGCCGGCTGTCCCCAGCCGCCGACGGGTCAGCAACCGCCCGCGGATGCTTCCGGCCACCCACCCCGCGCTCATCGAGCTAGCTCCCGTGCCCCGTGGACGGGGTGCCGCCCGGCGGCAGGCCGGCGGTGGCCCAGACGCCGTCGAGCACCCGGGCGACCACGTTCGCCAGGCGTGCCGCGGCGACGTTGCGCACCCGGTCGGCCTCCTCGCGCGTCTCGCTGTCCAGCTTGGCTCGCTCCTCGTCGAGCGCCGCCATGTGGGCGGAGTAGGCCTCCGCTCGAACCGCGTCGAGCCGCGAGCGCGCGTCGGCGACGACCCGGTCGGCTTCCTCGACCGCCCGCAGGCGACGATGCGCCGCGTCGGCCCGGGCCTGTTCCCGCACCCGTTGCGCCTCCTCCACCGCCGGCTCGAGCTCCGCGAAGACCACCGCCAGCTCCGCGGCGGCCTCAGCGACCCGATCGGCGGGCACCCCTGCGGGGCTCGCCGGGCCGGGAGCGACCGTGGGCCGATAACGCCGCAAGATGTCCGACAGCGTGCGCGGCACGATCCACCTCCTCGCTGGGTTCTGGCCGACGCCCAGCATTACACCGCTGTGATGCCGTCCGGAGAAGGGCCAATGGACCCTTCTCCTGGGCGCTCTCGTGTCTCAGGCTGGATGACGAAGGACAGTCCCGAAGGAGGACACGTGGAACGCATCCTCGTTGGCGTCGACGGATCCCCAGCCGCTCTCGATGCCCTGACCTGGGCGACTGACCTCGCCCGACGTGGCGGGTTCGAGCTGATCGCCGCCCGTGCGGTCGCACCGGCCCGGAGCGAGGGCTCACCCGACCGCGACGTGTCGCTCCCCCAGGACGCGACTCCCGCCGACACGGTGCTCCTCGACGGCGATCCCCCGGATGCCCTGCTGGCCTCGGCGCACGACCGCCATGCCGACCTCCTCGTCGTCGGAGGTCGCGGCGCCGGCGGCTTCGCTCGCCTGCACCTGGGCAGCGTCGCGCACCACCTGACCCATCACACCACCATCCCGTTGGCCGTCGTCCCTCACTCCGGCGCCGAAGCCGCCACCCACCTCGTCGTCGGCGTGGACGGCTCACCCGGCAGCCTGACCGCCATCGACCTGTGCGCCGAGATGGCGGCCCGGCTCGAGGTGCCGGTGACGGCGGTGTACGCCTTCGAGCCCTTCGCCGAGTGGGTCCCCGAGTCTGACCCCCGCAGCTGGCGCCACAAGGCGGAGGCCGACGTTCGTGAGTGGACTGCGGCCATCGACAAGGCTGGCGTGGCCCTCGACATCGACATCGACCAGGACATCCATCCGGTCGCGGCGATCATCCGCGCCCTCGAGGCCCATCCCGGTTCGGTCGCCGTCGTCGGCACCCGCGGCCTGGGCGGTTTCACCGGGCTCCGCCTCGGACGCGTCCCCCTCCAGCTGGTCCACCGCACCGGCGCTGCCGTGATCGTGGTGCCACCCGCCGAGCGCGGGTCGCTCTAGGTTCGCGGTGCCACACGCTCACTCAGCAGCGTGGCGTCTGAGTCGGCTTCGGGGCCAGCCGAATGAGACACGTGGTCGGATTCGTCGTCGTGCTGGTCGTGGTCGGCTGTCTGCCGCAGGTCAATGGTCGAATCAGCCGAATCCCGGGAGGCCGGCACGACCACCCTCCCCCGCCCGCAGTGCGGGCAGCGGTCGTCGTCTCGATCATCCCCCACCCTCACGATGCGATCTCCTCAGCCGCCCTGCCTCTGCCCGTCAGCGCGATCTTCGCAAGTTCGTGCGTGGCAGAGGTGGATGCGGGGCGTGTCACGCTGCTCGGCACGTTTCGAGGTGCTGGCCCTACGGAGCGGAGGAAGATCGGCAAGGCCGTATCGCCCTGGTCCGCTCCGGGCGTATGTTGGCCCTCGAGGGCCTCGAGACCCCGCACGGTCTCGAGATCACCCGGGCGAGCGCTGGCTTCCTGTCCGCCGGTGTCGTCAGACTCGGGCACCCGACCCGCCTCGGGTGCCCGCGTCGCGGCTCACCAGGCACTTCTGTGCACGCAGGTGCACACCTACGGCGACGGGTCCAGCGTGTACAAGACGATCGGCGTCGAGACGTTCTTGAGGTTCCGTTCGCCCAGGAGGGTGGCGGTCATGCCACCCTTGTTCTTGATGTTCTCGTAGACGACGCGTGACATGCCGATGTCACCAGGGGCGACCTCGCTCTGGATGCACGATGCGATGTTGACGCCGTCACCATGGACATCGCCGTCGGCGAGGACCACCTCGCCCATGTGGACGCCGATCCGCACCTGGAACCGCCCATCATCGGCGACGGCCTGACGGATGACCGAGGCGCATG